>MFDN01000015.1:22998-171802 GCA_001776935.1 Candidatus Daviesbacteria bacterium RIFCSPLOWO2_01_FULL_39_23 | reverse complement strand
TAGATACACCCCTGGAGTATGCTGACAAAATCTTCTTTAACAAAGTGTTACCTATGTGGCCTGCCTATACAAGCGGTTGACAAATGCGGACAAAACAGATATTATGGGATCTTATGTTCAAAAGCATTGCTGTTGATTTGAAAAAAATACAAAGCTTAGTTGTCCTCCTTAGCTTGCTCCTTTTAGGAGCATTTTCGGGAGACCTTTTTAGGTAAATTTATCTAAAAAGAAAGTCAATTTAAACCTCCCAAACGGGAGGTTTTTTAATGGAAAAAATTATGAGAGAACGGCAAATTGATAGTAGACCATTTAACAGGATTTTCGGTCCTGAAATTCATCATGATAACTTTCCGGGAACTCCTGGTTATATATTTAATCCTGATACAGGAGACTACGAACCTATATCTATGCAGCAAAGCATAGAATCCTCCATAATCGCGGAAGATTCCTCTGGTCCAAAGGACCCTCGGAATGACAATACAAAATTAGTTAGTCAATCAGCATCAACACAAAAAGTAATAGAAAAAGTTTTAGTTGGGGCAAGATAAATTTATGAAAGGAGGTGCTTAAATAATGGCAATTGAAGGCGAATCGATACCAATGGGAATTGGCCCTGATGGAAAACAAATTCCATTACACCCATGTGCAGATAAATCAAATATCGGACAAAGGGTTGATCCGAAAGGATGGCCACAAGTCTGGCCAAAGAATTGGCGACCAGAACCAAGAGTACCAGTCCAAGGTAAATAAAATTTTTGACAAATTTTTAAACATTTGTTACCATTAATCAAATGTTTAAAAGAAGCGGTCAGATTGCTATTGAGATTATTATTACCTCTAATTTGGGAGGTTTTCTGCAGTAGACTTTTAAAAAAAGCTCTGCAGGATTTAAACCTCCCAAACGGGAGGTTTTTTTGTGGTTAAAGTCGTAAATCGACTTTAACGGGATAACAACAAACTAATCCGCGTTTAGCGGATAACTATAAATAGATGTTATCCCAGAAAAAAGAAAGGAGGTTGAGAAAAATGAAAACACCAGATTTTGAATTAAATATAGGAACATTTAATAAAAGCATAGTAAGGGGTGGTGTTAATGCCTTAAAAACATCAGGTCCATGGAGCTCACCAGAATATAATAAATGGTTTAGGGAAACCGGTACTCCTAATTATGTTTTTGTTGATGGAAAATATGTGCCGAAAAGAGTAAAACCTACTTAATATCTTTAACTATTAACTGTAATTTTTCATTACCGTTATAAGTGTCAAGTTCAAAATTATATGCCAAATCCACAGTTTGGCCTGGCTTTAGCTGATCAGCCTGCGCTCCCATACCAAAAGCAATGACATCAATAGAATTGAATCCAGAAGAGACTTTAAATTTTAAATGCTTCCCATTACCTACTGTCCTGATATCGGAAATTCGCATTTTATATGTAGCAAAAAGAGGTTTTCTATTATTCATTCCAAAAGGCTCAAATTTTTCCAGTTCTTTTATCAAATTTTTGGTGAGTTTTTTACTTTCTACCTCTGCCTCAACTTCTAAAGTTTTCTCACTTGAGGGCAGCTTTATCCCGTCAGACTCCAGCCTTTTTCTAAAAACTTCCAGGTGTTTACTTAAAATAGAAAATCCGGCAGCTCCCGGATGCCCTCCCACATCTATCAAAATATCAGAATGCTTCCTTATAACTTCTACAATATTGATCCCGCCAATGGATCTGGCAGAGCCTTTGGAAATCTCCTCTCCTACAGAAATCGCAATTACCGGACAAGAGTGTTCATCACAAATTTTTCCTGCCAAAAGCCCCACGATCCCCATTGACCATTCTTTGCTGTATAAAACCTGAATAGTTTGTGTTTTATCTACCAGTAGTCTTGCCTGATCCAGCGCAACAGAGGTCATAGTTTGCCGGGTGCTGTTAGTATCAGATAAAAGCTTTGCTAACCTTTTTGCCTTTAGCGGGTCTTTTGTACATAAAAGCCTTAAAGAATCAATGCCGTGTTCTAATCTACCCATGGCATTTAAACGCGGACCGATCATATATCCTATTTCAAAAGAGCCGATGCTGCCCATCCTTATGCCACACTCATTAATCAACTCTAAAAGGCCTAAATTTGTGGTGGTGTTTAAAATCTTTAACCCCTCAAAAACAAATGATCGGTTTAAACCAATCAGCGGAATAAGATCGCAAATTGTGGCAATAGCTACAAACTGCAAAAGCTCTTTTGATAAATCCTTTTTTATTAAATCTTTTATTAAACACCAGGCAACTGCCGCACCGCACATCTTAGTGGAGTGGACTATTCCGTAAGCATCAGGCTTTTCCTCCTGCGGAACGTGATGATCAGTAATGATTAAATCCAAACCAAGTTCTTTGGCAATTTTTGCCTGCTCAAAAGCCACGATGCCGTTATCAACAGTAATAACAAGAGTTGCACCAGAATCTCTGGCAAATTCCAATCCCACCCTTGATAATCCATACCCTTCTTTTTCCCTGTGAGGAATATACGGCAGGACTTTCGCACCAAGCGAGGCAAGTGCTTTATATAAAATCGCTGATGCAGATATCCCATCCACATCATAATCCCCGTACACAATAATCTGCTCCCCTTTTTCTATTGCCTCTTTAATTCTTTTTATGGCTTTCTCGATTCCGGGAATTTGTAAATCTTTTTTGAAATCAGAAATTTTAGGGTGGAAAAAAAGTTCTTTTTCTTTTTCAGTTTTAATCCCGCGGTTAATTAAAAGTTGCTCTATTAAATCATCATTTTTTTTCGGTAAAATCTTCCAAAGCATATTGGCGCAATTGTAACATAGACAACTTAAAGGTAAAATTGGATTATGGATATAAAATTACCTGAAGAAGTAAAAGAGATTTTAGAAAAATTTCAAAAAGCTAAATTCCAGATATATATTGTTGGAGGGGCGGTGCGTGACTTGATTATGGGAAGAGAGGTTAATGATTGGGACTTTACCACTGATGCTAAACCTGAGGAGATTTTAAAACTCTTCCCGGAAGGTTTTTATGATAATAAATTCGGGACAGTGGGAGTATCGCCATTAGCTATTAGCTATTCGCTGTTAGCTGCTAAAAGCGAAATATACGAAATTACCACCATGAGAAAAGAAGGAGTCTACAAAGACAGCCGTCATCCTGTTGAAGTTTCCTGGACCAATAAAATTGAAGAGGATCTAAAGCGCCGGGATTTTACTATTAATGCGATAGCATTAGGCTTTCCTTCTGTCATTCTGAACGAAGCGAAGCGAAGTGAAGAATCTCCCACGAATGTGGGTCTGAAACAAGCCTTCGAGGCCGTGAGCCCTCAGGCCGAATCGGTTCAGAGATCCTTCGCTAACGCTCAGGATGACAATTACATTATTATTGATCCGTTTAATGGGCAACAAGATATTAAAAATAAAATTATCCGGGCAGTTGGGGATCCTGCAAAAAGATTTCAAGAAGATGCCCTGCGTTTAATGCGCGCTATTAGAATTGCCGCACAACTTAATTTTGAAATCGAGGAAAAAACTCTTCAAGCCATCAAAGAAAATTCTTTGCTGATAAAAGAAATAGCCAATGAAAGAATCAGGGATGAACTTTTCAAAATGCTTGAGTCAGACAATGCCCGCCTGCCATCGCCTGACGGCGAAGCACCGGGCGGGCAGGCTTATGAAGGCATTATTAAATTAAAAGAAGCAGGAATTTTACAGATCATTTTACCTGAGGTGGAAAGATGTTTTGGTATTGTCCAGGAAGGCCCAAAACATGACAGGGTTTATGATATCGGAGAACATTTATTTCTTGCTTTAAAACATACTCCAACAACTGACCCGCTGGTAAAACTGGCAGCACTTTTGCATGATGTCGGCAAAGCAGATACTGTAGAAATTGCATCTGATGGCAATGTCACTTTTTATCAGCATGATGTAGTTGGCGGACAAATTGTCTTACAGATAACCAGAAGGTTTAATTTATCCAAAAAGCAAACCGACAGAATCTATCGTCTTGTTCGGTGGCATTTGTTTACAGTTGACGAAAATCAAACAGATTCTGCTATAAGAAGGTTCATTAAAAATGTCGGGTTGGAAAATATCGAAGATATGATGGCAGTAAGAATCGGGGACAGATTAGGGGGAGGAACTCAAAATGCAGTTTCGTGGAGAATGGAAGAATTTAGCAAAAGGATTAAAGAAGTCTTAAAAAAACCTTTCTCTATTTCTGATCTTAAAATAAATGGTAGTGATGTGATGAAAACTTTACAAATTAAACCCGGTCCAAAAGTTGGTGAAATCCTACAAAAACTTTTTGAAGAAGTTTTGGAAGATTCTTCTAAAAATGACTCTGATTACCTTTCAAACAGAATAAAAGAACTAGCTTAATGACCAAGCCTTTCTTCCCACCAAACCAATAATGCCGTTGCATTGAAAATGGAAGAATATGTCCCGGAGATAATGCCAATAAGTAACGCCACCACAAACCATCTGATGGTTTCTCCCCCAAATAAAAGCATCGCCAGCAGTACAAAAACCACTGTCAAAGAAGTATTCAGGGATCTTCCTAAAGTTTGAATGACGGATAGATTAGCAACATCAATGAACTTTTTGCTCGTCATCTTGGTTAAATTTTCCCTGATCCTGTCAAAAACAACAATCGTATCATGAACAGAGAAACCAATCACAGTAAGAAGTGCCGTTACAAAAAGAGTATCAATCTCCACATTTAAAAATTTTCCTAAAATAGCGAATGCTCCTACAACTACTAAAATATCATGAATTAGCGCAATAACCGCTGCAATACCAAACCTCCAGGAAGACATCGGCCGGGGAACTTTCCTGAAAGAAAACGCCAGGTATAAAACGATCACAATTGAGGCTAAGGCAGTTGCAATAAATGCCTTTTGCCTGAGCTCGTTTCCTATTACAGGCCCCACAAATTCCACTCTTCTTTCTTCCACTGCTCCAAACTTTTCATTCAGAGCAGACTTTAAAGTATTTATTTTTACCTGCTCTATGGGTTTGGTTCTGATGATATAAACATTATCTGAAGACGGAGTTATCTGCCCCACTTCAATACCTTGTGAAGAAATTTGCGTTTTTAAATCACTTGAATTTATGCTTTTTTCAAATCTGTATTCCAGCAAAGCCCCCCCTGTAAAATCTATTCCTGCTTTTAATCCCGACGTTACCAAAAAATATAATCCGGGCAAAATAATCAGCATAGAAAAAACAAAGTACCAGGTCTTATATTTCATCAGATTCATAGTTACTTTCTTTTTGCCTCCATTAAATCCTTCTGCAGCTGGTCTTTTAAATCCTTTGCTGCTTTTTTAATTTCAACTTCAATTTTATCAACTTTTTCATTTAAAAACCGCCATATCTTATCATGATCATCTTCTTTTAAATGGTTCAAAAAAACTCTTTTATCGCTTGACGAAAGTTTTGATAAAATAGTATCCAAAATCGTGTGATGCAGACTCGAATCAATTAATCCCGCAAGGTGCAAAGCTTGTTCTTTTGATAAATCTAACTTATAAAGTTCCACATTTACAGACTCTATTTCGATTAAATGAGAATAAAAAGTTTTCATGCATCACTCCTAACTTTAAGCGGACCCAAAGGAATTTTATTTTCCGGGTCATCAATAAAAAAATACAGCACCGGCCCTTTTCTTGGACCCGAGGCAAGCCCCAACTCATCCATCACCTCTGGTGAACCGCCCAAGTGCTTACCTGTCCATTCGGAAGGACCTGCATCGCCAACTACTGCCACAACAGTCTGTCCGGTTTTAGGATTCACCACCAGCATCTTCCGAAACTTAAAAAAATCCCTGTATTTTATAAAATTCTCTGCAAAACCCGGCGCTTTAAAAGTTTGAATTGCCAGGTAATACCTTTCCCTTTCCTTATTAACTTCTCCGAAATCCTTTTGCGAAGGCGCAAAATAGCCCCATGCTCCAAGTCCCGGCGCAATACCGGCATCAGCGTACTTTGCAAAATCAGACGCATTATATGCATGAGCAGACAAATTATCACCAGGATAACGGTATAGGTGCTGCTCTCCTCCAATTAAACCATAATTCCTATTAAGCCTGATGTCATTCAGCTGTGCCGTTATTTTTATATCGAAATTGCGGGATAATATCTCAGTTATATCTTTTTCTTCTGTCTGCTCCAAGGGTCTAACCTCTTTGGGTATTTTATCCAATAATTCCTGAGCCAATAAGACATTGCGGTCATAACTTTTTAAGACATCGTCGCGGCTTAGCGCATATTCCGAAGCAGCCGACAACCGCGGATGAGAAGGCGCAGATAATAACATTAACCCTCCTAAAGAACCAACTGCAAAATGCTTTAAGGCTTCGCTATGTTTTTCCCAAAAATTATTTTGGATAGCCTGATTGCGCAAAGTCCATTTATTTCTTAAATATTCATAATGAGGCTTTCTGCTTATAAATTTCATCTTGAAACCTATCTTTTTTCACTTATTACATATCTCAAAAATGTTCTGGTCACCACATAACTTGTAAACATCGAAACCATCACTCCTATTGCTAAAGTTATGGCAAAACCCCGTATAAGGGAAGTGCCCATTCCATATAAAATTGCAGCCGTAATGAGAGAGGAAACATTAGAAGCCCAAATGGAAGACCAAGCTCTTTTAAAACCCAATTCTAATGCTGTAGTTTTGCCCTTTCCCCAGCGGATTTCTTCCTTCATTCTTTCAAAAATTAAAATATTTGCGTCAACTGCCATCCCGATCGATAAGATAAATCCGGCAATTCCTGCTAATGTTAAAGTTACAGGCGGCAGAATAAAAAGACCTGTTTTAAATATTGCAAGAATCAAAATCGTATAAATAATTAAAGCAACGTCTGCAATCAGCCCCAAAACACCATAATATGCTCCCATATATACGGCAACAATGGCAAGCCCTATTATTCCCGCGACCAAACTTTTATTCACCGATTCTGCTCCCAGCGTTGGACCGATGGATCTTTGTTCCAAAATCTTAATCGGCACAGGCAATGCTCCCGCGTTAAGCTGAATGGCCAAGTTTTTCGCCTCATCTGTTGTAAAGTTGCCCGTTATAACGGCATTTCCGCCAATAATTTCCTGTTGAACAACAGGAGGAGGCCAACTGATAGGTGCATTATCTAAAAACATAGCCAACGGCTTGTTAATATTTCTTTTTGTAACTTCTGCAAACTTGGAAGCCCCTTCCTGGGTAAACTCAATCGATACTTGCGGTCCTGTTTTTCCATTTCCACTTCCGAATGTCACCTGAGCCTTTTTTAAATCCGCCCCCGTTAACCCGGTTGGTCTAAAACTATCAAATAATGCCTGCGCGGATCGGGTTGCCTCAGATGAGGGGGTTGCAATCTGTTCCCTAAAATCCAACTGTGCAGTTTTGCCAATCATGGCCGCTGCTGCTGAGGCATCCTTTAAACCCGGCAATTCAACCAAAATTCTTCTTTGATCGCCTATCTTTGAAGACTGGACCAAAGCTTCAGATACGCCAAACAAATTAACCCTTTTTTCTATAACATTTTTAGCAGACTCAAGCGCCGCATCCCTGTTCTGCGGATCTATCTTATCCATTTGAGCTTCTAAAACAACCTGAGTCCCTCCCTGCAAATCAAGTCCTAATTTCAAAGGAAAATCTATGTTTACACTTCTGCCCAATATTTTAACTTTAGGAAATGCAGGAAGATTAAAAAAGAGCGAAATTATAGTAATAAAAACAATAATCCACAACACAGCCCGCGGCTTCATAACTTTAGTCTAAACAATTATCCCTTCCAGTATTTCATCCTCATCTCCAATTAGCATAATTTTCGGTTGGATTAATACTTTTAGAATAAATGGGTCTCTTCTTTTAACCCTAAATTTAAATTCTGCCTCATCCATAAACGAATAATTTATCTCCGCTTCTCTTTTTGCCTGCTCGTCGGAAATAATAGCTTGCAACTGCGGAAGTACGATACTCCCCACTACTAAAATATCAACATTATCGCTCTCTTCAAGCTTTTTTCCTTTAAAAAATTTTGTTGATACAAAAGCAAACTTAATCTTTCCAAGTTTATTCTTATTTTTAATTAAGTTTCCGCCTAAACCAGTAGTTTTAGCCACTAAAGCTAATAATTCTCCATAAAAAATATAGTCTTTTTTGAATCTATATAATCTTCTGTTGGCGCGCCATTCTGACGAGACCATCCCATATTTTTCCATTCTTGCAAGCTCTCGTCTAACAGCATTGATTTCTTCCGAGACACGTCTCACAATTTCCCGGACATGAAAAAGCGTATCAACAGGTAAAGACAAAAAAAGTTGTAGTATTTTTACCCGGACTCTTGAAACAAATAATTCCTCTAACATTGCCACCTCCTTTCAGGCAGGCAATCACTCATCAGTAGCTTACTTTGGATCCTTCCGGGACAGTTTGGATCCAAATTTGGCCTCTGTTTAATTCCACTTCCTTACCTGATTTATCCACAAACTTACTTCTTGCAGTTCTTGAGGTCTTAACCCATTTCCCTTCCAAAACATTCCCATCCTGGAAAATTAATGCTTTGCCGGTACCTGTTGTCCCGTATAACAGGTGCACATTCCCCGGATAGCCGTCGTTAGCATTAGATTCCTTTTGGAATTGCACAATAACAACTTTTGCATCAAGCTGCTTTTTATTGTTTAAATCTAGATGAGACTCACCGTTTTTCCTTTTATATGAATTTGTAGCAGCATCATAATTCCATTCTACCCTGTATGAAGGCTGGCTTTCCCAAAAATTAACTGCAATCTTAGCGGTTGCACCTCCGGCTTTATTCGTAGAAGAGCTTTGCTCATCATCTTTAAAGGTCCATGGCTTAAAGTTTTTATCCCATCGTATCCCGGCTGAATCTGTAGC
This sequence comes from Candidatus Daviesbacteria bacterium RIFCSPLOWO2_01_FULL_39_23, assembly GCA_001776935.1. GTDB lineage: Bacteria > Patescibacteriota > Microgenomatia > Daviesbacterales > UBA10151 > UBA10151. The sequence goes on along the minus strand of MFDN01000015.1, from coordinate 162,900 downwards.
CAAAAATCCACGTTTTGCTGCAACCTCCCAAAGTTTTGCGGTGGTTGAATACATTGTATGTTCTGTAGCGACAGAATGACCCAATCGCTGATAATCTCTCCAAAAAACAGGAAATCCTATACTGAATTGGTTCAAATCCTTAACTCCGTATTTAATAATCTGTGACAATGCATCAGCGGGGCCGGGAGTATTAGCTCCTCCTACATGAGCGTACGAAGCATCATACTCTGCAAGCGGATCCAGAAAATACGTTCTTGCTGATCTGACAGGACCCACCTGAGTGTCTGCAAGATTACAATAAAACAAAGCCATGAATCTGGTAATTCCGCCTTCTGCCACAGCCTCATATACTACATCTGCAGAGGATAACCCGGACTGGGGCCTTGCTTCTGTGTGGTTTTCAATCATAACTGCCAGAGGGCGTCTCTTTTCCCAGAATTCTTTGGCTTTTTTGGTATGTTTATTACCGTTTAACGGGCAAATTTCTGTCCTTGGCTCGTTCGGATCCTCAACAAAAGCTGTTGTCGCAGTTGGCAGTGAAGACGTACCGCCTTCTTTAACCGAAGGAGTTGAAATAAACCGGCTGAATAAAGAATACGATAAGCTTGTGGAAGCGCCATACACTACCACTCCTAAAATTATTAAAACTAAAACTCTTTGCAGATTAGTTAAAGTCTGAAATGTATCTATTATTTTTTTCATTTATCTTCCATTGCCTTCTTAATAACCAGCTCTTCCTCTTTAGAGAGCTGATACTTGCCGCCCTTTCCCTCTTTTACATCCTTTGCAAATACCCTTGTTCCTGATCTTGCATGCAAGCTACTTACAACAATACCAGACCCTTCGTTATTTAATAATGCTACAGTAAAGCTTTGGTCTCCTCCTGTATCATCATAAGGGTTAAACCGCATAAGTTCAACTCTTTGTATGTGCTGAAACCCCTCTTCTTCAACCGTTTCTATCTTCTTGCTTATACCGAATAACTCTTTTTGAAATCCTTCCACCGTTTCTCGTATCTCTTCAAACTTTTTCCTTATATCCCTTTCTCCTGATTTAGGAAAAAGTGATTTTAGAAATTTATTTTGCCTCCCAATAAAAAAACTTAAAAATCCAAGCCAAAGAAAAATTACCGCCATTGCAGGCAAGGCAATGACGAACCAATCCGGATACATAAGTTACTCTTTCAATATACTTTATGAATGCAAATATTGTCAACTACAATATTCGACAATACAACTGGTGCTTGACAGCCTCAACTGTTCGTGCTAGGCTCATTTCGCACGCTCGATCTAAAACTTAGCATGGCATACCAACAAACTGCAAAACTTTCAGACCTGGAAAAACGCTTACAAATACTGCGCAGACAAGTCTATGGGAAGAATTCAGAAAACTCAGAAAGAATCGGAGAACCAGTTAAATCGGAGAATCAGTTAACCGGAACTGGAATTCTAACACACCAATACTCTGGCGCACCGAGTCATTCCGAGTCGTTCCGAACCGATTTCGCTTACCTACGCCACGACTTGGCAAAAATTTTAATACTTTCCTCTATGGCTATCGGAGCGCAAATTTCATTATTTTTTCTCTTAAAAAACAATCTTCTGAATTTAAGAATATTTTAGAAAGGGGGTGAAATACTTAATTATGCAAATGTATTGTGTAAAATGCCGCCAAAAAAGAGACGCCGAAAATGTACAAGAGGTAACTATGAAAAATGGTAAAAAAGCCTCAAAAGGCACTTGCCCGGTTTGTGGAACCTCCATGTTTAAAATCGGTGGCTAAAAAATTGGTATCCTGAGGCACAAGCCGATGGATCGCCGTTTCAAAAAATCCCGCAAAATCCAGCTTCGCTGGGGAAAGTGGGATTTTTTGTAGGTTAAAGCGGATAGCTTAAAATGATAGTTATCCCGGGGAAGTCTATTATAGTCAGCTCTCTTCTCTTGCACGGTACTGCAAGCTTTCTGCTATATGTTCAGCCTGAATATTTTCGGAAGCGGATAAATCTGCAATAGTCCTTGATAATTTTAGGACCCGGTGATAACCTCTGGCCGAAAGATTAAGGGAAGAAATAGCCATCTTTAAAAGCTCCAAACCTTCGCTTGTAACAGTACAGCACTCTTTAATATCCTCGTTTCTCATCTCAGCGTTAGTAAGAATTTTATTTTTGAATCTCTTTTCCTGAATCTTTCTTGCTTCAATTACTCTTTTTCTGATTTCAAAGGAGCTTTCAACTTTTAAATCCGATGCCAGTTTATCTACCTCCACCGGAGGAACCTCAAGATAAATATCTATCCTGTCCAAAAATGGTCCGGAAATCTTTCTTTTGTATTTGGCAATCTGGCCGGGCATACAAGAACAACTTCTCTTCTTATCTCCCAGAAATCCGCAGGGACAAGGGTTTTGAGCAGCAAACAGAATAAACCGTGACGGTAAATTAATAGATCCTGACGCTCTTGAAATTGTAATAACTCGATCCTCAAGCGGCTGACGCAAGCTTTCCAGGCTTTGGCGTGGGAATTCTGCCACCTCATCCAAAAATAGAACTCCCCTATGAGCAAGCGAAATTTCTCCCGGCCTGACATTAACCCCTCCTCCCAATAACCCCACATATGAAGCACTGTGATGCGGCGACCTGAACGGACGCTTGGTAATTAGCGATCTGCCATCCGGAATAAGGCCCGCTATTGAATAAATTTTAGTTATTTCTATTGCCTCATCCAGAACAAGAGGTGGTAAAATCGACGGAAAAGCTCTGGCGAGTAAAGTTTTTCCTGCTCCGGGAGGACCTTTAAGCAGGATATTGTGTCCGCCGGCAGCAGATATTTCCAATGCGCGTTTTGCCTGCTCCTGTCCTTTAATTTGGGAAAAATCATATTCATAGTTTATATTATCTTCTAAATTTGAAGTATTCCTTTTCTCAGGTTCCAAAACTTCCTGTCCTAATAGAACTCTCACGAGCTGCCGCAGATCCTGAGGAGCCATTACTTCTAAGCCCTCAACAATTGCCGCTTCTGCCCCATTTTCTTTTGGAACTATCATCTTATTTATGCCGCTATTTTTTGCTAGAATTGCCAAAGGCAATACTCCATTGATTTTCCTAAGATAACCATCCAATGATAATTCTCCTACAATTAAAGTTTTAGACAAATCTGTTTTTCCCGCAGTTATTTGACCCGATGCCAAGAGCAAACCCAAAGCAATAGGCAGATCGTAGGATGGTCCTTCTTTTGGTAAATCAGCCGGCGCCAAATTAACAACAATCCTATGCAAAGGAAAATCTACGCCGGTGTTCCTGAATGCAGCCCGGACTCTTTCTTTACTCTCTTCAACTGCCCTGTCTCCTAACCCCACAATAGTAAAAGAAGGTAAAGATTGGCCGCTTACATCAACCTCCACTGTAATAGAAACCGCATCAAGGCCTATATTAGCTCCTGAAATTATCTTTGCAAGCATCTATAATTAGTATACTATAGGGGAAGAAAAATTTGCCTAGGAAGATAGTAAGCCAGATTCTGTTTCAAGATAATCATTTATCTAATGCTCCTGATTACAACAATTGAGCAAGCGGCTCTGTTGATTCTAGGATTGCAGCGGGGAGGATTGTCCTCCCGCCTTAAGGCGGGATACCCAGTCACTTGGTCGTTTCAGCTGGCGTCACCCAGATCGTTTCTGTTACTCTAACTAGGCCTTACGGCTACCTGCTTACGCAGATCACCCTGCTTTTTGCTGTCTGGACTTTCCTGTCCGCCAAAGGCGGACCGATTATCCTTCTTCCCAGGCCCCTATATTATACAACTATATCTTTTTTTCCTCAATTATTTCAGCAGCAATTATTTGTATCACAACTGCCAACGGAACTGCCAATAAAGCGCCTGCTATACCCAGCAATCTGCTTCCTATAGCAATGGCCAGAATAACTATCAAAGGGTTTAAGCCAACCGCTCTTTTCATTACCTGAGGCACAATCAAATTATTTTCCAGCTGTTGAATCACAAGATACATAACTGCAACTGCAATACTTAAAAACGGGGATATTGTCAGCGCCAGAAAAATTGCAGGCAATGCTGAAATTATCGGTCCGATAACCGGAATAACCTCCATAATGCCGGCTATCATAGCAAGAGGCAAAGCATAGGGAATATTTAGAAGAGTAAGTCCGATGTATGAAAGGATGCCTATTACAAGACTCAGTATTAACTGACCCTGCAGCCATGCGCCTAGTTTTTCTTCGATCTTCACAATTAATAACTTAACTCTTTCTTCTTTGCTGCCAAATAATGAAGCTAAGCGGGTTTCAAGCTTTTCTTTTTCTAAAAGCATATAAAAACTTAAAACCAGGAGAAATATTATTGTAACCAAGTTATCGAATATAGACAAGGTAATTGAGAATAAATTTTTTGAAATATTTGTTAATTCCTGGGAAAATATTGATCTGTCAAGATTAGTAACATTAAAAAATTGAGCCACAAGTGCCGGAGATGCAACCACCAGTTTACTGCTTTGCTCAATAAGCGGCGGCACTATGCTTACAATTAAACCCGTTACTATTGCTATTATAATAATGTACGTTAGAGCAATGCTTAAAACTTTCGGAAGTTTTAATTTAATAAAAAATTTTACCAAAGGCGATAAAGCAGATACAAAAATTACCGCAATAAATAAAATTATCAAAAGATCACGGATTAAAAATATTATCCATAAAGATAGGATGAATAAAGCAACAAAAATTATTGTTTTATGCGAAATATCAATTTTATGCGACATTTATAGGATTATCATACCATTTACAAATCAAATTCTCTACTTTTTGGAAATAATTTCTACCTTCTGTATCAACCCAAGATACATTTTTCTCTTTCTTAAACCAAGTAAGCTGTCTTCTGGCAAAACCATGAATTTTGCCCTGCAATACTTTAATCAATTCCTCCTTACTTTTAATTTTGCCCTCCAGAAAATCAGCTAAAACTCCATACTCAAGCCCCAATTGTCTCATTCTTTTTAAACTCAGGCCCCTCTTATGTAACTGCTGTGCTTCATCAATCATCCCCTGATTAACCCTGATGATAACCCGCTTATCGATTCTTTGATATAAAATATCGCGCGGTGCAGTTAATCCGATTTTTAAAACGTAAGTGTCATTTTGACTTCTACCTTTGTCATCCTGAGTCCTGAGCTTGTTTACAGTGAGCTGAATGACAATCTCTATTGCCCTGATTAACCTTCTGGGGTTTTGTCTGTCCGAGTAATTCATACGCTCCCATCTATCAGGAGCTATTTGTTGTAATTTTCCCTGCAGCTCATCTTTAGAAAGTTTTTGCAGCTGCATCCTTAATTTCTCCGAAACCGGGATTCCCAAATTAGGAATACCCTCAAGTAAAGCTTTTAAGTACAACCCAGTACCCCCTACTATAATAGGAAGTTTTCCTCTTTTTAAAATATCATCAATGATTGGGGTTGCGTCTTTTATGAAATCATAAACCGTATATTGTTTTTTTGGATCAGCCACATCATACATCGAGATTTTAACCCCCTCTATTTCCCAATGCGCTTTCCTCTTTTTGATATTTGATATTTGATATTTGATATTTAAATTTGGATATTTTCCAGTCCCAATATCCAGCCCCCGATAAACCTGCCTTGAGTCGCAAGATAATAATTCTCCGTTAAATTTTTTAGCAAGGTTTAAGGCCAAATCTGTTTTACCTGTCGATGTCGGACCTAAAATTACTACTAATCTGGTATTATTTATTAATGTCATTTATCCTTCCGTTTTTCAGCCTTTTTATAAGCTTAATATTGGGAGTAATTGTAACAAAAAGGTTGTCAATTACCATACCAAAATTTTCGGAAATTTCTTATATTGTTTCTTTGGGAATTATTTTATTTACTGCAATCAATTATTTTAGCAGCATCATCTTTTCATTTCCCACGGGTATTTATATAGCCCACTTTATAGTTATATTATTTGAAATATTTTATTTTTTAAAATATAAAATTAATTTAAATTTCTTGCCTTGTTTACAAAACCTTTTTAAAGAAAAATTATTATTTATTTTAACAATCGTAATCGGACTGATACTTTTTACACTTTTTAATCATCATATTATTCCTTCAGTCAAAGGAAATTTACAAACAGGTGAAAGTACATATGGTGATCTGCCATTTCATTTAAGTATAATTTCCCATATCGCTTACGGTTACAAATTTCCTCCGGATAATCCATTCTATGCAAATGCTCAACTTGCATATCCTTATTTAATAAATTTTTTTTCAGCAATTTTAGTTTTTGAAGGCTGGTCGCTACGTCTGTCGATTATCATACCCGGTCTTATGCTTTCCTTAAGTCTAATCGGTTTAATTTATGACTTTACTTATAATTTAACAAGGGATGGGCTGAAAAGCTTCTTTGCTGTGCTTCTTTACTTTTTTAACGGAGGATTAGGATTTATATTTTTCTTAAGCGATTATTCATTCAATCTAACATCAATTATCCAGGCTTTACTAAACCCTACCATGCTCAAAGAGTATTCCCATCTGTTTGAACAAAATATCCAATGGGGTAATTTTCTTTCCAGGATGATAATTCCTGAAAGGTCTTTGCTTTTCGGAATTCCGGCAGGAATTATTATTCTACGACTGCTATTTTTTAAAAATACCGACAGACATCACAGTATTTTTGATTTAGTCCTGGCTGCACTTTTAATATCATTAATGCCTCTAATGCATACCCACACAGTATTGGCGATGGCAATCACACTTCCTCTTATAGGATTGTTAACCCTAGCCAGACAATACTGGAAAATCCAACTGAGAAATTATATCTTTGTAATGTTTTTGACAGTAATATTTGCATTGCCCCATATTCCTGTATTTTTAAATCATATCAGCGGATCGGAAAGTTTTTTTAAACCTCATCTTTGGTGGATGAAAAGCGAGAACGAATCCATAATATGGTTTTGGTTTAAAAATACATATCTTTTTATCCCGTTGTCTTTAATTATTCTGATATTCCCGCTAGCCACTAAATGGGTAAAGATATTACAAGTTAATGCTTTAATTTTATTAGTAATAATCAATCTTGCTCTATTTTCACCTTATAATTGGGATAATGTAAAATTTCTTTTCTGGGCAGGACTGTTTTTTTCTGTTAGCGCAGCCTCTTTTTTTACATATTTATTTAAATTCAAATACTTGTCTTTTAAAATTGCTACAGTACTCATCATAATCACTATGATTTCATCAGCTTTACTATCCATATGGAGGGAAATAAATGTTACATATCTTCTTTTTTCCAAAGAGGCAGTAGAAACAGGCGAAAAACTTAAAGAAATTACCCCAAGAGACAGTATTTTTCTAACATATAAACTACATAATTCTCCTGTCAGTAATTTGGCTGGCAGATCCATAATGATGGGCTATCCGGGCCTTCTTTGGGTACATGGGATCAATTATCAAGACCGGGAGAAAGATATCAACGAGATATTTGCAGGTGCTGATAATGCCAAACCATTAATTGAAAAAAATAGTATCGATTACATAGTCGTGGAATCTAGCGATCCGCAAGATATGTATATTAATAGAGCTTTCTTAAATCAATATCCAATAATATTGGACAGCGGAAATTATAGTATTTATAAAGTAAGATGAGAAAATATCGCTTCCTTTTTTTTCTGGTGATAGGGGGGCTGACTATCAGGCTGGTATTAGCCAATGTACCCGGGTTTAAAATAGATACTGATGATTGGTTTGCCTGGGCTCTAAGGCTTGACGAAGTGGGTTTTAGTAAGTTTTACAGTAATCAGGTTTTTAGCGATTATACCCCTGGTTATATGTATATCCTAAGTTTATTGGTATTTGTAAAAAACTTGCTACAAATAGATAATCCGACTTTTTATTTAATACTTAAACTCCCCGCGATTTTTGCTGAAATAATTTTAGGTGCACTAATATATTTAAAATTAAAACAAATTGTACCGGGGTTTTACGCAAAATTAGCAGCTTTTTTAATTTTTCTAAATCCGGCTTTAATATTTAATAGTTCTATTTGGGGACAAATTGACAGCATCCTCGCTCTTTCTCTTTTTCTGACGATTGATTTTCTTCAAAATAAAAAATTAATTCTTTCATCCTTACTGCTTGGGATATCTCTGTTAATAAAACCGCAAACAATCGCGATAATACCTGTCTATTTTTTATTTAGTATAGCCAATTTTTCTACCAGAAATATAATTAAAATAGTTCTGCCCTTTTTAATTATTCTCTTTATATTCTCTTTACCTTTTTTTACTTATTCCTTAATCGGTCTTATTAATTTGATAATAACTACCGCAAGCCAATATACTGTTACTTCTTTATTTGCTTATAATTTCTGGGGGGCAGTAGGCTTTTGGATTCCCGATGTCACACTTTGGAATGACATATCCTACCAAAGCTGGGGATATATCTTATTGGCAGGCTATTGGATAATAATCGGGTATTTATACCTTAAGAAACAGTTATCCGTTTATGTATTGGCAGCTCTTGCAACACTGGGGTTTTTCTTTTTACCAACTCGTGTCCATGAAAGATATCTCTATCCTGGATTAGTTTTTCTGATACTTGTGGCTGTTACATATAAATCTAAATTGTTACTGGTGTTAACCGGAATATTGAGTTTACTACATTTCTTAAACTTGTATTATGTCTATGTTTATTACAACGAATTCTATTTTAAATTACCTAAGGTGCTCTATAATCCAATCATATATAATTTTCTAGATACCAACAGCAAAGGGTTATCGTTAGTTTCAACGATTCTCTTTATCCTAATCGTTATTAGTATAATAAAAAATTATGCCATATCTTCCGAAACTTAAACCAAAACATATCTTAATAATCATTTTACTTTTAACTGCCTTCTTACGTTTGTTTCGACTTGATTACCCAAACAAATATGTTTTTGATGAGGTTTATCATGCATTTACTGCAAAAGAATATTTAAAAGGCTCAAAAGAAGCATGGGAATGGTGGACTACACCTCCCCCGGGAGTAGCTTATGAATGGACCCACCCGCCTCTTGCTAAAGAAATAATGACTGTCTCCATGTTTATTTTCAAAACAGAAAATGCCTGGGCATACAGATTACCGGGAGCCTTGCTTGGAGTTTTATCAGTCTATTTAATTTATCTTTTGGGGTTAAAGCTTTTAAAAAATCAAACTGCTTCCTTGCTTTCCGCTTTTGTGTTTTCTTTAGACGGTCTTAATTTTGTCCAATCCCGCACCGGCATGAATGATATTTATTTTGTCACTTTTTTACTGGGGTCAATCTATTGTTTTTTAAATAAACGATTTTTGCTTTCTGCAATCGTTTTAGGGCTGGCTTTATCCAGCAAATGGGCAGCTGTTTATTCCTACCTCATTTTTATACCTTTATTACTGTTTAGTAAACAATACTTAAAGATTTTGTTTTTTGTTTTTATTCCACCTATTATCTATCTGATTAGTTATTTGCCTTTTTTTCTGCTGGGACATACTATTGATCAATTTATCCAGCTGCAGCAGCAAATGTGGTGGTATCATACCGGACTAAAAGCCACACACGGCTATGCATCGCCCTGGTGGTCATGGCCCCTTAATTTATATCCAGTCTGGTATTTTGTAGATTACCAAAAAGACACCATGGCCAATATTTTCACCTCAGGCAATCCGGCAGTTTTTTGGGCAGGTGGAATTGCGATAATTTTGACTGTTTTAGAGGCAATTAGAAAAAAAGCTGTAAATTTAGCAATAATTTTACTGGGATTTTTTGCTTTCTGGCTACCATGGGCTGCATCTCCCCGAATTATGTTTCTGTACCATTTTAGCCCGTCTGTACCCTTCTTAAGTCTTGTATTAGGTCACATGCTTAATGCGCTACTTGAGGATAAGGAAAAAAGAAAATTAGCATTTATAATTTTACTTTTATTTATTATCAGTTTTATTTTAATTTTTCCATTTCTAACAGGAGTACCTATTTCCAAAGAATGGATTAAGTTATTTTTTCTGACTAATTTATCAAAAAATCCTTTCTAGATCCTTACTATGCTTTCAAATGCATAATCCAATTTTGGAACCTGACAGCATAATCGTAATTTGGCAAAGGAGCCAGCGACTCGTCAAGATAACCGCCAATAGCCCGCGCAGCTAAAATCACTTTTAATTTTTGTAAATCATAACCATATTTAATTAAATGATTTAAAATCATTTGAGAAACATCCGAATTTTTAAGGACACTAAATACCCTTTGTAGAAAATAACCAATATCATATCCCGCCACTCCCTGAGATAAAAAGTGCTCCCCGTCTATCAGCCCCAATTTATTATTGCTTAGTCTAAAAATGTGCCAGGGAGCAAAATCTCCATGACGTGGCTTTTTGGAAAGCTTAATGCTATCCGATTCAACTAACTCCAACAAACTTAAGACGTCAAATTTTTTAGCAATCTCCAAAGGAATACTCTTATACCAACTTTTCGTTTTTGCAATAAAATAATTCCTGAAGTTATCTTCTACCTTGGAAACAGGATATTCTAAGTTATCTACTTTTATACTCTCAATTAATCTTGATAAACTTATTATCTTCTCAATATCATCAATTATCCGATTTGACTGATCTTTGGAAGCGACTCTATCGCATAAAAGTTCACCATCAAATTTTTCAGTAATCTGATAAAACAGCTTCTCAAAGTATCCGCTTTCAAGATTACGGGGTACTTGAAATTCGCTATGAGAAATCTTATTGTTAAAAATTTCGTTCCACTTGTATTCCCTTTTGCCGAAAAAACTAATACCTTCACTTGTTGATAATTTTAAAAAATATTCTTTTTGAAATTTTTCTAAGATTCCTAATATATGCCGGTCGCCTGACCAGATTTTCTTAACCTTATATTTTTTTTCAAAAAAGCTAATTATTTTATTTAAATCTAATTTTTGACCTAATCTATAATCCAAAATTCTATTACCTATTTTTATTTTAAAAGCCTCCAGCTCTTTTCTCATAAAGAAATCTTACATCTTGATAAATACTTTAACAAGGCTATGCGATAATGTGTATATGAAAAAGAGTAAAGGTTTAATAATCGGAGAAGAAATATTTAGCAGCGTAACCCATGGTATAGGAGTATTACTTGGATTAAGTGGACTTGTGATACTTTTGTCTTTGGCGTTTAAAAACCACAAAGCTGAAAATATTCCAGCTATTATTGCGTTTGAAGGAGCTTTGATTATCTCTTTCCTTTTTTCAACCCTTTTCCATAGTTTATCTTTTACCGGTGCAAAAAAAGTATTCCAAATTTTGGATCATACCTCTATTTTTCTGCTTATTGCCGGAACTTATACTCCTTTTGCCTTGCTTGCCATGCCTCCCAAGACAGGCTGGACATTACTACTATTTATTTGGGGATTGGCTATTACTGGAATTATTCTTAAAGCTATCCGCCCCGCAGGCAAAAGAAAGGTTTTCTTATTTGTTTATCTTGCAATGGGATGGCTGGCAGTTGTTACCAGTGGATCATTGCTACCGGATTTCCCTTTAATTGGATTACAGTTGCTTATTACCGGGGGACTTCTTTATAGTGCGGGGACTATTTTTTACTTATGGCAAAAATTACCTTTCAGTCATGGGGTTTGGCATTTATTTACAATCGCCGGGAGCTTTTGCCATTTCTTAGCAGTAATTTATTTAATTACTTGATTAATCTCTTAAGGGTTTTGCCGGAAGTAAAGCCCGGAGTCTTTTTATTGGGGATTTGAATAGTTTCCCCGGTTTGCGGGTTCCTTCCCCGTCTTGCTGCGCGAGATCTTATCAGAAAGGTTCCAAATCCTGTGATAACAACTTTTTCTCCCCTGACTAATCCATCCTTAATTAAATTAAATGTTTGATTTACAGCATCAGCTGCAGCTCTTTTGGTCAGGTTTGCTTTTTTAGCAACCTTTTCAATCAGTTCATTTTTCGTCATAACAGGGATAAATTACCAGATGTTTTACCTTTTATCAAGCCCCAAAATAATAATATGTTAAAATATTTTTCTGCCCTCCTTATGGCGCAAAGAATTATCATCCCTTCTCTTTTGGCAGCACTATTTATAGTTATATTTTCACTTCATACTCTCAATAGACACTTCAGTTTTAATTCCCATGCATTTGATTTAGGAATTCATACTCAGGCGACATATCTTTACAGCCAAGGCCTGACTCCGTTTAGCACATTAAAACATATGCTAATATTAGCCGATCATTTTGGCTTAATCCTGCTTTTGATTTCCCCTCTCTACAAACTCTTTCCCGATGCCTCAACTCTTCTCATCCTACAAGCAATTTTCGTAGCATTAAGCTGTATTCCTATTTATGCAATCGCCCAAGACAGGTTAAAAAATACTTTAGTTAGTTTTTTAATTGCCTTATCTTATCTAACCTCACAGGGGATCATATCCGCTGTAAATTTCGATTTCCATTTAGCAACTATTTCTGTATTGCCTTTATCTTTAATACTTTACTTCTGGTATTTTAAAAAATGGAGAATGTATTGGATTATTCTTGCTTTAAGCTTAACTTTCAAAGAAGATATCCCGATATTTATTCTGGGACTGGGTTTATTTCAAATAATTAAACGTGAAATAAAGTTAGGCTTACTGACTGTAATCTTTGCGCTGGTAAGCGTATATATTATCAAGTTTCAAATAATGCCATTCCTTTGGGCAGGAGCCAGCTCAGCTTATTTATCTGCCTCTATCCTTCCTATAAATCAGCCTCTCGATTTAATTTTGCTAATCCTTACCCGCCCTTCTATATTTACTGATCAACTTTTCAACTCTCCCATAAAAATGCAAACAGTTGATGAGCTATACCGTTCGTTTGATTTCTTACCTGTATTATCCATATTAAGCTGGCTTACTGTTTTCCCATCCCTATTCCTTAGATTTTCCTCCACTTACATTCAAACATGGACTAATAACTTTCATCATAGCGCCAACCTAATACCTTTCCTTGCAGTCAGCTCAATCTTTGCCCTAAGCAAATTCAATATTCCTTTGCGTCCCGTAATTATTCTTTTTATATTTTTCCTCTTTACCGGGGGACTTGCGCCAAACGGCTTGGTCTGGGGAGTAATAAAAAACCCCATTCAGGATATTTCGCATTTACAGTACATACAAAAATCCCTGCAAACTATCTCTTCCTCTGCTTCAGTTTCCGCACAATCACCAATAATTCCACATCTTGCAAACAGGGAACAGATCTTTTTTTTTCCGGAAGTATTTGGTGCAGAATACATCGTTTTAGACAGCTCTTTAAGCAGTTATCCGATGAACCCCGACAGCCTAAAAGAGAGAATAGCTACTTTCAAAAAATCCAATTATTGGAAAATTAAGCTTGAAGACAGAAGTTTAATTATTTTCCAAAGAAGATAATTAGGTTGTCAAAGTAGACTCAGAATAGCGCGTTTCTCTAATTGCAGTTATCTTAACAGCTCCGGGAACCATCACTTCTTTGGAAATCCTATCAGCTATTTCATGAGTTAATTTCGGCAGCTCATCATCAGGAACCTTTTCCGGAATTACAATCACCCTGACTTCTCGTCCAGCTTGCACTGCAAAAGCTTTTTCAACACCTTCAAAAGATGTGGCAATTTTTTCAATATCATCCATCCTCTTTATATAATCTCCGACATTTTCATGTCTGGCACCAGGCCTGCCTCCGGATATTGCATCAGCAATGTATACAAGGATTGATTCAACTGCTGAAAAAGGCTTATCTTCATGATGCTCTGCGATGCAATTGATAACTTTTTCAGATATCCCGAATTTTTTTGCAAGCTGTACTCCTTTTTCCACATGCGTACCCTCATCACCCTCTGTTACCACTTTTCCAATATCATGCAATAAGCACCCCAAGCGCACTACGTTAACATCTGCTCCGATTTCTTTTGCTAAAACAATTCCGATTTGTGTTTCCTCCTGTGTGTGCATGATTAAATTTTGTCCATATGAATAACGGTATTTAAACCTGCCGATGATATCCACCAACTCCACAGGCAAGTTATAAACCCCGACATCATGACACAACTTTTCGCCTGCCGCTCTCATGATTTTATTTATATCTTCCTTGGTCTTTTGAACAATTTCTTCAATTCTTTGCGGTTGAATCCTCCCATCCTCCATAAGTCTTTCCAAAGAAACTTTAGCTATTTCCCTCCTTACCGGATCAAATGAAGATAAAATCAAAGTATCCGGAATCTCATCATCCATCACTACATCAACCCCTGTCACTTGTTCAAACGTTCTGACATTTCTGCCTTCTTTACCGATAATCCTGCCTTTCATTTCCTCATCCGGAAGCTTTACTTTTGAAGTCGTAAATTCTGAAATATAATCTGTCACGCCGTGTTGCATTGCGCTGGCTAAAATTTCTTTAGCCTTCTCATCTGCTGCCAGCTTTATTTCTTCTTCTGCCTCTTTTATTTTTTTGGATATTTCTGAAGATAAATCTTTATCAACATTTTCTAAAAGAATTTTTTGAGCTTCGTCTTTGGAAATAGAAGAAACTTTCTCCAGCTTGGAAACTAAATCTTTACGGACTTTTTCCAAAGATTCCAATTTCTCATCCAGAAGTATTTGTTTTTGAGTAATCTGTCTTTCTCTTTCTTCTAAAACCCCTTCTCTTTTGGCAAGCTCTGCTTCACGTTTGATAAAATCTCCATCAGATGATGGAGATTGCTGATTAGTTTTAATTGGACCAAATGATCGTTGCATAATATTCTCTCTGGTCATTCTGAGCGATTAGCGAAGAATCTCTAGATTTATTCTAGATCCATCTGAAACAAGTTCAGAGATCCTTCACTATGTTCAGGATGACATTAACAGAATCAGAAAAGACTCCGATTACTCGAAGCTTAGAGGGAGTATTAATTTTTTGACCAAGTCTGACTTGGTTTTGAGAATTAATTTTTTCATAGATAAATCCACTCTTTCTGATTCTCTAGAACTATTTTACTCTTTTTTTATTACTTTTTCAATTACAGACTTAACAACCTCATAATCAAATCCTTTTCTGAGCAAAAATTCAATTGATTTTTGATAGAGCTTTTTGGGATCTAAATTTTTCCAATATTTTATTTTTTTCTCCAAAGCCTGCTTTGCCAACTCTTCTTCACTTATCTCGTATCGCGTATCACTTATCACTTTTTCTATAATTTCCTTATCAATCCCTTTTTGAAAAAGCTCTGATTTTATAGCCCGAATGCCTTTTTGCCTGCTTTTTCTTCTTGCCTCTACCCAGGCCTTGGCAAATTCCAAATCATTTACCATGCCTTTTTTCTTTAAAGTTTCTATCGTAGCATCAATCACCAGCTGGCTTATTGGTTCTTTATCTTTTATTCTTGATTCTTGATTCTTGATTCTAAAATATTGCCTAACCTCTGCTTCTGAATGCTGCCTTAAAGAAAACCACCCATACATCCGCTCCATTAATTTCCCCACCTCTGCCTCAAATAAAATTTTTTCTAAATCTTCTTTTGAAATTTCTTTTCCAACTACCAATCTCTTGTTAACCACCAGATCTTCATCTGCCCCAAAGGCAAATTCTCCATCCAGATAAACATTAAACCGGCGAAGATTTTTTTTCTGAGGTTCTACCGAGGTAATTTTAGGCATGCATCAATTATACAACCTCTTCTAACACTCCCTTATCTTCTTCTTTCCCGACTACAAGTTTTTCCTTACCTTCTTTTTGCTTGCCCCAAGCTTCCCTGATATCCTTCTCCAAAACTTGTGCCTCTTTTTTATTTTCTTTTAAGTATGCAATGCTTGCCTGTCGCCCCTGACCCAGCATTTTTTCTCCCCATCTTATGAAAGCTCCTGATTTGGTTAAAATCCCAAGTTCTATCCCTACATCTAAAAGCTCTCCTTCATGAGATATTCCATTCTCGTCCATATCAAATTCCGCAATTCTAAACGGGGGAGCGACTTTATTTTTAACCACCTTAACCCTGTGTCTTGAACCAATAACCAAATCCCCATCTTTAATATTTTCAATCTTCCGGATATCCAAGCGGATAGAGGAATAAAATTTCAATGCAAGGCCTCCTGTTGTGGTTTCTGGATTGCCAAACATAATCCCGATTTTTTGTCTTAACTGATTAGTAAAGATTACAATAGTGTTGGTGTTGGAAACTGCGCCGGTTAATTTTCGTAAAGCCTGAGACATTAGTCTAGCCTGTACACCCATTGAAGATTCACCCATTTCGCCCTCCAGCTCTGACCTTGGTACCAGCGCTGCCACAGAATCTATTACCAAAACATCTACTCCGCCTGAACGGATTAAGGCCTCGGCAATTTCCAAAGCCTGCTCGCCGGTATCCGGCTGGGAGATCAACAGATCGTCCAAATTTACTCCGATCTTTTGCGCTCTCTGAGGATCCAAGGCATGCTCTGCGTCTATAAATGCTGCCACTCCGCCTTTTTTTTGAGCTTCAGCGATTACATGCAAGCATACACTGGTCTTCCCGCCTGCTTCAGGTCCGTAAACTTCTATAATTCTTCCTTTTGGCAAACCCCCAACACCTAATGCTAAATCTAATGCCAGAGAACCTGTAGGGATAACTTCTGTAGTAAATTTTTCAACCCGCTCGCCCAAACGCATTATAGAACCTGTGCCATACTGCTTTTGAATTTGAGCCATAGCTGCAGAAATTGCAGCTTTTCTGGCATCGTTATTTGTTTGTGCCATAATTTTATACTACTTTATAGGTTACCAAATATATCCCAAAGGTCAATACCCCAAAATGTACTATATTGGTCGGGGAGGGGAGAATCGAACTCCCGATGCCGCACCCCCAGCGCGGCGTGTTACCACTATACTACTCCCCGTCGCGGTCTTCCTGGGATAAGCATGATTTTAAAATATCCGCTAAATGCGGATTTGATTGTAGTTATCCCGTTAAAGTCGATTTACGACTTTAACCCGATGAACTAATCTCCGGTGCTTGTTGTATTTTACCATTCAGCCTCGTAGAATACTATTCATAGACGTGGACTTATAATTTCACTACGTTCAATTATGAAACTTATTTCTCTAAATACCTGGGGCGGGAAAATATTTGAGCCCTTGATGGATTTTATAAAAAACCATTCACAAGATACTGATATTTTCTGTTTCCAGGAAATCTATGACACAAAATCTAATATCAAAACATGCAGGGGGATTAGGGCTAATCTACTTTCGGAAATAGAAAATATCTTACCAAATTTTCAAGAGTTCTATTTTCCAACAAAAAGCGGATTTGATGACAACGCTGTTCCTGTAGATTTTGATTTAACTTATGGACTGGCAATATTTGTTAAAAATGATATCAAAATTATATCCAAAAAAGACTTCTTCATTTTTAAAAACGATGATACTCAACCTTTAAAAAAGGATTTTTCAAACCTCTCAACCCCTTTGCAATATATAAATTTTAATACAGAGAGTAAAAATTTTTCAGTTTTTAATTTCCATGGAACGCCTTTTCCGGGAAATAAACTTGATACGAAAAGGCGGCTTTTGGAAACAGAAAGAGTAAAACAAATTGTGGATGCTGAAAACGACTCAAAAATATTGATTGGTGATTTTAATTTATTGCCGCACACCGAATGTATCAAAATTGTTGAGAACAATATGAAAAACCTAATAAAAGAATTTCAAATTGAACTAACTAGAAGTAGTCTAAGTCCTTTTTACGGAAAACCAGAATTTCAAAAATACGCTGATTATGCATTTACTTCAAAAGATATCCAAATCAAAAATTTTCAGGTTCCTCATCTGGAAATATCCGATCATTTACCAATGATATTGGAGTTTTCCTAAAATCTTTTAATTGTCATTGCGAGCGATTAGCGTAGCAATCTCTATTAATTATTACTCAAGATTGCTTCGTCGTAAGACTCCTCGCAATTACGGAGAAATTATGAATATACATCTTAATATCAAGATCTCTGGTTTGGTCCAAGGGGTATTTTTCAGAGCCAATGCCAAAGAACAAGCTGATGATTTAGACATTAAAGGTTTTGCCCAAAACCAGCCGGACGGCTCAGTCTATATTGAAGCAGAAGGAGAAAAAGATAATTTAGAAAAATTCCTGCATTGGTGTCACACCGGTTCAAATATGGCCCGGGTGGAAAAAGTTGAAGTTTCCGATGGTCCTTTAAAAGATTTTAAGAAGTTTAAAGTAAATTAGACTTTGTTCAAAAGAAATTCTTTAAACTTTACGTAAACTGTCCGATCGTTCCAAATAACTAAAGTTTTGCTTAAACTATCTTTTCCCAGGGGAATTCGTCGCGGCCGAAGTGACCATAAGCTGCTGTTGGCAGATATATCGGCCTTTGTAAATCCAAACCATTTATTATTCCGGAAACAGAAGTATCTAAGATTTTCTCCATAAAAGAAAGAATTACTTTGTGGGATTTTTTATTGGTGCCAAAAGTTTCCACATCCTGCATGGTAGGTTTTTTTGCCCCGATAAAATAGGCAAGTCTGACTTCTGCCCTGTCTGCTAAGCCATGAGCCACAATATTTTTAGCTAAAAACCTTGCAGCATATGCTCCTCCTCTATCTACCTTAGAGGGCTCTTTTCCAGAAAAGGCTCCCCCTCCAACTCTGGCATACCCACCGTACGTATCAACCACAATCTTTCTACCGGTTAAACCGCAATCAGAGGCCGGGCCGCCGTTATGCCAAATGCCTGTGCCGTTAACCACCAAATCATCTATTTTAATCTTAAAACCAAACCTTTCCAAAACCGGTATTACTACAAATTCATATATGTCTTCTTTTACCTGATTTAAATTAACTGATTCCTCATGAGGAATAGCTACAACTACTTGCAAGATTTTCCGGGGTTTTCCGTCTTTGTATTCGATAGTCACTTGAGATTTTCCATCCGGACGCAAATATTTAACAATCTTTTCTTCCCTCACTTGATCCATCCTTTTAACTAAAGCATTAGCCATAGTTATAGGCAGCGGCATTAAGCTGTCTGTTTCACGGCAGGCAAAACCAAACATCATCCCCTGATCACCGGCTCCTTTTTTCTTTACACCAACTGCTATTTCCGGTGATTGCTCATGAACATATACCTCTATGGAGGATTTATCACAAAAATTAAATTTAGGATCTGTATACCCAAGACGCCTTATTTGATCTTTTGCAACCGAGGCGTAATCTACTTTAGCATTTGCCCCTACTTCTCCTGCAATGATAAGTTTATTATGTCCTGCTAAACATTCTATCGCAGTCCTGCCTTGACGATCTTGAGCCAGCACTGCATCCAAAATTGCATCGGAAATTTGATCACAGATTTTGTCCGGATGACCGGCACAGACTGATTCTGAAGTAAAAGTTGTTATACCGTTTGTTTTTATCATATGTTTAAAAAAACCTCTCAAGACGAGAGGTTAAAAGTTTGCCTTCGATCCTTCGACAAGCTCAGGACTCAGGCCACATCATCCTCTCTCGGATCTGGCACCTTAGGCTTTAAGGTTGCCGGCTCGCCTCCTGGGGCGGCTCTCTTGATGTATTCTCTAGTAAACCATAACTTGCCTACTTTGGCAAGTCCTCAAAAACGTTTAATGACCACTGCTATCCCATTCCTTTGAAACAACAGGAAATTTATCCAGTTTATCTTTAAATATTTTTTGGATTTTTTCTAAATCTTCTTGTGTTTTGGCTTCAAATCTTAAAACTAAAGTAGGAGTATTAGAGGAGGCCCGGACCAATCCCCAACCATTCCTGGTGTAAACCCTTGCCCCATTAATATCTATGACCTTGTAATTATCCTTTTTAAATTCCTCAGTCAACTCTTTCACCACCTCATATTTATCTTCATCAGTAGCCTTCACTTGAATTGTTGGAGTTGAAACATAATAAGGCGTTGTAGCGATAACTCCAGATAATGATTCTTCTTGTGCTGATAAATACTCAAGTAATTTCAAAGCCGCAAAAGTCGCATCATCAAAACCATAAAAATCCTGTTTAAAAAATACATGTCCACTCATCTCTCCTGCCATAGCAGCTTTTTCCTCAAGCATTTTAGCTTTAATATGTGAATGACCCGTTTTCCACATAATTGGCGTTCCGCCGTGCGCTCTAATATCTTCAGGTAAAGCCTCTGATACTTTCACATCAAAAATAATCTTGGCTCCGGGCTCTTTTGAAAGAACTAAACGGCCAAGTAAAATGATATACCTGTCCGGCCAGATTGTTTGTCCCTTTTCATCAACCAGACCCAACCTGTCTCCATCCCCGTCAAAGGCAAATCCTAAATCACACTCATTTGCAACAGTTTGCTCCCCTGTATCTTCCATCATAGCGGTTCCATCAGGATTTGCAGTGTAATTAGGATAAGTTGGATCTATATTGGTAAAATGCTCAATCACCTCACATCCGGCTCTTCTAAATATTTCCGGTTCCACTATCCCAGCTGTACCATTGCCGGTATTAATCAGTATTTTAAATTTTTTAGTAATTTTTGTCCGGGAAAGAAGATCTTTCATATAGGCTTCTAAAATATTTTCTTTTTTGATTGTACCTTTACCATTAACATAATCTTCTTTTGCAATTATGTTGTAGACTTCCTGCAGATCATCAGTAAGCAAAGTATAGGAAAGATCTGAACCGAGTTTAACGCCGTTCCATCCAACCGGATTATGAGAAGCAGTAACTGTGACTAAGCCTTTAACTTTTAAGTAATATTGCGCCCAATAGCCCATTGGGGTGGTAATTATTCCTATATCAATTACATTAACACCGCATTCTATTAAACCTTTGATCACATTTGCATGAAAGCTTTCAGATGTAGCTCTTGCATCATGACCAACAACCGCTTCTGTGACACCCCTTTTAATAAGGAAGGTGCCAAACCCTCTGCCGACATGGTACATTGATTCATCGTTAAGTTCATCGTCTGCTTCGCGACCGCGCATGTCGTATTCGCGAAACATTGTTTTTTTAAGTATTGGCATAATCTTGGCGGAGAGTTTTTACTATACAGAATTTTTAAATTAAATTCAACTGCCCAGGTTTTTCAAAATGTAAATAGAAATTACCTCTTTGGGGACTGCTTCTTGGCTCGGGCTTTTTGGGCATTGCCGTATTTTCTTCGTTCTTTGGCCCTGGCATCACGGGTAAGAAAACCTTCTTTTTTTAGGATAGTCCGCAAAGATGGATCTGTTTTTGCTAAAACCCTTGCTATCCCGTGAACAACTGCTCCGAGTTGCGAGACTTTACCCCCGCCTTCAACTTTTATAGAGATTGCGTATTTGCCTGCCGATTTAGTAATTTCTAAAGGTCTGGAATAAATTCTCTGCATTATAGGTCCGCTGAAATACTCTACAATTGGTTTACCATTAACCGTCATCTGTCCATTACCAGGATTTACTCTTACACGAGCTTTTGATTCTTTTCTTCTACCTACTACATTTGTTGCGGTTTGTGTCATTTGGTCTCCTCGCCGGAAAAAACTTTAAGCTTTTTTATCATTTGCCTGCCCAATTTTGTTTGAGGAAGCATGCCTTTTACTGCATGCTCTATCACATATTCCGGCTTCCGGACAATCATTTTATCGAAAGTTTCCACTTTCAGTCCGCCTGGGTATCCGGAGTGACGGGTATAAGTTTTTACTTTTGATTTTTTACCTGTCACCTTAACTTTGCTGGCATTGGTCACCACAACCGAATCTCCCGTGTCTAAGTAAGGAACAAATTGCGGCTTATTTTTCCCCATCAGCATAGTTGCTATCTCTGTTGCAAGCCTTCCTAATACTTTTCCGCTTGCATCTACAATATGCTTTTCCCGCTTAATATCTTTTGCTGATAATTTATTGGTGCCCATAAATAAGTGGCCAGTCGCTAGAATCTAGAGACTAGGATTTTATTACTCCTTTTTTAGCGTTCTTGGTTATTCTTGTTTTTTTAACCGGTTTGCTTATTTTTTGTTTCAATTCTACAGTATCTTTTTTAACTTCTTTTTTGCTTGACTCTGGTCTCTTGACACTTGACATTTTGTCAAAAGGCTTTAAATCTTCTGTCCCAATCAGGCTCATCTTAACCATAGTTGTTTGATCTCCTAAGCGTGGTCCTATTCTTACCGTACGGGTATATCCTGAGGTTCTTGTTCCCAGCTTTGGGATAATCTCCCCTATTAATCTCTCTTGTAAAGTTTTATCAGTTAGGAAAGATTGAAATCTATTTTCTGCTTTCTTATTTTTTGCCAAATTAATCACCTTATCGATTAATCCTTTAACCGCTTTGGCTTTTGTCTCAGAAGTCAAAATAGTACCGGAAATAATCAAAGAATGCACAAGTCCTTTAAAAAGACTTTTGCGCTCATCTATATTTCTTCCGAAGTGCTTACCATAAACTCTATGCCTCACCCAAAGACAACCCCCTCTCAGCTAACTTCTCCGATATCAAATTTATAGACTTAACACCTAAGTTTTTAGCTTTTAAAAGATGTTGTCTTTGAGTACTCAATAAATCTTCAATTGTATTAATTTCTATCGCCTTTAAAGCATTAGTAATTCTTACAGGCAAATCAAGTTCTTCAATAGTCAATTTCAAAACTTCGTCGGAGATTTTGGATTCCCCTTCTACTACCTCTTCTGCAAGATCTGGTTCGTAGACTTTACGGAAAGTTTCTGACAAAATTTTTGCAGCTGAATTCATAGCCTCAACCGGAGTTATTGTCCCGTCCGTTGTCACATCTAGCATTAGTTTATCAAAGTCCGTTCTCCGCCCCACACGGGTTGGTTCAACGCCGTAATTGACTGATACCACCGGGCTGAATAAAGCATCTACTGCAATCACTCCAATTTCACTTCCTTTTCTCTCATCTGCAGTTGAGTATCCTTTACCTGCATGAGCTTCCATTTCTATATTAAGTTTGGATTTTGCATCTGTTAAAGTTGCAATGCATTGATCGCCATTTACAATCTCTCCATCACCTTCTAATTGTAGATCTGAGGCCTTAACTTCTTTCTTGCCAGATGCTTTAAGAATCAATTTAATTCCTTTTTCAGAATTAACATTTAAACGAATCTTTTTAATATTTAAAATAATTTCAATAACATCTTCCAACACTCCGTCTATTGTTGAAAATCTATGAGAAATTCCATCAATTTTAATGGAAGTTACAGCAGCGCCCGGCAGAGAAGTTAAAAGCACCCGTCTTAAACTGTTTCCTAAGGTGTGACCAAAACCCACCTCAAGTGGTTCAATAGCAATACGGGCAAAATTTTCTGACTCTTGTTCTGTTTTAATTTTAAACATAATATAAATTTTAACAAATTATCTAGAATAAAACTCTACGATAAGTTGTTCGTCAATCGACTGCTCCATTTCTTCTCTAGCAGGATTTCTTAAAACCTTGCCCACTGTGGCGCGTTTTTCAAGCCACTCCGGCAAGGTTTCAGATTCCTCTAAACTCTTTTTGATCTGAGTATTATCTCTTAATTTGTCTGAGATTGCAATAGTTTGATTTATGCCCACTTGATAAGAAGGAATAGCCACTTTTTTATCATCTACTTTAATATGTCCATGACTAACCAATTGTCTTGCGCCATCCCGGCTCTTGGCAAAACCTAAACGATAAACTACATTATCTAGCCGGGTTTCTAAAACCTGAAGCAATGCAAGCCCAGTTGCACCTTTTACTTTAGAGGCTTGCTCAAAGTATCGCTTGAATTGTTTTTCCAGTAACCCGAAAATTCTTTTAGCTTTTTGTTTTTCCCTAAGTTGTACACCATATTCCGATATCCGTCTTCTTCTGCCAATTCCGTGCTGTCCTGGCGGTACTGCTCCTTTTTTCTCTAAAGCCTTTGCATCTTTGGCAAAAAGAGCAAAACCCTCTCTTCTGGATAACCTACGTTTAGGTCCTGTATATCTTGCCATTAAACCCTCCTCCTTTTTTTAGGTCTGGGGCCATTGTGCGGTATCGGCGTTACATCGGCAATCATAGTGATATTTATTCCTGCGCTCCGGAGTGCCTTAATTGTAGCGTCTCTCCCTGAGCCAGGACCTTTAATATATACTTCGACTGTATTCATTCCAAAACCTTTGGCTTTTTGTGTAACTTTTTCCATAGCAGAAATAGCGGCATACGGCGTTGCGCGCCTAGCCCCTTTAAAACCTGCTGTTCCGGAAGTGCCCCAAGCCAAAGCATTACCAGAGATATCTGTTAAAGTAACGAGAGTATTATTAAAAGTCGCAGTAACATATACTCTGCCGCTTGTGACCCTTTTTTCCACTTTTTTTATCACTTTAGTTTTTATCTGTTTTTTTGTCATTTCTTAGCTTCTCCTCCGGTTTCTCCGCCAGTCTTTGCAACAACTTCTTTCCTGACAGTACCAACAGTTTTTCTCTTACCCCGTTTAGTTCTTGCATTGCTTCTAGTTCTCTGTCCTCTTGAGGGCAGTCCTTTTCTATGTCTTGTACCTCTATAGCTTCCAATCTCCTCAAGTCTTTTTATGTTTTGTTCAATTTCCTGCCTAAGATCTCCTTCTACCTTAAACTGCTCAACGCTTTTTTGCAATTTACCAATCTCCTCCTCAGTTAAATCCTTAATCCTCTTATCCGGTGCCACTTGTGCAACTTTTATAACTTTGGCCACATTTGAACGACCGATACCAAAGATATAAGTTAATCCAATATCAACTCTTTTATTTTCCGGCAGATCAACACCAGCAATACGTGCCATATTTTTATTTTTATCCTTGTTTTTGTTTATGTCTCGGGTCACGAGAGCAAATAATATACAACATACCCTCGCGTTTAACGACTTTACAAAATTTACAACGTGCTTTTATACTTGCTTGTACTTTCATACTATACTTTTTATAATGTTTATAACTGTTATAATTGTTAATAACAATTATTTTAGTCTAAACGTTATCCTTCCCTTATCCAAATCATATTTTGGACTCATTTCAATCTTCACCCGATCGCCTTCCAAAAGCCTGATGTAATGCATTCTCATTTTTCCCGAAATATGACACAAAATAATCCTTCCAATCAACTCGGGCACCGAAACACTTCTATCAATTTCAACCCTAAATAAAGTATTCGGCAACACCTCCCTAACCTTTCCTTCTACTTCAATAACATCCTTTATCACGCCGGCAGCAAACTTATTTGTATTCATCATATTAATCAATCAATCGATTTTAGCAGATTACGCACAAACCGTCAACCCACTATGGGGTTAAACATTTCGCCAGTCTGTTAAGATCTCAGCTTTCTGTTTATCTACAATCACGCTCATCTCAAAAAGCCCTCCCCATGAGTCATCCGCTGTTTTAAAAGTCCACCCATCTGTATCTAAAACTACATCTTTCCCCCCTTGCGTATAAATTACTTCAATTGCCAGCGTATTGCCTCTTTTCAAAAGAGGTCCCGCGCCTTTTGTACCAAAGCCCGGTATTTCCGGTTCTTCATGCAATTTCCTGCCTACTCCATGACCTACCAAACTTCTGACTACTTGATACCCGCCCTTTTCAACTTCTGTTTGAATAGCATATGATATATCCCCAACCCTATTATTATCAATGGCCTGTTTTATCCCTTCCCATAAAGCCTGTTCTCCAATTTGCAAAAACCTTTCCTTCTGCGGATCTTTACCGACTAATATGCTCCAGGCGCAATCCGTGTGCCAACCCTTATACATGACTGCCAAATCTACGCTTACTAAATCACCATCCTCAAACTTTCTGCCGGTAGGTATACCATGCACCACTTGTTCATTTACTGTAATACATGTTGCATATTTATATCCCGGAACGGTTTTATAAGATAAATCCCCGCCCAATCTGTAAATTTCTTCACAAACTTCTTTATCCACCTCAATCTCGCTAACGCCAACCTTAATCGCCTCTATGGCGCGTTTAAGGGCTTTTGCGGCAATCACCCCAGACTTCCTCATCAACCCCTGCTCATAAACATTTCTCACCTTCATAATTGATTAAAATAAATTCCTCCGGAAAGTATATTTTAAAATGCTTTCCGAATTTCATTTTGAACATCTTCGATACTGCCGGCACCATCTATCTCAATCAATAACCCCTTATTTTTATAATCATCTAAAAGCGGTACAGTTTGCCCGTAATATAAATTTAGACGGGTTTTAATTGCCTCCGGACTATCGTCTGCCCGTCCTCTTGCTGTAAGCCTTTTAATAACTTCTTCATCAGAAACTTTAAGAAAAATAACTTTATCAAAACCAGGATCAAAAATTTGTTTTTGCCTTATATTCCTCGGATAGCCGTCTAAAATAAATCCATTACTTGAGTCTTCCTTTTTAAGTCTTTGTTCCACAATCTTTGCCGTTGTTTCATCATCAACTAATTTTCCTTCATTTGCAATTTGCCTTATCCGCATACCCTCTTCTGAGTTTTCTTTTGACAACTCTCTGAAAATATCTCCTGTGGAAATTTTTGACAGACCCAAATGCTGGGCAAGAAGTTCTGCCTGTGTTGATTTACCTGATCCCTGCGGTCCAATTAGTAATATTTTCATAATATTTTTTATTTTCTTGCAAACACATCATAACTTCGCTCTATCAGTTTACTTTCAAATTGTTTAGCAGTATCCAAAATGACTGAGACTACGATTAAAAGCCCTGTTCCTCCTATGATTAAAGTCTGAATCCCTGTTACAGAGGAGGCAAGCGAAGGTAAAACCGCAATTGCACCTAAAAATAATGCTCCTGCTAAAGTAATTCTAACCATAATATAATTTAGAAAGGCCGCTGTCTGAACACCCGGGCGTATCCCCGGAATAAATCCTCCGTATTTTTTAATTTCTTCTGCAACTTTAGTAGGATTAAATATCACAGCAGTATAGAAAAAGGTGAAACCTACCACCAAAATAAAATAAACCAGGTTATAAACAAGACTTCCCGGATTGAAATTCGCCGCCAAGAGCCTGCCTATAGACGCTAACCCCGGATTAGGCAATCCTGCAAGATAAGAACCTGCAAAAGAGGGAACCAATACTAAAGAAACGGCAAAAATTATAGGGATAACTCCTGCTTGATTAACTCGCAGAGGCAAGTAAGTCTGAGCGCCGCTGTCTGAGCCTTTACCGTTTGCAAACCTTCTGGCATACGCCACAGCTATCTGCCTTCTTCCTTCATTAATAAAAACTACTCCTGCCACAGTTAATATCCCCAGAATCAGAAAGAGAAGAATATTGATAATCTGTGTTTGGTCTACGACGGAAACGGTCTGTGTCAACACTACCGGAACACGCGAAACAATCCCTGCAAAAATTAACAGCGATATACCGTTGCCAATACCGTATTCTGTAATCAATTCTCCAATCCACATCAAAAAAATTGTCCCGGCAGTCATTCCAACAATAATAGAAGCTATCTGCAGTGGAGATGTCTGAGTAATTATTCCCTGGTTTTTTAAGAGCACAAACATTCCAATTGACTGCAATATTGCAAGGGGTACGGTTAAGTATCTTGTATACTGATTTATCATTTGCCTGCCCGTCTCACCTTCTTTAGATAAAGCCTCCAGCTTAGGACTTATCATTGTTAATAATTGAAATATTATTGAGGCATTAATATAAGGATTAAGGCCAAGAGAAATAATGGAAAAATTGGCTAAAGTTCCGCCGGAGAAAATGTCTAAAAGTCCCAGGAATTGATTGGAGGAAAAAAGCTGCTGGAGTCCTTGTAAATCTACTCCAGAAACGGGAATATGCGCAGAAATTCTAAAAATTATTACCAATATTGTTGTGATAATGATTTTTCTTCGAAGTTCTTTAATCTTAAACGCACTAATAATCGGGGACAATATACTAGGCATCCATAACCTTTCCGCCCACTTTTTCGATCTTCTTGCGGGCAGCATCGGAGACGGAAAGTTTAATAATTAATGCAGTCTCTATGTCTCCGCCTCCCAAAACCTTCACTCCTTTTTTGGCATCTTTTTTTGAAATAATTTTTGCCAGGATAAGCTTCTCTGTATCCACAATTTCTTTTGCTTTAAAACCGGTAAGCTGTGAAAGATTTATTACTTTAATTTTTTCTGACAGATTCAAATTTCCTTTTCCTCTTTTTAGAGGTAATTTTTTAAAGAAAGCAAGACTGCCGGTAAAAGTGGCCGGGATTTTACCTCTGGCCTTTTGCCCCTTGGTGCCCCGTCCTGCAGTCTTTCCTTTACCCGACCCCACTCCGCGCCCTAACCGCTTATTAGACCGGGCATTAATTTTTATTAGTTCATTCAATTTCATATTAAGCTTATTTGCCTCCATTTACATTTTTAAGTTTCCCTAACGCTTCAAGTGTTGCATAAACATTCGATGCCTGATTTTTGGTGCCTAAGATCTTAGCAACAATATCATGAATGCCTGCTGCTTCAGCTACTATCCTTATTGCTCCGCCTGCAATCACACCGGTCCCCAGCGGCGCCGGCTTTAAAAGCACTTTTGCTGCTCCGCTTTTAACGAACACCTGATGAGGTATGGTTCTGCCTTTTAAGGATACCTCAATTAAATGCTTTCGTGCATAAGACGTAGCTTTTCTAACAGCAGACTGAACTTCAACAGCCTTGCCTAAACCTACCCCCACTTTACCTTTTTTATCTCCAACCACTACCAAAACAGATAGGGATCTTTTATCTCCGCCTTTTGTTTTTTTGGAAACGCGGTTTACTTTAACAACCCGTTCAAAAAATTCTTCTCCGCCGGGTTGCTCCATTTTATGCTCTGGTCTTCTATTTCTATTATTCATAAATTATTTAGATTAAAATTCTAATCCTCCTTCTCTTGCGCCTTTTGCAAGCTCTGCCACTCTGCCATGATATAAAAATCCACCTCTGTCAAATACCACTTTTTTAATTTTGAGCTTTTGCGCAGTTTTCGCCAATTCTTTTCCCACCTCATAGGCCTTTTTACTTTTTTGTATTTTTTCCATTTTAAAGTCTGCTGCCGCTGCTAATGTTTTCCCGGTAGCATCATCTATAATCTGAGCATATATATGCTGATTTGAACGGAATACAGATAACCTGGGCCGGTCTTTCGTACCTATAACTTCTTTTCTTATTTTATTATGTCTGCTTATTCTCGATTGTCTTTTCATAGTTTACTTACCTCCTGCTCCGGTTGCTCCGACCTTTGCGCTCTTTCCTACTTTCTTCCTTATATATTCGTCCTTATACCTTATTCCTTTACCTTTATACACATCCGGAATTCTAACCTTTTTAATATCGGCTGCAATTTGCCCGACCAATTGCTTATCTATTCCCGAAACCTTAATCTTGGTATTATCTACTACTTCAAAAGAAATTCCTTCCGGTGCCACAATTTCTACCGGGTGCGAGAAACCAACATTAAGTACCAATTTACTGCCTTGAGCCTGCGCTCTAAATCCAACCCCAACCAATTCCAAGTCTTTACTCCAAAGGCTGTTTACTCCTGTTATCATATTGGCAATTAAACTTCTTATCAAACCGTGCATGGCCTTAACTTTCTTTAGATCGTTTTTTCTCTTAACAATAATTTTATCCCCTTCAATCTCCAGGGAAATATTTGCATCCAATTCTACCGACAAGGTGCCTTTTGGCCCATTCACACTAACAGTACTGCCGTTTTTTTCAACAGTCACACCGGACGGTATTATAATAGGTGCATTTCCAATTCTGCTCATATTTTATTTTGGACTACCAAACCAGCGCCAATACCTCCCCTCCCAGGCCAATCTTACGCGCATCTTTATCAGTCATCAAACCTTTAGGCGTTGAAATAACCGCTATACCTAAACCGTTTAATACATGCGGCAGGTCCTTAGCGCCTTTGTAAACTCTTAAAGAAGGCCTCGACACTCTTTGAACAGAAGTTATAGCCGGGATTCGGGAATCATACTTTAAAGTCACTAAAATTTCTCTTTCCTTTTGCTCAACGCCGGAAAGATATCCTTTTTCCAAAAGCAGTTTTAAAAGTTTCCATATAAGTTTGGAGAACCTTACCTCCACAGAAACTTTACCAACCGAATAACCGTTTTTTATTCTGATTAATGCATCTGCTACTGGATCCATATTACCAACTCGCTTTCTTGACTCCGGGAAGTAATCCCATATGTGCAAACTCTCTAAAACACAATCTGCAAAGCCCAAATTTCCTAATATATGCCCGCGGACGGCCGCACCGCATACATCGGTTTCTTATTTGTATATCATATTTAAATTTCTTTTTTACAATGTTTGATACTTTAGCCATAACCTAACTCCTAAAGGGCATCCCTAAATATTCCAATAATTTTTTACCTTCTTCTTTATTTTTGGCACTGGTTGTAATAGTCACTGCCAAACCCCTTGTTTTGTCTACGCTCTTATAATCCACTTCCGGGAAAATAATCTGCTCTTTTAAGCCGATATTTAAATTCCCAAAACTATCAAAAGAATTTGCAGATATTCCTTTAAAATCTCTTACCTTCGGCAAAACAATACTTACTAACTTATCCAAGAAAGCATACATTTTATCACCTCTTAAGGTTACCATCATACCAATCGCTTGTCCCTGGCTGACTTTAAATGATGCTATAGACTTTTTTGCCAGCGTTACAACAGGAGATTGTCCAGCCAATTGAGAAAAGTAAACTTTCACTTTGTCCAAAATGCCGCTATTATCTTTTGCCTCACCTAAACCAATATTTATAACAATTTTGGTTACTTTGGGCGTAGCCATGCTGTTTTTTAAGCCTAGGTCCTGTTGTAATTTACCTTTTATTTCTTTAATATATTTTTCTTTAAGCCTTTGCATTTGATTTAATCTCCTTATCACATTTCCTGCATATTCTCACTTTAGTATCTGCCGTTGTCTTAAACCCTATCCTTGTAATTTTATTGCAGTTTGGGCAAATCAAAGCTACATTTGACACATTCAAAGGTTTAGGTATTTCAATAATCCCGCCTTCCATATTTCCATGCTTTCTTACGTGTCTTTTGCTTAAATTTATTCCGCCGACAAAGACTTTACTTTCTTTACCCAAAACATACTCAACCTTGCCTTCTTTGCCGCGGTCTTTACCCAAAAGTATTTTGACTTTATCACCTTTTTGTATTTTCATAGTGAGCGTAGTCGAACTACCAAACCTCCTGTGCTAACGAAATAATTTTTGTATATCCGGCATCCCGTACTTCTCTTGCAATAGGTCCGAATATCCGGGTAGCTCGTAGATTTCCGTCATTGTCTATAACCACCCCTGCGTTATCGTCAAATTTTATATACGAACCATCATCACGCCTTACCTCTTTTTTAGTCCTGACAATCACCACTTTAATGACCTCGTGATTTTTAACCTGGCCATTAGGATCTGCGCCTTTCACCACTGCCACAACCACCTGCCCAAGGCTCGCTTTTCTTTTACCTGATCCGCCAAGAGGCTGAATCACTTGAATCGATTTTGCGCCGCTATTATCTGCTACCGTCAATCTTGTCCTGTGTTGTACCATAAAAAATTAGGGAATAGTGAATAGTGCTAAGTGCAAAGTCTATTCTTTCCCTTTTTTCTCCTTTTTCTCTTTTGAATCTTCTTTTTTCTGACTTATCACTTTTCCCTCATCAGTTTGCACTTCTTTCTTCTCTTCCGGCATTACTTCTGCAATTATTTTCTCAGCCTCGCTTTTTAATTTTTCTTTTGTAATTTCCTCCAAATTCTTTCCGACTACTTTAGTAATTTTCCAATGTTTATTTTTGGAGATTGGCCTCACTTTAATCATTTCCACCATATCCCCTTCCTGTACTCCTGTATCTGCATCAACCAGATATTTTTTAGTTCTGATAAAGGTTTTCTTATATAAAGGATGCTTTGCTATCCTGCTGACTATAACCGTAGCAGTTTTATCTGTTTTTATTGAAACAACTCTACCTATCATTAATTTGCGACTAGTTACTAGACTCTAGGAACTAGTTTTCTCCTTTCTTTTGTCTGATATTTCTTCTTCTTTTGACACTTTTTTACCTTGCTCTTGTTGTGCTTGACGAAGCTCGTTCTTTTGGTCTTTGGCAGAATTACCGACGATTGATTCTAACTGCTTGAGCAGTTCTTTTTGTTTAATCACAGTCAGAACTTGTGCTCTGTCTTTTTTCTTTTTCGCTATAATTTTTAAATCTTTTAATTTTTTCATATTTTTATCCAAAGTCAAGTCTGCTATTTCTTTTTTCAGATCCTTATCTTTACCCGCCAATTCCTTTAAATCCATACCTTTTATTTGCACAAAATCGTTTTTTTTCATATTTATTTCTCCACAAATTTGGTACCAAGCGGCAGCTTGTGAGCGGCCAAACGAAATGCCTCCGCTGCTGTTATTTTTTCAACAGCACCCATTTCAAAAATCAATTGTCCCGGCTTTACAACTGCCACATATCCTTCTACATCACCTTTACCGGAACCCATCCTAGATTCTGCCGGATGCTTGGTAATAGGCTTGTCCGGAAAAATCTTGATCCAAATACGGCCACCCCTTTGTGTGAAATGAGCCATAGCTCTTCTTGCCGCCTCCAGCTGTCTTGCGGTAATCCAACCCGCTTCCATAGACTTTAATCCAAAAGTCCCGAAAGATAAACTATTGCCTCTTGTTGCCACCCCGCCTCTTTTGCCTCTGAATGTTTTTCTATGCTTAGTCCTTTTTGGTTGAAGTAATGCCATTATATCTCTACCTCCCCTTTGTTAATCCAGACTTTTACTCCAACATATCCGGATTTTGTTAAAGCCGGATAAATTGCAAAATCTATATCGCTTCTTAAGGTATGCAGCGGCATAGTCCCCGCAGCCTTCCATTCTCTCCGGGCAATTTCCGCTCCGCCAATTCTTCCGGATAAAACTATCCTCACTCCTTTTGCGCCTGCCCTCATTGTCCGCTCTATCGCCTGATTCATCACTCTTTGCGCAGGCAGTCTCCGCGCAAGTTGTTCAGCAACAGACAAAGCTACAAGATAAGCAGACAGATCTGAAAAACGAAGCTCCATCGGAGCAATTTCCAAACCATTTTCATTTTTTATTTTAAGCTCACCCATTAAAAACTTTTTGATCTCTGTTAAACCTGTCCCTCCGCGACCAATTAAGACTCCGGGACGGGAAACAAAAATTATCACTTTCAATTTGTTAACAGCCCTTTCAATTTCCACATTTGCCACTCCTGCTGTCTTCAGTTTTTTCATTAAAAGCTCGCGTATTTTTATATCCTCGGAAACATATTGCTGGTATTTTGCCCCCCGGGCAAACCAACGTGATTTCCAGGTAGCTCCAATGCCCATTCTAAAACCAACCGGATGAATCTTTTTTCCCATTTTTTATTCGGACGATTCCGCCCTGCCTCCTTCTTTTTTCTCTATTTTCTTTTCCGATCTTACATCTTCAGTTTTGGTTTTCGCTTGCGAAATTCGCTTTTGCGAACCATTTGATATTTGCTCACCTCGCTTCTCGCCTCGCGGCGAAGCGGGAGATTTGAGATTAAAATCGTCCGACAGGACGATTTTAATATTGCTCATTCTTTTTTTATATGGCCTTACTCTTCCTCTTGTACCTGCTCTGAAACGGCGCATTTTCATACTTTCATTGATTTCAATTTTTGCGAAAGCCAATTTCGACTCATCCATCCCTGCAACTTTTGCATTTGCCAATACAGTTTGCAAAGCTTTTTCCAAATCCTTTGCTGCATCCTTAGGAACCACTTTCAAAACGCTAAGGGCTTGAGCGGGTGCTATCTTGCGAATCATATCAGTAACCAGCCGGAGTTTCCGGGGACTGGTATGAATATATTTTTGTATAGTTTGTATTTCCATATTAGATCCTTAAAATTACGTCTTTGACGTAGATTTTTCCGTCACCTTTCCATGACCTCTAAATAGTCTTGTTGGCGCAAACTCTCCCAGTCTCTGTCCCACCATTGATTCAGTAACAAATACTGTCACAAAATTTTTACCCTGATGAACCAAAAAAGTATGGCCCACGAATTCCGGGGGAATTTGCGAATTCCTGGCCCAGGTTTTAATCGGGCTTTTGGCGCCACCAGCTTTTTGGACTTGCACTTTTTTCATCAATTTTTCATCAATATATGGTCCTTTTTTAGTTGATCTTGCCATTATTTTCTCCTCTTAACTATATACCTGCTGCTCTGCTTTTTCTTATTTCTGGTTTTACCAACAGCCGGTCTGCCGTATTTGGTCATTGGTTTTTTTCTGCCTATTCCCGACCTGCCCTCTCCTCCTCCGTGTGGATGAGAATCAGGATCCTGAGCCACACCACGGACATTTGGCTTAATTCCCATATGTCTGGACCGACCTGCTTTACCCAAAACTTCCTGCCTGATATCTTCATTACCCAAAGTGCCAATTGTAGCCAAGCTTTCCAAAGGTATCATTCTAACCTCTCCTGAGGGCAATTTCAAATGGGCAAAATCTCCTTCTTTGGCAAGAAGTTGTAAAGCCATCCCTGCGCTGCGCCCTAATTGCCCGCCTTTGCCCGGCATAAGTTCTACATTATGAATTAATGTTCCTACCGTAATATTCCTCAACCTCATAGCATTCCCTGTTTTTGCCTCTACTTTGTCTCCCGATGTAATTTTATCTCCTGCTTTTATCCCTTTAGGAGCCAAAATATACCTGTATTCCCCGTCTGAATATTTAACAAGAGCAATATCAATGTTTCTATTCGGATCATATTCCAAAGCCACAACCTCACCTAAGACTCCAAATTTATTCCTTTTAAAATCTACCTCACGGTAGTATCTTTTGTGTCTTCCTCCCTGACTTCTGACCGTAACCATGCCGCCAGATGACCTACCCGAATGTTTTTTCAATAACTTCTTTAAACCTTTTGTATTTTTAGAATTTAACTGCTTATTCATAATTTTACTTTCCTGTAATTACCTTTCTTTGGGTTGTCGGCGCGGCTCCCACCGCTCCTTTTTCAATTTTAACTTTAGTTCTTCCCAAGATATTTTTCTTCTCTTTTATTTGGATTGGCTCATCTCCAGCTGTGGTTACCACTGCCTCTTCTTTGGGAGTTTCGAAAATAGCAATTTGCTGACCTTTACTGACTTGTACTAAAGCTTTCTTAAAACCACCGGTCTCGTAAACTTTTCTGACTCTTTTTTGAGACTTTTCTTTTCCCTTAATATTTATCACTCTAACTCCTAAAACATTAACGTTGAATTTTTCTGCAACCTTCTTTGCAATCATAGGTTTAGTTGCATTTTTATCAACTTCAAAAACATATAATCCCATTTGGGCAAGCTTCATCGACTTTTCAGTAATAATAGGTCTTTTCAAAATAATCATAGAGCTGAAACAGCCTCCTTTTTACCTAAAGCTTCTATTGCAGCTTTGCTTAAAATCACAGACCGGTGGCGTAAAATTTCATATGCATTTAATTGGCTAGCGGGTATGACAGTTAAGCCCGGGATATTTCTCGCAGCACGAACTATACTCTCCACCTTTTTATCAGTTACGATCAAGGCAGTCCTCAATTTCAGCTCTTTAACCAAATTTGCCATTTCCTTTGTCTTACCGGAGATTTTTTCAATATCAAGCCCTATTATGTTTTTATCTAAAAGCTTTGATGACAAAGCCCCAATAAGCGCAGCCTTTTTCATTTTTTGCGGCAGCTCAAGTTGCACCTTACGGGGTTTGGGACCAAAAACTATTCCTCCACCCACAAATATCGGCGCCCTGATTGCACCATGCCTTGCTCTCCCTGTCCCTTTTTGTCTGTAGATTTTAGCAGTCGAACCTTCCACTTCGCCCCTGGTTTTAGTGGAACCAAGCAAAACTTTTTGGTTAGTTGTATAAACCCTGACTGCTTGCGCTAGAAGTTTTTTGTTAACTTTTTGACCGAAAATTTCTTTTGGTAAAGCCAATGTTCCAACAGCTCGTCCCGCTAAAGAATAAACAGGCACAGATAAGCTCCGCGGACGAGATGTGAGGGGTGACGCCGAGGAGGGAGTCCCGGCGCGTAGCCGCAGCGATCCGGTGGAACCGGAGAGTGAGGATGCACGACGGGATACCGAGGCGGCAGGACCCCGAACAGTTTTTTTAACTGCTATTTTCTTAACTGGCATTTTTATTTTCCTCCTGCGATTGTTCCGGCTTCTGCTCTGTAATTTCCTTGCTTGGTCCTTGATTCTCGCTGCTTGATTCTACTTGTTCTTCTTCCTCTGATGGCTTCTCTTCAGGCGGCGGGGTATAACCTTTTATTCTGCCTAATTTCGTAATCGTCACAAGAGACCCTTCAGGACCGGGAATGCCGCCTTTAACTATTAATAAACCTTTTCCTTTATCTATGCCGACAATCTCCAAATTCCTAACAGTAAACTGACTTGCACCCATATGACCTGCCATTTTCTTACCTTTATAAACTCTTCCCGGGGTAGTACCAGACCCAATGGCACCAGGAGCACGTAATCTATCTGATTGACCGTGAGTTTTAGGACCACCGTGAAATCCATGACGTCTTACTCCACCCTGAAAACCTTTACCTTTGGAGGTACCAGTAACTTTAACCGCATCTCCTATTGAAAAAACCTGGTCCAGTTTGATTTCTGTTCCAGGCTTTAAATTTTCTACTTCCCCTTTTACGCTTTCCCCTTTACCCTTGATTCTAACTTCTTTAAACCAACGAAGCGGTTGCTCAATCCCTGCTTTTTTTCCAATCCCAAGCTGAGGTTTTTTGACGGATTTTTTGGTTCCATAGCCTAACTGAATAGCATTATAACCATCCTTACCATCAGAAGTTTTTACTGCAGTTACAAAATTAGACTGAATCTGCACAACAGTAGCTCCTGCCCTTCTGCCCCGAGAGTCATAAGTTGCTGTCATATTCTTTTTTATACCTAAAAGTGTATTAACCATAATTAAAGCATTAAAAAGAGTGATCTCGCCAAAGGCGGATCACTCAGTAAATGTGCCTTCAATTGCCGTATCCTCGCGGACGCACAATCTACTGAAATTTTAGGTTAAATAATTTAACCTGATGCTATCATGTAAGGGAATTGTAACAAAGGGTGAGCTCAAATGCAAGCCAAACAATTATGAGGTAAAATTACATTTTAACTTCTATATCAACTCCAGCTGGGATCTCAAGGTGCATCAGGGAATCTATGGTTTTTTGGGTAGGCTCTATAATATCAATCATTCTTTTGTGGGTCTTTATTTCAAAGGCTTCTCTGCTATCTTTGTCTGTGTGAGGAGAAGTTAAAACTGTAATTCTTTCTGTTTTTGTAGGAAGGGGCACAGGACCGGCTATTTTGGCGCCTGTTCGGAGAGCTGTATCCAATAGGGATTCACAGGTGTTATCCAGTACCCTGTGGTCATAACTTTTTAATTTAACACGAATACGTCCTCTTGGCATAATTTAAATATTCCTTCCTTGTTAAAGTGCATTATACCTTAACCATCAAAAAAGGGCCACTTTGGGCCCTTAAAACACTCTCACTTTAAAGCTTTAGGCGATAATTTTAGTAATCACTCCGGCTCCAACAGTCTTACCGCCTTCTCTGACTGCAAACCTTAAACCTTCTTCCATAGCAACCGGAGTAATCAGTTTTCCCTTAACCTTAACTGTATCTCCCGGCATAGCCATTTCAACACCTTCCGGAAGCGTCACTTCACCGGTCACATCTGTGGTTCTAACGTAGAATTGCGGTCTGTAGCCTTTAAAAAATGGGGTGTGTCTTCCACCTTCTTCTTTGCTTAATATATAAACTTCGGCATCAAACTCCGAATGA
Organism: Candidatus Daviesbacteria bacterium RIFCSPLOWO2_01_FULL_39_23; assembly: GCA_001776935.1. Lineage (GTDB taxonomy): Bacteria > Patescibacteriota > Microgenomatia > Daviesbacterales > UBA10151 > UBA10151. The sequence continues at coordinate 125,131 of MFDN01000015.1, read as the reverse complement.
GGAGTAATTGAACCCGGCTTGGCAAGAACCTGTCCGCGCTCAACATCATCTTTTTCAATACCCCGGAGCAAAATTCCGGCATTATCTCCGGCCTGACCTTCATCAAGCATTTTGTGAAACATTTCAATTCCGGTAACAACGCTTTTTTTAGTAGGCCTGATACCGACAATTTCTATTTCTTCGTTAACCTTAACCTTGCCTCTTTCTATTCTTCCGGTTACCACAGTTCCTCTACCCTTGATGGAGAAAACATCTTCCACAGCCATCAGGAACGGCTTGTCTGTATCCCTAACCGGAGTTGGAATCCACTCATCTACTTTATTCATCAACTCTTCAATGGATTTAACTGCCTCAGCATCACCTTCCAGAGCTTTTTTAGCGCTGCCGCGGATTATAGGAGAATTTGCATCATACTCATATTTTTTAAGTAAGTCCCGCACTTCTTCTTCTACTAAATCCAAAAGCTCCGGGTCATCAACCATATCGCATTTATTAAGATAAACAACGATTGCCGGAACTCCCACTTGTCTGGCTAATAAAAGATGTTCTCTGGTTTGTGGCATCGGACCATCCGGTGCAGATACCACCAAAATAGCGCCGTCTGTTTGTGCGGCACCGGTGATCATGTTTTTGATGTAATCAGCGTGACCCGGCATATCGATGTGAGCGTAATGTCTTTTTTCTGTTTCGTATTCCTGATGAGAAATATTAATGGTGATACCGCGGGCTTTTTCTTCCGGAGCGTTATCGATTTGATCAACCGATCGCGCTTCAGCCAAGCCTTTGCCGGCCAATACTTTGGTGATTGCAGCAGTTAAGGTTGTTTTACCGTGGTCAACATGACCCATGGTTCCAACGTTAACGTGCGGTTTGCTTCTATCAAATTTTTTTACGTCTGCCATTTTAGTTAGTTATTAGTCTTAAGTGATTAGTGAATAGTTTAAAACAAAATCTAGATTTATGCAATAATCACAATTAAGACATTAAAATCCAGCCTCTGTCAAGCTGGTAAATAAAATATACAATAAACCTGCCAAGAATGCAAGAGGCTAAATTTACATTGAGCATTATCTTATTTATTACCATTTAAAGGTTGGCCATTTTCATAAACACGTTCTCGTGCCAGCAATCCTTTAATGGCATCATCTATACTACCCCCTAAGAAAAGTACCGAATAGGCTGCCTCTGTTAGCGGTGCTTTTATCCCAAGTCGCTGAACCAATTCCCAAACTACCTTAGTGGTAGTATACCCTTCCACTGTTTTTTTATTCATTGCAAACTTGGCTAAAACTTCTACAGGATCCTCTCCGTGACTTATAGCCACCCCATACTCATGATTCCTACTGGCTTCACTTACACAAGTCATCCATAAATCGCTTCCAACAACCCCTCTTAAGGTCTCATCCCGCCCTCCCAATCTAATCCCCAGGCGGATCATTTCTTCCTGGCCTCTCTGAACTAACGCTGCCCGGGCATTTTCTCCATAATGCCTGCCATCGCAAACTCCTGCTGCTATGGCAATAACATTTTTAAACGCTCCTCCTAACTCAACTCCTGCAACATCATCAGAAGCATATATTCGAGAGAAAGGGTTCAATCCAAATAAATCATGAGCTACATACTCTGCCAGTTTTGTATCTTCCGATGCAGCAACCGATACAAAAAATAATCCCCGGGCAATCTCGTGGGCTAAATTTGGACCGGATAAAACAATTAAACGTCTTGCAACTTTAGGATCTGTCAATGAGATTATTTCTGAAGGACGCAGGTATTTACCCTCAATTCTTGCCAGTCCTTTTGCTCCGGATATAACCGGCGTTTCTTCTTTTTTAAAAGGCATTACCGATTCTCTGTAAGCAGGAAGCATAAAAGGGGTAGGAACAGCGATAATCACCACATCAGCATTTTTAACTGTTTTTTCTGCATCAGCACTGAAACCAATTCTGCCTCCGCTTTTCTCATTTTCTTCCGGTATCAATATGCCCGAGAGTCTCTCGACCATGCGCGTCTCACCAAATACCCGAGCTTTTCCTTTATCCCGAAATATAAGAGTAACTTCATGACCATTAGCTGAAAGAGGTACTGATAAAGCTGTTCCAAAAGCGCCACCTCCAGGCACAACGGCAATCCTTAATCTCTCCATAGAGGGCGATTATACTAGCTCAAAGCCCCATAGTCAAAAGGAATATGTAAAGCTAGTTAGAAAGTGTAATAAGAAATATAATGGTACCAATAATAATTGCTATGATTCCTACCCCTTTTCCTATCTGGGTAGTTTGTGGGGTAATTGTGGTCCTCAGACCTTTACCTGCATTTATCGCTTTTACTAACTCTTTATAAAATTTAGGATTTAAAAAACAACTTAAACCAAATGCTATTAATCCTAGCGAAACAATAATTTCCAAAATTTTGCTCATACATTTATGATGGAGGAGTCACAATTAATTGTCAAGTCAATGTTTAACACGGCCCGTGAAGTCTGAGGCTAAAAACGTCATTACGACTCCGGACTTGATCCCGGGGAAGCAATCTCTACAATATAGGTATGAGATATTCCTATGTTTACATTCTTACGAATGAGATAAATACCGTTCTCTATATTGGGGTAACTGATAACTTAATTAAACGAATCTATCAACACAAAATGAAAGTGGTCTCCGGTTTTACTTCCAAATATAACGTAAACAAACTTGTTTACTATGAAATCTATGAAGATATTATTGAAGCTATCAAAAGAGAAAAGCAGCTAAAAAATTGGCATAGAGAATGGAAAATTAACTTGATTAAAAGAAATAATCCGGACTTTAACGATCTGCATGATTCCTTACTTTAAACCGTCATCCTGAATTTAGTTCAGGATCTCTAGTATTCCAAAAGAGATTCCGAAACAAGTTCGGAATGACGGAAGAAGAAAGATAAAAATTCCCCGCAATGACGATAGATGATTAATGCTCAACGCGTCCTGTGAAGCCTGAGGATTCTATAATCTTTTGAGTAACGTTTTGAGGAACGGTTTCATAATGATCTGCTTCCATATAATATGTGGCTCTTCCTTGAGACATGCTCCTTATAGCTGTTGCATAACCGTGCATTTCTGCCAAAGGCACCAAAGCTACCACAACCCTGGCATTTCCGCGGGTTTCAGAAGAAAGAATTTGCGCTCTTTTTGAAGAAAGATCGCCAATAATTTCTCCCAAAAACTCATCCGGGGTAGTAACTTCCACTTTCATAATAGGTTCTAGCAAAATCATATCTGCTTTTTTAGCTGCCTCAGAAAGCCCCAAAGATGCAGCAATCTTAAATGCTACCTCGGAAGAGTCAACATCATGGAACGACCCGTCATATACTGCCACTTTAATATCAGTTACAGGATAACCTGCCAAAATACCTGTGTCTTCTTTTTCAATAACACCTTTTTCAATCGGTGAAATAAATTCTCTGGGGATGGCGCCGCCCACAATTTCCGACACAAACTCCCTGCCGGTTCCGCGCGGCAAAGGTTCGATCCGCAGTAAACAATGTCCGTATTGGCCCCGGCCCCCTGTCTGCCTGATATATTTTCCTTCACCTTCTGCAATTTTAGTAATTGTTTCTTTGTAAGCCACCTGCGGCTGTCCCACATTCGCTTCCAGCTTAAACTCTCTTTTCATCCGGTCAACCAAAATTTCAAGCTGCAGCTCACCCATCCCGGCAATAATAGTTTGCCCGGTTTCAGGATCGGATTTTACCCTGAAAGTCGGATCTTCCTCAGCCAGTCTTTGCAGCGCATAACCTAATTTTTCCTGATCGCTCTTTGTCTTAGGTTCAATTGCCAGGGAAATTACCGGATCCGGAAAACTTATAGATTCTAAAATAATTGGAGCGCTTTCATCACAAAGTGTATTGCCGGTAATAGTATCCTTCAAACCTACTGCTGCCACTATTTCTCCTGCAAATGCCTCATCAATCTCTTCCCTGTCATTAGCATGCATCAAAAGCAGTCTGCCGACTCTTTCCCTGAGTTGCTTGGTCACATTGTAAACATAAGAACCACTCTTTAAAGTGCCTGAATAAACTCTGATATAGGTTAATTTTCCTACATGCGGATCAACCTGAATTTTAAAAGCCAAAGCAGCCAAAGGCGCGCTGGATTCACCTTTTCTTTCTTCTGCTTCACCTGTTTTCGGGTTTATACCGGTTACTGTAAAGATATCCTGAGGCGATGGCAAATATTCAACAACCGCATCCAACATTGGTTGGACACCTTTATTCCTAAGGGAGGAGCCCGCAAAGACAGGCACAATTTTATTGGCAATCACAGCTTTTCTTAAAGCTATTTTTAATTCTTCAATCGTAATTGCCTCTCCGCCTAAATATTTTTCCATCAATACATCGTCAGTACCGGAGATTTCTTCTACTAATTTTTCCCGGGCAACCTTAACCGCATCAATCATATCAGCCGGTATCTCTGTTTCATGAAACTTAGCACCTGTTTCATCACCTTCCCAAATTATGGCTTTTTCAGTTAATAAATCGACCACCCCTTTAAAATCATTCTCCCTGCCTATCGGCAGATTGTAAGCAATAGCGTTGGCCCCAAGTCTATCCCGGGCGCTTTGGATAGTAGCAACAAAATCTGCGCCTACCACATCCATCTTATTAGAGAAAGCAATTAAAGGCACATTATATTTATTCGCTTGTCTCCAAACTGTTTCTGTTTGAGACTGTACGCCGGAAGAGGAATCCAAAACAATTACTGCCCCATCCAAAACTCTTAAAGATCGTTCTACTTCTGCAGTAAAATCAACATGGCCCGGAGTATCAATCAAATTGATTCTCATTTCTTCACCTTCAAATTGACCTTTTTTAACAGTCCAAAAAGCTGTGATGGCCGCTGAGACAATGGTGATCCCGCGCTCGCGCTCCTGCTCCATCCAGTCAGTAACAGTAGTTCCTTCGTCAATATTGCCGATTTTGTAAGTTTTTCCGGTATAAAACAAAATCCGCTCAGTGGTGGTGGTTTTTCCGGCATCAATGTGAGCAATAATACCAATGTTACGGATCCTATCCAGCGGAAAATCTCTTTTGGTTTTTTGTATAGCCATAATAAGAAATTTACAATTTTCAGTTTACAATTTACAATGAATTTTCAATTGCTTAATTTTCAATGTTTGAAAATTGTCACATTGAGATTTGATTGAAAATTGAGAATTGATTCTTGAAAATTATTTGCTTCCTTTCTCTAAATCCCTTATTATCTTTTTCACTTCCCCAATTCTTACTCTGGTTGTCTCTGCATCTTCAATAGCCATAGAATAAGCCGCATTTTCAGATAAATCTCCCTCTGCAGCAGCAGCGCCTTTTTTTTGCGCAATAATTTTTAACTGCTCTTCCAGATCAGCTAAATTAGCCTTCCACATCTTTAATTTTTCTTGTCTTAATTTATCATCCATATTTATCCAAAAAGCCTCCCTCATTCTCCGGGAGGCAACTGTCAATATTATACTTCTTCGATCCTAAAAGTCAAATCAATTAATGGCGCCAATATGGCACTAATCTCAAAGGTGGCACAGCATTTCTGGTTCTTTTATGTGCAATTTGCCTGGAAGTTAGTGTTAAATCCGGACTATCAGCGGGATCAGGCAGGCGCTGCGCTCCTGCTAAAATTTCCAACTCAGATGAATCCATCCTGCAAGCCGACTCTAATTTATCTGGAACATCAAACCCACCAAGATCTTTCCCTATTATCCTCTCTAACGGCCCTTTCCCAATATCTCTTTCAGCCATAGTTATTATATATTACCATACCACTTCAACAGATATTTCCATTCCGGCTGCCATTTAAGATGCTTTAACTATTTTTTGTCATCCTGAGGAGACAGAGTCGACGAAGGATCTCTCAATTCATTTGAGATACAATTTAGTCATCTTCTATTTTGTATATATCCTGACTAACAAATCAAGCAACTTATATGTTGGAGTAACAAATAATCTGGAAAGAAGAATTTCTGAGCACTCATTCAAAGCCATATCTTCTTTTACATCCAAATATAAGTTAAATAAATTAATCTATTATCAGGAGTTTTCAGCTATTAATGAGGCAATAGCGGCAGAGAAGAAAATTAAAGGCTGGACAAGAAGAAAGAAAATGGACTTAATAAAAACAATTAATCCTGAATTCAAAGATCTATCTAACCCCTAATTGTCATTCTGAAGCAAAGCTGAAGAATCTCTTATGAATATAAGCTACATTAATGCAACTGAAACAAGTTCAGAGATCCTTCGGCCAATCGCCTCAGGATGACAGGGAAAAGAGATGGTTACCAGCGGAAGTGAGAGAAGGCCCTATTGGCTGCAGCTGCTTTTTGCACATCTTCTTTTTTCTTGATGGCAATACCGGCGTTATTGGCTGCATCCATAAGTTCTGCCGCCAGCTTTTTAGCAAACGAATGATACTGGCTATTAGACTTGGATCTGGCGCCTGCAAGAATCCATCTGATCGCTAAGGCTTCTTTTCTGTCTCCCCTTACTTCAACAGGAACCTGATATGAAGCTCCCCCAACGCGGCGGGGTCTAACTTCCATTTTTGGCGCAACGTTATTAATAGCTTTTTCGAACACAACCAAAGGCTCCTCTTTGGACTGTTCTTTTATTTCTTCCAATGCCTGATAAACCAATTTTTGAGCAATGGATTTCTTCCCATCTTCCATTACTTTATTTATAAAACGGGTAAGCAGTCTTGATCCAAAAATTGGATCAGGAGATAAAAGATTTTTTGGTGCTTTTTTACTTCTCATGCTCCTCCTCCAACCGGTGCTGCTTGCGGTTTTGCTGCTGCTTTCGGAGCAGGACCGCCTCCGCCTCTTTTGGTACCATATCTTGATCTGCCTTGTTTTCTGTTAACTACTCCTGCTAAATCATATTTTCCCCTGACTAAATGATACTTAACTCCGGGCAAATCTTTAACCCTTCCACCCCGCACCAATACTATTCCGTGCTCTGCTAGAGAGTGACCCTCGCCTTGAATATAGGCCGTTACTTCAGTTCTGTTGGAAAGCCTGACTCTGGCTACTTTTCTAAGTGCGGAATTTGGTTTTTTTGGAGTCATAGTTTTCACCAAAGTAACCACTCCCCGCTTTTGCGGATTAAAATCTTGGGTATACCTTCTGTCTTTGGCATTAAAACCGCGGCGCAAAGCTGTAGCTTTGATCTTTTTGGTAATCTTGTGTCTGCCTTTTCGCACCAATTGATTAATTGTCGGCATATATTTATCCTTCTATCTTTGCTCTTTCTACACTTGTAGGAATAAGCCGGCCAATTATAACATTTTCTTTAAGTCCTATCAGCTTATCCTCTTTGCCGGAGATAGCAGCATCTGAAAGTATTGATGTTGTTTCCTGGAATGAAGCAGCAGACAGGAAACTTTCAGTCTGCAAGCTTGCCCTTGTGATTCCCAAAATTACAACCTCAGCTGTTGCAGGTTCACCGCCGCCTGCCAAAACCCGTTTATTTTCTTCTTCAAACCGGATCCTGTCAATGATCTCGCCTGGCAGAAGATTTGTATCTCCCTGAGATTCAATCCTGACTTTATCCGACATTTTCCTGACAATTACTTCAAAATGCTTCTCGTTAATAGGCACTCCCTGAGATTCATATACTGTCCTTACCTCATCAACAATATAACGCTGAGCTGCTCGAAGCCCCTGAATTCGCAGAGTCTCTTTTACATCTACATGCCCTGATGCCAAAACCGTTCCTGCATCAATAAGTTGACCTTCTTCCACCAAAAGCGTAGCAGTGGCCGGAATAATGTATTCCCTCTCTTCGTGCGGCTTTTGAGTAGTTTTCACTCTAACTCTAATTCCCATATCAGTTTCTAAAATCGAAACTTTACCGGCAACCTCTGACATCGGAGATGCTACTTTAGGAGTTCTTGCCTCAAAAAGCTCCTCCACTCTTGGCAATCCTTGGGTAATATCAAGTCCCACAATTCCTCCGGTATGGAAAGTACGCATTGTCAACTGGGTTCCCGGTTCTCCGATTGCCTGAGCAGCCACCACTCCCACAGGTGTACCAATTTTAACCATTTCTCTGGTGGTAAGATCAAAACCATAACAAGTGCTGCAGATGCCGTAACGCGCTTCACAAGTTAAGGGGGAACGTGTAGATACTTTTATCACTCCTGCTTTTAAGATTGCAGTGACTGCATCTTCTATAAACACAGCACCCTTTTTGATAATCACTTTCCTGCTTTTAGGCTCTAAAACATTATCAGCAGCTACTTTTCCCAACAGCTTTTCCCTTGCCGTATTAAAACTATTTTTAGTAAGCTCATACTCTAAACATTCGGATGTACCGCAATCTTCCATCCTGATAATTACATCATGTGCTACATCAACAAGTCTTCTGGTTAAATATCCTGCGTCAGCTGTTTTTAAGGCTTTGTCTGCAACGCCTTTCCTGGCTCCCCTGGCTGAGGTGAAGTATTCAAACACGGATAATCCTTCTCTGTAATTGGATTTAGTCGGCAGTTCCACAATTTTACCTGTTGGATCAGTGGATAAACCACGCATGGCAGAAAGCTGTTTTGCCTGATCTCTGGAACCCCGGGCTCCGGCTTCCACCATCATCCTGATGGGGTTTTTCGAACCTAAATATTCCCAAGTGGCATTTGCCAACTCTTCTGTTGTTTTAATCCAAACCATCTGACAAAGCTGAGATTTCTCCTGAGCAGTAATCAGGCCCTTTTTAGTATTAGCCTCTATTTTTTCAATCTCTTCTCCGGCCTTTTCCAAATATTTCTTTTTATCCGGCACAACCTTAGCATCAAAGATGGCAATTGAAATACCTGCAATTGTTGCTCCCCAGAAACCGATAGTTTTAATGCTGTCAATGAGATCTGTCACCTGTTCTCTGCCTAAAGTCTCCATTGCCCGCAGGATTATGTCACGGATCGTAAACCCTTTAATAACCGAATTTATAAACTGCATACTCTCGGGCAAAACCTGATTAAAAAGGATTCTTCCCACAGATGTTTCAAGGGTTTCTTCCCTGCTTAATCTAACTTTAATCTTTTGCTGGACACGGATTTTACCCAGGGAATAGGCTCTTATTGCGTCTTCCTTAGCATCAAAAAAAGGCAATTCTTCTTCTTTTCCCCCTTCTTCAATTACGGTAATGTAATAACATCCGAGTGCCATTTCCCTATTTGGAACAGTAATTGGCTGAGCATTAGCCGGACCAAAGATATTATTCCTTGCCATCATTAAGTCTTTAGCTTCTTCCTGAGCTTTGGTTGACAGGGGTACATGAACAGCCATCTGATCCCCGTCAAAATCAGCATTAAACCCGGCGCAAATACAAGGATGTATAGCAATCGCATTACCATCAACCAACACCGGGAAAAATGCCTGAATACCCAAACGGTGCAAAGTCGGAGCACGGTTGATCAAAATAGGGTGCCCGGTAATAATTTCTTCCAGGATATCCCACACCTCAGAAGGTCTTGCTTCCAAAACATTTTTCGCACCCTTAACATTAGACGCCAATCCCCGGGCGATCACTTCGCGAAGCACAAAGGGTTTAAACATCTCAAGGGCCATTTCTTTTGGCAATCCGACCTGATCCAGTTTAAGTTTTGGTCCAACCACAATAACTGATCTTCCTGAATAATCAACTCTTTTACCCAAAAGGTTCTGCCTGAATCTTCCCTGTTTTCCTCTCAACATATCAGAAAGCGATCTGAGCACGTGCGTAACAGCCGGTCCGCCCCGTCTGGAGGTGCGGGACGAGGCATCAATTAAGCTATCCACTGCTTCCTGAAGCATTCTTTTTTCATTTCTTAAAATTATTTCCGGAGCGCCTAAATTTATAAGCCTGTTTAAACGATTATTTCTGTTGATTACTCTTCTGTAAAGATCATTTAAATCAGAGGTTGCAAATCTTCCTCCCGGAAGCTGTACCATAGGCCGTAGATCCGGAGGCAAAACAGGCAATACCCGAAGTATCAACCAGGAAGAGGATATCCCGGATGAACGCATCCCCTCGATCACCCGCAGTCTTTTTGTGGCTTTGATATGCTTTTGTCCTGAAGATTTTCTTACTTCATCCCGCAATTGAGCAGAAAGCTTGTCTAAATCCAGCTTTTCTAAAACTGCCAAAAGAGCTTCAGCGCCCATACCAATAGTTACAAAATCTGAAACTCCATATTCAAAAAGTTTTGAATATTCCTCTTCTGACAAAAGTCTCAGCGGAGTAACACTTTTAACCAAATCCGCTATCGCCTTAAATATTCCCTCCAGGGTGCCGACTTCGGCAACATGCGCATCTCTTAGTTTTTGTATTTCCGCTCTTCCTTTTAGTTCCTGCTCTTCTACTTCAAGTTCAAATTTCTCTTTTTCCAGTTTTTTCCTTAAAGAAACAAAATCTTTCTTCAAATTATTTTCCAAAGTTGCGATATTCCCTTCCAGAGCTTCTTTTGAAAGCTTAACTTTACTTTCCAAATCTTTTTCCAATTTCTCCAAAGCAGCAGTTTTTCCGGCAGAATCAACACTTATTACAAGGTATGAAGCAAAATAGATTACTGCCTCTAAGTTCTTAGGCGAAACATCAAGTATTAATGATAGTTTGGAAGGCGCACCTTTAATAAACCATGAGTGTGCAACAGGAGAGGCAAGGTTAATATGACCCATTCTTTCTCTTCTTACCTTGCTTTGAGTGACTTCAACTCCGCATTTGTCGCAGATTACTCCTCTAAACCTAATTCTTTTATATTTACCACAGTAACATTCATAATCTTTAGTGGGACCAAAAATATTCTCAGAAAAAAGCCCGTCTTTTTCTGCTTTTAAGGTTCTATAATTTATAGTTTCCGGTTTGGTCACTTCTCCGAAAGACCAGCTGCGGATCTGTTCAGGAGATGCAACTGTTAATCTTAGACTTTCAAAATCCAGTAAATCGTTCATAATTTCGCTACGAGTATTTTACTCGTTATTTTCCTCCTTTTCCTTCTCTTCTTGAGCGCTTGCTTCCAACACCTCAAACGGACTATTTTCAGCCTCTAATTCGCCCTTATCGGCAGTAGGTTTCATCTCTAAAACTTCCTGAAGCTGGGTTACTTCCTCAATTACTTTGCCTTCTTCACTTTCCAAGGCTTTTTGCACCATTTTTGCGCCAAGTGTTTCTACAGAGATAGATAAAGCCTGCAACTCTTTAACCAACACCTTAAATGATTCAGGAATCAAAGCCTGAGGGATCTCAATCCCTTTAACGATCGCCTCAAAAGCTTTTGCCCGGCCAACCACATCATCAGATTTAATAGTTAATAACTCTTGTAAAATATGCGCTGCTCCATATGCTTCCAATGCCCAAACTTCCATTTCTCCCAACCGCTGTCCTCCCATTTGGGCTTTTCCTCCCAATGGCTGTTGAGTAACCAATGAGTAAGGACCTGTAGAACGCGCATGAATCTTTTCCTCAACCATATGAATAAGCTTAAGGATGTAATTCCTGCCTACTACAATGGTATTCTCAAACGGCTGACCTGTTCTTCCGTCAAAAAGCTTCATTTTGCCTTCAACAGGCAATCCTGCCCTTCTAAACTCCTCAATCATTTTTTCTTCCGGAATCTTTTCAAAAACAGGTGCAGCTATTTTATAACCCAAACTCTTCGCCACGTGTCCCCAATGGGTTTCCAAAAGCTGTCCCAAATTCATCCTGGAAAGAACTGACAGAGGAGAAATAATTATATCAATCGGTGTCCCATCTTCAAGATGCGGCATGTCTGAGGCCGGAACGATTCTTGAGATAACTCCCTTATTTCCGTGGCGGCCTGCAAGCTTATCTCCTTCTGTTACTTTTCTCATTTGCGCCACTTTAACCTTAATCCTCATCATTGTTCCGGTATCCAATTCGTCCCCTTCGTCCCGCGCGAGAATTTGCACCCCGATAACAGTACCTCTTTCTCCATGAGGAATCCGCAGGGATGTATCTCTTACTTCTTTAGCCTTTTCACCAAAAATTGCGCGCAGTAATCTTTCTTCTGCAGTAAGTTCAGTTTCGCCCTTAGGCTGTACTTTGCCAACTAAAATATCATTCGGCCCAACTTCTGCTCCAATCCTGACAATTCCGCCGTCATCTAAATTAATCAGGGCATCTTCAGCCACATTCGGAATATCACGGGTTAATTCCTCCGGTCCAAGCTTGGTTTCAACAACATCCACTTCATATTCTTCGATATGAATAGAAGTTAAAACATCATCTTTAACCAGCCTGTCTGAAATAACAATAGCATCTTCATACCCCAAACCCTCAAAGCTCATATAAGCAATAAGCAAATTCTGACCCAACGCCAGCTCGCCGTTATCGCAGGCTGCACCATCAATTAAAAGATCTCCCTTTTTGACTTTTTGATCTACGGTCACTACTGCTTTTTGGGAATAACAAGTCCCTTGCGGCGAATGGATGAATTTTTTGATTTCATATTTTAATTCCGTATCTTTACCTCCGGAGGAGGGGTGTGCTGTCTTTAAAATCACTTTCTTGCCGTCTGCATATTTTATTACCCCATCATCCACAGCCCGAACAACTCTTCCCATATTATCGCCAACAACCCCCTCCATCCCTGTTCCGACAATAGGCGCGGTTGGCTTAAGCAGCGGAACTGCCTGACACTGCATTTGCGTACCCATCAGAGCCCTGTTTGCATCATCATTTGCCAAAAACGGAATAAGCGAGGCAGATGTACCAAAAATTTGTTGCGGAGAGATATCAATTAAGGAAATTTCCTTTGCCGGTCCTTCAAAAAAACTTCCCCGGAAGCGGGTTGGAACCCTTTCATCTAAAATAAAACCCTTATCATCAACTGCAACCGTTGCCTCGGTGATATGATAATCTTCCTCATCATCTGCTGTAAAATAAATCATTTCATCAGTAACCTGCGGCTTACCGCCTTTTAGCACCACTTTTTTATACGGAGTCTCCAAAAACCCATATTCATTTATACGCGCATACAAAGCAAGATAAGTAACCAAACCAATATTTTGACCTTCCGGAGACCGGATAGGATCAATTCTTCCGTACTGAGAATGATTAATATCACGAACAGAAAACGAAGCCCGGTCTCTTGTGATACCACCTGTTCCCATAACAGAAAGCCGTCTTAAATGGTCCAGTTCAGACAAAGGATTCACCTGATCTAGAATAGAAGAAAGCTGAGAAGACCTGAAGAATTCATTAATAGCGGCAATCACCGGTTTGGCATTTATAAGTCCTCCTGCTGAAACTTCCTGATCTGCTGCTGTCAGACTCATTCTTTCTTTAATGATGCGTTCCAGTCTTAAAACTCCGATTCTGAATGCATTTTGCTGTACCAATTCCCCTGCACACCTCACGCGCCTGTTGGCAAGATGATCTATATCATCAAGCTTGCCTTCACCATGAGACAATTTAATAAGATATTTTAAGGTAGCAATAATATCGTCTTTGGTTAAGATCCAGTTTTCAGGAGTGTTGGGTATATCTAAGCCTAACCTTTTATTAATTTTATATCTTCCGACCTTAATCAAATTGTAGCGCCTTGAATTAAAAAACATACCAGCCAGAAGCTGTTTGGCATTTTCCAAAACAACAGGATCCCCGGGGCGCATTTTTCTGAAAATTTCAAGCAAGGCTTCATCAGTATTGGCAGTAGAGTCTTTTGCTAAAGTTGCATCGATAAATTTATCTGCTCCGGTGTCAACATCTGCAAAAAGCTTCAGGATTGATTCATTATCGGAAAACCCTAAAGCACGAAGTAAGGTTGTAGCAGCAAATTTTCTTCTTCTGTCAATCTTTGCTGTTAAAACTCCGCCTCGCGTAACGGAGAATTCAAGCCATGATCCACGGTATGGACGGATTTCTGCAGAATATAATCTTCTGCCGGTAATCGGATCATCAGAAGCCTGGAAAAACACTCCCGGCGAACGTACCAACTGATTAATAATGACTCTTTCTACACCATTTATGATAAAGGTGCCTTTATCAGTCATTTGGGGAATATCGCCTAAAAATACATCCTGTTTGTATCTTTGACCTGTTTGTTTATTGGTCAAAATCGCCTCGATTTTTAATGGCGCATCATAGGTCACCCCTTTGCTGGAGGCTTCCTCAGCAGTATATTTGCCTTTGCCGAAATAAAAAGACCCTAATTCTAGGGTCCAATTTTTTCCTGTGAAATCCTCAACAGGGGAGATCTCTTCTAAGACTTCCCTAATCCCGGTTTCCAAAAACCAGTTATAGGAGTCAAGTTGAATTTGAATTAAGTTAAGCTGAGGAAGCGAAGCAGGAGGCTTGCTAAAATATTTACGCACATTGCTTTGTGTTTCAGTTAAGTTTGATCGCATTTTGTAGATGGCCTTGGGACAGGATCAACAAAAGAAAGCATACGTATCCGTACGCCTGTCTTTTTTTCTATTTAATTAAAGGTAATTTACCACAAATAAAAATATAGGTCAAGAGGCAATCTCACAGGATTCTTACCTTCCTCTGGTTGATTTATTATTCTATTATCATAATTTAATTTATTCCACAAAAGGAGGGGTTTCCTATATCTAAGATTATAGGGTATAATTTACGATTATGACTGAAGTAGTGCGCTGTTCTGCTAGGAAAAAATGCGGAGTTGGTTTTGATTTCGATGGAACTTCTGCTAGGTCAGAAGAGGTAATCGGAAAGATAGAAGCTGGCATTTTAACTGAATTTGATATCCGTGCCGATGAAGATTTTATGGCCCAACATACCGGCTTCAGGTTTACGGACTCAGCAAGAACTATCTGCGCAGCACAGGGACTTGGACGTCCTCTATCAGAAATGTTTAGAATTCACAAAGGACGAATAGCAGAAGCCTACCAAGGGGGTGCAATCCAACCGGTTGAGCACCTTGAAGAAGTGTTACAGACTTTATCATCAAGCGGTTATCCTCTTGCATTGACAACTTCTCAAAGAAGAACAAATGCTGAACCTTTTCTTAAAAGGTATGATCTTTTACGTTTTTTTAACGTTTGTTTGTATAAAGATGATGTTAGAAACGGGAAACCTCATCCTGCAATTTACCAGAAAATGGCCAGAAGGTTTGGTCTTAATCCGAGAGAATGTGTAGCAGTGGAAGATTCTACTCCCGGGTTTAAAGCAGCTAAAGAGGCCAAGCTGACACTTATTGCATTAGAAGCTGACCATAATAGGAAGACAGCGGATTTTTCTTTAGCAGATTACGTAGTAAAAGATATCAGAGAGATTCCTCCAATCCTAGATTCTTTAAATCATCAAAGCTCAACTTCCTCAACCTTTTTCATTAGATAAACTTATCCATACATGGTATACTTGCGCCGAAATTAAAACCAGTAATTCCTGTTTAAAATTATTCCTTAAATTACTCTAATTTATGAGCAGACAACCTGAACTTGAACATATTGACAGCCACCCAGAGCGCACAAATCTGGAACAAAGAATGGCTGTTTATGAAAGGATTTACTATGCATCAGGAATGCCCGGACTTGATGTTTTTATGAGCAGGTTCATGGATCGCTATATTCAAACCGGAGAATCTACTGCTCATGCCCTATTTATTGAAGGTCCGGGAGGTGCAGGCAAAACCACTCTGGCAAATAGCCTTATTTTGCCTTATGCACAATTAAGAGCACAGGAGATAGAAAATTCATATGTACCCGATATAAAAGTGATCGGTTGGGATGCAATAGAAAGAAGAGAATTAACTATGATAAGAGACGTACAAAAGTGTATCGAAGTAGGCGATGATTTGCCTAACGAACTGAAAGTAAAGTTCAACGCCTTGGTTGTCGGTATAGCCAAATGGACAGGGCTCAAAACAATGGATGAATGGGGAAAGTATGTACCAAATATAGTAGGTAATTTACTCAGGCTCCCCGGCCAAATTCAACACGATAAGCCTTATCCGCTGGAATTTCTTTGCGTTAACGATGTTGCTATTAAAATCGATTTAGCGCGTGAACTTAGAACTAGAACACCGTATAAGCTACTTATCATTGATAAACCCGGGATTACTGCCCCAGAAGAAGAACAAGCTGCCGGTTTAAAAAAACTGCTAAGCGAACCCTTTACAAAGACAGAAGAACCAGAATTTACAAATACACGGTATAGGACATTTGGGGTAGACATGGTAAGAAGCTTAAGTGAAGGATTGCTGGATTTTGAGGATATCAGTAAGTTTGTACATATTGGCTATGTCGGCATGTTACCAGGCCCCAGAATGAAACTATATGTGGAACTCCGTCAACAAGTGCAGGAAACGATAAAAACAAGGGATAGTTCAGGTTTAGAAACCTGTAATAGGTTAGCATCAACACTGGGATTACGCCCTTTTTCTTCTTATGAAAAATTGGAAGAAACCCCCAAAGGGGGCAGTGTTGAACAGGTTGATGCAACTATAACAGCTATAGCAGCAGTGTTAAAATCCCAATACAGAGATACAAATCAGAGATTGAATCTTAATATACCTCAAGAAATAATTAACGCTTTGAACTATATTTATGCTATAGCAGCAGTAGGCGCAACAATAGGCAGAAAAGCAACAGATCAGGTGTTTGTAAAAATCGAATCTGAGTTTATCAACGAGATAGGTAATCCTATACTCAAAAAATTAATAGAAGAGAATATAGAAACAACCAGGCTTTTAGGCGGAGGACTAGTAAAATCAATTCACGATTTTTTAATCATTCTCGCTTCTGGACGAATAATGGAAAAGGTTGGAAAAACTTATACAAAGAATCCCGAAGAAGACACAATTATTGTCTTAAATAATCCCCCTTTAATAGAGAAAAACGAAGTCACATAAACAGCAAGACAATAAATTAAAACATAACAAAGTGGTTATAAACGGATTCTCGGAAATCTTAATGTTACAATTGTACCTTTTCCCCGTTTTGATTTTATATCGATTGAACCCCTGTGCCTTTCGATAATATTTTTAGCCAAAAACAAACCTAATCCGATTCCTTCCCTGTCAGTGCTGCCCCTTTGATAAACTTCAAACAACTTAGGGATATCTTTTTCTCCAATACCTTCTCCTTTATCCTGAATTTGAATAATATAATCCGATTTTTGATATTTCAGTTTAAGAATAATATTTTTAGCGGAGAATTTCTCTGCATTATCTAATAAATTTAAAATCATCTGAAGCAATTTATTGAAATCTCCGATAACATTACATTTCTCTTCTTTAGTTTCATCTTCCACAAGCATTACCCTATTAGGGTGATCCTTATTAAAAGTTTTAATAGCTTCATCGATAATATTTTTCAGGTTACAACTTTTGAAAATATAATGGGAGTGACCAGAATTAATTCTATTGATTTCCAATAAATCATTTACCAGCAGCGACAGCCTATGAGTCTCTGTATGCAGCTCTTTTATCCACTTTCCCTCAATTTCTTTTGTGCCGTTAGTTTTCCTTTCTAATAATTGAGCATACCCATATATAGTGGTAATTGGTGTCCTAAGCTCGTGTGCAGCCATAGAAATAAAAACAGAACGTGCCTCTAAAGCCTCTTTTGTCTCCTGATAAAGCCGGGCTTTAGTTATAGCCAAACTGGCAAAAGGCCCGAAAAATTTCAACAACTCTAATTCCTGCTCAGTAAAACTGTGTTCCTTAGCTGACATTAAACTTAAAGCTCCAAATGGTTTGCCCTTGGTCGAAAGCGGCAATACCACATCAGATCTTACCTCAATCCCGAATGATTTATATGGATGAACCCGGCGAAGAGTCTCTGCATGAACTACTGTGGGAATTCCGGTTTGGAATACTTTATAAGTCACCCCCTTTTTCCTGACTTTGATGTTGAGAAGCGCTGGATTGTTAGTATATACCCTTTTAAATTCCCCATCCTCAGGAAGGAAAATTGAGCCAAATTCTGCCTTAACTAACCTTAAAGCCTCTTTGATTATCAACTCATAAGTTTCTTCCAAGCTTAACGGCGTTAGAAATCTAAGCGCAGAATCATAAATTTTTTCTAAAATATTTTCCTGTTTTTTGAACATATAAAGATCAAACTATAGGTGATTGGGAAGGAAATTTCAACCAAATCTTTCAAATTTTGGTATTTTCATACCTAATTCATACAAACCCTCTTTCATTTTAAAATATTTTCTGGCTACCTGCTCATCTTTTTCCATTTGAGCAATCAGCTCCGGGATAGAGGAAAATTTTTTATTATCCCGGATTTTTTTTATCAATTTAACCGAAATCCATTTATCATAAATGTTTTTTTCAAAATCCAAAATATAGGTTTCTGCACGAAAGTTTTTTTCTTCAAAAGTCCTGGCAATGCCGATAAAAGTAAGTGATGGAAATAAATTTTGTCCTATCTTAGTTTGAGAAATATATATTCCTTCCGGGATTTTTTTCCTCAAATTTACATTGGCAGTAGGAAAACCCAGCTTCTTTCCTCTTTGATTATGTTTTCTAACTTTACCCCAAAATTTGTTCATAATTATTAGGATTATAGCTTATTTATTACTGCAATTGATGCAGAGAGCGTTAAAAAAACTCGGAGCGAGGCAACAGGGGGAACCGGATACTGAACGATTAGTGAATATCCGAGGGGGTGAGCCCCCGTTAACGAGCGAAGAGTTTTTAGCTCGAACATCACTTGCAGGAGTTTTGGACACTTTTGCGACCAAAAGTGTCAATAAAGTTATGGATAACTAGCTATATTTTGATTATGCTCTTCTAAAGTTTTACCATAATAAGAATTTCCTTTTGAATCATGGTAATAATAAAGATAAGGAGTGGAAGAATCAGCCTCTGCTACTGCTTTTAATGATGAAACCCCCGGATTTGCAATCGGTGCCGGAGGCAAACCTCTGTGAATATAAGTATTATATGAGGAATCTATTTTAAGATCCTCTCTGGACAAGTGTCTTTTCCACCATCCGCCGGCTGGCGGATTTTTCGACCCCTTTGGAACCAAAGCATATTGAACTGTTGCATCCGCATTCAAACCCATTCCGATTTTAAATCTTTTTAAAAGAATCGAGGCCACCATTTGCCTTACCCCATCAGAACGGGCTTCTCTTTCTACTATGGATGCCAAAATTACCCCCTCTTCTTCTGTTAAACCCAATTTCTTTATTTTCGCTTTTATCTCATCTGTGTATCTTATATTAAAAGTTTCTCTTAGTTTTTTTACTATTTGCTCTTCTGTGCTTTCTTTAGGAAAAAGGTAGGTATCGGGAAACATATATCCCTCTTTTGCCAGTTCCAAAAATTTTGAATTTGGGATTTGGAATTTGGAATTTATCTCGGTTGCCATTTCTTCTATCCGCCAGCCCTCAATCAAAGTTATCCAGCTGTCCTCACTGCCTTTCTGCAAAGTTTTGAGTATTTCCTGCGCAGTCATTGAAGGAGAAAGCTTATGCGAGCCTGCCTGAAGTTTATTTGTTAAGTTATTTTGTTTAACATAGATTTTAAAAACAAGTTCTGATTTAATAAGTCCTTCACTTTTGAGCTTTTTGGCAATTTCCGAAACCCCAGCTCCTTTTGCGATTACAAATACTTTGGCGGATTTATCTGAAGAAACAAAAGAAAGTTGCCTATTCCACCACCCCATTGCCAAAAAAAATATTAATACAACGATTATAGCTAACCAAATTATTTTCTTCATAATGGCAAATCACGGGAATCCAAATAATCCTGCAGTATCCCTGCTGCAGAAAAAGCATCTTCATTCCTGCGGTTTTTAACGCCTATACCTGCCTTAATCATTGCCTTCAAACCTTTTTTTGAAGATAAGGTTTCATCTGCGGTTTCTACATCAATACCGTTTTTTTTCAAGGCATTTACAAAACCTTTAACAACCTGTCCCATTTTACCCTCCGGCAAACCAATAATTATTTTCTCAAAATTTCCCTCTTTTATAATCTGGGAAGTCTTTTCTATAGCATCAGAAAATCCTTTAACTGCTAGGATCTGCCAAGGGGAAGCAAGCTCGCCTTCTGAAACAGCCAAACCAATTTTTCTGAGCCCAAAATCAATTCCCAGATATTTCATCACAATATCATACAATATTTGTCATTCTGAGTACGTTCAGTTTCATGAACGTACGAAGAATCTCTTGCGAATGCAAGTAACATTGACGTGTCTGAAAAAAGTGTTGCAGAGCAACTACTTCGTAGAACAGAGATCCTTCGCTAATTGCTCAGGATGACGGGATATGTTTATATCATTTTACCAATTACTACCAGTCTTTTAAAGTTTAATCCGGGAGGCACACAAGTCATTAAAGAAATATACCTTCCTAAAAGGTCTGGCGCTGAAATAACAGCTACATCGCTTGGGTCAACAATTTTTATCTCCACAACTTGATAAACGAATTTATTTTCTGCAGCTTCCACTAAAATTTCATCATTTTTCTTTAATTCCGTAAGTTTTGCAAAAGGGGCTTTTTGACCAGCCAAAAACCCATTAACCGCGGAATGGCCGGAAATAAACATATTACCTTTCTCCCCCGGTAATGCAGAACCCGGAAGATGAATAAGACCCTGAGAAAGATCATTGCTATCAACATATACATTATTTCTTTCCATTTTCAGTTTGGGGATAGTCAAATAAAAACTGTCATAATTTGCCTGAGTCTGCCTTACCAGAGAAGAAATAAAAAGAGGAAAATTATTCCGGTTTTGAACGGAAACTCCTAAAATGCTTCCGCTTTCGCTCATGGGACTTATTAAACTTTGATTATTGGCCTTTTGGCCAATTGAAAAGATCTGGAATGAAATTACCGGGGAAATAACCTGCATCAGAAGAATAATTCCAAATGATAAAAGCCCAAGCGACACAAACTTCATTTAAGTCCCACTTCAACCTGGATATTTTTGGAAAAATAGGGTATGCGCTCAAGCATCTTTGGCAAGCTTGGTGTTATTTTAATCTCGGAACCCAAAACGTTGTTCATCCCCTTTATCAGGTTTTCAGCCTCTTGGGGAGTTTTAAATTTAATCTGATTTTTGATTTTTTCAGTATCAATACTTGGAAGCATCTTTGCCTTAAACTTTGCTAAAAATACAAGCTTACCGTCTTTTTCCAGCTTAGAAACGTCTGCCTGAGTTTCTGTGCCAGAAATATCCAGCATAAAACCATCCGGCACTTGTGTATCCACTAACTTGGAAACAATCAATCTTAAATCCTTATCTTCAAAAGCAGTACCTTTGTAGCGAATTTTCATATTCAAGGAGAATTCATTGGCAGTATCATTTATATTTTTATTATAGCTTTTACTGACAATAGTTTCTGATAATGCTTCCTCCAAAATCTTCTGACCGGATAGTTTTTCCTGAAGTTTTTGCTGCGCCTGTTTTCGTAAATCTGAGGCTAAAGAGGCAAGAAGCCTTTTTTGATCGCCATCTGAAACAACCGCCACTTCCTTAGAGTTCCCCCCGGAAAAATTTCCCTGGGCCTTGGCAACAAATTGCGACGAAGAGAAATTACCGACAGTTAAGTTTGTTTCAGAAGAAATATTGCCATCAGCTCCTATCTCTAAAGCAGTCACCATTGCAGTGACTTTGCTTTTTGAGTCAGAATCAAGCAAAGTGGCGGAAACAGAAGCCGTATTATCCAATTTAAATTTAATGCCCGAAGCAGATGTAAGAATTGTACCCGCAGAAAAATTTTGCCCCCCAGAGGTATTGTTAATAATTACAACAGTTCCTTTAGCAGGATCGCCAACCTTTCTTTTTCCGGAAGCCTGATCTTTTGCAGATCCTGATACTTCTGTTTCTATAATTTGTCCGGGAATTATCTTACCTTCCTCATTAATGGTTTTTTGGTTAGGATCAGCAATAACAGTTGCATCTTTTTCCAAAATTTTCGGTTCTACAAATACCTTTACTTCTGCTTTTGGAAGGATTAAATAAGCGCCTCCTGCTAAAGCTATAATGGATATTATTCCTATTAAAACTAAGACCGCTGTGAGATTTTTGGGGACCAGACTTCCAAACTTAATCCTTTTCTTTATCCTGCTTCCTTCTTTAGATGCATTCATCGCCTCGTGCCGCTGAGGCGCAGGAGACTGTGGCTGAAATTCAAAGTCTTCAATCTCTGATAATGACTCTTCCACAGGAATAACCGCATCTTCTTTCATTTCATCTTCCTCTTTAATCTGACCGGATACATCTCCTGCCATAAAACCGAAATCTTCGCCGCTAACTACTTCCTTTTCGTTAAACGCACCTACCCGATCAGCCGGTATTTCGGTTTTATCAACAGAACCGGAGTCTTCGCCGGCTGCCTCTTTTTCTTCATGAGCAGCAATCGGGTGCGAAGGTTTTGATTCAACTTTGGTTTGCTGAATAGGCTGCTCAACAAATTTAACACCGCTTTGTATTTCTGATCCCCCGGCTAAACAAACACTCTTAATTTCAACATCATCATTTAAAACCTCTATTTTGGGAAAATGCAGGAACGAAAGCTTTGACATCCATGAGAAAGACAATAAATGCCCCTTTAAATCCAGAGCCTCGTGTCCGTAGATTAGAATCCTGGAAGGCAGGGTTTCAACATCTGTAAATGTCAAAAGCGCCTTTTCTATATCCGCGCCGGCGTTTTCGCCTCTTTCCACAATCTTCACTCCGTCAAGCTTGCCTGCCCTTACAACTGTCACACTTAAATGCGACTTTTCAAAACCAACCAGTATGGCAGTAGTTGGAACCCCTTCCTGATATTCTAAAAAGTAAGTTAAAGCACGGCTTGTAGCTACATATGCCATCGGCGTCAGCTCTAATTCTTTAACCAGACTGCGCAGAACCTTTAAATATTCATCTTTCAAATTGTCGTCTAGAATCCAGGAATACGGCACACCAAAAAGAATTTTCTGAGGTTCAATCTCCTTTAAACCCACAACAGCATCTAACAATTTATCGCAAATTGCGACAATTTCTTGATGAGATCCCTGGGCGATCACTGATGAGGGGTATTGCTCGGAAGCGATTTCCAATATCTTCAACTGGCGGTCCTGTATGCTCCAAAGGGCCGCCTGAGCTTTTTCAACTCCGATATTTATAGCGAAAAAATATTCTATTTGTTCTTCCTTTTTTCCCAGCGGCAAAAAGGCAGTCACACTATCAAGGAAGCTCATATAGGCTGAAACTATCTTAACATAATTTCCGCTTTTATACGACGGATGCCATAAGAAACAGCTTCTTCTTTGGTAATTTTAACCTTGCCAATATTACCAGTACGCTCAACATGCGGCCCGCCGCAAAATTCCAGGGAATAATACCCGGCGCGGTCTCTTTGATCTTTGGCTTTTGGATCCAGCTTTTCTCCAGGCCCGATCCCATAAATACTTACCTCGCTGCCGTATTTTTCATCAAAAAGCCCGATTGCATTCATCGCTTTTGCCTGCACGGGCTTAACAATCTTTCTATCCACTTTTAGATCTTTCTCGATTTTCTCATTTACAATACTTTCCGCTTTTTTAATTTCCTCATCTGTCATTTTACGATCAAAGGAAAAATCAAACCTGGTCCGCTCAGAAGTGATATTTGAGCCTTTTTGAAAGACTTGCGGCCCCAAAACATCACGTAAAGCCTGATGCAAAAGATGAGTGGCAGTATGATAGCGAATCACAATATCACTATGATCCGCCAACCCCCCCTTAAACATACCGCTTGAGGCAGTCCGGGACAGCTCTCTATGTTTTTCAAACTCAGTTTTAAATTGCTTTTTATCAATTTCCTGCCCTTTTTGCCTAAAAAGCTCTTCAGTTACCTCATATGGGAAACCAAAGGTTTGATACAAATCAAATGCCTTTTTACCGTCAATTTTTTCAATCTTTTCAATCTCCTTCAAGCCTTTGGCCAAAGTTTGCTCAAACTTCTTTATTTCATCTGCAACTACCTGCCTAATCTGCTCCCAATCCCCAGTTTCAAAATACCCGGCTCCTTCATAAATATCTATTACCAGATCTACTAATTTTGGCAAAATATCCAATTTTCCACCTGATTGATGTAGCTTGATAGCAGCTCTTCTGAGTAGTCTGCGTAAAACATATCCTTGTTGCTTATTAGAAGGAACTATCCCATCTTGAATCAAAAAAGTGGCAGCTTTAATATGGTCTGCGATAATTCTAAAATAAACCCTATTTTCCTTATAAGCTTTTCCTGTTTGTTCTTCCAGTCTTTGTATAATGGGGTAAAACAGGTCTGTTAAATAATCATCATTCAATCCCTGTAAAACCGCCGAGACTCTTTCCAATCCCATGCCGGTATCCACATTTTTCTGTTTTAAAAGTTCAAAACTACCATCATCTTTTTTAAGATATTGCATAAATACATCATTCCAAATTTCCACCCAAAAAGGATCATTGTGGTCAAAGTTCTTAGGCGGCACATCTTTTGAAGACCAGTAAAACATCTCTGTATCAGGGCCACATGGACCAGTCTTTCCGGCTGGACCCCACCAATTGTTTTTTTTAGGCAGTTTAGCGATTCTCGCTTCCGGTATACCCAGAGATAA
Organism: Candidatus Daviesbacteria bacterium RIFCSPLOWO2_01_FULL_39_23; assembly: GCA_001776935.1. Lineage (GTDB taxonomy): Bacteria > Patescibacteriota > Microgenomatia > Daviesbacterales > UBA10151 > UBA10151. The sequence goes on along the minus strand of MFDN01000015.1, from coordinate 100,626 downwards.
CCAGACATTATAAGATTCGTCATCAAAAGGAGCATCCGAGTCTCCTGCAAAAACCGAAATTGCTAATTTTTCTAAGGGGATATTTAACCATCTATTAGAAGTTAAAAATTCAAAACTATATTTAATTGCCTCTTTTTTAAAATAATCCCCCAAAGACCAATTGCCCAGCATTTCAAAAAAAGTATGGTGAACCTCATCTCCTACCTCATCAATATCGTCTGTCCGCAAACACTTTTGGACATTCGCCAACCTTGTCCCTTCAGGATGAGTTTCTCCTAAAAGATAGGGGATTAACGGCTGCATTCCTGCAGAAATAAATAGAGTAGTCGAATCATTCTCCGGCACCAGCTTGCTCGGTGCAATCTCCTTGTGTCCACGATCCGTAAAAAACTTTATATATTTTTCCCTGATATCTTTCGAATTCATACTTTTACTTTGTCATTCCGAGCGACTAGCCCGCTTCGCAAGCGAGGCGAGCGAGGAATCTCTCAACTCGTTTTGAGTCCCGCATACGCGGGAGATCCTTCACTACGTTCAGGATGACATTAATGAAGCTATTGTATCAAGAATACCCCACCTTGTCATTGCGAGTGATTAGCGTGGCAATCTTCCAAGTTTAGATGGTTGATGAGGACGGAAGATTCCTCACTGCGTTTGGAATGACAGTTAAGGAATCAATTTAAAGGTGGCGAGCATTTGGTCGATATATTTCATTGTTTCCTCTTCAGGACCAATCCCAGCATCTTGCCCTTCTCCACCGACAAAACTAAATTCGTAGATTTTATCTTCGGTTATTTGTAAAATTATTCCTAGCCCATCACCACCCACATAATATATTCCATTAATTTCGCCATTTTTGTATGGTTTCATATTAGGACTAAGAAGCTTTTGAATAGCTGCCTTCTGTCTTTCGATAGTCAACCCTTGATCGTTTTTAGTAACTATGATTGTTAAAAAGAACGGTCTAATATCACCTTCGCGATAGGTTTCAACAACTTTCCGAATTTCCATATCTGTTAATGCTCCTACTGGGGGACTAAATACCCTTCCTATTTTAATAGCGTTATCATTAGGATATTTAATAGTGAATAGACTTTGTGGGTCTGTATATGTTTTCCAGCTGGTAGTTTCCCCGGCATTATTCGGCACAGGACTAACATCTGTTGGAACAGGAGAAGTAGTATTTTGCTGAGGAGTTTTTGTTTGATTAACTGAATATTTGCTGTATATCAAATACCCGCCAACTGCTGCAGCTATTAGCAATATTATCAATATTGGAGCCAGACCCTTCTGTTGATTCATCTAATTTAGTATAATATACCTATGAAAAGAATTCATTCTGTAGTTTGGAAAGAAAATAAGTTGTATGTGGCTAAAGCTTTAGAGGTAGAGATAGCCAGTCAGGGCAAAAGCCAAAAAGAGGCTTTAGATAATTTAAAGGAGGCTCTTGAACTATATTTTGAAGACCAAGCTAAAATAGAATTAACCCCTGTTAGTAAACCAAAGCTCCAAGACTTATCCATTCAAGTAAATGCCTAAATTATATTCTGCCCGCATTTTACTTTCCGCCCTACAAAGAGCTGAATTTCAAATCATCAGCCAAAAAGGTAGCCATATCAAACTATTTAAAAGACATGGAGATAAAGCTTTTACAGTAATTGTGCCAAACCATAAAGAAATCGCCATCGGCACCTTCAATAGCATCCTCAAACAAGCCGGAATGACCAGAAAAGATCTGGAAAAATTAATTAAATAAAATTTCAGAGAACTTTTTTGTAAAACCTTTTTGGTTTGGGTTTAATTACTTTTCTTAAAGCTTGGGCTGCATTTGCAACAGCCTGCATACCGGCTCCGGTTACTGCCACACTGGCAGCTGCCACCGGCCTTTCTATATCTTCTGCTATGTTTTCACCGGTCTGTAAAATAGCATTAAATTTGTCCAAAGCTTTTTTTAAATCTCTTAAAATAAAAAATACCTGGATACCTGTAATAGCTAAAAAAACCGACAACAGTAAAATCAGAAAAATTAACGCAATCTGCAATAAATCCATAATGTTTCAATATATACTAACCGTAATTAAAATTGCAATGCAGGATTCTGTGTCATTTCTTCAAAAAAACCGTTCTTTCGATCTTTGTTGTTTTTCCGCCTTTTGCCGTTGCCTCAATTACAATCGTATTAATATTATCTGAAAGTTTAATTTCCTGCGAAAACTTACCCGTAACATCAACTCCTATTTCCTGATTATTAATGCTTAATTTCACCTCAGGATCAGTCCTGCCGGTAACCTGAACCGAAGGGGAGTTTGTACTATATTCATTATTTGGTTGAGATATCTCCAAAAAAGGCCCGCCAATTAAAAACCGGTATTCAAACCAAAGATAAACAAAAAATATAATAACCAAAGTCAAAATCAGGCTGCCCAAAGCCCTTGCCGGAGTCAATCTGAATTTTTTTTCATTAACCGGGTTTGAGAAAGTTTCCAGAACTTTTGGCGGATGCGCTCCTTCGGAAAATTCCCTGCGGAATATCGCCAACAACTTTTCCTGATTTAATCCTAAAAATCTGCCGTAATTTTTTATAAACCCCTGTATAAAAGTTGTCGGAGGAAGTTTTGAATATTGACTTTTCTCAAGCGCCTCAAGCAATTCTTTACGTATTTTTGTGGCCTTTTCAATTTCATCTAAAGTATAAAATTTTCTTTCTCTTTCTTCTTTTAAAACTTGTCCCACAGTTCTCATGCCGCCTCCTTAAAGCTGCCTTCTCTCAAAATTATCCTTGTGCCATCTTCGTATAGCCTGACAACTGTTGATGGTCTTGATCTTAATCTTCCTTCATCCAGATAAAACGCAACCCTGCCGCCAAAGTATTCTTTTGCCTCTTCTATTGTTTCTGCCGCCTTCTCGCCTTCAAAATTGGCACTTGGCGCAACCAGAGGACCGGTTTGCTTTAATGTTTCCAATAGCTTTGCATCATTTGGCATTCTAAATGCTATAGAATTCTTCCCCCGGTGAAGATACTTATATTCTTCGCCTACTACAGGCAGAATAACACTCAAGGGATTCGGCCAATTTTTTTCTAAAAATTCTTTTTGCTCTTTTGTTAAAAAAACACCAAATTTTCCCAAATCATTAATCGAAGATATCAGTACAATAAACGGCTTATCCGTTGCTCTTTTTCTTAAAAGATAGATTTCTTCCACGGTTTGAGGATTTAAAGCTGAACCTACTAGCCCATAAATTGTATCTGTAGGCATTACTCCAACTTTACCTTCCTTCAATAAATTAACAATTTCGGATTCCATTAGCTTTCAGTAGAAGATTCACTTTGGGCTGTAAAGTATTCATCGGCATTCCGGACCAACACATCCCGGGGTTTGGCTCCGTCTCCCGGACCGATAATGCCGGATACTTCCAGCTCGTCAATAATTCTGGCTGCCCTGGCATAACCAACTTTAAGCCTCCTCTGAAGAAGCGACGCTGAAGCCCGGTCATATTGACAAACAGTCCTGACCGCCTCCTCAAACAAGTCATCTCTTTCCCCATCAGATCCTTTGCCTCCCAACCTGCCAAGGGGCATCTCAGTTACCTCGGCCGTATATTCAGGCACAATGCCGGTGGATTTTAAGTATTTAATTAAATTATTAATCTCATCATCCTGCACAAAGACTCCCTGAATACGCATCGGCTTTGAAGCATCCGGAGGCATAAACAACATGTCTCCCCTGCCCAAAAGCTTTTCTGCGCCGGGTCCGTCTAAAATAACTCTTGAATCAATCATGGAAGAAACATTAAAAGCTATCCTGCAGGGAACATTGGCTTTAATTAAACCGGTAATAACATCAACTGACGGCCGCTGGGTGGCTACCACCAAATGAATCCCCGTTGCCCGGGCAAGTTGGGCAATTCTGGTAATTGAATCTTCAATCTCAACCGGTGCAAACATCATCAAATCTGCCAGCTCATCTATGACAATTACAATGTACGGCAAAGCCTGAAAACCTGACATCTCATTATACCCGGTGATATTTCTAACCCCGACTGACTGAAATAATTTATACCGCCTGTCCATCTCTGCCATAGCCCATTTTAAAGAAGACAGGATTTTTTCCGGCTCAGTAATAACCGGTGTTAAAAGATGGGGAATCCCATTGTAATTGGTAAGCTCCACCCTTTTGGGATCAATTAAAATCATCTTAAGTTGATCCGGCGAATTCCTAAAAAGCAAAGAAGTGATAAATGCATTAAGCATGATGGATTTTCCCGAACCTGTAGTACCTGCAATAAGACAGTGCGGCATTCTATCTATATCTACCACCATAGGCTTCGAGGAAGTATCCCTTCCCAAAGCTACAGCCAGCTTTGATTTATGCTTTTGCATTTCCTCTGAGGCCAAAACCTGTTTTAAGCCAACTATTTCCAGAGAGCGGTTTGGCACTTCAATGCCCACTAAAGACTTTCCCGGAATAGGCGCTTCTATTCTGACAGTACCTGTGGGGGTGGCTAAAGCCAAAGCCAGATCATGCTGCAGATTGGCAATTTTTGAAATTTTTGTACCGGCAGAAATTTCTAAAGCGTATTGGGTAACGGCCGGACCTCCGTTAACTTCAGCTACCCGGGCAGCAACCCCAAATGAATCTAAAGTCTTTTCAATAATACTGGCATTTCTTTTAACATCGCCTCTTTCGGCAGCCGAGCCTACTTTATCGGATAACAGATTCAAAGGCGGATATTTCCAGACTTTACTCTGTCCTGCTACATTCTGCACTAACACATCGGCAATAACAGGCTCTTTCTGAATCTTTTGCATCGGCTTTGCCAAAGGACGGTCATCAACTCCGGAGACTTTGATAGGGATATGCTTTGCTTCAAAAGTCCGGGGCCGCTGAAATATTGACTTAAATACTTTCTGCGCTATATTAAAAATCCAAACAAAAATACCCAAAATTTGCTGCAGCGAAGTGTTAAAAAGCACAACCAAACCTATTAAAAAAACAAGCACCAGGAGCGCCGCAGCTCCTAAAGGCGTAATAAAAGAAGACAACTCGCGCCAAAAAGTCTGCCCTATGGTACCTCCCGCGTTAAACCTGACTGCTGCAAGCATAGAGGAAAAAGACACAACTACCAGAATAAATCCCAGCAGCACGTTAGTTTGCGCAAAAGCCCATTTGGCTTTAGTCAGCACCAACCCGGATAAAAGAAAAACAATTGGCGCTGCAAATTTTGCAAGCCCTAAATACTCACTTAGAAAATCTCTCCAAAAAGACAGGGTCTGAGAGTGCGAAAAAAGCGCCACCGCAGAAATAGTTGCAAAGATAAATGCTATTAAGGTGCCGATTGCCGTTATAGTTTTTTGTCTTAGTTTAAACTTGGGTAATTTATAAATAGATCTTTTTCTTGCCATAACTTAGATTATACCATATTACACTATAGGATTGATTATACTTCCACAATAATGGGCAATATAAGCGGTCTCCTCTCTGTTGCCTTATACAAAAATTTCTCCAGGACATCTTCGATGATTTTTCTGTCAAAACGCCAATCAGCGCTTTTATGGGTATGTTTTTCTAAAGTCTCTTTTACTAATCTTTTTGCATCTTCCAGGAGATCTTTAGCCATTTCTTCAAATACAAAACCCCTGGAAATAACATCTACATCAGACACTAACCGACCCGTATGCGAATCCATGGACACCACCACTACCACCACCCCTTCTTCGCTCATTTTTTGCCTGTCGCGCAGCACCACATGTCCTACGTCACCAATCCCCAATCCATCTACGTATACATTTTGTACCTCAACCTTACCAGCTAACTTAATATCATCTTTTCTTATTTCAATAATGTCTCCATCCTCTGCAGGAAGGATTTGCTTCTTGTCATAGCCCATATCCTGAGCCATCTTTGAAAAAGCTTCCATATGCCTATAAGTCCCGCCAATCGGAAACAGGTATTTTGGTTTGATTAAATTAACCATCAGCCTCAATTCCTCAAGTGCTGCGTGCCCGGAAACATGCAAAGAAGAATTCACGGCAGAATAATAAACCGTCACCCCAAGTCTTGATAAAGAATCTATCAACGCGTTTTGCGCAGACTCTGTAGACGGAATCGGGTCTGCGGAAAAAACAACACTATCACCCTCCCTGAGCTTAATAAAACGATGCTCCTCATTTGCCGCCCTTGTTAAAGAAGAGTCGGATTGCCCCTGTGCGCCGGCAATAAGGACTAATAATTTTGCAGGATCAAAGGAAGAAATTGCCTCCGGTGCGATCATAATACCGGGGGGTACATGCAAGTACCCTAAATCCCTGGAAACCTGGAAATTATTTTCAAAAGAGCGGCCCACTATAGCAACCTTTCTATCATGTTTTTTGGCTACATTAATTGCCTGCTGCATCCTTGAAACATTTGAGGATGTCATGGTAATTAAGAGTTTACCGGCAGTCTCATTGCTCGCTTTCTCAAAAGACTCTTCAATTGATTTTTCGGATTTATTAAAACCTGCTTTCTCAACCCTTAAACAATCAATAAGAAGCAACAGTACTCCTTCACTGCCAAGCTTGGCTACTGCCCCCACATCTGTGACCTGACCTGAGACAGGTGTCCAGTCAATCTTAAAATCTGCCTGATGAATCACGCATCCCTGAGGAGTTTTAATAACTATTCCCATAGAATCAGGAATTGAATGGGATACCATATAAAAAGAAATTTTGAAATTCCCCAAATCTAATTTTTGGTCAAATTTAACTTCAATGATTTTATCTTTTGGCAAATTATGTTCGGTGAATTTGGCCCGTATAAAACCTGCCGTAAGTTTTTGGGTATAAATAGGTACCTGAAGTTCCGGCCAGATATAAGCTAAGCCGCCAATATGATCCTCGTGTCCATGAGTAATAATAATTCCCCTGATTTTATCTATTTTACTTCTAAGGTAGGAGATATCCGGAATCACCAAATCCACTCCCGGCATTGCCTCATCCGGAAATCCCACCCCGCAATCCACAATAATAATATCGTCCCCATACTCATAAACATACATATTTTTGGTCACATCACCTACCCCACCAAGGGGAATAATCTTGAGCGGTTGACTGCTATTAAACTGTGGCTTAAAAACCGGTTTAAACGACTTCATAAATATTTTGTATTAAGTATCAAGTATTAGGTATTAAGGATTTTAATGATTTCTACCCATAATACTTACTACATACTACTTAATACTAACTAAGGTATTCTCGCAAATTATCTCCTGTTATCCTAAATGGTCCCGTTCCTCCTTCAACTTGTTTTCGTGCAATTTTTCTGCAAATTGATTGCAAACTTCGGGATAAAGACCGGATGCCGCTATCAAATCCTAAGGGTCTGAGTATCTGCGGCCACACAGCTTCATCAATACTTAATAAATCTCCATTGATGCCTGCTTCGGAAATGGCTTTAGGTAATAAATAGTTCTTACCAATAATCAATTTCTCCTCGTCTGAATACGAGGGCATAACTATTGGTTCGAGCCGATCTAAGACTGCTGTTGCAATATTTCCGGTATTGTTGGCGGTTGCGATAAATAAAACCTGCGATAAATCATAAGGAAAATCCAGGTAATGGTCTGTAAAAGCCTGATTTTGGGCCGGATCTAAAAGCTCCACCAAAACTCCCATAATATCTACCCTATGCTCAACTGCCGCCCTGTCTATCTCATCCAACAGTATAACAGGATTTGAAACTTTAGTAGATTGTACAGCTTTTATAATCTGTCCGGGTTCTGCATCAGGACGGATACGGGATGACCCGCGCAAAGCAGAGGGATCTCCCAATCCTCCAAAAGGAATTCTTACCAAAGGTCTTCCCAAAGATTCTGCTATGGAATACGCCAAAGAAGTTTTACCGGTTCCCACAAGCCCGATAAATGCCAAAATCGGCGCATGTCCTTCGACTCTCAGGCTGTCGCCGGATCGCTCAGGCCTTCCTTTGTTTAAAATCATTACTGCCAAGTATTCTAAAATCCGGTCTTTTACAGACTGCAGACCATAATGATTTTTATCTAAAATTTGCTTAGCTCTGTTTATATCCAAAATATCCTGAGACATTTTCCCAAAGGGTAAAGAAATTACAAAATTCACATAACCAATCAGGCTTTCTGCTTCAGCACCGCTAGCTGTAAATTTTAAAAGATTTAAAAGTTTTTCTTCTACTTCTTTTGGGAGACTAGCTTGTGAAACCTTTATTTTTAATTCTTCTAAAACAGCCCGGGCAGAATCCATTTCACTGTATATTCTACCTCAAACACTATCGTTTCCCAAGAGGATACTTTAAGGAAGAAATTTAAAGGTAGAAAGAATTTGTTGATAAATACGTAATCTTTTTTCTATTTCATCTTTTGTTTGGTATACAGTACGACCTTGATAAACTAACCTTATAGAGTATTTGTCATTACCCTTAGAAGACAGATAATAATTAAACAGTGAATCTTTGATTCTTACCCCCTCACTATTGTTAATTTGAACTTTTTCCTGAGGTCTGTTTGGTAATTCTGAACTAGCTGCTTGTTCAGCTGGTCCTGTTCTAAATAGAATCCCTAGTCCTTTGGTAAAATAGCTTGGAAAATCGTATTTATTTTCCGGAATATCTTCATCATCAATTTTGTAATAAAAAGTCACGTCATTAAAGAGTTTTTCTTTATATGTAATAAAGTCTGGATATTTGATTGAAAAGCCATATTCTGTATTGGTGTATGTTTTCCAGGTGGCTGTTTCATCAATATTCCTAGATAGTGGTATATTTTCAGGTACCACTATTGGTAGTGGACCAATAGGATGCGTTCGACGGTATTCTTGCGCCCATAAATAATATGCTCCACCAGCTATTCCTATCAGAATCAAAATTCCTATTAGGATGTATAAAAGCACAAAACCTTTTTGGTTCATTTAAGTTAATTGCTTATTACGGATTGGTTAGGATCAGAGTTACCTGATTCAACCTTTTGGCAATCACCAACACTTTGGATAAATTTTAAACCAGCCAGGGCTTTTCTTACTTTCTCACAGGAGGTTTGGGAAGGGCTGGTGATTTGAAACTGCAGGGGGAAACTTTCCAGTAAGGATACAGAAGAAACATCAGATCCAAATCTGCTGCTTATTGATCCTATCTCTTTCTCAGTTGCCTTTTCAGTAAACGACCCACCTAGCCGATAATCTTGAGTTGTAGAAGGATTAGAGGAATCAGGAGGATTAGAAGGAGTTATGATTTTGTCTGTTGTCTTTCCTGCGGGGCAAGGGGCAAATTCACAGTTTGGACCAACTCTACCTACAGCTGATCCATCAGGACAAACCATAGCCTCATTAGTACAGGCTTGGGGAGCCTGAGAAGAGGGAGGCTTTAATTTAGATGAACTGATAAAATAATAAACACCGCCGGCAATCAGTAAAATTACCAAAATACCAAGCAGAACAAAAATTATCGGCTGGCTGATAAACCCTTTTTGCATAACCTAATCATAGCATAACCAAGCTTGCTCAAAAATGTACACGATCGTATCAAGTTTTGTCTTTATAATGATGATATGCGATCGCATCATGAAATGATTAAGTTGAGGCTATATGAGAATAACAATTATAAGAATTATACTACCTAATAAAGAAGAAGCAAAAATTAATTAGCGGTTAAAGCCGCCTCTGCCGCCCCGATCTCTTCCGCCGCCGCGATCCCTGTCAAATCCGCCGGAACTTCTGGAACCACCTCTGTTAAATCCACCTGGTCTGTAACCTCCGCTTGATGGTCTTGGACTGCCTGCTCCGCCGCGAGGCGAGAAGCGAGGTGAGTCTCCAAAAGAAGGTCTTGGTCTGAATCCGCCACTAGAACGGGGTCTGCTTTCAGATTCAGGTTTTATATCTGCTCCAAAAAGCATGGATAATCCGACCTTTCCCTCAGGAGTAACATCAGTTACTCTAACCTTTACTTCCTGTCCTTCGCTGACAATATCTTCCGCCCTCTCCACATGTCCCGGAGCCATTTGAGAAATATGCACCAGTCCATCTTTGCCCGGCGCAATTTCCACAAACGCTCCAAAAGGAGCAAGGCGAACAACTTTGCCGGTGAATTCATCTCCAACATTGACTGTTTTAAACATTCCTTCAACTGCTGCAATTGCTGCATCCACACCCTCGGAGTTGGTCCCGGAAACCATCACTGTTCCGTCGTCTTCAATATCAATTTGCGCACCTGTTTTTGCAATAATGCCGTTAATATTTTTGCCGCCCGGCCCGATCAAAAGCCCAATTTCTTCCGGCTTGATATGCAGCATTTCCACTCTTGGGGCATGCGGGGACAAAGGACCTGCCGAAGGTACTGCTTTGTTTATTTTTTCCAGAATCTCAAGCCTTGCATCCTTACCCATTTTCAAGGCAGTTTCAATAATTTCGAATGAGAGCCCCTCAAGTTTGGTATCCATTTGTATAGCAGTCACGCCGTTTTTAGTTCCTGAAACTTTAAAATCCATCTCGCCGTAAAAATCCTCAACAGCCCGCATATCTGTAACCACCTGAAATTTCTTTTCATTGGAAAAAAGCCCTAAAGCAATTCCGGCAACCGGTTCTTTCAGGGGGACACCGGCATTAAGAAGAGCCAAAGTGGCCGCACAAACAGAAGCCATAGAAGTGGAAGCATTTGCCGCCAAAACTTCCGACACTATTCTTATAGCATACGGAAACTGGTCTTCAGCAGGTATAACAGCTGTAAGCGATTTTTCAGCCAAAGCTCCATGACCAACATCACGCCTGTTTGGGGCGCCTAATCTTTTTACCTCACCCACAGAAAAAGGATTAATGCTCATATTATAATGATGCATAAACCTCTTTTGTCTCTCGCCTTCCATGCCGTCCAGAGTTTGCTTGAGCGAGGGTGCACCTAAGGTGGCAACCGATAATACTTGAGTATCTCCTCTTTGAAAAAGAGCGCTGCCGTGAGTTCTTGGCAAAATACCCACTTCCATTTCGATAGGTCTTATTTCATCCATAGCTCGGCCATCCACTCTTTTGCCTTTTTCTAAAACTGTTTCATGGAGGATTTCTTTGGCTACTTTGTCAAAAATGCCGGAAATAATTTGAGGGGTTAAAGTTTCCGCATACTGCAAGGCCAGTTCTTTTTTAATTTGATCCCCGGTTGCCTCATGCCAGGCATGTTCGCTGTCAAAAAGCGCTTTTTCAATTCTGTCTTTGGTCAGCTTGGTGACTTCGGCAATTAAAGCTTCTTCTATTTCTTCTGCCAAATGAGAAACAGCAAATTTTTCTTTACCTGTTTCTTTGGTAAAATCTTCTATTAATGCAATTATTTGCTGAGACTGAGCGTGCGCCTCTTTGATCCCATTAAAAACAATTTCTTCCGCAATCTCTTTACCTTCAGTCTCAATCATCACAACTTTTTCTTTAGTCGAGGCAACCAGAAGATCCATATTAAGATGTTCCATCTCGCTCACTAACGGATTCACCATTAAGCTTCCGTCCCGCTCCCCGACTCTCACGCAGGCAATCGGCCCTTTCCACGGAATAGACGAAATAGATAAGGCGGCTGAAGCTCCGATTAGACCAACAACATCAGGATCATTAGCCTGGTCAATCGAAAGCACTGTTAAAATGACCTGCACTTCATGATTTTTAAGCTCTTTTGGAAAAAGGGGGCGGATGGAGCGGTCAATCAGTCTGCCGGTTAAGACTGCTTCGTCAGTAGGTTTTGTTTCTCTTTTAATAAACCGGGAAGATGAGATTCTCCCTCCGGCATAGTGCTTTTCTACATATTCAACCGAGAGAGGGAAATATCCGATATCTTCTGTTAAAGGTTGAGTTGCCACTGTTGCCAAAATAACTGTTTCGCCCCATGAGACAACAACAGATGCATCAGCCTGTAAAGCCAACTTACCTGTTTCGAGTTTAAGCTTGCGACCATTAAGGTCAATTTCTTTTATTATTACTTTATTCATCTAATCATTTGAATCTATATTTAGATTCTTAACTCCGAGGATTTGGAAACTGTGGAAGAGGCAACTAGCTATTTGCTTTTGGCTAACAGCTACCCAACTCTTTGCAATCCCCAAATCTCTCAACTTATACATTTTACTATATCTGCAAATTAAAGTCCAATTACTTGGAAAGGCCTAATTTTTCAATAACTACACCGTATCTTTCATTATCTTTTTTAAACAGGTATTGAAGAAGTCTTCTTCTTTTATTGACCATGGATAAAAGCCCGCGCCTTGAGTGAATATCGTGTGGATGCTCTTTTAAATGATCTGTTAAATTTTTAATTTGTTCTGTTAAAAGCGCTACCTGAACTTCAGGGGAACCGGTATCACCAGATTTTGTTGCGAATTCTTGAATTATTTTCTGCTTAATCTTTGGATCAAGTGGCATCGTAATCCTTTCTGAAACAACCTCGGTGCCAAGACGTTGCTCTTTTTAACTTGGGCGTATTGTAACAAAGAAGGAAAAAATATACAAGAGTTATCCTAGATGCAAAAATCCAATTGACCAATTACTTATTTCTAACAAACACTACCGCGGGAACAGTTTTCACCCACATACTAGGATCCCACTCATTCAGCTCACTGACATGAAACCGCTCTGATCGATGACACCGACCTACACTAGCAGAATGGACATTAGAAAGATCATCTAGAGCCCTCGCAAAGTAATGTTCAATTAGTACTCTCCCAGTTGTTTTTTTAAAGGCTATATCTGCCTGCGCATATCCTGTTGATGGAAGCATGATCGCTCTTGCATCAGGAAGTTCAAGTTGTAACGATTGGGAATATTCTTCAATCACTTCTAATTGACCTGCTCGTGAACCATTTCCTCCGTGCCAAACCATAGCTTCTGGGTTAAAGCCAACTTCTATCGCTGCCGGTAATTTGTAATTTATAAGTTGAATCTTGCCAACGACATACCCAAGGACATAATCTAATTCGCCTGAACGAAAATGTCCTATATTCTCTGACACCACCTGGGCGTATGATCTTTCGTTCACAGGTAGAAAAACTATCCCTCTACTACGCCTTAGTACCTCTTTTTCTTCGGTTAAAGGTTTTCGGACAAGTTTTAAAAGATCGTACGTTTGCTGGCGACGATCTACCTTTGGAGCAACCTTAAACTCTATAGCTTCCTCTGTTGATAATTGTATTCCAACCTCCAAGTCAGGATCTACACACCTGCTTCTTCTAACTTTCTTCTTGCTTCCTGGATCGCCAATTGTCTGGCAGCAGTATTATTTTCTGGCAGTTGTCGTGCCTTCTCGAAACCTCTATCAATCATATTTTTGTGATTTTAACATATTATAGGACGTTTGTCAACCTAAATTTGTGCCTTTGAAGATTTTGGGGGTCAGCCATTCAGGTTCAACCGTCTCGGAAATTACTCCTTCTTCAACCGGCCTTTCCTCAGGGGAGGCTTGGTTTTTATCATTTACATCTGTAGATGCCTGTGTCGGTGAAACAGGTGCAACAACCGGAGGCGTCATAAAATCCGGAATAGATGGGGTTTGCGGTACGGTTTTTTGACCGCCTGCCACTGAAATCGCATTCCAATCATAGGCGGGTTGAGCTTGAGCCGCAACAGAAGACGGTTTTCTTCCTCCCACCCTGAGACAGTTGGCAACAGCCATATAGGTGTCGGCTGTTATTTTGGGATTCTGCAAATTATTGGTCGCATCAAAGATACCGGCCAACAGATTGCTTGCGCTATCCTGATCTAAACTGTATCCCAAATCAGAAATTAAACTTGTCATGATTTCAGAAACTGAAGAAGCCGAAGTGTCTAAAACATTTGTTTGTCCGAAGCTGGTATTTACACTTGAGGAATCAATATTAACAATATGAGTACCTGAGAAAACCTGCTGATTTTGAGAATAAAGATTTCCTAAAACATTCAAATTAGAAGCTCCCACTACAAAAATTAAATTAAAACCAGAACCCTGAAACTTAGGCACGATCCTTGATGGCTGAAAAGTCTGACCGGGCAAAACATGAAAGACCAAATTTAAATTGTTATTCTCAGCATACCAGTCTAATTTCTCAAGGGAAGGAACCGAACCATCCGCTGCAGCCACGCCTTCCAAAGTTAAGGTCAAATTTCCACCCTCTGACAGAGAAATGTTTTTACTTACATGATCTACCCCAAAAAGATGAGATTGAGAAACTAAAATATTATCATCGCAAACTATGCTAACCTCTTTCCCCGCAGTCTCAAATGTTAAAAATAAGGAAAGTCCTGCAGCCAGTTTATCTATATCAGCTCCGGCAGGTACAGCAATTAAGATATTTTTCGCAGAAGGCAGAAGATTTTTAAATTCTGCAATTTGGGCGTCATACTTCATATATTTTAGAAACAGGCCAATTCTACCACCACTAGCCCATAATAGTCAAGGCTTTGCGTAGACTATTACAGTCCACGTCTATAAAAATCAAGTGTGCTTAAATTACCCTGAAGGATTCGACGGTATCGCCGATTGCAAAATCAACCGGAGGATCAAAAAGCATCCCGCAGTCATTACCCTTTTCCACTTTATTTACTTCTTCTTTGACTTTTTTCAATGATTTAAGCTTTGTTTCGCCAATTTTTTGCCCTTCCCGCACAACCCTGATTTTTTGTCCTTTAGCAATAATTCCCTCTATCATTCTGCAACCGGCAATCTTTTCATTTTTACCGTGCGGAAACTCTGCAATAATATTGGCTTTGCCTAAAACTTCTTCCAGTTGCCCAACCTCAAGTAAAGTATTTACAACCTCTTCCACATCTTCCAAAAGTTCATAAATAATATTGTAATTTCTTATTAAAACATGCTCGTTTTCTGCAAGTTTTTGCGCAGAAGAGGAGATTTTAACGTTAAAACCGATTACGATAGCTCCCACAGTTGCAGCAAGTTTAATATTCTCCTCTCCTATATCTCCGGTACCGCTAGAAATTACAGTCACTATTTTTCTCTCAACATTAAATTTATCCAAAGATGCTTCAATTGCCTCCAAAGACCCCTGCTTATCAGCTTTAATAACCACTTTTAGGGATTTTGCATCCCCTTGCTTAAGCCTGTCCACCAAAGACTGAATCGCTTCAGCTTCTTTTACTTCTGCAAGCTCTCCCAATACTGCCCCAACTTGCGGCACAGCCTCCAGTCCAAGAACTTCTACAGGAACAGATGGGCCAGCAGAATCCACAGATTTACCATTGGAATCAAACATACCCCTGACTTTACTTTTTACTCCGCCTATTGTTATTTGATCTCCTTTTTTGAGAGTTCCGTTTCTTATTAAGATGCTGGCCACAGGCCCCTTAAATTTATCCAAATTAGATTCAATCACTACGCCGGCGGCAGGCAAAGCAGGATCGCCCTTTAATTCGTTCATTTCTGCAACCAGCAAAATCATCTCCAGAAGCTTGTCTACGCCTTCACCTGTTTTTGCAGAAAGCGGCACCACAGGCACATCTCCCCCATATTCTTCCGGCATAATTTCCCTGTCAGACAATTGTTTTTTTATCTTATCAAGCTGAACTTTGGTATTAACACCCGGCAGATCCACCTTATTAACAGCCACAATAATTGGCACTTTTGCCCCTTTAATATGCTTTATAGCTTCCTCAGTTTGAGGCATAATTCCATCATCAACAGCCACAACTAGGATAGCAATATCTGCCACTTTGGCCCCCCGGGAGCGCATTTTTTCAAAAGCCGCATGCCCGGGAGTATCAATAAAGGTGATTAGATTGGAGTTGTGGGGAATTTGATATGCACCAATATGTTGAGTAATTCCTCCGTGTTCTTTTGCAGCCACAGAAGATTTACGGATAAAATCCAAAAGCGTAGTTTTGCCATGATCAACATGGCCAAGGATTGTTACGATAGGTGATCTGTTAATTTCACTCATACTTAATTATTTTCTCCTTTCGATACCGAGAAAGTATTAAGTATCAAGCAGTTAGTATTATGGGAAATAATAAATTCAATGTTTTCATACCCTTAATACATAATACTTAATACATACTACTGACTACCCGTACCTGATTCTCCAATTGCTTCTTCCAGTTGCTGTTTTTCCTGCTGGGGGTTTTCTTCATCAACTGCTTTTTCTAAAACTTCCCCTGCTTCCTCTGCTGCTATTTTCTCTTTAGCAGTTGTTGCATTTTCCTCAGCTTCAGAAACCTCTTCTTCTATAGCCTCTTTCGCTTGCTCTTTATTTTCTGTTATTTTTGCGTCCTCTGCGGGAACGGGTTCACTTTGTGCTTTTTCTTTTTTCTCACCAGTCTTTGCTGCTACATCTTCCTTTACGGCTTCGCTCTCCGGCCTGGCTTCTTCTTTAGCAACTTCCGGCTCTTCTGCTCCTTCAATATCAATCTTCCAGCCGGTTAATTTAGCGGCAAGCCGGACATTTTGTCCGCCTTTTCCGATTGCCAGAGAAAGCTGATTCTGCGGAACTGTAACTGTGGCTATTTTATCTTTTTCATTTAAACTAACTTGAATATCTTTTGCAGGAGACAGAGCAGCTGCGATAAATCTGGCCGGATCGTCAGAATAACTTATAATATCAATCTTTTCTTCGCCTAATTCACTTATCACAGCCTGCACCCTGACTCCTTTTTGCCCTACTAAAGATCCAACCGGATCAACCCCGTCTTGTGAAGAAAAAGCGGCAATTTTAGTCCTTGAGCCTGCCTCTCTTGCGATAACTTTAATATCACAGGCTCCTGATTGAATTTCCGGCACTTCAAGAGCAAAAAGCGCTTTCACCAAATTCGGATCTGATCTGGAAACAACAATCTCAGCTCCACCCCTGCCGCCTTCACGGATTTCTTTAACCAAAAACTTTAATCTCTGATTTTGATGATAACCTTCCGTATGAACCTGTTCTGATGGCGGCAAAATGCCTTCTGCCCTGCCTAAATCTATAAAAAAAGTATTTCCTTCCTGTCTTTGTATGCTGCCTGAAATAACAGTTCCAACCTTACCTTCATATTCTGCCAAAATTGTGCCTCTTTCTGCTTCATTCAGCCTTTGCATTATCACCTGTTTGGCAATGGAGGCAGCAATCCGGGCAAATCCCGGAGGAGTAACATTTTTATCCCCGTCATAAATGGATATTTCCCCGGTTACTGGGTCCACTTTTGAAATAAATTTCTCAAAGTCTTCAGGAACTGGTTCATTACGAAGCATCAAATCCTTTTTATACGCAGCCAAGGCGGCAAACCTGATGGCATCTAAAACCACCTCAGAGTCAACCCCTTTTTCAGAGGCGATTTGATTTAACGCTGCTGCAAATTCTGTTCTAGCTTGTGCCATAAACTCCCTTCGGTTGTAATAATCAAATTTCAAAATACAAGTTTCCAAACAAATTTAAATTTTGTTTGTATCTTGTTATTTGGTACTTGATCATTTTTAAGCTTTAGCTTAAAAAAAGGTGGGACTAGCCCACCTTTCAGGTCCCTTGATTATTAACATCTGTATTCTAAATCTTTCCCAAATTGAAGTCAACTTTTAAAATTAAGTTAAAACCAGCTTTTCTTTTTTGAAGACAAGTTTTTTAATTCTTCATAAAGCTGTTTTTCTTCTTTTGAGGGATGCTGAGGCACATTTAAGTTTACTCTGACATAATGATCCCCCCGGCCGGCTGCACCCAACCTTGATACACCTTTACCTTTTAATTTAACCAGAGAACCTGGCTGAGTACCTGGCGGAACCCGTACCTTTACCTTCTCCTGAACTGTTTCTACTTCAAAAATATCCCCTAAAACAAGTTGTGGAATATTAACCGTAATCTCGGAAAAAATATCAGCCCCTTCACGTATAAACTTTGAGGTTCTGGCAACATTAAACACAATATCCATATCTCCAAACCTCATTTTTGTTCCATTATCCACTCCTGCCGGAACCTTAATTTTCATCCTCCGCCGTTGCACCCTGCCTTCTGCTGTCCTTGATTCTACTTCTACTTCTTTTGTTACACCGGTGATTGCTTCCTCAAAAGTTAAATTAAGCTGGTAGACCGGCCGGCGGTGTAATCCCCCAAAAGGCGAACCTCCTCCGCCGAAAATTTGTTCAAACAGCTCAAACGGATCCTCAAATCCCCCAAAATCAAACTGGATATTCGGCCCGCCCTGAGCGGAACCGAAGGGATTACCACCCCCAGAGGACCATGAATAAGTTTTAAATCCTCCACCTCCGCCAAAAGGATTAAACCCGCCTGCTCCACCAGGCGCTCCTCCTCCAAAGCCTGCAGACCTATCAAAAGCCGCGTGTCCAAACTGATCATAAGCCTGTTTCTTTTGCGGATCAGATAAAACCTGGTATGCCTCCCCTAGTTCCTTAAACCTTTCAGCTGCTCCGGCTGATTTATCTATATCCGGGTGATGCTTCCTGGCCAGTTTTCTGTAAGCAGATTTTACCTCTGCCTCCGAAGCACTTTTAGTTATCCCCAATATTTCGTAATAATCTCTTTTACTCATATATTAGTAAAAAATCTTGCGATCTTCGATCTAAATCTCTTTTTGTAGCCATATAGATTGCTCATTATACATTGTACATCTTCAGATTAAAAAAGCCCCGGTTGCCCGAGGCATTCCAAACTCTTAACTCTAGACTCTAACTACTAGTCTTTCTTTTCTTCCTCCACCACTTCACCTTCTACAGCTTCCTCTTTCGCGCCAGTCTCAGATGACGCGTCCTCTGTTTTAGGAGCTTCTTCTTTTGGCTGTTCATCACCGACAGGTTGCTCGCCGGCAGACTGCTCCCCCGCTGCTTGCGGACCTTGCTGACCCTGTTGTTGATACATAGCAGCTCCCACTTTTTGCAAAACTTCTGATAGTGCTTCCATCTTAGGCTTCAGATCCTCAGGAGAAGCTGTCTGGATAACGCCTTTTAGATCATTTAGCTTTTGCTCTACGTCTGTTCTTATCTGAGGATCTACCTTATCTCCGGCATCTTTTAAAGTTCTTTCCGCTGTAAAGACCAAAGTATCTGCCTGATTCCTGATTTCCACTTCTTCTTTCTTCTTCCTGTCTTCTTCAGCATGAGCCTCAGCTTCCTTAGTCATCTTTTCTACTTCATCTTTTGAAAGTCCTGTGGAACCGGTGATGGTAATATTTTGTTTTTTGCCGGTGGCTTTATCATGCGCTGTCACATTTAAAATTCCATTGGCATCAATGTCAAAAGTCACCTCTACCTGCGGCGCTCCCCGGGGCGAAGGCGGAATCCCATCAAGGATAAATTTACCTAAGGATTTATTATCCGCAGCCATTTCCCTCTCCCCCTGCAAGACATTGATTTCCACCGAAGTTTGGTTATCAGCAGCAGTTGAGAAAACTTCTGATTTAGAAGAGGGAATTGTGGTATTTCTGGAAATAAGAGGGGTTCTAACTCCTCCCAAAGTTTCAATGCCTAAAGTTAAAGGTGTTACGTCCAAAAGCAAAACATCTTTAACTTCCCCGCCTAAAACTCCTCCCTGAATTGCTGCGCCCACTGCTACTACCTCATCCGGGTTTATGCCTTTGTGTGGTTCTTTGCCAAAGAAATCCTGGACAGCCTTTTGTACCGAAGGCATCCTTGTCATTCCTCCTACCAAAACTACCTCATCAATTTTGGAAGCTTCCAGTTTAGCATCTTTTAAGGCAGCCTTTACCGCTTCAAAGGTTTTATCAATCAAAGGCTTAACCATAGCCTCAAGTTTTGCCCGGGACAGCCTCATCTCCAGATGCTTTGGTCCGGAAGAGTCTGCAGTTACAAATGGAATAGAAATTGACGCTTCCTGAGTAGAGGACAATTCAATTTTGGCTTTTTCCGCTGCATCACGTAACCTTTGCAAAGCCTGCCGGTCGCCTTTTAGATCAATACCCTGTTCTTTTTTAAACTCCTCTGCCAGAAAGTCTAAAATAACCTGATCAAAATCATCCCCGCCCAAGTGGGTATCGCCGTTAGTGGATTTTACCTCAATTACCCCGTCTCCAAGCTCCAAAATGGAAATATCAAAGGTTCCGCCTCCCAGATCATAAACAGCAATGGTGTGGGCGTGGGATTTATCCAAACCATATGCCAAAGCTGCAGCAGTCGGCTCATTAATAATTCTTTGGACATTTAACCCGGCAATCTCTCCTGCCTGTTTGGTGGCCTGCCTTTGGGCATCATCAAAGTAAGCCGGCACAGTAATTACCACATCAGTGACTTTTTCTCCTAAATAGGATTCTGCATCTGCTTTTATTTTTTGTAAAATCTGAGCAGAAATTTCCTGCGGGGTGTATTCATGACCCTCCACTTCCACAACTGCCATCCCTTCGCGTCCTTCTTTGATGGTGTATGGAAGCCATTTAATATCTCTTTGCACCTCCGGGTCTTTAAACTTGCGACCCATCAGTCTTTTGATAGAAAAAATTGTTTCTTTGGGGTTAACAATTGCCTGACGTTTGGCAACGCGGCCGACCACATTTTTTAAGGGATTAACAACAGAGGGGATAATATTTTCCCCTTCAGCAGAATGGATTACTTTTGGTTTTCCGCCTTCCATGACTGCCACACAGCTATTAGTTGTTCCTAAATCTATTCCTACAATTTTAGCCATATTGTTTAGTGACTAGTCGCTAGAGTCTAGAGACTAGTTTCTTTCTCCTTCCTTAATTCTTGATTCTCATTGCTTGATTCTTGCTTTCTACCAACTACTACCCCAGCTGGTCTTAAGACTTTTCCGTTTAAAGTATACCCCTTTTTAACAACCTCTAATATTTTATTATCCTCACCCTCCCTTGTGTCAAGAGCCTCATGCATATTGGGGTCAAACTGTCCATCTGCTGCAATTTGTTCCAGGCCTTCGGATTGCAAAACCCCTGTAAGTTCCTTTACCGCCATTTCTACTCCCTTAAACCAGTCCTTCGACTCGCTTCGCTCGCTCAAGGCTGGCCGACCAAAGTCGACCACCTTTTCCAAATGATCTAAAACAGGCAAAATCCGCGTTAATAATGCACTGGTTCCCCATCTTGTCAATTCAGACCGTCCTTCTGCAACTCTTTTTTCCAAATTATGATAGTCAGCTACTGCTCTTTTTAATTGCCCTTCCAGTTGAGTTGTTAAAGTTTGCAAATTATTAAACTCTGTTTGCAGTTTTTCAAACTCTTCCACATTAATATTTTGGCTTTCGTCCTGTTTTTTACTCATAACTTAACTTCTTCCTGCCTCCACCAGTAAATCTCTGACATATTTTACATAAGGCAAAACCAGCGGGAAATTCATCCTAGCCGGCCCGATTACACCAATGATTCCATCTTTAGCTGCGTTCAAGTCATATTTTGTAAAGACAAAACTTGTTGAACGCAGATATTCAAACTCCATATCCTCGCCAAAAAGAATATGAACCGGGTCAGGCCCTACTGCCCTTCCTATAATTTCCTGCAGACGTGGACACTCATCAAAAAGCGACAATACAAACCGCGCTACATCAATATCGTAAAACTCCGGCCAGTCTAATATGTTTGCGGCGCCGGCATAATACAGCTGACCGGCATCATCAATAGCAAGCCCCAGCATATCCAGCCTTTGCGCTAAAGCAGAAACAGCTTCTTTTAGCAGCCTTTCCTGCTTATATCTTTGGGACATCATCCGCTCTTTAATGGAAACTTCTGCTGTCACAGGCAGAGTCTTTTCTTTCATCAGCTGAGAGATATAAAATTTCATGCCCATGGAAGTCGGGGTTCTACCCGCAGAGGTGTGAGGCTGACGCAAGTATCCCATATCAGTCAAGCGTCCCATTTCAATTCTAATGGTGGCAGGGGAGACGCCTAAAGTATGTTTTCTTTCAATAACCTCTGAACCTACAGGTTCTGCGGCCTCAATATATTCTTCAATTATTGCTTTTAAAAGCGCCTGTTGCCGCTCGCTTAGCTCGGTCATGTTAGCAGTAACATATCATGAGTGCTAATATTTGTCAATACTTCAATTTCAAGTCACTAAATTGTCATCTTTTCCATGATGAAAATTCCTTAAACTCTTATTTTTCCAGGCAATTAAGGAGGTAATGAGGATTACCCCTACCCCTCCGACTACAACCGTAGCCGGGCCGCCAATGACTTTGGCTAAAAATCCGGCTTCAATTTCCCCAAGCTGGGGCCCGCCCTGAAAGAAAAGCCTCATAATGGAAACCATTCTGCCTCTTAGGTGATCCGGCGTTATCATCTGCCTTACCGTATTTCGGACAATGGAGGAAGTCATATCTCCAAGCCCTACCAGAATCAGGAAAAATATTGATAATGGTAAAAACTTAGACATCCCAAATCCTATGGTGGCTGCCCCATACAGCAACACAGCACCCAGGATTATTTTTCCCTGATTTTTGATATTGTTTAATGAAGATAAAATCAATCCTGCGGCCACCCCGCCGACGGCAGGAGCTGAATATAATAATCCCAAACCGGCTGGCCCCACCTGTAAGACATCTTTGGCAAAAACCGGCATTAAAATGGTAGCTGTTCCAAAAAAGGTAGCTAAAAAGTCCAAAACCATCGTGGAATATAATATCGGGGTAGAAATCACAAACTTAACACCCTCTTTTAAAGAATTCAAATTAAATGCCACTATTTTATCGTGGTTGAAAACCGGAACTTTAATTAACAAAACGCTGACTATAAAAAATGTAAAAGAGAATGCATTAACCAGATAAACTGTAGAAACACTCAGTCCCGCAATTAAAAAACCGGCTACAGCCGGACCGATTAGGGTGGCTGATTGGAATTGCAGGGTATGCAAAGAAACTGCATTCATAAAAAATTGCCTGGGCACCAGATTTGGGAAAATAGCGGAACGGGCCGGAACGGAAAAAGACTGGGCAGTTGCCACAAAAAACAGGATTAAATAAATTAAAGTTGGACTGATTTGATTTGTTTGGCTTAGATAAAAAAGTATCAAAGCCATTACGGTTTGTACAAATAAACTGCAAATTAAGAGTTTTCTTCTGTCTAACTTGTCCGCTGCCAACCCTCCAAATAAGGAAAAAATCATGATGGGTACGAAATTTGCCACACCTATTAACCCCAAATAAAGCGGATTTCTAGTCAGTTCATAAATCTGCCAGGCCACAGCCACTGTCTGCATCTGATTCCCCATCTCGGAGATAAATGCTCCAAATAAATAATTTCTAAAAACAGGCACTCTTAGAGCCGGAAAAGATAAGGTTTTACTCATAATCCTCTGCATTCTGATCCGCCCACAGCTACGTAGTTGCTGGCGGATCAGAATGACAAATGATGTAACCCAGTATACGCACTTTTTGGCAAAATTTATAGTATCATTAGGCCATGAAAGTGTTGTTAACTGGTAAAAATTCCAAAGATATAGAAGATTTAGTAAAAAGTTTCGGCTTCGAGATAACGGCATTAAATCCTGATGCTGTCATTAGTTACGGAGGAGACGGCACCCTGCTTTCTTCAGAGCGAACTTATCCGGGCATTCCAAAGCTTCCTATCAGAAACAGCCTTGTTTGCAAAAAATGCCCTGACCATAAAGAAGAAGTTTTACTAAAAAACTTAGCAGAAGGCAGGCTAAAAATTAAGCAGTATTCAAAACTTGAGACTACAATTTTTTATCAAAAACTTTTGGCCTTGAATGATTTTGTAATAAGAAATGCAACGCCTATTCACACTATTCGGTTCAAGACCAATCAAGAAGAAAAACTCTTAATCGGAGACGGCATAGTTTTATCAACCCCTTTTGGCTCCACAGGTTATTTTAAAAGCATTACAGGAAAAACTTTCAAAAGCGGATTTGGGATTGCCTTTAATAATACAACTGAAAAAACTGCTCCTTCCTTTTTTAAAGATAACGATAAGGTGACTTTTAAATTAATACGGGGAACTGCCACACTATCTTTTGATAATAACCCTGATTTATTGAAAGTGGATGAAGGATCCCAGATTACATTTAAGCTATCTGAGGAAAAAGCCAAAATTTTTGAGCTGGAATCCTTAAGATGCCCTAAATGTATAGTTACAAGAGGCTAAAAGCTGGACGATAGATGATGGAAGATAGAAGTTAGATAATTTGAAAAACCTGGGATAAATTATTTAAGACTTTGTCTGCCAGACTAAAATCTTGCCCTTGAGTTTGCAGACTGGGAATTGCAAAACAAATCATCCCCGCTGATTTGGCTGCCTGTACTCCTTTAGGCGCATCTTCCAGCACCAAACATTCATTTGGTTTAACACCTAATTTTTCTGCGGCTTTTAAAAATATATCCGGAGCCGGTTTGCCTTTTTGCACCTGGTCAGCTGAAATATAGATTTCTATATAAGGAGCAATCCCTAACCTTTTTATAACCATTTCTATCTCCTCTTTAGTGGAACCGGAAGCAATGGCGGTTTTATAACCGTTATCTTGTAAATTTTTCAACAATCCAATCAGTCCCGGCAAAGGCACTAACTGTTCCTGTATTAATTTCTTATATTCTGTTTGTTTAGCCGAAGCCAGTTCATTTGAGGAAAGAGGCAAATGGAATCTGATAACCATATCTGTTATGGCATCTTTGTCCGACACTCCCACATATCTTTTGGTATTTTCTTCAGCAGATAAAAATTTTTCATATTTTTTAAAAACTTCGTTAAAAGCTAAAAGATGTAACGGTTCTGTATCAATCATCAAACCATCCATATCAAAAATTACCGCCTTTATTTTATTTGACATTTAAACTACTGCCCCTTCTAAAAAGTTTAACTCGGACTTTGAAGTATCAAACGAGGCTTTAATGCCCACAGGCATCGGGATATTAACTGTATAGTGACCAAAGTCCAAATTTGCCATAATGGGGAATTTATAATCCTTGAAAATTTCCAAAATCATTTCTTTAACATGCGGTTCAATTACTTCTTTCTCTCGGGGAGGCTTTATGTAAGTAATTTTACCAATTAGCATCCCGGAGATTTGGTCCAGGATTCCGGCATACTTTAGATGAGTTAAGAATCTGGCAATGTTGTGCAAAGGCTCCCCCACCTCTTCCCAAAAAAGAATGGCTCCTTTAAAAAATTCTTTAGGCGGAAAATAGGGGGTACCGATTAAGTTGACTAAAAGATGCAAATTACCCCCGCTTAATAACCCTTCTGCTTTGCCTTTTTTCCATTCTTCCCATTCTGTCAAAGGCGGAATGATTCCTACAGGTTCTGTTTGAGTCAAGAATTTTAAAAATACTTCCCTGTCAAATTCTCCTAAATGTTCTTCTCCTTCTGCCCAGGGATTTCCCAAACCAAAAGTCACATCATCCATATGAAATCCAACCATATGGCATTTGGTCAAAAAAGCCATATGGAAATTTGTCACATCGCTTATGCCGATATAGGGTTTTGGGTTATTAGTTATTAATTCATAGTCTAAATATTCCAAAACAGAACTTGCAGAATAGCCTCCTGTTTGAGCCATGATGGCTTTAATAGACTTATCTGCAAACATGGAGTTAATATCCTCTGCCACCTCTTTGGGGGTTCCTGCTGCCCACCATCTGCTCTTCCCGATTGTCTTGCCCTCCTTAACCTTAAATCCTAAATCAGTCAAAATCTTCTTCCCCCGCTCATAATTTTCTTTAAAGGAAGGTAAAACCGGCAAAGATGAGGCCACAATCCCAATAGTATCTCCAATATTCAATTTCTTCGACTTAATAATTTTCATTACTGTTTATAACACTCATCGCATTCCCAATACTCAAACTTTTTCCCCTTGCCGCCTATGCTGCCAAAACAATTACCGCTTTTATACGTCCTATCAGGAAAAATCTTTGTGATAAAGCGACTACCGCAAATAGAACACTGGATTTCTACTTCTCTGATTTTCAATGCTGATTGAGCTTGAATCATTCACAAATGATATCAGAATTGCCACGAATCTTACAGAAGAAGTTTCTGCCGTACCAGTCAAACTTACCCCTAACTTTTGCAATTTTTTATTATTTTAATGCTTTTTCTAGTATCTCTTCTAAAACAGGGCCTTTGATTTGAATATAAATTTCCCTTTCTTCTTTTGCTTTTTTTGCTGCAATTTTTTTTACTTTTGCATATTTTTGAGCATCTGCAGGATGTTTTCTTAAATAATCCCTAAGTTTAATTGCATTAACCCAATCCTTATTTTTGATAAAAGCCACATGGACACGATAAACACGTTCTCCCTCCACCGGATCTGGTAAAGAGATTTTGTGGAATAAACGTTCTTCAGAAACAGCTTGCGGTCTATACTCATAGCCTAATTTTTGAAGTTCCTCCGATAAAGCCTTCATTCTATTTTTCTTTGTAGCAATATAAATATCTATTATCCCCTTACCGCCTAACCCCGGAACAGCCGTACTGCCAAAATGCTCGATCAAATCATCTTTGTCTAAAATCTTTTTTATCCTTGCCTCTTCTTTTTTATAAAGATCCGGGAAAATCGTAAGGTAAGGCTTAAAAACATACTTTTTCATTCCAGTATTATACAAAATTACCTTTATTGACACTTTTAGTCGCAAAATTTCTTTTTTAATGTCCTTTTGTAACCAAAAGTA
The DNA here is from genome assembly GCA_001776935.1 of Candidatus Daviesbacteria bacterium RIFCSPLOWO2_01_FULL_39_23. GTDB lineage: Bacteria > Patescibacteriota > Microgenomatia > Daviesbacterales > UBA10151 > UBA10151. The sequence goes on along the minus strand of MFDN01000015.1, from coordinate 74,106 downwards.
CCAAAAGTTTCTTTGACGGGAAGTTGCGCTAAATTCTTTCGTTCGTTTAACGGGGGATGGCAACCCCCTCTGCCATAAATGCAGGCTCGCCCTGTTGCACTCACTGCAGAATTTTTAACGCGCTTTGTTCCAAGTCAAAGATATAAATCACAAAGAGCGAGTCGCGAGTCAGTCAAAGCAATCACCCACCACCAAGTGCTTTGCGACCGCGACAAGCGGATAGCTTACGATTTCAAAATACTTAAAAATGCTTCCTGGGGGATTTCTACGCTGCCGACCATTTTCATTTTTTTCTTACCTTTTTTCTGTTTTTCCAAAAGCTTTCTCTTGCGGCTGTAGTCTCCTCCGCCGACAACCTTGCTACCATGCATCAAAACATCCTTCCGAAATGCTGACAAAGTTTCCCGGGCAATAATAGTCCCCCCAATAGCCGCCTGAATTGCTATAACAAAATTTTGCCGTGGCAAAACCTCTTTTAATTTTTCAACCATCCTGCGGCCAAAACCTTCTGCTTTGGGCCGGTAAACTATGGTAGACAGCGCATCTACCTTTTCTCCTCCCACTAAAATATCCACCCGTACAGCATCCACTTCCCTATAATCCAAAAGCTCCCAATCCAAAGATGCAAAGCCGGAGGAAACGGATTTCAACCGGTCATAAAAATTAGAAACCATCTCTGATAAGGGCATTTCATAACTCATCTCAACAGCAACTCCAAAATGCTGCATATCCAAAAACTTTCCCCTTTTATCCTGCACCAGTTCCATAACCGGGCCGATATAAGTTTGAGGAACAAAAATCCGAAGTTTAACCCAGGGCTCTTTTAAACCCTTTATATTTTCCCCCTGCGCTAAATCACTTGGCGAAGTTATAGGAGAATCATTTAATAAATATCCAACAGAGGGGGCAGTTGCCAAAAGGTCCACATTAAACTCCCCTGACAACCTTTCCTGTACCACTTCTGCATGAAGTAGCCCTAAAAAGCCACACCGAAAACCTGCCCCCAAAGCCTGAGAGTGTTCAGGAACATAGGAAAAAGCAGGGTCAGTTAAGCGGAATTTTGCCAAAGCTTCTTTAAGCTCAAAATATTCATCAGCATCTATGGGGAAAAGCCCCACAAAAACCATTGGTTTAACTTCTTTATAACCAGGCAAAGGCTGGGGAAAAAAATCAGCTGCAATGGTATCACCAACACGCACTAAATCCGGCTCTTTAATGCCGGTGGCAATATAGCCTATTTCCCCTGCCGAAAGACCGCTGTTTGCAATAAGCTGGGGGGTAAAAAAACCTGTTTCCAAAACATGACCCGAAGCTTTAGTTCCTAAAAAGACAATAGGTTCCTGATTTTTTGGGGTAGTTCCTTCCATAACTCTCACCTGCGCAACCACTCCTTTAAAACTATCAAAAAATGAATCAAAAATTAAAGCTTTAAACGGCTTATCTTTTTCCTGTTTGGGAGGAGGAATTTTTGTAACTATTGCCTCCAAAAGCTTGTCTACGCCCTGACCGGTTTTACCGGAAACCAAAAGTATTTCTTCTTCTGAAAACCCAAAAGTATCAATTAGTTGTTTCTTGGCGTTTTCGCAATCTGCGTTCGGAAGATCGATTTTATTAACCACCGGAATCAGTAGCAGGTTTTGCTCCAAAGCTGCCAGACCGTGCGCTAAAGTTTGCGCCTGTATCCCTTGGGTGGCATCAACCAATAAAACCGCTCCTTCTACTGCTGCCAAAGCCCGGGAGACTTCGTACGAAAAATCTACATGGCCGGGAGTATCTATCAAGTTCAGGGTGTAGGGTATAGCGTTAACACGCCCCTCCTTCGGAGGCAGGGTATAGTTTAAGCGCACAGGAGCAAGTTTGATAGTAATGCCGCGCTCGCGCTCCAGGGCGAGTGAATCGAGTAATTGAGGCTTCATTTTATCTCCGGTCACAGTGCCTGTTATTTCCAGCAATCTGTCTGCCAAAGTAGACTTGCCGTGGTCAATATGCGCAATAATCGAGAAATTCCTTATATTCATAGAGGGTATTGTATCAGGTTACGGCTAAACAGTCTCAGGAAGGATTTCTTTGGATTTAACAACACTTTGCCACCTGCCGAATCTTTTAATAAGTTCCAAATATGTACTGAGTTCCCTGACTTTCAAAAACCAAACCACTGCCACATAAATAGATAAGGCAAATATTGAAGAAAGTCCGGTTAAAACTAAAAGGTTTATAGTCCTTGTGGTATCAAAAATTACCTGGTCCAATAGTTTTATAGGTATGTATAAAGAAGCGCCCATTATTATGGTTGCCATCAGCATTTTTGAAAAAGGACCCAGCACGCTCTTTAAATCAAAATTCCCCACCTTTTTATGAAGCGCCCAGAAAAGCAACACCGCTGAGACAATAGCGGCAGTAGAATTTGCCAATCCAATACTCCAAACATCAAGCTTTAAAATTACAATTAAATATACACCTAAAATAATATTTAACATCACTACAAACAAAGATACCAAAACAGGTGTTTTGGTATCTTTTAATGCATAAAAGCCTCTTACCAAAAGAAGTGAAATTGCCTGAGCAGCCAGCCCTACAGAAAGAAAAGCCAGGGTCGCACCGGTTAGAACTGTGGCCTCCCAGTTAAATTGGGAAGCGCCAAAAATAAGCCTTACCACAGGAATTCTAATTACAATAAGAATTACCGTTGCCGGCAGAGTCAGAAAGAGAATTTGCTGAAGTGTTGTCAAAATCGTTATCTTAAATTCTTCTATTTTTCCCCGCGCCCGCTCGGCAGATAAAACCGGCAAAGCGGCCTGGGCCAGCGTTGCCCCAAAAAGACCAATCGGCACCACCTGCAAATGTTGAGCAAAGGTCAAAAAAGTCACAGACCCGACAGAAGCTATTGAAGCCAAAGCCAGTCCTACTGTTTCGTTTATCTGTTCGGCAGAAAGCCCAATTGTCCGGACACTCATCAGTCTCATTATTTCCCTTACACCAGTATTAAAAAAGTTAAGCGGCAGCTTGAACCTGAATCCTATTGACCAAATTAAAGGCAATTGAATAGCCGCATGCAAAAAAGCGCCTATCACTACGCCGTAAGCTGCACCGGTAATACCCCATTGCTTAGACAAAAAAACTATCCCTAAAATAATCCCGAAGTTATAGAATACCGGCGCAAGAGAAGGAATAATAAACCTTTGAAAAGACTGCGAAATACCGATAAAAAAAGACCCGAAAACCAAAATAACCTGGCCAAATAAAATGATCCTGGTCAGCTCCACCACCTGAAGCTGTCTTGCCAATGAAAATCCGGGCGCAATGAAACTGCCGATTATCGGTTCTGCAAAAATATACATTACAACCGTGATAACGATGAATATAGCCAATGCTACGCTCAAAACTGCCCTGGCCATGGCAAAAGCATCTTCTTTGCCTTTATTCTCCAAATGCTCTGTAAAAACAGGGATGAAGGCAACCGACAATGCGCCTAAAATTATTATCTGAAATATTAAATCAGGCAATCTGAATGCCGCCCAAAAAATATCAATCTTCTCCGGTAAAAATACATGGGCCAGTAACCGGTCTCGGATTAATCCCAGCACCTTAGACAGCATCATCGTCGCCATTATTATTGAGGCGGCGGATAAAATTGATGTTTGTCTGGAATAAAGAAGTCTGACAATGTTTTTAACCATATTTTTTGGGCTAAATTATTATATTAGATAATCTTGCAATGTAATAGTGGCTATGATACCATTCCGAAATAATCTCTAAACGAGAAAATATAAAATATGCCGATCATTAAGTCAGCAATTAAAAAAGTCCGGAAAGATAAAGTCAGAACAATCCGTAACGACAAAAGGGAAGCAGCCCTTAAATCATTAGTGAAAAAAGCAAGAATAAACAAATCCGATAAAAATCTGCAAGCAGCTTTTTCTGCCTTGGATAAAGCGGCTAAAGTCCACCTGATCCACCCCAATAAAGCTTCCCGATTAAAATCAAGATTATCCAAAGAAGTCAAAACTACTGCACCTGAAAAATCTGTTAAGAAAACTGCTCCCAAAAAATCCCCTCCCAAATCCAAATAATTATCGATTAGTTTACAGTCTTCCGAAGGAAGTATATAGTTAATTTAATGAACCAAAAAGGTTTTGGGCAATTTATGATTCTGGGTATAGTTGCTTTGATTATTGTCGGAGCAGGAGCGTTTTATTTGGGTAAACAAATTTCTACCAAACCTGTTCAGCCCACCCCCTCGCCTTCTTCAATGCCCGATGAAACATTTGAGTGGAAAATTTATACAAATACTACACTTGGTTATTCGCTTAAGTATCCACCAAAAGCGGAGATTACAGAAGGCGGCAGATACTCTGTTGACGGGGTTTTAGTACAAGACAGCTCGTTAACTTCATTTACCGTTGCTGTAGATAAACAAGAAGCCAAAGATTTAGCTATGGATAATTTCCAATTAACCATTTCTGTCAAAGATAACAAAGAGACTTTGACCTTAAACGACTTAAAAAAAGAATTAACCAGCGGAGGAAATTTAGATATAGCAGGGATAAAAATCAAAAATACCATAATCGATCAGCAACCGGCTTTAATGGGCAATACCGGCGGCCCATGGGGAAGCTATACTTTGCTTTCCCTTTATAAGGGGAAAATTTATAAACTGGTATTTGAACCAGGTTTATCTTCAACAGGAGAAAAAATTCTCTCTACATTCAAATTTCTTCCTGCTTCCTCAGGTCCAACCAGCGACCCCGATCAAGCTGAAACAAGCTGGAAAACACATCAGGTTGAAAATATCAGCTTCAAGCTTCCCTCCGAGTGGACAAGAAGAAGCGAGCGTGCACCTGCAGATGGTTTTGCCGAAGTGTTTGAAAATCCCGATAAAACATTTATCTTTACCGCCACCGGTGGTCCTAATTGGAACCCTTTTACAGGCGGGTCTTATAACACTATAGATGAATACACAAATATGTCTTCAGTACTTGAAAAAATAACTATTAATGGTCAGGAAGGCAGACAAATTCTGCCCAGAGCCGGTAGTGAAAATATTAATGAGGTAGTATTTTTCTCTAAAGACGAGCAATTTATCTATCATCTATCGCTGCAAACAGGCACTACTCCAGATAAGACACCTGTTGCCAAAGTTCAGGAAGGACAAAAAATATTTACTCAAATTCTTCCTACTTTTAAGTTTATTAAGTAAACTTTCTTAAACGCAACTTACCCCTACACCCTAAACCCTAAACCCTAGTATAATAGGTACATGCCCAAAGGTAAACCCGGTCTAACTATTAATCTGGATCTGTTAAAGCCTCAAAGTAATCCTGAAAAAATTCCGGTCAAACTTTTCCGCTGGCTGCTTTCTTCCGGCCGTTTCATCTTTATTTTTGTAGAAGCCTTAGTGTTAATCGCATTTGGAGCCAGATTTAAACTGGATGCAGATATAGCTTCCAAAAAAGAGGCAATAGAACAACAAATTCCCTACATTGAAAGTCTCAGCTCTTACGAGATAGCGATAAGGCAAACCCAGCTTAAGTTATCAACCATAAATAATATAAAAAATGGGTCGCCTGATTGGTCTATTCTCTTAAAAAAAATCGCCGACCAAACTCCTGCCAGCGTCAAAATAACAAACATAAGCATAGAAAAAGATCTAGGCAATGCTATGATTCATATTGCCGGACAAACCCAAATAAATAGCGATCTTGCAAGCTTTGTCGGGGGCCTTAGGACAGATAATACTTTCACAGGCGCGAATATTGGAAGCGTAGGACTTGAACAGGGAGTTATTAAATTCACTTTGGATGCCACTGCCAAATTGGTAAACTTAGGAAATAAAAGTCTTTAAAATAAAATTATGAAAAATAAATCTACTCTTTATTCCCGGTATTTTACCTACATTAAACCAATTTCTAAGTTACCTATCATTAAAAATTACGGTCCAACAATCTTTACTTTGTTAACAATATCCATACTCACTATTTTTGCAATCAGACCCACTGTTGAAACAATTTTAGTATTGCAAAAAAAGCTGGCTGATGAAGAAGAAATTTTACAAAAAGTCACTGACAAAGTAAACAATCTTTCTTTAGGGCAGAGAAATTATGATAATTTAGATCAGAATATTAAAGAGAAAATTTCCCAGGCAATCCCTGATGCAATCAGCTTAAAATCTGTAGTCCAAAGCCTGGAAGAAGCTGCCCGACTGCATGAGGCATCTATATCTGCATTACAGATACAGCCCCTTACAATAAACGCCAAGCTGAGCAGTCAAATCGGACAAGTTTCCGAGATCTCTTTTATCTTCAACTTGGAAGGCAAATACGAAAGCTTAGTTGCTCTCTTGCAAGATCTTAAAACAAGTAGTAGGTTAGTCTCTATCGATAACCTCTCTGTAACCAAGACTAACGAGGACTCTGGACTTATCATGTCTTTATCAGGGAAAGCTTACTATCTAAAATAACATGACACGCAAAGAATGGCTAATAGCCGCAATACTCACTTTTATCACAATCATTGCCTGGGTTATTTTTGATGTTATTCATACCCGTTCCCAAGTTGAGATACCTCAGAAAACAAAAGAGGTGATGGAACCCATAAGCCCGGATTTCGACACCCAAAGCCTGGAATCCGCACCATGATGAAATTTATTGACAAATTTAAAATCCCTACTCTTTTGGGTCTTTCCATAATTTTTTTAGGAATTATAGCGGGCCTTTATTTAGTCTTAAAAGAACAAACATTTCTTTCTCAAGCTTCGCCTGATTTAACACCGCAAAATATTACTTTTACAAACATAACCGAAGATTCCGTGGTGATTTCCTGGAAAACAAACTCTGCAGCTGCGTCCTTTATCACATGGGGACAAAATGATCCCCGGGAAAAAACAGTTTTGGACGACAGGGATTTGAGCGCAAACGCAGCTGGACCAAAACCCCGGTCAATTCACTACGTTACCTTAAAAAACCTTTTACCTAAAACACGTTACCAGTTTAAAATTATTTCCGGCAAATTAGCTTCAGAAACTTTAAATTTTGAAACTTCCCAACCTCTGACAATCCAAACAAGATTCACACCCGTTATCGGGTCTGTGCTTTATGGTGAAATTCCCCTAGACGAAGGCATCGCATATCTTTCTGTCGGAGGAGCTGTCACACAATCTTCCCTAATCAAAAAAGGAGGGAATTTCTTAATCCCGCTTTCACAAGTAGGAAAAGACGATCTTTCAGGTGTGTATCCGTTAGAAGATGATCTCACCGGTAAAATAACTATTCAATCAGATAAAGGAGAAGCAATCGTCCTTTTTAAACTGAAATCATCCTCCGAGCTTCTGCCGCCTATAAAATTGGGACAACAAATAGATCTGACTGCTTCAGCACCTCCTGATAACACAATTCCTCAACCCAGCCCCACAACTAAAGATTTGAACAATTATGATTTAAACAGCGATGGAAAAATAAATGCGGCTGACAACGCGATCGTCTTACAAAACATTGGCCAAACTAAAAGCTCTAAAGATAAAAAAGCTGATTTAAACGGCGACAATACAATCGATCAAAAAGATTTGGATCTGATGGCCAAAAAGCTTAAAGAATTGGGTGCTCAAGGAATCTATTAATTAATAAAAATTCTGCCTGAGGAATTTCCATCAAACCGGATTTGATTTTAAAGTCAATTTCCAGAAGATCTTTATAAAGTTGTGTTATTTTAGCTTCGGTAAAGTTTTTTCTTTGTCTTTGTAGTTTAGTGCGGACAAAGTCAGGAGCTCTTTTGGGAGTAGCCACCAAATTTCTTAGAAGATAAAAGGTCATGGTCAAAAAATAGTAAATATCAAATCCTCCGTCTTTTAGTTTCTGAAGTTCTAAAAAGGCTTTTTTGTCTTTGGCTGCCAATAAATCTAAAAAGGGGAAGATTGAAACCTCTTTGCCTTCCGGGAAAAACATCACTTCAAAACCAGGGAACTTCTTTACATTCACCTCATGATCAAACCATATTGCAAGCGATAAGCAATAAGCGATAAGCGATAAGTTTAAAATAACATCCTCGTGGGGATTCTCCAAAACAATAAGTCGTTCATCAGAAAACAGCGACTGAGTAGCCACACCACCTAAAATGACTTGTAAATCAGTACCCTCCTCGAAAACGACCACATTATTTTGGGTAAATTTCTCTTTTATTTCTAATAGCTTTTTTCTTGAAGCTTCTTTAGCGGGGCCGTGCAGCAGAAGTGGCTTCATACTCAGTTATTTCTCCTCTGAGAATCTTTCTAACATATTCCTGCACAATAGAAAAGTCATCATCCTGCGATACCAAAACATAAGCACCTCCATAACTGCTCCTGGGCGGATTAACAAAAAGCGTTTTTCTGCCGTCAGGCAAACCGCTTCTTAGAGAGTCATCCAGAACAAAAGTGTGCACCTGCTCTATTTTACGTAATAATTTATAAGATTCTAAAGTATCTTTAACTTTTACATCAGTATCAATACTTTTACCAAGAACGGAAATTAAATCGCCCACTTTTTGGGGACTGGTTAAAGTCTCCAAAGAGAGTATTTTACTTTTAACCGCTTCTATCACCTTTTGTTGTCTTTTTGAGCGGGCAAAATCCGACCCTTCCCCATTTGTTCCATGCCTTGAACGGACAAAACTTAATGCAACTGCTCCGCTCATATGCATTTGGCCTTTCTCGAACTTAATATGCTCGTATCTGCAATTGAAATACTTAACCCCCCTATCCTCCTGCGCGGCATCTGTGGCTATTTTGCCGTCCTGCAAAATTAACACTAATCTTTTACCCGGCTCAATATTTAAATTCTTTGCATCATTTTCATTAAAATCCATTTCCTTTTCCTCAAGTCCGCACATATCATTTTCTTTACCTTCAATTGGATACTGGTAATCATCGAAAGATTTTTCCACCTGCACATCTATACCGCCCAAAGCATCTATTGCAGCAACAAACCCACGAAAATCCACAAGAAGCGCATAATGAATCGGTATTCCTAAAATATTGCCTATAACCACCTTGGAAAGACCCAATCCATTACCTTGCACTAAACCTTTTTGATACACTGCATTAGCTTTGCTTTGCAAAGAAGGCAGCCATAAATCCCGCGGGAGAGAAATTAAATCAATCTGACTGGTCTTCAGATTATACGAGGCTACCATAATGGTGTCTGTCAGACTGGCTCCGCCATGACTGCCGCCGGCAATGCCGAGTAATAAGATATTTATTCTTCCCTCGCCTGATTTAAGCGATGTTCCCGAAATTATATGACTTACGTAGGAACTGGTGCCTGATAAAGTTGTTAAGAAAAAAGCAATGGATATTAAAATTCCAATGATTACAAGCAAAGGTATAAGTTTTCTTGTGGTATTTTTCACTCTTTTTAACTTAAGAGAATAATCTTTCCGGCTTTTTTGAAGCTTTAGAGGTTTCAAATTTTCACCTAGACCCTTTCCCCGACAATTTTACAAATTTTGGTAAATTCAGCAGCATCTAAAGACGCTCCTCCCACCAGCACTCCGCTTAAGTATTCCTGAATAATAAAATTATTGACATTCCCGCTGTTTACACTGCCGCCATAAAGCACTTCTAACCCTTCTCCGTAACTCCCTTTTAATAGCTTCGCTAGTTCATCTGCATTTTCAGGAGTATCGGGATTACCGGTACCGATTGCAAAGGAGGGCTCGTAAGCCACCAGTCCGCATCCAGAAGGCACAGGTGTTTGGGTGCTTTGAACACAGACCAGCGGAAGGATGCCGGATTCGTTGGCCTTCTGGAGTTTTCTGCCAACGATTTCATCGTTTTCGGCAAAATTTTGGCGCCTCTCTGAATGACCTAAAATTGTAAGTGAAATAAGTTCTTTTAAATTTTGCGCTGATTCTTCTCCGGTATAAGCTCCATTGCCAAAAGGCGATAAATCCTGTGAGCCTACCAAAATAGGAAAATTGCCAACAGTAATGGCTTTTTTAACTTCAGACAATGCGCTGAAAGTAGGACACACCACTACTTTTAACCATTCAGCTTTCGGAATTTGCGGCCCGACTTGCCCAATCCACTCCAAAGCCTCAGCAATGGTTTTATTACTTTTCCAATTAGCTACAATCCAAATATTTTTATCCCCACCAGCCATACTTTTGTAAGTTTACCACGAAATCAGGACTTACTTCTATCCCCTCAGCCTCAAGTGAGGCTTTTTGTAACAGCTTGGGGTGATCTAAACATTTAGTAGAAATAAATCCATGACGGTTTACTATCTTATACCAGTCTGTTTTCTCCCCCTGATAATGCAGGATCCCACCTACAAGCCTACCGCCCCTGGGAATACCTGCCAAAGCTGCCACAGTCCCATAAGTAGTAACATGACCATGCGGTATTTTATTTACTATTTCTATAACTTTAGCCTTAAACTTCAATTGAAAATTGTTTACTATTGCAATAATTTAAGAAGATCTTGTTTAGGAGTAACCCCGATTTTTCTGCCGACTTCTTTACCGTCCTTTAACACAATATAGGTAGGAATACTCATAACTCCATACTCAGAAGCTTTAGCTTGATCCTCATCAACATTGATTTTTTCTATTTCTATTTTACCTTTGAATTCTTTTTCCAGTTCTTCAATCACCGGAGCCATGGCCCGGCAAGGTCCGCACCACGGAGCCCAGAAATCTAAAAGTTTAACCATAGGAAGAAAATAATAACAAGACTTTCATGAGTTGTCCAGAGTTAAAGATGCATTTTTTCCAGGAAACTTAAAATTTTCTCCGGAAACAATTTTTTTGCCAGTTTTTTGCTCTAATTCCAGTCGGGCATTTTTGGCAATTCGTCCGCCTTTTTTAGCCGGAATCTTGTTTTCTTCCAAACCTTTAGATTTTACCGTTTCCGCAATTTGCCGGGTTGAAAGTTCCGCAAGAGCAGTAAAAACTAGTTCCGCATCTGTCATATGATCACGTAAATTTTGTGTTTTTAACTTTTTTAGATTTTTATGTTCTTTGACTGATAAGTCGCTCCATTCCTTATGGATTATATTAGTCAATATTGCGTATTCATTTTGTTCTTTGACATCATTGTTTTTCCAAAAATCCGTAAGTTTATTACGGATTTCTTGACCCATCATTCTTTGCTGAATCCATTTTCCGCTTCTACCCATTCTTTCCCAATTTGTCCGTCCTCTGTTAACAGATTTTTCAGGATCAGCTATTTCCTGAATTCTTTCATATCCTACTTTTGCAAGCCAAAGCTTAATCGGTTCTGCTTTAGGACTAGGGACAGATTGAATAAGCCGAAATAAAGTCTCCACATCAGCTACATCTGTAAATCTTAACTTGCCATCTTCTGCCAATAATTTCAATCGGTTACAATTTGTAACCACTTCACTTCCTTCTTTTTTTAAGCGATTTTTCAATACCTTCCAATAGTTCCGCGCAAGTTGAAAACTGGATTGATTAATTAAGATTTGAATAATATCAACAACAGAGAAATACCATTTTTCTTGTTTCTTATCCCATTGTCTGCGGATTTCTTTGTCTTCAAAAATAGCTAACTTTGTTGCCATTAATTTACATTACTCCAAATATTACCCGAAATCAAGATGCTTTTTAAAATTGTAAAAAGGGTATCTACTTTGAAACATTTGTAACCGGCTCATTCAAAAGCCATCTAGCTACATTATCCGTTCTCACTCCTGCACCTATTACACCCCAGCTATTGATTACTTCCAAAGAAGGGTGCGAGTAAGGGTTTTTCCTAACATGTTGAGGTATAGCCAGCAACTGCTGATTATCCCTTTCCCAAGCTCTTTCCCCTAATAGTTTAAATAGCGTGTCATACTCAGCTCCACCTGTTGATTTCCAGCCTTTTGCCTTTGCTACCAACTCAGCAGAAGCAGGGGGAACATCCCAAATCAGATCACCAAATTTGCTTAAAGCGACCCCCATTCTTTTATCAAACAGACTTACATACTGCCCTGCAGCCTGTACCAGCTCCATCGCTCCTCTGCCTTCGTCACCCAAAGCCCCATTATTAATAGAATCTACAAAGGTGAGGGCCGCGAACATGTGGCCAAAACAGTTTTCCAGCTGCTTAGGAGTAATAGAGGATAAATAGTCTAATCTTTGCTGCTCAATAGCTGCCATATCTGCATAAATTTTACCTGCTCCTGCTTCCACCAATTTTGCAGATTCTTCTGAGGTGGGTTTTGACTTAAAATAAGGACAATCGCTACAAATTTGTTCAATGGTTTTATTGCAAGCTGATTGTCTATAAGGGCTTAGGTCTCGCCTTTCTAGCCACGCAACGTGGGTTTGGAGTCTGTCTATTCTGACATACCCCGGAACAAACAGACCTGATCTGACAACTTCAGGATAACGACAACCATATACACCATTATGTGGAGGGTTTTTACCTTCTACTGCAAAATCACAATCTTTCCAATCTTTATTGCTGGCTATAGGTTGTTTCTCTAACATGCGCAAAATTTAGCACCTCTGCTTTATTTTGTCAAGCTCTCCAAGGATCAGTTGTGCTCCAGATAGGCTTTATAACCAACAAGCTGATTATTACTCCTTGAGCCTTTGTAGATATTTTTAATACCAAAGGTTAAAAACAGATCGTTTTGAGCATAAGTGATTGTTATCCCTTCGGGATTTATAGAATTCAAGGTTTCTTTAAAACCCCCGGATTTTAATCCTTCCAGGTAGTAATTAATAAAATCCTGCGGAAAAGTTGAAACTTGCACAGATTCCAGATACACCCCTTCCTGTTCTATTTTCCTTTTACCCGAGGTAAAGATTAAAAGTTTTTTCTGGTTAGTTTCCCATTGCAGGCCGGAGTAAAGGGCGGGCAGGACAGCGGTATTTGGGGAAGTTGGGAAAGTTTGGGAAGGAGGAGGAATGGCAGGCTCCGTGAGGAGAGCTATCTGTTCAGAAGGGATAATTTCTGATACCTCGATAAGCAGTTTTTCTTTGGTTAAATTACCCTTAATTGTTACCTGCCTGCCAGTAAAATCTGCAAAATTTATACCGGAATTGACAGCTTTTAGAGTCCAGAGTATTTGATCCTTTGATTTTAAGTAAAATTTTCCGGAGGATGATTTTTCAATTACCCCTTCGGAAGTTATAGCCCTTTGAAAAACAGGCGAGGAATCAGGGAAAAATCTTGCTAGCGCTGTATTAAAACCCCAGTTGTAGCCTGAACCCAAGCCCAGGCTAAAACTTGATAAGGCAATTAATATCCCAAGGATTGGTATTTTAATGGTAATATTTTGATTTCTTCTTAGAAAGCTTTTAATCCAGTTAAAAAACTTGCTAAAAGGGTTGTTAATTTTGGCTTCAAACAGGGGATCATCAAAATTATTGGAAGAATTAGAAAAATTAGAAGGATTAGAAGTCAGCTTTATGGGTGGAGGCAGATCATCCATAATTTGAGTATACTATATTTATGAACCTGCCTGATGACAAAAAAGTTATTGATGAGCAGCTGGTAAACAAACTGATTTACTACATCCGGTCTTCCTGTAAGAAATCATCAAAGGTAGTCGTAGAGATAAACAGTGCAATCACCTCGCTTGCGGCGGGAGTGCTTTTTCAAAAGGCTTTGGGCGAAAAAACCATATTGATAGTTTTGGATTTTGGCAGTCCTAAAACAAATGCGCTGACCAGGGTTTGCAAAACCTTAAATCTTAATCCCTTTATCCTTAACCGGGCTGCTGCTTATCAAAAAGAGCTGGCTGCCTACCGGTTGCGCGGACCGGAAGCTTTGAAAAATTTTTATCTGCGCTTCAAAAATTATCACCTGTTAATACAATCAGACCAAATGAAAGCAGACTTAGTGAATACTATTGATAAAAGCGACAGACTCTTAAACCCTCCGCCGGAGGGGTTTTATGGACATTTGGTGCCTTTTTATTCGCTTTTTAAATCAGAAGTTTTTGATCTGGCAAAATTTCTAGGCTTACAGGAAATAGTACCGGAAGAATACGATTACTGGACAAAAATGGATCAGGTTTTAATTTTGCTGCAAAAGGAGGAAAGCCTTGAAAACATTGCCCGACAGTTTAATCTGGATCCAAACCGGTTAAAAAAACTCAAAAAGCGCATCGATAAACAAAACCTTGAAACCTCCATCAGCCAATTCATAATCTAAAGGAAAAATATGCTAATATATCCCACGCTATGCCCTCTTCTTTACTAGATGATTTAAATCCAGACCAACAAAAAGCCGTGCAGACCACTGAAGGTCCAACCCTGATTATGGCCGGAGCAGGCTCAGGCAAAACACGAGTCTTGACTTATAAAGTAGCTCACTTAATATCTGAAAAGAGTATTCCGCCTGACAATATCCTGTGCCTGACATTCACCAATAAAGCCGCCGGAGAAATGATGGAAAGAATCAAGAAACTGCTTGGGGATTTTAATGCCAAACCGGTTATGGGAACGTTCCATAGCTTTTGTGCCAGGGTACTGCGCCGCGACGGCAAAGTCCTGGGACTGCCGCCCGGTTTTGCAATTTATGATGAAGGAGATGCTTTGGATGCTGTAAAAGAGGCCATGAGTAATCTAAATATTTCCCCCCAAAAAACTTCCCCCTACTCTGTCCGCTCCACCATTTCCGGCGCTAAAAACGAACTGATTTCTTCTTTGGAATATCCTCAATACGCCCGCGGATATTTCCAGGAAATTGTTGCTAAAATTTATCTTGAGTATCAAAAAATCCTGGAGAAAAATCAGGCTTTGGATTTTGATGACCTTCTTCTTAAAACCATCCGGCTTTTTCAAACCGAACCCTCTGTTTTAACCCGCTACCAGATCCAGTTCCGCTACATATTAATTGATGAATACCAGGATACCAATCCGGCCCAATATTTAATAAGTAAATATTTATCCAAACGCCATCAAAATATTTGTGTTGTAGGGGATGCCAGCCAATGTCTCCCTCCTGATACCAAAATTTCAACTCCAACTGGATTAAAATCTATTAAGGACCTCAAACGAAACGATTTGGTAATAGCTGCTGCTGGTCGCGGAGGAATTCACAAAGTTCCGATTGAAAAAATAAGAATTTCTAATTTCCAAGGTAAATTATTCACAATTAAAACTAAATCCGGTAAAACTTTAAAAGCAACCCCAAATCATATTACCTTTGCCCGTTTAAGCTTAAAAATAAATTGCTACTATGTATACCTTATGTTTCGAAAAGATAAAGGCTATCGTATTGGAATTGCTAAAAGTTTCAGAACTCCAGAGAAAGGAAAAACTCAAATTGGCTTATTGGTGCGTTCAAATCAAGAGAGCGCAGATAAAATGTGGATTTTAAAAGTTTGCAAGGATAGAGCAGAAGCAAATTATTGGGAACAGTGGTTTATAGTTCAATACGGAATCCCCAGTATGGTTTTCTCTACCGGCGGCCGTAATATGGTTATTACTCAAAAACAAATTAACAAACTTTTTGACTCTATAGATACCAGAGAACGGGTAAAAACAATTTTCAAAGATTACTACCTGTTTGAAGACTATCCCCATCATCATCCTAAAGGTGTAGCAAGTAAAATTGCTCCAGATAGACAATTAGTCCATTTCACTCTTTTTAGCGATAAACGGCCTACTTTAAAAAGTCCATGGTGTGGCCACAGAGTCTCAATTAACACTTCCAACCAGAACTTGCAGAAGAGTCTTCATGAACTGGGGCATTTTACCAGAGCGGGCAATAGAGATACATGGAGAATTGAAACCTGTCATTGGGGTTATGAAAATGCTTTATCTCTAGCAGAAAAGATTGCTTTGGATGGCGGCGGACTCACTATTAACCATTCTGCTTTCATTGTTGATAATAAAAAGTTTTTATTTACCCCTATTAGTCATCTTAGAGAAACTATGGAAATTGGAATTTTAGAAAAAGATCGAATCATTCTTGATGAGGTTATTTCAGTTTCTCATGAGGACTATGTTGGAAAAGTTTATGATCTGGATATAGATACTCTGCATAATTATTCTGCTAATGGAATCATTGTACATAATTCCATATATTCCTTCAGGGGAGCTGATTTTAGAAATATAGTCAATTTTCAAAAAGATTATCCGCAGGTAAAGGTTTTTAATCTTGAACAAAATTACCGTTCCACTCAAAATATTTTGGACGCTGCCCATGCGATTATTTGCAAAAATAAATCCCATCCTGTCTTAAAACTTTGGACCAAAAAAGAGGGCGGAGAAAAGATAGAAATAGTTGAGGTGAGAAATGAAGTTGAAGAAGCTCTTTTTATCATATCCTCCATTAGCAAACTCAAAGATATAAAAGAACTGTCTGAGTTTGCCATTCTCTACCGGACCAATGCTCAATCAAGATCCCTAGAAGAACAATTTTTAAAGGCCGGAATGCCATATAAATTGGTCGGCGGAGTAAGCTTTTACCAGAGAAAGGAAATAAAGGACGTTTTAGCATATCTGCGCTTATTGCAAAATCCTAAGGATTCGATTTCATTAAAAAGGGCTGAAAAAATAGGCAAAGGAAGGCTTGTAAAAGTTACCGAACTTTATGAAGAAATATCCACGCAGCTTCATCAATACACAACATTAGATTTACTGGATTTAATTTTTACCAAAACAGGATATTTGGCATATCTTGATAACGGCACCGAAGAGGGTAAAATGCGTATAGAAAACGTTAAGGAGCTCCGGTCTGTAGCCGAAGAATTTCCTGATTTGGTGGAATTTTTAGAAAATGTTGCTCTGGTTGAAAATGGCAATATTCCCGGCCGAAAGCGAAAAGCCAACAGTCAACAGCAATCTGACGCAGTCACTTTAATGACTCTTCACTCTGCTAAGGGTCTGGAATTCCCGATTGTTTTTATGGTAGGCATGGAAGAAGGCTTATTCCCCCACTCCCGCGCTATGTTGGATACTGGCGAACTCGAGGAAGAAAGAAGACTTTGCTATGTCGGAATCACCCGCGCTAAAGAGAAACTATATTTAACTTACGCCAGACAGAGGTTATATTTTGGCACCAGGTCAAATAATTTAGTATCCAGATTTTTGGCAGATATTCCACAAGAACTGATTATCAGTAATGCCAGCTACAGCGACGAAGAAAACCTTGATAAAATATCGAAAGATGATGATGACTGGTTAAATGCTTAAATGGAAAGATATTTAGGAGCCCTTTTAATAATAGCTCTTACAGTTTTTGCCAAAACCTTCTGGCAGACTCCTGCTGTACTCGGGGAAACTTCTCCTTCTCTTACTCAGACTCTGCCAATGAATCAACCAATTACAACCCATTCTTCTTTTACGGAAAAACTACATGAGGAAACTGAGATTATTTTAAAAAAAGTCATTTTTGAGGATGATCCCCAAACCGAAGCCGGAGAAGAAAAAATCTTAGAAGAAGGCGAAGACGGCAAGAAAACAAAAATATTTAAAGTCACCTACTCAAAAGACGGGAAAGAGTTTGAAAGAAAACTTGTCTCCTTAGAAACAATTCCCGCAAAAGATAAAAAAATTTTACGGGGTACCAAAATTATCTGGAAAACCCTGCAAGTTCAAGATGGAGAAATTAAATATTGGAAAAAGATGAGAGTTTATGCCACCCACTATGATTCAAGGTGTAAAGGTTGCGATGAATGGACAGCCATTGGAATGAAAGCCGGCAAAGGCGTAATTGCCGTTGACCCGAAAGTTATTAAGATGAGAAGTAAAGTTTATATACCGGGGTATGGAATGGCCATTGCAGGCGATACCGGCGGAGCCATAAAGGGCAACATTATTGATTTGGGGTTTGAAGATGCCCGTACTGCCGGTTGGAGGGCGCGCTTCATTGATATATATTTAATGGATTAGCGTGCCCGAAAACACTGAACTTGCTGAAGTGATGGCGAGCTAAATTCACAGATATCTACATTATTGATTAGTCCAAAAACTTAAAATTGGTAAGGATTTTATCCCCATCTTCGCCAACTATCCTGAATAGATACATCTTTTGTCCTTTTGCAACATATACAAATTTTGGCTTTCCCGGCTGATAGGAAACAATTTTAGATTTGGCCAACTGACCACTGATTGTCGCCTCCGTATCCGGTGTAATATGACCCTTTGATGTCCAGTCAAACACACCCCACACAAAAGGATAATACCAAAAGCTGCCAAACCATTTATCAATGGTCCAATTATCAGGATTGCCAAAAATCCAAACTGTCAGCGGACTTATATCGTAAGAATTATTCTTATCCAGCAACACTACTCCTCCCAAAAAACCCGGGGGTTCATACCCTACATATCCTTTAAAGTTTTTGCGATAATCCCCACTGGATGTGTTGCGCGCTGCGCCGGCAGACCGCTTATTAAAATCCTCTTCTGAATCTTCTCTAACCAGATAATCCTTGAGAAAGTATTCAAATTTAATTCCTAATTTTTGGTTTTGATAAATTTGCGGCGAAGACGAGGGGTTAAGCTTGGGAGCCGGAAGCGGTAAGTTTGCTAAAATTTTTTCCTCAGAAGGGGGGTCAATCTTTATTTTAGATAAGCCAAAAAACAAAGCAGAACCTAAGACAACAATTAATAAAATAATAACCACAATAAAAAGAGCGGCAGTACCCTTTTGCATAATTATTATATTAATTCAACTATTGCCAAAATACAAATTATTAGTTATCATCGGTCAATGGCTAAAAAATCTACTACCAAAAATGAAAAAGAACTACCTTACAGCACAGTTAATAATTTATTAGATAAATTGTCCTCTTTAAAAAACTTCAGATCCTCAAAGAAATTCTATATTATTCTCGTAGCTCTTATTCTCGTAGCTTTGGTTATTTATAAGAAAAATTGGTTTGTTGCGGCAACTATTAACGGTTCGCCTATTACCAATCTTGAACTGCAAATGCGTTTAAACCGTGAGTTCCGCTCTCAAACCCTAAACCAGCTTATTAACGAAAAGATTATCTTAAATGAAGCCGTTAAAAATAATGCTGTTGTTTCCGAAGCGGAAATTAACAAAAAAATCTCAGAAATAGAAACCAATGTGGGAGGGACAGATGCATTAAATGCACTTCTATCCCAACAAGGGCAGACTAAAGACAGCCTAAGACAGCAAATAAAATTACAGCTTGCTATTGAGAAGCTTTACTCAAAAGACGCAACTACTTCTGCAGAAGAAGTGGAAAAATTTGTTGAAAGCAACAAAGCACAGCTAAGAGCAACCGATTCTGCAGGTCAAACCAAAGAAGCAGCTGATCTTTTAAAACAACAGAAGCTTTCGCAAATATTCTCTCAAAAATTTCAGGAGCTTAGGCAAAACGCCCAAATTAAGATTTTTTAGAGATATAATTACTTCAATGGATCTGCGGCCAATTACCCCAAAGCAAAAAACTGCTTACAATAAATTAGTTACTCATGTAATCCAGTCCTGGGAATGGGGAGAATTTAGAAAATCTTTGGGAATCCCTCTTTTAAGGTATGGCCTTTACCAAAACAGTAAATTAATAAAAGCCTTTCAGCTGACTTTACATAAAATCCCTTTTACTAATAAATGTGTGGGCTATCTGCCAAAAGGCCCGGCACCGGACAAAGAACTGGCAGAAGCTTTAAAAAAAATCGGCAGGGAAAATAACTGTGCTTTTATCAAGGTGGAACCCAATGTCATCCTGAGGAAATTAGCCGAAGGATCTCTCGCGAATGCGAGCACTTCTGAAACAAGTTCAGAGATTCTTCGGTCGCCACAGCGACCTCAGAATGACAGCACTGATTCAAGTTTTATAAGATCACCAAAGCCACTCTTTACCAAATATAATTTTATTGTTGATTTAACAAAATCAGAAGAGGAGCTGTTAAAAAACATGCATCCAAAGACCCGTTACAATATCCGGGTTGCTCAAAAGCATGGAGTAAAAGTTAAAAGCAGAACTGATGATGAAGCTTTCAAAATTTATTTAAAATTATATTTTGAAACCACTAAAAGACAGGGATATCATGGCCACAATAAAAATTATCATCAAAAAGCATGGGAAACCTTAAAAGAAGCTGGTATGGCTCATATCTTAATTGCCTATTTTGAGAATGAACCCTTGACTGCCTGGATGATTTTAAATTCTAAAGACACACTCTATTATCCCTATGGCGGGTCTTCTAAAACACACCCTGAAGTTATGACAAATAATTTAGTAGCCTGGGAAGCTATTAGATTAGGAAAAAAATTAGGGCTTAAAAAATTTGATATGTGGGGAGCATTAGGTCCTGATGCCAACCAAAAAGACCCGTGGTATGGATTTCATAAATTTAAGCAGGGATATGGGGGAAAATTAATTGAAAATATTGGAACTTATGATATGGTCTTTGATTGGCCAATATATTTGATATTTACTTTTATAGATAGACTGACACCGCTTAAGGTTTTTCTGCTAAAATTGCTTGGGAAATAAAATGGATATTACTTTAATAATTTCAGGCGGCATCTTAATCGGCTGTTTTATAGCTCTATCGTGGTTTGCCGGGACTGATGCACCTTATGTTCCCACCAAAATGGAAAATATTAGAAAAATCTTAAAGTTTGCAGGCGCTAAAAAGGGTAAGAAATTTTATGAACTTGGATCCGGAGACGGTCGGGTGGTTTTTGCAGCAGCAAAACTGGGAGCTGATGCAGTCGGCATTGAACAATCCTGGATTAGAGTTTTGTATTCTCGCTGGAAATCAGCTTCCCACTTCCGATGTGGGAACGTAAAGTTTTTTCATGGAAATATTTTTGCCAGAAGCTATTCTGATGCGGACATTGTCTATATTTATTTATTACATAAAGGAGTTAAGAAATTAGAAGAAAAATTACGGAAAGAGTTAAAAAAAGGCGCTGTTGTAATTACCCAGACTTATCACTTTCCAAATTGGAGACCATATAAAAAAGTAGAAAATTTCTGGTTATACCGTGCCTAAAAACCCAATACTTCGTTAACCAAAATAATAGTCATTCTTCCCGGTTGCACTTCTTTGTTTATAATTAATATTTTATTTACAGATGAACCGGGTACGCCGTATGCTTTTTTGGCTCTTTCGCTTTCCAGTATTAGACTATGCTCATAAATACGCTTAAAACCCTCATCTAAATTTTTGACAATTTTTTGCGCTCCAACTACCCAAATTACCTTTAGTGCTCCATAAGAATAAGCAGGTAATTGAGAACCAGTATTGGAAGCAACCATTATTTCCCCTGCCTGAGTGACTGCATGTATACTTCCTAAAACATACTGCGGCGCTGCCCCCAGTTTATTCATTTCCTGGGCCTCACTTTTTCGATCCATCGAATAAAGTTTATCCCTGACCGGCTTAAAACTGCCTCCTGTTTTGTTAATTTCCTCTGATAAACCTATGGTATCTAAAGTGACAGAAGTCATGGTCATCACCTCAGACCCGGCAGGAATCAATGACAAAACCTTTTCTTTAGCTTCTTTACCATCATTTACGAACATTGCCTCCAGGCCATTTTTCTTTAAGCTTTCAATTGTTTCGTCAATAGTTTGCCTGTCAGCCAACTTGTCCCATTTACCCATAAATTCATTATATAATAATCAGCGCTTTTGAGGAGCCGGTCAATGCCCGAAGTTGCTGATTTTCCAAAACAAATAAATCTTCAATTCGGACCCCGCCTAAGTTTGGTATATAAATCCCCGGCTCTATGGAAAAAACCATTCCGCTTTTTAAATCTTCTTTGCTTTTAGGTGATAACGACGGATGCTCGTGTACCTCCAACCCTATGCCATGACCAAGCGAGTGGGGAATCGTTGGAAAACCCTTTGAAATAATATAATCCCGGGCTGCTATATCAACTTTGGAAGCCCAAATTTTTTTACCTGATTTTAAAGTTTTGTTTATATAGTCAACAGCTTTTTGTTGGGCTGATAAAACTGTTTCATAAATCTTTTGTTGTTCTTTAGAAGGTTTGCCAAAAAAAACAGTCCTGGTCATATCTGAACAATAATTTTCTAACTTGACTCCGAAGTCTAATAGAACAAACTGTCCATGCTTTTCTTCCAGTTTAGTATTGCCTGTTTGGTGATGGGGAACGGAAGAATTTTTACCAAAAGCTACAATTGAAGGAAATGAAAGTTCTGCCCCATTTTCTTTTATGAATTTCTCCAATTCATAAGCAAGCTCCTTTTCCGAAATACCTGTCCTTATTTTTTTCAAAATATATTTAAATGCCAAATCACCTAATTTGCATGCTTTTTCTATTTTTTTAATTTCTTCCGGAGTTTTTATCAAACGGTTGGTTTTTAAATTAAAATGTTTTGTTTTTTTAAAATGCTTTTTTAACGATTTATATTCTAAAACTGTTAACTCATCTTCTTCAATCCCTAAAACTTTTATTTTATTTTTTAAGCTTTCAAATAATTTTTCAGTTGGGTTTTGATGAGACCTTTCAAAAAGTTTTAAATGAGGGATTTCTTTTCTTACTGCCTCAGAATACCTGGCATCTGTAATAATAAATTGAAAATCCTTACCGATTAGCAAATATGCCTCTCTTTCTTCTTTTGAAAAATTGGAAAAACCAGTAAGGTAGGTAATATTGGAAACATCACAAATCCAAATCGCATCTAGTTTTGCTTTCGAAATTTTTTGTTTAACCTGTTGAATCCGTTGCTTAAACATGAAATCAATTCTATCAAAAAACAGACAGCAAACTAACTCTGCTGCTTAAGAATTTGTAGAAAATCATTCGGATTGACCAATTTGACTCCCTGATAAGAGTTACCGACTTTTCGAAGTAGCGGACCATCGCCGGTTACTAAATAGTCGGCTTTTGCGCTGACAACCACAGCAAGAACCAGATCATCTTCAAAGTGAGTAGCAGTTTCATGTACATCCTCAGTAATAACTGTCTGTTTTGCCTGGAATTGAAGAAGTGCTTGTATGCGGGATATTTCCTGGATAGTCAAATGTTTTTTAAAATATGATTTGCTCAGTGCTACTTTTACCTCATCACGAATATGTTTAGATGTTGCAAGAATAAAAGTACCTTGCCGCCATAATCTAAGTATTGCTCCTGGAATACTGACAGGATTGCGGTATCCTAAAATACCAGAGGTAATTATATTGGCATCCAGGACTGCGGATATCATACTGATTTAGGCAACAGGAGATTTTCTACGATTTTGTGCCCGAATCTTAACTAAGACTTTGTTAACCTCTTGCTCAATCTCTTCCGCAGGCACATTTTTGAATTTCTCACCGATTTCATCAAGAACAGAAAAATTTCTTTCTCTAAGCTCTTCTAATTTTGTCAAGCGGTCTAAATCTTCTGTTGAGATTAAGGCAGCGACCGGAATTCCGCTTTTTTCCACTACCAGGCGGGTTTGATTACGGTATACTTTATTAAGCAGTTTACTCCAGTTTTGCCTTACATCTGAGGCTTTCATTACTTGTGTCATAATACGTACATTTTAGAACAAATTTGTACAAAAATCAAGGTGTGGAAAAACCGGTCAGGTAACAAATATTGGAAACATCACAAATCCAAATTGCATCCAGTTTTTGTTTTGAAAGTTTTTGTCTAACCTGCTGAATTCGTTGCTTAAACATGAACCCTATTCTACCAAAAATACTAATTTCTCAGATTTTTCCGCTCAAAGGGAAGGCTATCTAACTTCTAAAAGTTTATCGTCTCTACCAAAAGTATGCAACCATTGTCGAGGTTTCCCACTCTCCACTGTTACAAATCTCACAGGATATCTGTGTAAAATATCATTCCATTGATCGCCTATCATATAACTCATGTATTCATGCTGATTTACACACTCAGGTACCGACAACATCATCACCGATCCTGTTTCAAAATGCAGTCTGGATAACGCTAACCTACCCTGTCCCCACTCCTGGTGGTCTTGACTATGTAAAACCCGGTATATATAAGGAGAGTCGTCAATATTCATCGGAACTCCATTTATAGGAATAGGCTTGGGTGATGTTTCAGTCTTTATATTATCTGCGCTGTTCCTTAACTCTTGTATATGAGCACCGGGAAGAGCACCGATATCTACTTTGGCAAACCCCAGTCCAGAGTCATCTTTTTCCCCAGCTTGAGCCCCAAGAGAGGCCTGTAAATCACCAAATTCACCGCAGGTCATATATAGTGCGTACTGAATCCTCCTGTTGCTACTAAAATATTCAGCCATAGCCAACGGCATGTCCCGTCTTCCTGTAAATTGAATTAGTAGCTCACGCGAAAAATATGGCCAAGCTCTTTCGTCTGTATAGGAATTTTCAATAAGATGGTCATACTTTGCAGAATAAATAATGTCCACTGGACCTGTATTAAACCTGATGTCAACATAATTCAGAGTAAATTGGGTACCACTCTTAATAAAAGCTTGCTCTCTTCTTAAATCCAAACTACCAGCATAGTCAACCCTGACCTTCAAAACTCCATCATCTTCTTTCCCGCTAATTCCCTCAAACTTTGCGAATGGAAGAGAGTCTCTATAGTGGATATCTCTCAACTTGAGCGGCACAGAGTATTTGCCTCTGGTCCAAGGTTTTTTAAGTTCCGGTGCATCTCCAAAAGTCTCTTTAAATTTTTTAACCATTCCTGAAACTTTTTCCACAATTTTTGAATTCTATTATCTTATAGGTCATTTGTCAAATGTTTGCTGCTTGATTATAATCCAACCATGAAACTACTGCATTTTTCTGATCTGCATATTGGGATGGAAAATTATGCCAAGTTGGATCCTGAAACCGGCCTTTCTACCAGACTGCTTGATTTTTTTAATACCTTTGATTTTATCGTAGATACTGCCTTTAAAGAAAATGTGGATGCGGTAGTCTTTGCCGGGGATGCCTATAAAACCCGCGACCCCAACCCAACCCAGCAAAGAGGTTTTGGGGAAAGAATTGCCAAAATGGCCAAAAAGATTCCGGTTATTTTAGTAGTGGGTAATCATGATACCCCGAATGCCGAAGGAAAAGCCAATACTTTGGATATTTACTCAGCCTTAGAAATTGACAATGTCTGGGTCTCCAGAAAACCGGAATTATTATCTGTCCCAACAAAATCAGGCGCTTTGCAAATAGTGACCTTACCCTGGCTTCATAAAAATGACTACAAAGATGTGGCAGAAAAATTAAAACTGCTGTATGAAAAAATCAGCCCTGATTCCCCTGCAATACTCTTATCCCATGCAGAAGTGGTTGGAGCAGAATTTGGCAGCGAAAAAGGCATGGCTATTGCAAATGAGGTAACTATCCCCCTTCCTTTAATACAGGATAAAAGATTGGCTTATGTTGCGCTTGGACATATTCACAA
This sequence comes from Candidatus Daviesbacteria bacterium RIFCSPLOWO2_01_FULL_39_23, assembly GCA_001776935.1. Classification (GTDB taxonomy): domain Bacteria; phylum Patescibacteriota; class Microgenomatia; order Daviesbacterales; family UBA10151; genus UBA10151. The sequence goes on along the minus strand of MFDN01000015.1, from coordinate 48,830 downwards.
GCATCAGACTTTATCAAAACCAGGCGACACTCCTTTGATTGTTTACTCCGGCTCCCCACAAAGGATAGATTTTGGAGAAGAAAAAGAAGAAAAAGGAATTTGTTTATTAGAGATATTACCGACCTCGCAGGTTGCACGCATTAAACCTGCGAGGTCTACTGGATGGAAAAGCCAATTCCAGTTTCTACCCACCAACGCCAGGCAATTTTTAACTATCAGCATTAATTTGGATCCCAAGGATGCTGACCCAAACCAAACCATTCTTGATCAGATCAAAAAAAACAAAATAGAAGATAAGATCGTCCGGGTCATCATAAATATTCCTGCAGAATGCGAAGAGGAAATAAAAATGGATTTGGTTAAAAAATCTTTAAGCAGTGCCAATTTTATAGCCGGAATCTCAAGAAATGTTGAAAAAGTTGAAAGGAAAAGACTTGATATTGAGGTAGAAAGCTTAACCCCTTTGCAAGCACTAAAAAAATATTTTGAAAGTAAAAAATATACACCCCAAAAACAAAAATTACTTGAACAATATGCTGCACAACTTTTGGAAAACTAAAGGAAACTGTCATTCTGAGGGTCAAAACTTTGACCCGAAGAATCTCTGAACTTGTTTCAGAAGAACTTGTATTCACAAGAGATCCTTCTGGTCCAATGGACCATCAGGATGACAAAAGATACTATGATACCGGTTAAACTTAAATTATCAAACTTTACTTCCTACGGCGAAAGTCCTCGGGAGCTAGACTTTACAAAATTTAAACTGGCAGCGATTTCCGGTCTAAACGGAGCCGGCAAATCCTCTTTGCTTGATTCCATAACCTGGTGCATTTGGGGTACATCCAGGGCCGGGGATTCTTCAGATGATCTAATCCATTTAGGAGCTGAAAAGATGAATGTAGAATTTGCTTTTGAGCTTGACGGACATATTTTTACAGTAAAGCGGCAACGGTCTAAAAAAGGCGGAGGTTCAACAAACCTTGAGTTTTGGAGCAGTAACCCTTCGACTCACTCCGTTCACTCAGGGCATAATCTGACCGAAGGAACAATCAAAGCAACCCAACAAAAAATTATAGACACCCTTCATTTAACTTTTGAAACTTTTACTAATTCTGCCTATCTTCGTCAGGGACATGCTGATGAATTTACCACTAAAGGACCTACTGAGCGGAAGAAAATACTGGCAGATATCTTAGGACTGGATCATTATGACCAACTGGAAGAAAAGGCTAAAGAAAAATCCAAAGAAGCTCAAACAAAACTGACTCTTTTAGAATACCAACTCCTGGAGATTGAAACCGAGTTATCACAAAAAGAAGAAAGGGAAAAAACGCTAACTTTAGCTCAGGAAGAATCCAAAAAAGTTGAAAGCAAGTTAAGGGAAGTTGAAATCCTGATTAAAGAGATTAACGAGAAACAGGAAAGCATAAGTTTACAAATTAAATCTTTGGAGGAAAAGAAAAAACAAATCGATTCAGTTCAAATAGAACTGGCTGATATAAAAACAAAAATAGAATTAAACCAAAAAGCCCAGTCTGAATTTCAGACTATCTTAGACCAAAAAGAAGACATTGAAAAAAATTACCAAAAGCTTTTAACCTTACAGGAAGATAAGAAAAAACTGGATGAAAAAAGAAGCCAACTGATTATCGTAAAAGATGAGCTGGTAGATATTCAAAAAATTATAACCGAGAGGGAAAATAAAAGGCAAGAAGCTATATCAAAAATCGAGCTTCAGGCTAAACAACTGCAGACGCGAAATGAACAATTACAAATTCAAAACAGTGCTTTGCAAAATAAAAAAGATATTTGCCCCACCTGCAAGCAACCGATCAATGAAGAAAAAAACAAAGAAATAATAAGCATAAATTTAAAACAAATCGGAAAAAACGAATTGGAAATAACAACTTTACTGTCAACGATTAAAAAATATAAAGAGATTGTATTACCCGAATCTGAAATAGCTCAGGAAAAAGAAAGAGCCATCAAAATACTTGAGGAAGAAACTAAAAATTATTTTGAAATTACTCAAATTCTTGAAAAGCTTTCAGGCTTTACAGAAAAATTTACTAAACTGCAACAGGCACTTACCGGAGTAAAAACCCACCAGGAAGCTTTATCTGATTTACAAAAAATCTATCAGTCTAAAGAGAATCAAATTTTAAAAGACCAAAAAGAATTGGAAAATCTGGAAACTTATGAAAATCATTTGATAAAAATACAAAATGAATTAAAAGCGGAGGAACAAACCAAACAGGATCTATCTCAAAAAGCTTTAGAGCTTTCCGGTAAAGTCGGGGAAGCGAAACAATTGGTATCAAGGTCCGAGCAACTTATAAAATTAAATGAAACCAAGTTATTGGAAAAAACAAAATTAACAGAAAGCAAGCAAATTTTTGACGAGCTGACTTTGGCTTTTGGTAAAAAAGGCATTCAGGCCATGATTATTGAAAATGCAATTCCTGAGATAGAAGATGAAGCAAACAGGTTGTTGGAAAAACTAACTGAAGGACGGATGAAAATAAAACTTGAAACCCAAAAAGAAACCAAGACCAAAGTACTGCTGTCTGAAGGAGAAAAAGGATACGGCACTATTGAGACTTTGGAAATTGTCATCTCTGATGAAATGGGTGAACGGCCTTATGAACTTTATTCAGGCGGTGAAACTTTCCGGGTTAATTTTGCAATAAGACTGGCTATATCAAAATTACTCACCCATAGGGCCGGAGCAAGGCTTCAGTTTTTAGTAATCGACGAAGGGTTTGGTACGCAAGATGCTCCGGGCAGGGCAAGGTTAGTAGAAGTTTTAGATACAATAAAAAATGACTTTGAAAAAATTTTAGTCATCACCCACATTGAAGAATTAAAAGAAGAATTTCCGGTCAGGATTGAGGTTTCTAAAAATTCCGCCGGCTCCACTTTTGAAATAGTGGGAATATAGTCCAGCTATTAATAAATTACTTACAATCAGTTGCTGTAACGATTAGTTATAACCAGGCTTTTCTACTTTTATTGTATCAGGAGATTTTAATCAACGCCAGAATGAGATGTTAGTTTACTGAGTAAACTAGACCTAATTTGATCTACATCTCTAGGAAGACGTGGAATCACTCGTTCACGCCAAATCTGGTGAAGATCTTCACCAGATCGCTCAGCTTCCTCAATAATCCGATGCATTTCTTCAGAAGATACTCCTTTAGTCTCTTGTTCTCTGGCAGCAATTTTAGCAACTGCTTTATCTATTAACTCAAAGGGGTCAACACCCCTTTGAGTTATATGTCCAAGAACCATAAACTGGCTGCCGGCTTCCCCGCCAAAACCGCTGGCTTCAACTTCAGCATGCACTCCCATATCCATAATCTTTCTAGCCGCTCTTAACATCTGGTTATAGTCTCGATTATCCGTGCGCCAGTTTGGATATCTTTTAAAAGGTTCTCTTGCTATAAACATATATCCAAATAGATAAATCTCTTTTTGAAGAGCTTCAATAGTTAAACGGCCTCTATGCATTTTTTGCTCTGAAGGCATTCTTAGATGTTTCTGTTCAACCATATTAACGGATTATAGCTTACTTCAGAACAAAAAGTGAAACTGGGTCGTTAATTAAGCCAATTTAGCCCGATGGGTTAAGATATTTGCCCAGGTCAGGGCATCTTCTGCCCAAATTTCATCTAACTTAACATTGTTTTTAAGTTGCTTAAACTTATTTGTAAAAATTTTAAAAGTAGGTAAAAATTTTTCACTTTTAGGGGCAGTCTCAAGCTGGTTTACATAATAATCTGTATCTTTAATAAACTGCTCAACTCTTTGTTTTTTTCCATCTAAAGCATAGCGTGATAACCTGCCTAAATTAACAGCAATATTTAAAGTTAAATCCCGGGCATTCATTTAAGTAAATTCCTAACAATTTCCTCTACCTGTTTTCTAATCCGCTCTGATAAAATTTCCCTGCTGGTGTTGTCTTGATTAGGCCTGATATTTATCATGGAATCAAAATCAACTTCTCCTGTCTCAAGATCCAAACCGCCTCCCCATAAATTTTCCTGTTTGCTACCTTCTTTTAAAAGCATCTGCTCACCTTCAACATGCCTTTGCCCACCAATAGTCAAAATTTTCTTTTCTATATCCACTACAAATTTTATATAGCCTGCCAAATCTTCCGATGCCTTTTTTAGGGTTTCTTCATTAGCTCTCTCTGTTACAAGAATTAACATGTTGTTATTTTAACATTGTTTTTACTTTTGAAGTAACCGGTCTTGTAAGCTACAATGTATTTATGTTGAAGATTATTTCAAAAATCATTCTGCCTTTAATTTTTTGGGGGATTTTTACAGGAGTTGTATTCATAATGCCATATCCTGATTCCTTAACTCAGGCAAATTTTTCCCAAATAATTCTTTTTTTTGCCCCACTTTTTTTGGCGCTTCTTTTTACTTTAATTTTTTTACTTAAAACTTTCGTAAACTCCACTGTTATTTCTTCAGGATTAATTTTTCTTTTGATATTAAAGGGGTTGGATACTTTAAACTTGGTAAGCGGGAGTCTTATTTTCATATCAGTTGCCTTGCTTTTGAGTTATTTTAAAAAGGCCAAAAGAAATTTGACTAAATTACCAAAAATCCCTAAACTGACGCATATACGAAAGTAAATATGAACAAATTTTACATTACCACAACTCTCCCTTATGTTAATGCAGAGCCCCATTTGGGTTTTGCAATGGAGATAGTTCAGGCTGATATTATTGCAAGATATCATAGATTAATCGGGGACGAAGTGATTTTTAACACAGGAACTGATGAGCATGGAATAAAAATTTACCGGGCTGCCTTGGAACAAAATAAAAATCCGCAAGTTTATGTAGATGAATATGCTGCTAAATTTGACGCTCTAAAAGAAGCGCTCAATTTAAGCTATACCCACTTCATCAGAACATCAAATCCTCATCACAAAAAAGCTGCTCAAGAATTTTGGAAAAGATGCCTTAAAAACGGTGATATTTATAAAAAAATATATAAAATTAAATATTGCATCGGATGTGAGCTGGAAAAAACCGACTCTGAATTGACTGACGGTAAATGTACCATTCACCCTAACCTGCAAATAGAAATTTTAGAGGAGGAAAATTATTTTTTTAAATGGTCAAAATATCAGGAATCACTTTTGGATTTATATGAAAAAAATCCTGAATTTGTAGTACCGGGTTTCCGCCTTAAAGAAATAAAAGATTTTGTTTCTTCTGGTTTGCAGGATTTTAGTATCTCCAGACTCAAGGAAAAACTGCCATGGGGCATTGAAGTGCCTAACGACCCAGACCAAGTTTTTTACGTTTGGTTTGATGCCTTAATAAATTATATTTCTACCCTTGGATGGCCGGAAGAGGATAAGAAATTTAGTGATTACTGGCCGGGAATACAAATTGCTGGCAAAGATAACCTAAGACAGCAATCAGCCATGTGGCAGGCAATGTTAATGTCTGCAGGTTTACCTAATTCCAGGCAGATTATTATTCATGGTTTTGTAACAAACGCCGGCCAAAAAATGAGTAAAAGTTTAGGGAATGTTATAGACCCTTTTGAACTGGTTAAAAAATATAGTACCGAGGCTGTCAGATTTTTTATAGCTTATGAGCTAAACACTTTTGAAGACAGCGATGTTACGCCTGAGCGGATACATGAAAGTTATATTGCCCACTTATCCAACGGTTTGGGAAATTTAGTATCAAGAGTGGCAAAAATGTGCGAGCAAAATAATATTGAAGTATTAAACTGTCCAACAGAATTTGACCCAAAAATGACTAAACATCTGGATACTTATAAATTTAACGAAGCATTAAACTATATTTGGGAAAATATTACTGAAACAGACAAAGAAATAAATATAAAAAAACCCTGGGAGCTGTCCGGAGAAAAAGCGAAACAAGTTTTAGAGGATTTGGTGAAAAGAATTCAAATTATTGCTTTTAATCTGCAGCCATTTTTACCCGAAACTGCAGAGAAAATATTAAAACAATTCTCAGGAGAAATAAACCGTGGGACTATTCCGACTTCCGTCGGAATTAAATCTGCCCCCCCTCTTTTTCCTCGTCTATGATTTTTATCTCGTCACAAGTTTCTGATGGAAATATGGATTTTCGTTTTGGACCCACACAAGAAGTGTTGCAAAACAGGAAAAAGTTTTTTGAAAAGTGGGTTCGCAATGACGAGATTGCAGAGCTGGAGCAAATCCACAGCAATAAAGTAGTTGTTGTCAAAGAACACCCGGATCCCAATACCAAAGGCGATGCTCTTATCAGCAACAATCCAAATTTTGTATTAATGGTAAAAGTAGCAGATTGCATTCCTGTTGGGTTATATGACCCGCAGAATAAAGCAATAGGCTTGATCCATGCCGGCTCTAAAGGTTTACAAAAAGGAATTATTAAAAATGCAATTCAAAAAATGAAAAAACATTTTGGATCTAATCCCAAAAACCTGCTTGCAAAATTAGGTCCATCTATCGGACCCTGTCATTATCGGTTAAATATCTGGCAAGAAGCAGAAAAACAATTAATTGATTGCGGCATTCTAAAAGAAAATATGGATAATCCCAAAATATGCACCTATGAAAACATGAATTATTTTTCTCACCGAAGGGCAGAAGATACTAACCAAAAAGAGGGAAGATTTGTTACAATTTTAGGGTTAAAAAATGTTAATTGATACACATGCACATTTATATTGGGAAAGTTACCAAAACGATTTAGACCTGGTAATACAACGCGCTAAAGATGCCGGAATTACTGCCATTATTAATGTCGGAGTAGACATTGAAAAAAGCCGGGAAGCACTTCAAATTTGCGAAAAACTTGACATGAGCGGAGTCGAAGGGTACTCCACCGTAGCTATCCATCCGCATGAGGCAGCAAAGTATATCTCTAATGAAACTCTTAAAAATGATACGCAGCAGTTAGAACAGATCTATCTTTCTAACCCAAAAAAAGTTGTCGGTATAGGAGAATGTGGTCTGGATTATTTTTTTGAAAGTAATCCCGGCTTTATTCCACCATCTATAACAATTGATGAAGTTAAGGTTTTACAAAAAAAACTCTTACAAGCTCAGGTAGACTTGGCCAAAAAATTAAATCTTCCTTTAATAATCCACTGCCGCGACGACCGATCAAAAGATCCCGAAAATTCCGAGGCCTGGGACGATACGCTTGAAATACTTGGGGACCAATCTGCTATTCTACACTGTTATTCCGGTCTCTCCCATAATACTAGCTACATACTACATACTACTAATCTAACAGTTTCTTTTGCAGGCAACATTACCTATCCTAAAAATGAATACTTGCGAGAAGCTGTCAAATTATTGCCTTTGGACAGGATTGTTTTAGAAACTGATTCGCCGTTTTTAGCTCCCCAGAGCAAACGCGGACAAAGAAATGAACCCTCATCTGTAAAAGAAATCGCCGAGCTTATTGCTGATTTAAAAGGAGTATCTTTTGAGGAAGTAGCCAGTCAAACTACCCAAAATGCTAAAAGCGTATTTAATATTTAGGTCATCGCAGCAGCTGTTATATTAAACCGATCCAATGTTTGTCTTCGTTCGCTTCTCCAATTACAAAGCCATCTGCATCCTCCGCATTCTTTAGATTCTTTTTTTACAGCCTCATAAAATTCTCTTTTAAGAAGAGGGTTATCTTGTCCTATTAAGGAATATGCTTCCCCTTGCAAAGACTTGTCATTGCAAACTGCAAGGCTACCTAGGGCGTTAACAAAAATCAAATATTTGGCAGGATTTTTGCAATGCCACTCCGTGGCGGGAATAACCACTTCTTTCAAATAAGCTTCTTCAATATGGAGAAATTCTGCAAAAGGTCCGCGTACTTTTCTTAGATTATTAACAATTTCTATGTACTCATCCCTGCCATCAGCATCAAGTGGATGGAAATTATCATTAGGCAGCGCTGAAATTTCTCCTCCCAAGGCAACTGCTGGCACAGGCTCGTAAAAAGCATTGCTCGACATACACGCTGTACCTATATTTTCTACAAACTTTAAATTATCTTTAGTAACTACAGTCCTTACTCCACCATAAATATGCAGCGTGTTAACTAAAAATGCTGCCAACTCGATAACCCTCGAATCGGTCTTTTCGCCTATCCCATCATAAGAAAATACTGCTCCGAATAAACCTGCTTCTGCTAATTCGCGCCAATAAAGCTTTTCTTTATCAAAATTATCTCGTGCAATTCCTCCATTTGTATTAATCGTGGTTCGCATACCCACTTCATGCGAATATGCAACAATTTCAAGCAAATCTTCTCTAATAAGCGGTTCTCCTCCTGTGAGATCTACCCATTGAGTGCCTGATTCCTTTAATTTATACAACACCACTTTAGCTTCGCCTGTTGTTAATTGTGGTGTCTGCCTGCTATCCCTTATTTCTTTAACATTACAACCGGAACAATCAAAATTACAAAACGGTGTTACTTGAAAAGATGCATATCTGGGGGAATAACCCCTACGGGGCATTGCTAACTCAATACCTTGCGAGATTTCTTGAGCAAGAGGTGTATATCTTCTATAAAGCAACACGGGAGAAACATTATCTAATTTCGCGCCAATCCCTTTAGCTCTTTCCCTTAATATATCCTGCTCAGTTCCCATGCTCGTAAATCTACTACGAGCCAAAACGAATGTCAAATGAAACCAACGCCCCACCTCCGAGGAGAAATCTTCCGTTGGACCAAAGCCCACCCCGTAGGTGTTTGAGCCCCTCGTCATTTGCTTTTGGAAGCTGAAAATAGGTATACTTAACGGTACCAATGCGAATTTTACTATTTCTTTTTATTGGATTCCTGTCTTTTTTCTATCTTTCGGAAGTCTTAAGAAAGACGATCAAGGGAATCCGCTATAGCTACATCGGAATACTTTTTATTGCCTTTGGCTTTTTAATAGGTTTTTGGGGACAAGCTTTTTTGGACGGCGGGATGAATGTTTTGGCCTCGTTTTTCTTTGTTGGAGCAGGAATAGGAATTATATTGCATCATCTTTTGACACAAAGATTTGTTCTTTTTGAAAAAAAGGAACAGGCTTTTGTCTTAAAACACGAAAATGCTTTTGAAAGATTTTTGGAAATTCTGCCGGGAAGCTTAACCTGGCTTGCGCTTACCTCCCCAATCTGGCTCTCTTTTGCCCTCCCTTATGCTGTGGCGTATTTAATACTCATTGCAGATGTATACTGGCTTTTAACAGCATTTCGGATTGCTATTTTAATCATCGTTGGATACAAAAAAATGATATGGGCAAAAAATCAAAACTGGCAGGAAATGTTACAAAAAGATTTTCCCCAGGAGTGGGGAAAATATTACCAATTAATCCTTCTACCCACTTATAAGGAAGCCCTGTATATTTTGCAGCCTACAATTGAGGCTATTTTAAATAGCGCCTGCCCAAAAGATAAAATAATTTTAGCGGTGGGATTTGAGGAAAGAGATGATCCGGAAAAAATTAAACAAACCCAAGCATATCTGAAAAAAATAGAAAAAAGAATTGCAGGCGTTTTTACCACCATTCATCCGTATAATCTACCGGGTGAAGTTGCGGGCCAGGGATCAAATAAAAACTGGATGATTAAACATCTTTTGCCAAATCTTCAAAAAAGGAAAATCAAAATTGATGATATATTTGTAACAACTCTGGATGCTGATTTTGTAGTTCACAAACAATTTTTGTCAGGAGCATTGCATAAATACTTATCGTTACCCAAAGACCAAAGAGATAAAAGAACTTTTACAGGGGTATTCCTATACCATAACAATTACTGGCAAACCCCCACCCCTATGAGACTTATGGCGACCGGTACTTCATTCTGGCAGATGGCAGAAATGGTAGGCTCAGATAAATATATGAATTATTCTTCTATGTCGATTTCTTTGAAAGCCCTGCTCGATATTGGCCTTTGGCTACCGGATAAAGTTAATGATGATAATGGCTTTTACTGGAAGGCTTATTTCCACTTCAACGGAGACTACAAGGTTGTTCCTCATTTCCTGCCAATCTCAGGAGATGCAGTACAGGATACAACCTTACTGAAAACCTTCCAAAACCAATACTTCCAAATTAAAAGATGGGCTTATGGGGTAGAACACATCCCTTACATTGTTAAGCAGTATTTCACTAAAGAAATTAATTTTTGGGACAAAACCGATAAAGTGTTATTTAAAATTTGGGGTGATTTGAAATGGGGTTTTTTGGCCATATTTGTTACTTTCGGCAGCTTGCTAATCCCCCTTATTAACCCTCAGTTTAAAGCATCCGTACTCTCTGTAAATCTGCCAATTATTTCTTCCTGGATATTAACAGTAACTTTTTTTGCGCTATTTGTAACTATTTTTGTACACGAAAAAACAGCCCCCCCAAGACCAAAAGACTGGTCAATATTTAAGAAGATTTGGTCATACTTTCAATGGATGCTGATTCCGCTTATTTTAATAACTATATCTTCTCTGCCGGCTATTGACGCCCAAACTTCTTTAATGTTTGGCAGAAAATTAGAATTTCGGGTTACAAACAAGGCGCGACTGCTGGAAAAAGTATAGAAATTCTATTTATGTTTAACTTAAAAAATACTTCTTTTGAAAAAAACTCCTACAACGGATTACCTCTTTTAGCAGGATTGCCTCCTTTGATTTTAGGCCTTTTGATTACGATAACTCTTTTAGCCATTCCCAAATTTTTACCTCCTAAGCTGCCTCTTTTTTATTCGCTGCCGTGGGGAGACGGCCAACTGGCAACGCATCAGCAATTTTTAGTCCTTCCGGCAAGCATCGGCGCAATAGCGTTTTTAAATCTTATTATTTCATGGCAGCTGCATAAACAGCAGTCTTTCTTCAAGACTATACTATTTATACAATCACTGCTGGTAAGCCTTATACTGACCATTGCATTTGGTAAGATTATTTTAACCTTTATCTAATGGACTTAATACTGCCGGCACTAATTTCATTTGCAGTAACTTTTGCTGCTATTCCATTTACAATTAAAATAGCAAAAATATTCAACCTAATTGATAATCCGGAAACCAGACCGCATCCTGCTCATACACAAAAACGCATAGTGCCCAGAGCAGGAGGTTTAGCAGTATTTTTTGGCATAACAATTGCTGCAATAATTTTTACTCCGTTTGGAACGCAAGCTGTCGGAATCTTAATAGGGCTTTCTATTTTACTTATCGTTGGTCTCTTGGATGATAGGTATAAAAACTTTTCTCCTTACTTGCGCTTGCTCGCGCAGGTGATTGCAGCCACAGTAACTGTTGCAAGCGGAATAAGTATTAAATTTATGACTAATCCTTTTGGCGGGATCCTTCATTTTGACAGCACTTCACAAATGATTTTGCTGGCGGATTTATTGGCGATAATTTGGATAGTATGGGTGATGAATATGATTAATTGGTCAAAAGGCGTAGATGGACAGATGCCCGGGATTGTAACCATTGCCGCTATTATTTTAGGCTTATTATCTTTAAAAATTAATTTATTTTCTGATCCCTCTCAAACCAATGTGACTAAGCTGGCCTTTATCACTGCTGCCTCATCTGCCGGGCTGTTAATTTTTAATTGGCACCCGGCCAAAATTTTCCCCGGATTTTCCGGGTCTACTATTTTAGGCTTCATGATTGCAGTCTTGGCAATCCTTTCAGGTGCCAAGTTAGCCACAGCAGGCTTAGTGCTACTCATTCCTGCTACTGATTTTGCCTATACATTTACCAGAAGAATAATAAGCGGCAAATCGCCTGTTTGGGGCGACAGAGGACATCTGCATCATAAACTTTTAGAAAAAGGCCTCTCTCATCAACAAATATCCTTGTTTTATATTTTGGGATCTGCTATCTTAGGTGCAGCGGCCTTAAGTCTGTCTTCACAAGGTAAGCTGTTTGCAGCAGCTTTAGTTGGAACAGTAATCTTAGGAGGCATTCTATGGTTAAACTTTTTTGGGCTATATTCAAAGCGGCGCGCCCCAGACAATGGATAAAAAACTTTGCTGTCTTTGCTGCATTAATTTTCTCAGGAACGCTTTTTGACAGCACAAATCAGCTTAAAGCTTTTGAAGGTTTTTTGTTGTTTTGTATCTTTTCCTCTGCCACCTATCTTCTAAACGACGTGTTCGATATTGAAAGAGACAGACTTCATCCCTTTAAGCGGAAGCGGCCGATTGCATCAGGGCTTATTCCCATGCCTTTAGCAATCTTTTTATCTCTTGTATTAATTGTTATTTTTCTGCCTCTCTCATACAGCCTGTCGCCTGCATTTTTCTTTGCGGCTTTAGCCTACCTAATTATGCAGCTTTTTTATTCAGCTTACTTAAAACAAATCATCTTAATAGATGTACTTGTGATTGCAGCCGGTTTTGTTTTAAGGGTTTACGCGGGAGTTTGGGCAATTGATGCGCATTTAAATGTATGGTTTTTACTTTCCGTAACCAGCTTTGCATTGTTTTTAGCTATCGGAAAGCGACGTTCTGAACGAACTTTAATGGAATCATCAGACTTTCGGCACCGGGAAACCCTGCTGCATTATCCGGAAAGTTTACTGGACAGCTTAACTAGCATGTTTGCCAATTCTACCTGGCTGACTTATGCATTTTTTGCTTTCCTGCAGCCGCCTATTCAAGCCCGCCGTATTTTATCAACATTTCTTGGGGGAATGGAACTGCCATTTATTGAAGCGAAATATCTGATGGCGACAGTGCCTGTGGTGCTTTATGCCGTCATGAGATACCTATATATAATTTACGAGAAAAAGGAAGGGGAATCACCTGAGCGGATTATCTTAACGGACAAACCCCTGCTTATAACTGTGATACTTTGGTCAGTTATGATTATTGGCATTATCTATTACCTGGGAGCCTAAGAGGATTACTCTTTTTTGATTTTCTCAACATATGCAGAGGACACAAAACCTTCTGTTTCATCAGCCAAACGCACCCTGTCCCATGACCCTTGCTCTTCCAGCAACACAAGCTTATCCCCGGGCTTTACTTGGGTAATTTCTTTCCCGTTTAAATTGGGTTTGTCTCTCACCCGCAAAAATCCGGTTGGTGTATTTTTTACCAGAACTTGCGGCGTTTGAGTAATAACCGGAGTAGTCACAGCTGTTAAATCTGCTTCGGATAAACCAAGATCAGCCGATACTGTCAGGTTAAAATCAGAAGGCAGGTTTGCCCTGATGCTTCTGTTTAAGTAGTTGGCACGACTGATTAAAATAGTATGATCTCCGCTGCCTGCATCAACAGTAATGGGAGTCTTGCCCCAACTCTTGCCATCCACCTCAACATCTGCTTCCGGGGGATTAGATATAATTGTTAAACCTTTTCCTTTTTCCAAAGTTAAAATTTCCCCGGCAGAAGAAGCCGAGTCGGAAGCCAAGTCTCTGTTGATAAAAGTTACAGTCCCTGGCATAAGATTAACTTTGCCTTCCCACCAAGCTCCACTTTTTTCAATTTTTACTGTATAAGTGCCAACTTCCAAATTTTTATCTTCAAATGGCGTTTTGCCGACTTCTTTATTGTTAATATAGACAGTCGCCTCTTGAGGCAATGATAAAACAAAAATACCGCTCGTTTTTCTAATACCAAAGAAAATTTCTGCCCATTTATCAGAAAAGCGAAGCAGTAGTGCAGCCAAACTAACAAGTACTAGAATCCAAACTAAGGCTTTCTTCATCACTTTTAAATTATACCTTATCTTTTTGACAGCCAGCCTAAATTATGTTAGAATTTGCACTTATCCTGTCTGTGTACTACAAAGTACTGGACGGGATTTGTTTTGTTATCACGCAGCAAAAAACTTCTGCCTAAGATAATTTTCAAAAGGGTTGCCCTAAATTGGAAATTATCTAAAATCAAGCTAAAGTTCCCCAGGTGGTTTAAAAGGCTTGCCATAATTTCTTTAGTGCTGTCATTTGCTTTATCAGGATATTATCCGACCATTGCGATTCCTCCTGTTAAAAGATCCCAAGTTTATGCTTCTTCTTTAGAACAAAAAGGAGAAATTATTGCAAACTCATTTTCCAAACCCTTAGTCTTGCCTCATCCTGGTTATCTTTCCACGCGATTTTCCTCATATCATCCGGGCGTGGATATTGCAACCGGACTCGGAATGCCTATTCATCCCATCACGGAAGGAGAAATTGAAAAAGTTGGCAGAGACTTTTTTGGTTTGGGGAATTTTGTTGAAGTTCTGCACCAGAACGGCTTCAGATCAAAATACGCTCATATGGGAAGAATCTTTGTTAGTGTTGGAGATAAAGTGACTTCTGAGAATACTTTGGGAGAAGTAGGTTTAACTGGGCGGACTACCGGCCCGCATACACATTTGGAAGTTACCCGCAATGGAAATTTTGTAAATCCCTTAGCTTTACTTCCGGAAATTCCTGGTATGCCTGCTGTTAATACGGCATCGCTCCAGACTACACCCACTCCAGCTATAACAGCTAGGAGATGATCTCTCCTTCAACCTCTGTTAAATTGACGCCGCGTAATCCAAATTGTTCTCTTTCCCGGTTTATAAGTCTTTCCAGTAAATTTTTAAGCTCCAAAGGATAATCAACAAACTTTAAGGCTATCTCTCCTTTATTTACGCCGGCAGTATTTACGATAATCGTACCGTGGTGCAAAAATATACGCTCCACGAAACCTTGATCTACTTCCAAATGAGTAATTTTATCAAAAAGTGCGGCAGTAAGTTTTACGGAAAATAATCCTTTTTTAATAACTACTCTTCTTGTAGTTAATAAATACCTGTTGGCATGATAGATGTGCATAGTTTTTAATATAGCCGCCAAAAGCATACCTGCTAAGGCAAAAACTAAAGCCCAGATCTTCCCAACTCCCAAAAGCCAGCCTAATCCTAAACCTAAACCAAAAAAGATCATGCCCGGAAAAAGCAGATAAATCATAAAGTTTGATCTTATATAAGCCCTGGACAATCCGGCCACAAGTACCAGTTCTTCGTCTTCTGATAAATATTTTTTGAAGACATTTTTTTGTTTTAGAGTGGGAGATTCGCGGTAATGAAACTTAGCCATCAAAAAGTATTGTATCAGATAATGGTAAGTAAAATCTGGTTTTAGGGTGTCTGAATTTTACAATAAATGACGTTATATTAAAATTGCGGTGTATGTGCTATTTTTGACATTTTGTCATATATATGCTAAAGTTAATATATATGTTAATCAGAACGACTTTACGATTAAAAGAAGATTTGAAAAAAACTGCTGAAAAAAAAGCCTTACAGGATGATGTTACCCTACAGGAGATTTTTAACAAGGCCTTGGCAGAATATCTGGAAAAAGACGCTCATTTCGAAGCTAAGAAGATCATCTTCAAAACACATCATCTCGGAGAACCTCTGGATAATTTAACCCGTGACGATTTTTATCCTGATCCTAATTTCAAATGATTATTGACAGTAATATTTTAATTTATGCAGTTAATGCCGACTCTCCGAAAAATAAAAAATCCCAGGAATTTTTAAAAGAAAGCTTTGAGGATTTAGAAGTTACCCATCAAAATATTCTTGAAACTATCAGAATATTAACTCATCAAAAATTTTCTAAACCAATGGGGCTGAAGTCAGCATTAGCAGCAATCCAGGCAATCTCAAAGTCCTGCCGCATCGTCTCCCCCTCACAAACAACATATTATCTTTGGCTTGAACTGATAAACGAGCACTCTTTGGCCGGCAATAGAATATTTGATGCATATCTGGCGGCTACCGCCTTAAGTAACGGAATAGACATCATAGCAACAGACAATGTTCCTGACTTTAAAAAATTCAAAGGCCTTTCCGTAATCAATCCCTTTTCTTAAGATTAACTATTTTCTATTTCATCTTTTACTTGTAATACATAAGGTCTAAGATGGTCTGTCATACTTACGGACTTTATAAAATATTCTCTTGATAAAATCTCATCTATTACTGCCAAAACTTGTTTCTTTGTTTCAGAAGTTAGGTTTTCAGGATTTGATTCAAAAATACCGAGCGCTTGTACAACCCAGCCAGAATAACTTGTTGTTTCGGCGAGCCTAATTGCAATAGGCACCCCCTCCGGGCATTTTAAAAGGTCTATGTATTCTAATTTAAAGTATTTATCCCAAGTAAGTGCATCCTGGCCTTTCAATAGTTCAATTAGTTGCGCAATCTGGCCCAAGACAGGAGACTGTCCTTCGGGAACTCTCATAAGTTTTGCTACCCTAGCTATCAACGGTGGATGATGGATAAAATCCACTCCCCCTTGCATATAAACTTCATCTATTGTTTGTATTAAACTTTCAGCCCTCGTCCTTACGTATTTGAAATCATCGTTTGTTCTTTTTGCAATCATATTTTTTAAGGCTGACCTGACAATACTAAGCTCTTCTGTTTTAGTCTCAAACTGATGCATATATAAAATAACTTCTGTACCTTCAATTGCATTTATTAAGATACCAGCATCATTAACCCCTTCGATCAATTTTGCCAACGACGGGATTGCTTCTTTGGGATGTGTCAACATAGTGATCTGCTCCATTCTTTCCCACATAGGCATATAGCTTCCCCACGCAAAAGGATCTAACTCTGATTCAGGCACACCGTCTCTTTTGGGTTTTGTAAACTCATCAACCTCTTTTGAGAACTCACCTATTTGCTGATCCTGTTCCTGTTGTATTTTTAGAGCTGTATCATTTGGATTAACTCCGAAATATCTGGCTAATCTTCCAACCTTATCAACAGTAGTATTCTGTAACAACGCCTCTGCCTTTTCCGCACTTAAACCGCAGTTAAAAAGATTTCTGGCTACCCATAGATATTCTCTAATTTGCCAAAGATAATCTACGGATTTACCAGTATACTGTTTGTAAGTTACGGTTTTCTCATCAGGCGTAAGATCCTCTCTGACCCATAAATGTTCCCTAATTTTTTCTAGATGCTCTAGCCATCGATCCCCTCCCAACTGTACTAAACTCAAATATATATCTTTGTCTTTTTGAGATCCAAAATAGGATATTGCTTCATTTTTTGCATACTCGGCAAAATGCTTTCTTAATATTTCAGCATATTCACGATGATCTTGTAATGTAACCAACTGACTTAATATTTTTTCTGTATCCGGTGCTTCAATATGTCTTCTTTCGGCGGCAAAATTTGCAAATAAAGCATGTCTTAATTCGTGTTCTCGAGATTCTTTAATCATTTCTAACCCTTTTGCGTTTCTGGGTTCTTTATTAATAATGATTACTTTGCCTTCCAATTCCCGGGGGAAACAGGATAAAGACCAATAATTAATTGTTCCGCCAAGAGCTTCACCTGCTTCCAAAAATTGACCGGATGGATGTATCTTTTCATAATCCGCACGGTTCAGGTATAAAATAAAGCCTACGGGCAGTGATTCAACTTCAATTTCTCCATTAATTTCCCGCCCGAAAATTCTACCGGCTGTAGCTTTAGCGTTAGTTTCAAATTCTTTTCTATAAGGCTTTAGTTTTTGCAAATCTTCAATAAAATTAACAATTGATAACCTGAAACCCCTTCTCTGGTTTTGGGCAAAATTCTTTTCAATTGCGGCAGGATCTGCAGTGCCGAATGCAACTTCTGTTAAGAGCGGATATATTAAGTCTTCTGCCATATCCCAGAAAGCTTGGGGGCGTTTCTGCAAATATTTTGCCAGCCTAACAGTAATTGCGGCAGACTTATCAATTTGTTGGTACAAAGCTTGCTCCTGTTCTCCGCGTGATAATTGTTTAAATTTCCTGTCATACTCTCCTTCAGGCTCTGCTAAAACAGTTGCCTTAACTGCGTCCTCCCTTTTAACATCAGGAAAAAATTCCGAGAGAGTTTTTTGTGAGTCATCGCTGTATGGATTTGGGATTAATTTACGGTACAAGCTTGGCTGGGTGGCTGTTTTCCACGATAATGCCATTAAATTCTCCTGCGAGAGTACTGTTTCGGAACGGTGAGATTGATATTGTTCAACTTTAGTCAAATGGATTTGAGAAGGTGTTTCAGGCATATATTAAATTTTACACCAGAAAGAGGGAATATTTTAAGACTAATTAATAATCAGGCATGCCGCCCATACCGCCGGGCATCGGAGGAGCCGGAGGAGTTTTTTCCGGAAGATCGGTTATCAAACAATTCGTGGTCATCACCATTACCGCAACCGATGCGGCGTTTTGCAAAGCAGAGCGGGTCACTTTGACCGGATCTATAATTCCGGCTTTGACTAAATCTTTGATTTCGCCGTCCAGTACATCTATTCCCATATTGCCGCTCTGGGCCATTATCCTGGAGAGAGCTATTCCCTCATCCATGCCGGCATTTTGAATTAATTTCCTGAAAGGATGCTCCAGTGATCTTTTTACAATCTCTATCCCGATTTTTTCTTCCCCTTCTGCAACAATTACATCCAACGCTTTCCCTGCCCTAAGCAATGCTACCTCTCCGCCGGCTACAATTCCCTCGGCAATTGCAGCTTTGGTGGCAGCCACCGCATCTATCACCCGTTCTTTTTTCTCTTTAAGTTCCACTTCTGTGGCGGCTCCGACATTGATTACCGCTACCCCGCCGGTTAACTTTGCCAACCGCTCCTGCAGTTTCTCTTTGTCAAATTCAGAATCAGATTTATCCAGTTCCCGTCTGATCTGGGCAACCCTGGCTTCTATCTTGGCTTTAACACCCTTGCCGTCTACAATCAAAGTATTATCTTTATCAGACGTGACCCTGCCGGCCCTGCCCAAATCCGCAATCTCTACTGATTCAAGCTTTCTGCCGGTATCTTCACTCAACACTGATCCGCCGGTTAAAATAGCTATGTCTTCCAACATTTCTTTCCTTCTGTCGCCAAATCCGGGGGCCTTGAGCGCCAATACATTAAAGGTACTGCGCAATTTATTGACGACCAAAAGCGCCAAAGCTTCACCTTCTACCTCATCTGCAATAATCACCAGATTTTTGGATACTTGAACAAACTTTTCTAAAAACGGCACTAAATCTGCGGCGGAAGAAATCTTTTTGTCGGTGATTAAAATGTGGGCATCTTCAATGGAGGCTTCCATTTTATCAGTATCAGTTACAAAGTAAGGGGAGACATAGCCTTTGTCAAACTCCATGCCTTCTTTGTAATCCACACTCATTTCCATGGTTTTGCCTTCCTCAACAGTAACCACCCCGTCTTTGCCCACTTTTTGCAAAGATGCAGCAATTAAGTTGCCTATTTGCGAATCCGAGGCGGAAATCGTGGCTACCTGCGCCACTTCTTCCTCTGTGGAGATTTTCTTGCTCATCTTTTTAAGCTCTGTGACCAAGGCAGTAACTGCCTTTTCTATGCCGTGCTTTAAAATCATCGGATTGGAGCCTGCCTGAATATTTTTTAAGCTTTCTGTGACAATGGCTTTGGCTAAAATTGTGGCGGTAGTAGTTCCGTCTCCGGCTACATCTGCAGTTTTTGAGGCGGCTTCTTTCAAAAGCTGCGCCCCCATATTTTCAAAAGGATCTTCCAGATCAATTTCTTTGGCCACAGTCACGCCGTCATGCACTACATTCGGCGCACCCCATTTTTTATCTATGGCCACATTCCTGCCCTTGGGACCCAAAGTTGTTGCCACTGCATCTGTTAAGGTATTAATACCTTTTAATAATTTCTCTCTTGCTTCACTATCAAATTTTAGTATTTTGCTCATTTTTTTCTTTTCTTACTTGTCATTCTGAGTACGTTCAGTTTCATGAACGTACGAAGAATCTCTGAGCTTGTCTCAGTCCCACATTCGTGGGAGATTCCTCGCTAATCGCTCGGAATGACAATGGAGGGTTACTCCAATATTGCCATTAGATCATCAAATTTCACTAACTTTAATTCTTTACCATCCATTTTTATTTCATCTCCGCCCCATTTTTTATAAACCACTTTATCTCCGACACTAACAGGGCATTTAACTGTCTTGCCCTCTATCACTGCATCATCCCCGCAGGCTATTACTTTTCCCTGAGCCGGTTTTTCCTGGGCCGATTCGGGAAGAATAATACCTGATGCAGTTTTGGTATCTGCCTCTCCGGGCTCCACCAACACATAACCCATGAGGGGTTTAATTGAGGTTTTAGAACTTGTATTTTTTTGTTTTACCATATGAAATTTTTTAAGAGGACAGGCTAGATATGGTTTATATCAAAACCTAGCACTGCTTGTCAAGGACTGATTAAAAGTCAGGGTATAGTTAAGATAATTTCTGAAGTTGCTTTTTATATTCCTTTAATACTTTTAATCTGCAATCTTGCGGGTGAAAATATAAGGCACCGTCTTCGATTCTTTCCATACCTTTGGGAGTTTGCATAATTTTAAGCTGTAACCATTTGGCTAAATTCTCTAAACGATCCAAAATCGTATTATGTATTATGTATTTTGTATTATGGGAATTTCTGCTTTTTCCTGTTTTCTCCATTAATACATAATACTCACTACTTACTACATCTTCATAAATCCAATTTGGCAGGAATTCAAATACCCATGCATTATCTTCCAAATACCTGGAATATATCCCATCCCTCTGCCACAACACTTTCATCTGTAATACTTCATGGGCTACATATATATCTTTGTTCTTCTGCTCCAGCCTGTCTTCCTCAAGCAAAATATTGACACAAAATTTTCCGGCAATTTTTTTACCGGTATCTTTTTTTACTCTTCTTTGCCCGACTAAAGACAGCAGGCCTAAAATAAAAAGTCTGCATATCCACAACCGCCCTTTTGCTGTAATAACAGCAATATCAATATCGTCTGCCTTTGCGGCATTATTTAAAGCCAGTCCTCCTGAGATACCGACCAGTTTTATCCAGGGAATAATTTTTAAGAGCCGGGAAAAGAATTTAGCTTTTCTTAGATAACTTTTTGACTCTTCTTCCCGCCTTTTCCTGATTCCCATAAGTCCTGCTCTTTTTGGTAAAAAATAATAACCACATTTAATTTCTAATTTGGAATTTTTTTTAAGTTTATCCAATACTTTTGCTGCCTGCCAAAGAGTAGCTTTTCTCCTAATCAGCCATTTTTGAATTTCCTGTGCCTTTAGCGGGTAATCAAAAATATCAGCATAAATTAGGGTCCGTAAAATAGCTTTCTCCATGCCGTTAATTTAGCATGTATAATTAACTATATGCAATTACAGGACAACTACCCGTTAAAAGATGTCACTACCCTGCGGCTTGGCGGTCCGGCCAAAAAGTTTGTTCGCGTTAAAACCGAAGAAGATTTAATAGAAGCTATTAAATACGCTAGAGAAACAAAAATGCCATATTTAGTTATCGGGGGAGGCAGCAATCTATTGGTATCAGACGAAGGCTTTGCCGGCTTAGTGATTAAAAATGAGATTACGGGGACTAACACCTCGAAGGTGGGCCCTGACTCCTTCGAGGTGAATGTTAAAAGTGGCACACCTCTGCAGGAACTAATTGATTATACAATTCAAAAAGGGCTTTCAGGTTTACAAAAACTTACAGGCATCCCGGGAACTGTAGGCGGAGCAGTTTACGGCAATGCCGGAGCATATGGCCAATCTATTTCTGATCATCTGGTAACAGTAACTGCCATTGATCCCTCGGTTATTACTGATGATTCCAGTTTATTAAAAACCAAGCGCATGCAACCGTTAACACATACTGACGGATCCACCTGTTTGGAAGATATCCATACACTCAAGTGTCCCCTGACTAAAGAGGAATGTCAGTTTTCCTACCGCGGCAGCATTTTTAAAAAAATAAAATATCCTATCTTAGAAGTCACTTTCCAATTCGAACAGGGAGATCCTCACATCCTACAGCAAGAAGCAGATGAAATCAAAACAAAAAGACTGGTTAAATATCCTCCCGGTATAAAATGCCCCGGCTGTTTTTTCAAAAATATTGTGGCCAACACCCTTCCCAAGGATATTTTAGATAAAATCCCTCCGGAAAAAATAGTTTATGACAAGTTGCCGGCCGGAGCGCTTTTGGAAATGGTCGGAGCCAAAGGCCAAAGAATTGATGGAATAAGAATTGCCGAATATCATGCTAATTTGTTTATCAACGATGGAGGCAACGCTAAAACCTTTTATAATTTAGCCAAAATATATGCTTTAAAAGTAAAAGAAAAATTCAATATCACCCTGGATCCTGAAATCCAACTGATTAATTTACCGCCGCTAATCTGAGTAGCAACTCTCGTTTTCAAAAATGTATACGATCGTATCATGTTTTGTCTACATCAATAAATAAATTATTACCCGCCAAATTGTTCTCCATTTATTAGTTGGTAAATCTCAAGCGGGATTTCTTCATAAGGATGGGTTTTTCGAATAACGGCAACCACTTCTTTTACTTTTTCTTTTTGACAAATCACTTCTATTTTTTCTTCTTCCACCTCTTCTAATTTACCTATTTTGCCAATGGCCGGATGTGCACCTGCAGAAGGAATAAACCTGCCAATTCCCCGAGTTGAGAAAGAAGCATGATGATAATTTCCCAACACTCCTGCCCCGGCATCACCCATTGCTTGTCGCACTTTTTCAGCATCTTCTACCGGAACATAAGTAATAATCTTAAACATTTTATCTGGTACTTGGTAAAGGGGCAGGTTTAGTATATTTATCCAAAACCTGCTTTACTCCTTTATCTACTGTTTGCAAGACCGTGCTTGCATTCGTTCCTGCCAGCATTGCATTTATCCCATCTTCAAAGTATTTAATCATTTCATCATTTAAACCGTTATCAAAAGTGTTCGATGATAAATACCAAAATTTGTAATTTGGTCCCTGAGTTACAAACGCCCCAACGATTGGATCGGCAACAAGCTCTCCGGATAAACTAACCTGCGAATACGGCTCGCCGAACAGCCTTATCTGTGAAGCCTGCTGGTAAGCTGATCTTTGGCTTTGAGCAGAAGTCAAATACTCTATAAATTTCCAGGCCTCAGTTGGATTTTGAGATTTTGCAGAAACTACCTCCCCCCAAAAACTAGCCCATGCCACGGACTTGCCGGAAAGTTGCGGGACCGGTGCAACTTTGAATTTTAAATTAGGATTGGCAACTCTTAACTCATGCGCTCTCCAGGAAGGGGCAAAATAAAAACCAAGTCTGCCGGAAGCAAACATATCTGTGGATTTAGGCAAATTCACATCCCAAGTCTTTTTTTTGGGGTCAGTTACAAAACCTGTATAAAAGCGTAAAACTTCTGCAACCTGTGTCGTTGCCACATTTGCTAAATCTACACCAGGCTGCTGCAGGAGTAAAAGTCCTAAAATATCGGACCAGTGATCAACATTGCCTGCAGTTCCCATAGCTGCTCCTGCTGTTTTAACACCGCTTTCATCCTTAACAGTCATTTTTACAGCCAAATCTATAAACTCCTGCCAGTTTTTAGGCGGCTTGCCTCCTATACCGGCCAACAATTCTTCATTATAAAAAAGCGCCAAACCGTCTACTTCCATCGGCGCGCCGTAAATTTGATTTCCCGCAGTAAAGCTATCAGCTGCTACAGGGTAAAAAAAACCTTTGTAGTCAGAAAGCGTGAATACCTCTGCAGGAGCAGGAGCTAAATCATTACGAAACATCGGGAGCCACGAGTTATGAATCCGGAAAATATCCGGCCCCACTCCTTCTCTTGCCTGCGTTTGAACTCTTGTCCGGTAGTTTAAGGACGATTTACGCTCATAATTTATAACGACATTGGGATTTTTGCTTTGATACTCAGCAAGCAGGGGTTTTATCAAATTATCATCCTCCCAAAGCCCCCAGTAAGTTAAGGTGATCGGCCCGGCAGGTTTTGCTTTGTTAAAAAGTGAAAGATTGGGTGCAAATTTCCAGAACAAAAATCCGAAGATAATACTTATAGATAGAACAATGATTATTATTCGCTTCATCTAATAGTCGTCAGTCTTCAGCTCTCAGCTTTCAGACTAAAATTGCAATTGTCTGACGACTGATGACTGAAGGCTGGCAGCTCCTTTTCAATTATACCTTAAAACTGTACAATGGCAGCGTGGCTAAAAAGATTAAAAAAAACTTCTTACCTGTTTTTTTATCAATAGTGCTTTTTATTTTAATAATTATTGCCTATCAGGTAATTTTTAGCGATAAGTATTATCCTTTTACTTTTGTTGGCGAGACTAACATTACTTTTCTAACTGAAGGTCAGGCAATCAGAAAAGTACAATCCAATTTTCAAAATAGATTAAAACACAAGTTGCCGTTTGAATGGGCTCAGGGAAATTTCAACATTGACCTCGCTACATCAGCTGCAACATTAGATTATTCATCTCTGGATAAAAATTTTAAAGACACCCATAAAAACTATACCTTTTTTTCTGTCGCAAGAATTTCTCCAAAAATTACATTAAATATTGATAAGCAATTGGATAATCTTACAACTATTGCAAACAAACAGCCTGAAAATGCCAAATTATTTTTTGATGAAACACCAACTGCAGAAAACTCGCCTCGCTCGACGGTCGCCTCACAGAGCGGACGAGTTGAAGCGGACAGTCCTTCTTCCCGTATCAAGATTATAGAAAGCGTTGACGGATTTTCCATAGACAGAGAAAAGATTAAAGAGGAAATAACGAGCTATTTACTTTTTGGCAAGTATCAGTCTTTACTTCCTTTTGTCACTGTCCGGCCGGAAGTTACCACCGAGTATGTCCAAAAAGCCAAAACTACGCTTGAACAACTGGAAAACAGCCCTATTAAATTGAATTTCGAAAATAAAGCCTGGACTGTTGATACAAAACAACTGCTGGCTTTATTGGATCTTCAAAAAGGGGAAAATTTTTTGGACAAAGATACAACTTATTTGTATTTGGAAAAAATTGCCTCTGAAATAAACAGGAATGTTGTAGAAGGCTTATTTGAATTTAATCCGGCAACAAAAAGGGTAGCTGCTTTCAAACCTTCACAGGAAGGCAGAAGATTAGACAAAGATAAAACCTACCAACTGTTAAGCGAAGCATTGATTAATAATATTCCCAAAAGCATCACTTTGCCTGTTGATATTGTCAAACCTAAAATTGAAACTTCCGATATTAACAGCTTAGGCATCAAAGAACTGCTGGGACAGGGAATCTCTAATTTCGCCGGATCAATTACTAATAGAATTTACAATATTAATTTAACTGCTTCCAAAATTAACGGGGTGTTGATTCCGCCGGGCGAAACCTTCTCCTTTAATAAAACAGTTGGGGACATCTCTGCCGCGACAGGATTTAAACAGGCTTATGTTATTAAAGAAGGCAGAACTGTTTTGGATGACGGCGGAGGCGTTTGCCAGGATTCAACTACCCTTTTCCGGGCTGTTTTAAATGCAGGACTGCCGGTTGTTTCCAGAACTGCCCATGCTTACAGGGTTGGGTATTACGAGCAAGGGTTCCCGCCGGGACTTGACGCCACTGTTTTTTATCCATCAGTTGATTTCCAGTTTAAAAATGACACGCCGGCACATATTTTAATTCAGGCACATACAGCAGGCACCACTTTGTATATTGAGTTATATGGCACATCTGATAATAGGGTTGTAAATTTAACTCAGCCGGTGATTACCAATAAAACGCCTCCACCTCCGGAGTTGCGGCAGGATGATCCAACTTTACCAAAAGGTCAGGTTAAACAGGTTGATTGGGCTGCCGCAGGAGCAACTGTAATATTTAAAAGAACTGTGACAAGAAACGGAGAAGTAATTGCACAGGAAAACTGGAAATCAAATTATAAGCCATGGCAGGCAGTATTCCTTGTTGGGACACAGTAATGATTCCTGTATTTCTCTAGTATTTATCTCGGATTGACATGTCTTC
>MFDN01000015.1:0-22937 GCA_001776935.1 Candidatus Daviesbacteria bacterium RIFCSPLOWO2_01_FULL_39_23 | reverse complement strand
GGGACACAGTAATGATTCCTGTATTTCTCTAGTATTTATCTCGGATTGACATGTCTTCATGCTCGGAGACTCGCATTAAGCCATGGCAGGCGGTTTTTTTAGTTGGCACCAAAGATAATTAGTGTATACTTTAAAAATGATTACAGTTACCGGCTCGCTTGCTTTTGATCATATTATGGATTATCCGGGGCGCTTTGCGGATCATATTATGCCGGATAAAATCCACCAGATAAATTTGTCTTTTTTGGTAAATACTTTAAGCAAACAAAAAGGCGGTACAGCCGGCAACATTGCCTATAACTTGGCCCTTTTGAAAATGCCGGTAGGTATTGTCGGCGCAGTTGGCAGTGATTTTTCAGATTACGGCAAATTTTTAGCAGGTGCAGGAGTTGATATTTCAAAAATCCACACTACTGATGATAATTTAACTTCTTCCTGTTTTATAATGACTGATAAATCAGATAATCAGATAACGGCTTTTTACCCAGGAGCTATGGACTATGCCCAAAAACTGTCTTTAGAAGAAATCCAAACTGATTTTGTCATTGTTGCACCCAATAATCCAATGGCCATGATCAATTTTACAAAAGAGTGCCAAAATAAAAATACCCCTTTTATGATGGACCCTGGCATGCAGTTGCCGGCGCTTTCTTCTGAAGATTTAAAAAATATGCTAAAAGGCGCCAAAATTTTAATCGGCAATGATTATGAAATAGCTTACTTAAGCGAAAAGCTAAAAGCTAAAAGCGAAAAGCTACTAGAACAAGTCGACATTTTAATTACCACTTTAGGAGAAAAAGGATCCAAAATTCAGACTAAAGATCAAGTTATCCAGATTGACCCGGCAAAACCGAAGGAAGTTTTGGATCCCACAGGTGCAGGTGATGCTTACAGGGCCGGATTTTTAACAGGTTTTTTAAAAGACTTTGATCTAAAAACTTGCGGGCAGATGGGCGCAGTAACGGCTTGTTATGCAATCGAAAAATATGGTACAACTAACCACAGCTTTACAGTTGAAGAGTTTTGCAAAAGGTACAAAGAAAGCTTTGGAGAAAAACTGGAATTAGAGTCAAGAATCTAGAATCAAGAGTCTAGGAAAACAATTTTACACTTGACTCTCGACTCTAGTCACTATTATGAGCGATATCAAAGATAAAAATTTAGCTGCCAAAGGAAAATTAAAAATCGAATGGGCCGGGTCCCAGATGAAAGTGCTCCAACTTATTCAGGAGCGTTTTGCCAAAGAAAAACCCCTGCAAGGAATAACTCTCGGAGCTTGTCTTCATGTCACTTCTGAAACAGCCAACTTAATGATTGCCTTAAAAGAGGGAGGAGCTGATTTGGCCCTTTGCGCCTCCAATCCACTTTCTACCCAGGACGAAGTCGCGGCTTCGCTCTCGGAGGATTACGGCATCCCCACCTTTGCCATCAAAGGCGAAGATAAAGATACCTACTACAGTCACTTAAACTCTGTCATGGATTTTAAGCCGCAGATTACCATGGATGACGGAGCAGATTTAGTCACACTTTTGCATACTGAAAGAAAATCCCAGCTTTCCGAAGTCATTGGCTCAACTGAGGAAACCACTACCGGAATCATCAGACTTAGGGCTATGCTCAAAGACGGCACCCTAAAAATCCCGGCTATGGCAGTTAATGATTCAAACACCAAACATATGTTTGATAACCGCTACGGCACAGGACAATCAACCATTGATGGGATTATCAGAGCCACCAATGTCCTTTTGGCCGGCAAAAAATTTGTGGTGGTAGGATACGGCTGGTGCGGCAGGGGCTTGGCCAGCCGGGCCCGGGGCATGGGATCACAGGTGATAGTTTTGGAAGTTGACCCGCTAAAAGCTTTGGAGGCTTCAATGGACGGATTCGATGTTATGCCAATGGAGGAGGCTATAAAAATTGCCGATATTATCTGCACAGCCACAGGCAATAAAACAGTTATATCAGTTGAACATTTCAAAAAAATGAAAAATGGCTGCATTGTTTCCAATACCGGCCACTTCAACGTAGAATTTGATTACGGGGGTTTAGTTAAAATTGCCAAAAACCGCCGCCACATGCGGGATAATCTGGAAGAAATTACACTCGAGGATGACAAAAAGCTATTTATCCTGGGCGAAGGCAGGTTAATTAATCTGGCTTCAGCAGAAGGCCATCCGCCTGATGTAATGGACATGAGTTTTGCCAACCAGGCTTTGGCTGCAGAATTTTTAGTCCAAAATCAGGGAAAATTAGCAACCGGTGTTTATACTGTTCCGCAAGAGCTGGATGATATGATCGCAGCCTTAAAACTTAAGTCACTGGGCATCAAAATTGATGTCCTGACAGAAGAACAAAAACGCTATTTAGCTTCCTGGAATGAAGGTACATAGAACCTGTTAATCATCCTCCGGTCCTACCCCAAATCCTGCAATAGTTTCTAATACCAAACCGCTTACCCATTCAAGCTTACTGCGTTGTCTTGGCCCTAAATGATTTTTGTCTCTAAAACCTGCAATTGTTGTAAGTAATTCAGGCAAAGCATCCGGATCCCTATGCATAACTCTGTAAAAAGAAATATTTATAACATCTTTTCGAAACGGAAACCATGAACCCTCTTTTTGACCCAGCATATTATTACACTCTATAAGCACTTTAACTCCTTTTTTTGTAAATTTTATTCTTTCAGCCATATTTATACCTCCTTTCCACAAAAAAACCTCTCCTAAAAGAGAGGTTAAAAGTTTTTTCCTTCGATTTCACTCAGGACTAATCCTCCCTTAAAGGGTTGGGTTTAGCACCGCTCCGGCTTAACGGACGGTTGCTGGATGGATCATCAGGCCAAAACCCTCCCCATCACTCTTGATTCTCCGCAGGACAATATACTTTCTTCGAAAGACTGTAATTCTTCGAATTATAATCCCACGGTTTATTGATAATATAAAGTTATAAATTTATCCTAAAATACTTTCAAAACTTTGTCAATCATCAGGCTGCTGCTGCTAATTTTTGTGTAGATTCCAGATATTGACCAAACATTGCTGACTGTTTTAATTGGTCGGAGGCAACTACCGGAGAGACGTAAACTTCCATTGTACCGAAATCTGAAGTCTTTGCCCCTTCTGAGCCCCGATCAACCATCCTCATTAAGGGATAAAAGTTGTGCCAGTAAGATTCATCTTTAGGGCCTAAAGGCGGCATATAAACTACCATATCAAAACTCGTAACCCCAATACGTCTCCACCACTCAATAACAGAAAATGCTGCGTGCGATAAATCACCATTCGGCAATTTTCCTGTATCATTTGAATAAATCATAACCTCCCTTTCTTTAACTGCTGTCGGGTTAAATATGATATGCGCAGTATCCATATCATGCACTAACCCCAAGCCTCTTAAAGAATAAGCCATATCTTCCATAAAGGGAACATGGTTAAAGTATTGGTAATCAGCCATATTTTAGGGGCTTTATCATCTTATAATTTTCCCCCTGCAATTTGTCAAGGATCAAGTTGTGGTAATATTTATTTATTATGCGTTTCTTTATTGCATTAGAAATTCCGAACGAGAATAAAGCTGCATTTCAAGCTATTCAGGATAGATTGCATACACTTATTCCTCAAGCCAGATTAACTAATTTGGGGAAAATTCACCTGACTTTGGCCTTTGTTGGGGAGCAGCCTGAGGAGTTAAAGAAGGAACTGATTGAAGTTATTTCAAGTTCTGTGCAAGATATCCCGCCGTTTGAAGTCACTCCCGCCTATATTGACGGGTTTCCCAGTATTCACGAACCGCAGGTTCTTTGGGTAGGCACCAAAGGAGATATAGATAAAATTCTGATAATTGCCAGAAGAATAACTGAAGGATTAGAAGACTTAAACCTGCCCATTGATGAACGAAGGTTTATCCCCCACATTACCATTGCAAAATTTAATAATCATTTTCAATTAAACCGGGAGCTTGAGGATGATTTGGACAAGATTATGGGAGCAACTTTTGATCCGATTAAAATATCATCTATTAAACTCTTTGAGTCTGCGCCGCAGAACGGCTTACACAAACATCGTGTTCTGGCTGAAATTAAACTGGCTTCAGAGTATCCAGAAAATATATATCTTTCTTAAATGATTCATCAGAAAACTGAAACTCTCCCTTGCCTGCAATAATTGCCTCATATTTTTTGCACTCGTTATAAGGAGAATCATTTTCAATGCAAACCCACTTATCCGCTTTCACAGCATCTTCAATTTCTTTTGACTGAATTTTAAACCACTCTAATTTTTCCGCCAGAGGATCAAGTACTGCCTCTTTTGGTACAGAGTCCCTGTCCAAATACCAGTAGCTTATTTTTGAAACAGGCCTTTGAAAACTTGCTTCTGCCAAAATAGCATAAGCATGCAGCTGAGTAGGGTCATCTTCATCTTTCGCGCCTGTTTTAAAATCCAAAATATGCAAACTGCCATCCGGCATCTCTCCTGCAAAATCCACCTTGCCGTTTAGGACAATTCTCTCATCCAAAATATACCTTAAAAAATCATATGCCGGGAGATTTTTTTCCAGGTTTGCTTTGTTTTTATAAAAATTATCCAGCATCGCGAGCCCTCGTTTACCAAAATCACCTTCTTCCTGCCGGGAGGAAAAACCGCCTTTTTTACCCTGATATTTTAACCAGTGATTACGGAATTTTTTTACAATATCATCAAAACCGGCTGTCCTGCCTGTTTGCAAATACCACTTAATAGCATCGTGCACCAAAGAACCAAGGGTCATCGGCCCGGAAGCAACCTGCAGTCTGTTGCCGGTCTTCGGATCCCGGTATCTGTTTTTTAAATAAAAAGAGCGGGGGCACTTTAAAAAATCCTTTAGCCCGGTATAGGAGATCCACAAAGCATCTTTGATAAATCTATAATCCTGTTTGGCAATCACACCTTTGATTCTACTTCTTCTTCATAAATGAGGACAAGTACTTAGAATTACTTAAGTTTTTGGCTGTTTGTTTGACCGCAACCAATATCCCATGCCTAAAAGGGTTTTGTTTGGCTTGGTTTGATGTGTTTGCATAATTTTGCTGATTTCATACATGTGGTTGGTAACAGTACTACTTGCTAAAAATAATCTGGCCCCGATAGCAGCAAAAGTCGGCGGGTGCTCAACTATTAAAGCCTCCATCACTTTAGTTTGGGCTGGACTTAACAGGCCAAACCTGCTTAAGTCAAGCTCTGCCTCTACCCTGGAAGTATTCAGTATTCCTCTTTCGGCAAGCCGCAGCACTGCCTCAAGAGCATCCCAGGCTCCTACCTTTGTATATATAACGGAAAGATGGCCTCTTACCGTCAGAGGAGAACATCCTATTTTAGTAGCAATTTCTACTCGGGAAAAGCCGACTGCCAGCAATCCGGCAACCTGTAACTCTCTAGGTGTTAAACATTCCTGACGCATATTAGACCTATAGCTTAGCAGACAAACCTGCTTAAGTCAATATTTTTTATTGGAACTTATGTCATTACATTGTCAGTACATTTGTGGTATAATAAGGCCATGAGAAAAGTATTTAAAAACGGTAATTCTTTGGCAGTCACAGTACCTAAAGCTTATGCCCACCAACTCTCTATCAGGGATGGATCTCAAATAGATTGGAAGCAAACAAATGATGGGTTGCTTCTGGTGCACGAGAGAAAGACTAAAAGGCCCACCGAAATTGATCCTGAAGTAGCAAAAATTATTAAAAAACTCTCCAAAAAATACGCAGGTGTATGGCAAGATCTGGCAAGAGTATAATCCATTATTTATCCGAGGCAGAGGTAATCGCTATCAATGAAGAGATGGTTTCGAAGTTTGGGGGTATTCATGGGGTAAGGGATTTATCATTACTTAGATCCGCTATAGGCAGGCCACAAATGTCAGTCGGATTCCAGGATGCATACAAATCTATTTTTGATAAGGCTGCCGCTCTCTTGCATTCCATAATTAATAATCATCCTTTCTTAGACGGCAACAAAAGAACATCACTATTTTCTGCAATTACATTTTTGGATCGCAATAAATGGAATGTAGAATTTAAAAGAAAAGAAGCTGTTAGCTTTACCAGAAAAGCGCATAATGAAGATTACACTGTAGAACAAATCTCCAAATGGTTAAGAGACATTTCTGTTAAAATAACTTCATGATTATATTGGGCATTGAGACTTCCTGTGATGAAACAGCTGCTGCAGTAGTGCAAAAACAGGGAGATAGAGTAACTATTTTATCCAATGTTGTGGCATCATCTGCTTCCTTACAGGCTAAATATGGCGGTGTAATCCCTGAGCAGGCGGCAAGGGAACAGATAAAAAGCATTATTCCGGTAATTGAGGAGGCACTAAATCAGGCTTTCCCAAAAGAAAGATTGCCGCGTCGCTCCGCTCCTCGCAATGACGGAAGTGAAATAGATGCTATTGCTGTAACTTACGGTCCAGGGCTAATCGGCTCGCTTTTGGTGGGGGTAGAAACTGCTAAAACTTTGGCTACAGTTTGGAAGAAACCTTTGGTCCCTGTAAACCACCTGCTTGGGCATTTTTATGCAAATTGGGTTAATAAGCTATTAGCTGTTAGCCATTCGCCATTAGCAAGCCAAAAGCCTGCCCGCAATGCTACGCATAGCGTTGCCGGCGGGCGAACAGCCAAAAGCGAACAGCCAGCCTTCCCTGCCATCGGCTTACTGGTTTCCGGCGGCCATACTGATTTGGTGCTATTTCCGAAGGAAAGAAGCTCCGCTTCATTTACAAGTCACCGCAAATATAAATATTTGGGCGGCACCCGCGATGATGCAGCCGGAGAATGCTTTGACAAATGCGCCAGACTCCTTGGATTACCCTATCCGGGAGGGCCCTCCATTGCAAAACTTGCAGAAAAAGGAAACCCCAAGGCTTTTAATTTACCCAGGCCGATGATAGATTCCAAGGATTTCGATTTTTCATTTTCCGGACTAAAAACAGCAGTAGCTAATATTTTGCAATCCTCGTCTGTCATTCTGAACGTAGCGAAGCGTAGTGAGGAATCTCTGACGAATGTCAGACCCACATTCGTGGGAGATCCTTCGGCTAATCGCCTCAGGATGACAAAAGATCAAGCTCAGGATGAGAAAATTATTGCTAATTTCTGTGCCTCTATCCAACAAGCTATCATCGACGTTTTGGTTACAAAAACTGTTCAAGCTGTTAAAACTTATAATGTTAATCAAATCATTGTGGCCGGCGGCGTAGCAGCGAATCAGTCCCTGATTCGAAATTTCAAATTTCAAATTTCAAATTTCAAATTAAAAACAAGGCTCTATGTTCCACCGCCCAAGCTTTGCACAGACAATGCTGCCATGATTGCCTCAGCTGCCTTTTTTAATTATCAACCAATTAACCCGTTGAAGTTACAGGCTAACCCCAATCTCGCTTTATAATTTTGACAAATATATAACAAATCAGTACAATCGTACCCCTAATATGGTCGCTGAAATAAAACTTGAAACATTTAGCAAATCAATACCAAGCCAACAAAGTCCCGACCAAACAGAAGAAGTAATAACTGTATATGAAGCAGGCACGGGCAAATTAATGGGCCAATATCGAAACGCAGGGAAAATCTAACAATTTTCCAACAGAGGATGTCCTTTTACCAGAATTCATTTGGAAAAGTATAATATCGATTTCTGTTACCCTGTAATAATTAGCATTGAGCACATGCCTAAAGGTTGACCCAAACCCTACTTGCTTCTATACTTAACCTCATGGATAAAACAAACAACCAGACTGATGAAGAAAGTAAATGGTATAGCTTTTGGGAAGAAAGTGGATATTTTAAGGCAGATCCTGATTCAAAAAAGAAACCCTATTCTCTTTTAATGCCTCCCCCCAATGTTAACGGGGAGCTTCATTTAGGCCATGCTATGGAACACTCTATCATGGATGCTATCGCCCGTTTTAAAAGAATGCAGGGGCAAGACGTCCTGCTTTTACCGGGAGTAGACCATGCCGGAATTTTATTTGAAGGCACTTTTAATAAAATCCTGGAAAAAGAAGGCTTGTCCAAATATAAACTAACGCGGGAAGAATGGCTTAAAAGGGCCTGGGAATTTAAAACACAAGTTTACGACTCTTTCCATAAAACCTGGACTTTAATGGGAATTTCCGCTGACTGGTCAAGAGAAGTTTTTACCATGGATCCAAAAGTTACAAAAGCTGTTTTGGAAGAATTTAAGACTTTTTGGGAGCAGGACCTTCTTTATAAAGGCGCCTACATTGTCCAGTGGTGTCCAAAAGATGCCACAGCCATTGAGGATTTAGAAATGGAATATCAGGACAAAACAGAAAAACTCTACTATCTGCAATACGGCCCGCTGACTCTGGCTACTTCGCGTCCGGAAACTAAATTCGGAGATACAGCCATGGCGGTCCATCCCAGCGATAAACGCTATACCAAATATATTGGCCAGGAGTTTGAAATTCAAACCTTAAACGGCCCCAGGATGATGAAAGTCATCGCAGATGAGGCAGTTGACCCTAAATTCGGCACCGGAGTTATAAAAGTTACGCCGGCCCACGATTTTACCGACTACGAAATAGGCCAAAGGCACCATCTGCCGATTGTCCAGGTTATTGATAAAAACGGCCGCTTAACTGAAGTTGCCGGAAAATACGCCGGAATGAAAGTTTCAGAGGCCCGGGAAGCTATGCTGCCGGAACTGAAGCAAAAAGGCATATTGGTAAAAGTTGAGGATTATCTTCATTCAGTACCTGTTTGCGAACGCTGTAAAACTACTGTTGAACCGATTATTTCCGAAGAATGGTTTGTCAAAATGAAGCCATTGGCACAAAAAGCCTTAAAAAACCTTCATAAGATTAACTTTTTACCAAAAAACTACCATAAAATCTTATCTGACTGGTTAAAAGAAATTCATGACTGGTCAATTTCCCGATCGCTTTGGTGGGGCCACCGAATCCCGGTCTGGTATTGCCAAAAATGCAACCCCAACCACGAAGTGGGCAAAGACAAAGATATGATTATTTCCTTTGATGAACCCGGTAAAAACTGTCAAAGCTGTGGCCAAAAACACTGGGTACAGGATGAACAGGTTTTGGATACCTGGTTTTCTTCCGGGCTTTGGCCGATGGCAACTTTGGGTTATCCCAATGAGACTAAAGAATTAAAAAAATATTACCCCTGGGATTTTGAAACTTCTGCCCCGGAAATAAAATACTTATGGATTGCCAGAATGATTATGCTGGGATTACATTTCAAAGATGAAATTCCCTTTAAAAATATGTTTTTTCATGGCATGTTAAGAGATATGCAGGGCAGAAAATTCTCCAAATCATTGGGTAATGGTATTAACCCTTATGAACTGGTGAGAACCTGGGGCGTCGATGCGACCCGGATGGCCCTTTATGGATATTCCATCCCCGGAAGAGACGGCAAAACTTCCAGACAGTTAATGGATGAGCGGTGTAAAAATTACCGGAATTTCGGCACTAAGCTCCGCAATATCCACCGTTTTATAATAGAACTAAAACCTGCACCTTCTGTCATTCCGAGTGAAACGAGGAATCTCCAGATTAAATCTAGAGATCCTTCACTAATCGTTCAGGATGACAAATTACATCCTGATGATAAACAGATTTTTGAGCAGTTAAATAAAACCATAAAATCTGTGACTAAAAACTTAGAAAATTACCAGCTCCATTTGGCAACTGAAGCTATATATGAATTTACCTGGCATGAGTTTGCAGATAAATATATTGAAATCACTAAAAATAGACGGGCTGAGGCTCAACGTGTTTTAGAATATGTTTTCAAAACTTCCCTGGAACTTTTACACCCTTTTATGCCGTTTATTACCGAGGAGCTTTGGCAAAAACTGCCCCATGAAGGAAAAAGCATCATGATAACCAAATGGCCTGCTTCAACACGAAAGGAACCTACCATCTAACAATCGCTGTCCAATGAGAGATAGGATTGAATATTGAAGGACGCTGGGGAAACTGCGGACGCTCTTCAATTGGACATTGCCAACCTACAAAAACCTCATCATACAGCTGTCTATAAGCAGGGCCTAACTTATTCAAGGCTATACTTAAAGCTTTGGGGAACCTCTCAGGCGGCTCATCAAACACCTTTTCTAAAACTGTAAAAATACCCTGTCGCAACCGATCTTTTTCTTCTACTTCAATCATTTGAAAAGCAGATTAACATTTAAAAAATAGGGAGTCAAGGGGGATTTGAAGCTAAATTCCCGCAAAATTAACGCAGAATTAACGTATTTATCATTCTTTTGCCGCTTCTTCTTTGGTATCTGCGCCTTCAGTCTTGATTTGATCTTCGGCTGCAGGAGCCTCACCTTCAGCTGGTGCAGCTCCTTCAACGCCACCCTCGGCTGCAGCTTCTGCCCCGGCCTCAGCTGCCACAGCAGCAGTTTCTGCGGCTTGTTCTTCCAGCAACTTCTCCATCTCAGCAGACACTGCAGGAGCCAATTTAACCACAATCTCTTCATCAGCGGCTTGCACTGTTAATTTGCTTCTGTCAAATTTAAGCTGGCCTACAGTGATTGCATCATCAATATTCTGCAAAGAGGTGATATCCACTTCAATTTTTTCTATTAAATCAGTAGGCAAAGCTTCGACCTCCACCTCGTTTAAGGTTTGAAGCACGATTGTCTCGCCTAACTTAACAGATTCCGGCTGTTCCCCTATCATCTCCAAAGGAACAGGCACTTTAACTTTTTGAGCCAGGTTAACCTGATAAAAATCTATATGCACGGGATCCCCGCTGACAGGATCATACTGCACTTCCCTGACCATAACAGGCCTGACCTTTTCAGTTCCAATTTTTAAATCAATTAGCCCTGTCTCCCCTGCTTCCGCAAAAGTTTGCAGGAAGGTTTTCCCGTCAACAGAGACATGTTCGCTTTCCAAACCTTTACCAAAAACGTGAGCCGGCAGTTTTCCGCTTTCACGTAATTTTTTAACTTTTTTGCCTAGGATTATTCTTTCTTCGGCTTGTAAACTTAATCTGTCCATGGCCTAGTAATTTACCACATCCAAGCTCGCGAGGCAAGGGTCTTAATTATCCGTATTTAATCTTCAAAAAAAGAATCGACAAATTCATAACTTGAAAAATTAAATTCGTAATAATTATTGCTGTTTGCCCGGTAAACAAACCATACACTATCCAAAGGAATATGCCCATATTTAAGGCAATATACATAGGAAGAGAAAGATCCTCTGTTTTTTTGGTTTTAATAATTTGATAAATCTGCGGCAGCGAGGCAATAACTACAAATCCGCCTGCAACCAACCCTAAAACCTGTACAGAAAACATATTTTTAAGTATACACTATTTTTTGAATTTTACTTCAAAACTCCGGTCTCTGGATAAATCTGTAGAAATTGAGTACTGCTGGGGACCGATCTTTTTAACAGCATCTGAAACCAGCTGATAGCTTATCGGATAGCTGATTGTCCAGACAAATGGATCTGTCAAAAGACCCATCTGTTTTATAATATCCAATCTGTAAGTGGCAATATCTTCCTTAAATTCAACCTTTACCGGCACTGTGTAGTCTAAAACAAGGGTTTTTTGCTCACGGGGCGCAAGCTCCATAAGCAAGGAATAACCCGCCCTGCCATAATCTGAAAAACCAGTCATTTTTTTTGTAATATCAGCCTCCCCCCACAAAGCCCGTGTCATTTTAGCCCCTATAGGTAAATAAATACGCATTCTATTTTTATAAGTACCAGCAGGAAAGGTATCGGAAGGACTTCTGTTTATATAACTTATTCTCATCCTATGCTTGATTTCGCCCTCTTTGCCAACAACAGTTTCTAAATTATAGCTTCTATCAAGATAATAATTGACTTTATTTGCCCCTAAGTTGGCTTCAACCAAACTCAAAAAATCCCCTGATGAGGAAGACTGACGCGGCAAAGCATGAGTCCAATTTTGTGAGGCAATATACGAAAACATCTTAGGGTCATTCAAATAAACACCAACATGCTTTTCATCCAAAGATCTCCCCAGAGCCGAAATAATCCCCGGCCAGTTATTTTGAGGCAGGAAAAATATTTTATTAAACACCTCATTAGCCAAAGCTGTTAAAAAGCTTTTCTTTGCCGAAGAGCCGGGGAAAAAACCCATCTCAGCATGAGTAATTGCCCTTTCAAAAAGATTTTCTCCGGTAATTTTTTCTTTATAGTCTGACAAATTCAAAGCTCCTATACTATCAATGAGCTTTTCCATTGCTGAAATATCCAGCGCAATCACGCCATCAACCCTTTCGCCTGTTTCTTTGGTGTAAAACCACTCTGCCTGCCTGGCGCTGGTTGGAAAATCCGGCTCCCAATTTGAATCACGCATAAACCAATCTTTTTGACCCAAATCCTCCTTAATTTCTTTGGGAGGCTCAACATGAATACCCAATTGTCCATCTATGGCGTAGCTGTCATTAACATCTAATTTTTTAAGCTTGCCTCCTTCAAATGACACTTTGGCAAAAGATCCGATAAAGCCTCCTGTAGGGCGAAGCTCCATATTATTTTGCAGCAAAATCAGATAATTTTTAGGGGCTGATCCGTCTGCGGCAACAAGCGCAGGCAGTAAAACACTTAAAGCTCTCGCTCTTTCTACCAACTGACTCATTTGAGTTAATTTAGTAAAAGTTTTCGTTATGTTTCCATCAAACTTATTGTTTTGCAACAGAGTCTGAGCTTTAGCAAGATCTTTACCAGCTGAAGCCAATTCAACTTGAGCGGAGTTAAAATAACCGGACGGCGAGGCTGTTAACTCCCCTGTCACTGCCTTTAAACCCTGCAAAAGCGATCCCGTACCCAATATCGCACTGCGCGCAGAATTTACAGAAAGAAATGACAAGTTAAGTAAATCATCTTTTAATTCAAACTGCTTATTTAAAACCCCTGTTTTGCGCACAGGCTCCAGCGAATCAAGAACAGATTTCACAGCCTCCACCCCGACACCTGCTTTATTAATATTTGCCAAACTGCTTTCAAACTCCCCTTTTTCTAAATTTTTAAAACTCTCCCCCATCTCATACCGGAACGTTATAACACCCCACCCCAAAACAAATAACGGCCAAACCAATGCATAGGTCACCAAGCCCACTGCAACCAATAAATAAATCTTTGATAAAGACGGGAAAAATTTGATTTTGTCACTTCCCTTTTTAGTTTTTATTTTTGGTATGTCCGGTATGGTTTTTTTTAACTTCAATGCTTCGAGCTGCTCTTTCTTATCTTCTTTCCACCCATCATCCGCTTTCGGACTTTCAGGTTTTACATCTTCTTTCTCATTTTTGGGTATTTCAATTTCATTATCCTTAAAATAGCTCAAAGTCTCTCTAAGCGCTGAAACTAAATTTGATTTTGGCTGCCAGTTTAAGCTCTTGATCGATTTTTCAAGGTTTGGCGTCGGCCAAGGAGGCAATTCTGTTGGAGAAAACCCTTTATTTTCATACCAAACAGGGTCCATAAGCACCTGTTTAACTTCCGAAACCTTAACCGGAGCTTTCAAAACCCCGTCAAATATTTTCTGCGAAGTGGCTCCTGCAAAGATGGTTCTTATTGCAAGATCTATTGCATCCTTGCAGTACAAAGCTCTTGAAGAAAACTCCAAAGAAACATCACTATTTAAATCATCTGTTAAGGCCTGCTGGATTAGCTTAACCAGCGGCTCCTTATCTTTAAAATCCATTCTCGGTCCATATACAGGACCAAGTCTTAAAATTCTGGCGTTTAAATTATGTTCGGATGCAAATTTTGCAAGCTTCTTTTCAAAAGACTCTAACCATGCTAATTTTTCATCATCCTGTTTTTCGTAAAGATCTATTGATGAAATAAAAAGACATCTTGAGCGGTATTTTTTAAAAAAATTGAGCACCTTATCCAACCCGCCCTGCTTTCCCGAAGCAATAAATATATAATCCAGTCTTACTAAATCCAAATCCAGGTTGTCTGCAGATTCAATCAGCAAATGGAAGTTTTTATCCTGAACAGCGGTCTGCAAATTCTTCTGCTGGCCGTTTGTCAAATCATCCACACCAACAACCTGAATATTTTTATTCAGCAATGCATCTACCAGGTGAGATCCTAAAAAACCAGCCGCTCCCACGACCAAAGCTACAGGAGTATTTCGCGAAAGCAAAATACTATTTTTTTTATTGATATTTTCCTCTAAATCGCCCACGCGTAAATCGTAGCACCCCCGGGTATAAAATCAAGAGAGTGAAAAGATATCGGAGTATAGCTCTTAGCTGTTATCTGCTAAAAGCAAACAGCCTGCCCGCAATGCTACGCATAGCGTCGCAGGCGGGCAAAAAGCGAATAGCTACCTGCTGTCTAAGGCAAGGTTAGCAAGCCGGTCTGCTTCCGCATTTTTGGCCCTGGGAACATGCGTAAATAAAACTCCGCCCAATTCCAGAACCAGGATTTTAATACTCCCGATTAGGGGCTTAAGGTGTGCGCTTTTAACTTTATAGCGGCCTGATAATTGTTCTGCCACCAGCTTCGAGTCGGCAAAAAGTTCAATACTTCTTAGGTCTTTTGAATATTTTTCCTTAACATATTTTAACGCTTCCAGCACAGCCATGTATTCTGCGACATTATTTGTTGCAATGCCTATATATTTTCCGCTCTCATGAAGCAATTTTCCATCTTCGTTTGAAATAGTAAATCCGTAACTTGCATGCCCCGGATTACCGCGGGAAGCTCCGTCTGTAAAAATAATCAGTTTCATTTCAAAAATGATACCACAATTTACTTTTTCAGGTGATTACGTTTTCTTGTTCCATTGTAAATTAAAAATATTTGAATCAGTAATATAAAATATTCAGAAATTACCGTCACCCAGGATGCTGCCAAAAATGAATATTTAGGTATGTATAAAAAGTTTAAAATCAGGTTCAAAAAAAGCCCGGACGTGTAAAGCAAAAACATCTCCTTATACTTTCCCTTGGCAATAAAAATCCACATAAAAAGTGAGGATAAAAAGTAGGCCGGAAATCCAAGTGATAAAATTTGCAAAGACTGCACAGAGCCGGCAAATCCTCCGCCGGTTAAAACTTCAATTACCAGAGGAGCAAAAACTAGGGTAAAAAAAGTGCCGAAAAAAGAAAGCCCCAAAAGCGAAAGTCCTACATATTTAATGTTACCAAAAGACTTAAGCATTAAGGGATAATAAGAATTCATAATAAAAGTAGGCAGCACAAGGGCGGATTGAAAAACTGAGTAGGCAACATTATAAACACCAACATCAAAAGGTGTCCTAAAATAGGATATTAAAAAAGCATCAGCCCGGAAATACAAAACGTTTAAAGCCAGCGTCGCAGCAATTAACCAGGATTGTTTAAAAAGGCTTAAAGCATACTTAATATCAAATACCGGAAAAATATTAAAAATAAATTTTCTTATTAAAACCCAGGCAAAAAAAGCTATGATAATCCAACCAATAAGGTGAGCAAAAACCAAAGAAGAAACAGGATATTTTTTTAAAGAAAAAAATAGGAAAAGCGTTAAGCTTCCCACCGTCCCAAGCCCAACCGCTAAAACCGAAAGATCATATCTTAATTTACTTTGGAAAAATAAATTGCATGTTATAAATACCCCTGAAAAAATGATTGCCGGACTTCCGATTATTACTGCTTTGGTAAAATCAGAAGTCGCAAAAGGCCACAAGGGAAGCAAGCTTACTGCCAGAATCACCAGAACCAAAGACCATAGTATTCTTGTTCCCAAAAGCTTCTGCCATTCAATTTTGATTTCCAAATCCCGATCTTTAACCCTCCTCAATACATGAGCATTAAAACCAAAATCCGCCAAAAGGTAAAATATTGCCAAATAGGTAAGCGCCAAAGTAAAAACCCCGGTTCCGGCCTCGCCGTAATTTCTGGCTATTAATCCTAATATAATAAATGTAGATATAGAGGTTGCTGCCTTGCCTAAAACCTGCCAAAAAGTTTGCCGGAAAATTTTGGAAAAATAGTTCACCCTAATAGGATACTAGGAAGCAGGATAAGAATCCAGTTTTCATTTGTCCTTTGCAAAAGACAAAGATAATCCCCACACAAGAAAAAGTAATCTGTAGCCCTGAGGCAGGGTTAGAAAATAATGATCAAAAAGTCCCAGGAAAACGATGATTAAAATAGGGTATAGGGTATAGCGTTTAGCGTATAGTTTTAAAAGCTCAAATATCGGCAAAGCAATCAGGACAATGAAGCCTAAAAATCCGATCAGTCCGGTTTCTGAAAGCGCCAATAAAAAGATATTATGAACCGGCTGTAAAAAACGGTTAGGGCCGGCGGTTAAATTATCTGCCATGGCAGGAATAAAATTATTTAACCCCACGCCGGTTAGAGGATGCCTTAGAAAAGTTAGCCATGCACTTCCAATTAATTCTTCCCGTCTAATAAAGGCCAGATTATCAAAATTAAAAAGACTCCAAAACCTGGTGAAAAGGACCGGAGATATAATCAGCAACCCTAATGCTATCCATACCCACCACTTCTTTTTAATAAAAGGCAAGATCGCTACTGCTCCTGTTAAGATTGCAGTTCTGGACATGGAAATAAAAACAGTAATCCCTCCAAAAATCAACGCCAAAACAACAAACCTTTGCTTCTGCAATAATTGATACAAAATACTCACCCCAATCAATACAAAGGCTGCTAAAACATTAGGATGGGGAAATGTGGCATAAGGCCTTAAAAATTGGTTTCCGTAAAAATCAAATTTAGCAATTCCCGGAGTTGTCAGGGCAAAGGTTCTTTCCCCCAAAAACCAGAGTCCTAAAGTTTGACCATAAATAAATTGCAAAACAGCTATTAAAGACTCTCCGACAATCGACAAAACAAGGGGCAGGAAGATTTTACCGGATAAATTCTTAAAATCCATCGATGCCAAATAAACACCCAAAAAACCAGCCAGCGTATATTGCTCCAGTCTCACCGCTCCGGCCAAAACGTTTGAAGCTCCAACTAAAGAAAAAGCCTGAGTTAATATAAAAAATAAAAATAAATTTAAGGCAAACCGATTAATCTTAGGCTTCTGAAAAAACCACACCATAAATAGTGCTACTGTCAATAAATCCCAAAAATATAAAGTAGGGGACAGATAATCAACTCTTAAAGAGTAGATGTAGCTAAATGGAGGCCAAAAGTGTTTGCCTAGTTGAGTGGGAAGGAATAAAACAGTTAAAAAAAATAGAATTTTTTCAAACCTAGCAAGGATCATAAAAAAGCAGAGAAAAACTATTAATTGAAAATTATTTTTTAGCAGGTTTAATCACAATATGTCTGTCGCGTCCTTCTCCCATACTTTCAGATTCCAAGCCTTTCATTTCTGAAATCACCATATGCACAATTCTTCTTTGCCATGGCGACTGAGGTTCAAGTTCTAAAGGTTGCCCGCTTTCTAAAACTTGTTTGCCCCATTTATCCGCGCTTTCTGCAAGCTCTTCCTCTTTTTGTTTTCTCCAACCCATCACATCTATTACCACCCTTTTTTGAGGGTCGTCTTCTTTAGCTAAAGCTCCGGTTTGCCTGAATAAAATCTGGTTAACCAAAATCTGCAAAGCATCCAGAGATTCACCTCTTGCCCCAATCAGCCTTCCGGCATCGTTTGTTTTAATTGACACCAGGAAACTTTCGTCTGTTTCTTCGATCTCATAGCTGCCCTCTAAAAGCAACATCCCTAAAAGGTTATCTAAAATATCTGATAATTGCTGTTCCATAAGTAAATTTAAAAATCAAAATACAAAGATCAAAATGACATATCAAAATTTAAAGTTATTTTTTTAAATTTTAAACTTTAACTTTTATCTTTGATATTTAATTTTTGATATTAACCACTCCATTCCTCCCCAGCCTGACACTTTATATTGCTGGATTATTCCCAGTATTGTATACGTATTCCAGTAAATTGCAAGCCCTATGGGGAATGAGAATGCAAAATACCCGATCATTACCGGCATTAAATAAACCATCTGAGACTGGACTTGCCCCATGCTTTCTTCCAATCCTTCTTTTTCCTTACCCTCCTTGGGGGAATCAGAAGGGTAATGCTTGATAGGTTTTGGCAAAGTCATCTTAGACTGTACAAAAGTCAAAAGAGCAGTCACAATCGGCACTAATAAAAGCAATATTCCATATTTACCAAAATCCGAGGGTTTAATTCCTAAATTAAGGCCGAAGAAATTAGGGTCCAAAGCTGAGGGGAGTTTAAGCTGTGGAAAATACAAAAGAGAGTTTATCTTATCAAGGTGCCCACCTGCACCTGGCAGAATATTTATTATTGCCTGATACAAAGCAATGAATACGGGTATTTGAATCAAGGCTGGAAGACAGCCGCCTGCCGGATTAACACCATGTTCTTTATAAAGCGCCATCTGAGCAGAAGCAAGCGCCTGCTTATCACCTTTATGTTTTTTCTTTAATGCATCAAGATGAGGCTTAAGATCTGCCATTTTTTTGGTGGCTTTAATCTGCTGACTCATAAACGGCCACACTAAAACCCTTATTAAAATGGTTAGGCTGATTATGGAAAACCCCAGTGCTCCCGGAATATTAAGAGCTGATAACCCTTGAAAAATTAAAACCAACAAATTAATAACCGGAGCAAAAAATATTAAATTAAAAATATCAATAATTTGGTTCACCTGCACCTCCAGATCCTTTGAAGACCAAGCCAAATTCCCTGCAGCACCCCGAACTTCCCAATCATCTGTTTTGTATATTCAGAACATGTCGGAGAATACCTGCATGCGCCTCCCGGAGCAAATACAGCTAACATTCCTTTATCAAAAGAAAGAAAGTGTTGATAAAATTCTATTAGACTAATTAATAATTTTTTCATGCTTTAATAATTCTTCCAAATCCAAAAGAACCAGATCTGATTTTACATTAAGTACCCCTCTTTTGGGAAGTACTAGTATATTAATATTTTCCGGAAGGTTCAAATAAACAGATTCAAAGGCAGACGATACCAGTCTTCTTGCTCTATTTCTTTCATTTGCTTTATTAAAAGACTTA
This sequence comes from Candidatus Daviesbacteria bacterium RIFCSPLOWO2_01_FULL_39_23, assembly GCA_001776935.1. GTDB lineage: Bacteria > Patescibacteriota > Microgenomatia > Daviesbacterales > UBA10151 > UBA10151. The sequence continues at coordinate 3,883 of MFDN01000015.1, read as the reverse complement.
GCAGAAATAGCTATTCCAACTTTAGGAATTTGATTACTTCCCGTTTTAACAAAAAGCTTTAGGTATTGCGTCTCCAGCTTCCTGCCTGAAGCAACCCATTTAAAGTCTTTTTTTAAATTCAACCTTTGAGGCTTAGGAAGCATTAGATTGCAAGTCGGACTCTGCCTGTTGCTCTTCTTCTTTTTAAAACTTTCTTTCCGCCGCTGGTTGCCACTCGTGCTCTGTAGCCGTGTTTTTTTATTCTTTTTAGTTTTTTAGGCTGGTATGTTCTTTTTGGCATGCTGATAGTTTACTAGATTTACCCTCCATGTACAAGAGCGAGTCTGAAACGTAATGCGGCTTAAAAAGGATTGATCTATTTCTTAATAGTTTCCCTATATTGCGAAGGCAGCTTCATTAGAATAGATTGTTGATAACTTATCCACAATAATTTATTGTTAATAATATGGACAACTTAAGACTCTGGCATAAATTTTTAGAATCTATAAAACCTAATATTTCTTCTGCAAATTTTAAGACATTCTTTTCTAAAACCTTATTGGAAAGAGTGACTGAAGAGAAGGTGACGCTTTCTACCTCATCTGCCTTTATTAAAGAAACGTTAAGCCAAAGACACCTGCCATTAATAGAAGAGGTTTTTGCTAATCTTTTAGGAAAGAGGGTTGTGATTGATTTTGTTATTAAAGAAGTGATTGCTGAAAACAACAGCCAAACAGAAACGGATTTTTTCCAACCGGTACGCACTCAAACCACCACTATCCTAAACCCTAAATACACTTTAGCAAACTTTGTTGTCGGGCCCTCCAATAACGTAGCTTATGCCGCGGCTCAGGCTGTGATTCAAAATCCCGGAGCTTCTTACAACCCGTTATTTTTTTACGGAGGCACCGGCGTAGGAAAAACTCATTTAATGCTTGGTATAGGCAATGCAGTTTTGGAAAAGAAACCGCATCTCAAAATAATCTACTGCTCTTCGGAAAAATTCACCAATGATTATGTGGAAGCAATCCAAAACCGCCGGATGGGGGATTTGCGCTCTAAATACCGCTCAGCAGATTTACTTTTAGTAGATGATGCGCAATTTTTTTCCGGCCGGGAGCAAACCCAGGAAGAATTTTTCCACACTTTTAATGAACTGACTTCAAGAAACAGTCAGATCGTGCTCACCTCAGACAGGGCTCCCTCGGAAATGCCCAAGCTGGAAGACCGTTTAAAATCCCGTTTTCAGGGAGGATTGATGGTGGATATACAATCGCCGGATATTGATACGCGGGTTGCCATCTTAAAAGCAAAATGTATGGAAAGAGGGGATCATCTGCCTGAGGAATGTTTAAGCTTAATCGCAGAGGCTACCGAAACAAACGCCAGAGAGTTGGAAGGTAAACTTATACAAATTATACAGGTTTTAAAAATACAAAAAATGCCGCCCACCATAGAATCTGTCAGATCAATTTTAGGCCAAAAGCCTGCCGCGGCTCTATCAAACCTAAATTATAAACAGGTATTAAATACTGTCTGCCAATATTTTGATATTAGATTAAATGAACTGACAGGACCAAGAAGAGTCAAGGAGCTGGTCTTGCCCAGGCACCTGGTTATGCACATTTTATCTGATGAGCTGAATTTAACAGTGGAAAAAATAGGGGAAATACTGGGAGGCCGGGATCACACTACGGTTATGCACGGCCGGGATAAAATAAAAAAACTTATCACCACTGACAGGGAAGTGCAGAGAGTATTAATAGAAGTAAAACAACAACTTTCAGCAAGCGCATAGTTGTCCACAGCCAAACAAAGATCCTTCGCTAATCTCTCAGGATGGTTTTGTTTTCCACAAAACAAAACCACTTATCCACTGACTTATCCACAATAATTTATGACTTTTACACACGAAATTATCCCAAAATTGAAGATAGATTTTGACTTTTCCACTTATCCACGCTCTATATAACTAGAGATGACTATTTTATATAATTAAGGTAAAATCTACCCTACTGTGGAAAACACCTTACTTTTAGCAGGCGGATTAATTTTACTTTTAGCAGTTGCATACCTTATCGGCAGACTTCATAATAGAAAACCGCAGGATATCCCCACAGACTTAATTGACCTTTATAAAGGAGTGCAGGATTTGCCAGCTAAAGTTTTACAAGTGATTCAAGGGTCTATAAATCCGCAAAAAGGCAGAATGGCAGAGCTTTTAACTTATGCTGAGCTTCGCTATGATTACGACCGGATTATTCCTTTGGGTCAGCCTGTTGATTTTATCGGAATCAAAAATAATGAAGTTATTGATTTTATAGAAGTAAAATCCGGCCAGTTTCATGTCTTGACAGAAGAACAAAAACACATTAAAAATCTGATTGTTGCAGGAAGAGTTAACTTCCGGTTAATTAAGATAAATGAAGAAGATATTCAAAAGTTTGTTTCTGCCAGAAAGGAACAATAGCTTTAATGAAATTTAGTATTTTACAGCAGGATTTACTGCCTTCTTTGCAGGCAGTTTCAAGGTCGGTGGGTATAAGATCAACCTTGCCGGTTTTAGATAATGTTTTATTGTCTGCAGAAGGGGATAAGCTAAAAATAGCTGCAACCAATTTAGAAATAGGCGTTATAAAGGAAATAAGCGTAGAAGTTGAAATGCCCGGCGAAATTACGGTTCCTGCCAAAACTTTGGTGGAGCTTGTTTCGGGCTTAGGCCAGCACAAAGTTGATTTATCTGCAGAAGGTGAGGTTCTAACAATAGCGTCAGGAAAGTTTAAGGCAACGGTAAATGGGATTTCAGCCTCAGAATTTCCGGCAATTCCTTTATCTGCATCTGCGGGTATAAGTTTTCCAAAAGATGCCTTTCTGACTTCTGCTCAAATTCTTTTTGCCTCGGCTGTTGATGAGGGCAGGCCTGTTTTAACAGGTATTTTAACTGATGTATCTTTGGGAAAATTAGATTTTGTGGCAACTGATGGGTTCAGGCTTGCCCATAGACGTTTTGATCTGCCAGGAGGTAAAGAAGCATTCAGAAGCTTGATTCCCCGGAGGACTTTTGAAGAGCTGCTGCGGATTTTGTCTGAGGAAGAGGTTGACGAAATCAGCATTGCAACGAGCGAGAATCAAAATCAGGCGGTGTTTGCCTTAGGTAAAACTATAGTATCGTCGAGATTGATTGAAGGGCAATTTCCGGCTTGGGGCAAAATTATTCCGCAAAAAATTGTAGCAAGAGCTTTAGTTGAGAAAGACGAGCTTTTAAAAGCTATAAAGCTGGCGGCGGTTTTTTCTAAAAATGAAGCAAATATTGTTTCATTAACTACAAAAAAAGGCTTGCTTAAGATTGAATCCCGCGCCAAAGAATTAGGCAGTCAGGAAAATGAAGTGGAGGGGGAAATAGATGGCGAGGAGATGGTAATTGCTTTTAATACTAAGTTTTTATTGGATGCTGTATCAAATGCTCCTTCCTCGCAGGTGATGATGGAATTTTCAGGACCTTTGTCTGCTGCTTTAATAAAGCCTATCGGGGTTGAGGGGTTGGAATATATTGTTATGCCGGTGAGATTAAGTTAAGTGAATAGCGTTTAGCGTACAGCGTATAGTTTTAACTAAACGCTGTACGCTTCTCTCTATACGCTTATACTCCTGTATACTTAATGGTTCTGAAATGATAGGTCTTGTCTTTTCCCCAGCTTCCCACTCCGTCAAATTTGGAATCAGGTCCGATTGACAATGTATAAGATGCGCCTAAGTTGTAGGGCTTTACAGGGATGATTTTGGCTGTTTTTCTGTCTCCTGAAAGTTCGACTTTGTATTCTATATTTGGTTCAATTTTGACTTTAAATTCGCCAACGTTTTCCAATGGCCTGTTAAAAGTAATTTCAATAATTTCTGCAGCAGA
>MFDN01000014.1 GCA_001776935.1 Candidatus Daviesbacteria bacterium RIFCSPLOWO2_01_FULL_39_23 | reverse complement strand
GGTTTGTTAAAACATCGCCAACAACTTCAAGAAGTTTTTTTAGCTTCATACAATTTATTATAGCAACTAGTAGCAGGAATATGTAACAGAAATTAACAGGAACTTTGTGCTATACTAGCTTCACCGAATGATTCTTGTGGTGAAAGTACCTTACTGTTAGGGAGCGAATGTTGACACCATAATCGATGATTCAACTCTGCCACTAGGATCGAATTTCTGATATGCATACTTATACATTTTTTAGACCTAAAGCATAGACTAAATCCGGTAAAAGACCGTCAGATAGGAATAATCTGATAAACTCTGGCAGTCTGTGTAAGACCTCGTCAGGAGCTCCATAGGAATTTTATCGAACTAACTTGTTTTAGCTTCAGAAAGTTGCTGAAATTTGCTAAAGTCTAGTCCTATAACCTAATACCCTAACGGGAGTCGAACCAACCTCAGAGTTACTATTTTCCTTCTGGGTCGGATTCTCCAAAATTCCCCATCCATTTCGACCCATAAAAATGCTGCATAACAGCACAAGCCAGTAAATACACGATCTCCTGTATTTCCTTCAGTTCATACTCCGATGCATTAGGATAGAATTTCTTGATTATTTCCAATGGCAACATAATATATTCTCACCTCCTAAAACAATTTAAATTTTCTACTAAACTTAAAGCTCTATAGTCGATTTTGCTCCATTGATAGCAAAATGATATACTTACAGACAATATGGCAGAAGCAAAAGGAGACAATCCTGTTATTGGTCCCAACAGCGATGTTCTTGAAACATTAAAAGGAGCTACGTTTACTGAGCCGAAACACTTGCGTAAACCAATAGGCCAAGAAATCACTACAAGATTAGTTCGTGAAGGTGCTGGAATGGTAGGACTTGAAGATAGGATTGAAAATCAAGAATGGGCAGGCATATTTAACCATTATATTAAAACTGCAGGAGCCTCTCTTCAATTAGGAAGATTACTTAAGCTAAATGGCGAGCAGGTTGATTTACAGTTAATGCTTGATACTGTAACGCTTTCTCACAGTGGTCGCAGACAATACGATGAAGCTACTTGGTATCCCGATGAAGTAGACCATGCGCCCGAAAAGCGTGAAATGGGAGATACACAAATTGGATTGAGTAGTCTTAAAGATAAAAATTTACCAGTAGAACTGATAGAAATGATTTCAGTACATGGACTCGGGATTACTTTCTCGTTTGAAGTAACAAAAACATGGAATCAAAAACTTCCTTTATATCTTGATTATAGAATTGCTCAGAATGCCATGCCAATGGAACAACGCTTTGTTGATCTCCAAAGAGGTGTAGCGGTTGGTCGTTACACTCAAGAATTTCTTGACAGAACACACGAGTGGGCAAAAAGCCGCGAGCAAGAATTATTTGACGCACTTCATCTTTCTTCCTATGAAGCTATCGTTGCTAATCCGCAAAATTTGAAAGCCCGAATTAATACTGCCGTGAAATTAGGTAAGTTTTCAGAAGATGAAGCAAAAACATTAAAAGGAACAAAACTCTATCAGCCAAAATCAGGCAGGGACGGTGATGTAGCAGAAGTTGCTGGATTATCACATGAGGAGTTTTTGGAAAGATTGCAGTTACATCCTGAAGATATTAATGACCAGTTACTGCAACCTGAACGATGGGAACGATACATTAGAAGGTTATATATAAATGACGCGGAGCAAGGAATTTTCGCACGACTCTCGCAGCTTCATAGGGATATTGCAGAAGGAAAAGTTGGGAGAGCAGAAGAACTTGAAAAGGAGTTCCCTCAAAATACTTGGTGGGGCAAATATGCTTGTGAGTTATACGACAAAAGACATGGTAAGCCACTCCATCCTCGTGTTCACAAACAGGTAGGAATTGCAAGAGCAATAGAGTTTTATCACCAGATTGAGCAAGGCAGGCTGGTAGACAAATCCATAAACATTCCTAGCTAACTCTTTAGGCAACTTTTATGGTACCCTTTTGATAAAATCTTTAATATGCATACTTATACAGTTTTTAGTCCTAACGCATAAACTAAATCAGGTAATAGACCGTCAGACAGGAATAATCTGAAGAATTCTGGCAGTCTGGCTAAGATCACGTCAGGAGCTCCAGAAGTAACAGAAATCAATAAAGAGTTACATGGAGGTATGTTAAAATAAGGTAGGCCTAACCTAAATGCTAAAGTACGAAAAATATCTAATATTAATTAACTGCTTGGGATCATTTGTTATACTTCTAATAACAACTTTTCCTATAAAAGGAGTTGTTTCTTCTGGGGTTACAAATAAATCAGACATATACTTATTTGGATTAATTGTATTGACTGCAGTTTTCCTTCTTGTACTATCTCTAGTTTCTCTAAATCTCAAAATTTACAAATTAGCATCTATCCTTAGTGGAATAGGAGGTCTTTTTACGTTACCTTTTGGAATATTATCACTAGTTGCTGCGGCTTCTTTCTGGAATTATGCTACTAATTATCAACAAATAGATAAATCTAAGTTCTACAAAGTAGCTGTTCTTGCTTTCTTGCTCGGCGGGTTCTTTATTGTTAAGGATAATCTATTTAAGTAAAAAACTTCTAACATTTAAACGTTTAAAGTCCTGCAAGCTGACATTTTGGTGTCCTTTAGCTGAACTAAAAGAGTTTGAACACGAGTTCTGATTTATGTAAGCTTTTTATAAATCAATTAAAAGTTAAATTAACCGGTGCTTACGGTTATCTTGACTGCTTAAATAATATTAACTACTATAATCTAAACACGATGACAATTGATCGCATAGAAAATGACGGCCAAAGCATAAGGGCTTACGCAATACTACCTCATACTAATATCGAACTACCAAAAGGCGGACTTGGACCAAGGGAAACACGTTATACGGAATGGTATCTCAGGGTTGAGCTCATTTTTCTTCCTCCTCAGCTTGATATGCCTCCATCAAGCTGGTAAAATTACTTAGAATTTGAGGGAGGAGCGGTTCCAAATAAAATGCGTCTCCCGCTCAAAATTCTTTGATTTTTGAGCGAGGTTCGCCCAAAGTGCGACCCGCTCACAAATCAAACCTACGGTTTCAGGTGCGCAATCCTTCAAATTTTTTTCATTTTGAATTTGCAATTTACTGCTGAATTCATAATAATTAAGTCAGATGTTATGAATGCCGAAGAATATAGAAAAAAGATTGAATTAGACATACTCAAAATTATAGAGGAAAAATTGACTAACGGGCAAATGGATATTGATCGGGCAAAGGCAATCGCCAGGATGGTTTTGGATAAACTTCACCCTCCTTTAACTCTTGAACAAATATACAAAATTGCCCCAACTCTTGATGATGAGTTTCAAGAGCTAACAGCGGCTATAGCGCCGGTTTTAAAAGATCACGAAGAAGAAATTACAAAGATTGTTACTGAACACGCACAAATGCTTATTAAGTCAGGTAAAATAAATGAGGCAACAAAGATTTTGAAGGAAGCAAACGAACCAAGCCATTAAAATATGCCGGGATTAGCATCACCTGATCAGTCAATAGTACCTGCATCTGAAAAAGTATCTTCCGCAGAAAATAAATCCGGTCCCACCAGAAAAATTGCAGAAGCGGCAAAACGCGTGATTGAAAAAATAAGGGGTAGAATTACCAGACCGCATCCTGACCCTGATGCGGCTTTATCGGATATTGTTGAAGCTCCGGATCAAAAATTAGATGATTCAATTGTTGTTGTAAGTGTGGATAAAAGTCAAACCATACCGGAAATAAATCCTCAAATTCCACTTGATCCGGAAATTGAATACCAAAAAACTCTTGCTGAAGTAAGAACAAAAGAAATAGGCGGTTCCGATCCATTTAGCATATTTAAAGAATTAGTAAAAGAAAATAAACCCTCAATACCTAAAGAAGATTCTGTAAGAATATTTAAACTTAAAGATATGCTCCGCCATCAGGTACTAGCTCTTGAAGCACGCAGACAGGGAGTTTCTAAAATAGAAGAATTTAGGCGTCTTGTGGTATGCCTGGAAACTGATCTTAAGAGTGGTTCAAACCGGCTTAATTTGGGTATCGATAGTATACCTGTAATAAAGGCACTGCTTGAGACAAGAGTTGACCCTATGCCTTTCATTAAAGCTCTTGAGCCTAATGTAAATTTATTCGATTCATTTGTTCACCCGCGCAGTTATACTGGAAAAACTGATATAACCACAATTATGAGGCTGTTGAAAACCCCAAATGCGCAGGAGTTGTTACCCTTAATACAAGGAATGTCCCAAGTTCCGCATAATCCTTGGCGAGTTACATCATACGGTAGTGATATCACGCAAGTTGACACATTAATAAGCCTTGCTGAAACGGGAAATATCCCCAATTATCCTCCCGAATTTTTTGATAAAGTCGGAATCCTTGCCCGCGTCTTTAAAACATTCTTCCATGTTTTTCCGGAAGTCGAAATAGAAGATCTTCCTGCTTATGAAACTCTAATCGGTAATCAAGACAAACTTCAATTTTTATCAGTTGCTTTGAGAAGGGGGTATTACGATCGTTGTTTTTCAAGGAAAACGACCGTATTTGATACTTTAGATTCTTTAGATAAAGATGGTTTGATTGCTCCTCTTACAGCGTTAATTCAATCAGGAATCAGCTTGGATATACCGGATTCTAATGATGACCACTTTAATTATTTAAACCAGACACAGGCTGAAATTAATCAGGATTTATCGAATTTGGTAGCAGATCCATCTGTTCAGGCAATTTTAGCTGATCCGGATAAATTGGAATTTGCACAAATTCTTAGGCTGATGAAAGGAAGCCCTGTTTCGCCAAAGCAAGTAAGCGAATTATATGAAGATCGTCAGGATCTAATTGTCCTAAATAGCCTAATATTTGGTAAACTTGGTATAGAAAATCAGGATTATGATGAAAGTGTAAGGACCAGGGTTGAAGAAATTAAAAGTTTGATGTCTAGCGACGAAAGAAGACAGATATTACTAAGTCCGGATTTTTTAAAATTTGTCCAGAATTTACAAAAAGAAGAAATTATTTTACAACCCCAGGATTATTTTACATATCGGTTAGACCAATTTGATCACGGAGAATATTCACATATAAATTATCCAAGTCAATCTGTATTGGTTCAGTTATATAAGGCAAAAGATCTCATTGATTTATTGGATCCTGGGATGACAAAAAGAATAATAGAGGGTTCCAGAAGGCAATGTTCAAGTGAAGAAAGGGATGTGGCTAGTGTGGATATGTCCCGTTTGGGTGAATTTATCAATTATATACCTACTATTTTGCTTCTTCGGGAAGCAGGAATTCCATTTTCGACTGATAATTTTAAAGACGCAAAATGGATAGCCAGTGTTAACAGTATGCCTCTTATGGGCTATAGTATTAGACAAATAGTTCCTCCAGACAAAATGAACGAATGGCTTAAAAGCGTTCTTTTGCTTCCTCGTGATGTTCAGGATGGTATTTCTGAATTAATTGGTCAGAGGTGGCGAAGCGGGATAAAAGCACCGAATCTGACAATAAAAGATGTAAAAAGAGTTAAAAATTTAGCAAATTTGTTTAATTCTCCTGATTTTTCTCCTAGAGATTACCCTGCAAATGAATGGCCAACACGAGAACTATTTTCTGCCCTCGGACAATACAGCGGTGATGTCCGTTCTCTGTTTACTGAAGGTCAGCCTAACGCGGAACTCGCAAAATTCTTAATAGAACTTAAAAGACCTAGTGCGTTATCCATGATTCTTAAAAATAATATGCTTGAATTTTTTGGAGACGAACGCAGAACACTAGAAATTTGGATAAGTTTCCCCCAACAACTTCAGATTTTATCTGCTTCCGAACAACACTTCCCCGTCTTAAGCGCTGATCTTCTCGATAGATACAAAACAGTATCAGCTCTTATGCATTTTGCAGACATAACTGTATTAAGCGATAAGTTAATTAAAATAATCACTCTTGCGCCCGGCTATAAGGATTTTATTAAAAATGGGAAACCGACAAGGGTTTTCACAGATGAAATAATTAGACAAAAATATCCGGATGCTCTTGCGACATATCTTTCTGATGAAGCATTATCACAATATGATGATTTCGAGAGATCAGTGCTTTCTATCTGGAAAAGTCTTCCTGGAGATTTAAGAATGGAGGTTATTAATGAAGCTGGTTTTCCGCGCGTTGCTCCTGACAAAGCAGAAAAATATAGAGTTGCAAAGGAAATAATAGATAGAATTAGAAATTCACCTTCAGCAGAAATAAAAAGAATTGAGAAGGAACTTATTGGACAGCTTTGGAAACTTGAAAATCCACAAGCAGCTCTGGAGGAAATTATTGGGGTGTTTGAAAAAAATAATTTACCTTTGGTAGGTAAAATCTATAGGGTTTTTGAGACTATTTATGATAATCCCGGAACTTCCGGAAAATCTATTCTTGAAATGGATTTATCATCAAGATCTAACTTAAGCCCGGTATTAAGATCAGCAACCCCCAGGGAGCGCAGGGAAATAATTTATAGGGATCTTCTTTCTATTAACATTCATTCCGGCAATCCCCAATTGCGTAATTATTTACAAACAATCAGGGATGGGGAAAGTGTAATTACCAAAATGGAGGATGAAGGAGTTGGCGCGCTTAGTGAAAGAGAAAAGTTGCAGCTTGAACACTTTTTCGAAAAGATGGATATGCTGTATACTTCATCACTATTTGGCAGGACTATTGAAAGCAGGCGAAGGGCGAAACATATAGACTCATCCCCTACTACTTCTCAATTTAGTTTAGAAAAAAGGGCAGAAGCTTTAAAAAGAAATTTTCATGTCCGTCCTGACCAAAAACTTACAGATAGGATTTCTGAAATGTTTCTAAAGCCTTTAGGATTTACCAATATTGAAGATGTTTTAAAAGCGATGGCAAAATCGAAAGCAGAAGCAGATGCAAGAAACAGAAAATTTGCAGAGTCCGGTGCGGGGAAGATTGCTTTAAAGGCCGGAGATAGATTTAAGGGTTTAAATTCAATAAATATCGGGAAGATTTTAGAACGTGGTTCAGTGGCAAGGGAATATCTCGGCGTTTCTGCGGGTTCAGACTTAACACCTTATGATTCTGATACCAGTTTAATACTTGATGGAGATCTTTCAAATGGTGTAACCAGTGCTTTAAATGCGTCTTTAGCTAAAGCTTATGGGGATATTTATTTATTGGTTCGCGATAGAGGACAGTTTGGTACAGGAGCAAATCAATACGAATCATTTTTATCCCTTGGAGGTAGACATTTTGGCATACGTACAGGATTTGCTTCAACAGAAATAGATGCGATGGTTTTGCAAAAGGATTCTTCCTCCGCCGGAAAGTTTGATGACCTGTTTATGACAATTGCACAAAATGGCGTCTATATCCCGGTTGCTGATAGAAACGGAAATATTATTTTTACTCCGAAACAGTTTGATGAATATAGAAAAACTTTTGATGGGGTAAGTGAATATAGCGAAAGCCCATCTGCCGTAAGAAGAGTCGGTATTGATGAAGCTCTATATCCGTTCCCGAACAGCAGAGAGGTTGTAGATTCTACCAGAGGAGCACTGGATAAATTAGCACAGGAGATCTCTTCAGACAGAAAGAAAGTTGTAGGATTATCAAACGAAATCAGGAAAAGAATAGGAGACGTACTTGATGCAAACGGAGTGGCGTTGCGTGGGGAGTTTGATACAAGCATCTATGGCGCCGAACTTGTTGATACAGGATCAACTGCAAGAGGCAGTAATGTTCCCGGAGATTATGATTTTGATATGTCACTTCAATTGGATCCGAACAACAGTAAGCGTCTAGGTGAAATTGCCGAAATTGTTAAAGGCGTACTTAAACTGCAACAAGATGCTTCTCATACAGAGACTGATTATATTCAAGTCCGGGGTAAGGGATCACAAATAATTGAAGGTGAAATTCTAGATATTGATATTGGAATCGGCAAGCGTTCTGATGAGGGAATTTTTGCTTCCAGTGATTCTATTGCGCAAAAGCTTGAGTCAATTAGGGCAACTCACGGTGACGGGGCATATTTAGATGCTCTTGCAAATATTGTGCTGACCAAAAAGATTCTTAAAGCAGGGCATGCATACAAAAAGCTTGAAGATGGAGGAATGGGAGGAATTGGTGTTGAGAACTGGATCTTGCTTCATAACGGAAATATGCTTGATGCCTTTCAAAGTTTTTGGCAGGCATCTCATGACGGACAAGGAGGAGTGTTACCCTACGAAGAATTTGCTAAAAGATATAAGATATTTGATGCAGGCTTAAATATTAAATTTAATAGGCATGATAACTTTATTCAGGTACTAAAACCTAATGGCTATGCTGCTTTAGTAGAAACAATTGGTCGGTATTTGAGGTATTTGTAAATATATTTTATCCAAAAAAATCCGGCCGCATTAAAGCAGCCGGATTTTAATAAACCGTAGGATTATTTCCTGCGGAAATAATTACCTAAATTTGGCAGGAAACTATTTTTTCTTTCCGCCAACCATCATGTAAGCTTTATACACACCGGCCAAACCAATGATTATGTAAACAATTTTGGTGATTATTGATGCACCAAAGATTGTCTCAACAATATTCATGTTTACAAGTCCGACTAAACCCCAGTTAACAGCACCGATCACCAAAATCCAAGCTATTAATTGTTTTGTATCCATTCTGTTAATCACCTCCTTTAGGAAAGATCCCTTAATACCATTGTTGGCATACTCTTTGATAAGAGTCAAGATAGTGCTTAGATCTCGATTCTTGGCATGCTACGAGGTATAATACCTGCAGGCGCTGCGGGATCGTCTAATGGTAGGACGATAGCCTTTGGAGCTATCTATCATGGTTCGAATCCATGTCCCGCAACTAGATACAAAAACCCTCCTTGTGAGGGTCTTTTTGTATCTAGAAGTGGATAATGGGATTTGAATCCGTTTACGAGGTTCGTTAATCCTGAGTCATCGAAGGATACGGGATTATCCATGTCCCGCAACTTTGAACCTATACTGAGATGACTTTTTGTTCAATTTTATGTACTCTTTTTTCTAATTCATCATATTCTTCTCTGGTTGGAGAATCATCTTCGAGATATGCAAGTTGTTTACCAATTTTGTCGATCCTTTTTGTTAAATTATTTCCAACTTTCACAACCCTTTCCTCAAGAGTGTCTATTCTACCCTCTAATCCATCTATTCTGCCGTCCAGTTTTTCACCTAACTTATCGATTTTTACTACTAATTCCTGCTTGAGAGCATTTTGTCCAGAAATTATAGCCTGAAGCATTTTCTTGGTATCATCCATAGTATAAAAAGTATATTCGGTTTGTTTGCACTTTTCAATTATTGAATATGCATCAAACTAATCTTAATATATTAAGATTATGATTAGGTTGAATGCCCTGAGTGACCAAAGGGAGTCAAAGGATTGCTACTATGTTTACATTCTTCGTACTTCCTCAAACACCCTTTATATCGGCCAGACAAATAATTTAGAAAAAAGGTTAAATGAACATAAAAGTAAAAATGGCAAATCTGCTAAATATATTAGATACTTTGATTCGTTTAAGTTAGTTTATTCAGAACAATATCTTACTAGAATTGAGGCTATGAGGAGAGAATATCAATTAAAACAGTGGACTAAAGCAAAAAAGGAAGCATTAATTGCTGGAAATTAAGCTGTTATTGTTATTAATGTGACTAGCCAATCTAACACTTCCTTGTCCCAAGGTTTTTGTACCCAATTCTCATCTTTTTTTAAGTATCTTTTTTGGGCAGCTGCCCAAAAAGTTCGAATAGCATCTATATCCGCCAACCAGTGCCCGTCTATTATAAGTTTCTCCTGTTTTCTTAGTACTGAAAACACTGGATTTTCAACCACTTTCCATAGCTTTTTATCCTTTACGTATATCTTGTCAAAGAATAACCTCAGGTAATGTCTCTTTAGAAAATCAGGGGCTTCCATATAAGTTTGATAAATGTTTGTGGTCAGAGACAAAACCTCATCTATTAAACGATAATCAATCTTGGCTTTGGTTTTTAGCTCATATATCTGTTGCTCAAATTCGCCGTAATAAAAGGGATGAGACGGGATGTCAGCGGTTACTGCTGCTTTCGTCTACAATTTCTCCTTCCACAATCATTTCTTTGTCAAATTCGGACAGATATGATTTTCTTTTAGGCTGCTGATTGTTACCCTTTTTTTTCAAAAGATAAAAAAGGAAAAGAGGTATCAGGAATAAAAATATCTTTTTGATGATAATAAACTGAATCATCAGCGTAGTTTACTTAATATTTCACCCAGCTTTTTTATCTCCTCTCCGTACCTGCCCCAGTCTCCCTCCCGTTGCGCATTGATGGCAGACTGATATGCCTGGTTTGCCTGCTGAAGAAGGTTTTCTTTGGTCGGGTCGGCAGGCGCTGCTCTAACCGGTGATTCTCCGGATGGTTTGGTTTGGCCTTCGGCAGTGCCGAAGATTTTAGCCAGGCCTGCTTCCAGTGTCTCTTCCATGGCAATTTTATTCTCGTATGCGACGATGACCCGTTTGAGTTCCGGAATTTTCCCTGCCTCTGCCTTAAGATAGAGCGGACGGACATATACTAAAGACTCCTCAATAGGAATAACCAGCAGCGGCCCCTGGATAACCTGCGACCCGCGCTGATCCCATAAAGAGATCTGCCGACTGACTTCTGCGTCCTGATTAATTCTGCCTATAACCTGTTTGGGACCAAACACCAGTTTATCTTTGGGGAAACGGTAGACAACCAGTTTACCATACTGTTCTCCGTCATTTCTGGCTACCATCCAGGCAGACAGATTGTCTTTTGCCCGCGGGGTAAAGGGCAGCATAAGAATATACTCCTCTTTTTTCTCACCCGGGAGCTTCATAATCATGTGCCGCGGATCCATTGCCGATACTCTGCCGCCGGCTTGCGTCTCGCCGCCTGAAGCAATAGCAGGGATTTCCCACTGGTCCTCTTTGTTGTAGAAAATCTGCGGGTCATCCATATGGTAGGTGGTGTAGATTGCAGTTTGCAAAGTAAAAATATCTTCGGGATAACGGAGGTGGGGAGTCAAGCTTTTGGGCATTTCAGAAAGCGGAAGAAAAGTTTTGGGAAAAATTTTGGCATAGGTTTTGATAATCGGATCATCAGCATCGCTTTGATAAAGCTTGACTGTTCCGTCGTAAGCATCTACCATTGCTTTAACGGAATTTCTAATATAATTTACCTTACCTCCATTTAATGGCAGCTGTTGGGAATAGGGATAACGGTCGGTTGATGTATAGGCATCAAGGATCCAATACAGTTTGCCTTCAGCGATAACCAGATACGGGTCGCGGTCAAGTGTAAGAAACGGAGCAATTTTAGCAACTCTCTCCTTTATATTGCGGTAATAAAGGATACGGCTCTCAGCTGTAACATCGCTTGATAAAAATAATTTGAGGGAGCCAAATCGCAAAGCATACAGGAACCGGCGCAAAGGAGAGTTGATTTCTACTCCGCCTTTCCCGTCATATGTGGTATAGACATTTTCTTCGCCTTTGGGATAATCAAACTCCTTAGATTTGGTTTTGACAATTACATACTCGTTAGGGATTTCCCCGTAGTAAACTTCCGGCCTTGTGACTTCAAGTTCTTTGACTTCGGATTTTGGAGGTAAGTCTTTGACGAATAGTACAGGCAATCCTTCAGGAGTAACCTGATTTACCGGTCCGCCGGTTACCCCATAGCCATGAGTAAAGGTTAACCGTTCATTAATCCAGTTTTTGTTGGGCAGGCTATCCGAATCCAGCTCTCTGGGAGAAAGCATAATCTGGCGCAATTCTTCGTTAATTGTATAACGGTCATTATCAACAGAGGCAAACTCGTAGTAAGTTCTAATCTCCTGAATTTGCGAAAAAGTAGACAAAAGCGGCGCCTTGTCCCACAGTCTGACATTTTTGATGGTGAGATTATTAGTTGCAATATCGGAAGCTGTAACCGGTTTACTGGCTTCTATTTCCCGCTCTTCTACCTTATCCAAATCATAAGCCTTGCGGGTTAATTCAATGTTGTGTTTGATAAACGGTGTTTCTTTGGTAAGCTCATTGGGCGCAACCACCAGTTTCTGGAAAATAGAAGGGATAATTAAAGAGGTAAACCCGACGATTACAGTCAAAAAAATTGCTACAAAAAGAGGCGCGATTCTCCCGCTAATCCCGTAAAATAGCGCTAAAATCACAGCCAGGCCGTAAACAAAAACAGATACACGAAGAATTGGTATCATAACATTGGCATCGGTGAAGGCCGCACCAAACACCGGACCGCTCTGACTGGTAAGCAAATTATAGAGAGAAAGATATGTGCTTGTGGCAATTGTTGCCAAAAAGAGAGATAGTAGAATGCCGATATGCAGTCTGGCTTTAGGATCAGTACTCGAATCTCTCGCAGGTCTGATAATCAAACTTTCAGGTTTTCCGGTCAATTTAGAGAGGTCAATTTTAGGAAAAAGGCTTGATAAATTGAGGCTGCCTCGTAAAATGTAAATTACGCCGCAACCGATAAGCGATATCAGGATAACGGTTTTTATAAGACCAAGGCCCAAAGAAAAAACAGGCAGGGAAAACACGTAAAAAGATACATCAGCAGCAAATATCGGGTCTTTTTGCCCAAACGGTACACCTGATATAAACTTTAAGACGTCATGCCAACTGCTTGCGGCGATAAGACCAATAAAGATGGCAATGATACAGCTTAGAATAATGCCGAGCTTCCCAATTATTCTACTATTTAAGCTAATTGGTTGATTGGCACCGATGATAACTTCAGGAATGGCTGCCATCCAGGGTATTTTCGAACGGATGGCAAGAGATAAGTTCGTAAGAAGAAAAATGGCAGCGGTAATTCCTGCTACTAAACCTACAATGATTTTAGTGCTTAGGGATTTTATAAAGATTTCGGTAAATCCTACTTCTTGGTACCACCACCAGTCGGTAATCAAGGAAATAATGCTTGAGAAGAAAATAAAAGTAACAAAAGCCAGACCTAAGAATGTCAAGGAAAAAAATTTAGTGATGTTCACTAATGCCTAGTATAGCATAGGAAAGTTAAAATTACTCTGTTTTACCAGTTAAGAGAGCATCGATAATACCATGAGGTAGTGCTTCCGCATTAAGAAGTGCTTTCCTGACAATACTGCCTGCTTCTGAACCGATTTCATCTGCTGCTTCTGTTACATTTACTCCTGTGTCTTTTGCTCCATCAATTACTCCTCTTACCAAACCTAAATTTAACCCCGCGCTCGTATTGATTAACCTGTTTAATGGAATATAAAAGCAAAAGCAGTAAAGGAGAAAAAAATATCAGTTCCATTTGGATGTAGTAGACTGCACGTTCTAACCGGACACAATGGTTCTGGTAAGGCTTTTTATGAAAAAGGAGTAGTTGCAATGATTTTAGCCGGACTTGCAACAGGTTATAGAAAGGATATATCGATAAGTATGTTGTTTTCAACTGGCTGTAAAAAATAGAGATAAATACTTAAAGGTTGCGTGTTTTCCTGCGAAACTGCTATCATGGAATTAGTATGGGAAATAAAATTTTTTACGAAATACCTTTTTTAACACAAACTGAATCATCAAACTGTGTTCAAGCATCGGTTGCCATGCTGCTAAGCTATTACGGGTTGAGTTTAACTATAGGGCAGATACAATCAAAAATTCCCGTACGCTTTGATTCTCAAGGAAAGCCTTATGGTACTTTACTTATGGATATCGCAGCATGGATAAAGTCTTTAGGATTTGAGGCAACTTTGGATTCTTTTGACTGCGAGATCATAGACAGGTCATGGAAAAATATTTCAACTAATGAGATTTTGGGAAAATTACAAAAATTGAAAGGAAGCAATAATCAAACAGTGGTTTCCTTTGACATACGTAACATAATGATCGATTCTTATATTAATATGCTCGGCAGCGGTGTAAAATTTAATATCTCAAGACTTAGTGAAGACTATCTCCGGGACTTGATTAAAAAAGGACCATTTCTTTCGATTGTTAGCTATAATTATATCTATGATGCGCCAAGGGACAAATACAACGCAGAAACAAAAAAATACGAGCCGGATGATATTGAGGGAAAAACCATAAACCATGCCGTAGTGGTCACGGGAATAGATGAGGAAAAAGTCTACATCAACGATCCTGACGAAACACGGGGCGGACAGAATTCTTTCTTAGTGGATCATTTTATTACTTCGATAGCTGTAGCCGAAAACAAAGCCAGTAACTGTATATTATCGGTTAATAGATAGGTTTAAAGTTGTTCAGTTTATCGGGAACCTGTGCTAGCAATACCAAGATTATTGGATTATCCGGCGATGAAAGCGACATTTGCAAAGCATCAGTAACTACAGTAAATTAAAGCAACTTTGAACCTCTGAGGTTATATAATAGTTTGGTGCAATATATTGTTTATATTCTGCGTACTTTCTCAAACACCCTTTATATTGGGCAAACTAATAATTTAGAAAAAAGGTTAAATGAGCATAAAAGTAAAAATGGCAAATCTGCCAAATACCTCCGTTCCTTTCCTTTCTTTTCCCTTGTGTATTTGGAAAAATTTGCAACAAGATCTGAAGCCTTAAAAAGGGAATATCAATTAAAGCAGTTAACCAAACCCGAAAAAGAAGAATTGATAGCAAATTCTGTTTTGTTATACTGACAAAATGGCGCTTATTTTACAGATTCTTTTTATATCTTTTAGTTTGGCAATTGATTGCGTCAGCGTCAGTATTGCAGGCGGCCTGAATCAAAAAGCAAAAATTGCCCACGGCTTAAAGGTGGCTGCTTTTTTTGGCGGGTTTCAGGCAATGATGCCTCTTTTAGGCTGGCTGATTGGTGAGGCCTTAAGCAGTTTTATTTCATCTATCGATCACTGGATTGCATTTTTTCTCCTTGCGATAATTGGTGTAAAAATGATTTATGAAGCACTAAAAGAAAATGATGAAAAAAAAGATATTTTAAATATCAGAACGCTTTTAATACTTTCCATAGCTACAAGCATAGATGCCCTTATTGTCGGGATAAGTTTAAGTTTAATTAAGATACCGCTTTTGGTATCTGTCGCCATAATCGGTATTGTCACTTTTGTGTTTAGCTTTTTGGGATTTATATTTGGCAATAAAATAGGATCATTTTTTGGGAAAAAAGTAGAAATAGCAGGAGGAGTGGTTTTAATAATTATCGGATTGAAGATCCTGCTTGAACATCTGATAACAACCTCTTGACAATTATTAAATATGTAACTACAATGTAATTACTATGATAACAACAATTATTGCGATAGGAAATTCCCGCGGAATACGTATTCCAAAACCTGTTTTGACCGAAAGCGGTCTTGGCGAGCAGGTTGAATTACAGGTAAAAAGGGGCGAGATAAGAATTGTTTCAGCGCCTGTAAAAAATACCTCAACAGCAAGCACGTTATTATCAGAAAAAACACTCGCAACCGACTGGAATCGACCGGAAGAGGATGAAGCATGGGCAAGTTTACAGTAGGCAGTATTGTTTTAGTTGCATTCCCTTTTTCCAATTTAAAGGGTCAAAAGATCCGCCCTGCTTTGGTTTTGGCTAATGTTGAATTCGGAAATATTATCCTGTGTCAAATTACCTCAAAGCCTTATACAAGCAAAATAGCAATTTGTATTAAATCAAAAGATTTTGCTAAAGGTAAATTACCGGTTGAAAGTTTTGTAAGGCCGGATAAAGTCTTTACGGCAGATACAACTATTATTAAAAAAACCGTCGGCCGGTTAACCCTTAAGATCAGAAACAAGATTTTAAAGACCGTTAGAGAATTATTTCCTTTAACCAATAAAAGCTGATGAAAAAAATAGGCAAATATCAGATAGCATTTAGTGTTCTTCTGTTTATATTATTGCTGTATATAAATTTTTTATTGGGCACAGAAAAAATTCAGTCTGCATTTAATGATAATTTTAATGGTGGAAGATGTGGTGCTTGTCAATCATGTGTGTATATTTTTGAAATATGCCAAAAAAAATATGGCTTTGATATTTATTTACTCATATTTTCATTAATTCCGGTATCATTTCTTGCTTTCTTAATTAATGGAATGAATATTAAGAAGAGCTTATTTCAAAGTCTTCATGTAAGTATTATTTACGTGTTGGTTTGGTTAGCAACAGTAGAAATTATTACAAGTTTGTTTAAGGTTCCTGTTTTATATACACATTTTATGGAAGGCCGGCAAAGCCTGCATTATAAATTTGTTCCTTTATTTCCTGAGGTTATCTTAATAGTTTCTTTTGCAGTAGCGGTATTTTCCGGTTTTGCAGGTTTTATTGTGAGTAAAATATTTGAAAAAATTCTATACAGGAAGTAAGATTGGTTTTAATGAAGGGATTTGCTCTAAATATTGAAAAGGAGACTTTAGAAAATACCGATTACAGGCGGGTGCTTTACACTGCCCGTTATACCCAGCTTGTTTTAATGTGTGTTAGTCCAGGAGAGGAAATCGGAAATGAAGTGCACGGGTTGGACCAATTTATCCGCATTGAGCAGGGCAAAGCAAAAGTAATTTTAGAAAACGGCGAAACAGAATATGACGTGCACGGTGATTGGGCAATTGTTATTCCTGCCGGTACTTATCACAACGTCATCAATACAGGGAACAATGATTTAAAGCTTTATACCCTTTACTCCCCTCCTGAGCATCAGAAAGATACTTTGCAGCCCACAAAAGCAGATGAAAAAGAAGAACACTTTGACGGAAAAACCTCGGAATAGTTGACAGGGATTTTTGGATTGTGGTAAGGTTACATTAATGACAAATTTAACAGACGATTTAAAAAACGCTCTTTCTTCTATAGTTTCCGGTGCAGGTGATGTTGTTGCTACAACCAGGGATGTGGCGAAAAATACTATTGTTAAAACTCTTCAGGCAGGCGGCGATGTAGCCAGCACTACGGTTGACACAGTTGGTCAGGTAATTTCCGAAGGAATCGATGCAGCTTCTGAAACAGGAGTTTCAGCTACGGAAGCAGTTTCAGGTTTGGTTTCAGGCGCTATTGAAGGAGTGAAAGAAGTTGGCGGAGATGTCCGCACTACTGCCACCGAAGCTGCCCGCGGAACAATTATGAGCGTAGACAGTATTGGCGGAGATGTGGGAGAAGCAGCTGTTTCAGCCGTCCAGGGTGCCATAAAATCTGCAGGCGTTATTGGCGAAGATTCAGGCGAGCTTGCTAAAAAAGCCGTATTAGGGTCAATTGAAGCCGCAGATGAAATCGGCAGTGAAACAGGTTCGTTGGTCCGAAAAGCCCTTCTTAATGCTGCCGCCTTGCCACATGATGTTATAGACGCTCTTCTTACAGGCAAGAAGGATTAATTAAAGCTTGAGACCTTTAAAAGTCAACATTTTACCTCCTTGTCCTCCTCTTTTGAAACTTTTGGGCCCCAGTTTTATTATTTTAGGACTAGGTTTAGGCAGCGGCGAAATCATTCTTTGGCCCTACCTTACTTCAAATTATGGAATGGGAATTATCTGGGGAGCTCTTCTTGGTATTACTTTTCAGTTTTTTATGAATATGGAGATAGAAAGATATGCTCTGGCTCACGGAGAAAGCGTGTTTGTCGGGCTTGCCCGGGAACTGCGCTGGATTTCATTTTGGTTTTTACTTTCCACTTTTATTCCCTGGGTCTGGCCAGGCATAATAGCTTCCTCAGCTAAGCTTTTTGGGACTGTTTTGGGAGTCGGGGAAACAAAATATTTGGCTATTATATTTTTGGTAGTTATCGGTTTGATATTATCCATGGGCCCGATTCTTTATAAAACAGTGGAAAACCTGCAAAAGACCTTAATTTTAATAGGTGTTCCTGCAATTTTTCTTTTAAGTGTTATTTTAGCCCAACAATCTCACTGGGTAGATCTTATTAAGGGTTCAGTCGGCATTGGGAAGGATTATTATTTACTTCCTGCAGGCATTTCCATTGCATCTTTTTTGGCAGCTTTGGCTTATGCAGGAGCAGGAGGGAATTTGAATTTGGCTCAGGCTTTTTACATTAAAGAAAAAGGATATGGGATGGGAAAATATTCCGGCAGGATAACAAGTGTTCTCACAGGGAAAAAAGAAGAAATTTCCATAACCGGGACTAAGTTTGAATTAACCCATGAAAATATTCAAAACTTTAAACAGTGGTGGAAAAACATTAATATTGAGCATTTTATAATCTTTTGGCTGACCGGTTCGGTTACAATTTTACTGCTGGGACTGCTGG
Source organism: Candidatus Daviesbacteria bacterium RIFCSPLOWO2_01_FULL_39_23 (assembly GCA_001776935.1). GTDB lineage: Bacteria > Patescibacteriota > Microgenomatia > Daviesbacterales > UBA10151 > UBA10151. The sequence continues at coordinate 114,013 of MFDN01000014.1, read as the reverse complement.
CTTACGTTACCACATTTGGTTTGACCGGACAGGCAGCAAATATTAATTTTGTTCTGCAGGAGGCCTTGGTAATTGGTCAAAATATATTTCCTTTTGCCGGAATCTTTTTCCTTTTTATCGCCGGATCAACGCTTTTCGGGACGCAGCTGACTGTTTTGGATGCCACCAGCCGGATTTTGAGTGAGAATTTAATTTTATCCGCACCCTCAAAGCTAAGTGAGAAGAAAATCCCTGCAATTTATTACACTGTTTTATGGGTACAGATTCTGGGAGGGGTAACTATCCTTTTGTTAGGATTTGCAGAACCTTTGCAGCTTCTTTTGATAGCAGCTGTATTAAATGCTTTTGCCATGTTTGTACATGTGGGATTAACTCTCTGGTTGAATTTAACGAGTTTGGAAAAAATTCTTCAGCCTTCGTTTTTTAGAATTACCATTATGATTTTTGCCTTTCTTTTTTATGGTGGATTTAGTTTGTATGTTTTGTATGACAGGCTGCTAAAGCAGTTATTTATCTAAGGATATCCTATAATTTAATAAGGAGTGTATATCCAAAAACAGTATAAATTTATAGGCTTATGCTATACTAATCACTGTTTTGGGGTAAGCTTTTGAGCATGCAAAAAATCCTCACATTAACTCTTTTTATACTATTTTTGCTGGTTTTGCCGCATAGGGTTAATGCCCAGGAGCTTCAGGAGCCACCCAAGCAGGAATTTTTTAAAGCAGAGGTCATCAGCATTGACAACGAAGGAGAAAAAGAGGAGTTTGGTTTTAAAAGTATTTTTCAGGATATTAAGGTGCAATTCCTTGATGGAGCTGAACCCGGAAAAATCATCAGTATGACAAACGGCGGAATGGTGAATATTACTGTTTCGCAGAAAGTTGCAAAGGGAGATACTGTGATTTTGAGTAAAATCACAAACTCCGGGCCTGAGGAAAAATATTTTATTGCCGATAAATACAGATTGGACACTCTCCCCTTTTTACTCATTGCTTTTTGTATATTGATAATTCTCATAGCCGGCAAAAAAGGCATTGGCTCCCTGCTTGGGTTGATAATTAGTTTGCTTGTAATTTTTATTTGGATTGTTCCCAATATTCTGCATGGCAGGGATCCGCTTTTTATAAGCATTACAGGATCTTTGGTTATCTTATTTGTTACAACATACCTGGCTCATGGAGTTTCTAAGCAAACAACTGTCGCTTTAATTTGCACCTTCTTTTCTCTGATGGTTACGGCATTTCTTTCTATATTTATGGTTAATCTGACAAGGCTTTCGGGTCTGGGAAGTGAGGATGCGTACTCTTTACAGCTTGGTCCTGCAACAGCAGGAATTAATCTACAGGGATTACTCTTAGGGGGAATAATCATCGGTACTCTGGGTGCGCTTAATGACATCACCACCACCCAATCGGCAACGATTTTTGAAATGGCCAAAGATGATGCAAGAATTAAATTCTCAAAACTTATAAAAAAAGGCTTTTTAATAGGAAGGGAGCATATTGTTTCTTTGGTTAATACTTTAGTTTTGGCCTACGCCGGAGCTTCTTTGGTGGTTTTAATTTTCTTCATACTAAATCCGGCAAAACACCCTTACTGGGTGATCCTAAACAGCGAGACAATTTTTGATGAAATTGTCAGGACTATTTCAGGCAGCGTCGGCCTAATTTTAGCCGTACCGTTGGTTACAGTTCTTGCGGCTTGGTATGTAACCCGAAAATCATACCTGTCTTCGGATAAACCTTAGTAAAAAAGTTATTATTGCCAGTACCAATAAAATATGAATTAGCGGGCCGGCTATGTTAAAGCTAAAGCCTGCAATCCAGGCAATAACCAATATTAATGCGAGCAGTTCTAAAAGTCCCATTTTTTTATCACCTCCAATAATATGAGAATAATTTAACATGAAATTATGAGAAGAAAATAAATTTAAGGTAAGAAACTTAAACGAACATATGCGGCTTTATCCCTTCTCTTACACAATATTTACTAAGGGTTGATCTATTTGGGCTACCCTGAAAACTGCCAATATTTTATGCCGGCAATTTTTGAATCAGAAGAAGAAAAAAACCTTGTGGAACTTTTAAAAATTCAGGGATTTAGTTACCTGTCGCCTGATGATGCTGAGTTTGAAAGGGAAAACTTAGAAGAAGTAATACTTAAAAACAGACTTCATATAGCAATAGACCGTTTAAACCCAAGCGTTCCTGAGGAAGTGAAAGTTAAAGCCGCTAAAGAAATTTTTAATCTGCAGACAGAAGGGATTAATGAAGCCTTTCATAAGATTCTAACAAACGGTATTGAGATGCCTGGCTTTGGAAATTTGCAAATTGTGGATTTTGGCAATCCTGAAAATAACGAATTTATTGTTACTAACCAGTTTAGCGTATTTGAGAAACATAATAAGAAAAGAGTAAACATTATTCTCTTTATTAACGGGCTGCCTCTTATTGTGATAGAACTTGGCAGTCCGGGAGGCGAGGCGGCTTTTTTGTGTACCTTTAGCAGAATGCATGATTTCAAAAAGACTATACCCTCAATTTTTTACTATAATAGTCTTCTTGTTATATCTGACGGGAAAGATGCAAGAGCAGGAACGATAACATCTACTTACTCGAGATTCTTAGCTTGGAAATCCAGACATGGATACAGGCGTCAAAATTTGTCTGTTTCTTCGCTTGAGACAATGATCTGCGAGATGCTAAATAGAGAAGTTTTACTGGACTTAATCAAGCACTTTATTGTCTTTGAAAAATCAACTAAAAAAGTAGCTTTTTATCATCAGTATAACGGCGTTAATAAAGCAGTTGAGTCAACAAGTGAGCAGTTTTCTTCCAACCGTCGGTTTATGGATAACAAAAAAGCAGGTTTAGTATGGCATACCCAGGGCAGCGGTAAATCTTATTCCATAGTGTTTTATATCGGTAAAGTTTCCCTATTCTTAAATAAGCCCACAATCCTGGTTATTCCTGATCCGGGTGATCCGGATTTCCATCTGCTTGAAACTTTAACTTCCTGTAATCAACTCCTACATCAGGAAGTTAAAGTTGCGCAAAACCAGGCGCATTTAACAGGACTTCTTGCTGCTTTAGGCGGCGGCATTATTTTTAGCCCGATAGATAATTTTTCTGAAAAAAATCACGGCATTTTATCGGTAAGGAATAATATTATTGTTATTGCGGAAGAAATAAAAAAAAGCGCACAGGTTTTTGATAAATTTATCCGCCCTGCTTTGCCGAATGCCTGTTTTATTGGATTTACAGGTACACCGGCTGAAAAAGAAGACTATTTAACCTTAAAAGTTTTTGGGAGCTATATCGATATTTATGATGTTGCAAGATCGGTTGAAGATGGTACTACCGTCAGGGTCTATTATCACTCAGGACTTCCGAAATTTCACCTAAAACAGGAAGAGTTGCTTAAATATGATGAAAATGTTGAATCATTGATGGAGGGGCAAAATGCTCCTTCTCAAAAGGTTAAAAACGCTTTAGAACAGCTTGAGAAAGCCCTGGGAAATACTGACAGAGTCCGGCAGGCGGCGGCTGATATTGTGGCTCATTTTGAAAACCGCACCCGCTTTTTTGAAGGCAAAGGCATGATAGTTGCTTTGCATCCGCCGCTTGCTTTGAGACTTTATGATGAAATTATCAAACTTCGTCCATCCTGGCATGATGAAGATTTAAATAAGGGTGCAATTAAGGCTGTTTTAAGTTCAATTTACTCCCTGGAGGAAAGAAAGAAATTGGGTGAGCGTCTTAATGATCCGGGCGACAGTTTAAAAATAGTGATTGTTTGCGATGTTTGGCTGACTTGTTTTGATGCTCTTGCCCTGCATACTTTATATATTGATAAACCTATGCACGGACATAAACTTATGCAAATCACAGCACGGGTTAATCAGATTTTTAAAGATAAACCAGGCGGGTTAATTGTTGATTATATTGGTCTTTTATCCCAATTCAAGAAAGCTCAACAGGAATATATTGCAAGCGGTGGCGAAGGAGATCCGGTAGATGACTTGGGAGAAGCAGTTTTAAAAATGATAGAAAAATTTCAAATTGTCCATTCAATGTTTGACCCGTTTGATTACCAGCCGTATTTTTCCGCAGAATCACAAAAGCTTAACATTCTGCTGGATGCGCAGGAGCATATTTTTGGCCTTAAAGACGGCAAGAATAGGTTTATAAAAGAAGTTGACCTTTTATCCGGCTGGTTTGTAATGTCTTACCCGCATCCTAAAGCCTTAGATATAAAAGGTAAATTAAGATTTTTCCAGGCCCTTAAGATGAGAATGCTGAAATTTGAGCCCAAGGATAGTGATATTTTGGAAATTGGAGAAGAAACTGTTATTAGGCAAATAGCAGATGAAGAGGTTCCTGATGTTTTGGATGCAACAGAGGCTGCCGGGTTAGATTTCCGGCAAATAGAACTAAAATGGTATCAAAATAAGTCTATAGGAGGAGAAGTGGAAACAACGCAGCATGGGGGACACACAGATGTCAGGATAAGAGGTACCGACATAATACTTCTCTCGGACGAGTTTTTAGGAGAAGCAAAAGGTATGGTGCGGGAAAAAACCGCTTTTGAGTTATTAAAAAAAATTCTTATAGATGCACTGCGCGCAAAAGCTAAGAAAAATCTCACCCGCGGCAAAAAATTGGCAGAAATTCTTGAGGATATTATAAGGAAATATAATGATAAGATTTTGGCGCCCGGTCCGGCTGTTGATTCGTTGGCTTCGTTTGCCAAAGAGCTTCGCGGGTCAGAAGGAGTGAGTGTTCTAAAGTTTATATTTGATGAAAAATCAAATGAAGAATTGTCCCAAATATATGAAGATATTATTCCAAAACTCAAAGAGCATAATCTTATCACCAACGAAATTATTGAAGAGCTTGCTACTTTAATAGAAAAGAAGGATGAATCTCCGGAGTTTTTGGCAAGGAAAATACAAAGTCTGATAGAAAAGCTTCAGAACCGTTCAATTGAGAACGAGATTATTGAAGAATTTATCAAAGTAAAAAGAGCGGAAACGGATTTGTCAGATACCCTTAAAAAGGGCCTGCAAAAACACAGGGAGTATAATTTGAAAGTGGATAAAATCATAGCGGATTTAATAAATTCAAAAGAGAAAATCGGTAAGCAGTTTAAATATAGTAATTTAGGTTTATCAGAAGAAGAGCTTGCTTATTTTGATATTCTTGCCATCAATAAGAACGCAAGAGAACAGCTGGGAGTAGAAAAAATTCAGGAATTGGCTAAACTGATTACAGCGCGCATAAAAGCCAATGCGGTAGAAAATTGGCCAATTAAAGTAAGCGCCAAATCCAATCTATGGTTAATAATAAGAAGAACCATAAGGCAGTACGGGTATCCGGAAGGTTTGCGCCCTTATGCTGCAGAAAATATATTAAGACAGGCTGAACTATTTGCAGAGGAAAAGATGTCTTATTGATTTTCACAGCTGTTTAGTAGAATATAAATTAATGGCCGGTAAGTTTATAATCCCCTTTGAGCAGATTTCCATAGAAGATGTTACCGAAGTTGGAGGCAAAAATGCTTCTTTGGGTGAGATGATAGGATCTTTAGCAGGTAGTGGAATTCTGGTCCCCTCAGGTTATGCGGTAACTGCTACAGCGTATAGATTTTTCTTATCAGAAACAGGTTTAGAAAGTTATATTAAGGAGCAGATAGACAAATTTGTAAAAGGACACCTGGAAGGGTTGGCTCAAATCTCCAAAAATATAATAAATAAGTTTTTACAAACTCCTTTCCCCAAAGAACTTGAAGAAGAAATTAAAGCTGCTCATAAAATTTACGAAAAAAGATACGGTACTGGTGTAAGTTTTGCGGTGCGGTCTTCTGCAACAGCAGAAGACTTACCCGGAGCGTCTTTTGCCGGCGAACATGAGACTTATTTAAACATCAGGGGTGTGGATAATATCTTAGCAGCAATTAGAAAGGCGATGGCTTCTCTGTTTACTGCCCGGGCAATTTCATATAGGGAGGATAAAGGTTTTGATCATCTTAAGGTATATCTTTCTGTGGGTGTGCAAAAAATGATCCGTTCTGATTTGGCATGCTCCGGAGTAATGTTTACTTTGGATACGGAATCAGGTTTTAAAGACTTGGTTTTGATAAATTCTTCATGGGGCTTGGGGGAGATGATAGTGCAGGGAAAAGTGACGCCTGATGAATTTTTAGTTTTTAAACAAACTTCTGCCATTATAGAAAAAAAGCTGGGTGTGAAAGATGAGAAAATGATTTATGGCGAGGATAAGCCAACCCGTATTGTTGAAACCTCAAAACAGGAAAAACAAACATTTACGCTTTCTGATAAGGAAATCAAAGAACTTGCCGGCTGGGGAATGCAAATTGAGGAGCATTACAGTAAGGTTAGTAAAAAGTGGACGCCGATGGATACGGAGTGGGCCAAAGACGGACTGGACGGAAAATTGTACATTGTGCAGGCTAGACCGGAAACCATTCATGCAGAAAGAAATTTCTCGGTCATAAAAGAGTATGTCAGGCTGGAAAACGGCCAGGAAATAGTAAAAGGCGCATCAGTTGGAAATAAAATCTCAACCGGCAAAGCAAAAATTATCATTGATCCGAAAGATATTTCCACCTTTGGAGCCGGTGAGGTGTTAATAACCAAAATGACAGACCCTGATTGGGAACCGATTATGAAAATTGCCTCTGCCATTGTAACTGATCAGGGCGGAAGAACCTCTCATGCAGCCATAGTTTCCCGTGAGCTGGGAATCCCCGCAATTGTCGGCTGCAAAAATGCAACATCTAAAATTAAAAAAGGCGAAATGATAACTGTGGATTGTACAGGCGAAGAAGGGATAGTTTTTAAAGGACAATTGAAATTTAAAGTAACAGAACATGATATCCGCAATATCAGACCGGTGAAAACTCACATAATGATGAACATTGCCACACCGGAAACCGCCTTTGAAAAATCATTCCTGCCAAACAGTGGAGTTGGTCTTGCAAGGGAAGAATTTATAATCGCCTCTGATATCGGGATTCATCCGCTGTCTTTAATAAATTATGACAAACTTCCAAAAGCGGTAAAAGAAGCTGTGGACCGTAAAACACTAGGGTATAAAAACAAAACGAAGTTTTATATTGATAAGTTATCCTACGGCATTGCAAAAATCGCTGCAGCTTTTTATCCAAAACCGGTGATTTTGCGGTTTTCGGATTTTAAAACTAATGAGTACCGCTCTTTGCTTGGGGGTTATTTGTTTGAACCGTCAGAGGAAAATCCGATGATCGGCTGGAGAGGCGCGTCCCGCTACTACAATGAAGCTTTTTTGCCGGCTTTTAAACTGGAAGTTGAGGCGGTTAAAAATGTGAGAAATGAAATGGGGCTTAAGAATTTAGTTGTTATGATTCCTTTTTGCAGGACTCCGCAGGAGGGAGAAAAAGTTATTAAGATTATGGAGCAAAATGGACTTAAAAGAGATGATGGGTTAAAAGTCTATGTGATGTGTGAAATTCCTGCTAATGTAATTCTTGCTGATAAGTTTTTAGATATTTTTGACGGCATGAGTATCGGGTCAAATGACTTAACTCAGCTGGCGCTTGGGATTGACCGGGACGGAAACGAAAAAGTAAAAGGCATTGCCAATGAAAATGATGAATCTGTTAAACAGCTGATAAGTGAAGTTGTTAAAGTCTGCAAAAAAAGAGGCAAATATATCGGAATCTGCGGGCAGGCGCCTTCTGATTATCCGGATTTTGCAAAATTTTTAGTAAGCATTGGCATTGAAAGCATGTCCCTTAATCCGGACTCGGTGATTTCCACCATGCAGGCGATCCGTTCACAAGAATGAAAATTTCAGATATAAACATCAGAATAGTAAAAGATTCCAGAAACAAGGATACACTGGAAGCTGTTTTAAGATCCGGGGATTTTGAGGCATCTGCATCTGTGCCTGCCGGCAAAAGCAAAGGAAAATTTGAAACTACAACCCTTGAGCCAAGCCTTGTGCTTTCTAAATTTGAAACTATCAAAAACCAGATCTTAAATAAAGATTTTCCAACAGTTTGGGAGTTTGATGGCTTCTTAATAAGCACAGACGGCACAAAAGAAAAATCCAATTTAGGCGGAAATTTAATTTTAGTTTTATCAATTGCCTTCACAAAGCTATTGGCAAAATCTGAGAATTTACAGTGCTTTCAATTAATATCAAAAATACTGGGTAAAACCCCCCGGAAATTTCCCTATCTTTACTTTAATTTAATAGGAGGAGGATTGCATGCCAAGGACAGCCTGCCTTTTCAGGAGTATATTTTAGTAACCAAATTCCCCTCCCCTGCCAAAGGCCTGGAGTATGCAAAAAATTGTTTTGAAAAGCTGCAGGAAGATATTGAAAAAAACTTTGGGGAGGTTAGGCTTGGCGATGAAGGGGCATTAACTATAAAAAGCGATGATCCGAGGGTGGGTTTGCAGGTTCTAAACCGCAACGCAACCGGTCCGGAAGTCAGTTTGGCTTTGGATGTGGCTGCCTCTACATTTTTTGAAAACAGAATATATAATCTTAGGGGGAAAATTAAAAGCAGTGACGATTTATTGTCTTACTACAACCTACTCGCTACTTCCTACCCCCTATTGTCCATTGAAGATCCTTTTTCGGAAGATGATAAAGACGGCTTTATTAAAATAGTCGCAAATTTAGGAGAAAAGATTTGGATAATTGCAGATGATTTAACCGTGACAAATCCGGATCTTATAAATAAGGCTCAGAAAGAAAAAGCCGCAACAGGTGTGATAATAAAGCCCAATCAGATTGGATCTGTAACAGAGACTTTGGAGGCAATCAAGCTTGCGCAAAGTTATAATTGGAAAGTGATAATCTCCCACAGGTCAGGCGAAACTATGGATAGTTTTATTGCAGATCTGGCATATGGTGTGGAGGCAGATGGTTTAAAAAGCGGAGCGCCGACTCAGGAAGTCAGGCTGGCGAAGTATAATAGGCTGATAGAGATAGAAAGAAACTTTTAATGTCATCCTGATACGTAAGTGAATGTATCTCAAACAAGTTGAGAGATTCCTCTCCGCCAGCTGGCGGATCGGAATGACATATAAAAAATATGGCATTTTTAATTTTAGTAAGACACGGAGTAACAGACTGGAATGTTAACGGCAGGTGGCATGGTCTCACAAATATTCCTTTAAATGAGGAAGGCAGAAAACAGGCAAAAGAGGCTGCTGTGGCTTTGCAGGGTATAAAAATAGATGCTGCCTATACTTCTGTTTTGGACAGGGTGACGCAGACCTTTGATGAGATAGCAAAGGAATTAAGCTTAACCATTCCCCTTATAAAAGATCCTGCATTAAATGAGCGTGATTATGGAATTTATACAGGCAAAAACAAATGGGAAGTGGAAAAAGAAGTCGGTCCGGAGGAGTTTAACAGCATCAGGCGCAAGTGGGATAAACTTATTCCCGGAGGCGAATCATTAAAACAGGTATACGGGCGGGTTATCCCCTTTTTTCGGGAAAAAATATTGGAAGATTTAAAATCAGGAAAAAATGTCTTGATAGTTTCATCAGGCAACAGCTTAAGGGCTTTAATAAAGTATTTAAAAAATATCTCAGATGAGGATATCTCAAAGCTTGAATTAAATTTCGGCGAAATCCATATCTTTGAATTTGATAAAGATGGGAATATAACAGGCAGCCAAACTAAAAATAGTGGCTTGTATAAAGGGAAAATTTAAATATAATCTTTTAGCAATTCAGCCGGCGGAATGCTTCTATATCAGACTATTGATGTTTTTTCAGGTTGCGCCCGGCTTTTTCCATCGAGTCCGCTATTTTTTCCCTGACATCATGGAAAGTATCTCTGACTTTATCCCTGGTTTTTTTATCGGACATGATTTTTGATCCGGCCATCGCTACTCCTGCACCAACCACTGCTCCCGCAACTGCTGCTGCAATTGGATTTAAGTGTTTGACTTTAGATATAGCGGATAATGGGTCCTGCATATTTTGCTCTGCCATTTATATCACCTCCTTTTTAAAATAAGTCTTTAGCAATTAGCTGTTAGCTTTTAGCAAGAAATTGCCAATAGCGAGTAGCGAAAAGCGAATAACTATTTTCTAATATATCCCTGATGCATAAGATAAAGGTCAAATTAGCGTAAGAAATCTGTCAAGATTCTTACCCTATTTTTATGGGTCTATTATGCTTCTTTGTGCATAATTACAGTATGCAGATTGATACACCTATTCTTAAAGAACCAATAGTTGTTGAGCCAAGAAGCGGAGAGAAACCTGTAATTAAGGTGGAGTCACCGCAGATAGACTATGAAAAAAAGAAAAAAATCGTCAGATATAAGGAAATTCTTTGGTACATATTGCTGGTTATAGAGGCCCTGCTTTTGATAAGGTTTTTACTAAAGCTGTTTGGCGCAAATCCGTTAAATATATTCAGCATTATTATAAATATAATTTCAATACCTTTTACCATTCTTTTTATCGGGCTTTTTCCTTCAACCGTAAGTTTAACAGGCAGACAGGAAATTGAGTGGTCAACCTTGTTTGCCATGCTTTTTTATGCGATCTTGATTTTTGTAATTTCAAGATTTTACAGGCTTAAAAAACCGATTGATCCAAAAGAAGCAGAGGAAAAAGTGGAAAAAATAATGCCTTAATTACCCCATAATAATCTAATGCTTGACATTTTCACGGTTAATTCTGCATTATTAAATTAATATTCATTTGCGCTGTCTTTTGCACAAATATGGCAGTAAAGCCGGAATTTTTTGATCTTAACGGACTTGTCCAAGAAAGAGGTAAACCCCCTTTAGTTCCGGTTGTCGCTGCCCAAGTTGCACCCCAAACTGATAAACCGGTTTTTGAAATTGCAACCCGTGATAATGCAGGTCGAAAGTATCCCCTGGATATATTTGCAAAACATGGTATATGTATCGAACCAGCTCCTCCCGGTACTTCTTATCATAACATAACCAGTTTGCCGGATGGTTGGACTATTCAGTCTATGGAGGGAAGTTCATGGACTGTTGTTTATGATAATGAAGGAGGTGTATTCGGATCACAGGTGCGAACCGTAAGCCCATACGGAGTTAGATCTCACTTCGGGTTTTCTAAAGAATATGACCCTGAAAAGCCTGAATCTTTGTAGCTCATTACTTTTTTAATTGTCTCAACCAAATCCGGATTATTAAAATATAGAAACAGTTTTTGCGGCCAGTTTTGATCATTAATATTTATATCCGGTTCCACTCCCCTGCCTTCAATCGGCTGATTGTCATCACGCAAGGTAAGCGAATGAACTAAAAACAGCGAATATTTCTCGCTGCCCCTTATTTGGTTTTCCAAAGGGAAAACCCGCTCCACAGTTCCCCAGCCTTTGGAAGGGACTCCTAAAACTGCCCCCAAATGATATCTCTTAAAAGATGCGGCCATCATTTCTGCGGAAGACTGCGTATTTTGATCAATAAGTACAACAACTTGTTTAAATTTTGCAGCGGAAGGAAGCTTGTCTGTTTGAGTTTTAAAAGGGATATATTCACCTTTATGGTAGAAATCAAAAGCATACTGGCCTTTACCCAGAAAATATCCTAAAAAGTAAGCTGAGGAATCTATTGCTCCGCCGATGTTTCCGCGAAGATCGAAAATTAAAGCTGTAAGGGCTGTATTATCTTTATACTTTTCAAAAGTTTTCTTAAATTCTTCCAAAGATGTGGGGGAAAATTTTTTAAATTGGACATACAAAATTCCGGACCCTTCAATGCGGGAGAAAATAGTCGGCTCCACACCTTTTTGATCATATTTTTCTTTGGTGTCTTTTTGAGTCAAAGTATCCCTGGCATAACTTAGGCTTTTCAATTTTTCCTGTGATTTTGGGGACTTATCTCCTGAAAGCTCATTTGCTTTGTTTTGATATGCCTGTTTTACAGCTGCTTCCGAGGCGCCTTTTTGCAGACCCAGATCCTTATACAAATCTTTTCCCGGATTTACGTTCTCCACCTTGTTTTTTAGCTGCTGTTCCAAAGCCTGGGTATACAAACCTGATCTTCCAACAGGGGTTAGTGATGATAATACTGATGCGGCTACTAAAGCTGTAAACTTATTTTTTTCTTCATCATTCATGCCGGACGTTGCATTTGAAAACCCAGTTAAAAGATTATTCTTATCTTCGAATTTAGATACGTTTATATTGCCGTTATTTTTTTCAATGGATAATTTGAAAAGCTCCAAAAGCTCTGCATCTGAAATATTATTCCAGTAATTTTCTTTGACTTTGTCATAAATTTCAGAGATAAAAGCATTCAGGGTATTTTGCGTGTAAGAGTTAGGATTTTGATTTTTAGAAAGATACTCCCTACCAAGTCCAAGTCCGATAAGAAAAACTGCAAGTATAATAAATAGTTTCCCAAACACCTTTTGGTCGATTTTTTTCAATATATTGCCCATACCGATGATTTGTATTAAAGTATTTTAATCATAAATGGATATTTTATCAATTGTACTGGTAGTTTCAGGGCTTATTTTATTTGAGACGATATCTTCCATTGATAATGCAATTATCAATGCGGAAGTTTTATCCACCATGGCGCAAAAAGCCCGTAAGTGGTTTTTGCTTTGGGGCCTTTTAATTGCGGTTTTCTTGCTTCGGGGTTTGCTTCCGTGGGCAATTGTTTGGGCAACAAATCCTTCGCTTGGACCGATAGGTGCATTCACCGCGGCTTTAAGCTCTGACCCGGCTGTAATTGCGGCCATAGAGGCTTCTGCGCCTATTTTATTATCCGGCGGGGGCATTTTTTTAATATTTCTCTTTTTTCACTGGTTATTCCTGGAGCCGAAACAGTTTGGTCTTCGTGGAGAAAAGTTTTTCTATTCGCAGGGCGTTTGGTTTTATGCGGTAGTCTCCGTAATCCTTGCAGTAATAGTTTGGTTTGCGCTAAAAATTAATCCGATGATGGCTTTCGGGGCGGTTGTCGGGTCAACAGCGTTTTTTATCACCCACGGTTTTAAGGAAAACGCCAAGAAAGCAGAGGAGAAACTGTTTTCTTCCACCAAAAGTGACTTTAGCAAAATTTTGTACCTTGAGGTGATTGATGCCACATTTTCCATAGACGGTGTAATTGGGGCCTTTGCCTTTACCCTTTCTGTACCGTTGATTTTATTGGGTAATGGGATCGGAGCATTTGTGGTCAGGGAATTGACGCTTGGCAATATTGAAAGAATTAAAAAATATGTTTTCCTAAAAAACGGCGCCATGTATTCTATTTTAATTTTAGGCACCATCATGCTTATGGATAGTTTCGGCTTGCATATCCCCACCTGGCTTTCCCCAATAGCAACAGCTTTGATTGTGGGATACTTTTTCCTAAAATCAAGAAAAGTTGTGGTGTAGGTTGCGCGATTTCTTGCGCGCTTTTTGCGCGATATTTATGATATAATAGGCTTATGTTCGATCCAAAATATACAATTACTACATCAATTTTAGATAAAATCAGTAAAATTTCCGAGATTAAAACTATTGTTGAACGCTCGCGTGTACTGCCTCAAAGGGAAATAGAACTTCGGCGTCAGGCAATAGTGAAAATGGTTCACACTTCAACTTCAATTGAAGGAAACAAACTGGCTCAATTCCAGGTGAATAAGGTTTTGGGTGGTGAAAAAGTTATGGCAGACCCTAAATCTATTGATGAGGTGAAAAATTATCAGGATGCTCTTCTTTTAGTGGACAAACTGGCAGAAGAAAAGGCTTTTGACATTGAAGATGTACTGGTGATCCAAAAAGAAGTTACGAAAGGTGTTTTGGAGCCGCGCAAAAGCGGTTATTTCCGCCCCTCTACCGTATATGTGGTAAATACTGTCGGCAATATTGATAAAATCATGTACCGGCCGCCTTCTGCTAAAAAAGTGCCTGCGTTGGTTTTCGATTTGATAGCCTGGCTGAAAAAGGCTAGCCGCGAAGGGCTTCATCCGGTTATTAGTGCAGGGATTTTGCATTTGGAATTTGCCTCTATTCACCCGTTCACAGATGGAAACGGCAGGACCACCCGATTGCTCACCCAATTGCACCTTATGCAAAATAGTTGGGATTTCCGGAAGATCTTGGTTTTAGATGAATACTATAATCAGGACCGTTTGGAGTATTATAACGCCCTTCAAATTGAGAAAACCTATCGGGAAAGAATTGGACATGATATTACTTCATGGTTGGAATATTTCACTGAAGGCTTTTTGGTGGAAGCAATGCGGGTGAGAGATGATATCCAAAGCACCGGTTTGGATAAGGTCCCCGGAAAAGGCGAACAGATTTTTGTCGATAAAGACGAGATTCCTCTTATAGAATTCCTTACCACCGTAGGCAGGATTACATCTGATGACGTGGTGGATATTTTAAAAGTTGCCAAACGCACCGCTCAGCTTAAATTAAAAAGACTGATTGAGAAGGGGTTGATTAAACAGGAAGGCGCAGGGGTTGCAATTTATTATACGCTTAAATCATAGGTTGCGCGATTACTTGCGCGCTTTTTGCGTGCTCAGTCATCCTTTGTGTAACAATCCCCGTCTTCTGTTTTCGGCACGCAGTCTGCGCGCGTCAAATACACCGGGCGCTTAGCCATATTTGCTATTTTATGATAAATTTGGGATAATATACACAGTGGTTAAAGTGTATTTAGTGTTTTTACAGTAATTCACCTCCACAGTAAATTGAAAAGAAAGGGAGGTGAGTTGAATTGAATAACAGAAAATTGTTCGTAGGTTCTTTACCTTGGGCTGTTGATGATGCCAAGCTTGGTGAGATTTTTGCTCAGGCTGGTAATGTTGTCTCAGCACAGGTTGTTAAAGACCGTGAGACAGGCAGATCCAGAGGATTTGGTTTCGTCGAGATGTCTACTGATGAAGAAGCTCAAAACGCAGTCAAAAATCTTAATGGTGCAGATGTTGAAGGTCGCAAGATCGTTGTTAACATTGCTCGTCCCAGAGAAGATCGTTAAAAGCGAAAAGGTTAAAATGGCTTAAATTGTGCGGTAGCGCAAATATATTTCATTATGTATTTGCTTAAACGATATCAGCTTAAGCCTTTTAATCTTTGTGGGAGGAAATAAAACGCCCTCTACTAAAGTTAAAGTATCTTTTCCGCTTCCAAAGATTTTAGGTGCTATTGTTAAAAAAAACTCATCAATTAAATTTTCTTTTAAAAAGGATCCCAGTAGTGTTGGCCCTCCTTCTACAAGAATATTTTTGTAACCTTTGCTATAAAGATATTTTGCCAGGCCGAAAATCCGACCTGGAGGGTGGATTACGTTGGCACCCAGGGATTTTGGTAAGGAACCGATATGTTTTGTCAGTATCAGGTATGGCAAATTTTCCTGTTTTCCCAGTTTCCGGCGCAGTTTTTTAAAGGAAATTTTATTTAAGCTTTGAAGCGTGATTTCCCCAAATTCTCCGGCTAAATTTTTGCCGTGGATTAAACAGTCCGCATATGATCTTAACTGTACTAAAGTTTGGTAGTCTGTTTTGCTGCCTATGGGAAAGTACCCGGGCTTTTTTACCGCTACCTTGCCGTCAAGGGTGGCAACAAAGTTTGTATAGAAAAAAGGCCTGCCAACTTTTTTGGGAAATTTTAAATCAGAATAAAGCATTAAATTCCGGCTTGGGCAAAATTTTCTTTGAAATTAAAAAAGTCAGGGTGTATTTTACTAAAATGTAGGAAGCAGCAATGCCTGCTGCAAACAGGATTCTTTCGGCTATAACCACAGGGATAAGGTTGTTCCAGACTGATGCCGGTAAATTAAATGCCCAAATCCAGGCTGCTCCACCCACTGAATGCGCAGTAAAGGTAGAGCCTAAGCTTTTTACAAATAAATTATCTTTCTTAAAATATGCAATAACAGGAATCAGCCAAAACATTAAAGCGTAATAAGGAACCTGTCTGCCGATTGGATGAGCGATAAAAGCTGCGATGCAAAACAGGGGCACTATAAGAAGCCATTTTCCCTGCGCAGCTTTTTTGTGAATTAGGGCAAAGTATAAGACTGCAAAAAGGATCGGGAAAAGTCTGATTATGGATCCTGTTGTCAGGGGGGTTTGTTTAACAAATAAATTGAATAGCTCCACTCCTAAAACGGAAACAATGCCTAAAACAGGGCCTAAAAATCCTCCGGCAATTGGACCGAAGAAGTCAAAAAGGGTGAATGAAACATTTGACCCCATGACTTTATTAAAAGGAATTTGTAGGGTAATAAATCCGACAATTGAAAAGAGTGCTAAGAAAAGAAGTTGTTTGCGTATCTTTAACATAGAAAACCTAGAATAATAGACATCCTTCCAATTGTCAATACTTCGGTTTGGCACAGTATTAATACTGAGACTCGAAGTATCAATACCTTTTTGGTAAAATAGTTCAATTAATGCCCAGGTGGTGGAATGGCATACACGTTGGACTTAAAATCCAATGGCCGCAAGGTCGTGTGGGTTCGACTCCCACCCTGGGCACTAGGGGGAATTAGTTGCCATATTTTTTAGTAACCGGTAGGTTTGTTCATTTGGAGAAAGCTGGTAAGCTTTTCGGGCTGATTGAATTGCAGGTTCGCGGTTTTCCAGCTGAAGCTCTGATAAGGCCAGTATATAATGCAGCTTCCAATTGTTGGGTAAATCAATAAGGGATTTTTCAATAAATTCTTTGGCTTCTTTCGGGGACTTTTTATGGTTCAAAAACAAGCCTGCTAAATTCTCGTAGGCAAGGTAATACTTTCCGTTATCAATTGCTTTTTGATAAGATTTCCCTGCTCTCTCAAAATCCTTTTGCCGCTCATAAATCACCCCCAAATTATTCCAATTAGTCCACCAATAAGGGGCGAGCTTGGTTGAATTTTCAAAATGAATAGCTGCCTCCTCTACTCTGCCGGTCCTGAAAAGCCCCACTCCTAAGTTGTTTTCAAGGTTAAAGCTTTTGCCGGATAATTTTATATCATGACTGAAAAGGGTAAGCCCGTTTCTCCAGTCAAAGGTTCTTATGAATGTCCGGATTGATAAGGCAAAAATTATCAAAATTACAAAAAAATACAAAAGTTTTTTTTGGTTAAATAAGTTAAATTGACTGCCTGAAATTAATACAAGTCCTAAAAGGCCGGCTATAGGAAAATAAAACCACCTCTCCGCAAGCGCCATATCCAAAGGAAAAATCTGAAGATGCAATCCCATCCCTAAGCCAAACCATAATAAAAAGAAAAGACAGATCTTAAAATTGTTCCCATTTCTTTTGTAAATCAAAAATAGGGCAGTGCCGGTTACAGACAGGAATAATAAAACAAAAATCAGGGGAAGATAGAAATTATAAAAACTAACTTCCCTGATAATTTCCTGTCTGTCTATTGCCAAAGAAGCAGGCCAGAAAAAAGTTTTTAAATAAAAGAAGGCAATTTGCGGCATATTTATCAGCCTTTCGTAAAAAGTTGCCATCATAATCGGTGAAGGTCCGAATTTACCAACAGACATGCCGGCTACCGCAAAACGCAAGAAAAGATAAATTGCTCCGGCAATAAAAAATGAAAAAAGATATAAAAAGCGTTTATTTTTTTCAAAGAAAAATTTAAAAACTATTGCAACAACAAAAAATAATGATCCTGTTTCTTTTGAAAGCAAAGACAACAAAAGGAAAAATGCGGATAAAAAAACAGTGGAGATTTTTCCTGATCCTTTTTTTAACAAATTCATCACCAGCATTCCAAAGAAGAAAAACAGGGTGTCCTGAAGAGCGGAAACATACAGCACGGCTTCGCTATTTACAGGATGGATTAGAAAAAATAAAGATGCAAAAAAAGCGGCCTTTTGATTAAAAAAATATTTAAAAAAATAAAATACCAACAAGGCGTTTGCGATGTGAATAAGTAGTTGGAACAGATGAAAGAAAAAAGGATTAGAACCAAAAACAGAATAAAGAAAAGAGAAAGAAACACTCATTAAGGGTTTGTAGTACATTCCTCCTAAAGAGCTTGCCCCACCCGGGTTAAAAGTGCTGCCTAAAAAAAGGTGTGGGATATTTTTAATTGAGTGAATTATTCCGTTTGCAACTATTTGCTCCTCATCATCCCAGACAAAAGACCCGAATAAGCCGTTAAAATATATCAGGAAGCCTATGATGATTAAAAAAAGGACAGATCTTTCAATTTTCACCTAATTAGTATTCTAACAAGGCCAAAGTTCTGGTACAATACTAACTCAGGTTTGATTAAGACCTGTTCCGGGGTGTAGGTCATCGGTAGACCGCTGCGTTTGGGACGCAGATGTAGAGAGTTCAATTCTCTCCACCCCGACTTGATTCAGGTTCTCCGCCAAAGGTGGAGGTTCTGAAGCAAATTTGTGGAATGAGAATTTAAGTCCAGCACGAAGTGCGGTTCAAAGACCGAAGGTCGCAAGGTTCTTGAGCGTAGCGAAAGGTTCTTATTCTCTCCACCCCGACCTTTCGATTCGGTCGATAAATCGACCTCACTCAAGGTCTTCGACTCCCGTAACTTAAGATCCTACTGATATAATGATTAAAAGAATCGAAAGGCCCTGAGCCTGCCGAAGGACACTAACAAATGTATTACCTTAAAAGACAAACTACTGAAGGTATTAGCACCTAGGAATTAATTTGGCAGGCTATCAATAAGATACGCATTTTCAATCAAAGGTTTTATAATGTTTGCTTTGCGGTCAAAAAGGTGAACATTCGGTTTTTTATCTGAACCAGAATACCCGCCATATGTACTTTCAAAAATTACCATATAATCATCATTCAACCAGATAAGATTTTTAGGCTCGCCTCTTGCCTTGGTTAATGCAGTTGTTTCTTTGATTGCTGTTTTATTCCCATCTTTTGTATGAACCTCAAACCTATCTTTAAACTTCACAAAAGCGTATTCCCCACCAGGTGAAGTGGCTACAAAACCTTCTTCATTATGACAACCTCCGCCACCGTCATTAGTTAATTCTAATGGTTGACTTCCGTCTACAAAATATAAGTCTTGCCTGCAATAGGTTACAAACCCTTTTTCAAAATACCATTTACGGCCTGTTGAAAAATCACCGCCAGCTGAGCCTAGACCAACTGTAATCTCTTTAGGTGTTGCAGAAAGGTTTTGTGTGTCTACTATTAATTCTATAGTATTAAAAGCCTTTGTTGGCTTCTTTATACTTTCAAAAACTGCATACCTGCCACTGGGTGACCAATGAAGGAAACCTGTAATTTGGGTTTTATCAAAAAGTAAAATTTCTTTATTAGAACCATTATCAACAAAGTAATACTTACTATCCTTAAATCTTACAAGCTTATTTAAATCATCAGATGGGTAATCTGCTGAAAGCATAGTATCAGCCCATGTGTTTTTATCTTGGTCTATAACTGTTTCAAATACTGTTTCCTTTTGTGCAGTAGGGTCAAAATAGATATTCTTTACAGTATATTTTCGCGGTGCTTGTGATGCTTCTCGACCGGGGGAAAAGTTAAGCAGGTTGGAAGGAGTCCAATTGAAAAAAACTACTTTGTAGCTAGTAGGTTTATTAACTCCGGTTGAGGTGTCTACAATACGCAAAAAACCTTCTAAACACCCTCCATAACCAGGCTGCTCACCTATTTGTTCAATGTAAGCCAGGTACTTGCCGCTGGGTGATAAGAATGGGTATGTGAGATTATAACAAGCCTGTTGGGTTGTTTTTTGTGCTGCTTTAGCGACTAGTTTTTCTTTGCCGTCCTCGTATAGGTAGATGCTGCCATTTCTAACAAATGCAGCTCTAATTAAAGCTAATGGGTTTAGAATGTCAATTGATTTTGTCTCAGGTAAATTTGCGTTTACTGTTGAAGGCATTGAGCTAGGAGAAGTTACCGGCTGGTTATTACTTGCTTGAGAAAGGCTTTGAGGTTCCTTAGCATTTTTTACAAAGATGAGATAAGCAGTTACACCAGCTAAAATAACTAGTAAAATACCTGTCAAAATTATTATTTTTTTTGAAAGTTTGAACTTATTGTGAGTTGGAACCATCTTTTGTTCTGCAGGTATAGGCGCAGTTTCAGGCGCGGGTGCAGAAGTAGATTTGTTAAACTCTTCCATATTGATACTTTATTAGTATACAACTTTTGCGACAGATTAAGAAGAAAAAGCTGTACCGATAGCTCGGGAAATATTTTTAAAGCCGTCTTTTTTTAACAATCTGACCAAACCAAAATTTATTTCACTGATCAGTTGAGGTCCTTCAAAAATCATGCCGGTGATTAGTTGTATTAAAGATGCGCCAAGCTTGATTTTTTTATATGCATCTTCGGCGCTAAAAACGCCTCCTAAACCAATAATTACATATTTCCCTTTGGTTTTTTGATAAATTTTGGCAATCTGTTCGTTTGCCAAATCCTCTACTAACTTGCCGCTTAATCCCCCATGATCCGGAATAAATTTATCGGTTATTTTCCTTTCAGATTTTTTCCGGTCTTTGGTTAAATTGGAACAAATAAAGCCGGAAACTTTGTGTTTTGAGACAACTTTTAATATTTCATCAAGTTCCCCATCTTTTAAATCAGGAGGCATTTTCAAAAGAATGGGTTTTTTGGAGGGAATTTTGTCTATTTGAGAAAGCAGATTGTCTAACTTTTTAGGATCTGAAAAAGGCAAGCCGCCGAAAGCGTTTGGACAGCTGATATTAATATCAAAGACTTGGCCGATATCCAAAAAAGCTTTGTAGGCCTTTAAGTAGTCTGCAATACCCTTCTTTTCTTCCATGGTTTCCTTACTGTTTGTTTTGCCAATGCTTGTGATAACCGGAATAGAGAATTTTTGATTTTTAAGCCTTTTGGAGATTTCTTCACAGCCATCATTTTTTAAGCCGTAATAAACCACCAAACTTTTAGAATTTTTAAGCCTCCAAAGCCGTGGCTTTGGGTTGCCCTCACAAGGTTTGCCTGTGATTGTTCCCACCTCCGTGAATCCAAACCCAACAGAAGGTAAAATACCAGGAAGGTAAGCATCTTTATCAAATCCTGCTGCCAGGCCTATCGGGTTTTTAAATTTAATTCCCAAAATTTCCTGCTCCAAAGCAGGATGAGTGTAAGAAAAAAATATTGATGTCAGGAAGCGGGTAAAAGCATTACTGCCAAGCAAGCGTCCGGATATAGTCATCCGGTCATGTATAAATTCCGGATCAAGTAAAAAAAGGATTGGCTTGAGGAAATTTTTGTAAAGAAGATGAAGAATATAATTCCGGATGAAAATCATTTCATGCTTATTATATAACTTGCTGAATGGTGGTAAAATAGGTGTATGAATAAGGTTCCCGCTGCGAATGATTTACTTAGAGTAGCCGGGCCGATTTTGGTGTTTTTTGCAATTTTGTTCCTCTATACAAAAATAGCAGGCCCTATTCCTTTTTCTGTTGACAGTGTGATAACTGCCAAATCCGAGACTTTTAATGTAACCGGTGAAGGTACGGCAACAGTAAAGCCTGATATAGCCATAATTAATGCCGGTGTTACCTCCCAAGGGCCAACTGTCAAAGCAGCTCAGGACCAGTTGAATACGTCTATAAATAAAGTTTCGGAAGCTATAAAGAAATTAGGAATTGAGGGTAAAGATATTCAGACGACAAACTATAATATAAACCCGGATATAGATTTTCAAAGCGGCACACAAAGGATAACCGGCTACAATGCTTCAACAAATCTGACTATAAAGGTGCGAAAAATTGACCTTGCAAATGAGGTGATTGATGCAGCAACTGCAAACGGGGCTAACCAGGTGGGCGGGATTAGGTTTGATGTGGATGATAAAAGCAAAGTGCAAGATGAAGCAAGAAAAAAGGCAGTGGAATCTGCCAAAAGAAAGGCTGAAAATGCTGCCAAAATTGCCGGATTTAGTTTAGGCAGATTGGTTAATTATTCAGAAGGTTTTAATGGGGGTCCCAGACCTCTGCCGGTAGGGTTAAATGCCGTAGAATCTGCTGCCAAAGTTTCTGATACTTCTATACAGCCAGGTTCATCTGAAATTAAGGTTACGGTTACCCTAAGCTACGAAATCCGCTAATATTTATAATCACTAGCAGAAAACCCTCCGCCATTGACGGAGGGATGAATGCTTAAGTGATTACAGTCTTCCGCGGGATTGTGGGTATAAATGAGCTAAGGTTTTCTGTAGTTTCTTGTAAACTTTTAAAGAAAACCGCTCGCGCCAAAGGCGGAGCGGAAGTTTATTGATAGTGGTCGTTTATATCGATAACCTCTGCTTCAAATGGGCTTACCAGAATAAAAACAGCACGATATTTTCTGTCTATCCGAAAGGAGTAAATCTTCAGGCTTTTTGGTTCCAGCCTTTCTGTGTTCAGGGAAGGATGCTTAGGATTATGTTTAAATAGTTGGAGTTGTTTATCGAATTTTCTGATTAGACTTCGTTTAGTAAGGTATTTTTGGAGATCCTGACGTAATGGTTTAACCCTCATATTGTGAGGATTTTGCCAATCCTTCAATTACGCTCTCAATAAATTTTTCACTATATTTACCGGTTCTTGCCAATTCCATTTTTACTTCACTAAGAGGAGCTTTTTCAAATGTTTCCAATTCCGGATCCTGAGTCAGGTATCTTCTTAGTAAGCTTCTAATAAATTCAGAGCGTGTAGCAAAACCTCGTCTTTTTGCCTCATCGTCAATTCTTTTGGTTATTTGGCTGGGAAGCGAGATAGTTATAGTAGACATATTAGTTTTAACCTTTCAGGTTATGAGAATATTTAACAATATTTCTTAATTTTTGTCAATATGCAAATTTACCTTGAAATAAATCAATTATTTAGGGTAAAATGTAATTTCGTGCGGGATTAGTTCACCGGTAGAACGACTGCTTTCCAAGCAGTATGTAAGGGGTTCAATTCCCCTATCCCGCTCATAAGGAATTTAGATTGTTAGGACAAGCTAAACAATCAAATTAGTTTAAAGACTGGCTATAAAGCAAGGAATCTTGTTTATAGAGCTCCATTCCATTAATATGAAAACATGTCAGAAGCAGGAGAGGGATTGGGTGTTCCACAACCGCCAGTAGCGAAACTTAACAATACAGAGCGAAAAGAATCTGAAGGTTTGAGGATGGATTTTAGAATTGATAACAGACATCTTATCAAACATACAATCGCATGTATGGATGATAATCGATTTTCTTCACAAGAGCATAGAGAAGATCTTGTGGTATTTCAAGATTCTGCACGGGCATTATCAAAAAGATGTTATGACTTTATCGCTGGGAGAGCATCTCTCAAACAATTTACTGCATCTGGAGGAACATTGGAGGAAGTAACGGGATTTTTGACAAATATTGAACAGGGAAGTGAGTTTGGAAAAATCAGGCAGCAAACGGAAATATATATAGCAAGTCTTAAAGCAGAATGGGAAAGAAATTACCCACAAACATCTCAAGTAGTACAGGAAATGGCAGGAGTGGATTTGAATAAACAAGTAACAATCTGGGTAACTCACCCTAGCTTAAAAAATGGACAGTATCTGGGGAATAATGATATAGCTTGGGGACACTCTCCGGAGTGGGATAATTACGCTACTGTCTATCTGTGGCATGAAGTTCTCCATTCATACCTAGACTATACAGACTTGAGTCATGCACTCATACAGTTAATTGCAGACAATGAATTACGAGTCAGGCTCAATGAAGGAGAAACTTATCCCCCTTTTGTTGGACATAAAAATTTGTTTCCATTAATGGACAAACTATTACCTTACTGGCATTCGTATCTTGCTGAAGTTCCAGTAGAAGGCAAGAAGGATTTACTTGGTTTTGAAAAAGTATTACGGACAATACCAGAATTTCAAAATGAATCACAAGGGCAAACTCCAGCTACACCGGTAATTGAATAACTCTAAAAACTTTTATCCAAGTTCCCAAGTATTTCTAGCTGATAGGCTAAAAGTTTTGCCTCTTCGGAGGTATCGTTAAATAACTTTTGAAGTCCAACTCTAATACCGTCTCCAGCTCACAACAAAAATCGGTCCCTGTGGCCGATTTTTGTTAGATTGGGTAGGCAGGGAGTCGTGACATGGCGAGCGATTAGCGACCCTGTACGATTTTCGAACGAAGTGAGAAAATACCAGAGGAGCCTGCACGAGCTTGCGACTTCGTCTAAATTTGCGTCTCCCGCTCCGAAAGGAATTTAGGCTGTTAAAACAAGCTATACCAGGCTTCATTCATTTGAAAGATTAGCGGTGATTCATGGTATAATATCGTTAATGAAAAGCCTTATTACACAAGATCCAAAAATACTTGGTGGTAAGCCTATTATTGCCGGAACTAGAATATCTGTTGAAACTATTTTAGAGCTTATCTCCTCTGGTATGGAAAAAAATGAGATTCTTAAAGAATATCCATTTCTGACTAAAAAACAAATCCAAGCAGCAGTTAATTATGCAGCTAAGCTGGTGGGTAAAGAAGAGAGCTATATTTTTGATAAAGCTCAAGTTGTAGCTCATGAAATTTCTCGCTGATATTAATATCCCCCAATCAGTTGTTTTATATTTAGTCCAAAACGGGCATGATGTTTTAGATCTTAAGAAAATTAATTTATTAGCTAAAGATACTGAAATCATCAAAATAGCTCAGAGAGAAGGAAGGATTGTCCTAACGCTGGATAAAGATTTTATTGGTTTAACGCAATTTCCTAAATACCATGTAGCTTGCATAGTTATTAGATTAAAAGACCAAAATCCAAAAAATATTGTAAATTACCTAAATCAGTTGCTCAATAATCAAAAAAGGGAGATTCTAGAAAAGTCACTCACCATAGTTAGAACAGATATAGCTGAATCCCATTCTTTCTGAGTTGCTAGCAATTTAATTTCAATCTTGAGCACTTCGATAAACTCATGTAAACTTGCCGTAGGAAAGACGGGGCAGTGTCCCCAGAAAAGCCCTGAATATATTGATACAACGGGCTAGTCAGCAGATTTTTTATAAGCCCTCTAATCTCCTGGTTTAAACACCTCATAGAGAATGGAATCGAACTAATTTTGAAGATAAAATTCTTGAAATGATTGTTTTTAATAAACTTCCTAAGTAACCACTCCCTAAACTTAGGATAACTAAAATTGCAAGAACTTTCATTTGATCACTAATAATAATTCCTTTTGGATAAATAACTACAGGGACTTGGGCAGCAAAAATTGAATATTCAAGATAGCTATGTTCAAGACTGCTATAGATAGCAGGAATTTCAAATATCCTTACCAGAGATTCTGTGAGCAATATCCAAATAATATCAACCAACAAGAATATTTTTACACTTTTATACAGGAATCCAGATAGAAAAGTAAGTACTGGGATGGATAAAAATACTACCCAAGCATTAAATCCAAAACTTTTCAGTGGTAAGCAGTATCTTTCATATTCAAGATCAGGAAAGAACATATCACAATCAAACTTTCGTACAGAGTCAGTCCCAATCATAATGTTTCCTAAAAGGAATACAAAAAATAATACAAATAATTTTAAAATAAAATATTTCAACAATATAGATTATATCAATTAACTACCTCCTTAGCTTGATACAGCTCTATCAGCTAGTTAAATAGGGTAGTAGTTAAGCGGGATTAGTTCAAAAGAAGCAGAGCTTGCGACTTCGTCTAAATTTGCGTCTTCTGCTCTTGATTAACAAAAACTATTCAGTAGTGTAAGCTTTTATAGCTGTACTCCCGTTTAAATTTTTAATTTCAAATAGCGGTGTTAATTTATTAGAATAGACTTGATCTTCAGAGATCGCCAGGCTATCGCCGACTAATATGGTATTTTTTAGACCGCTGTCTTCTTTCCATACAAAGGGCCGGAATTCCATATTGTTCACCTTATAAACTTCCTGTATGTCCCCTTCCGCTTTATAATAATCAGCAAAGATCTGCGGCCCCAAAATTGCAGATAATTTATTTGCATCATATTTTTCAAAATAAGCAATCCTAAGACCTATGGCAATATCCCTCCATGAATCTACTATAATCTGTTTGCCGCTATAGGGCGCCAGTTTATCTTTCAGCTCAATATATACTTTCCCTGCATATCCTTCAGCCTCATATTTATAAAGAATTCCGTATGAGAGATAGAAAAGAACAAGGGAAAAAACGGTCAGCATAACCGGCAGTATGAGCCTGACCTGCTTACTATTAATTTTTTCTAATATCAGGAAAGCCCCGAAAGATATGATAATTGTTAAAGCCCACAAATATTCCAAAATCCTTAGGGTATAGAACTCATCTCCTGTTAAGCTTGCAGATATCAAAAAAACCGGAAGAGCAAGCAGAATAAGTTTAAAAAAAGGAATATGAAACCGCCTGATAAAGGCGATGATTCCAATTACAAAGGGTATAAAAAACCAGCCATAAAATACACCCAGCTCAGGGGCAGCATTTGCAAGATTGCTTCCGGTATCTGCAAAAAGATGATGCGGGGAAATATAAATTAAAATATGTCTTAAAAATTGCTGCACAATATAAATAACCCCTGCAAAGCCTTCTGGTATGTTTCCTAAATAACTTACCTGATTAAATCTGGTGGAAAAAGCCCCGTTTGCAAACAGATAAAGATGGGGAAGTTGAGTCAGGCCAAATACAACGAGTCCGAAAATGACTGATTTTATATGCTTGAAGTAGTGTTGTCTGAATATGAATAAATAAATTGGGATAAAAAAAATCGCGATAATTCTTTCGCTATAGTATGCATGAGTGGAAATGCCGCTTAAAAGCATAGCCAAAGGGAATATCCGGGGCGACCTTAATGAACGAATAAAAAAATAGAAGGCAGCTGCAAAAAGCGCAAGACCTAAATTAGCCTCAGCAATCCGTCTGCTAAAATGAATCGCCCATGGAGAAATGCCCACCATTAAAGCTGCCAGAAGTGCAAAAGAATGCTTAAATTTTTCTTTTGCAAGTTCAGCAATTATTAAATAGGTGAAAATCACAATCAACACTCCGAAAAATGCAGATACAAACCGTGCGGCAAACATAGTGTTTCCAAAAATTTTGATTGGGATAATTGATAAATAGGTATAAAGCGGAGGCTGGTATGACCCAAAGGCTCGGAAAAGTAAAGGAAAAGATTGACTGTAGCGGTCATGTCCTGTTGTTCCCAGGGCAAAAGCGTTATATGCCTGGGAAACCTCATCATGATGGAAACCTGTTGGTATTTCGTTCAATTTGTAAAAACGCAAAAAAACCGATAAGCAGATAATTAATATTAAAATCAAGCTTGTCTTCTTAAGCTTTAGCATAAAAAATTTTATGAATTGCCTGCAATAGGCCAAGGTAAATTAAGAAGTTAACTATGGGCGCATATAACAATAACCCATATTGTCCTTCAAAAGTTAAGAATCCCCCTGCAGCAAAAACAACAGAAAGATAAAAAATTGTAAACTCAGAATAAAGAAAACCGCGGCTTAAAAGCCGCGGAAGTTTATAAATACCCAGCAGGAATAAAGGTATTGATATTAAAGATAAGATGCTTTGGGCATTCAATAAAGAATCAAAAGCAAGATGAGAAAACATATTCCTGTTAAATTTTGAAGCAAGAGGCAAGGCAGACTGCATATAGGTTATACCAATCCTGTTTTTATATAATTTACCCAACTCCAGGGCAAAATACTCATGCCTGAAAGCCTGAGTGCTTATCTCAAGCTGAGTCGGATAGAAAAAAGTTCGGTCAAAATCCTTATAAAAAGAAATCAGGATTAGAAATACCAATACCATGCAAGCCAACAGCCTGATAAAAAAAGCTCTGCTTACAAAACTAAAGTATATTAAAACACTTTCAGCAAAGAGAAATAATCCAAACAACAGATCTTTTTGGAAGATACCGTATAGGAATAAATTTATAAAAATAATTACCGGCAGGGCAATAAAATATTTGCCAATATTAGTTGATTTTACCGGCTCAAATCTTTTATCTTGTATAAGATTTAATTTATGCAAGTATAAAGCTGTGATAACTAAGAAACCCTCAAGAATAAATTTTGTACCGCGGATGAATCCTATTGAAGAGGCTTTTTCATGATAGCGGGTAGGGATTGCGACCTCGCTGATAGTAAAGCCATGTGCCAATGCCGAGATGGTCATTTCCTGGTCAAAAACAAAATCGTTTGAAAAATTTTGCCAGGGCACTGTTTGAAGAAGCTTTTTAGAATAAGCACGGAGTCCGGAAAAGTGCTCAGTGAAGTTAACGCCCAACAGGATGTTTTGTATAAGGCATACAAATCTGTTAACGTAATATTTTAAGGGCGGCATTCCCCCGGCAAGCGCACCCTTTTTATTGGCAATGCGGCTCCCGAACATAAAATCATATCTTCCCCGCGCAATAGGATAAACTAAATCCTCGATCATCGAAGCATCGTATTGGTAATCCGGGTGAAGCATCACAACGATATCAGGATCAAGTTTTAGAGCTTCCGCATAACAGGTTTTCTGGTTTCCCCCATAGCCTACATTCTTAGAATGTTCTATAACTTTTATTCCCAATTCTTTGGCAATCTGCACTGTATTATCTTTGCTGCCGTCATCTACCAGTATGATATTTTCCCTTAAATAAGGAGGGATTTCTAAATAGGTATTACGGACTGTTTTTGCGGCGTTATAAGCCGGCATGACAATCACTATTTTCAATTTTTCAATTTCAGGCATTTTGATTAAGTTGTAGACAAAAATTCCGGATACGAAATTATCATACAAGATTATATAAAGTAAACCAAATTGGCATAATCCCCCCGAGTTCTACTTTAATTTTTGAAGTTGAATTAATTGCTGTTAAATAAACCGCTTCCCAATAAATTGTTTTTGTAAATATAGTCTGCTATTTCTTTACTGATAAAAATAATCCCTTTTGGTGAGGGGTGAATGTAATCATCCGTACTGATATATTCAGGATCTCCGTCTCCGTTTTCCGAAAGCGACTTTTCAAAAACATTAATAATAGGGATATTATGGCTTTGGGCATAAAGAATATGATTTTTAATGTAGGCAATTCTTTCTTCTACCCACTGCGCCTTTTTTTCTGATGATAAATTAACCTGATTTTGGGCAAAGATTAACTTGTTTGGGGAAATACTTGCAACAAAAGCAATTTTCCCTTTGGGATTTGTCTCTTTGAGTACACCCACAATTTTATCCAGCTCTTGTGTTTGCCGCTGCAGTCCTTCATTTAATGGATATTGCGAAAGAGGATTTTCGCCAAAGGATTCAAGCAGTATCAGCTCATAAGCAATGCTTTCAATGGACCTGAATTTTCGGCCACGCTCAGTATCTTTAGTGATTCTGTCCATGACCGACAGGATATTTGTTGCGCCAAATCCGTAATTTAAAATCTCAAAAGACTTACCGGGATAGTAATCAGATAAAAACTTTTTAAGTTCATCGCTGTTGCCCAAAGTTTCTGTCATGGAATCACCAACCATAACAATTGTGTAATCCTGAGGATATTTTACTTTTTCCTTGCCTAGAACTTTGATAGTTTTGGGTGGGCCGAAATCAGGCCGGGTTTTTTGTTTTTGCATATTGGCAAAATAGAAAATACCCAGCCCCAAAAGCGCAATACAAAAGATAAGCAGAAATTTCAGGCGGAAAAAATTAGATATTGATGTACTATACCATGCCATATTTTAGTCATACATTTTTACTAATTAAATGATACAATGCTTGCTATGGGAAATTTTAACCGCGGCTCAAGACCTAGCGGAGGAAGAGGTTTTGCAAGAAGAGGCTTTAACGGAAGAGATGTGCGAAGCCCTGCTCAGATGCATCCGGCTGTCTGCGACAATTGCAATAAAAACTGCGAAGTGCCTTTTCGGCCGACAAGCGGCAAACCTATTTTCTGCAGTGATTGTTTTGAGAACAAAAAAGGTCCTGGTGCGGGAAGATTTGAAGGCAGGGATGAGTCAAGGTTCCAAAGATCTGATGAGCGTCAAATGTTTGATGCGGTTTGCGATGATTGCGGAAATGACTGTAAAGTGCCTTTTCGTCCAAGCGGCGAAAAACCCATTTTTTGCAGTAATTGTTTTGGTGATAAAAAAGGCAACGGAGAAAGAAACAGGGAACAAGCTCCTGCTCAGCCACAGCAAAACGCGCAATTTGAATTGCTAAACACTAAATTGGATAAAATATTACAAATGCTTACTCCTAACTCTTTTATGCAGGCTGCTGAGGAAGAGCAAGCAGAAATTACAGAGGAAGTAGCAAAAACACCCAAGAAAAAATCTCCAAAAAAGAAATAATTCCTTGAGGTATTATTTGTGTGGGGTTACATGCCCTGAGACTCACGCCATTTGGCATTAATGACACGCTGGCCGACAATTACATCCTGTTTGCTGTGTGCCGGAAAAAGGACCTTTAAGGCTTCCTCAAACGTAACCCAGACAAAGGCGCCATTTTCAGAAGAACCGATTGCGGGTTTTCTCTTTAATTCTGCATAAAACACAAAATTATCCTTTTTCAGGTCATCCTGAAAGTAATCATAAATAGGATAAATATCTTTTGTTTTGAGGTCAAGATTTAACAGCTTTTTTATTATCCGTTGAAATGCCGCTTGCGGATCCTCTTTTTGTTTGCCTTCTCCGCCGATGGTGGTCAGGGTAGTTTTTTCATTTTCTTTGCCCGGGGTTTGAAAAAGCAGAATTTGATTTGTTTTTAAACTATAAAGAAATCCGCTCGCATAAAATGGTTTATGCATGTGCGCAGTATAGCATATTTTAAACCAAATTTCTCTACCTAATCCCCCGGCATTTTTTCTTTTATGCCTTCAACAGCCTCTTTTGCCTTACGACCCATTTTTTTCAAAACAGGCTCACTTTTCCTTCTCATCGTGACTCTGTGTTCCGGCGACATCATTTCCCAAACAGCCTGAGCTTTTTTGATGTTGCTTTTTGAGGCCGCACTTTTTCTTCTGGATACCATTTTTATCACCTCCCATCATTCAAATTATATGGACATAAAGTAATTTTTCAGTAAATTTATAGTAAGAGCTGTACAAGCAAGTGTTTTCATTTTCTTGCCGAATACTTACTTAATTCATAAGGGAATATATATATTGGTGTTTAAAATTAACATGATTAAGGAGGTGAGATAAATGATAAATAAAGGAAAGCCAAAAATTGGCGAGGCAGTTTCCGGCTTGGGAGGAGCTCTGGGCGATGTGGTCTCAGGAGTGGCGGGAAAAGTCGGTGATACAGTATCAGGAGTTGAGGGAACTTTAGACGAGACATTGGAGGGTGTAAAAGGCGGAGTCTCCGGCGCTGTTTCTGATATGGGGAAAAAAGCAGAAGAGGCAGTAAAACATATTGATGAGCATGTGATGTATCCTGCTTCAAAGGGTGATATTCTGGCGGCGTGCAACGAAATGACGGAAGTGCCTGAGGAAGAAAAAAAATGGGTGAGCGATAGATTGCCCGATAAAACTTACCAAAGCCCGCAGGAAGTCAAGGCTGAATTATATACAGGTCAAGCGGCTTAAAGCTGGTTAAGATCGCCATCTACAGTTGAAAGATCTGCATCAGGCTGCGGGTCTAATACAATATTACTTAATTCCTGCTCAAGATTCTCCTGAGGGAGAGTTGTGGGTTTTTGAGAAATAGGGGTTTGAGCGGGCTGTGTTTTTTGATTGCTTAAGAAGAAATAAATGCCTCCGACTAAAATTGCGATAAACACTATTCCTGCAAGCAGGAAAATAATCAGTTTATTGGAATCTCCTGAGGGAGCAGTTGTCGGCTGAGGAGCTACGGGCTCAGTGGTTGGAGGATCCTGAGGCTGGGTGGTCTGCGGCATATTCGCCGGCTGCTTGTTATTGTTGTCCACTCGGGGTTCCTTCC
The DNA here is from genome assembly GCA_001776935.1 of Candidatus Daviesbacteria bacterium RIFCSPLOWO2_01_FULL_39_23. GTDB lineage: Bacteria > Patescibacteriota > Microgenomatia > Daviesbacterales > UBA10151 > UBA10151. Next base: position 82,155 of record MFDN01000014.1, on the reverse strand, counting down.
TTTGAAGATTCAGAGCCTGATTTTGCAACCCTTATTGCATTTGAAACAGCTTGCTTTGCATCAATTACTCTTTTTCTTATAGCAGTTAAGTCTTTGTGCAGTTGATCTCTTTGTTTTTTTGCATCTGCCTTTATTTTAGATTCTGATGAGATTTGTATAGTGTAATCGTTCTCCTTTTGATCCTTTACTGCCGCAGACGCAGAAGAAATAGCTTCCCGCGCAGCAGCAATTGCTTCTTTTGCCTTTGCAGGGTCTTTTATATCAGGAGTGTTTCCTGTCACTCTTGCTTCGAGTCGGTCAAGGATTGTTGACATAGTTGAAAGGTGTATCAGCATTTTCTCTATCTGGTTTTGATTTATTATATTTAAATTGGCATTCACCCTCTGAGCAATCTGCGCTTTTTCCTGATTTTTAAACTTTTCCAGCTTCAGCCTCAAAATCGCCTCTTTTGAGGCAATTCTTTCTTTTATATTTTCTATCTTTTCAGCTGCTATTGCTTCTTTGGAAGCAACCCTTTTATCAAGTTTTTCCAGCCGGTCATCCAGCCTTTTTTTAATGTCTATGGTTTTTTCAGCAGAAGGATTAACTGCAAAAACAGGACTAGTTATGATTACAAATGCAGAAAAAGTAAGGAGGACGGCAGTTTTTAATCTCACTTTTTTAATTTACCAAAATAGATTAAGGATGTCAACTGTTTTTATCGGGAACAGAATTTAATTTTCCTCCGGAAATTACAAGAGCAGTGCCGGCGATAAGGGCTATAACGTCCCGGAAAATTTTTTGCATATATATAATCAGCACCCAAGCCAGAATCTTTTGGTTGTAGCAAAAACTATTTTAAAGTCTTGCCGCCTTTTTAGCGATCCGTCAGTTTCACTAACAGATACACCCTTTGGAATTTCCATTTTTCTGTACGCCTGGAGGGATTCGAACCCCCGGCCTTGACGTTAGAACCGTCCTGCTCTATCCACTGAGCTACAGGCGCTTAAAATTACAAGGACTATTATATACTAAATATATACAGTTGGGGAGTTCATGGGGTTTTTGGTGACTGTGCGTTTTTTAGGTGAACAATAAGCTTGCTTAGCCCTTCTTCCAGCTCTACTTTTGGCTCCCAGCCCAAAGCTGCTTTGGCTTTTGAGATATCCGGACAGCGCCTTAAGGGCTCATCTTCCGGCAATTTTTCCGCAATTGCTATTTCAGATGTGGTGCCGGTAAGTTTTTTAACAATTTCAGCAAGCTGCAACACCGTAAATTCATCGGGATTTCCAAGATTGAAAATTTCCCCTTTTTCACCTTTATCCATTGCCGCTATAATTCCGTCAACCAAATCTGATACGTAACAAAAAGAACGGGTTTGGGTACCATCTCCAAAAACAGGCAAGGGCTTATTTTGTAAAGCTGCCATTACAAATTCAATAACTACCCTGCCGTCCTGGGACATCCGCGGCCCGTAAGTATTAAAAATGCGGACTGCCCGACCGTCCAGCTTGTTATAGCGTATAAACGCAGAGACTATTGTCTCACCAAACCTTTTTGCTTCATCGTAGACCGCTCTGGGACCAATTGTTGAAACATTGCCTCTGTAGGTTTCTTTTTGCGGGTGTTCCAGCGGGTCTCCGTAAATTTCAGAAGTAGATGCAAATAAAAATTTGGCTCCACGGTTTAAGGCCTCATTACATAAATTCCAGGTTCCGAAGGAATTCACCTGCATAGTTTCAAAAGGCAGGGCCATATAGCTTTTCGGGTTGTTTTTATTGGGCGAAGCAGGGGAAGCCAGGTGGTAAAGGCAGTCAAAATCCAAATCCTGGGGAAACTCATCCAAAGCATCAGCCTGTACAAATTGAAAATCAGGGCTGTTTTGCAGGTGGGCAATATTTTCTATATTGCCTGTTAAAAGATTGTCTATACAAATGACCTGATCCCCTCTTTCGATTAATTTGTCAGAGAGGTGAGATCCCAAAAATCCGGCCCCTCCGGTCACAATATTTATCATGATTTAATGATAGCATAATTCCTCATTGTCATTCTGAACGGAGCGAAGCCAGGTTAGACTTGGCGAAGTGAAGTGAAGAATCTCAGGATGACGGAAGGAAGTTAAAGTTTAAACCTCCGCTCGGAAAGAAAGGGATTTGGTTTACGTCGGATGACGGTAGAATCCAAAAGTATCCCCCTTTGCAGGGTGAATTCACCGAATTTATCATTAACTTTATCCAGGGTTTTAATAATTTTTTCCTGTTTTGCAGTTTCCGGCAGCAGGCTTAAATTTTGCGGCAGCACAGGTTTTAAGCTGGAGACAGAAAGGCCAACCATCCGGATTTTGTTCTTGTTCCCGCCCGCCTTGCAAGCGGTAGCGTTGCGGGCAGGCCCGCCTGTCTCACAAGCGGTAGCGTTGCGGGCAGGCCAAATCAGATGAAAGATTTTCCAGGCTGCCTGAAAAATTTCCAATCCATCATGAGTATAGTGGATAGTATTTTGCATTCCATCTCCAAAAAATACATTCCCACTTGACGAGTGGGAAGCTAAATTAAATGCTTCGCGGTACCAAAGGTGGATAGTTTTACCGACTAAATTTTTAGCCCTAAGCCTTGCTGCTACCATTTCAGACAGTTTCAGCAAAATTTGTTTGATTTCTGCTTCCTGGTTAGTATCATGATCAATGGTGTGGCGGTGACCAATACTTTTAACTTCTCCTTTTTCATAAAAGGGAATCAGGGGGGAATGGTCAATGCCCCGCGCCATATTGTAAAGAGTTTGCCCATAGGATTTAAAGGAGGCCAGCAAAGCCTCAAGCGGGGCTTTTCTTAAAGTCTTAAAATCAAAAATGCCCAGGTTATTCAGCCTTTTTTTGATCCGCGGACCAATGCCGCAAATTTCATCCAAGGCAATTTGGTCTAAAACTTTCATGGTTTCTTCCTGATTGGCAATAACCACCAAACCATCAGGTTTTTGTAAAGAGCCGGCCAGCTTGGCCATTAATTTATTGTAGGAAATACCAATAGAGCAGGTGATCCACTCGCCTATTTCAGCTTTGATCCTTTGTTTAATATATAAAGCAATCTGCTCTGCATCACAAAATGAGGGGTGACAGCCAGGAGGGGGTCCCGGCGCGTAGCCGCAGCGAGCGAAGGCGAGCGAGGATGCACGACGGGAAACCTGGCTGGCAGGACCCCGAGTTTTATACAATTCCAAAAAGCATTCGTCTATTGAAAAGACTTCCAGATATGGCGTGTAGTCCTTCAGGATGCCTAAAAAACGCTTTGTAGTCTCTAAATACTTATCAGAGTCCCCCGGCACCAAAATTATTTGCGGACAAAGTTTTCGGGCTTCCCAAATCTGCATGCCTGTTTTAACACCAAATCTTTTTGCCTCAACTGAAGCTGCACCCAAAACTGTTCTTTTCAGGCGGTCTCCTCCTGTAACACCAACCGGCTTACCCCGAAGTCTGGGGTTTGCCTGCTGTTCAACTGTTGCAAAGTATGAGTTAAAGTCGATATGTAAAATAACTTTCATAGTAGTCGTCAGCTGTCAGTATCGCTTCGCTGTCAGTCGTCAGATTTTAGTCTGAAAGCTGAAGACTGATGACTGATGACTGATAGCTATTCCTCTTCTGCCTCCACTGCTTCCAGCATCCAACTTAATTTATTCGTATCAAATTTGAGTCTGTAAAAATTTCCTCCGCAACTTACGGAAAAATGGTAGAATACCCAAATCCCGTTTTTTGAGGTATGGATTAAATTAATCTTATCTATTTTAATTTGCCTGCCATGCCAGAAAAAGGAATAAGGCTGTATGAGATTACCTTTAAAAAACACCCACACATTAACAGATTCAAGGATTTGTATCACGTTAATTAATATAGGCAAAGAAAACCCGAACGTCAAGAGGTAATTTATGAGGAAATTTACAATTAAGTTAGTTTTCCTGTTTTTTACATTTTACATTGTACATTTTACATTTTACATTTCAACCACCTTTGCTATCGTTGATCCCCTGCTTGTTCCCAATAATCGTTTTGGGATACACATTATCCAGGCAACTCCTCAGGAATCCTCCCCTGCCGCAGATCTTGTAAACACCAACGGCGACTGGGGATATATAACGGTTTTAGTTGAAAGCAAAGACAGAAATCATAATAAATGGCAGGAATTTTTTAACGACTTACGGCGAAGGCATTTAATTCCTTTGGTGAGACTGGCAACCCAGCCTGAGAACGGCCACTGGAAGCTGCCTTACGAAGGCGAAGAAATTGCCTGGGCAGACTTTTTAGATAAACTTAATTGGCCAACTAAAAACCGCTACATTATTATTTACAATGAACCAAATCATGCAGCAGAATGGGGAAATAAAGTTGACGCCACATCTTACGCAAAAGTATTAGATAAGACTATTACAGCGCTAAAAAATAAAAATGGAGACTTTTTTGTACTCAATGCAGGACTTGATGCTTCTACTCCCTACCAGCCTCCCCTGTACATGGATGAAGTAAGCTTTTTAAAACAAATGGAGCAGGCAGTTCCCGGAATATTAAACAGGCTGGACGGCTGGGTATCTCATTCCTATCCTAATCCTAACTTTACCGGCTCGCCTGATGATTACGGTAAAGGAACTGTCTGGACATGGGAATGGGAACAGGAAATATTGGAATCTTTTGGGGCGAAAAAGAAACTGCCGATTTTTATTACGGAAACAGGCTGGAAACATGCGGAAGGCTTAAAGCCAAACAAGTCTTATCCTTCAGTAGAAAAAGTTGCCTCCTATTACCAAAAAGCATTTACCCAATGCTGGAATAATCCGCAAATTGTAGCTGTCACACCGTTTTTACTAAATTATCAGGAACCTCCTTTTGACCAGTTTTCTTTTAAAAAGCATGAAACAAAGCTTGCCAAAAGCGAAACTCAATCTATTGATGACCCATATTTCCCTGCCTACCGGGTTTTGCAGGATTTTCCAAAAGCTTCAGGAAGACCTGTACAGGAAGTAAAAGCAGAACTTCTAAAGGGGGAAATATTCACTTCTATTGTTGCAGGCGAGGCCTATATGATTGACTTAACATTTAAAAACATAGGCCAGTCAATATGGAACGACAGGGAGCAAGTCAGGCTGGTTGCCACCGAGGGAGGACAAAACTTTGGGATTACAAACCTTGAGCTGCCTAAAAACATAAAAGTTGAACCCGGTCAGGAATATACTTTCAGACTGAACTTAAAGGCGCCGCTTGAGATGAGCGCCCGCCAGAATAATGTTTATAAAACCACCCTTAACTTGTTTGAAGGAAACAGGCAATTTGATTCAAAACCTCTGGAATCGGAAACCGAAGTGAAGTCGCCGGTGATTTTAAAAATTAAAAGCTCTTTGGGGTGGAAAAATAATTTTGCCGGAAACTATATTCTAACTATCAAAGGCGCAACAGGCAGTAATATACAAAATATAAAACTGGATGGAAGGGGGATGTCGGATGCAATTGAGGCAAGGTATTTGTTGCCGGATTATTCTTTTGAATTTTCTTTGGAAAAGCCTTTTTATAAACCCTCAAAGATTACCCAGACAGTATCGGCAGGTGAGAATACACTGAATTTTGGAAGCTTAAAACCTGATATATTCTCTGTTTTGCTAAACCCAAAGGAGCTTTGGAAACTACTGCCGTTTTCTAATTGATATATTCTGAGCTACTTTGTCCTAATTGACCAATTTAAATATATAGAGTATTATAAAAAGACTTGTAAATCGCAAGATATACAAGTTCTCTAAGAAAGTCCCGCAAGGGGCTTTTTTAGTGCTTTAAATTCAAGAATCTGATAAAATGGTTCTTTATGGTGGCTGTAGTTCAAAAGTAGAACGTCCGCCTGTGGAGCGGAAGGAAGCGGGAGCATTACCCGTCAGCCACCCCGAAAAATAATTTTCATAAATCTTCAACCTAGAAAATTGTTTTGAGGTGTCGAAATTAAGATTTCGACCCAAGCATTTTTAGCCTCAATTTTAACTACCACTGAGGGGAAGTTCGTACCCAAGAAATACTTCATAGATTTATTAATCCTTTGTTACTCCGGATTAAATCATATAAATTCTTAGCGTCTTCTTCTGGAGAATTAATATTCTCATAAACATATCCTGGCCAATCTTTAATAGCGTCGCGATCTTTTTGATCCTTATCTAGATTAATAAGCGAATGGGGTCCTCTTTGATCTAATCTTTGTTGACGTAAAGCCCTTGGAACTGTTAGATGAAAAAGGTATATTGGATAATTTATTCCTAATTTTTCTGTGTAACGAGAAACATCTGAATGTGTTAGAAATCTTTCCCCGATAGCAACGACAGTAAGATCTTCTTGTAAATACTTATTTATATCTTTTACAAAATTTACTCTGGCATTTAAATGATCTTTTTCCTCTTGTTCTTTACTCTCCCAAATCCATTTAGGATTGAACTCCTCAACATATGAATCTAGATCTAAAAGAATTGCTTTTTCTCCATTTTTATTAAATTGATCTACCAGTAATTTTCCTAATGTATTTTTCCCTGAAGCTGGCCCTCCATCAATCAATATTAATTTCATAGAAAAAGTATATCGTTCTTACAGTTTTCTTACCTTTTATTGTTATTGACTTTCACTTTTCTGGTTATTATAGTAAGGATATAGAGTAAGCTCTCTGTAAATAAAAGTAGGCTTCATGCCTTGCATGGGTTACACCCATCTAGTTTACAGGGGGCTTATTTTTGATACATCAAATTTGTTTCTTGAGGTATAAAAATTCTTGGGGTATTTATCATTATCATAAATATCAACCAGATATTTAATTTTCTCTTCTATAAATTTATAAAATCTCATATCTTGTTTTATAAAAGCTCTTTGAACCGCCCAATTAACATAATCTATAACTTGAAGGCATGGTTCCCCAGAAGGGCTATGGGGATTAACTTTTACAATTGAATCAATCTTCTTCTTCCACTTACTCTCAAATGTGCTAATAGCTCTTTGTATTGCTTGTTCTAACGGAATTTGACGAGTTTTATTTCCTCTTACAGCAAAGAATATTTCATTATGTTTTGCTAAATGCAGTTTATTCTCAAATAATTTGCTTATTAAATCATCGTAAAATTCATTTTCATTTCTATGATGTCTAGCATTAAAGATATTTTGAATTTTTCTTGCCACAAAAAGCTCTGCGGTAAAAGTTAAATCTACTATAGTTTTAAATACTTTTTCTCTAATCTCTGGACTATCATCTTTGGCGTGAAAGGCAACTAAGGTTTTCTGCAGCGAGGGAATACCTTCCAGGTATTTATCCTGGGTAATTTCTTGCTGAAGCTTTTGTAATGCCTGACGAATGGATTTAGGATCTTTTGTATGGATAAATCCCAATATTAGTATCTTAGATATACCTTCTGTTCCTACAACTAAATTTCCGTGTCTATCATAAAAAGTTGGATCGCCTGATTCATCAACAAAGAAGTAACTTATACTATCCTGTGTCTTTTGCATTTTAGCCTAATTGTAGACCAAGCTTTTGATTTATTAAAGTCTTAATCTGCTTAGCATTTATTAATAGCTAATTTATACTTTTTGGAATAGTCAGGAATCGTAAAAGGGTGCCTGAACTCTTTTAGTTGGGTACGAAGTAAGTCCTTCGACTTTGCTCAGGATTATAATCTGCCCACCCACTCCTAATTCAGACTCTCTGCACTCCGATAAAGTCTATTTTCGGAAATATTGTTTTTACAGCAGAGCGAAATTTATCAGACAAATTAGCGGCATATTTACCGTACCCTGACTTTTCAGTGCTTGAGGTTAGCATGTTTTCATATTCTTGGATAAGCTTCATAACCGCCTCCCCTACTTTATTATATTGATCCTGATATGTATTTGGATCAGTTTCGTATTTATCATGAAGCAATTTAAAGCCGGACAAAAGGGTTTCGTTTTCTTTTAACATCTGTTGAAAAAGGACTTGGTATTTTGCAGCCATGAATTATTATTTTATCCATTGGTATATAATTTACAACTATGCATTTTTGGGAAAAGTTAAAAAAACCCATTTTTATACTGGCTCCGATGGACGGGGTTACGGATACAGTTTTTCGGCAAATTTTAGTGTCTGTGGCCTGCCCGCAACGCCAGCAAGCTGGCTTGCGCGGCGGGCGGGGAAAACCGGATGTATTTTTTACGGAGTTTATACCGGTTGACGGCTTGTTTTCCAAAGGATATGAAAAAGTTTTAGAAACTTTAAAATTTACAAAAAAAGAACAACCGATTGTTGCGCAAATTTGGGGGTCTAACCCGGAAAATTTTTACAAAGCAGCAGGACTTATCAAAAAGCTGGGATTTGACGGGATTGATATTAATATGGGATGCCCAGATAAGAACGTTATTAAAAAAGGAGCAGGTTCAGCTTTAATTAAAAACCCAAAGCTTGCAAAAGAAATTATAGAAGCCACAATAAGCGGCGCCGAGGGTCTGCCCGTAAGCGTTAAAACAAGAATAGGTTTTGACAGGATTGATATTGAAAATTGGGTTACTCATCTTTTGCAGACACAAATTTCCGCCCTGACTCTGCATCTTAGGATAGTTCCTGAGATGTCGAAGGTTCCAGCTCATTGGGAAGAAGTTAGCAAGGCTGTGAAGATTAAAAATAAGTTTAAATCCAAAGCCTTAGTTATAGGAAACGGGGATGTAAAAAGCCTTAAAGAAGCCCGGGAGAAATGTGAAAGGTATGGGATTGATGGAGTTATGATCGGACAGGGAATTTTTGAAAATGTTTGGCTTTTTAATGAGGATATTGATGTTCAAAATAGAGCATCAGGACAAAGAATACGCTTACTTGTAAAACATTTGGAGCTTTTTAAAAAAACGTATGAAGGCAGGAAGCACTTTGAACTTATGAAAAAATTTGTCAAATGTTACGTAAACAATTTTGAAAGATCATCGGATAGCAGGGTAAAGCTTATGAAAACTAAAACTCTAGATGAACTGATCCAAGCCAGTAAACAATTGCAGACTATTTAAAGTATTTAACTTAGTTGCAAAGTATTATTCCTTCAGCGGGACGCAAACGAAGGAGACTATTTTCTTTTCTGTTTTCTACATCCATTTTTGTAGACAGTATGGTTTTCCATTTACCTTCGGGCAATTCAACTTCTTGTTCCTCTTCTGAAAAATTAGCCAGTATAAAAGTTTCCTCATCCGCTTCCTGCCTAAGAAATCCCAGCACATTAGGATTTTTGAAGTCTAAAGGAATAAGCCTACCTCCTGCCAAACTTTTCCTGGTTTTCCTAAGATTGATAACGGACTTATACAAGTTCAAAAAGGATTTTTTATCTTTTACTTCGGATGCTACATTTCTTTCCTGAAATTCCTTCTCTAAAGGAAGCCAGGGTTCTGTGTTTGAAAAGCCGCCGAACCTGGATCCATCCCATTGCATGGGTGTACGCTCAGGATCGCGTCCGAGATTGAAACCCTTCATATTCACGGCCATCGGATCCTTTGCTTCCTCTTCTGGAATTTCTACATTCTTCATTCCCAGCTCTTCTCCATAATAAATAAACGGGATCCCCCGGAGCGTAAGCTGAAGCAGCGCAGCTGTCCGCGCAGAACCTTCTCCCAGTTTTGTAGCCACTCTTGGCTGATCGTGATTACCAAGAACATATGTGGGGAAATAATTATGGCCTACCAATTCATCAAATTCATCAATAAATTCTTTTTGAACTGTTGCATTCCACGGAAGAGAAATAAATGAAAAATTAAAAGGAGCAAAGCTTTGATGGTCTACTATCCTGTAAAGATTGATTATTTCATGAAGAAAAGTATAGATCTCGCAGATCATAAACTTATCATCAAATTCGTTTACAATGGCATTAAGCTTTTTAAGCATATTCAGAGTTTCAGGCAGCGCAATGGTGTAAATATGCAATAGACTGTCATAATGCGTATGATGTTCAGCAAATACAGGATTATGCGGTTCGTCCCGAAAAAAGGGGTCCTTAAAAAGGTAGTATGCAACGTCTACCCGGAACCCATCTACGCCCCTTTTTATCCAATACCGCATGACATTTAATATTTCCTCAACGACCTGCGGATTTCTCCAATTCAGGTCAGGCTGGCTTACATCAAAAGTATGCAAATAATATTCGCCTGTTTTTTTATCCAGTTCCCAGGCAGGTCCGCCAAATTGAGACAGCCAATTGTTGGGTACAATCCCCTCTTTTTTGGGAGATTTCCAGATATACCAGTCTCTTTTGGGATTATTTTTAGAAGAGCTTGACTCTATAAACCATGGATGTTCGGAAGAAGTGTGATTGGGAACAAAATCCATAAGCACTTTCATGTCCCTGCTGTGTGTTTTTTTTATTAAATTATCAAAGTCAGAAAGGCTTCCGAATATTGGATCAATGTCATAATAATCTGAGATATCATAGCCGAAGTCACGCATTGGCGACCGGTAAACAGGAGAAAGCCATATTGCATCAACACCTAAGTCTTTTAAGTAGTCCAATTTATCAGCTATTCCGTTTAAGTCGCCTATTCCGTCTCCGTTGCTGTCTTTAAAACTCCGCGGGTAGATTTGATAGATAATTCTTTTACCCCATTTATTGTCAGCCATATTACAAATTAATCATTATCGGCCATGATGCTTTTTAGCAATTTATGAAAGTCTGAAAATTGCTTTTCTGCTGTAAATTTTTCCTCCACTGTTTTGTGTCCGTTTTTTATAAACATATTTCGTTCTTTCTTATCATTAAGAATTTTTTCAATTTTTTGAGCCAGAATGATTGGATCATTAGGCTGAACAAGATAGCCGCTATTTCCGTCACTGATGATTTCCGGCATTCCCCCGGTTTTGGCGCCGATTACCGGAGTACCGCAAGCCATTGCCTCTATGAATATTTGGCCAAGTGTTTCATTTTTTTCTGCAGGAAGAACCAAAACATCAGAGCCTCTATATATATTCGGCATTTGATCCAGCTCAAACATCTTTACAATCGTTTTATCTTCAATATTGTTAATTTTGATGTAGCCAAGAAGCATCTCATAAACATTATCAAACTCATCCTTTAAATTAGCAGAGGCTTTTGCAACACCAATCAGGAGACGGATTTTTGGAAAGCGTGGAGAAATCCTGGAGAATGCTTCGATAAGGTTTATCATGCCTTTTTCTCTAAGCATGTTTTTAGTTCCGGTAATTATTCTTCCTGCAGTCAGCACGATTTTTACGTCACTTTCAAGCCCAAGCTCTTTTTTCAGGTTAAATTTAGAATCGCTAATAGGTTTGAAATCAAAAGTATTCACTCCCAAGTAATCAGTTGAAAGTTTGTTTATATCAGTTCCTTTTTGGAAGCAGTCTCCGGCTACGCTTTTACTGACGCAGCTTACGTGATCCCACATAAGCTCGTTGGTAAGAGCTATCTGAAGAGGGGTTTCAGGATACATATGAAGACGCAGCATAAGCGGTATCTTATAAAGTGCAGCAATCATATTTAATCTAAGGCTGTAAGAAGCAGGCGGGCCAAAAAGAATGTTTTCTGCACAAATTACGTCAATATCCTGCTTTTTTATAATATCTTCCAACAAATCTGAAAATCCCTCTGCTTTACTGGCTATGTCAGAAGCCGAACGTTTTTTACGGGGAATACAAAGGTTGCTGTCATAGTAAATAGTCATGTTTCCGTCTTTAACCGTATGACTTTTTTGGGTTGTGGGAAGTATAAGAAAGGTTTTTATATCTCCCCTGGCCTTAAAATAATTTATGAGATTTATAACATAGCGTTCAACTCCACCAATACTCTCAAATGGTGAATTTGGACTGATAAATAGGACTTTCATAATAATTTTATTCAACAGTGAAATCGTTTAGCGTGAGCATAAGATACAAGTGGGAAATACGGTATCTTTATCTTTTAGAAAACCAGATCAAAATATAATCATATTATAGCATTAATATCTCGGGTTACCTATAGCTGCGTTTTGATTTTAATTTTCTGTAAGAATTTCGATAAGGTCTTGTATACTGTTCCAGTCGTGAATTGAAATAGGGATAACTTTTTGCATACCGATATTTTTCACCTTTGAATTTTCCAGGTCTGATTTTGTCAGCAGGATAATTTCTTTTTTATTTAGAAGTTCCGGGTTAAATTTCTTAAGCTCTTCCCTGATGATTTTGTAATCGCTTAAAGGATTATCTGACTCGGAAGATATGCAATGAAGTAAAAGTTTCACTTTTTCAATGTGTTTTAGGAATTTATGTCCCAAGCCTTTGCCTTCTGAAGCCCCTTCTATTAAACCGGGAATATCTGCCAAAACCCTGCCGTTTAAAACTCCCAGGTTCGGTTCAAGGGTGGTAAACGGATAATCGCCGATTTTTGCATTAGCATTGGTAATTTCATTCAAAAGCGAGCTTTTGCCGGCATTCGGAAGCCCAATAAGACCAAAATCTGCAATCAGTTTGAGTTTAAGGGATAATTTCTTTTCCTGTCCCTTAAGGCCTCTTTGAGCATACCGCGGGGTCGTGTTACTTGGAGATTTAAAGGATTCATTTCCTCTTCCCCCAAGTCCGCCTTTTGCAAGCAGGATTTCCTGACCTTCTTTTGTTAACTCAACTTCTTCACCACTAGCATCAGTTATAAACAAGTTTGTTACTGGCGTAATGAAAGTTCCGACAGGCATTGTTAAGATAAGGTCTTTCCCATTTGCCCCTGATCTCATCTCATGCCCTCCCATTTCTCCGTTCCCGGCCTCACAAACTTTTTTGGAAACAAACTGCTGCAAAGCATATATATCAGAAGTAGCTTTAACAAAAACATCTCCGCCCCTACCTCCGTCTCCCCCGTCAGGTCCCCCGCCCCTTTTACCCCGGAAAGAAACCCGTCCTGCTCCTCCGTGCCCGCCTTTTATAATAATTTCCGCCTCATCTATTAACATATGAATTTCCTACAAATGTTAAAGCAATGCCTGTTTTTCCGGCTCTGCCTGTCCTGCCGATTCTGTGAATATAATCATCATAAGTTTGCGGAAGATCATAATTTATAACGTGGGTGACATTATCTATATCCAAACCCCTTGAGGCCACATCTGTTGCCAGAAGGATTTGAATTTGATTTTGCTTGAAGCTTTGTAAAACCCGCATGCGTTGGCTCTGTCTTTTATTGCCATGAATCGACCCAACTTTAAAACCCCGGAATTCGAGTTCTTTATTAAGTTTTTCAATCCCGTGCTTTGTCCTGCCAAATATTAAAACCTTATCAAAACCGTCTTTAATCAATAAATCATGCAAAGTGTCTATTTTTTTCTCCGGGTTTTCTACTTTCACAACATCCTGTTCAACGTTTTCTGAGGTGTCCTGCGTTTTAACAGAAACCGTTACCGGATTTGTTACAAAATAACGTAAAACATCCTGTATTTTTGGTGAAATTGTGGCTGAGAAAAAAAGAGACTGCCGCACCTTTGGCATCCGTGAAACAAAAAATTTAATATCATTTATAAATCCTATATCCACCATTAAATCCACTTCGTCTAAAACAATATTTGAATAATCTTCCATATAAATATTTTTTCTTTCAATAAGGTCTTTTAAGCGGCCGGGTGTGGCGATTACTATGTGGGGATTTCTTCTTAAATCCTGAATTTGCCTGTACATATTTGTTCCGCCGATTATAAAAGCAGAAAACAGCTTCATATTCCGGGTTAAATTTTTAAATTCTTCGTTAATTTGCAAAGCCAGTTCTCTTGTCGGGACAATAATTAATGCTTTTTGATCCCTATTAAGATAAATTTTTTGAATAAGCGGAATTAAAAAGGCTGCGGTTTTACCTGTACCTGTAGAGGCCAAGCCAATAACATCGCGGCCTTCTAAAATAGGACCGATTGCCTGTGCCTGCACAGGGGTAGGATTTATATAGCCAAGAGCGGAAATATTTTGTCTTATATTTTCGTGCAGATTAAAGCTGTCAAAGGTGTGAGATTCTGTTTGGGATTCATCAGGAGCATTCTGAGCGGCTTTGCGTATGAACATATTAATGTCTGCTCCTTCAAGCTGACTTCTTCTTTGGCCTCCGCCCCTTTTGTTTGCGGAAAATCCGGGCCTCGCGAAAGAGCCTCTTTGAGGAGATCTGGAAAATCCATTACTAAAACCGTTATGGCGGATCGATGTCCGCTGTCTGTACCTGCTGTTGTTATACATAAAAATGGATTCTTCTTCATCACATCTTAAAAAAGAGGATGAAGAAGAATAATTAAAATAATTGAATTTAAAAAAAACTAATTTTTAAAGTTAGTAGGGAGCTACTTAAGAAGGTTAAATCCGTGAGGAAAAAATATCTGATAGCTCAAATTCTAAATCAACTGATAACCAGTATACCACACTGTCCTAAATAAAGCAAATACACTTGGCGTACCCCTTCAGGATTTGACAAAGGATTCGTCATTGCGATCCGCCAGCCGGCGGAGAAGCAATCTCAAGAGATCGCCACGGTCGCCGCGGCGATCTCGCGATGACGCAGTTTTGAAAACTCCTGAACGATTCCACTTAGCGGCGGTGTCTTGGTTTTAATCCTGAAGGATTATGTATTATTTCAAGGATAGCATCAAGAGATTCCGCGCTGACACGATCTGAAGTACCGACAGGTGGGTCACCACGCCCGATTCGCACCTTATCCTTGCGTCCTTTGCTGTTTGTAAGAACTATAAAATTCACGCCTATCTTCCCTTTTTTTGGTTGCTTTCCGGGATCTCCTGATCCGTGCTCTGGATTATTTCTTCTGAAACTCATATTTGGGTTGCAGAATACTCTATCAGAAAACCTAAAAAAATCAATCCTTCAAATTTTGAAGTTGCTTATTTCCCTTTAGACTTTTTGGTAATTTTTTTGCTTTCTTTTTTATCTTGGGTTTTTCTACTGACAGCGTCTTTTATTTCCATTGCCCTTTTGCTGATTTCTTTTAAAACTTTATCTCCTTGTTTTTGTAAATCTCCCAGGGCTTTTTCTGCTTTTTTTCTGTTTTTTTCATCAGATAAAAACATTGCTGCTGCAGCTGCGGCTGCGCCAATCATGGCACCGGCCACACCTGTTGCCAAAGGATTTGTCCCTTTTTTCTCATCGCTCATAATTTTCACCCCCTTTTTTTAATTATTTTACTAAGTAATGCCAATACTAAAGCGGGAACAGTCAAGAGCGCTCTCATTTTTCCTAAGGAATTTGTAAAATTGGCAACGGTTTTTAAGGTCCTCACTAAAAGGTAGGTAATAATGAGGGTGCAAACTGCTATTATAAAAAATTCCACTCCCAAAATAATAAGCAAAATAGTGGTTAGATCCATGGCCTCCATTATATCATTCTAGGCTGTTTTGTGAATATACCAATCTTAAATAATTAGTGGACAGATTTGCTTTTTATGGCTGGGTCTAATACAATGAATTCAGGCTTTTCATTTATGGAATACTTATCTATTATCCCGGCGACAGCGCTCGGGTATTTAACTTTTAGGGTCACCACCCACCCGACATCCCGTATTAGAAAAAAACTTCCGAATATAAAAACTAAAAGATTGCAGGTTTTTCCTGTGATCCGTTTTAAGCTGTTTGGCAGGGTGTTTCACCTGCATCATTGGTTTTCTTTTTCAGTGATTTTAGTACTTTCTTTTTTTCTTTCGGTAGGCATATTGGATTTTATGATAACCAAAGGCATACTTTTGGGCGGCATCATACACGGTTTAACTTTGCCTAAAGAACACCGAAGGATTATTTATAAGGATTTCTCACTTGAAAGATTAACCACGATAGACAATAATTAGGAGATGAAATCTGCTAAATCACTAATTGTTCTCACGGGAAAAACCACTTCGGGAAAAGATACGGTTGCATCAAAGCTGCAGCAAAAATTTCCCAATTTAAAAAAAATCCTTACCACAACTTCAAGACCTCCCAGAAACTCTGAAACAAACGGTATAGACTACGATTTTTTATCAGAAGACAAATTTAAACAAAAAATTACTGAAGGCGATTTTATTGAGCATGTGGAATATGGAGGGAACTTATACGGCACCCAAAAATGTCAGATTGCGAATAATTTGGGACATGATTTAATTTGGAGGATAGATCCGTCCCGCGCCGGTAAGGTTCGGGAATTTATTAAAGACTCTTTTGATCAAAGCAGGGCTGATGATTTATTAAAAAGGATCGTGGTTATTTACTTAACGGTAAGCGATGAGGTTGTACTGGAAAGACTAAAGAAGCGCGGAATAAGCCAAGCAGAGATAAATCACAGAATGCAGGAAGACAAGCTGTTTTGGGAACAGTATCAAGATAATTATGACTTTGTAATAGAAAATATACCGGGTAAATTGAAAGAAACAGTTGACAAAATAGTTAAGATACTTGAAAATCACATTTTATAATCGCAAAACTGCCTGTATGAAATTAACAAATCAAAAAGGACTTGCCCCGATTTTTATTGTACTTTTTATAACCGTTATATCTTCCGCAGTATTGTTTCTGGAAAAGCCCCCGGTAATTTCTCAGACAAGCTTATCCCCAGCCGTCATTGTAATTCCGACTCCAACTCCTTCCGAAACACCAAGCCCTTCCCCTGTTCCGACTCCATCCCCATCTCCAATTCCTACACCAATCCCTAAGCCAACCCCCTCCCCGATTCCTACAGTAGTAGCTTCTGCGGTCCCCTCTGCTCCCGCTCCTGTTACCACCAACACTTTGCCCGGGCCCGGATATACAAGACAAACAGTCAATGCAGAAGGACAAAATTACAAGGTTGATATTATTGCTGCTGATTTGAATACCACTAAAGTGATTGTAGATACTGCATCAGAATCTGATTGCTCCAATAACTGTCCTGTAATGCCTTTGGGGGATTATGTTGGGAGAAACGGGGCCTATGCAGGCATCAACGGATCTTTTTTTTGTCCGCCTGAATATTCAAGCTGCTCGGGCAAGACTAACTCTTTTGACACGCTTGTGATGAATAAAAATAAACGTTACTTTAATTCTGATAATAATGTCTATTCCAATATTCCTGCAGCAATCTTTTCTCAAGGCTCTGCCAGATTTGTAGGCAGGTCTTTAGAATGGGGACGCGATACCTCTCCTGACAGTGTTATTGCCAATTATCCGCTTTTAATTACCGGAGGGAATATTAACTTTACTGAAAATCCCTCAGAGCCAAAGTTTGGCCAAAAAGGACCAAGAACTTTTATAGGAATAAAAGGCAATATGGTTTATATCGGTGTTATATACGGCGCCACTATGGGCGAATCTGCCAAAGTATTAAAAGCATTGGATATGGGAGATGCCTTAAATTTGGATGAGGGCGGTTCAACCGCGCTATGGCATGGAGGTTACAAAGTTGGACCCGGCAGAAATATCCCCAATGCAGTTCTTTTTGTAAACCGTTAAAGTTTAACCCCTAGAAGGTATCTTTACAGTGGTAATGTCTACTAGGTGCGACTTGACATAAGACGCTTGACAATTCAATGAATATGCATATAATTTAACTATCGGTTAATCCTTATAAAAATGGCAACTAATAAAGAAGGAATTAAAGAGGCACTCGCAACTGCAGAAGGTGTTGTAACAAAGCAGAAAAGAGCTATCGGCAAGAAAGAAGGCGACCTGCATGCCTTTGTTGTCAGGAGTCAATCGACTGTTGAAAGCAAAAGAATAGCGATTTCGGAGGATCAGGGTAAAGCAAATAGGCGGGTCAGAAGAACCATCGGAGCACTTGCGGCATCCCTCCAGGAGCAAGGAGTTATTGTGCCTTCCTATTTGGTACTTAAAAGAAGATCCCTGGGCAACAATCTTGAAGAAAGAACATGCTATCGACCAAGCGATAACTCCATTATACTTTCCATATCAGATGAATCGACGAATGAATGGAGAGAATTTGGTAAATCCGGTGAATGGCTGGATTTAGGTACGAAGATAGTTTATACATTAGAAGCCGCAGCTGGAGTAAAAATGCATTATTCAGAATATGTCGGTTTAAGAAAACCTCAATAACTCCTCCCATACTTTATTTTTTCTATCCTATATATTAAAATATGCGGATTATGAAGATCCCTGGGATTTTAAGGCCTTCCAAAAAGAAAATCCTACTGTTAATAATACTTCTTATTGCTGGCTTTTTCATTTTGAATACTTTTGGACAAAAAAAGCAGACTCCTTTGCAGTTTGCCGAAGTTAAAAAGCAGGATATAAAATCCACAGTTTCATCCTCCGGCAGCTTAACAGGCAAAGACAGCGTCAGTTTGAAATTTAAATCATCCGGTAAATTAAGCTATGTGAATGTTAAAACAGGAGATACAGTCAGCACCGGACAGGTAATTGCAGGACTGGATACACAGGGCCTTGCCATAACTCTACAGCAGGCTCAAAATACTTTACGGGACAAGCAGGCAATTGCCCAAAAAGCAGAGGATGATGTAAAGGATCACTCAAGTGATGAGTCATTTGCTCAAAAAGTTACCAGAACTACTGCCCAGGCAGCAAGAGATTCAGCTTTTGACAATGTCAAAGCTGCCCAGAGGGCTTTTCAGGATGCTGTAATTATTTCGCCTTTAGACGGAATAGTGACTCAAGCTATAGAAACAGTTGGCCAGTCTGTCTCCGGAACGGATTTGATCGTACAAATAGTGGATAATTCTGCGGTTTATTTTGATACTGACATAGATGAGGCGGATATAAGCAAGCTGTCAGAAGGGCAACCGGCTGAGGTTATATTAGACGCTTATCCGGATAAAATTTTTAAAGGCAGTGTGGAACAAATTCTGCCTCAAACCAAATCCACATCAACAGGCGCTACTGTAATTACTGCCCGGATAAAATTGGATGAATCCAAAATGGAGTTCATTAATGGCTTAAACGGCCAGGCGTCAGTAATATTATCCGAGCAAAAAAATGTTTTAACCATTCCCCAGGAAGCTTTAAGAGAAGACAATACTGTTCTTATTCAAACACCCGATGGAGTTCGTTCTCAGAAGGTTGTACCCGGAATCAGATCTGATACTGATGTAGAAATTAAAGAAGGCTTAAAAGAAGAAGACAGGGTAGTCTTAAATCCCCCTGCGCAAGGTATACCAAATAACAGGGCCAGAAATCCTTTGCAGGGAATTTTAAGAATCGGTGGAGGCGGAAGGAGATAGTTACCAAGGTCGCACCTTTGTCAAGGTGCGACCTTAACACAAATGTTAGTTAAATTTTCTAAAGTAAATAAGGTTTATTCAACAGGAGATGTGAAATTCCAGGCTCTAAGCAATATCAACCTGGAAGTAAAAAAAGAAGAGTTTTTAGCCATTATCGGTTCATCCGGATCAGGCAAGTCAACTTTAATGAATATAATTGGCCTTTTGGATAAACCAACCAGCGGTTCATACGAACTTGACGGCCAAAATACAGCGCATCTTAATGAAAATCATCTGGCAGAAATAAGAAATAAAAAAATCGGTTTTATTTTCCAATCTTTTAATTTACTACCCCGGACTTCTGCTTTGGATAATGTGGCCATGCCTTTAATTTATGCGGGAGTTCCGGAAAAAGACAGACAGGAGAGAGCAAAAAAGGCTCTGGAACAGGTTGGTTTGTCTGATAAACTGCTTTCCCATCCAAATCAGCTTTCAGGGGGCCAGCAGCAAAGGGTGGCGATAGCAAGAGCATTAGTAAATGAGCCGGAAATAATTTTGGCAGATGAGCCAACAGGAAATTTGGATTCAAAATCAGGCGATGAAATAATGCATATTTTCCAAAAGTTAAACAAAGAAGGAAAAACTATCATTATGATTACACATGAGGTTGATATAGCCAGACACGCAAAGAAGACAGTCAGGATAAAGGATGGAGAGATAATGAAATAGCTATCAGTCATCAGTCTTCAGCTTTCAGACTTTTCTGATTTTATCTGACGACTTACCAATATGGATATTTTAGAAATCACATCATCAGCTTTTAAAGCCATTCTTGCCAATAAGTTAAGGTCGTTTTTAACCATGCTCGGGATAGTTATCGGCGTGATGTCCGTGATATTACTCATTTCCATGGTTACAGGATTGCAGACTTTTATTACAGCACAAATTCAGGGGCTAGGATCTAATTTATTATTTGTGATTCCGGGTAGAATTGGCGGGGCCAGGTCTCCGGGTGGTGTGCAGGCAAACCGCTTAATTTACAGTGACGCAGTTAATTTAAGAAGCAAACTTGCAGGTGAGGCAGATGTTTCTGCGGCTATCCAGAGAAACGCCACTTTAAAATTCGGTAATAAAAATGACAAAGGCGCAGCAGTTTTTGGTGTTGAATCAAATTATCCTAAAATTATTTCCATAAAACTTACTCAGGGCAGATTTTTTAATTCTTCAGAACAGCAATCAGCCAGAAAAGTGGCGGTTATCGGACAAAGTGCTAAAACAACCCTTTTCGGAGAAGGAACTTCTTTAAATCAGATAATTGATGTTGCCGCCATAAAATATAAGGTTATCGGTGTGCTGGAACCGCGGGGATCAATTTTTGGGATTGACCAGGATAATTCGATATATGTACCTTTTCAGACAGCTCAAAGGCAATTCGGGATAGACAGGCTTAATACTATCTATATTTCCGCAAATGATTCGGATGAGGTAAAAATCGTACAGGATAAAGCTACTGCAATATTAAAAAGGAGATTATCAGAAGATGAGTTTACTGTTCAGTCCCAGGAACAGGCTTTATCTACAATTTCTCAAATTACGGGAGTTTTAAGCCTGGCTTTAGGAGGAATAGCAGCCATATCCCTTATTGTAGGAGGTATTGGAATTATGAATATTATGCTTGTTTCTGTTACGGAGAGGACAAGGGAGATTGGACTCAGGAAAGCTGTGGGAGCAAAGCCATCTGATATCAGGAACCAGTTTTTAATTGAGGCAATCACTTTATCTGGACTAGGAGGGATAATCGGGATTGTTTTAGGCTTTGGGATTTCCCTTATCATTGGCCGGTTTTTTACAACCACAGTCCCCTGGTGGTCGGTGCTTTTATCTTTTGGATTTTCAGCCATTGTGGGAATAATTTTTGGAGTAGCCCCAGCCATCCGCGCTGCCAAACTGGATCCAATTACTGCTTTGCGATATGAATAAGTTTAGCTTCCCACATCCGATGTGGGAACTCAGATGTGAGGACTCAGTGAAGGTTTAGCTTGCCACCCCAAGGATAGATATACGAAACTATCTTACTGTTCACATTAAACATACGGTCGTAGTAGTAATGTTCGTAAGGTTGTTACTTTCGTTTTATTCCCTTTTTAGCGTATATTATTGCCTTGGCTGCTTTTTGCGTATCTGGAAAGTCAGATGGAGGATATGGACAAACATATACATCACCATAGGCAGGGATATTAACCTTTTTAACATTACCTGCAGTTTTGGTAAATCTTATATCGGATCCTTTTTCAGGTATTTCCATAAAATCATTTTTCCATTTGGGCTTTGAAATAGTCTACCCAGGGGATAAGGCTTGGGTCCAGGCCATAAGAAAAGGCTAGATACAGGGTTAAGTAGCCTCCGAAAGCTAAAGTGTTTAACATTTGGGCAAGTTTGGAAGACCCGGCCGGCTTGTATTCATCAAAAGAAACATTATTTTTTTCTATTACATCTTTGGTTAACTCAACCCTCTTTTTTAATTTATCCGAATATAGGTCTGAGGAAATAAATAATACAAACAGCTTTTTATCTTCCGGATTTTTAAAGCCTTCCAAAAGATGATGGTTTAATTCCGGCAATGGTGCAAAAGCAGAAAAACTCTTTGAGGTTTCATTAAATTGGTTTCTTATTATGTGATTATTGCCTCCTAAAAATTCTGCTGAAAAAATCACCGGAATAAAGCCTTTGATTTTTTCCGACATTTCTTTTGCTTTACTTTTGATATTCTCAGTATCAGTTTCAAGTTCAGAAATGGCTTTTGCAACTTCCTTATCTGAAACTGAAAGTATGCCTGACCTATTTAAAAGGGCTATCATTCCCAATACCATATACCCTGTCCCCAGCCTGGGTTGGCCTGAAGGATTGTGTTTTGGTTCAAAAATCAAAGCAGGAGCACCTGCGTCCTTGAGAAATTCTTCAAGCTTTCCTCCGCCTGTTAGGGCTGTGAGTTTACAGCCTGCTTCTTTGGCTTTTTGGGCGCAGGATAAAACTTCTTCTGTTGATCCTGAATAGCTGGAAAGAACAACTAATGTGTTTTCACCGGCAAATGCAGGAATTGTATAATCATTGTTTGAAACAATCGGGACTTTTAATTTATCCTTAAAAAGGGAAGAAATTATATAACCCCCGTAAGCAGAACCACCCATACCGCAAACTATAATATTTTCAATATTTTGATATTCAGAGGGAAATTCTAATTTTTTGGCTTCTTCCCAAATTTGTTTGCACTGCAAAGCAAACATTTCTGTTGAACCAAGCACATTTTTTGGGTCAAGGTTATCCATAAAAATCTATTTTAACACACCTTTGCATTATGTATAATTAAAATATTATGGACCTTGAGAGTACAATTTCAAAAATAATTCAAAACCCCCTGTTTTTAAAACTAAAAAGCGTTGTCGAAAATAACGGCTATCATAACCATGAGGATGCCTACTCTCATTCTATTAAAACAAAAGATATTGCCCAAAGAGAAATTACCGGAGAATTTATTACCAATCCACTGGCAAAAGATTTATTTTTTAAATTTATAAATGAAGATATTACCGGAATAAAAAGTGCTGACATTTTGATTTTAATTGCCCTGCTTCATGATATAGGTAAATCATTGCCGGGAATTTTAAAAACAGATGCCAACGTCCAAACCAGCTGTCCGGGACATGAGCAAAAAGGATCCGGGCTTGTCCCCCAACTACTTCAGGGGTTATCTTTACCGGATGAAGTCATCTCTTATATAGCCAAAGTTATCAGCTTTCATGATAGTTTTCCGGCTTCTTATTTTGAGAACAAGGTTGATTTAAATGATGTAAAATCAAAATCAGGCGGGCTTTATATAGAAGCCATGTTTAACCAATACTGCGATTGTTTTGATGCCGTGCCTTACAAAACTGCAAAGATTGAAATTGTTAATTTGTTCAATAACCCGGAATTCTACAAGGAACCTAAAAATGCAGGATAAATTTAAAATCCCTCTTTTTGATGTAGATTGGACATTGCTTAAAGGCGGGGATATCGGAAACAAAGTTCACCACGAGGCTTTTGATTATGCTTTGCATACTGTTTATAACCAGCCAACTGCTTCGCAAAAAGAAGTAATGGGACAGGGAAAAATAGATACTCAGATTTTAATCGAAACCTTGGCATTACATGGAGTTTCAGAAGAAGAAGCAAAAATTAAAATGCCTCAGGCGATTGAAGCAATGATTAAGTATTTTAATGAACATGCAAATGAAGGAACCTATACACCGATGCCGGGAGTTGTTGCTCTGTTATCAGCGCTGAAAGCACACGGAGATACCCTTGGGCTTTTAACCGGCAATGTTGCTGAGATATCGTGGAATAAGCTCGCAAGGGCCGGAATTAAAGATTTTTTTTCATTCGGGGCTTTTGGTTCAATGGCGTTTAAAAGGGTAGATTTAATTGAAATCGCCCGCCAACAGGTGAGTAAAATATTAAAAGAAGATGTACCCTTGGAAAGGCTGGTCATTATTGGAGACGCTCCCTTGGATATTGCCTGCGCCAGAGCCGGCGGCATACCGGTAATAGCAGTAGGAGCAGGACATCATAAAATTCACGAGCTTATGCATGCTGATTTAGCAGTTGAATCTTTGGAAGAAAAAGACAAAATCCTCAAGTTTCTAAATGCTTAAATACTAAAACCCTAGGTATCAACGCACTCCTACCTCCGAGGTGAAAACATATTGACACGTAGGGTTTTATGTGATTTAGTCTTATTAATGCCCTATCGTAAAACTCCCCTAGTAAACGATCAGATTTATCATGTATTTATTACTATTATCAGTATCAAGGTCCTAAACCTCAATTTTCTCAGCTTAATAGATTTAAGGATTTTAAGTTTGAGAAAAATAAAAAAATTATAGAAATACTTTGTTACTGCCTAATGCCCAACCACTATCATTTTTTAATTCGGCAGATTCAGGATAATGGTATTTCTGAATTTATCAGCAAGATATCTAACAGTTATACAAAATATTTTAATACCAGATATAGTCGGGTAGGGCCTCTGCTACAAGGTCAATTTAAGGCTCTGAGGATTGAATCTGATGAACAATTAATTCATGTCTCACGATATATTCACCTAAATCCCATCGCCTCCTTCCTTGTAAAGGATTTGAAAGAGTATCCCTGGTCCTCTTATCAGAATTATATTAGTTCGCAGTTTGATAAAGCCTGTTCCAAAGATTTTGTTCTTTCTATGTTCAAAAGCGAACATACGTATGAAGAGTTTGTTTTAGACCAAGTTGACTATGCTCAAAAATTAGAATTAATAAAACACTTAGCTTTGGAGGAATAGATAAACCCTAGGTATAGCCTCATTTCTACCTCGGAGGTAGGATTTTAGGCAATAAGGTTGTTCCAGTCTGTGGAGAATTTTTCCAGGCCTGCGTCTGTCATTTCGTGTAAGATTTCATATTCCTGCCATGGCTTATCCAAACTAATTTCCTGATAAGGAATTTCTTTTAACTCCCCTTTGGGATAAACATAATCAGGCCCGGGGATTTGCATTCCATTATCTGCCCATTCTTTCAGGATTTTAAAAGGAGCTGTAATAATATCTGCTCCCATAGCAAGCGAACACAAAAAATGATCCATATTTCTGATAGAGGCTGCCAAAACTTTTACGTGTCCGTCACCGTTTTCATACATTTTTAAAATGTTTTTTATTAAATCCATACCGTTAAAGCCTTTATCATCCCACCTGCCGGCAAAAGGGGAAACATAGGTATTTCCCCCCCCACTTGTTGCAGAATAAACAGCAGCTGCCTGTTCCTGTGAAAAGCAGAGAGTCATATTCAACCTGATCCCCTCTTTCACGGATTTTTCTGCTGCTTCCAGGCCTGCTTTTGTGATTGGATATTTAATATGGGCATTTGGGATCCAGGAAAACATTTTGCGGCCTTCTTCCAAAAGAACATCAGAGGTAGAATCTTTATCCGCATAAACTTCTATGGAAATTGAGCCTTCCGGAATAATTGAATTAACTTTTTCAACTACATCTTTATAAAATGAGGCGATTTCTTCTTTGGAGAATTTTTTGCCCAAGGCATCAGGGTTTTTGGCAATTAAAGAAGGATTGGTGGTTTGGCCGTCCAAAAAACCCAGCAGGTTTTTGATTTCTTCAGTTTCCTTGGGATCACCGCTGTCTAAAAAGATTTTGGTTTTAAGGTTATTAGGTTTCATACTTTAAATTATTGTTCGAGTGCATCCGAGAACATACCTTAAAAATATTAATGATGAATATTATTAAGGAAACTTCTCTCCGGCAGGGCCGGATCGAAGAATAATGCCTAATTGCTACACTAATTATACTATTTTTTGCACTTTTTTGACTATTGCAGAAGCGGAGATTCCTTCATATTCCAAGAGCTCATCCGGCTTGCCGCTTCTGGGCATTTTTTCTACAGCCATTTTTATAACCGGCTTACCTGAACCGGACAACACAGAAGCTACAGCTTCCCCTATTCCGCCACCTGTATGGTGATCCTCCACCACAATAATTGCCTGTGTATCATTCATGCACTTTTGCAGGGTTTTAATATCCAGAGGCATAATTGAATAAAGGTCAACTACCCTAATTGTTATTTCTTTTTCTTTTAAAATCTCATAGGCTCCTAAAGCCTCATGCAGCGTTACACCGGCTCCAATTACAGTAACTTTATCAAAAGGACTACTTTTAACAGTTTTGCTGCCGCCAATCGGGAATTTTTCGCCACTACCGTAAATTACCGGTGCTTCTTTTCTGGTTGTCCGGATATAAACAATGCCCTTATGTTTTGCCGCTTCTTCCGTCAGCCGGTCGGCAGATACTGCGTCAGAAGGATATAAAATAACACTGCCTAAAATGCTGCGGAACATGGCAATGTCCTCCAACCCCATTTGCGAGGCACCATCTTCACCGATTGAAACCCCTGCGTGCGAACCGACAAATTTAACATTGGTGTCTGCGTATTGAGCCATCCTGATTTGGTCAAAAGCCCTGGCATAAAAGGCAGCAAAAGTGGAAATAAAAGGAATCTTACCCATTCTGGAAAGGCCTGTAGCTGCTCCGACCATATTTTGTTCTGCAATAAACATTTCAAAATAATTTTTGGGGTTGGCTTTGGCAAAAAGTTCTGAATAAGTAGAGTTGGAAGTTTCTCCGTCCATCACCACCATATTAGGATATTTGGGAAAAAGCCTGATTAAGGCGTTTCCGTAGGCTTTACGGGTTGCGATGGAATCACCTATGGAATAGGTAATAGGTTGTGGGGGTTGGGGGGTGGATGGCTTAGTTTGAGGTTTAGGTTTAGAAGGTAACGCAATCTTGCCGCGGATTTTTTTATCGATTTCACCCAGTTCGCTTAAGGCAGACTGCAGGTCTTTTTCCGGAATTGCTTTTCCGTGCCAGCCGTCTTTGTCTTCCAGAAAAGAAACACCCCTGCCTTTTAGGGTCTTGGCAATAATCATGACCGGCTTTTCTTTAACTTTTACAGCTTTTTCAAGGGCTGCTATAACTTCCTTAAAATCATGGCCGTTTTTAACAACAATTGTTTCCCAGCCAAAAGAGGCAATTCTTTTTTGATAAATTTCTATATGGTGCCCCAGCATGGTTTCCCGGCTTTGGCCCAGACGGTTCACATCTAAGATTCCAATCAGGTTGTCCAATTTATAAAAGCTTGCAGATTGTATTGCTTCCCAAACAGACCCCTCCGCCATCTCAGAATCCCCCAGTAAAACATAGGTTTTGTAGTTAGTTTTATCCAAATATTTGCTGTTTAAAGCCATGCCCACACCTGCAGATAAGCCCTGACCCAAGGATCCCGTTGGCGCCTCCGTATAGGGGAAATCCATAGTCGGGTGACCTTCTAATCTGCTCCCAAATTTTCTCAAAGTTAATAACTCCTCTTCTGTAATTGCACCGGCAGCAGCATACAGAGAATAAAATAGCGGAGATGCATGCCCTTTAGAAAAAATTAAACGGTCATTTCTGGGATTTTTTGGATCTTTAAGGTTAAATCTAAAAAAACCGCCAAACATAAGGGCGGTGGTTAACTCTACTGCAGAAAGAGAAGACGTGGGATGACCTGTGCCCGCTTTAGTGGTGGAAGTTAAAATAAAATACCTGATTAGTTTTGCAAAAGTCTCAAGTTTTTTAATCTCCATTGATCCTATGAGCCTAACAAAACTTTATCCAATAGTCAATAACAAAAGTCATATTTTCCCTTACTTTTTCTGCCCGTCCACACCATAATAGTTCTCTAAATATTTTACAGCTAAGTCTTCAGGCGGTAGTCCTTTAAACTCCGCTCGATTAATCCAATCCCTTCTGAAATCATCTTGCTGAATAGATACAGTAAGCCTATGCCTGAATTCAGCAACTAAAGCATCCCAAACATATTCACCTGCCTGGTATTGATCTATACGAGGTATCCTGCTTCGGGCGGATCTTTCTCCCATGTAATGCAAAGCACCTGTAATTACCGGAAATGCAATACCCCCAATAAGCACCCCCCTCGCAACAGAGGGATTTCTTCCTTCGGAAACTCCCCTGCCTCTCAATGCCTGAACAACTCCTCCTACCAAAGCTCCTAAAGCAGCAGATTCTGCATATTGAAACCCTCTTTGGTTTGCTAAAGCTGTATTAGGAAGTCTTCGAAGTGTTGGTCTTTCTACAAAATGCCTTGTAAATTCCGCAAGATCTTTTGAAATCTCTTCCTCATCTAAGGAACTCAACGATTGCCTCAACAGTACCCTTGGAGCTGTTGCTATCTTATCAGGCTTGTAATAGGCCAGGAATGAATTAACACGTGTCTCGCCTTCAGGAAAATTTGGTATATCCACAACTCGAGTCCAAATGCGCCACCTGCCCTTACGGGAAACCCTATCACGGAATTTCTTATCCTCACAAAATCCTAATTCACCCATTAGAGGTTCTAAGGAGGAAAACATCACTCCGGGATCACCTTCTACGAGATCATTCCTAATATCTGGTCTGGCCAAGGGCCTTGGATTTTTTGGAAGATGACGACTGCTATCCGGTAATTTATACTTAGTCGATTCTATTAGTTCCATCATTTAGAGGACGCTCATCTTACTCTTTTTTATCTTTGGAAGCAAGCAAAAAGACTTATGTTAAAATGTTTCAAATGGTTAAAATCCCCGAAGAAATTATTCCTGCGATTTTAAGCAAAAATATTGAGGACTTTAAAGTTGATCTAAATAAATTATTAAGCTCTAAGACTTTAAACTCCGGCTGGGTTCATGTGGATTTTATGGACAATATCTTAGTACCCAACAAAAGCATTAATCCGGATGATTTAGCAAATATGGATTTTGGGGCTTTAAAAAAAGAGGCACATCTTATGGTCAAACAGCCAAAAAGCTGGATTAAAAGATGTTTGGAACTGGGATTTGCCCGGATAATTATTCATATTGAAGCAGATGAAGATATTGCCGGATATATTGAGCTGATAAAAAGAGGGGTTGCAGAAAGCGTGTTGGCAATTAATCCTGATACTGACATTAAAGCTCTAGAGCCGTATTCTCAAATTGTGGATAGAGTTTTGGTTATGGGAGTCACCCCAGGCTTTCAGGGCCAGCCTTTTGTACCGGAAACCATACATAAAATCAGGGAAATAAAATCAAAAGGATGGCCGGTAAAAATTTCTGTTGACGGAGCTGTTAAAGATACTAATGCCGGAGAAATTTTGGAAGCAGGAGCAGATTCGCTTATTTTGGGCTCTTTTTTAATGAAAGGTGATCCTGATGAAAATCTTGCGCAACTTTTGAAAGTCTTGGAAGCCTTCTAAACCCTACGTGTCATTGTACTCCTACCTCCGAGGTGGGATTACTTCAGCTGAGAATAAACAACCAGTCTGTTGGAGTAGTTTTTATCATCTTTATTCCATGATCCTGTACAGGTGATCAAATTCAACCGGATTTTATCAGTACTAAGAAATACCTCCTTAAGTGGGACTTCATCAAAGGGATAAACTTGGGATTTAATAACTTCAAAAGTTAATTTTTTGCCGTTTTTGTCCGTTACAATAATTTCATCACCTGCTGATAATTTACTGATATCATAAAAAACTGCCGGTTCACCGGTAACTTTATCCAAATGTCCTGCAAATACCGCACTGCCTTTTTCTCCGGGCTTATAGCCAAGTTTATACCATCCCACATTCATTACTTCCCCGGGAACTGCCATCCTGCCTTTTTCATCCTCGCCAACAGATTCCACATCTGCAGTGATATTAATTTTAGGAATACTGATAAGCCGCGGCTCAGCCGCCTGCACGCTTTCCTTACTTTGAGCAAGTATGGGCGTTACAGCCTCTTTTTGTACGGCTTGAGGCACAGTTTGCTGTAATACCTGAAGATTCCGGTTTACAAAAACTGTACCTCCAACCATTCCTAATACAGCAAAAATAATAACAATCCAAACAATTGATAACTTCTTTTTCACTTCGCTATGTTATCACAACACTCATTAATAACCCATGCCTGTAGCCGGCGCTCCGGCAGGTGCTTGCGGGCTGGCAGCCGGGCTGGCTGTTGCTGTTGGGCTTGGTGACTGTGCCAATGCCAACCCCAAGGTTATTGCAAAAGCAATTATTAATGTACCCATGCCAATTAATGTTTTTGTAACCATTTCTTTTATCACCTCCTTTTTCCTTAAGATACATTTGATTCTAAGTCTATAAGTTATGGAATACATGAGGAAAAAGTAAGAAATAAGTGAGATTGATTTTTATAACTATACGCTGTACCCTATACGCTATACCCTATGTTTTTAGTTTTTGATATCGGCGGAACAAATATGAGGATAGCAATATCCTCTGACGGAAGAACAATCAAATCATCCAAAATTGTTCCAACTCCAAAAGAGTTTGAAAATGGTATTGAGGCTTTAAAACAAGTTGTAGTAGAGCTGTCCAGCGGAGAGAAAATAACAGCCGTAGCAGGATCTGTTGCAGGGCCATTGGATAAAACGAAATCTATGCTTGTTGCATCTCCCCACATTCCCGGATGGATTCAAAAACCTTTTAAAACTCAACTGGAAAGCGTCTTTGAGTGCAGGGTTCTGCTGGAAAACGATACTGCTTTAGGAGGATTAGGGGAAGCTGTTTTCGGAGCAGGAGCAGGCAATAAAATTGTCGCTTTTATAAATATTGGGACAGGGGTTAATGGAGCTAAAATAGAAGATGGCAAAATAGATGAAAATGCTTTAGGATTTGAAACAGGCCACCAAATTATTGTACCTTCCGGAAAACCCTGCAACTGCGGCGGCAAAGGTCATCTGGAAAGCTATATCGGAGGGGAAAATATTGAAAGGATTTACGGACAAAAAGCAGAAGATTTAAAAGATCCTGCTGCCTGGGATGAAATAGCAAAATATGCAGCTATCGGGATAAATAATACAATTGTGCATTGGTCCCCTGATATTTTAGTTTTGGGAGGATCTGTATCACAAAGCCTGCCTTTAGACAGAGTTAAAGCCCACCTTACTGAAGAACTAAAAATATTTCCTCAGATACCAGAAGTAGTTTTAGGTACATTAGGCCATGATGCAGGCTTTTGCGGGGCGCTTAAGTTACTTTCTTTGGTAGATTAATTTCTATTTCTTAAAATAATTTAATTCTAAATTAAAATTCATCAAATTATGAACGATCGTCAGTTTTTTGATTACTTTGCCAAATACCAAGGTCGTTTGAGACTACTACCAGTACAAAATCTGAAAGCCTCAATTTATTTATAAATTCCCTAAGAGGATCTGCAATATCGTTTTTGCTTGCCCATAAACTTTTTTGCCAATATTTAAAACCCCACTCCTTCAATTTTTGCCTTAAGGTATTTCTTAATCTTCTTTTGCTTTCCGGAATATCAAAAACAACAAGCCTCCATTTACCATCCCATTTCTTCTTTTTTAGGCAATTCTTTATTTTTAGATAATCTTTTCCTGATCTATATCCTTAATTTTTTCAATAAAGCCCTCTTTCCTTAATCTGCTGATAACCTGATAAAATTCATATTTATCAGCTCCGCCAGGTTCACCATAAACATATTGGTGAGTATAATAGGCAAAATCGCATAAAGTAGCTCCGACCCAAACAGACTTTTCCAAGGCAAAAAGCGCGGCATTAACCAACTTTGATCTTTTTCTTATCATTAATCAAATTGTTGACGATCGTTAGGTATTTGTCAAATGGGAATTATACTTTAGATCCCCTATTTGTTAGAATTAACTTACGTCAGTCAAATGCTTATCTTATCTCCCCTTAGGCGATAAAAAGACTTGACCGATTTGCGCCCGTAGCTTAACGGATAGAGCACTTCGCTTCGGACGAAGCGGTTGGGGGTTCGATTCCCTCCGGGCGCGCCTGCATAGCTAATTAACTTATACTCAATATTCAATCAATTGGTCGGCGAAAAACCGTTCCCAAAAGAAATTCTGCCTCCCTAAAGTCCCTATCTAAATCATTTGCAATTACATCAATTTTTTCGGAGTCTAAATATAAAGGCAAAATAGCCTGCCAACGTTTTCTTCCTTTTCTCACTAAACAATCAACTACTATCATATCGCGGATCCTTTTTACAGTGAATAAATCTCCTTGTATAGAAATACTCTCCCTATATTCTATACACCCAGAGCCTCTTTCCACTCCCTCATCTAAATCTTCAGATTCCATTTCTCGCCAGTTAAAGCCTTTATCGGTAAATTTATCAAGAACAAGCAATTGCTGTGGTAAAGTATCTGTATCCGCAATATATTCTATTTCAAACGCTAATTGAGAACTAAGAAAATCATCAATATCAAAATCAGGTAATTCACTAAGGGAATCTACTTCGCAATTTTTAATTTTCATTAATAAATTTGCAGCAAAAAGTTTTTTCAAAGCAAGGCTGCTAAAGAATTTACCCGCTTCATCCTGATCATCGGGAGGAATGTGTTTAAGTAGTCTTTCAATCAATAGATGAGCCGTCTCGTTCGCACTATTTAGTTTCGGATTATTAATACCAGAAAACATATCATCAACAACCTTTTGATACTTATCACTGTTAGCTTCTCCGCTTCCCGCTAAGAAATCTTCATCTTTACTTCTTAAATAACCCAGGAACACGAAGAGATTATCGCGCCAATCGGGAATTGGAGGATTATCTGCATGATTTTCTGTTGCAAAAGCTGGTTCATGCACCTCCGCTTTTAAAACCAGCTCAATTAAATTTCTGGGATTTATACCTAGCTACAACTAAAGATTCATAATCTAGTCCATACACACCATTAGGACCTTCTTTTTTAATATCATCCACTATCTTTATATTCAAATGGGATTGATCCAAACAATCAACTGCAATTACACACTGATTTTCTCTATTTGCGAAACGCAGGGAGGCACCTCTATGTCCAATCCTCATTGCTGATTGCTGTGCACCTCTTAGAGGATCTTCTTTCGGAAGTAATTCCCATTCATATTTCTCCCTAAATGAATCAGGATATGTATCATAAATTCTTTTTGATCTTAACCACGGATTTACTCTTTCTTCCCTTCTCATACCAGATGGAAAGATTGTTTCCCTTATTAAATTATTAAAATTTCCTCTTCTCCAGCCTCCTGGTTCAACCATAGACTGCATATTATACTAAACTTTAGAGCGTCATGCAAGCTACTATAGGATTTAGGAATTAAATGAAATTCTAAAACTAATATGAGGATCAGGATGAAAAGCACCAGGAAAAAGATTAGCCTGAATTATTACTTATTCACGATATCTTATAACTTGTGCTATTTTTATAGCCATGAAAAGTAAAGTAGAAGGCTGTGGATATTTTCAACAGGGACTATGTCGGTACCCCCTTAATCAGTGGAATCCGGATGACAAGCCAAGCTTGGCTGTTGTTAACCAAAAAGCAAGAAGAAGATTATACCCTAGCAACATATTGCCTTATAAGTGTACTGCCAGAATAGGTAACGGCGCAGGACTGACTGACAAACCTGACGTAGTACGCCAAGCTTCCTGTAAACGCCCGACTCGAGTAAGATAATTTAGTACTATTTACCTAAATCAATTTTTCTGATCCTGATATTTTTGGGGGTGACTTCTACCAGCTCAGTGTCATCAATGTATTCTATGGCGTTTTCCAAACTCATCAATTTTGGGGTATTAAAATGCTCGGATGTCCCTTCACCGGAGGAGCGGTGATTTGTCTGCTGTTTTTCTTTGCAGACGTTTATGGCAATATCCCCTGTTCTTGAAGAAACTCCAATCACCTGGCCTTTATAGACTTCCAGCCCAGGGCCGACAAACAAGGTTCCCCGATCCTGTGCTCCTGTTAAAGCATATAGTTTGGTGTTTCCTGTCTCATGCACCACCAAAGACCCCTGACCTCTTTCAAATTTACTTCCAAGATCCTCCCTATATTCTAAAAAAGAACTGCTTAAAATCCCCAGGCCTTTTGTGTCTGTCATAAATTGAGACCTGTATCCGAAAAATTCCTTGGTGGCAATGATGAATAAGAGGAAAGTCACTCCGTTTTCCGTGTTCATGTCCAGGAGTTCTGCGTGACGCAGGCCCATTTTTTGCATGACTGTGCCGGACATCTCCTCCGGCACTTCTATTGCCACTTTCTCAAAAGGGGTCACCAGCTTCCCGCCTTGCATTTTTTCAATAACCTGCGGTTTCCCGACCTGGAACTCATACCCTTCCCTTCTTAATCTCTCTATTAAAATCGCAAGATGCAGTTCTCCTCTGCCGCTGACTACTTGATCGCCTAAGGGTCCGTCTTCCACATTTAAAGCTACATCTGCTTCTGCTGCTTTGTAAAGCCTTTCCCGGATTTGACGGGCAGTTTTAAATTCACCCTCTCTGCCTGCAAAAGGGGAAGTATTCACCCCAAAATTCATCCTGACAGTTGACTCCTCAATTTCCAAAACCGGCAAGGCAATTGAGTTTATCGGATCAGCAATTGTTTCACCAATGGTAATATCTGGAATACCGGACAGGGCAATAATATCGCCTGCATGAGCTTCATTTATATTGACCCTTTCTAAGCCTTCAAATCCCATCAAAGAAGTTAACCTGAATTTTTTTACAACACCCTCCCTGTTTATGTGGGCAATTTCCTGACCTGCTTTAACAGTGCCGCTGTAAACTCTGCCTGTTGCAATCCTGCCCTTAAAATTATCATAGATGGTATTGGTAATTAATATCTGCAAAGGTCTTGTGATATCATCCGCAGGAGCCGGAATATGCTCCAGGATAGCATCAAAAACAGGTGTAATATCATCCATTTTGGATAAATCTGTTTCCAGCCCGGCTTTGCCGTGCTTTCCGGAAGAATAAATAGTCGGAAAATATGCAGTTTCTTCATCTGCTCCCAGCTCTAAAAACAGATCAAAAGTTTTATTGATAACATAATTTATTCTTGCATCGGGCTTGTCTATTTTATTGATCACAACTACAATTTTGTGACCCATCTCCAAAGCTTTTTTTAAAACAAAACGGGTTTGGGGCATCGGGCCTTCTTTGGCATCTATTAAAAGCAAGACTCCGTCAGCCATTTTTAAAACCCGCTCAACTTCCCCGCCAAAATCAGCATGACCCGGAGTATCTATGATATTAATTTTGGTATCTTTCCAGTTTACAGAGGCGTTTTTAGAAAAAATGGTAATCCCCCGCTCTTTTTCCAAATCATTGCTGTCCATAATAAGCTCAGAGGAGTCGGAGAATTCTTTTCCTAGCTTTGTTTTTGATTGACGAAGCAGGGCATCTACTAAAGTAGTTTTGCCGTGATCAACATGAGCAATAATAGCAACGTTTCTTATGTTTGTCATAGTAATTTATTTTGAACATAATCCAACTAAAAAACCCCGCCTGTGCGGGGTGCATTATGCAGGTAATATGTATTATATCATTTTGAGCTTGAGTATACCAGTCGTATTAACTTTTGAACAATCTTTTGAAAGACCTGCCTGTAAAAACTATCAGCGCATCCAAAGCAAGGGGGACTAACAGGTAAAGATCAGCTGATTTAAAAAAGTTTTCTGCAAAGTTTAAGTTTAAATTGCTTAG
Organism: Candidatus Daviesbacteria bacterium RIFCSPLOWO2_01_FULL_39_23; assembly: GCA_001776935.1. Taxonomy (GTDB): domain Bacteria; phylum Patescibacteriota; class Microgenomatia; order Daviesbacterales; family UBA10151; genus UBA10151. The sequence goes on along the minus strand of MFDN01000014.1, from coordinate 46,923 downwards.
CCAGACCCAGACTTTTTGCAGGCTCAAAGGATTTATGAAATACAAAAAAGCAATTAAGAGTATACATACCAGAAATATTGCGACTAAAAATCCGATTACTCCTTCTACGTCTTTTTTTGAGGAAAACATGGTATTGCAAATGGCAAAGACTAAATATAAAACCAAAGCAGCCTGCCACCAGATAAATTCACCCGAAGACTGAATAAAATACAGGGCAGTAAAGATTAATAGCAGGCCGAAAATAACCGGCGCAACGCCTATAATTGTCCTTCTTAAAGGGTCTGTTTTAGCAATTTGTACGCTTCCCAGCTTAACTGATTGTCCTTCTATTTGCGGCACCACATCCAGCTCTCCAACAGGCACCAGCATAACCCCGGCAAATAAAAGATGGGCCAGTTCATGAAAAATAGTTCCGGGCAAAAAAATTATGGCCATAATGTGAATTGCTGCCCGGTGGCTGCGCGTTATCCTGAAAAATATGGAAGTTAAGGAATTGATTAATTTTCCTGATAACACAAACAGCAAAATAAGTTCTGTTATAAAAAGGAGAAAATACAGCATTAAATCCAGTATACTCTAAGGGTTTATTTTTCAATAGCAAAGCAATAAAACAGGCCGGCTCCGCCGGTTGAGACCAGGTTTTCATTGCTGCAGCCCCGCGAAGGGTGGGAGGAATTCCAGGATTTTGCAGCTTCAGTATCGCTGGTGCCTAATCTGTCATGATGGCCCAGCATGGCTGATCCTTCCGTACTTGAGGTCCAATTTTTACAGGTTGTGTCTTCGCTTTTGGTAAACGCCATGCCCTCCGGCGTAGAACCTGTGAGCATATCATGCTTGTTAGGTGTGTCTCCCCTGCCGTTTACCACCTCGCCTTTTTCAGTTAAGGCAGTTTGTTTATTTATATTATTGGCATCGCTGTGAAGATCTTCTAAATTATTTGCTATTATTTCTCCTTTGAAATTTTTCCAGGGCCCGTTTCCGATCCGGTCCCGGGCATTAACAGCAGACATATTGTCAGTAGCAGTAGTACTAAGATATGCCCGCCAGGTTTTATTTCCTGCACCGGCATCTTCAGCCAGCTTTTGGCAATAACTATCTGCACCTGTAAGACCTCCCAAATCCGCGCCTTTGCCGGGGCTAACACTGGTTACAAAAAAGCTCATCTCATTTGTCAGGGGTTTTTGCTTTTCGGCAGTTGGACTTGGATTAGTTATTCTATCCTGTGTTGTATCAGATTTTACAGAAAGGAAATACAAAGCTGCACCGGAAAGTAAAAGGATTAGAAGTCCTATGAGGAAAATTGGTTTATTCATTTAGATAATCTTGTCACAAAAGTTTAAGATTTAAAGAAGAATTATGTGTGATCTTTGCAAGAGTCCTTTGTCTGTGAGCCGGCTGGGATTTGAACCCAGAACCGATGGATTAAGAGTCCATTGCTCTACCATTGAGCTACCGGCCCATTACAAATCCTATTCTAACAACTTCCCGCACAAATGGCTACTTTTAAGGTATAATCGCCTTGTTATGCCCGGACCAAAGCCTGAATTTGATTTGTCTGACGATACCGAATTTTTTAAGCGCGTTCGCGCTGAGCTCAAGTTTACAACTCCTTCTGGTCCTTCAAATAGGCCTTCTGCAATTGAAGACCCTATTAAGCCTGCTGATCCGGAAATACCTGCGATTACTAATACCCTGCATGGTGATTTGGCGGGAACTACAATTTGTACTGCACGTAGATCATTCGACGCCTATCTGGCATCACGGGAATTGCCGGAAGCGGAGAATACTTCTCCTGAACACAAGCAGAGAATACCCTACAAAAATCCCCCAAAACATCCAAAAAATACAAAACCTTATCTTTTTCTTCAATTATTACCCGTGCCTGTAGTGGGGTATCCGGAGCCGATGCAAAAAATAATCTCGCAAATTGAATCCCAGAGGGGTATTACGGAAATAGAAAAAACATCTGTTTTTATTGGCTGCTGCATTCTTGCGGTAAGACAGTGTCACCCGGAAAATCCCTATTATGACCCTTTACCGGAAGAAATTGCCAAAGAGGCCGGATATATCAGAGATGGGATAAAACCATACCAATCTGATGCCGCAAAAAGGCGAGTACTGGCACATTCAGACCGTCTGGCTACAAACTCTAACCTGCAAAAAATTGTCAATGAAGTTTTTATCCCCAGCCACCAGTAAATTTTTGACTTTTGGAACTTTCTTGGTATACTTCCTAATCGATGAAAGCAGAAGTAGACAATGGCAGCTGGTTACTCGCAAAAGCCGAAAGACATTTTGACGGCATTGAACCTGTGGCCCCACATATAGCAATGATAAAAGATGATATTTCCGAGTTTGCTGTAAGGTATCAGCATTTTAATCTGGCTCTGAATAGATTAAATGCCATCTTAGCATCTGGGGGAAACCCTGATCAAAACTACTATGCAAACGTCGTCGCTTTCAAAGAATTAATAGCCGGCGAGCTATTGCCCAACTTAACGGAAATTAAAATAGCTCCTGCTGTGATGTCAGACCACAGGTGCCCTGAAACCTTTGGGGCAATTAGAAGGCAGCTGATCAGCGGTGAGTTGAAATTTCCGGCAGAAAATAAAGATCATCCGGGAAAAGTCGCCTCCGGCCTATTGATAAAAGGTTTTGCAATTTATGTCCAAAACATCCATTGCCATAGTGAGGATCCTACGCTGGTAGCCAGAAAATTTGAGCTGGGTATTGAAGAAATCCTGCTTAATGACTTTCCCGGCTCTCCTTTGACTACAGATGCCCTTGACTGGATGATTGAGGGAAGAGAAGATTTTTCCAGGGGCGCAAGAACCAAGTTGAATGTTAAATCTGTGGAAAGGGTCGTAGAAAAGGCTTTGCAAACCCGATTTGGACAAGATGAAAAAAATAGAGTGGTTGCCAAATTTAAGGTCACACCAACCAATAAAGGTTTATCAATAGATCCTGACAAGGTTAATCCGGAAGTCAGACACTATCTCTTTAATCATAGCGGAACTTTTAGCTGGGAAATTTACCGGAACCTTAAGGCTATGGGGGTCAATGCCCAAATTCATACAAGCGCATCTCCTATCAGCAAAGAGCATCCTTTTGTGGTTGTTTATAAAGATACTAATGCAGTGGTAGTTGACCTGACCATCGGAAAGTTGGTAGATGGACATCCGCATACTTTTGTTGGAACAAGAAAAGATCTTTTTAACTTATTAAAAGATCCCAAAACCAAGAAAAATCAGTTTGCCACTGATAATGTGGAGGCAAATCCAAGGAAGGCATTTGAACAGTACTGGGGCTATATTCCAAACCCTAGTCCAACTGAATCCTCTTAACCGGGCAACATTAATATCCGCTGAAGTTTTCGGTATTTACATTTTCAATGCCTGCGTCCTTTAAGGATTTACTGACAGATTCTACTGCATTCGGCGGACCTGAAACAAAAAAAGTACATTTATTAGGGTTATCAATATAATCTTTTATAAAGTCTGCATTCACATGTCTGTTTTCATGGCCACTTTTTTTCTTGCCCGTTATAGTCACAACCAATTTAAAATTTTTATTTTTCTTTTCCATTTTCTTCAGCTCATCCAAATATGACAAAGATTCCTCATCAGAATCAGAATAAATAAGAGTCACCTTATGCTTCAAACCCTCTTCCTCAATATAGCGGAGCATACTTATGTATGGTGTGATTCCAATCCCCAAAGCTATAAAAACCAAAGGCCTGGAAACATCATTAGGCAAAGTAAAAAATCCTGCAATAGGGCCGACCTCAACTTCCGTGCCTTCTGGCAGCTCTCTTAGAGTTCTCTTAAAACCTGTATCCCTGATTCTTGTGGTTATAGAAATAATTCCCTTTTCATTGGGGGAATTTAAGATAGTAAAGTGATGCCGGTTTCCGTTTTCATCAGGGTAAAGAAGTTTTGGAAGCTCTACAAAAACAAATTGGCCGGGATTAAAATTTACCTCTCCCTCAGCCACTTTAAATTTAACCAGTAAAGTTTCTTTGGCAACTTCTTTTTTAGCTACAATTTTGGCTTTTTTTTTAAGCAAAGGAATTTTTGAAAGAACTTTATCACCAATGCGCATTAAACTGTCTTTATCCATCTTTTAATTATGGCAATCATGCATCAAAATAGGATTAAAATTAGGTAAGAGTTTGATATGTAAAAACTTTTTTTAGGGGTTCCGTGCAGGCAAAATAACTGAACGAAGAATATTGCCACTTGGGATAACACCAAGACGTTCATTCACTCTTCGTACTCTTCTTGCTACTAAGCTATGGAAGGTGGTATGACGCCAGGAACGATCCTTCCAACCCGATGAATTAATCATGCCAACTCTATAATGTTCTCCGCTTTCTTTATTATGCCAAATGATTTCACAATCCTCCCTTATACGGCCTCTACACGCTAACAAAGGCCTGATAATAAAGTCCGCATTCTCGCATACTACTTTTTCGTCCCCGGATCTAAATTCTTCTGTAACAATTTTGGCTAATGTAATACCACCCCGGGATTTAACAAAATGAATAAAAGGCATATCATGTCTCTCTTTAACATCTGGTTGAACATCTTCTTGAATACCTGATTGTCCAAGGGCTCTTTGCACTTCTTTCTCTCTCTGATTAACCATAATTTCTGGAATAGCCATAATTGTTTTTTAGGAGGCGAAGTATACTACATTAGCAGGAGTTTTTAAAGACATGGTAGGAATTTTGTAATAATTTTGCAAGTAAACTCTCTTACCTAATTCTTGCTTAATCGTAGTTTAAAATTAACCGGGGAAGTTTATATTTTAGGCATCTGGTATGAAAATTCAAAGTCCTGCTTTTGCCCCGGAAAAAGAAATTCCTCAAAAATACACCTGTGAAGGAGAAAATATCAGTCCTCCTTTGGAATTTTCCGGGGTACCGGCAAATACAAAAAGTCTGGTTTTAATTGTAGAAGACCCTGATGCTCCGGGCAACTTTATCCATTGGCTGGTATTTAATATTGAACCTCAAACAAAAAAAGTCCGGGAAGCAGATGTGCCGGATGGAGGCATGCTCGGATTGAATGATTTTGGCAAAACAACATATAAGGGACCGTGTCCGCCTTCCGGCACCCATCGCTACTTTTTTAAGCTTTTTGCTTTAAATGACAAACTGCCTTTGCCGGAAAATGCCTCCTATAAAGAAGTTTTTGACACCATGCAGGAAAAACTTTTAGACGCTGCCTGCATATATGCTACTTACACCAGAAAAACCCCTCCGTCCCCCTGATCTTTACCGTATTGACAACTTTTTATCATAAGGACTAAACTTAACTTGCTGGAGCGTAGAAGAACACACGAAACCTTTCTTCCTACGCTTTTTTAAAAGGAGAAAGCTATGCCTAGGAACCTAAAAGATACTTTAAAAGAAATCCAAATCCTGCTCGGCAAACCCCATAAAAGGATTGCCGGCGCATTTAAATATTATTTAAGCTTTCTGAATGTCAAAGAAAGCAGTGAAAAAAACGAAGATGCAGCGCCTAAAGAGGAAAAAATACAGGCGGTGAATCATGGCAAAATAACATGGGTGGATGTTAAAAATCCCACCCGCAAAGAAATCAGCGAGCTTGCTCAAAAATACCCTTTCCATCCCCTGCACCTTGAGGACTGCGTATCTAAAAGCCAATTTCCCAAGATTGAACAAAATGATGAAGACAGGTATATATTTATACTCCTGCGCTTCCCTTCGCTCAACATTTCTGATCAAAGCATAAGCATGAATCAACTTTGTTTCTTTCTGGGGCACAACTATCTTGTTACTATACATGAAAACGAAAACAGCGTAATTTCTAAGATTTTTGAAGACTGCAAAGACAATGAAGACCGCCGCAAAGCCTATATCGGAAACTCTTCTTCTCATCTTTTGTATACAATCATTGAACAGTTAACTGAAGGATTGTCCCCGCTCCTGCGTTCAATACTTACCGAGGTAGATCTGGTGGAAGACATCGTGTTTGATGATAAAGTCTCAGGAGTTTATCAGGTTGGGCAACTACGAAGAAAAATAATCAGCCTGAGAAGAGTTATTGGTCCACTGAGGGCTTTGCTTGCAGATATGTCGGCAAGAGTTACAAAATTTTCAAAGAGCAATCTGTCTGTTTACTATACCGATATAACCCACAGAGTGGACAGGACATGGGAAACTTTGGAAGAAGCAAGGGAAACAGTTGATATTTACAAAGATGCGGATTTTACAATCAATACCGAAAAAACCAACACAATTTTGTCCGTACTGACAATAATTTTTACCCTTTCAATCCCTGCTACAATTGTCGGAACATTTTACGGTATGAATATCCTGCTTCCAGGCGGAATCGAAGGGGGTTCATGGACTTTTTTTGGAACATACACCACTCTAATAATTATTATGATTTTGGCAACAATTCCTGCACTTTTGATGTACCTTTATTTCCGTAAAAAGGGTTGGTTCTAAGCCTTTTCTGAACCTGATTTTGGGGGGTTGACATAAAGGTCAGTTGGGTAGACAATGAAATTTGAAATCTCTAAGATACCTAAAAAGAGCAGGTTAGGAGATTTTTTTGTTGTATTAGAGGAGGAAATATATGACAGTCAGAAAGCTTACTCCATCTGAAAAATTCTTCTTTTTCCTGATTACCAACACCCTTTTTTTTGGGGGAGTTTTTACCCTTAGGGTATTTGGCCTCGCCACCGAGGCCATTTTGCTTATTTTGGCAGCCGCCACCTCTTTGGAGGTGATTTACATAGCTCTTTCCGTTCAATCTGCCGTTACTAAAAACACCCAGAGTTTAAGGGAAACAGAAGAATACATGAAAAAAATTGGCGAAGATGAGGGTAAAGCCCACAATGCAATAATTTATATGGCCCATCAAATGCGCAGCCTGCAACACGAAGTTGATATTTTACGCAAAAGCCCCCTTTTAAAAACAAACGGCAACGGCCAAACTCACAAAGCTCACGCTTAAAATCTAATTACGGACGCCCAAAACCAAGCTTAAAAGCGGTTCTGTTTTTTTAAGGTAGGCAATGTTGTATTTGGGAAAGTATAAAAATACGGCCGGGGTATCTTCCAGCAGGGTTTTTTGAAAGTCAAAGTAAGCCTCGCGCCTTTCATCTTCGGAGATTATTTTCCTTCCGTCTTCCAGGTCTTTATCCGCCCTTTTGGAATTATACTTTGTTAAATTGGTTTTTGTTTGTGTTGCATGCCATAAAAAGTACTGGTCAGGATCCACAGGAATACTTTGGGTGATAAGCAGGGCTTGAAAATTTTGTGCAATGCCGGATTCCACCCGAAGCTTTGCGTCAAAACCCAGTCCTTTCCAGGCATCAACCGCAATTTTACCCACTTCGCTTAAGTTAGGAGTTGTAGTTAAAATTATTTCTGACTTTAGCTTTTCCTGCGAAATATTTGACTTTGCCCGCTTCAAAGCATCCTGCGCTTCCCCCGGATTTGAGAAATATTTTTTAGAACTGCTATTATAAGCCCATAATTTTGGGGGATAGGGATTATTGGCAATTTCCTCATTCGGTATTTGAGGAAGTTGATAAGCAAGCGCCTGACGAAGGGATCGGTTCTGCAACAAAGGATCTTCGGCCTGAAACAGGATAGTCACAATCTTTGAATAATCAGGCTTTTGCTTTAAGGCCACCTGAGAATTGCCGGCAAAGGCTGTCGGACTGCTGAGACCAAAAATCGCCTGCACCTCTCCTAAATTAAAACCCGTAACAGCAACTTTTTCACTGGGGTAAAAACGGATGATTATACCCGGTAATTTTGGGTCAATTGGAGAAAGGGTAATTTTTGTGATAAAAATCCTGCTTTTTTCAACTTTCTGAACTTTGTATGGTCCGGTGCCCAAAAGCGTACCTTTTTTAAATACGGGCTTTACTAAAAGCGAAGGAAAGGGAGAGTATGATTCTTTCAAATTAAACTGAATTATCCCTTTTTCAGGGAACGACACAACGGTATTTGGGATGGCAAAATCTAAATCTGAGGAAGAAATTTGCGTATTATCAGACCATTTAAGATTATCTTTGAGCTTAAACTTATATTGAGTTGCATCGTTATTCACTTCCCATCCGCTAACTAAAACAGGCATAATTTTACCCTCCTCAGACGCTGTTGTAAGGCCTTCGGAAATAAGCCTTGTCAGTTCCTGAGGCAAATCATGCTGCTGATATGTGCCTATTATCCCTATTTTTATTACATTCGGCGCATGAATCAGATTGAATTTAAATTGCAGAAAAGAAAAAATGCAAACCACTGCAAAAAAACCAAGCACCCAGTATATATTTCTTTTTAAATACTCAATAAGGATCAAAAAAAATAGCCTCAGAGACCTTAAGTTCATAAAATAAGTCAAAGCATTAATCCTATAAGCGAGGAGAGGATAAAACCGCCGGCAATGCCTATGGTGGCGTAAAAAAGAAGTTTCTCTGCTCCTCTTTTAGTCCGGTAAAAAGACATATCTCCTCCGAAGGAAGCGCCCAACCCGGAGCCTTTTTGCTGGATAATGATCACAATAATTAAAAGAATTGCCAATATTATTTGAATTAAAGAAACTACTGCCTGCATCAATCTATTATACAACAGGAATATTACTTAAAGAAGGGGAAAATTGATTTAATCCAGGAAACAAGCTGGTTAATCCTGCTTTCTAAAAGTGACTGCTTTTGTTGAGATTGTTCAAGTTTTCTTTCTAAATCCTCTATTTTCTGCTGCAAGGCTGCAGAAGCACTAGTATCAACTACTACTTTTATCGGCTCTATACCTTTGATGACAGGCGGCTTTGAAATTATTGGCTGTACGGGAACAGGAACTACAGTTGCAACAGGAAAGGCGGATCTGACAGGAGTGACTGATGCTGCCGGCATAGATGTAGTGCTGGGAGAAGATAGCACTGAAAGATCCCCATACCAACCATAGTTTTCAAAAGAACTCCTGTAGTTTTGATTATCATAAGCATTATCACCATGATATTTTCCGTCAAAATGCACCTTAATTACCGGTGCATCAGAGGCAGGCCAAACCCGATCACCATTTTTAACAGCAACAGTAACCATTCTCTCTCCAAAAATTTTTGAGGACATTTTCGCATAAGTACCACAAATACTACCTATCCTGACTCCATTTCTATAGAATGGCTGAGGATCATCCTGCATCACAAAAGTTGGACCACCTGAACCGGTGTTGATATAATCCCCATCTTTAGGATCTACGAATTTAAAAGTAATTTCTGCACCTTTACAGGGAAACCCGCCGGGCCCGGAATTAAGGAAGACTCTCATGATCCGGCCGTAGTTATCTTCACTAACATAACCATTGCTATCTGCTACAAGATTAACCAGTTGTCCTCCGGCTAAAACAGGAGTACTAAGGAGTACTGAAGAAAAAAGGACAAAAAATCCGCCAATGAAAAATTTAACCATTCCTAATATCATATGATAGTAAAGTATAAAAGTCAAATTGCTATGGGGTTTTCAGTGGCTTAACCACTGTAAAAAATGAGTTATCATGCCGATCAAAAATGAAGCAACAATTGCCACTAAAAAGGGTGAGAGCTCCTGCGGCGGAATCACTATTCCGCTCAGGTTTGCTCCACTAAAAGAAAATGGCAGAAGTTGAAAATCAGACACAATGGTTGTTAAAGCATAAAGCGCTATCACATTAGTAAGCCAGGCAAAAATTCCCAGGGTTAAAAGATTAAGCGGCAGAAAGAGGATTTTGATGAGCGGAACCAGAATTAAATTTATCAGCATAAATGCCACCGCCCCCAAAAAGAGACTTTTTACTCCTCCACTGTATGCTAAACCCGGAATAATTTTAGTGGTGGCAAAAAGAGAGACAAGGTTTATTAAAAAATAGCGGAGGACAGTTTTCATCCTATCATTATCTTATCACGAAGTTTTCTGTGATAGCTCAAGGCAAATCTGTGTGATTCATCCCGTAATTTTTGCAGGAGCTTCAAGGAAAGGCTTCTTTTTGGAAGTTTTATTATCTCTCCCTCAGGCGGGTATAACCACTCCATCCTTTTTGCAAGGCCAAAAATTGGTATTATGTAGCTGGTAGTATGTAGTATGCTTTGCATAGCTTTTGCCTGACTCCTGCCGCCGTCAACAATAATTAAATCGGGCATAGGCCACTCGGGATGGTTTAAGCGTCTTATCAGCATCTCTTTATGCATACCTACATCATTAGGTCTGCCGGTAATATGAATCTTAAATTTTCTGTATTGGGATTTATCAATCTCCCCGTTTGTTAAAACAACCAAAGAACCTGTGGCCTCTTTGCCTGAGATATTGGAAATATCATATCCTTCTATCCTTTGCGGCAAAGTTTTTAAATTTAAATCCTTTTGCAGAGTTTTTAAAGCAAGCTCCCTTTCTTCTTCCAAAAAATTCCGGTTTTCCAAATAAAGGTTGGTCCTTTGGGGCTGGGTCATATACAAAATCCCGTTAATAGTCTTTTTGATCCTCGCTGCATCTTCAAACTTTTGCTTACCTGAGGCCTGCATCATTTCTTTTGTAAGATCAGACAACAGCTGTTCTTTTTTGCCGTCCATAAATTTAGAAAATCTGCTAATAATCCTGTTATAGTCTTTTTCGGAAATTAACCCCATACATGCACCCGGCGGACACAAACCTAAGTGATAGTAAAAACAAGGTTTATAGCTATTGGCTATTAGCTTTTGGCTATTAGCTGCCAATAGCGAACGGCTAACAGCAAAGAGCTTTTTTTGACTACACCAGGGAAAGATTCTGCGTAAAGATTTTAATGTATCCCTAACTGTCCGGGCAGAAGGGAAAGGCCCCCAGTATTTTTCCGCACCTTCAAGTTCCTTTTTTCTGGCTGTAATAACTTTGGGAAAATCTTCTTTAGTTATGACTATATATAAGTAATCCTTATCATCCACCAGTCTGACATTAAAAGGAGGTAAATATTTTTTAATGAAATTGGCTTCTAAAATCAAAGCCTCAAGTTCGGATTCGCAAGTTATAGTTTCTGCGGCACTGATTTGATCCACAAGTGAGGATATTTTGCCTGATTTAACGTGGGAAAAATATGAGGATACGCGGTTGTACAGGTTTATTGCTTTTCCGACATATAAAACCCTGCCTGTTTTATCCTTAAAAATATAGACGCCGGGTTTTTTTGGAACCCGGGTTTTTTCTACAAATGAGGGGATCATGATTTACCGGCTTGAAGCTTTGCTTTAAGAATCCGCTTCCGGTAAATGAAGACACCTAAAATCACCGCATACACCAAAACCATAAAAGCGGCAACTGCAGAAATAATCAGCGGAACTGTTTGAAATAAAATAAAAGGAGCTACCTTCACTTCCTGTGTAAATTTTTGATTGCCTATGGCAATTGTCATTTGATCTGTAAAAGAATCAAATAAGGATTTTGTCCTGACATTAAATTCAAATACCGAACTTCCAAAAGGGGGAATTATACCCAACTTTTGGGTTTTGGAGTTTTGGATTGTCAGTTTGTTCGAGTTTATTGTCAGGGAATCGGAAGGAAAAAAAGAATTGCCGGTATTTGTAACCTTAATAACCAGCTTGCCGGGAAAACCGGAAATAACCGGATTGAGGGACTCTAAAACAACATCAATCTGAGGATGCCCCAAAAAGTCCGTATCAGACAGAGAAACTTTAACATCCCGCGTATCTTCCTGACCCGTATATTTATAAGACCCGGCAGGAATCGGTTCGGATGAAGACGAACCTTTTACCACAAAGGCAAAATGATTAAGGTCCAACTTGCTGAAATAATCCGCTCCACCCGTGGTATTTTCCCAGGTTGGATCCACCATCACCCATCCGCGGCTTGCGTTCCAATATTCCGGCCAGGAATGGAGGATATCTTTTGTTAAAGAAAGCGGGCGCAAAGCATTATTGGCGCTGTAGGCGTATCCGTTTAATTCACGCGCAGGAATGCCGGCGGCTCTTGCAAGCGCTATAAAAAGGTCTGTAAACTCCATGCATACGGCAGTATCCGGATTATTTAACGCAGTAACTGCTCCGAATCTTTCTATGTTGCCCTCAAGCCGCGAGGAATCATATTTCAAAAAGTTTACTACAAAACGGAAAATAAGTTTCGCCTTTTCCCCGTTATCCGGAGGAGGATTTTTACCCAAAATCTCATTTACTTTACTGATAATTTGCGGATTATCTTTTTCCCAATATTTATCCGCAGAAGTATATTTATTTCTTAAGCTTTCTTCTAAAAAGGGATTTTTAACTTTGGAACTTGAATAAAGCTTTGCAGATCCAAAAACTTTAACATCCATTTTTTGACCTCTTTCCAAACGGAACCAGGCTAAATAGTTACCGTCATTATCCAGAGTGACATTCAGCGGTTTAGGTTCTATCCTTTGATAAATAACATCCTGAAAAGAAGTGTCAGGAGGCAGGGCAATATTAGTGCGGACAGGCACCAGATTATTATTTTCCAAATGATAAGTAAGATCAAAGTCAAAAAGCTGGTTCTGGCCGAAAGTGGCGGATACTCCGGAAGACTTCAGTTGCTCCATATCAAATGTTAAAAATAGTTTATTTCCTGAAACTGTCTGGCTTTTCGGGGTTGGGGAAATTTGCGAAGGATCACCAAAGATTTTGGGAACAGACAATGTTAAGTTATAACTTTCCGGGTTGGAAGTGGGCGAAATCCGGGGCGCCCTAACCTCCCAAATCTTGCCGACTTTTTCAGCGAAATCTTTAGATTTAAATGAAATAGTCCAGGGTAAATTTTTCCCAAGACCTGCCACCTGCTGATTGAATTTAACGCTGATTGTAGTCAGATTTTCTTTTTGCTCGCTTGCAATTTCCAAGCTGCCGCCTGCATCCGAAGCCTTAATATCGGAAATCTGAGTGGCGCCGATAGTCAGCTTAAATTGATTGGCATAATATTCAGAGGTTAAATTACGCAGATTAACTTTTTCAGTAATAGTAGCAATGCCGTCCTCACCTATGTCGTATAACACATCATAGGAGGTTGCAAATTCCTCTGCAGCAAACACAGGAGGGATAAGTGATAAGTGACAAGTGATAAGTAAAAACAGTATAAAAATAACATATTTCGTATCACGTATCACGTATCTCAAAAAATGGGGTAAAACTACCAGCGTTTTTCTAAACATTGTTTAATTTTAGCAGTTTGGCTTCCCGCTGTCATGTTATCTTTGCCAGATACTGACCGGTGTGGGAAGCTTTAAGCTTGGCGATATTTTCAGGCGTGCCTTCAGCAACTATTTTTCCGCCTTTATCGCCGCCTTCCGGTCCCAAGTCCAAAATCCAGTCAGTATTCCTGATAACATCCAGATTATGTTCAATGATTATCACGGTGTTACCAAAATTTACAAGTTTTCTAAGGATTGCCAGCAGTCTTTCTATATCTGCAAAGTGTAAACCCGTGGTGGGCTCATCCAAAATATACATGGTATGTCCTGTGGGCCGTTTGGATAATTCAGATGAAAGTTTGATCCTTTGAGCTTCTCCGCCGGATAAAGTGGGCGCAGGCTGGCCCAGCCTGATATAACCAAGACCTACATCATTTAGAACCTGCAGTTTATTTTTTATATAAGGAATATTTTCAAAAAACTTTAAAGCCTCCTCAACTGTCATATCCAAAACATCTGCAATTGTTTTTTCTTTAAAATGAATTTCAAGCGCTTCCCTGTTGTATCTTTTACCATTGCAGGCCTCACAAGTCACATATACATCAGGCAAAAACTGCATTTCAATCTTTAAAGTTCCTTCCCCTTCACAAACCTCGCACCGTCCTCCTTTAACATTGAAAGAAAATCTGCCCGGTCCATATCCCCTTATTTTTGCTTCGGGAGAATTGGCAAAAAGATCCCTTATGAATGTAAAAGCGCCGGTATAGGTGGCAGGATTAGATCGGGGAGTCCGGCCAATAGGAGATTGATCCACAAGCACCACTTTGTCGATATTTTCTACGCCTTCCATTTCTTTATAAGCCCCTGCCTTTTCGCGGGAGCGGTATATTTTTTGCGCCAGAGCCCGGTACAAAATGTCATGAATTAGCGTTGACTTTCCCGATCCTGAAACGCCTGTGACAGCAATAAATTTACCCAAAGGAAATTCTGCATTGATATTTTTTAAGTTATGCTCACTGGCTCCCTTAATCTTAAGAAATTTACCATTAATAAGATCCTTCGCCTGTCGCTCTGGGGCATCTTTGGGGTGACTGAGAACAGTCACTCTTTTTTTACCGGAAAGATATTGGCCTGTTAAAGATGCTGCGTTTTTTTTGATCTGATCAGGCGTACCTATAGCCACTATGTTGCCGCCGTGCTCGCCTGCTCCCGGACCGATTTCTATCAAAAGGTCCGCAGCTTCCATTGTCTCAGCGTCGTGTTCATTAACCACCACCGTATTGCCTAAATCCCGTAATTTTTTAAGTGTTTGTATAAGACGCGCGTTATCGCGCTGGTGTAAACCTATTGATGGCTCATCCAAAACATATAAAACACCTGATAAACCTGAGCCAATTTGTGAGGCAAGCCTGATCCGCTGGCTTTCTCCTCCTGCCAAAGTTTGCGCAGCCCGGTCCAAAGTCAGATAATCCAGACCGACATCTATCAGAAATTGCAGTCTGGCCTTAATCTCTTTCACAACAGGGGTGGCAATTTGCGCTTCCCGACCATTGATTTGAATTGATTTTATCCATTCAAGGGTCTGCACTATTGACTGTCCGGTTACTTCTGCAATATTTAAACTGTCTATTGTGATTGATAAAGCCTCATCTTTCAGCCTTGCGCCCTTACATTTGGGGCAAGTTTCCTTATACATATATTTTTCTATCTCCGCTTTGACAAAGTCTGATTCAGAAGTTTCATACCTTTGCTTAAGGTAGGCGACAAGTCCGGAAAATTCAGAATAAAAGTGCGTCCATTTACCCTGTCTGTTTCTTCCTTCCACTTTAAATTCCTTGTCGCCTGAACCAAAAAGCAGGATTTGCTTAGCCTCAGGCGTCAAACTCCCAAGCCTTGTACTAAGGTCGAACCCGTATTCTTTACCCACTGCAGTTACAAGCTTGGTAAACCAGGTATCAGATGTTGCCAGCTTTGACCAGGGAAGTATCCCGCCTTCTTCAATGGAAAGAATCGGGTTTAAAATAGTGGTTTCGTCTATCTCAAGAAGTGTGCCTAAACCTGAACATTTAGGACAGGCACCATGGGGAGAATTAAAAGAAAGCAGCCTTGGTTCAATTTCCGGCAAAGATATATTGTCTACCGGGCAGGCAAATCTTTCAGAGTACAGGTGATCTTTCATTTTTTTCGGGTTTTGCGGAAACTCCAAAGACGCATCCAAAACTTCAGAAATAATTACAGATCCCTCGCCAAATTTTAGCGCTGTCTCAATACTCTGCAAGAGTCTAGTAGCTAGAGTCGAGAGTCTAGAATTTGCCTCACTTGACTTTTGACTCTTGACTTCTGACTCTAAGACCAGCCGGTCTACAACCAAGTCAATCGTATGTTTGTTAGTTTTAATTAAAACTAAATCCTCGGATAAATCCCTTATATGACCGTCAATCCGGGCTTTTGAAAATCCTTTTTTCTTTAAGTCTTCAAAAAGCTGACTGTATTCCCCTTTCCGGTCTTTTACAACAGGCGCCAAAACCATTATCCTCCTTCCTTTACTTGTAACTTGTTGCTTATCACTTGTCACTTTTTCTGCTATCTGCTCCACGCTCATTTTGGAGACTTCTGCTCCGCAAACAGGGCAATGCGGATGGCCGATGCGGGCAAACAAGAGTCTTAAATAATCATAAATTTCAGTGGTGGTACCAACAGTGGAACGCGGATTGTGCGAAACACCTTTTTGATCAATGGAAATGGCCGGGGAAAGCCCTTCGATAAGATCCACATCAGGCTTATCCATTACCCCTAAAAACTGCCGGGCGTAAGAAGAAAGGGATTCCACGTATCTCCTTTGGCCTTCTGCATATAAAGTATCAAAAGCCAAAGAAGATTTGCCGGAGCCGGAAATGCCGGTTAAAACCACCAGTTTGTTTTTAGGAATTTCCAAATCTATATTTTTTAGATTGTGCTCACGGGCACCTTTGATTATTATCTTGTCTATAGCCATACTTTTATCCTGAGCGACCCTGAGCGAAGCCGAAGGGGAGTCGAAGGATTCCCGAAAAATGAGGTTCCATTTTACCCTATTTTGCAAAACTTTTAAAGGGGTATATACTGATACTAATCATGCCTACAACTGTTGAGCCTGAACCGCCTAAAGATCCAACCAAAAGCCCTGAATTACAAACCACTCCTGCCTCTCCAACAGCTATTTTAGCTACCAAACTAAACTCCTTAAGGGCCCGAACCAGCCAGTATGTTGAAAATGCTCCTGCCTTAATAAATAACCTGACTGTAACGCCTCCGGAGCCTGATAGCGAAATTAAAACCTCTCCTCAAAATCTGCAAGACTTATTGGAAGATTTGCAAAAAATACCCCCGGGCTCTGCAGCCGAATACCTGGCAAGAAGCAGTATTGCTTTGCAATGTATTCTTCAGTTAAAAGCTCAAACAGCTCAGGAAAAATCTGCAATTGAGCGGGAATACCAACGCTTAACAGAAAATGCCCAAGAAGTTGCAGCACAACATCAGGAGGTTGACCAAATCCGCGGACTCAGAAGATTTTTTACCCGCAGAAAAAGAAAAGAACTTTCAGCACAAAAAGATTCACTTGATGCCCAGGCTGCGGAAGCAGCAAGCCAGCTTGAACAAAAACAAAAAGCAATAAATGGAATCGAGGGTAATCAAAATGAACTGACTCAAAAACGGGAAGCAACAATCTTAGAGGAAATTAAGCAGGAATTTTCAGCTATCTCAGAAGGGTACAAAGAAATGGCGGATGAAATTATTACAGACGGCACCCTGCCAGCAGACTTTGCTAAAACTTACATCTTAAAAGTAATCTTACCAAAGCTTAGAAAAATTCCCAAAGAGCATCCATTTATTTGGGCTGATCAAAGAAAATACTACACAGTTCTTCGGGATTATATAACTAGTCCAACAAAACAAAATAAGGCTGGTCAAACTCCTGTTGACAGATTAAAAAAATTGCTTGAAGCAGATATTGATGATGCTGGAAGTTTTACAATTGCTGACTTCAAAATAAGCTGCCAGCCGCTTTTGGAAGATATGAATAAAACATTGGTAGCCGAGTTACTCAATAACATGGCTGTGCGTGACATTTATTTACTAAGCAGTGCAATAGAGACCCACCTAACAGAGGGCTCTGGTAATTTCCACCAAGGTTTATTAAAATATATCAAGATTAGCAATCTGCGGCATAATCGCACCTATGGTAGCAACTCTGGTTTTATAGGTCATATAAAATTTTGGGAAGAAATTTATAGTGAAATAAGGTACCCTTCTAGTTCAAAAATGGCTTTCTGGCAGGCAGCCAAAACATCAGAAGCTGCTGCTCAAGTCCTGGGCGATGCTGTCAGCGAGCAGGATAACTTGTTTTATTCACTTGCACTTAAGGATTCTCTTAAAGACGACCAAGGCCATGTTGTGTACTTTATTGCTGAATACCCGCATCCTTCTACTATCAGAAATTTAGTATTGATAGCAGCAGCCGCAAATACCAGCCACGGAGTTGATGCTGCAATTGGAGCTTTAAATTTACTTAACAAAAAGCCTGACTGGTCTTCTATTTTAGATCAAGCTGAAACTGTGTATCCAAGCTTAAAATCAGCCAGGGAGGTATTAACCAGAAAAATTCCGGAAGGCCTGCAGCAGTGGGGTATCCGCTCCAAATTCAGGGAAGCTGCAACAAATCTTGCACTTTCAATCATAAACGAACCCGGGGTAGACCCGGCATTAAAGGAGATGGCAACAGACAGCCTAACCATCACTCCTCTCCTTGGTTTACTAGAAGAAAATGGTGTTATCACAGAGGCTGAATCAAAAGTCTTTGAGCAGGCAGCAAAAATTAGCGGAGCGTATTTTTTGAATAGCTTAAGAGAAAAATTACTCCTGTGCTTCAAGTCTGTTTCCGGCCAGCTGGAAAGACCGGCGCATACGGTCGGATGGTCTGATGCAGGGCACATGATAGATGAATGGGGGCCGTCGCTTGAACAATGTAGACTGGAAAAAGAAGCAGCTGAGGCTAAAAACATTATCCAAAACAGATTTTACAAATTAGCGCAAAAAATCATCCAAAATCAGCATAATAAGGGAGTAATTATCTATTTAACAGACGGTAAGTTGATTTCAAGAATAGGAGAATCAAGCTTTGATGCGAATTTGCTCGAGCCTCTTTTGACAGCCTGGCAAATTTGCCCGGCCTTAACCACTGACTTGTCACTCCTTCATCAATTATTATATCAATTTCAAGGCGAACAAACCTCACATTTTTTTCAGGACATGGTTGTAAGTTACCGTGATTTTGACAAAACAATCATTTTTAAAATGCTAAATCTCGTGGACAGAGGTAAACTTACTAAAGCAAGAGCCTTGGAGCTATCTTCCAAAGCCGGACCGGTCTTTAAAAATCCTAATTTTTCTTTGGCAGAAAGCTACCCGGAAATATTCCTTGAGACAGATGAAGGATTAGAAATCTTTACAGAAGCCGAAGAAAAAGGGTTTTTCAATCTTAATCTAACGCAAGACGCGGAACTTGGAAAAAGCTTGGGGCGTTTGGGAAAAATTGACAAGAGAATGCTTAAGAATTTTTGCCAGGCTACTTTATTCAAACAACAAGAATCTCTCAAACAAATGCTTGATCAGGAAACAGTCACAATAAATGGGCAAAATTGGATGCCTTTGTTAATGGCTTACATTGAAATTATGAATAACCCCTATCACCATCTCCTTAGTAATACTGCACAAAAAGAAAAACTCATTGCCCTGTTTGGAGAACCAAAAACTAGGGATTTTTGTCTTAATCAATTCCGAAGCATCTGGGAAAAGTATCTTAAAAGCGGAGGTGTAGAAATTATGCCTTTCTCCTTATTAGCAGTACCGGGAATAATTTCACTTTATGGCGATGCAGGACCCCTTAGCCAGCTTGAATCTCTCAGCAATTTTATTCTTAGCCTGCATGATAGTTTTGCCCGCGATACCACGGCGCAAAGAACTAAATCTGAAGTATTCCATGGAATTTATATTATGGAAGAGAAATTTGCAAAAGAAAAATGGTCTAATGAAGATAGAACGGATTTTTACAATATTTCCCGTGATATTTTGATTGCTGCGCCCAGTCTTTTTTCAGATTATCTGGCAGTTTTACAAAGTTAAAACCAGCTCAAATGAAACAATTTGCCAAAGATATCTACCCTTTATACCGGGCAAAACTGGCTCTTTTGGAACAGGTTAAATCCGGCACTAAGTACTTTGATCCTAAACAGCTGCTGCAGTTAAGGCACGAAATCAGAAGTTTTGGCACTGCTTTAGGCTCAACCGAAAATCCGTTTGAAGCCCATAAAAAAAGACTGCTGGAAGGAATTGCCATGTTGTTTAAGGACCGCTTTGGCATCATTAAGATTCCTGATCAATTTACACTGGACCATATCAGGTCATTTACCAATATTTCTAAATATCTTGCCAATCTAAGCCATCGTTCAGCGCAAAATGAAACTATCCTGGGATTCTATTTATCTTTGATGCTCAATGATTCATGGGAAAATTTCAGAAGAGGAAAAAATATTAACCCGGATGAGTTTTTAGCTCTGGAAAAAGCTCAGATAGTTAAAGAACTCTTAAAAAAGAGAACGGAAATGAATACTCAGCTTGCGCAAAGCCTTGGGCTACCAGCAGAAGATCTGCCGGAATTTTTTAGCCTGCTGCAGGAAGAAAGTTCAAGCATAGTAGTCGGTAACATTGAGACAATTGACATTAAACTTACCAATATAATTTTAAACTTAAAAACCCTGGAAGATTTAGACCTTTACCCCGAACCTTTAGACAAACAACGCATGAAGCTACTTTTGGACTTTGGCAATAAAGCAGTGGGAGCAACAATGGCTAAAATGTACCAGCAGCTGGCCAACCCCGGAAGAACCATTGCATTTAGCGAAGAAGAGGAAAAAATACGGCAAATTGTAATTGATACAGCACAACAAAATAACTTAGCCCTGAATCCGGAGTCCCTAAAAAAATATTTCCAGGATGAAATAAAGCCTTTGGCAGCAGTAGTTAATTTTGTCGGCCTCATAAAACAATCAGAAGCAGAACCTAAAATTTCCCTGCTGAGAGAATTCCTAAAGCCTTCGGAGGCAGTAATTAAAATTTTCCAAAGATTAGGGGAAGATTTTCAACCAACCTCCGGGGCTATTGCGCTCAGCCAGGATCTAAACTACCTGGATAACCTGATCGTCAAAAATGAGGATGAATTAACAGCTGAGGAAAAAGAAACACTTTTACAATATACCGGTAAAATCAGGGAACAAATAGTAAAGCTGGAAGAAATTTATGAAACTGTTAAGAATAAATTTAACAGCTTAAGGCAAAGCAGCGATATTGGAAATCCTGAGCTCCAAAATAGATTAAAAGAAATAGGCAGTATAATTTATGCTCAAAGCACTCAGCAAACAATCACCAGTACGGCTACCCAAAGTTTTAATGTGATGATGGAAAATATCCGCGAATGCCTTTCCTGTATAGCTTCTTCAGGTGCCAATAACGATACTGATTTGACTTTTGGAGATATTAATAAATTCTATATTTACAGCCAGTCTGAAAACAAAGCAACAGGCAGCATTGCTGACCAGATTGCTTTTTTTGAGCCGATTAAAAGATCTGATGGCTCTTCAGAAGCAGCATTTGTGCTTGACAGGGTTTACGGTACCAATACTCCCACTATTTTGGAAAACTAAGTTGAAACTATCCTAAAAAAACAAAAAGCTTTGAAAAGAAGATTTCCTGATGCAAAAATTTCAGTATTAGTTACTTCAGCTGCGCTTTCCACCGGCGGAATTTCCCGGGAAATGTTTATTGAAAGGTTAAAAGTAAAAAAGTTACAGGCAAGTCCGGAAACTGTAGAAACGGATATTTTGGAATCTGCTTTAGGTGACCACTATATTGAATTCGGCGGCGGAGGCAGATCAGCCGGCAAAAGAGTAATTGGGGGAATCATAATATCTATTTAACTAAAGCAGTTCATTTAACACTTTAACACCCGGGAGGTGGATTTTAGTTGCAGAATATCCTATAACAGTCGACAACAGTCTAACACTCCAACACCTGGGCCACCTCCCAGGTGGAAATTGTGGAAATTATATTCTCCGGCTTCGCCCCAGAATGACAGGAAAGCGAATTTATCCCGAAAAATGAGGTTCCATTTTAACCTATTTTGCAATCTTTTTAAAGAGGTATACTTGCATTAATATGTTATTATCAAGTTATGGTTGAGAAAATAACAGAAGGACGTGGACGCATTGACCCGGAAGGTTCACTAAAGATACCTCTGCGTAACCCTATTGATAGATATCCTGAAGCATATCTGGCAGTGATAGCCTCTTACAGAACCCCTCAGGATTTATTAAAGTATCTAAGAGATTTAAGAATAAATCACGAATTTGATAGAACTCCTTAAATATTTAACTCTTTTATCTGATCTCTTAATTTGGCTGCCAGTTCAAAGTCTAAGCCTTCTGCTGCCAGTTTCATTTGTTCTTCCAAATTTTTAATAATTCTTTCCCTCTCGTTTACAGGTATATCTTCAACTGTTAAAACCTGCTCTCCGGTTTCTTCCTCTATCTTTTCAATCAGTCTTTCCCGCATGGGTTTAGTAATGCTTCTTGGGGTGATGCCGTGTTTTTTATTGTATTCTGCCTGAACTTTTCTTCTCCTTTGCACTTCGCCGATGGCTGATTTCATTGAACCGGTCATATTGTCTGCATACATAATCACAGTGCCGTTTATATGCCTTGCAGCCCTTCCCATGGTTTGTATCAAAGAAGTCCGGGAACGCAAAAAGCCTTCTTTATCTGCATCCAAAATAGCAACCAAAGACACTTCCGGCAGATCCAGCCCCTCCCTGAGCAGATTGATCCCGACAATCACGTCATATTCTCCAAGTCTTAAAGCCTGCAAAATATCGCTTCTTTCTAAAGTTAAAACTTCAGAATGCAAATAATTTACCTTAATTCCCCTCTCTTTCAAAAAATCTGATAAGTCCTCAGCCATTCTTTTGGTTAAAGTAGTTACGAGTGTCCTTTCGCCTTTTTGTGTTCTTTTTTCAATTTCTTTTATTAAATCCTCAATTTGTCCTTTAATCGGGCGGACACTAATTTGCGGATCCAGAATTCCGGTAGGCCGTATAAGCTGTTCTGCAACACTGTCTGCTCCGGATAAAGACAACTCATACTCATCCGGGGTGGCTGAGGTGAAAATAACCTGGTTTATTTTGCGCATGAATTCATCATATTTTAAAGGCCGGTTATCCAAAGCAGAAGGCAGTCTGAACCCAAAATCCACCAAAGTTTCTTTTCTGGAGCGGTCGCCGTTATACATTCCGCGTATTTGCGGAAGCGTGATATGGGATTCATCCAAAATAATAAGATAATCTTTAGGAAAGTAATCAAGCAGGGTAAAAGGCGGGTCTCCGGGATTGCGTCCGTCAAAATAGCGGGAATAATTTTCTATTCCGTTGCAGTAACCGAATTCCCGGATCATCTCCAAATCATAATTTGTCCTTTGTGCAAGTCTTTGCGCTTCCAGTAATTTACCGCTTGATTCTAACTGCTTAATTCTTGATTCTAAATCTCCCTCTATCTGAACTAAAGCAGGCTTTAACCTTTGTTCGGGGGTTACATAATGCTTTGCCGGATAAACAATCTGCGTTTCGTTAGTCGGAGTTACATCACCGGTTAAAGGATCTAAAAAGGAAACCTTTTCAACACTTTCGCCTAAAAATTCCACCCTTAAAGCCTTTTCCCAATGGGAAGGGAAAATGTCTACTGTGTCTCCCCGCACCCTAAAAGTGGAGCGCTTAAAATCAATGTCATTTCTTTGATAATAAATTTTAGTTAAAAATTTTAAGACCGCGTCAAAAGTTGTTTTCATGCCTGCTTTAAGTTCTAAAACTGCCTGACCGTATTCAACAGGTGAACCCAGGTTATAGATAGCTGAAACTGAAGCTACTACCAAAACGTCTTCGCGGGTCATCAAAGAAGCTGTGGTGGAAAGCCTTAGTTTCTCAATTTCCTCATTAATTTCCGTTTCTTTTTCTATATAAGTGTCTGATTGGGGAACGTATGCCTCAGGCTGATAATAATCATAATAGGAAACAAAATATTCCACTGCGTTGCTTGGAAAAAGAGAGCGGAATTCCTGTGCCAACTGCCCTGCCAGAGTTTTATTGTGGGAAATAATCAGGGTGGGCCGTTGCACACGCGCTATGGCATTTGCCATAGTGAATGTTTTGCCTGAACCTGTGACACCTAAAAGCACTTGGTATTTTTTGCCGTTTTCAATCCCTGTCACCAACTTTTGTATGGCTTGCGGCTGATCTCCGGTCGGCTTAAAATCTGAAATAAGCTTAAAATTCATAATAGTCGTCAGCTTTCAGTCTTCAGATTTTCCTGTCTGATGACTGATGACTGAAAAATATATTCTAACACGAAAAAGACCCGAATTGAAAGGATTATTGAAGTTTATTGCGCCTGTATAATGTATATCCAACACCCAGAATTGTGAGCAAAACTAAGGCTACTCCCACAGCCAGGGGGGTATTGGATCTTGCTCCGGCTGTTTGACCTTGAGCTTGATCTTGTCCTACTCCCACATTCTGCGAATCTGTACCTAATACATCATCCACGCTTGGGGTAGGAGACGGATAATCAATTGCCCCTCCGGTACCGGTGCTGCCCTGATCAGTTTGTGCTCCTAAGACCCCTTCCTGAAACCCTGCAGGAATATTAGTGGATAATGCCTGCCCGGTTGCTTTTACAGCTATCTCGTTTGAATAGTCGCTTGCATTGCAGCCGTTTGCAGCTTTGACTCTGAAGAAGTATGTGGTGCCTCCGGACAGGTTTTTGATAACTCTTTGAGTATCATTTTTGCTGCCCTGGTTTGGATCGCCAAATCTTAGATCTCCTGAGGTAAGTCCAAAAGCTATCATGTATCCGGTGACCGGGTCAGCAGCTTTGCTCCATGTTAAGGTCACTTCATTGGCTCCGGTTGCAACAGCTGACAAAAGAGTTGGTGCAGAACCTGGTTTGACATCATTACAGGTAGGGGCTGAGGTAGTGCTGTTATTGTTGCCAGAAGTTCCGCTGCCTGTATTATTGTCAGCAGGAACATTATGTGTAGATGCAAAGAACGATGCTTTAGTGGTTTGGAAGCTGCAGACTCCGGCTGATACTGTACAGGTAGCAGGAGCAACAATGCCGTCAGTAGTCCAGCCTCCGCTGCCTGAGATTGACCTTTGAATATTTAAGGTTTGGCCGTTGAAAGCTGTGCCGATAAAGAAATTAATGGTAATTGGCTGGCTGAATAATAAACCTAAGTTTGGAATACCCCATTGCAGGACTCCATCAACTACCACTCCGCTACCCAAGCCTGAGACAGCTGAAGCAGCTAATACTGCAGATGTGAGCTGGCTGAAATCAATAGTGCCGCCGTCTGATTTGGTGATAACAGTACCTTCAGGAATAAGAATAGTAGTAGTGCCACCATTGCCTGCCACAGAAATTGTATTATCATCATCAGCTACAACTGAGGTGGTGGAGTTTACAGGGCCGCCGGTTGAGAAAAATCTGCCGCTTGCACCCGGTATTGTGAGTATTTGGGCATTACCAAAGTCCTTACTGATGAAACTGGAGTTTGAAGTCATTGTTAAGACATATTTCCCGCCGGATGGAGTTTTTGGCTGCCAGTTGCTTTGAGTAACCTCACGCACATTTACCACCCCATTGCTAACACTCAGGAACTGGTAATCTCCTTCTGAATCAGTGACTACGGAAGTCTCTCCGCCGTCCAATACACCGTTATCATTAGTATCAAGATAAATTGTCCAGCCGGAAAGTCCAGGTTCTCCTGCCTCTTTAACCCCGTTATTATTCTGGTCAGAAAACTTTTCACCGGCAATTGACTGGCGCGGGGCATTGGTAAATTCACAGGTGACTCTTTCACCGGCATCAAGGTCAATTGTGGCGGTGGATGCACCTAAGTCAAAGGTTGTACCGGAATCAGGATCATTGCAGCTTATGGAAATTAGGTTCCAATTACTGTTTACGATCTCCTGAAGGTTGTAGGCTCCTGTAGCCAGGCCTTCAAATTCGCGCACATTAGGAAGCGTATTATCAGAATCATCATCAAGGAAAAAAGTTTGGTCAAACGCACCAAGCCTTAACCTGAATTCAAAATCCTGGGCGTTATTTAATACGGTATCTTTTATGATCCTTATGGAACCGGTGGTAACAGGCGCAGATGTCACATTAACAGTCCTTGTGATAGTAGCCGTATTGCCGGCAGCGTCTGTGGAAGTGTATGTGACTGTTTTGGCGCCTTCTGTTGAGGTATCAACAGGCAACCCCGATTCTGCTACAACTACCACACCATCTACAGCATCAAAAGCTGTGGCACCGGCATCTTCTGCCGCAGCATAGGTTGATCCGACTGTAACTGTGATCGGATTTGCACCCAGCACAGTAATAACCGGAGGCGTCACATCAGCAGGAAGAGCAGCCACCACATTAATTGTTCTTGTGGCGCTTACAGTATTGCCGTTAGCATCTGTGACTGTATATGTGACAGTTTTAGCTCCAACAGTGGAAGTGTCAACCGGAAGTCCGCTTTCTATAATAGAAGCAGTCAAATCACCATCAGGCACATCTGTGGCTGTGGCGCCGGCATCTTGTACTGCAGTGTAAGGATCATTCAGCAAAACAGTGACAGGGTTTGCGCCGACTACGGTGATAACAGGCGCATTAGGATTAACAGCATTATCCAGTCTGCCGACTACTGTAAACAAATTTGTCTGGACTGAGTTAACTCCAGCCCCTCCGATATTTGGTCCTTCAATCCTGAAGAAGTTGTTGCCGGTCGGGCTGCCTTTAACAATGTGCGGTGTTATACCGTCGCCTACATATCTCCTGTTAGTAACAGAATGTGTCAGCAAAGGATCAGAAAGAACCGGGTTTGGGTCAAAGGTGTCCCAGGTCAGGAATGGTCCTATTTCACCGCTTAATACGGTCGAGAAGTTTGGCTGGCCTGCCTGGTCACAGCTTATACCTGGTTGGGCAAAGCAGCCGATATCAGAAGTATCATTAATTTCAAACCCTGGCCCTACAGTTAATACATCATATGTTTTTGTTCCAAACGGATAGGTGACAGTGTATGTGCCCGGCTCTCCGACATCTATTCTGATCCTGACCCGGGCAAAGGCAGACTGTTCGCCGTCAACTGCTGATTCGCCTGCAAAAGCTGCTTCAACTGCCTGGACTAAAATTGCGCCATTAGGGCCTGAGGTAGCCATATCAGCATCAGTCGCCCACCAAAAGCCTTCAGCTCCAAAGCCAAGAGTTTCAGAGAAAGCATTACCTGCTTCAACAGGAGCGGAAATGCTGTGAGGATCAGCCGCTTCCATTAAATCTAAGATTAAAGCGTTTGAATCTTTGTACCACTCCGGGAAACCTGCCCCCAACCCTCCTGCAGGAGCAACAGGTCCGACTTCAACCAATCCGGCGGGCAGGGTAGCAGCTACGTTGACAGTCCTGTTAACGCTGGTGTTATTGCCGGCAGCGTCTGTATAAGCATAATTAACTGTATGAGAACCTGCAGCAGAAGTATCAATCACAGCACCGGAAGTGATTATTAAGGCAGTACAATCTCCGTCTACATTGTCTGTGCAAGTAGCACCGGCATCCGTATAGGTTCCACCGATGAAGACAAACACCGGGTTTGAACCTGTAATGGTAATAGTCGGGGCAACATTATCTGCCACTATATTGACGATTCTGTCAAGGCTTGCAGTATTGCCGGCCGCATCAGTTGCAGTATATGTAACCGTAGCAGAACCAACTACTGATGTATTAACCGGCAAACCTGTTGTAGATACAGCCACTGCGCCGTCAACATTATCCAAAGCTGTAGCTCCTGCATCAATATAGGCAGTTCCTGCTACTACCGTGGCAGGGTTATTACCGGCAATGGTTATTACAGGGGCAACTCCATCAACTGCCGATGTTTCTACAACATTTACTGTCCTTGTGGCTGTGGCAGTATTGCCCGCACTGTCTGTAACTGTATAAGTTACTGTTTTAGCGCCTATTGTGGCGGTATTAACCGGCAATCCGGTTATTTGAATATTCGCTGTCAAATTACCATCCACATCATCCAAAGCTGTGGCTCCGGCATCTTCTGTTGCAGTATAAGGCGCATTCTGCAATACATTAACAGGGTTAGCACCGTGCAGGGTTATAACGGGAGCTCCTGCTCCTGCCAATCTTCCGGTGACTGTAAAAAGGTTTGTTTGTATGACATTGATCCCCGGGCCTCCGATATTCGGACCCTGAATCCTGAAGAAATTATTACCGGTCGGGGAACCTTTAACTGTATGCGGAGTAGCAACAGTTCCCACATACCTTCTGCCGCCAATATTTAAAGCAGGGTCAGAAGGTCCGGTCGAATTAAAAGTATCCCAGGTTAAAAATGGCCCAATTCCGCCATTTAGCAGTGTGGAGAAGTTAGGCTGACCGACCTGGTCACAGCTCACGCCTGGCTGGGCAAAACAGCCAATATCTACAGTATCATTAATAGCTCTAACTCCAGGGGTTGTAACAGTATAGGTCTTTTGACCATAAGGATAAGTAACAATATAGGTACCCGGCTCGCCAACATCAACTCTAATCCTAATCCTGGCAAAAGAAGACTGTTCACCGTCAACTGCTGACTCACCGGCAAAAGCTGCTTCAATTGCCTGTACTAAAAGCGCGCTGCCTGCAGAAGTTGTTAAATCAGCTTCAGCTGACCACCAGAAGCCTTCAGCTCCAAAACCAATCTGGGCTGAAAACGGATTGCCAGCCTCAACAGGAGCGGAGATTCCGTTTGCATCAGCTGCTTCCATCAGCTCAAGTGTTAAATTATTGTTATCCCTGTACCAGTTAGGGGAACCTGCCCTAAGTCCTCCTGCAGGGGCAACAGGCCCAACTTCAGCTAACCGTCCGGCCCCACCAACTACCGGTACTACATTGGCAGTTCCTTTGGACGGGGTAGTGAAAATCAACCATTCGTTAACTCCGTCTGTTCTTCTGCCAACAGATTCTCCGGCTAAAGGATAGTGGTCAATTGCAAAACCCGGAGCAATCAAAGATACGGTAACAGTATCAACTACTGTGCCCAGCTCATTGGATATGGTAATTGTTTCCGGAGCAGTATTGGAAAGCCAGCCTGCTGGAGCATCAAATACTACTCGTCCTGCTGCAGGAATAGTACCCAGTGCACTAAGAGACTGTATACTGCCTACTGAGTTTGTAATTGTCCAACCTGTACCTGCCCCCAAGTTTACGGAGGTAGTGCCATTGTTGAAAAATTCTACCCATTCAGCACCCGCAGTCGGGTTTGGCAGTATTTCATTAATAAGTACTCTCTGAGTAGTATCAGGGCTTGGGGTGGTGATAACAAAGACTGTAAAGTGGTTTAAGCCTTTTATAGTAATAGTATCCTGGGTTTTCTTTTCCTTTTGCTCGGTTACTTCTGTTGCCTGTGAGATTTGTTCTTCTGTCTCTGCTGCTTTAACTTCAACTTCCTTGTTTTGAGCCTCCTGCGGTAAAGGCAGGGTCAGGTCATATTCAAAAGTACTATCAGACATAGTGGAGGTGATGTCGTAGGCTGTATCTGAAAATGCTCCCAAAGATGTCATTTCTTCAGGAGTAAGTTTTACTTCTTTAATAGTAAGTTTTCCCGAAGGGTCAGGTAATTTTGTAAACTGGACTTTTACTTTATCGTTTTGGGGAGCAGTATATTCATTACCCAAAGTTACATTTTCAGAAGTAGTAAATTCTTTATCTGCAATATTTTGCCAAACAGGTGTGGCAGAAGTTTGCTCCTGTGGAGTCGGGTCTACAACAGCTGCCGGTGAAGATTCATTAGCAGTTTCTTCCAATACCGGTTCTGAAACCTGCGAAGGGGATGGTTCAGGGCTTACAACCGGAGAAGGCTCAGGAGTTGGTGATACCTCCGGAGCTGGAGAAGCTTCTGCCGGGGTGTTTTCATTAGTAGTTGGGACTGGCGATTCGCCTGGATTAGCAGAGGGAGCCGGGGCTTCTTCCACAACCGGAGCAGGGGAAGCTTCCTGTGCATAAATTTGACCGGCTAAAGCCAAAGGTGAAATTATATTTATAAATAATGAAAATATTGAAATTAGGGTAATAGATTTCTTTGCAAAAAACTTAAACATATTTTTTTCCAATAGTGTGTAGATTACTTTAAGTTTGTAAGGTAACAACCACAGAGACGTAAGCTTACTGTAAGAATTTAGGTATATTGAAACCTGCTCTTTGAAAGTATTAAAAATTTTATTGCCGTTTAAAAAATCCGCCATAGGTGTTCTAATGATGAGTAGAATACAGCAGTAGTGTTAGAGAACTACAAAACAGCGGTAAGGGAATTGTAAGAGAAATTGCTATCTTGACACCTTCGGGTTTTATTGGTAGTGTGGGGTTATGCCAATAACATTATATAGAAGACAAAAACAAATCCTTGATTTTATAAAGCAATACATTGAAAAGTACAGCTATTCCCCAACCCTTGGAGAAATTGCCGAAAGCATCGGGGTTTCTTCTTTGGCAACAGTACACGAACATTTGCAGGCATTGGTTACAAAAGGCGTCATTAAAAAATTCGAAGGCGCTGTCAGAGGGATTGAGGTTGTTGACCAAAAGATTTCTGCTGCTCTAGCAGGAATAGAATTGCCGGTGTTGGGATTTATTGCAGCAGGCCAGCCAATAATGACCTATACAGACCCTGATGCCTCAATAAAAGTGGCGTCTTCTATGGTCTCGGGTAAAAAACGCTCTTATGTTTTACAAGTTAAGGGTGATTCTATGATAGAAGAGGGTATCTTAGACGGCGATTATGTCATTATTGAGGAACAAAATACCGCAATTGACGGAGATATTGTAGTGGCACTTTTGGAAAACGGACTTGCCACCTTAAAAAGATTCTTCAAAGAACCCAACAGGATAAGGTTGGAACCTGCCAACTCCACCATGCAGCCGATTTATGCAACTGATGTAAAAATTCAGGGAAAATGTGTGGGGGTTATCCGCAGGTTTGCTTAGACTTTAACACTTGCCATTTCTTGCTGAACTACCAATTCGGGAAAATACTTTCTGCATAAAAGTTCTGACTTGCAAGCAATTTTAAGCATCTCTGCTGTGTTTGCAAAATGCTCTACCAATCCCTCCACGTCATTACCAATCCCTTGTGTTTTGCCCTCTTGCCTTGCCAAATCACGATCTCTTCCTGCTTTTTCATAAAGCTTGATTTTCTTATATAAAGGACATCTCTCACATATTCCCATGTTTATTTCGGGCAAGAAAAAGCAGATTATTTTTAACTATAATATAAATCTGCACAAGTAACAATATATATGTAATATTTTTTCTGTTATACTGTCTTAATGCATTTTGACCTTGAATCTTTAATTAAGACTGCCGGCTATTTTGGGGTTTTTGCCATTGTTTTTTTGGAATCAGGAATGCTGGTTGGATTTTTCTTCCCCGGCGACAGCCTGCTTTTTACCGCCGGAATCTTAGCCTCCAAAGGTTTTTTAGATATCACCTTACTAATAATAGGTTGCTTTATTGCTGCTGTAGCAGGTGATACTGCCGGATATTTTATCGGATCAAAACTGGGACCGAAGATTTTTAACAAAGAGAATTCCCTTCTTTTCCAAAAAAAGCATCTTGATAGGGCGCAGAAATTTTACGATAAGCATGGCGGCAAAACAATTATTTTAGCAAGGTTTGTGCCGGTTATCAGGGCATTTGCACCTGTTGTGGCAGGAGCCGGAAAAATGGACTACAAAAAATTTGTCAGCTTCAACTTAATAGGAGGATTGCTTTGGGCAATCGGCGTGACTTTAACAGGGTATTATTTAGGAAACCTAATCCCTGATGTTGATAAATACCTTTTACCGATTATCGGACTGATAATTATTGCCTCCATTCTGCCTGCTTTACATCATATGCTGGTTGATGCGGAAATCCGGGCCAGTATTATAAAAAGATTCAGAAAATAAGTCCCTGCTTCCCTTTATGCTATATATTGTTCCAACACCTATCGGTAATTTAAAAGATATCACTTTAAGGGCACTTGAGACTTTAAAAGAAGTTGACGCAATAATTTGTGAAGATACCCGCAGGACTGCTCAACTTTTAAATCATTACCAAATTCAAAAACCTTTGCTTGTTTTAAATGACTACAACGAAGCTCAAAGTATACGCATAATTGTCGATCGACTAAAATGCAGTCAAAACTTAGCTTTGGTGTCTGATGCCGGCACCCCATTAATATCTGATCCCGGGTATAAATTAGTAAGGGAATGCATTAATTTGGGACTGGAAGTTGACTCCCTCCCGGGCCCATCTTCTGTAATCACCTCATTAACTTTATCCGGACTTCCTCCTGATAAATTTATGTTTTTAGGCTACCCGCCTGAAAAAAGCGGCCAAAGACTAAACTTACTGAAAAATCTGCGTTCCCACATCGAATGTGGGAAGCTAAATGCTACTGTTATTTTTTTTGTTTCTCCTTATAAACTCCGTACTGATTTATCTGACATGAAGGAAATTTTTGGGGATATTGAGGTTATTTTAGCCAAGGAACTAACTAAAATCCATCAGTCTGTTAAGAAACAAGCTATCAGCAAGTGGCTTGAGGATTTAAATACGCCAGCCGGTGGACCCAAAGGGGAATATATTTTATTATTTCACCTTCAATAAACTTCCTCACTTAGTGATTATTTTGTGATTAAGTCCTTAAACTCAATCATTTAGGTTGGTGTACACAAAACAATCAATATTTTTTGGTTACTTGTGACTTCACCGCTTTCAAAATACAACTTACATTCTTCTCAAAATCATTCTTTTTTCTGTTTGGTGAAGCAAATCCCTGATTGAGTGAGCCTCAAAACGTTCCACCACTATTCCCCATACACCCTTTTCCACTAAAAACTCCAAAACTTTGGGATAAAGGGCCATGCTTCCGCAAACTATAAAAGGAATTTTGGATTTATGTAAAAGCCTGATCGGATCCTCCAAAAATTTAATCAGCCCTTCCACCTCATTTTTATAAAAAGACAACTCCTCCTCTTTGGGATCAAAACCGTTAAGATGGGCAATCTGTTCATTCAAATTTAAAACCACCCCGTCAATCCCTGCCAGCAAATATTCTTCCATATTAATAATGTTTTCCGGCACACAAACCTCCATCCAAAGCTGCAGAGAATTTTTTCTTGAAAGTTTTTTGACAGCCAAATCTCTTTTAATCTGCAAAAGTTCATTAACCCCCCGGACAAAAGGAATAACAATGTGTACATTAACGAGTCCCTTTTTATGACGGGCAAAAGAAACAGCTTCTGCCAAAGGTTCAAAAAGGTTTTTTTGGTGCAAAAGCCGCAAAGCCCCCCGGATTTTTCCCATCCCTTCTGATTTATCTGCAAGCTTTAAAAAAACAGGTGAGGAGGGAAAAGTAACAGCCGCTTCCACAATTTTAAATACCAAGTTATCAAAAGACTTGCTGGGTAAATTTAAATCAAATATCTTTTCAGATGCAATATAAACGCCGTCAATGTTTTTTTCTATAGCAAAACCGGAGGATAGATCAAAAAATACCTTAACTGTGCTTTTTGTTTCTCTTACAGGGACAACTGAAGACACGCTATTCAGATTTATCTTTACAGCCTGGGTCGTTAAAGTATCCTGGTTTGGAGTATGCGGCTTCACGCCAACAAACTTTACTCCCGCGTCTATAACCCACTCATATTCATGCGGAATAAATAATTTCTTATTTGCCAAAGTCACAAGGTCTGAAATTTTTTTATAATCAGAAGGGTGCAGTTTGCCGGATTTTACCAAAACAACTGTATCATCCTCAAACTGATCAAAAGAGGCCGAACCAAACCCCTGAACTTTCTTAACAAAAGCCGTAAAAAGCGGTTCTAGGTTTTCGGTGATTCCTTCATAAAATCCTTTATTCCAAAGCCTTTGCTTTATTTGGTCTATCCATATCGAAAGAAGCGCCGACCAAAGCGAGTTTACGGATTTATATGTCTTTCCTTTAAGGAAATAACCCTTTTTTCCTTTTGTTTCTTTTTCTAATACTGCAGGCACTGCAATAGAGCTGATTTCCTTTTTTACCAAAGTTAACGACTGCTCGAAAACTTCTCTTGAACCAAAATCAAAATGCTCCAAAACTGCTTTCAGCTTAAAACAGGGAGCGTTGATTACTATTCCGTCGCAAACCGGAAAATCCGATCTTTTTATTTTGCCAAGCGCCACATTTAACGCGCCAAAAATTGGCGTATCTTCATCTGTTAAAACCCTAAGGGGCAGAATCTCAATCATTTTTAAAATTCAATCTTTACCAAATCTCCTGCTTTAATATTCAACCTTTTTGCTGTTCCGGCTAAGACTTCCAATACTTTATCCGCCGGTTCGTTGGAAGAATAAATTGGCAAGGATTCATCAGTTTGCTCCGGCTGGGGCGGAGGAATATTTTGTAAAACATCCACAACTTTATTTTCCCGAATCCATACAAAGTCCAATGGAAAACTTAATCCTTTCATCCAAAAAGGATGCTTGTCGGCTTTTGGAAAAATAAAAAGCATTCCTTCATCCGACGCAAGGGGCTGTTTTCCTCCTAAACCTTTGCTTCTTTTATCCTGGGTGTCTGCAATCTCAACCTTCAGCAAAGCTCCGTTAATCTCCACTTCCCCTAAAACAGAAGGCCGCGGCAAAAAAGGCAGTTCAGGCACCCTGGCATTTGATTGAAACAAAAAAACCGCAATAATAATAACCCCCAGCAAAAGAACAGACTGAATAACAAACTTTTTCATCTTTGCAGAAAGTAGTTCCCTTAATTTAGTTTATCATACACCGCATCTTCCCCAAAGTCCCCTTTTATTTTCTTTCGCCTCCCTTTCTGCCTGCCTAAAAGCATCATTAAATTTAACATCAGGAGGGTAAGTTAAAACTTTGGCAAAGCCTTCCCTGACAAGATAATCGTTTACAAAAAGCATTTCCCCTGCATTAATGGGAAGATACACATAACGGAGTATTCTTTTGTATTTATCGGTTTCAGAAACGTCTTTTTGCAAAATAATTTCTTTGCCTGAAAGTAAATTTTTAACTTCATTTGAGGCTTCTTTCCCAAAACATCCAACTGCCCGGCGCGGATCAACGGTTTCCGGAGTATCTATGCCGATAAAACGGACAGTCCGGTTATCTGCAAGCTCAATCGTATCCCCGTCCACAACTTTTTTGACCAAAACCCGTTCTCCTTCTATGCCAAAAGTAGCCTGCTCTGCTTCTAACGGGCGGGCAGAAGAGCTGGCTTCAGGTTGTACTGTTTCAGTAATTGGCGTAGGAGCGCTCTCCGGTTGCCTGAAACCAAACCAAACAAAAGCAAAGCCTGTGAAAAGTATCAGAAGACTCACTATTATAAGCAGTTTTGTATTTTGTCCCATTTTACCAAGGTTACACCTTGACCAAGGTGTAACCTTAACAGAATCAGTTGCTGAAAACCTGGGTGAACATCATGCCATATACTCCTCCATCCATAACTCCAATACCGATTTTATGATAGTCTTCGGATAAAATATTTACCCTGTGCCCTTCTGAATTCATAAGCCCTTTGTGGGCAAGTTCTAAACCCGGGGCATAAGCCAGATTTTCTCCCACAACCAAAAAATTCACCCCTGCTTTTTGCACCCTGTCTGCAACAGTTGCTTCCTCAGGCGAAAAGTGGGAAAAATAACCCCGCTTAAACATATCTTCCGAATGCAATCTTGCCACATCCCGGAGCTTTTGATCGGAAACTAAAATATTCAAACCGCGGAGTGATCTTTCTTTGTTTACCAATCCTGTCATTGCTGCTTCGTTCACCGGATCTGCTGTTAGTTGTGATGTTTGAAAGCCTAAATTAACCCTTTCATCTGTTTTAGGCTTTATGGTTAAAAATGTTAAGGAATCGTTTGCTACACCTCCGAACACGCTTTTAACAGGAGCCTCCAGATTATAGGCATATTTTAGGATCTTGCTTCCTAAAACTGATTCCAGTACAGACTTCTTGATAACAGGCTGGATAGGAAAAGTTGAAGTTAAAACCAAAGCCAGACTGATAAATACTAAGCCCCGCAGGGCAGCGGGAACCATAGATAAAATTTTTGACCCGGGGATCTTAACAGCAGGAAGCACAGGCAGTAAAAGTCTGACCATAAGAAAGAAAAAAATCTCGGAAAAAAACCAGACTACCATAAATCCCAGTACTAAAGATAGTCCGTGTGGAATTTGAAACTGACTCTCAAAAAATTTTGCCGGCAGGTTATAGTAAAGGAAAGACAAAAACCCCGCCAATAAAAAGCTTATCAAATCTAAAAGCTCAGACAAAAATGACCTTCCTATTGCAGTAAGGGCGAAAAATATTAAAGCGCCAACAATGACAAAATCAACCCAGTTCATATTTCAATTATATAACTTAATTTGCTTTTGCGGTTGTTAAAATCTGATGAAATATTTTATCCAAACCCGAATCTTTTGAATAATTTAGTTCAAACCTGATAATAGAAGAGCCGTGTTTAAAGTATATTTCCTCGCTCACATCCGGATCCAGAAGGTTAAAACTTTTATTTAAAGCGCATTTTCCCGGTTCAGCCAGCTGGTCTTTGCTGAAAGTAAAAGAAGTTGCTTGTTGGCCTGCTACCCCAACAGGCTCCTGCTTTGCCCGGGAGTAGCAATACTCTCCCCCGTCAACTATTCCCTCAACTCCCGAACCCGAAGGACTGGGAAAGAAATTGCTTTTTTTAAACAGATTTTCTTTTATCCAATCTTCAAGCGGTAAATCTCGCGCCAATTCCCCTCTAAAGAAAAAAGAATTAGCTGCTCCGCAGGAAATATCTTCTGAGTCCCGGCAATCTTTCTCGGTAAGCTTTAAAGCATCTTCTGTTTCAAGAGCAATAAAAAGGATTTTTGGGTATTCAAATTGAATTTTATGCTTTGCGTTTGTATACAAAATTAAATCAGACACTGTCTCGCCCAAAACTCTTGAAGCCGGCGTAGCAGCAGGAGCAACTGTATTGGCAGTTTTGTGAGGAATAATAAAATATGCAATAACTGCCATAAAAAAGAGTATGGCAATAATGCCGAATATTAAGATTAGTTCATTAAACTTCATTATATATATTGTAGGTTACTTTTGTTATAGGATTATTAAGAGGAAAGTAAGAGGATAGTAAGCTGTTATTTTTTAGGTTCTTTAATCCTTTTCATATAAATATCTGAAGCAACATCCTTTACCACTTTCATCTCTTCTTCAGTAAAGTTCAACTCTGTTGCTTGTCTGTGCTCTAAATTAGCTATTGCAAGGGCCTTTTCAACTAATCCTAGCCTCTTTTTCCCCTCTAATCCAGGTGTTATTGCTACTGCCTCATTTAACATTTCTATGTAAGGAGCCTCTCTTGACCACAAACCTACCAATATTTTTTCCATCTTTGCTGCCAGTTGATTTCTATCTTTCTCTTGTTGCTTTTTTATTTCGGCTTCTGCTAGTCTTTTGGCTTCCTTTAATTTCCTTGCCTCCTCCAATTCTTTATGTTTTTTTAATTCTTCTTCTCCCTCTCTGGTTACTTCTACTAAATCTCTCGCGAATTTTTCATCAAACCGAGCTTGCATAACACTCCGAAATTTACTTCTTAAGTCTATTACGGCAGTTGCATCTGAACAATCATCCACTGCTAATATAGCTTCATAAAAAACATCCTTTTGGTCCGTACAACTATTTATCCAATCAAACAACAACTTAACCTCACGTGCTACATGATTATTTTGCGGATCTGCCACCATTAAAGCAGCCTTATTTAAAATACCCCTTTTAGCTTCATTATAAGAGGAGACGCTCATTTCGCCGGACCCTTTTTGAGGCAGGGAACTGCATAATTTACCAAAAAATCCAGAAAACTTGCTGTCTAAGGTAAATATTTTTTTTGCTTCAGGTTTCAGTGAAGCTTCTGCAATAGCTATTGCAAGTATTGCTCCTTCTGTTTTAGTGAGAGTACCATCTTGAGTAAAAACCCTTTCCTCGGGAGTCCCATTGGAATTTCTTGGTGTATTGTAGACTAATACAGATCTTGCCGCCTTTCCAACAATTCTTGCCGGAACGAGGCTGCTTTGGTTTAATGCATTAACAGCTTCATCAAACAAGCTACTCATTCTTTTTCCTTCAGTTCCACCTTTAATTTCTCTAATCTTTCCTTCTATGATTGGTTTAGCCTTAACATTTAATCTTTCTATCACAATTCCGGCCTTAATGGCAGTCTTTAGCAAATCCTCAGTTTGCGCAGGATTATTTTCGTCAAAACGACTTAAATCTAAAGAAGAAACAATGGGGGTGCTTCCAATATTTTCTGTCAGGCGGACAATCTTGTCCAAGCCTGCCTCTAGTTTTTGGAGTTTTTTAAATGTAGCAAGGCGCTGCTCTAATTCCATCATAGGCTCGTATAATAGAGTGTACGTTTGATGTTGTCAAATGGAATAATATAGATTATAATCTCACCAGATTACTAACCAACTTAAAAGATGGTATGTCCTGAAACAAAAGTAATTAATCAAAAAAGCGCTTTTAACATTCTTCATTTAGAAGCTGACGCCACAATGGGACAAATGTGTGTATTTTTAATTCGGGGAATTGGTCTTCCGAGAGATGGTTCATATAAAAGTGATTTACCCACTGTAAAACATATATGGACACCGTCTTTTGGAATTGCACGAAAAGTTTTAGCTGCTGGTTTTCGTCCGGATCTTTTTATCGCTGAATTTAATCTTTTGGGAGGAAAGGGACCGGATATTATGAAAATGGCTGGGGAACAATTTCAACATGATGAAACTTATCGCCCCTCCTTAATTGTTACGACGACATTAATTCCCTCAGAAGTAGCTTCAGCTTATTGCGAAACCAAAGGTATAGCAGTCGAGCGTTTCCTTGCAAAACCATTTGATGTAGACATACTATTAGATACAATCAATAAAATCCGAAAAGAAAAAGCAGCTCAAATTCAAAGATAATCTTCAGCAAATTCAACTTTTCCCGTTAATCATCGCATCGTTGAACATTATGCACCAGTTAAAGTATAATTTGAGCTTGCGACAATTATAGTGTACGGCTATAATTAAGCATAAGTGTATTATGGAATTTTATTACACTTATGTGTTACAGAGTAAAAAAGATGGAAAGTATTATGTAGGCTTTACATCTAATCTGGGAGAAAGAGTAAAATTACATAATGATGGTGGTGTATTGTCAACTAAGAATAGGCGACCTTTAGAAATAGTTTATTTTGAAGGCGGTATTTCAAAAGAAAAAGCTATTAAGAGGGAAAAGTATTTTAAAACTGGATTTGGAAGAAAGTTTTTGAAAGATAGAATATAGATTATCCGATTAGTCATCATACGCAAGTTAGATGGGCTCGCCCGCTAACGCCTGAGCGTAGCGATGGCGAGCGGGCCGGTAGCTCAGCGGTAGAGCAGGAGACTTTTAATCTCTTGGTCCAGGGTTCGATCCCCTGCCGGCTCACCAAATGATATTTGTGTTTTTAAAGGCTTTTAGCCTCGAAATTGTCAGGAAAATTAGTTTAAAATAGTCTTAAAACATACAACCCCAGCGAGATTCGAACTCATGATTAGATTGTCAAATCAGTCTTCTTTATTGCGAAGCAAGAACTTATTCATTTTTCAAATCCAGTTCGTCAAAATCCACTTCCCAATTGTCCCCATAAAAGTGTTGCATGATTCCACAACATAACTGGTAAACAAATACTTGTATCTTCTTCAAATCCTCATCATCTCCTTCCTCATGCAACATTAGATAAGGTATAAATCAAAGTGCTATACTAAAGTTGTGAAAGAAAAAGGTTCTGCTCCCCTCATAATAATTTTGGTTGCAGTGATTGTGATAATAGCAATTATTGCTTCTTTTCGGTTTTTGAAAACCAAAAGCGATGTCCAAACCCCAAGTCTTCAAAACCAAAAATCAGAACAAGTAAAACAAGTAGGGTCTAAATGGCAAGAAAAAGGAATAATAATTGCAGGTCGATATGCTGATGCCGAGGTAGTTGATCTTGAAAACGGTCAATATCGAATATATTATTCTGTTGAGCCTGAAGTTCCCGGAAATAAGTTGGAAGTATATTCATCTGTTTCAAAAGACGGGATAAATTGGGAAAAAGAAAGCGGAATTAGAAAGACTTTCGCTACTTTTCCAGACATTGTTAAGTTGCCTGATGGCCGATGGCGAATGTATTTTCAAAATGCAGGTGTTATAAAAAGTGCTATTTCAACTGACGGATTAAATTGGACTGATGAACCAGGTGTAAGAATTGATAAGAATGAGCCAGGATTTAATTTAGAAAATGTAGGTGCTCAAGGAACCATTCGATTAGATGATGATAATTACATTATGCTTTATCGCGGCACAATTAATGAACCTTATAAGACCAGCGAAAAACTTCCCAACAAAGACACACATGTATATTTTTGGGCTACTTCCAAAGACGGATTAACATTTGAAAAGAAAGGGTTGGCAATTGATTCAAGAAATGAGACATTACTTGGGGCGGCTGATGGTGCAGAGTGGGTAAAATGGGATTCCTCAGGACAAGTGGAGCTTAGAGTTTACTTTTGGAGCTATGCCGGGGTTTTCTATATGATTTACAAAGATGGTTCTTTTTCCCAACCGGTTTTCGACTTTACGAATAACAAAAACCCAATGACCAAATTTCCACCTAACCCACCTGCCGATCCAACGCTCGCAAAAATAAACGGCACATGGTTTATGTACTATGGGCAACACACCAAAGGTATCTATTATGCTAATCAAAAAGAATGAATATGATCTGGCGTGGCGATAAAATTTTACCCCTGACCTTTATTCCGTTTTTAATGCTATCTTCAGTATTCATTGGCGAGGTTCTACCGCTGGTCATTGCAATTTTTGGTGGGGTGTTCGGCACTTACGGAGCAAAAGAGCCGATCATTAAATCTTGGCCGGATTTCGGGTTAATACTGGTCATTTACACCGTTTTAGGATCGATTTTTTGGTTTTTGTACCGCTTATTAAATTGGCGAATTGTCGCTTTTTTTGCCTTTGTCTTGGCGTTTATTTTGGAAAGGTGGGTATATTGGCACCCCGAAGGCGAAGTAGGCGTCTCCAACACCATTTCGTTCGGGACAATCTTTCAGCTTGTGATCATCTACTTTCTGGTTCTGGTTTTACCGTACCTTATTTTCCAAAAAATTAGATCGAAGTGGGCATTACGTGGAATTCTGGTCTCGTTACTTATCATTTTACTTCTGATAGCCGCAGGCCTTATTTTTATTTATTACACGATGGTGATACGAGGCTTGTGGCCATGGCGGCCAGTAACCAGTCAGAGTCAATCACTAGATTCAGGATTACCTCTAAATACTTGTCCTGAGCGCTTGATTGTCGAAAAAGACAAACAGACAACCGCTTACTGGGATGGAAAAATCTGGCCGGTATCCGCTGAAGTGCAGAATTGGGTTGAAAAAAATTGTCCAGGGGCATTAGAGGGAGCTAAACAGCCATGAGACAATAAGGATTTACATATATTTTAGTCATTACCAGTATGAAAATTTGTTATAGTATATATAGAGAGTAAATATGGATTTTATTAAGAGACATTGGAAGAAACTACTTCTGATTTGCGTTTCTCCCTTTGTTCTTATTTTTTTCATCTTTGGTATTAGCCAATTCGCTCCGGAAAAACCACCTGCTGATTTTTTGATTGTCCGTAACATGTTTGATTTAAATCAAACAATTGCCTTCAGTCAGTTTAGAAGCTGCCAAGGGCACCGGTCTATGTCCCAGAGCACTAAAGAACCTGACAGTAGTATGGCCCATTACATAATGACAAACGCAAAGTTTAAGACTGAGAGTCAGGGTCAGGTGAAAGTTTTTGCCCCGTTTGATGGCTACATCACCAATTCACTAAATTTTCAGGGCTTTTCATTTGTGCCCAAATCAAGCAGGCTTCCCTGGTGGCCGTTTAACCAATTCAGGATAAACCTCGCTCACGTCAAAGCGTTGCCTCAGTACAACGGAACAGTTGCTGTAAAAGCAGGCGATCTGGTGGGTTTTGATGATCCCAATGAGTTTTATCCGGACGCGACAAATATAAGTCTGGATGTTAGGATAGGCGTCATGGCTTTGCCGCCCGAAAATAAGGCTAATAACGGCGAGCCATTAAAGAATATGTATTCAATGTTCCTTTACATGTCTGATGAGGTTTTTGCCGAGTACAAAGCTGCCATTCCAGGACTTGAAAGTAGGGAGGATTTTATCATTCCTCTTTCATATCGGGCTGCAAACCCCTGTAAATTTCAGGGTAATGGGCCGTATTTTGATTACAGTCAAATTGATTTTCAAGACCCTAAATATAGTGGATATGTGTATATGGGAACTTACGATAGAATGAAAAATGCCGGAAAGAAAGAACAAAATACTAATTGAACAATAATAAGCATGAAAAGTTCTTTCGGAAAGTTATGTTAGGGGGTGAATGATTTGTCAAAAGCAGCTAAAGCATTAATCTTAACCTGGATACTGATTGGATTATTAATTGCTGGAGGAGCAGGTTTTTACTTAGGAAGAATAACTGCTCCCAAAATTCCAGACCAGCCCTCAGGAATACAAACTCAAGATGGGCTGAGGGACGGGCAACAACTAAATGGCGGTCAACAACCATTACCAAGTGGATTACAACAAAAACCGCAAGGGCCAGACAGAGGTGGCCCAGTCCCTAGTGGACAACAATAGGAATGATTATAGAATCAATTCTAAATAAAGTAACACTGTTACTTCATAATGACAAGTGGGTAAAAATATGCTTGTTTGTATCACTATTTATCCTTGTTCTACTTTTTGGTGTAATCTTCATGTATTTTAAACAGGAAACATCACGCTTAGTACAAGGTCCATTAACTCAAGAGCAGTATTCGCAAAAGAAGCAGTCTTTTCAACAAACAACCAATCAACAAGACAGTAGACAACAATTTGAGCAAAAATCCGTTGACTTTACGCCACCGACCGGTAAAACTACCGGACCAGGGCAAAATGGGCCATGGGTAATGCGCCTTATGTCTGCCAAATCCACAGATGGGTTGAATTTTACCAGGACCAATCAGGTTATTACTGACCAGGGGGATGTTCCTGATTTAGCTGTTGATAAAAACGGTAAAATTTATCTTTATTATGTTGGTTGGACTGTAGCCGGTGAGCAGAACAAAACAGTAGTGGCCATATCGGAAGATAATGGTAAAACCTGGATTTACAAAAAACTTGGTTTGATAGGATTTGAAGGGGGAATGGCTGCTGCAGTTGATCCGGATATTCAAATACTGGATGATGGTACCTTTAGGCTGTATGTGACATCCGACCCCGAAGATGGACAAGGACCCAGAACTTACTATGCCGAAGGGAAGGATGGTATTAACTTTACCAAAATGGGAGTGGCATTTTCTGGTTCAGGCAGGTTCGTACTGGATCCTTCTACTCTGCGAACCCCGTCTGGCTGGCATTTTTTTGCAGGAGTAGGTGGCGGTGGGATAGAAAAGGGCTGGCATGCGACCTCAGAAGACGGGAAAACTTTTACTCAACAAGAATATAAAGAATTTGTTAAGGACGGCAAGGGATATATATTTACCAATGCTATAGCTATTCCTGGAGGATACAGGGCTTATGCTTTTGATAACAGAACTATTGTTTCGTTTTTCTCAACAGATGGGGAAAATTGGACTGCCGAAGATGGAGTACGACTGACTTTGGATCCTTCATCACAACTGGAAACCGGTGTTCTCAAAGACCCGGCAGTAGCCCGTCTTTCGGATGGAAGTTACCTGATGGTTTATGTTACAAAAATTCCCTGATTAGATTATGATTAAATTATGAATTTTTCTTCTGAAAACGAAATTAAAAGGGTAGACGGGATTGCAAAAGTAATAAAAAGGTTACAGAATGTAGGCTCTTTGCTTGAAAACGCCAAATTGGTCAAAATCTCCCTAGCTGTATCCTTGGTAGTCCTTATTTTACTGACGGGTGGTGTGGTTTTATACCTGAAAAACAATGTAGTGCCTGAGCTTGCCCAAAATAGCAGAGGGGAACCGCAATTCCAGCAAGCCAAACGCCCTGGTGAAATTAACGTTAAGGCTACTGGGTCAAAATATAAAACTGTTTCCCAAAAACCAACAAACGGTTGGTTTAAAACTGGACAGGATGCGGATATTATGCTTTCCGGAGTAGATTTTAACAATACAGGTGGAGCTCTCTCATTTCACCATCCCGGCGGTATTGCCACTGATGGAAAGAGGCTTTTGCTTGCCGATACATGGAATAACCGGATCTTGATATGGAATAAATTACCAACCAATGGCAATACTCCTCCTGATCTTGTTTTGGGGCAAAAAGATTTCATAAGTAATAATCCAGGGACAGGTCTTGACCAGCTGAATTGGCCAATAAGTGTTTCAATAGCTAAAGATAAGGTGGTGGTAGCCGATACCAACAACGCCCGAATTCTCATCTGGAATTCTTTCCCCACATCTAATGCCAAGGCAGCAGATTTTACCATTGAGACTAAAAACTCTCCC
This sequence comes from Candidatus Daviesbacteria bacterium RIFCSPLOWO2_01_FULL_39_23, assembly GCA_001776935.1. Lineage (GTDB taxonomy): Bacteria > Patescibacteriota > Microgenomatia > Daviesbacterales > UBA10151 > UBA10151. The sequence continues at coordinate 3,027 of MFDN01000014.1, read as the reverse complement.
GGTGAGGAGCGTGGAATCTCCCTTATTTGGCCGTGGGGTGCTTGGACTGATGGAGAAAAATTGGCAATAACCAGTACGCATGGCGCCGGAACTGTCTATCTTTGGAATACCTTTCCCGCAAACGCCGACCAAAAGCCGGATGTCATCTTAAGAGACAAGGATTTTGGCACCCCGCGGACAATTACCTCAAACGGTAAATATTTGTTTGTTTCCGACCATAATGCTAAAGTTTCCACTAAGGAAATGTCTAAGGAAGGCGGTGGAGCAGCCACTTTTGTCTGGAAAAACTGGCCGAATGGAGATGTGCCTCATGATTTTGTTATGAATGACTGGCAGTCCGGAGTATTTTTGCCTGATGGAAAACTGGCATTGGTTGGACCTTTATCACCTTTGATGATCTGGAACAAACCACCGGAAACAGGAGAAGACAAAGCCGATTTAACAATCGGGGTTGCCAATATGGGACCTTTTACTACAGGTGCAGGGTATCAATTTGTAACAGGTGACAGCTCAGGCTTAGCTTTTGGTGATGGCCGCATTTATATAGGTATGGGTAATGGTAATAAAGTTGTTGTTTACAATAAAATTCCAACTAGTCAAACTGACTTCCCAGATTTTGCCATTGGTAGCCCGGATATTAATACCAATACCCTGGAGACAAATTACATTGTTGCTAATCCGATATTAGCGACAGACGGTAAGAGTTTGGTTACTACTTCTGATTTTGATAGGAAAATGTATGTTTGGAAAAGTTTGCCGGATGAGTCCGGAGCTTATCCTGATTTTGTCTATACGTTTAACGACACCTGTCATGCAGTGGACAACTCAGTTTGGGGCGGCAATTTGCTTATTGGTGGCAGAAAAACAATCTGTTATTGGAAAAAACTGCCTATAAACGGTGAGATGCCGGATAAGATTTTTAATGGCAAAATCGGCAGTGTAGAATATGACAGCGTTAATGGGCTCGCTCAAGATGATAAATATTTCTATCTATCTGCTATAAAAGAAGGCCTCAAAACCGCTATGCTATATGTTTGGGAGGGAGTACCTGATGAAGGTTCAAGACCAATATTTTCTATTCCCATAGATGATCTTGGACGATTGGACAGTGACGGAAGATATTTAGTGGGCATAGTTGCCCGTAAAGAAACCATTGGAGTATTGGAAATTGACAAACTATCTACCTCAAGCCAACTTGCCTTGGTTCCTGCCGATAAAATTAGTCAAAATGCTCCCATCCGGTTCAACGGCCCGGGAAGTGTAGTTACGAGAGACAATCATCTGATTGCTTCCGATGTCGGTTTCGGCAGGGTGATGGTTTGGACAAACATCTCGGATGCCTTAGCGGGAAAGTCTGCAGATATTGTTTTGGGCGAAGAAAACCTGCAGGACACAAAACAGGAAATTGGTAGGAATAAGCTCTTCTGGCCAGCATCACTTACCTTTGACGGATCTTTCCTTTGGGTCGGTGAGACTAAATTCTCCAACCGGATTTTAAGATTCTCTATCCATTAAAGAATTTCAGCTATGCATACCTATGCATCTTTTAAGCCAAATGTGTAAGCAAACTCGGAGTTTAGGCCGTCCTGAAGGAATAATTCAAAGAATTCCCGCAGTCTGTTTAAGGTACTAGCGGGCTCACCCAATAATATTTGTGTTTTTAAAGGCTTTTAGCCTCAAGAAATTGTAGAAAATTCCTCAAAAATAATCCTATAACTTAGAACCCCCAGCAGGATTCGAACTTATATTTAGGTTGCTATATCAACCTTTTTTATTTTCTAAATTTAAGTCCTTAATATCCTCATCCCAGTCTTCTCCGTAAAAGTGTTGCATTAACCCACAGCATAATTCATAAACAAACGTCTGTATTTTCTTCAAATCTTCATCCGATGAATTGGGATAATACTTTTTAATTACATCAAGAGGTAACATCCACCATCACCACCCTCCTGAGTTAAAAGTATATAGTGGCTTTTTACTTTGGAATTAAAACCAGACTGGCCTACAAAGTCTTAAAACATGCAGAAAACATTTTATTACCAACAATTGACCAAGTAGATATCCTCAAATAAAAGCTCTTGACAGAGAATTATTATTTGCTAAGATACTTATATATTAAGTATCTAATATAATTGTTATGTCAACTAGAGAACAATTCATTGAAGAAATTTTGCACAGTTTCCATGCAATTCGAAACATAACCAAAACTAGATCTCTCCATTTAGGCCACCAGAATCAGATTACCCACTCCCAGTGGTTTGTTTTGACAATGGTCCAACACTTTAAAAAAATAAGCATTAAGGACATAGCGGAAAAGATGGAGATGTCTTCAAGCGCCGCAACCCAGCTTGTAGATGGCCTTGTCCAAGCAGGCTTAGTTATCCGTCAGGAAGACCCGAAGGACCGCCGCTTGGTACAACTAGAGCTTTCGCCAAAAGGCAAAAAGCATATTGCCGCCACAAAGAAAAGTCGTATTGCCGAAATGGCAGAAATATTTGATGCATTAACCGATAAAGAACTTGAGGAATTCGTGAGATTACACAAGAAAGTTCTATCAAAGTCTTTGCACAAGGAATTGTAACTCAACAAAGCAATATGTGGTTAAAATGAATACTCTTAGCAAGTACATTACGAAATATTTTCATTCTATGTATTACGTGGCCATATCTGTTCTGACTGTTGTGGTAGTTGTTGAAAGTATAGGCCGAGGATTTCCTGTGAATGTGGTTGTTGCCGTTCTTACGGCATCGGTTCTTGATGTTGCAATAAAACGATTATGGCTAAAAAGTGCACCTGCGATACCCTTATCAGCAATCATTTCTGGCTTGATAGTCGGAATGGTGTCGGTGAATGCGCCCGTTCTGGGTACTCTTATCGCTACTGTTCTTGCAATACTTTCTAAGTTTATTATCAGGTGGAAAGGTTCGCATATCTTCAATCCGGCTGTGTTCGGTGTGGTTATTACGCAGGTTTTAAATCCTGCTGCTCATGGTGCCGCTGTCCATGGCTCGTCACAGATAATGGAGG
>MFDN01000013.1 GCA_001776935.1 Candidatus Daviesbacteria bacterium RIFCSPLOWO2_01_FULL_39_23 | reverse complement strand
CTTGCTGAGCAAGTTTCTGAAGGTGGGTTAAAAGTCGTCCCTGGAAAGAGTTGGGCATTTCATTATCCTCATGGTGTTGAAGCAAGGTCTACTGCGATTTCTGGTTTACTTACAGGGCAAGTAAAGCCCGAGCAAGTAGCAGGTAATTTAAAACCTGATGCTTTTACATATGATGTAGCTGATCTTGAACAACAAGGTTTACCTGCTGTTGCAGGTAGGGTAAGAGACGTTTCAGCTTATGTAACTCACTACGATTATCCCCGATTTGCTCAGTTTGTTTCAGAGATGCAGGGAACAGGTATAACACCTGATACTGCTCAATCCCTCTATGATGGTATAGCTCAAAGTAGAATCCGCAAAAAAATGATAGAAGCTTACGGGTTTACAGGTAGAAAACAGATGGAAGACGCTTTGAGGATAGAAGCTGAAAGGACTACTCAACAGATTGGTGGCCTTCCAAGAGTTGAAAAAGTATTAGCAGCTTTAAAAATGGATTGGTTGGCAGAAGATTTACATGTTGCTAGAACCGAACAAAGGGATCAAGCAGTAGAGCAATTATCTACAGATGAACGTCAGTTGTATAATCAATTAAGAGGTTCTTACCAAGGTTATGTAAAAAAAGGTGAACAGGCTGCTTACGAAAGTTTAGTTAATGGGGTTAAAGAAAATATCCCAAGAATTCAACAGAAGGAGGAAGGACCACAAAAAGATGAAAGCCAAGAGCAACTTGAGAAAGAGTTAGAGCAATATAAAGATCAAGCTATACCTCCTGTCACGCCTGGTGATCCTGCAATACCTCCAGATGATTCTGACGAATACCATACTCCGCCAGTTGCTCCTGGAGAATCCAAAGAACAAGCTCAAGCTAGACCTTATTTTGAGATAACACCAAGCGGATCAAGCACAAAACCTTTAACAGGTTATTATGCTTCAGGCAGAAAGAGTTATTATGATGTTGACTCTAAAACTTGGAGTAAGAGAAAACAGATATCTTCTTATGGTTCAGATATATCTGGTTCAGAAAGACAAACGATCTCTGGAGTAACTAATAGTGGTTTGAAATCTATACCTATACCAAATGGGTATGGATTAGATATATCATCACTCAAATATAATGGTGCTCGCCCAGAGATTTTTAGGGATCAAAATGGGTGTTTCTATATAAAGACTGATGGTAACAGTAGTTTTTCAATTGACTTTCTAAAACAAGATCCTCCTTTCGCTGGCCCTCTTGTAGCTGATGACATTATTCCCATTCACCGAGGGCAACTTTCTAGTGGTACAGAACAAATAATGATTGGGTTAAGTGGTGGAGCATTGGAAAAAGCAGAAAAACTTAGACAATACCTACTCTCTAAACATTTTTATCCAGGTGATGGTGATTTGCAAATGGCACAAGCTTTGCAGCTTAAATTAAGAAGTGAATCTACAGGAGAAACTTACGTCCAGAATTTAGACCAGTCAGAGTATTTAGAATGCTACTCAGCTAACACTCTTTATATTGCAATGCTCCGAAAAATAGGCATACCAGCAAGGCTAGTAATTGGTCATAAAGTTGAAGGAGTAAAAGATGGAAAAGCCAAGATTGATTCTCAAACTGGTCATGCGTGGACTGAAATATGGGATGGTACTGCTTGGAGAAGAATGGACGCAACTCCAAGGCCAAAACAACAAAAGCAGGATCAAAAAGGTGATCAAAACTCTCCTTCGGAGGAAGCTCAAGATGGTGGAATTGAGAGGCAAGATCAGGGAGAACAACAAGGGCAAGGTCAGCCTCAGCAGGGACAAGGTAGCCAATCTAGTGAGTCAATGCCTGGTCAACAAATGGGTGAAGCTTCTGATCAAGACATAGCCCAGGGAGAATCTCAACTTAATAATGCTCAAGAATTATCTCAACAAATGGAACAACAGAAGCAGAGCCTAGATCAACAACTTGAAAATGCTCAATCTTTTCAAGATTTACAACAACTGCAACAGGAAGCTGAAAAATCTGATTTATTTGATGATATGAAACAAGATTTACAAGATAGATTAGAGGCTAAAGAAGAACAAATGAAGGAAGTAATAAAGGAAAACCTTGATGAAATGGTACAGGATGGCTTTTTAGATGAGGAGCGAAGACAAGAGCTAGAGCAACAATTGGATCAGAAACAATTAGAAGAGCTTGATCGTATTAGACAACAAATTGAAAGAGAAAGTAGGTTATTTAATGAGTATCAGGATATTAAAGAAGAAGTAGCGCCTTTAGTAGATCAATGGTTTGATTATTTTGTTGAACGATTACCAAGGCAAGAGGAAGTTGAGCTAGATGAAGATTCTCTTACCAGGCAGGGGGCGTTCAATAGGCATTCTGTAATGAAACCTAGAAATCTCTTGTTTGGAACTGTCAAAAATCCCCGTATGATTAAACCATCAATAAAACCTAAGTTTTTAGCTTCTGTTATGGTTGATGTAAGCGGTTCAATGGCTGGAGAGAAATTAAACATGGCTAGAAAACAATTGGTTTTCTATAATGAATTATTTTCGAGGATTAGTGAAGAATTTGGTTTTATAAGATATGCTAATAACATTTTTTCAGATTCTGTAGTTGAACTTAAAACATATGATCAAGATTATGAAAGTCCTGTGAGGTATGACTGGGTTGATGGTACTCGGTCAACAATTAAAGCACGTCTTATGCAAGCATTACATACTCAAGGAAGAACTAATATGCTACCAGCTATTCGAAAAGCAGCAGCAGAGCTTAATAAAGAGACATTTGAGTATCCAGATTATGCGTCCTCATTCTATTTTATCGGTGATGGTCAAGATACATCTGGAAATTCTCAAAGAATCAGTGAGTTTTTAAGATTAATTGATTCTGAACAAGGATTTGGAGAGCACATGTTGTCAGCAATAATGCTTGGAAATGAATCACAAAGGAGAGAATTAGCAGCAATCTTTGGAGATGATCATACGACAGTTGCCCCTAATTTTGAAGCCCTCATTGAACAAAGCATGTATAAATTTGATGAGGATATAGAAGCTTATTTAGCGGATAAAACCGTTTAATGTTCTTTTCTACTAACCCCCAACTCATTTTAACCCTGTTTAGGTCTTTGTTACGAGTTTAGTTTTGAGGTAAAATTAGCCCAATATTAAAATGAACATGAGTCTTTATGATGAGTTTACCTCGAAAGAAAACCTTGAGATAGCATATTTGTATTTAAAAGAGGAAATTGATACTAGTACATTACCTTTGGACCCCATTTTAAAACCGGCAATGAATGCTGTAGTTGAGCTGGGAACAGATTTTTTTGAAGCTTTGTCAAAGTTCCTTAGAGCTGGTCACTACAATCCGGGTAAAGCTGATTACATTTATGCTCAAAAAGATAATTTAGGCCTCCGGCCGATTTGTGTAATATCAGTTATAGATAAGATTATTTACCAAGCACTACTTAACCCTTCGGTATTAGGTAACATTATCGATAAAAAGCTTTTAAGTTTCTGCTATGGCAATCGAGTACTGGGGAAGAAAGTATTTTACTATCCCTATAAGAATCAATGGTCTAGATTCATCGATCATCAAATTAAGGCATATGAATCTGATTACAAATGGCGGGTAGAGTTTGATATAAAGACTTTTTTTGAAGATATTCACGTAGGCACTCTTATAAAAAGATTGAAGGAGAATTTTACAATAACAGATCAGAAAATACTTGATTTATTGGCCAATCAATTAAATACCTGGTCTGAGAATCAGGAGACTAATTTAGGAATACCCCAAGGGTTAAATGTCTCTCATGTTTTGGCTAATGCTTATCTTCACCCACTAGATACCTTTATGAACAATCTAATGTCGGATAAGAATTTTAAGTACTTTAGATATGTTGATGATATTGTAATTATGGCAAAAAGCGCTGATGTGGTGAATCAAATCGTTGAAAAAGCGCTCCTCTTTTTAAGGAAATATAACTTAGACCTTAATGAGAAAACCAAGTTAGAAAAGCTTCAAAATACTACCAATCTTGAAGAAATTAAATTTTATAATCCATACGGAATTATTAACGATACATCGAGACAAAAAGTAGAAAAAATTAGGAAATTACTTCCCAAAATCCTTAAAAAAATTAAAAAAGGAGATGAGTTAAAAAAAGTAGAAATTAGTAGTTTGAGGTACTTTTTAAAAGCTGCATCTGATGGTGAGAATTTTGGTATAACAGATGATCTGATTGATATCATTCCTCTTAAGCCTTCACTAATTAATTTAATTGCTAAATACTTATGGTTTTATATCTCCGGTTTTTTTGCTGAAAACCGCACATCCCTATCTTTATACGAACGTATTTGGAAAATTTATCAAGGCAATTCCTTGACTGATGGAACAAAATTTTGGCTTTTAAAAACTCTGGCTATACCTAAATATGCTTCTAAGCATACCGGATTTCAAGAAGAACTGGATAGAATATTGGCTGATAGGGATGCTAAGTTTCTAAAAATAATTGCGTTATCCTATAAAGCCTATGTGCAGGAACACCTTGATGTTATGGCTCAGCTGGGATTTACGAATGATGACCTTAAGCGCTTTATATCAAACGCTGTGACCGATGCTGAAAAGGCAGTTTATTACTATTTTTCCATTTACCTTAAAACAGATGAGCCAGAAATTTCAGCTGAAATAGTTCTGGAAGCACTACAATCCGAATCACCTGAAATACAACTTATTGGGCTTTATTTGGCTAAACAAATGAATATCAAACCAGTTTTAGATAGAACGGGAATTTTGAGCAGACTTTATCTTAAATTGCCACCGGTTACTGAAGAAAGAGAGCCGATAGATGAAGAGGTACCCCAACATTCAGAAGAAAGCGAATACCTTAACTTTGAAGGTAAAATCCCCAAGGATCAATTCGACAAATTCCTTGGGTTTTCAAAATCCAGAAATATAAATGGTAAAGAAAGAGATCCTAAAAAGTTTGTTGATAAGGAAGCGGACGGGTTCCCTTTGGAATTGATCTTAGCCGGTAAAGTTTTAAGGATACAGGGTTATGTACTTAAGGAGTCGGTAGACTTGATTACTATACAAACGGGGGGATCAGCAGCGCTCCTAGACCCAATTTTTAAGATTTGTCGTTCAAAACCAACAAGTTGGAAGACTATTTCAAAAAAGAAAATTGAGACTACAGTAGGTTATAGCAAAATTTCATCGTTTCAAGAGGTTTTAAAAGATCTGACCAAATTTTCTAAATATACAAGTGGAGTAGGTTTAAAAGGTGCTCTACGCAGTTTATTTATCGGAAAGATAAATGATCAGACTGGTATAAAGATTCGGATAGCAATCCCGATTAAAGACTGGAATAATTTACCAACCAAGAAGCAGGAAGAAGTTGTCAATAGCCTTTTAGAAATATCATCTTCAAGAAGTTAGTTACCTTAAATAGCAAATTTCTTTAAAATTCTTTAAATTTCCTGAAGCTAAAAATTAGGGTTTCAGGCTCAAAATCGGGTGTAAGATAACCCTATTATGAGCCAAAATAAAACTTATTATGAGACCCAGAGCTTACCGCTTACGGCCACTATTATATGTTTAGGTATACCACTCGATTCTGTTATTAAGTCACCTGATGGAAAGTCAATTTTTGTTTTTCCTCGCTCCATTGAGCTTGACCAGATTTTAGAAAATTTCTGGAAAAAATCCTTAGTAATAGAACCAAATACTTTTTGGGAAGCGATTCGTTTTATTAAAAGCAGGATTTATGGAGGGCAGGAATGAAAGAGTTGAAGGTTGTCTTTGAGGAAGCAGATTGGTCGCCTGAAGAAGTTCAAAGAAGGGTTGATGAAGCTTTTGATATTTTATTTGAGGAACTATTTATGGAAATGAAGCAAAAAAATGTGAGGGTACAGAAACAAAAACAGAAAGGGGGTGGTAATTATGGCAGATTGGGAAAAAGTAGAGATGAGTCCTACTTGGGATTATGAAAATGAAAAAGAGTTGATAGGTGTCTACCTTTCAAAAGAAGTAGAGGTCGGACCAAACAAGTCCAACTTATATAGCTTTAAAAAATCTGATGGATTAGTAGTTGGAATTTGGGGTAGCACCATCTTGGATAACCGATTTAAGGGTATAGCTTTTGGTGAAGAGGTTAAAGTAGTTTATCTAGGCATGGTTAAGAATGAAAAAACAGGTAGGGAATATCACAACTTTGAGATTTACCATCGTCCAGCTCAGCCTGAAAATGAGTTCGAAGAAGATTAGGTAGATTTCAAAAGGCTATCTCTGTCGGGGAAGTTTTGTGCTAGCTCCCCCAGACAGAGAGTTTGAATGGATTATAGCACAAAAAAAGGAAACAAAATTTATGGCTAAAAAATACAATTTAGAAAATTTAAGACAGGTAGATTTTACTCGCTTTATCAATACACCAATCAGAGAAGTGAGTGGTAAAAAATTAACTCTTTGTCCCTTCCATACAGAGGGTAGTCCCTCATTTTTTATCTACCCTGACAATTCATATCATTGCTTCGGCTGTGGAACCCATGGTAATGCCATAGATTTTTTAATTAAAAAACTAGGTTATTCTTTTGAACACGCTTGCAGTATTTTGGAGGAATTATGACACTGACGCATGAATGGGAACAATTTTTGGAAGAGCAGCATAAGATTAAGCGGGAAGTTTGGCAGAGGCGCAAAATTAGGTTTGATACTGAATTTTTATACCTACCTTATTATTCACCATCCGGAGATTTAATTTATGAGAAGAAAAGGAAAGAGCCGAATTACAAAGGTGAAAATAAGTATCTGTATCCCAGTGGCGCTCACATCACGTTGTACCCGAACCAAGATTTAAGCAAGCATACTAAGTGGATTTTAACTGAAGGAGAATTAGATACACTGACCCTAGAATCAATAGATATTCCTGCTGTGACAGCCGGAGGAGTAACTAGCTTTAAGCAGGAGTTAGCCAGTTATTTTAAAGGCAAAAAGGTCTTTGTTTGTTTTGACAATGACAAAGCCGGCAAAGGAGCTGCGGAAAAGGTTGCTCAAGTTTTGTTAGAAGCTCAAGCAGAAGTGTTAATAATAGACATACCTGAAATGGAAGCTGGTAAGGATATTGGCGATTACTTCCACCTCAAGCACACCAAAGATGATTTCTTGCTGCTTGTTAATAAGGCAAGGAAAGTGGAATTAAAAACCAAGCCAGCTGGTGGGACACAAACTCCAGATAGTATTGGTAAACAAAAGCTTTTGGATCAGGAAATATCTTACCTCGAAGTTGAAGAAAAAGTTTTAAGGTTATTACCAAACTCTCAGACAGGTCTGAAGTTAGTGTTAGCAGTAGCCGTTTCAAGCAGCTTTCCTAATCCTTTAATGCTATGGTTGCTTTTAGTAGGAGTCCCAAGTAGTGGGAAGACTGATCAGGTCCGTTTAATTAAAGATGCTGATTGCTCCTATTATCTTGATAATTTGACCCAAAATGCCTTTATCTCCGGCGAAAGAGCCAATACAGATAATAAGGTTTATGATCTTTTGCCTCTTTTGGATAAAAAGTGCCTGGTGATTAAAGATTGGACTTCAATTTTTTCCTTGGATGAAAAGATGACCAAGAAATTATTGGGCGATCTAGTAGGGATTTATGATAAAGAGTTCACAAAGTTTAGTTCCAGAAGAGGGAATATTAGCTACTCAAGCGCTTTTTCGCAATTAGGTTGTATTACTCCGGCTACCTTAAATAAGCATACTAATTACATGAATATGGTTGGCCCACGCTTTTTATGCTACACCATGCCTTTAACTGCACCTGAGGCAGAAGATGAAAGCTATGATTTGATTTTTTCTAACCAAGACAGGTCTTTGATTGAGAGGGAGGCAAGATTATATGCTTCATCCTACCTTACCAAGCTGATAAAAAAGCCATTGGAAATTAAACCTATTAGCAAAGAGGTACAGGATTATTTAAGACGAGCTGCCAGGTTAATGTCTAATTGTAGAGGTATTGTGCTACTTCAGGCAGCTTCTTTTAAAAATGAAGATGGAGAAGATATTAAATACTTTGAAGTATTGGATGTGCAGGTAGAGGAACCATGGAGAGCTGTACAACAGTTAATAACCTTGGCAAAATATCTGGCATTTGTATCTGGGAAGGGTGAAGTAGGCGTAGAGGAGCTTCAAATTATTAAAGAAGTGGTTATCTCATCAATGCCGGCTGATAGGTCTCAAGCCTTAAGAACTATAAAGGAGCATGGTGGTTAGATAACAGCTAAAGAACTGGCTGATTTATCCGATAAATCTACCAAGACCTCAAGACGGTTATTAGACGAATTAGTTGCTTTGAAGGCGTTAGGAAAGATTGCTTCAACAGCCAGAAATATAGCAGCTGATTACCAAATCCTTGAGCAGTTTAAAGACTTTATATTATTAGACCCTGCGGAGTTTATGTCCCACAAAGATTCCCGAGGGACAGAAACTCCAGATGGTATAGATAATAGCTCCTCTGAGCAGCTTTCAGTTATTAACTCACTACCAGGATTGGAGGGATATGGTCACTAAACACACTCAAAAGCTAATTGAAAATTATTTGACCTTAACTATTTGGTTTATGGTTCACCAGAATGATAAAGATATAGATTTGAAGCAATTTGAAGAGGTTCTTAAGGAGATAGGACAAGTAGAAGATAGTTTAAGGGAAAAGGGGGTTACACAGACAACCATAGAAAAGCTGCTAGATTATGCTCAGGAGCTTTATAAAACGCCTATTGAGCAGTTTTCAGAAAACGCTCAGCTCAGACTCGGAAAAATTATCCTTGGAGCCGGTACCCATTGGGATAAGACCCCTCCCACCCCTAAGCAAAGCTTAGAAGAAAGGAAAAATTCAGATGCAAAAGCAATGTGAATACATAAATCCAGAAACGGGAGAGCAATGTAATGGTTTTGCTCTGGAATCAGGTCTGTGCTTTTCTCATGATCCTAAGCGTAAAGATGATAAGCAAGCAGCTGTTATGAAAGGTGGACAAGCACCTAAAAAAGTAGTGCTTAATTTGCCTCCAGTATCAATTAAGACTGTTGATGATGTAGTTACTATGCTAGAGGAAGTAATCAATGGGGTAAGAAGCGGTGAGATACCCTGCTCGAGTCCTGCTAATACCATTGGCTTTCTGTGTGGCCATGTCCTTAAAGCTATAGAACTATCTTCAGTAGATACCAAACTAGACGCTATAGACCGCATCATTTTGGAGCGTCGCATGAGTCAAAGGAGTAGAAAATGAGTAAAGATTTACCCCCAGCCAAATTAGCCGGTTTAGCTGAATCTTTGTCCGGAAAGGATTGTGCTCTTCTGGTTATTGAGTATAACAACAAGGAGAAAAAGGATGGTAAAAACTACAATGAAGAGATAAAGACTATCGTTGCGACCATTCCCCCTTACGCAAATGATGGCAGGAGACAAGAATATATTTTTTACTGGACATTATGGAGTAATTTTGGTTTTCTAAGCCTAGATTTACAGACCAATATTTTATCGTTAAAAGTGACTCAAAGGCGACTTGGTATTGCCGAATCAATATTTGTTTCATCATGCCTAATTCACCATTTATCTTTAACTTTCCGTTGGATTCCTAAAATTTATACACCTGAACAATTTGAGCAGGTTTATAAAAAGCTAAGAGAGGAACATTTAGCTGAAGTAATGCCACTAATTCAGATAGTTAGGCATGAGACATTTTTAAAGCTTCAAAAAGAGGGATTTTTGGATAAAGACGATGATAATGAGGGAGTAATAAATTGGTACGAAGTAGACAATTATAAAACTTTGGAGGAGCTGATTAGTGAACAGGCAAAAGAAATTAAGGATTATTTGGATGATGAGGAGAAAAGGAAAAAAAGAGGGGCTATTGCGGCTGGAGAGGATATTTACACTGAATATATTGGATTGAGTCTAGATGAAATTGCAGAAAAAGTTAAGCAATTAGGGATAATTACTAAATCACCTGAAGAAGAGGTTAAAAGATGGAAAAAAGAAGTAGCACTGGAAGAATCAAAGATAAGAGCGTTAATAAAAGAAGGTAGGCTTATGCAAGGATCAGTTACCGATGTGGCTAGTTGGTATCATAATGGGCAGGGATTCATTGGCACAGAGGGTATTACAGCTCTAAGCTGGTATGATTTTCAGGATAAGCTAGACAAAAACTTTAATAAACATATTGATGATAAAAATGGATTAGTAGAGTTCTGCGAAGGTGAGTTTTTGATAGCTAATGGTGGAGGTGCAGGATATGTTAGAGACGGAGAAACTGATTGTTCAGCTGAAAAAACTAGACTGAGAGTAATTGATCAGCTTAAAGATTATCAAACAATTAAGGAAGATGATGAAGGTTATCTAGATATAACAAGTGACGAGCTTAAATCAGCTTTTATAGCCAGAATTGAAGATGCTCAAAAGACTATAAAACTGGTTAAGGAGCATCTGGAGGTAATAAAAAGAGGGAAAGATGAACTTTTTGATAATGTGGTTGAAATAGCTGACGATTTAGTAAGAGAGGGAGAAAGTCTTATTAAAAAAGTAGTAACGGATCAGGAAGATACGCTGGATATGGTAGTAAAACAGTTTAGTCTTTTGGCTTTCTTTAAAGATGTGAAATGGAAAGATAAGGAAAAATATAAATTAAATCCTGATATTGAGATTGATGAGGAATGGGTTGAAAAAACTATTGAAGATTTAATCGGAAACGCAAATAAGGAAAGCGGTAACAATTTTAAAAGAATTACAGTATTGCAAAGTACTAAAAAGTAGTATATGTTTAAAGTATGGAAGAATATTACACCACTGAGCAAATCTCCAAGATATTAGGCATAAAAAATCCTATTACTGTTAGGCGTTGGATTATGAGAGGTTGGATAACTGCTATTAAGATTGGTAAAGAATACCGCATTACTAAAACTGACTTAGAAAAATTCCTTGAGGATAGAAAAACTGATAAAAGGAGTACTAAATAATGCTTGCTGCACTTTACGCCAGAGTTAGCACCTTGAGGCAAGAAAATGAGGAGACCATTGAAAACCAGATAATGGCAATAAAAGACTTTGCTAAAGAGAAAGGTCTGACAATCGTAAAGCAATACCTTGATGATGGGTGGAGCGGAACGATCTTGGTAAGACCGGCACTCGATGAACTTAGAATTGATGCCAAAAAGCAAATCTGGGACGCTGCTGTTATTTACGATCCGGACAGATTATCCAGGAAGTATTCTTATCAAGAGCTGGTAATTGATGAATTAACTGAGGCTCGGATACAGGTTTTATTTGTAACTACTCCTCCGCCTGAGGATGATAGCGACAGGTTACTTTAGGGTGTTCAAGGTATCTTTGCTGAATATGAGAGAGCTAAGATAGTTGAACGATTTAGACTTGGAAAGCTCCGAAAAGCCAGAGATGGCCATATTGTAATTGGTCAGCCACCATACGGATATGATTATGTTCCAAGACAAGGTGATACTCAAGCACATTTTGTGATAAATAAGCGAGAAGCGACAATAGTTCGAATGATCTTTTCTTGGGTAGTTGAGGATAGGCTAACTATGAGAGGAGTAGTTACAAAGCTACAAGAGTTAGGGATTCAGCCAAAAAGAAGCAAAAAAGGAGTATGGAATACCAGCACCCTGACTAGTCTATTAAGAAATGAAGCTTATATTGGTACGGTTATTTTCAACAAATCTGTTGCTGTAGTACCACAGAAGCCCCTTAATAACGAAAAATATAAGAGGTACAAAAAGACCAGCCGAAGATTAAAACCTGAGAATGAGTGGGTACGGATTCCAATAACTCCAATCCTAGACAAATCTCTATTTGAAAGAGCTAGGAATCAACTCAAATTAAATTTTGAAACCTGTGACAGAAATAAAAAGAATGAGTATCTACTTGGTGGGCTAATCTACTGTGTCTGTGGTAAAAGGAGAACCGGAGAGGGTCCGCAACACGGTAAGCATCTTTACTATCGTTGTAGTGAAAGGGTTTATAGCTTCCCATTGCCTTCAAAATGCAAGGTAAAAGGGGTAAACGCCAGAATAGCGGATAAGCTAGTTTGGAATGGTCTGGTTAATTTTATGAGCTCACCTGACCTTATAAAGCAGCAAATTCAAAGATGGCAAAAAAAGAGACAACTTAAATCAGATACTTCTTTTGATAATGTAGATCAGCTACAACAGGAAATAGAAAAAATAAAGAAAGAGGAATCAAGATACCTTAAGGCTTATGGTGCTGAAATCATTACTCTGGAGCAATTCCAAGAGACTATGACTGAATTGAGAGGAAAAAGAGAGGTTCTGGAAAATCAAATAGGACATTTTGAATCTCAAAAGCTGGATGATGTGGTTCT
The DNA here is from genome assembly GCA_001776935.1 of Candidatus Daviesbacteria bacterium RIFCSPLOWO2_01_FULL_39_23. Lineage (GTDB taxonomy): Bacteria > Patescibacteriota > Microgenomatia > Daviesbacterales > UBA10151 > UBA10151. Next base: position 4,714 of record MFDN01000013.1, on the reverse strand, counting down.
TCCAACACCGGAACAAATAAAGATTTTCAGTGAGCGAGCGAAGAAAAAACTTACCAGCTTGAGATTTGAAGCGCAGAAAGCGATAATGCTTAAAGTAGTAGATACAATAATAGCGGATCAGGAGTCGCTAAGAGTGCGTGGAGCACTGTATCTATCAATACAGGAGGAACAAAATGTCAAGTCATACTCTGAGGGTCGGAATAGTTGGACTTCCGAATGTTGGAAAAAGCACACTGTTTAACGCGCTTCTAAAAAAGCGTGTGGCTTTGTCTGCCAATTATCCTTTTGCAACTGTTGAACCTAATGTGGGGGTGGTGGCAGTGCCAGACCCCCGGTTAAATGAACTGGCAGAGCTGGTAAAAGAGGAAGAAAAAATGACTAGCCTGCCTCCTTTAGTGCCGGCTGTTGTTGAGTTTGTGGATATTGCCGGGCTTGTGAAGGGCGCATCAACCGGAGCTGGCTTGGGAAACCAGTTTTTATCCCATATCCGGGAAGTGGATGCAATAATACATGTTTTACGGGATTTTGAGGATCCTAATATTATCCGGGAAGGCTCGGAAAATCCTGATTCAGACAAGTTGACCATAGAAACAGAGTTAGGACTTGCGGATTTGCAGACTTTGGAAAAGCTGGTACTCGCGCAGGAAAAAGAAGTAAGAGGTTCTAAAGATCCTCTTGAGCAAAAAAAGCTGGATATTTTAAATACTATAAAAAAGAATCTGGATGAAGGGAAAATTTTAGGCCACTATGTTATGGGAGACGAAAGACTGGAGGAATGGTATGCAAAGCTGCCTCTTTTATCTATAAAACCTATTTTATATGTTTATAATGTCTCGGAAGATGGGTACGCAGATAAACTGCGAGATCCTTCGCTAGTCGCTCAGGATGACAAAAAAGAGATTCAGGATGACAAATTGGTAATTTCTGCAAAACTGGAAGAGGAGATGGCGGATTTTTCCGAGGAAGAAAGATCAGAATATTTGAAAGAACTAGGTATTGAGCAAACTGGATTAGAAAGGCTAATTGTTAAGGCCTATGATCTGCTGGGATTAATTCCATTTTTAACAGCAGGCAAAAAAGAGGTTAGGGCTTGGACTATTCAAAAAGGCAGTAAAGCTCCGCAGGCTGCAGGAGCAATCCATACGGATTTTGAAAAAGGCTTTATCCGGGCGCAGGTTATTGAATATGAAAAAATAATAGAAGCAGGTAGTTATGCTGCTGCAAAATTAAAAGGCTGGATCAGGACAGAAGGAAAAGAGTATGTGGTAAAAGATGGTGATGTAATAGAATTTTTAATTTCTTCCTAAAAGGCCACTACCTTAAAAAATTATTGTTCGAGCTTGTCGAGAATAGTCCTTAGAAACTATTATTTCTTTTTTATTCACGCTTTTGTAACCAAAATCGTGGGAAAAGTTTCTTGCAAGAAAGTCGGGCTACTCGTCAGATTTTTTTGATCGGGGGCTCACCCCCTCGGATATTCACTACGTTTCAGTATCCGTTTCCCCCTGATAGAAAAATCTTCCTCGTTTAACGCCCTTTGTTTCAATGCAAGAGAAAAGAATTCCTTCCAAATATTGCCAGATATTTCCTAATATTGCCAGATTATTCCAAAGAAGCTGTTATAAAGCAAGACAGCTTGATATGTGCAATAGGTGCATGTAAAATACCCCAACTATGGGAGTTGAAAAAAGACTAATTCAGCGGGTGCCCAGGATACCGTTTTTATCAAGGTTTCAAAATACTGAATCTGCTGCAGCAAAAGTTGAACCGGATACAGAAACTGAGGATATTGTTGATCCACATGCAACTCTCAGGGGACTCAGAGTAAAGGTAGACATAATGAGTGATTTGCTCCGTACCGATATGGTGGAGCAGCCTGCAATCGGTGTAACCCGTTTTTTTGTGAGAAATTGGTTCCGTAGAGGTGTTAAGGTTGAAGAAATCGAAGGTCTTAATAATTTGCGTTTGGCTATAGCCGTATCAGAAGCAACTGGAAAAAGAATATTTTTTACTCCTGCCCATATAGCTGATATGGATCATACTGCGGCTGTCTTTTCGCTGGAAAAAGCAGGTAGGAAGTTTGGCAGGATACAAAATAACTTAGTTTGGATTGGTGGGGTGAATATGTTAAGACGCCCAAAGATCAGGCGGTTTTTAAGGTCAGAGCATGTTATTTATAATGTTACTCCCCGGGATATGGATCATTTGCAAACTTTGCTTGATCACAGTCGGGAATACGGTTTTGATGATCAGCAACGGGATGAATTAAACCGCATAAGAGAAACTTTTAATATAATGAGGGAAGAGGCTAAGAAGAGAGTTGGCGAAACTTGTGTTAAAGGAAAGAAACCAATGGTTGCTTATATCGAAGGAGGAAGATCCTACGACGGATTGCTGAAGACACCACAGAAAGGGTTTGCCAAATACTTCCCGCGCGATGACAGTGCAATAATAGTGCCTTACCGGGTATATGGAACCAGAAAAATTAACCCTCCAGGTAAAGACCTAACACTTCTGACAAGAGCAATGCTACCTTTTCAGAAGAAACCACTTGTTAGTATGAAAGTCGGAAAACCCTATTTGTCATCCGAAGGTTGGGAAGTCTGGAAAGCAAGAATGGCGGAGTTAAAGGCCGCAGGGAGAAAAGATGCTAAAGTAAATCCTGTGGAGTGGCATATGGCAAATATTGCTGCTCTTGATATGTCTATGGTGCGGCCTGAAGAACAGAAAACTTATGTAGATCTTATGCGCAGATTCCCGCCCAAAGGTTTTTATGTACCTTCAGAAATAGACGGCAAAAGGAATCCTTTTATAGAAGCAAAATATGCTGATAATAAGACGCACATGATAGGACGAGCCCTTTTGGGAGCTTGGATGCGTTTATACCACAGGCTTGAAGTTCAGTTCCATCCGGATATGCCCAAGAAAGGTCCTGTACTTTTCTATACAAGCCACGGCGGCAATCTTACTACTCTTGCATTAATGGTAGGAGATCCTTTTTACCCGCCAACCTCAGTTCCGATAAAAAGCGAATCCTTTAAAGGAATAACCGGTAAATTATTAAGGGCGTGGGAAGCGTTTCCTGTTAATAGGGATGGCAAAGATAAAGAAACCGTATTCCGGATGATGAATATTCTTCAGGAAGGAAGAACAGTCTGTATTGCAGCAGAAGGGACAAGAAGTCCTGATGGAGTGCTTCAACCGCTGGATTCATCTTTTGTAAGTTTTGCCTTAATGTGTGCAAAAAGAGGGTATCCGGTTGTTCCGATAGCTGAGCCCGGAACATATAGAGCTTTACCAAAGGGCAATCATTTGCCCCGACCCTTTAAGATAAGGGTTATAGGCGGGAGTCCGGTTGATTTGTCGCCTTATACTTCGCAAAAATTATCCCCTGAAGTTAAAATGGCTGCGGCGCAGTATATGCAGAACAGGCTTGCTGATTTGCTTCCCCCAGAACTAAAACCCAGGCCGGGTACTAAACCGATGTGGGATAGGGAAGAATATTTAGCACCTAAAAGTTAACTTTTTACATGCTATTGAATTCCAGAAGCTTAACTAGTACAATTACACACGTGAATTCATATTATTTAACTTTAGTTTTAAAACCTGGCCTTGAAGAAAAAGAGAGGAAAACTCTTTTGGATGCTTTAAGCAAAAAGTTAACCGGTGAAGGCGGTAAGGTTGCAAAAGAAGATCTTTGGGGAGTGCGTCCGCTTGCTTATCCGATCAAAAGAAACACTTCAGGCTTTTTTGCCCATTTTGAAATTGAGGCAGATCCGGCCAATGCAAAAGGTCTTGACAAAATTTTAAAATTAGAAGAAGATGTGCTTCGTTATTTACTTATTCGTAAATAACGATAGTTAGTTGGTTAGTTTGTTCATAGTTAGTTCGTAAATTAATTACGATGAACGAATCACTAACTAACGAACTAACCGATTAAGAATATGGCAAGCAGGTCCTGGAACAGAGTAGAACTAATAGGTAATCTTACAAGAGATCCCGAACTTCGATATACTCCTAATGGTGCGGCAGTTGCTACTTTTGGTTTGGCTACAAACAGAACTTATGTTTCCGAAGGAGAAAGAAAAGAGGAAGTAGATTTTCACCGTTTAGTTGCCTGGAATAAACTGGCAGAACTTTGCACTCAACTTTTGAAAAAAGGCACAAAGGTGTTTATTTCCGGAAGACTGCAGACAAGGTCCTGGGAAGCAGCTGATGGGGCTACCCGGCAAACAACGGAAATTGTGATTGAGGATATGATAGTTTTGACTCCAAAAGGAACAGGCGGGCCGATCACTTCTGAAGATTTGGATTCTATACCGGAAGCTGCTAAAGCAGAATCTGCACCTGCAGAAGAAAAAGCGCCAAAAGAAGAAACTAAAGCAGAAGAATCAAAAGAACCTGTTGAGAAAGCTCCTCAGGAAGAAGTCAAAGACGACCTGCCATTCTAATAACTGTGCTTTATTGCGCGACTCGTTTGGTCGCAAAAAATCGTTCGGACGGTAGAGACTTCCTTACTTGATGTTGATTTTACGTCTAACAATTATTTCGAATCATGTAGGAGTATTGCGTAAAACCAACCACATTTTTTGACTGACTCAAACTTCGTCGCTGCTATGGCTTTCTAAAATCGAGCTGAGTAGGCTGAGATACATCGGTAACACTTCTAAGTTAGAATAACTAACTTAAGGAGGTGATTTAAAACCGATGGGCA
>MFDN01000012.1 GCA_001776935.1 Candidatus Daviesbacteria bacterium RIFCSPLOWO2_01_FULL_39_23 | reverse complement strand
TCCGGCTGTGTTCGGTGTGGTTATTACGCAGGTTTTAAATCCTGCTGCTCATGGTGCCGCTGTCCATGGCTCGTCACAGATAATGGAGGGCTTTGGACCCGGTGGCCTTGCTGTAAGTATGTGGTTAGTGCCGCTTTTACTATTTGCTTCCTTTCGAGCAAGGAAACAGTGGGTTTCAATACCATTTCTGATCACATCAGCATTGCTCTTTTACTTCACAGGACTTGCCAATCTAACTTCATTGAACAGCCAAGGTATATTCAAATTCCTTGAGGTCCTGCCCTATTATTTTGCATTCATTATAGTTTCAGAGCCCAAGACTTCCCCTTGGGTAAAAAAAGAGCAGATTATATTCGGAATCGGTGTTGCAACTGTTTCCGTTTTACCTCTCCTTCTGTTTGGTTTCTATTCCCATGTTATAGCACTTGTAGCACTGCTTCTTGGGAACTTAATCTACGCGACTTATCGCCTAAAAAATAGGGATTAGCCACTATTTTCTCCCCTACATTCTAATAGTGCGATATTACAATCCGCTAATCTAACTAAAAATTAACAGAAAGTTTATCGAAATTAAAAATCTGTAAAACCCAGCAGAAAACGTTTTACTTCCGACGATTGATGAATGATGTGCTACCCGAACACTAAAACCTTATCAGAATCTTCAATCATTTTTACTAAGTCCTTCATGGTAGTAGTTGAACATACCTTGCTTTTTGTTTTAGAACGAACTTGCAAGCAAGTCTCACAAGCAAGGATTATTCCGTTCAAGTCTTTGAATTCTTGAAGTTTTACTGAAATATTAAAGTGTTCAGTATCTGCTATGTCTTTAATCTCCACCCCTTCGCTAAAAAGAAATATCTGAACAGAGTGACCCGTCTTCAAAGAAGCAATAGCAAGCCTTAAAGTGTTCCAGATATGTTCAGGGTTGTTTGATTGCAATATGATTCCTAATTTCATAAATTACTTCTTGCTGATTTGCTTAAAAAGCCACGCCGCCGCAAGAACACCGACAATAAGCCATACAACTGCGATAAGCTGAAAAAACCACCAGCCAAAACCTCCCCACCAATTCGACGTTATCGAGTTTCCTGTCTGGTTAAAAGGAAATTGTTGACCTCCGCGCATCATCCACATCATCGGCATAAAACCTATCCCACTTTGGGGAATCTCTGCATTAGCATCACATCCACTTAGCCTCTTACCCATCACAATATGCATTTGTTCTTCACCTTGTTCACCCATCATTTGTATCATCATATTGTTCATTGCTTCGTGAGAGTTTCCGGTCATCTGACCCATAAAGTATTCACCGAGAGAGGCGTAATTATCATCAGTAAGGGTTTTACATTCGACTTGTTTTGCTTGTAATTTCTCCCAGATTTGCTTTCCTTCCTGTTCTTCGCGAGCCGTGTGATTATCCGTTGAATTGTTCAACTGACTAGTCTGTGCATAAATAGAACCTGCCGACAAAGAAAAAAAGAATAAGAGAGAAGCAATAAAAAGAGTGTTAAACGTTAGCTTGTTCATATGAACGTATTATACAGCAAAAATTAACAGAAAGTTTATGCTATACTTGGTTTTACCAAATGATCCTTGTGGTAAAAGTACCTTACTGTTAGGGAGCGAATGTTGACACCAACTTTGGTGATTCATCTTGGCCACAAGGATCGAGTTAATTGTTGTTCTTTGTTGTCCTAACCACCTTTCCGAGCCACTCCAATATTACTAGTTCTAAATCCGTTTCTGTGTATTTATTTGTTGACATAATGTTGCATTAACAACCAATCATATAAAGACTTTATATGATCCTCTTCGAATTCACTATTTTTAATTTTTTTTATCAACCACTGCATTATTTTTTGAATATCTTTACTTAAAATATCTGGCCGAACTTGATCGTTAGTTGCACGTCCTATTACTTCTGTGCTCGTGAAGGCTCCCTTTTTATTGTTCTCTGCTATTATTTCCTTTCTTAATTTATCTTTTTCTTCTTGGTTACGAATAAAAAACGATTTTTGCTTTACATTTTCTAAAAACTTTCTTGCATACTCGAAATCTTGTCCTTTTTGAAATTCAAACGTAAGTGACATATTCCCGTTGGCGATTGTGGCAATATGGCTTATTTTATTTCTAAAATCTCGCCATACTTTTTTGACTGCATCTTCATTCTTGGAAATACCAATATCTTCTGGGTAATCTAGAATAAGCCTCACAAAAGCCTCCGTTTCATTTTTCACTTCCCAAAGCCTAGGTTTTTGGCAGTACTTCCTAACTACTTTCCATATTTCAGGGTATTTCTTTTTAATATTAGTTATGCTTTCTTCATAAGCTCCAATGTCTTTCTCTATAACGTAAGATTTTGTACCGTTTCTGACGACAACATACACTTTTGCTAGAAAATTTAACACCGCAAATTGTCCAATTACCATCAAGAGGTTACCACCACCTAGGGAATGTTTTTTTAAGTATTTCAGACCTTCTGATCTTAAAAAAACGAAAGAATAGGTATCATTTAGCATTAAATGGCATGTATTTTCGATCATATCAGTAGAGCTTTTTTTAGTATGATTCATAAATTCATTCATAGTAATTTCCTCACACTTTTTCACTTATTGATCTAAGCAATAGAGAATCTCATGTTGGTAAGATATTAGAGTTTCCTGCTAATTCTAAATCCGTTTCTTTGTATTTAGTCGTAGTTTTTAAAAAAATTCTCATAGTCTTCTGTTTTCATAAAGTCTGAAAATCCTGTTTGATGTACGTTTTTAGGATTAATTCTAAACTGTGGGACATTGCTAGCAAAATGCTGGATGACAGATTCTGCGGTAGAGTTTTTAGCTACAACCGTTACGTTAATCTTTTTGTCACCCAATTCATTTTTTAGTAAAGTAAAAAGGTATTGGTCAGCTCCTCTCCAGCCAATTATCAAAACTCTATCTGCCTTTTTTATGCTCTCCTTGAGTATATTTATATGAGATTCATTACAAACATAGTTAGAAGTTTTGTCTTTAAGGGGTAAGGATATGGCTGGTAATTTTACGGTCCAGCTCTGTAGACCTTCTACATATTCAGGATTAAAGTTAACATTGTTTATATCTGAAGCGAGTGGATAAATTTGGTCTTTTGTTCCATTCGTGATTAGTTCCTTAGAAAAATTTGAGAAAAAATCGAATGCGGTAGTCTGCTTAGTGTGAACTGTTTGGGGATTGTATCTCCAATTACATGCCCCATGTATCTTTATGACTTTCACATTTTTATTGATATAGTCATCCACTTTTAAAATGTCAAACCCTCCATTCAAGTGCGCACATAAACTTCTTTCCAATAAAAGATCATAGTTGAAATTGACAATACATGATTGACTCCCACAATAATTATCAATCTTTTGAAAGAGATCAATATAGTGGTTTCTTGGATAGTAATATTTGACAGATATTTCACTAAAAAGATCGGCTAAATAAAAGATCAGGGACACCAGTTGAGAATAAATAGCAGGGTTTGTTTTTGCCAAGTTATCTCTTGCGTCTGTTAGATACGCTTCAAAGTTTGGATTGGACCTACCCATGGCATTCATAACATCTGTTGCAAATGAACCCATCATAGGATGACGATCTAGTATCTCGTAAAACCTAGTGTCATCAAAAAGCTGGTTCATCAGTGGTGATCTATATCTGGAAAAGTTGTTATTCCGATGTTCAATATGATCATCAGCCCTCAGATAGTCCATTGATGCGCCTGCTCCTAGAATAATTAGTGGATAGGCCATATTATTTTATTTCTATAATCTTTATTTCCTCCGACTCTTACGGCGTTGAATTTATAAACTAATTTATTATTTTGTAATCAGCTTAATAATATCTTCTCTTCGATAACGTCTTTCTCCAACCCCGCGCTTATTGCCAATCCGGATTGCCTTTAACTTTCCGTTATTGTCCCACCTTCTTAGCGTTGTAGGCACAACCCCTAGTATTTTTGCTACTTGGTTAATATTTAAAAGTCTTGGTAATCTTACCTTATTTTCTGCCATCTTAATTAAAAATAGTTATTGTACTTTATTGCACAGCAAGAACTTGTTCATTATACAGAAAATACCCGTATGTAACCATAATTAAAAAGAGGTAAATAGTAAGGAAAAGTAGTTTATTTTTTTATCTCGGGAGTTTTTGAAGCTAATTCCGGTTGTAACCACCATATTAAATCTGGTAAAATACTCATAGATAGAAAAGTTTCGCAGAAATTGCGAATTCTGTTTAAGGTACTAAGCTGATCACAAGTTAACAATAGTTAAAAATAGATGAAAGAAGTTAACAGTAGATTAATAGATTTTCCATCTTGCATTCTTACAGTTTTCTTGAAATAATCATAATGTATGGCAACTGAAAATACGGTGCAGCCTCCAAATTTTCAATCATTAGAAAGTGAACATCAAAAGTTTTTAGCACCAGGGGAAAAAGTTATCAAGGTTTTTGATTATGCTAATGCTGAACTTATGTGGGATCTCCTTTGGGGGTTTCTACCAGTACTTCTTGCAATAATATTATTTGGATTCGATATAACAGGTATAATAATTGGGCTATTTATAGGTTCATATTTTATACTTAGTGGATTATATAAGAAATTGACTTTGAAGTATCTTGTTACTGATAAGCGAGTTGTTTTAAAGAAGGGATTGATAGGTCAATCAACAGTAAGTGCGGATTATTCAAAAATAACAGATGTAACTGTGCAGCAAGGGATTTTGGGTAGGTTAATACTTCATACAGGTACTATAGTTTTGAATACAGCTGGAACAGATTTGGGGGAAGTTATATTAAAATGGGTCCAAAATCCTTTCGAAGCTAAAAATACAATTTACGCGCATCTTCATAAAAAGTAGTTTGATTATCAGAGCTAAATTTGTAGTGAGTAGGCTGAGATACATCGGTAACACTTCTAAGTTAGAATAACTAACTTAAGGAGGTGATTTAAAACCGATGGGCAAACATAAATT
>MFDN01000011.1 GCA_001776935.1 Candidatus Daviesbacteria bacterium RIFCSPLOWO2_01_FULL_39_23 | reverse complement strand
ATTTTTACTCCGGGAGGTAAACGCAGACCAATTACCGGCCCTACTTCTCCTTTAGGATTAGTCCAATCAATTACTTCTGCTAGGGAGCAGTACTCTTGTGGCAGGATAGAGCAAGGAACTTCAGCAGGAGCTTCCACAACAGCAGGTTTAGTAGGGGTAGTCGGAACAGTGGTGGGAGATGGTTCTCTGGTGGCTGTTGCAGTAGGTGGAACTCGAGTTGCTGTTTGGGTGGCGGTGGGAGTGTAAGGTTCTATTTTTATAGTAGGAGTTGGAGTAGCTTCATTTTCAGCAATAAAAGCATCAAGCTTATCCAGTATTGGAGTGGCAGATGGAGTAGCTGTGGCTGTTTCAACAGAAACTACCCCCGGTTCCAGTGCCGGCAGCGGTACTGTTAAAACATTCCCCGAATCAGCAGTCTGTACAGGGTGCTGTGGTCCTTTGTCGCGGCTAATATACATGAATATGGCAACTGCCGGTACACCTACAAGAGCGGTGATGGAGGCTGTTGCTGTAGGATGATTTTTTATCCAGGCAAATGCTTTCCCGATATCCGGGGTGGGAATATGAGGCAGATGCGAGGGATGTTCAGCACGCTCTATAGCCATTTTAGAACTTCCCCTCTTGACTGAAAAAGCATTTTAATGTACCGTTAATTAAACGGTATCTCCTGGAAAGAGTGCTGTTTATTTTTTGAGCAATCGTGAGAAAAATAGTCCCACGGTTTATTTCTTGGTTTAAGAACTCGAGTTCCAAACCTCTGGTTTTAAGCATAGGTTTTACCCTATAATCAACTAATTATACCACATCTTTGTCAAATTCTTAAGAAGTAACTGCCGGGGTCTGGCCGTAAATTTTAATCGGTGTTTCAAAATCTATCCAATTGTATAAAAGTCCTGCATCGTCTGTTTTCAGATTAACGCAACCATGACTCATGGGGACTCCGAAGTTATTATGCCAATAAGTCCCGTGAAGGGCGTAGCCTTTGTAAAAGTAGACTGTAAAAGGTACATTTGCCAAATCATAATAAGTGCCGTACTGGACGCTTCCGCCTCTCATTCTTTCCCATCTTAACTTTGCCCATGGTTTAAATTCACCCACAGGTGTGGGCCACCATGGTTTGCCTGAAGAAATTATAAAATCAAAAACCCTGTTTTGTCCTTCAAAAGCATAAAGCCTTTGGTTTGTTAAATCCACCTCAACCCGTTTAGGTTCCTGCGCCAGGATTTTACCGGGGAATAAAGAAAAGAAAATCAAGATCGGAAAAAGCAATAGAACTTTTAGCATAAGCCCCTTTCTTCTGTCATTTTAATAATAAGAAGTATTAGTTAAGAGCGGGTTATAATTTTGTATTAAAGAGGCAAGAAACTACTTGGGTATCCAAAGCCAGTATCCTTCGTCGCTGTCAGGAGAACCTACTGCAGGACTGTTTAAACTGGCAGAAGGTGTAGCGTTTTTAGGAATAGGTGAAGTCCAGGCGCCGGAAGCTCCCACAGCTCCTATATTTTTGGCAATCAGACTTAAGTCAAAAGAGTTAATGACGCCGTCTTTGTTTAAATCTGCATTTTCGTTCCAGGTTATAGACTGTGATGTTATTCCAAGGAGTTTTTGAACAATGGAATAATCTGCGCTGTTTATTACATTGTCATCGTTTAAATCTCCGGAAAGCATAGTTAACGCCTGGCCATCGTTTAACTTGGTGGTTGTGGGGGACATGGTGAAAGAAGAAGACACTGCAAGCTGGGCAGACCCCTTTAAAAGTGCGCTGTAGCGGGAGCCGGGGGTTAAGCCGGCCAGTGATAGATTAGTATACTCTCCTGATGCAGGCAGGTTAACGCTAAAACTTAGGAGGAATTTAGGGTTGGATGTTAAATTTCCCTCTGCAATTCCCACAAATAATTTTGTAGATTGATTGCCTGCAGGCCTTCCTTCCAGAATCGCTTTTAAAGACAGGGTTGGTCCGTAGGAGGTTGCAATTGTAGTTTCCGAAGGCAAAGGAGCAGGCGTGGGAGAGGCAATAAGCAGTCCGGCGCTTGTTGCTTGTTTTTTGGAGGCGTTTAGTAGTTCTTTCGCAGGAGAGGTGGTGCTTTTGGGGACAAGTTTTACCGCAGGCTTGGTGTTTTTGGTTTCGTTTGCCTGGCTTTTGGTATTTGTGATTTGAGTGGCAAGATATGAGCCGACCGGGATCGAAAGCAGTATGAAAACATATACGCCTAAAATCAGTTTTTGTCCTAAAGTTGTAAACATTCAAGATAGGGTATAGTGAGAAGCGTTTGCGTTTAGTTAGAAATTCCAACTATACGCTATTTGCTATACGCTATACGCTGATTATAGTGTATATTTAAGAGGATGGGTTTTTCAATATGCTGAAAATTTTATTTAACACTGTACTTGGGGTAGTTTTGATCTTCATCTGGTCCCGTTTTGTTGATCTTGAGGCCATACTTTTAAATTTGTCAAAAGTAAACTTAATGTATTTGGCGCCGATATTTTTGTTTTTACTGATTTCGCCGATTGTCAGGGCTGTAAGGCTTAAGATTTTTCTATCCGAAGTAAAAAAGATTAAGCTTTTGGATTTAATTTTTCTAAACGGGGCAGCAATGATACTTAATTTTTTTATTCCGGTCAGGGCAGGGGAGGTAGTGAAAGGAGTTTACCTTAATACTCATTATCAGCTGCCATTGGGAAAGTCTGTGATTTGGATATTCCTAGACAGGTTTGTGGATTTTCTGGCAGTACTTATTTTGGCCTCCGTATTGTTTTTTGTTGTTCCGACCTCCCTTAGCATAACTTTTATAATTATTATAACCGTTATACTAACTCTGGCTTTATTTTTAACCTGGCTGGTAGTTTATAAGGCAAGCTTTGCTGGAAAATTATTCAGTTTTTTGAGACATCTGTTTATATTTAATAGCATTAAGATATATTTTGATAGGTTTAGTAATTTCATTTTAGAATCTTTTTCTATCTTAAAGAGGCATCCAAAAGATTTATCTTTGATGATTGCAATCACGTTTTTAGCTTATGTTGTAGATGCGGCTGTTTGGTATTTTAATTTTGCTGCCCTGGGGGTTAATCAAAGCTTTTTAAAGATGTATCTGGGGCAGGTGTTATCTGCTTTGACATATCTTGTGCCGGCGGCTCCGGGATACATAGGTTCGGCTGAGGCCTCAGGCCTTTTGATTTTATCAGGGGTTTTTGGGATTGAAGCTAATTTAGCTTCGGCTATGACAGTACTGTTTCATATTATATCTGCAATTTTTGTCTTGATTTTTGGACTGGTATCAATTTACAGCCTAAAAATTGATTTGGGGGTAATTTTTAATAAGATTTTCAAAAGAGGAAATAGCACTACTATTTGACAAATAATTAAAGTAATGGGTACTATGACTATATGCCCAAATCACGAGTTGTTTTAATTTCTTTTGGAGTACTCGTATTAGTAGTTCTGATGTTAGCAGCCTTGGCGGCGTTTAAAACAATGCAGCCGGGTGCAACTCTTCTTCCCTTATCTCAAACTGCTTCAAAGGAAGATGAAGGTAGAGAAGTTTTAAGGGGATATATTAAGACTGCTTTCTCCGGGCAGGAATCAAAAGGCATTTTAGCCTATATTGACCTGGCTTTTTCTCAAAAAACGCCTCAGGAGGGGTATCAATATCTTAAAAAGGCTTTTGATAAGATGGCAGTATCTTTGAAAGAAACAAAAAGTACGGATAAAACTTTTGCCATGAATAAACTAAAAACTTATGTTTCAATCCTTCCTAATTATATAGAAAGTGACTTTGTAATATTAAAATGAAAAGATTTTTTCGATTAATGCTTCAGGTAGCAGTTTTAGTTGCATTTATTGCACCTTTTTTTGTTTATGTTAATACTGCGCAGGCGTTAGAAGATCCTATTGATTTTTCCTTTAAGGTAACCTGTAAATCTGAAAAAGGGGAGAGTTTCCCTCTTGAAGGAGCAACAGTAGGTTTATATCATCAAATTAATGATCCTGGTGGCTTATTCATTCCTAAAGTATCAGGTCTTGAGCATACAAAGGTTTACACAGTAATAACAGATAATAATGGTAAACAAGGCATGCGTTTCTTATGGGGAAAGCCAGATGATAATGTCAATAAATTGCCAGACGGGAAATATGTCTTTTTAATAAGTTATAACGATAAGCAGCTTGGCAGTAGACAGGATGCCTTTTTTGCAAGAGCTAGTCAAGCATGGGTTTGGTTGTATCGCATTTCTGATTTTCTTATATCTGGACTTGCGGATGAAGTTGAATTATATGGAGACGGTTATCACGAGTGGAATCTCGATTCGTGTCCGGCAGGTTCTGGGCAAAAAAGCATTACAAAGATAAAGGAAGAAATGAAAACAAGTCTGCAGGAGGCTTGTAATACGGAAGCTTCTTGGGTGCAGAATCAAAAAGAGGCCTGTATTGCCAAGACAGACAAATGTGTGGATGATGCTTCCGAAGAAAATCTTTCTAACCCTAAAAATTGGGAACTTTATTGCACGAATATGGGGATTAACGAGGGTAATAAAACTCCTGCTGCCGGTAATCCTCCTGCAGGAGGTTCAGGTGCCGGTCCTTCAAATAAGGATAAGGAACAGATAAAAAAAATGCAGGATGATATAAAAAATAGCTTATATGAGGAAGTTTGTCAGAAGCTAAATACAGGAACAACAAAATGTTTCATTGATCTTAATATCTGCGTAAACAAGGAAGAAATAACAGCGTTATTAATGCAAGCGCTTACAAAACCGGATAAATATCTTGAGGCAAAAGATATCTGCAAAGCAGAACTTCCTTCTCCTGCGCCTCCTGCAGGGTCTTCTGAAGATTATACTCTGGATAGTCTTCAAATAATGGATGTTAACGGAAATCCCAAGAAGGAATTTATTGCCGGTGATACAGTCGGATTTAAAATACTTATTAAGAATAAATCTGATAAAGTAATAGAAAACATATCACTAGGGTATATGGTAAGCGGTCCTAAAGATTCTGATGGTCCTGGTTCTTTAATAGTTGATGCAGGTCAACGTTATAAAGCTAAAGCAGGAGTAGGGGTTGTTGACGGTGCTTGGATTACACGTACTCTTCCATCAACAGCTAAGCCCGGGCTCTATACATTTACCGGAAGTGCGAATGGAAAATATTTACAAGAAACATTTACGGTTACAAGCTCGGGTACACAGCCTCCTCCAGGCACTGGCACTCCTCCTATTCCTCCTGCCCCGGGAGGCGGTAACCAGCCTCCTGTAGGCGGCTGGTCCAGGACAGGGCCCGGGGCAGGGACAGGCCAGGGTTCAAAGACAGGCACAACCACAAGAGCCTATATTCATGGTTACTGGGAAGGGGATACCAGAATACGGGAGGGCAGCTTTGATGATCCCGGAGCTGACTGGATTTCTGTAGGATCAAGAACTAATCCTAATGATGGCAGCAATTCTGCCTGTGCATTCGGGTTTGTGACCATGACGCTTACCAAGGTTGATGCAGGGAAAGAAACTAATATTCCCGTCAGTTTCGCGCCCGTATCAGAGGGAAATCAGGTGGGACCTGCAACGGAAAGCAGGCACAGAAATTGCTGGTCTTATCAGGCTAAACTGCTTCCCGGAATGAAAAAAGACGGTACATACAGGTTTAAAGCTGTTTTTCCGGAAACAGACAGTTATAAAGGTTCAGAAGACACCATAGAGGTTACTTATACAGGAAATACAGCTAAATTAAAAACTAAGACAGAAGTAAAAGTGCAAACCGGCAGAACAAGCTTCCGGCTCAACAACTCTACCCCAAAAGTGGCTTTAATTAAACTCCTTCAGGGGGTAACTTCGACTAATGTGGCCGGAGTTTCGGCCAGGGAAGAAAACGGCCAGGTCAGGATTGTAAATAATCCCTCAGGCCCGGACGAAACAATAACTTTAATCCCGGAATCCTCAATAGGTAACGGAAGTTGTGACGCCCGAAATTTGCCTGTAATTCACTTTGTTGTGACCAAAATCCTAAGAGGGGGCGGAGTTGAAATAATTGATGATAATCAAAACTATCCCAATTGCGAGCCCTGGATATTACCCCTTTCGCGGCTGGGGGATTTAAACCAGATCAGCAGGATAGTGGCTACTGCCAGCTTAGCTGATGATCCTCAAAGCAGCTACCAGCCTTCCCAGGGTACTGTGGTGATTACGGTTTCAGATGACGGAGTAGCAGCTAATCCTTATGTAAAATTATCTTCAAATCCTTCCCCTTTAAATATTAGTTCCTCTGATGACAGGGTAATTGTGATTGCCTCAACCAACAAACAAGCTGCGAACCCTGTTTTGAAAGTTAACCGCAACGGGGAGGAGCGTTTGTTGCAGGCAAGCTCGTCTTTGGAAAACTGTAAAGACGGAATGGGTAACTGTGAATACTCGTTTATCATTTATCAGCCAAACGGGGATTATGAAGTAAGTTTTATAAACAGCCAAGCATCTGATTTTCTGAGGTTCAGCACTCAAAACAAGGCAGCAGGAGATATTGTCAGCGTAGGGCTTTTAGTCGGAAAAGGGGAAGTACCGCTTGATATTAACGGAGGTCAAATTGATTTGCAGCTTGACGGGAAGCCAACAACCGCATTCCAACTGGTTATTCATTATAAAGACGGCACAACAGCGCGGAAAAGCCTTATTTTTAACTACAGCCAGCCTGCTGATTGGAATTGTGTCTACAGTCAGGACGGGAGTTGTTACGAAGGCTATACAAAAGATCAGTCAACCTGCAATTGGGTAAATGGTACCTGTTTTAATCCTGTGGGATGTGAATACAGGGGCGGGCCTGTTGCCTGCCCCCAAGGTGGTACTGCTACACCGATAGCAAGACCTACGCCTGTATCTACTCCTGTACCTGCATCATGTAACAGCAGTAGTCCTGACTTTAAATACAACCAGTGTATAGCCTGTAATACTAGCCAGTCTGTTTGTCAGGATGCAAACGGCAATTTTATAACAGGCAAAGACCAGCAGGACGCAGGCTGCAGCAGTTGGTGTAATAATCCTAATCCTGTTCCGACTCCGGCTTCAACACCTCCTCCTTCCGGGCCGGATGCAGGTGCGCCGGGGAAGGATTGTATTTATTGGCAGGATAATAAATGTTACAGCGGAAAAGTTATCAACCAGTCTGCCTGTCCGTCTATGACAACAATTACAAATGTATGCGCCAGTCCGACCGGCGGATGCAGGTGGGGTGAGGGTAGTAAAGAGGTGAATTGTGCAACTGGTGAAGTGCTATTATAATTAATATATGAATATTGGTGATATAAAAGTAAATAAAACTCAGCTTATTTTAATAATAATTCTTTTGATAGGGCTTATTGCTGGAGTATATCTGGTTCAGACCCGGCAGATTTTCAAAAGCAAGGCTGCCTCAGAAATAAATACTGCTTTAGAAGTTACAGACGATTCCGGCAATGCGTTGGAATATCAGGGCAACGGCACTTATAAAACCAAATCTTTAAATGTCCGCGTAGGCATCAAAGACTTAGAACAGCTTAAATAGAAGTTAAATCCAGTTTTACCCCGGGACCCATTGTCGGAGAAAGTGTGACTTTTTTGACTCGGGTTTTACCCAAAGTTTGAAGCAGGGTTTTGATATTGGCCATAAGTTCATCGCTGGGTTGGTTTAATTTACCCAAAGCAATATGTAAAACCGCTACCTTAGGCTCTGTCTTGTATTCTGTTTTGCCGGCCTGAAAACCTTCTACTGCTTTTTTTAGTCCGTCAGCTGACGGATCGGTGATAGTGCCATTTTTAGGATTGGGCATTAAGCCTCTTGGGCCTAAGATCCGGGCGATTTTAGCCAATTTGGGCATCCACTCAGGAGTGGCGACCACTATATCAAAATCCACCTTCCCTTTATTTATAGTTTCAATAACTTCCTCTGTGCCAATAGTGTCTGCGCCAGAGTTTTCTGCTCCTTTTCCAAAAGCAACGATTCGAAGTTTGCGTCCGGAGGCAAAAGGAAGAGAAACTAAGCCCCGGATCCCGGTTTGGCTGGTGTTTATGTGAGCTTCAAGGGTGGCATCGAATTTTGAGTAGGATAATTTTTTGACTGTTTCTATTGCCTCATTTAAAGGATAACTTTTAGTTCTGTCTAAATCTTTGGTAATTTCCTGGTATTTTTTACCTCTTGGTTTGGCTTTGCCAGGTTTTTGCGATTTTTGCGCCGCTCGGGGTCCTGCCGGCTCGGTTTTCCGCCGTGCATCCTCGTTCGCTTCACTCACTGCGGCTACGCGTCGGGATCCTTCTTCGCCGTCACCCCTCGTTTCCTCTTTTGAAGTTTCAACTGGGCTAATTGCTTCTGCAGTTTCAGACTTCACACGCTCCCTCTTGTCTTTAGAAGGTTTTTCTTTTATTTCCTCAACTTGTGAGTCATCAATGATTTTAACTTTAGGTCTACCCATTTTAGTTAAGGGTATAGGGTATAGCGTTTAGGGTATAGTTAAAAAACTATACGCTGTACGCTATTTTCTATACGCTTATTTTTACCCCCATGCTTCTGGCTGTGCCCTCGACAATCTTCATAGCAGCTTCTATATTTTTGGTATTTAAATCAGGCATTTTAGCTTTGGCAATTTGTTCCACTTGAGCTTTAGTCAAAGTTCCGACAGGTTCTTTTAAAGCGCTTCCGGAGCCTTTTTCCAAATTAAGGGTTTTTTTAATCATTTCTGCAACAGGCGGTTCTTTTGTGATAAAAGAAAAAGTGCGGTCCTCGTAAACCGTGATAACCACAGGTAAAATATTGCCCTTTTTGTCCTGTGTTTTATCATTGAAGGCTTTGATGAATTCCATGATCGGCAAGCCGTGTTGGCCTAAAGCAGGACCAACCGGAGGAGCCGGAGTAGCAGTCCCTGCAGGAATATTTAGTTTTATTAATGTTTTAATCTTTTTAGCCATATCAACTCTCCTGTCATTCTGAGTCCGCCAGTTGGCGGACGAAGAATCCCTCGCGAATGCGAGAATAATTGTATCTAGAATGAATCTAGAGATCCTTCACTTACGCATCAGGATGACAAAGAATTATATCTTCTTCACCTGAAGAAAGTCCAATTCCACCGGTGTTTCGCGTCCAAATATGGACACAAGCACCCGCACTTTACCTTTTTCTTCATCCACAGAATCAATTTTACCTATGAAATCTGCAAAAGGTCCATCCACAATTTTAACCGTATCATTGGCCATAAACACCTGTTTGTATTGCGGAGTTTCGCTTTGGGTGAACTTAACGATAGTGGCAACTTCTGCTTCGGATATAGGGGTTGGTTTGTTGCTCATGCCTACAAAGCTGGTGACTCCCTGGGTTGTCCGTACAGCCAGCCATGAAATATCATCCAAAACCATTTTCACCAAAATATAGCCGGGGAAGATTTTTTCTTTGATATTTACTTTTTTGCCGCTTTTTATTTCAATTTTGTTCTGCATGGGGACTAAAATATCCAAAATTTTCTCCTCCAGATGCTCGGATTCAATCCTTTGTTTTAAAGTGTGAGCAACTTTGTTTTCATGGCCTGAATAAGTATGCACCACATACCATTTAGCATTGGGCCCGCCTGCAACGCTTTGCGTAGCAATGCGGGCAGGGTTATCAGTTTTTTTGTCATCCTGAGCTTCTTTTTTGTCATCCTGAGCGATTAGCGAAGGATCTCCCGTGGATGCGGGGACATCAGAGGTCGTCGGTTTTTCAGCGCTAGATTCTCCTTCTGTCGCGGGTCCTGCCGGCTCGGTATCCCGTCGTGCATCCTCGCTCGATTCCTCGCTGCGGCTACGCGTCGGGACCCCCTCCTCGCCGTCACCCGCTTGATTATCCATTTCTCTGATTGCCTTGTCAGTTTCAGACTTTGCCTCCTCAATTGGAGCTTCTGATTGATTGATTTGCTGGTCTTCTGTTTCGCTTGTCTTATCTGAAGACTGATCGCTAATGACTGATGTCTGTTTATTATTATCGTCCATAACTGTTTAAAAGAAAAGCTGTAAAGGCAGTTAAGATATAATCTAATCCTCCCAGGAATAGTCCAACCGCTACAGCCACAAGTATTACCAAAATAGTATAGCGTATGGTTTGTTCCCGGCTTGGCCAGGCAACTTTTCCTAATTCTTCCTTAACCTCCATTAAAAAGCTTATCGCTTTACCCATATACTTTCTTCGAAAGACTGTAATCTAATCGATTATAAAAAGTTCTCTAAAAAAATCCTCTAAATTTAGAGGACTTTTGTCAAGTATAGCAAAGGCAGTGATATAATTCAATAGGTATAAAGTGATGAAAAAACATCTTGCTATTTTTAAGGGGGAGACAGGGGAGCAAATACTTTCCGGTAGAAAATCTATTGAATCCCGTTTTTCTCATGCTAAAAATCCTCCATTTGGGATGGTATCTCCTAAAGATTTGGTCTATATAAAACCTTCCGGCAAAGACATAATTGGCCAATTCCGGGTAAAAAAAGTGATCTTTTTTGACGGTCTTGATCAAAATGATTTGGATGATATAAAAAAAAGATACGGAGATGGGCTGGCAGTAGAGGATGACTACTGGAAAAAAGCAGCAAATGCCCGTTACGGCACTTTAATTTTTATAGGCGGATCAGAGCGCTTCATAACTTCTCCTGTGAGAATCAAGAAAAAAGATTTGCGGGGCTGGGTAGTATTAGATGCCAATTAATTACATTCCATTTGCATTTTGTGTGGTATTGCCTGGATTGGATAAATATCGGCCGCGTTGATAACGGCCCGAAAATTCAGGGGTAAGAGGTACGTCCTTTTTGTGAAAATAGGCTGCAACATCAATTTCCTCATTTTCATACCCTGCTAAGGGTTTCTTTACTGTATTTTGAAGAGTGTGAGTCCATTCCTCAGCTCCTATTAAGGCAATATTAGGGTCAATTCTGCTCATTATAGATTGAAAACCTGGACTGTTTAGTAACCGGGCAGGAAGGGCGTGAGGACTGAAATTTCCTATTGTAATAGGTTCCTCGTGAGAATAGTTGGCAATATCATTAATAAGTTTAGTTAATTGTTCTTCAGGAGATAAATCCTCTGGTTCAAATGTTAAAGGAGTCGGGTCATATGCTACGCCAAGAGATCTTGCCATTTCTTCGTTTCTAAAATAATTTGAAGCTGCTTTATATTGCCTATGTTTAATAAGGTTAAGTCCTTGACCAATAAAATCTTCCAGTTTCACAGGATCAGTTTCAATTTTGGGACCGTTGTAATTTTGTTCTGTAAGACTGCCTGCAAGTTGTTGGCGAAACAACCTTATTTTTACAGTCTTTAGAATACGAACTAAAGATGATTCGTTTCTTATTTCGGACATAAATTGATTATAGCAGTATTTATCGATTGAGCTGGGGGATGGTGTAGTGCTATATATAGTTGACATATATAGCATTAGTGTTATAATTACACTACCATGCAAATGCAAAAGACTATGATGTATCTATCGCCGTATATAAAAGATAAGATAAAAAAGATCGCTAAAAGTGAAGGTACTAGCCAGGCTGAGGTAATCAGGACTGCGCTTGAGGCAGGATTGGGAACTGGCAGCTCTCAAAAGGCGCTTTCTGCGGAGTCTCTACTTAAGTTGGTCCAGTTGGGTAAAAAATATCAGACTGGTAAACTACCCCGGACCAGTGCCTTAACAGAGATAGATAAGATGTGGCAGGAGTGGGATAACAAAAAATGACTAATCAGATCTATATCTGCGATGCTGATTTCTTAATTTCTCAGATAATGGAAAATGATCTTAATCACGTGTCTGCCTTAAAAATTACTCAAAAGCTAATCAGTAATGAGGCAAAAGTCCTGTTTCCTGTCTCTGCTTTGGTTGAAGCTGCCACTGCAATTCAAAGGCGTTATAGTAATCCTCATCTAGCTAATGATCTATTACAACAATATAAAGACCCTGATTTATTGGTTATAGGAGTATCTCAGGAAGAATTTATGGATTCAACTAACTATTTTGATCCTAAAGCTTCCAGACATAATACTCCTTTTGATTGTCTGATTGTCGCTCTGGCCAGACAACACAAAGCAGATTACATTTTAAGCTTTGATACCTTTTATCAAAACAAGGGTTTTAAAACCCCGAAAGATCTTCTTCAAGCCTAAAGTGCTACAATAAAGATATGGGTGAGCCTCGGGCAGAAGTGCCAATCAAGGATTCTTTACGGGCTTTACAGGAAACAACCAGGAGACGAGAAGATGAAGAAGATTTAAAAGATGTTGAGCTTGGACTGGAGATGTTAAGACGCATGAAAGCAGCAAAAGGTAAATTGTAATCCTGCCACTTGTTAAATCCGCTATAATCCGCTATAATCCGTTATAGTTAAATTATCACAAATTATGGCAATAAATAAATTCGATAAAAGAATAGCGCAACTGCCCGGGCATATTTACCTTAAGATTGCTGAGATTGACGAGTTAAAGGGCCGTTTTGCAGCCGGAGCCAAATTAAATCCACAGCTTTTAGGCAGGCTTAAAAGATCAGTATTAATAACTTCCACAGGCGCTTCCACCAGAATTGAAGGCGCCAGGCTTACCGATGAAGAGGTGGAGGGTTTGATGAGGGGTATTGTCATGCAAAAATTTGCCGATAGAGAAAAACAGGACGTTAAAGGGTATTTCGAACTCCTGCAGATAATTTTTGACAGCTGGGAACATATCAGGTTTTCCGAAAATTCCATAAAACATTTGCATCAGGAGCTTTTAAAGTATGTACAAAAAGATCAGGACCATAGAGGTAAATACAAAAGTACCGATAACAAAGTGGAGATGGTTGATGTTTCCGGCAGGAGAATTGGGGTAATCTTTGATACAACCCCTGCCTATTTAACTCCTAAACAGATGCTGGAACTCTCTGAATGGACCAAAGATGCTTTGGAAAACAAAAAAACCCACTCTTTGCTTATTACAGGTAATTTTTTGGTGGAATTTTTAAATATCCACCCTTTTAAAGACGGCAATGGCAGATTGTCCAGGATTCTAACTAATTTAATGCTTCTTCAGGCAGGCTATTTGTATATGCCTTATGTTTCCCATGAGAAATTAATTGAAGATAAAAAAGGCGAATATTATCTGGCTCTAAGAAAAAGCCAAAAAACCTTTAAAAATGGAACGGGAAATATTGTGTCCTGGCTCGAATTTTTCCTGGATATTATTTTGGCTCAATCTAAAGAAGCTATTAGTTTGATGTTACAGGAAAATATAGAGGATATTTTGTCTAAGAAACAGCTACTGGTGTGGCAATACCTGCAGGAAGTTGATGAGGCTGCACCTTTGGAAATAGCCAAAAAAACCCATGTAGCTTATGCCACAGTCCGCCAGACCCTTTCAAAGCTTCTTAAGCTAAAGAAAATCGAAAGAATGGGGTTGGCCCGAAGTATTCGTTATCGCATGGTCTAAAGATTGGGTTGGGGCAGGGTGGCCTGGCTGTCTGGAAAATCAGGCTGGCTGGAAGGGGCGGCATAAGAGGAAAAGGTATCGGAAAAAACCATTTTGTCTTCATTTTTTCTTACTCTGACTAAAGATTTGGGGATTACGCCGGTAATAGTTAAATCCTTTCTTCCGTCAATGGTTGCTTCTGAAATTCCCGTCGGCCTTTCAAAAGCCAAAGGTTTTGTGTTGTCCAAAAGCAAATGCATAATCTTATTCCAAATAGGCGCCGCTCCGGTGACTCCGGAGGTTAAAGCAGGCTTCATAGGAGAATTATCCGGATTGCCCACCCAGGCGCCCGCTACATATTTTGGAGTGTAACCGTATATCGAATTATCTGTTTTCCAATCAGCGGTGCCTGTTTTAACAGCTACTTCAAAGCCCGGTATATTAAGAAGTGAATTTGGTCCAAAGGCAGGGGTGCGGGCTTTATTATCTTTTAATATATCGGTCAAAAGGTAGGCGATTTCTTTGTCTAAGACCTGTGTGCCCTCCTGGCGGAATTCTTCCAGGATGTTTCCGTTTGAGTCAACCACTTTTAAAAAAGGTGTTGGATACATTTTTACCCCAAGATTTGCCAAAGTGCCGTATACAGAGATCATATCGATCATCTTAACTTCAGCCGCCCCCAGAGTTAAGGATAACCCGTACTTTTCGCGCTGGTTGAATGTGCTTATGCCCATATCTTTTGCAGTTTTTATAATTTCATCCACCCCCAAAGTGGCTGCAAGTCTTACTGCAGGTATGTTGTAGGAGGCGGCCAGCGCGGTTCGGACAGAAACCGGTCCGTGAAATCTGCCATCGTAGTTGACAGGAGAGTAAGTGCCTGCTCCGTCGCCAAAAGATACAGGCGTATCTAAAACCGTATTTGCCGGGGAGAAACCTTTTTTGAAGGCGGTGGCATAGGTGACAACTTTAATGGCCGATCCGGGCTGACGCAGGGCAATCGTTACGTTATAGTTGCCAAAGCCTTGGGCGCGATAATCTTTTGAACCGGACATCGCAAGTATCTGGCCGTTTTTATCCGTAACTATTGCCGCACCGTTTTGAACGTTTAAAGAGGCAATTTTTTCCACCTCTTCTTTAACAATTTCTTCAATCCTTTCCTGCAGAGGTAAATCTACAGTTGTGTAGACTTTTAAGCCGCCCTGAGATACAATTCTTTCGCCGTATTTTTGCGCGAGTAAATTTCTTGCGTACATAACAAAATGCGGGGCGCGGATTTCAGAAACAAGAGGCTTAATTTTTAGGTCCCAAGCATAGGCCTCCTGGGCAACAGCTTTAGTGATAAATCCCAGTTTCATCATTTTTTCCAAAACATCCTTTTGCCTAAGCTTCCCAAGCTGGGGATTTTCGCCGTACGGCGAAAACTGGGTGGGGGAAACAGGAAGTCCGGCCAGGTAAGCGCTCTCTGCCAAATTCAGTTCAGCAGGAGATTTGCCAAAATAAGTTTGTGCAGCTGCCGCTACCCCCAACAAAGATCCGCCGTAAGGAGCCTCGTTAAAATACATTTGCAGAATTTTCTCTTTTGGATAGATAAAATCTGCCCACAGCGCCAGGATTATTTCTTTCGTTTTGCGGCTGTAGGTTCTTTCCGGAGTTAGAAGGGAGTTTTTAATAAGCTGTTGCGTGATTGTTGAAGCGCCTTCTTTAGTGTTTTTTGTGAAGTTATTGTAAATTGCGCGGCCGATTGCCAAAGGATCTATTCCCGGATGTCGGTAGAAATTTTGATCCTCAACAGCAATAGTGGCATTGATTAAATTCTGGGGGACTTCTGAAAGCTGTACCAGGCTGCGATTGGATCCGTCGTAGAGCCTGTAAAGCAGTTTGCCGTTTCTATCGTAAAATTCCGTTGTTAAGGGATGGCGGGAAGAAACAAGTCTTGTAGGGGTGGGAAGTTCATATGCTGCTGTTAACAGAAAGAAAGTGTAGGTTAGAAAAAAGGTCAGTAATAAAGACAGGCCGATTACGGCTTTGGTTTTCCTGCTGATGCGCATTTTTTTTGGCCGGCCGCGGGTACGGTTTCTTTGTAAGAAGTGATAAGTGATATGTGATAAGCGATTGGTTGGAAATTTAGCACTCAGGATCCTGCGAATAGCTAATAGCGAATAGCTAATAGCTAAAAGCGGGACTTTGCCTATTGTAATTAATATAAATTTAACCAAAAGGAGAACTGTTGAAGAGTAAGAAGATTTTAGGCTGGCTTTTTTGTTTTGTCCTTTGGGCATAAGCTTTTTAGCTTCTTG
Source organism: Candidatus Daviesbacteria bacterium RIFCSPLOWO2_01_FULL_39_23 (assembly GCA_001776935.1). GTDB lineage: Bacteria > Patescibacteriota > Microgenomatia > Daviesbacterales > UBA10151 > UBA10151. The sequence continues at coordinate 43,060 of MFDN01000011.1, read as the reverse complement.
GACAGAAAAAGTATCGTAGCCGCATTCTAAAAGATTTTTCACAGGGCTACAAGAGGGAGTTTTAAATACGGGAGAACGCAAGCAGGAAAAGCCCTGTTCCGATCAAAATTATGCCTATCAGCTTGGAGATTAAAACTGCAAAAGTATACTTTTCTTTAAAAATATCAGGGTATTTCTTGGATAAAATTATGCCGAAAACAAATAGTATTATATACTGGGTGCCCTGCAAAGAATTCACTAAAGCCGGGTTTGCTAGAGTTATGGAGTAGCGGATTAAAAGTTCTGAGAATATGCCTGCTGCTTGCCCTCCCAAAAAAATAAAGCCAATCTGAGAGAAAAAATCAATTTTTAAGCCATGAGAGGTGATAATTTTAGTTCTTAATGAAGGAATGGCAATTACGAAAAGGCAAAAGGGAAGAAGTATCAGTCTTGACCAGGCCAGCACAGATAAAAAGTCCAGACTTTGATACGCTTGCCTTAAAATAATATAAGAAGATGCAAAACCGGCTGCTGCCAAAAATTCAAATGTGATTTCGCGCTTTATTATTTTGCCCTTCCAATTTGATGAGGTTAAAAAAAACACCCCTGCAATCAGGATCGCAATAGCAGCTGTTTGTGTGTTGGTTAAAGCGTTGGTGCCGGAGGCAAAGGTCAATAAAATCATAGGAACAATGGTGCCGATTATTGGAATCACTCTTGAAACCTGACCTGCTTTTAAAGCTTTAAACATAAAATATGCTCCAAAGGTCCAAAGAAGGGTGGATAAAGATGCCAGTATAAACACTTCAAGGGATGGGATTTTTGTAAAAGGCAGGGCAAAGAGTGCAATTAACGAAATAAAGCTGATATAAAAAGTATAAATTAAAGGGTTTGGGATCGTGCTTTTAAGTAAAAATTTATTGGCTAAAATGGAGAGGGCATTGAAAAAATAAGCGGCTAGGGTAAAAGCTAAATGATTCATAGCAGCTATTTTATCTCCTTTTCTATTTCTTTATACCTTTTCTCCAGGACTTCTCCTGCCTGTACTGTATGCCCGATAAATCTAAGAAGCGAGTGGGGAATGCCATTATGCTGAATGATATCAGTATACACAAGAGCAGAGGGTCTGATTCGGCGCTCAAGCGTTTGAGATTTAATTTCTATGAGGCCGAATCGGAATTCAAAGCCCATGTGCCATTCGAAATTATCAATCAAAGACCAGTAAAAAAATCCCCTGACATTGACGCCGGATTTGATCGCCCGTGCAACTTCCTGAAGATAGGCGATTAAAAAGCGATTTCTTCTGTCATCGTTTGTGGAGGCAATTCCGCATTCGGTGATATAAATGGGTAGGCCATCCGCAAAATCAGTCAGCACTTCAAAAATTCCTTCCGGAAACAGTTCCCATCCTAAATCAGAAGCATCGTGAAGCTGTTGTATGACGCCTTGCGCGTGAGGGATAAGACCGTCACCTTTAATACGGATATGAAAATAATAGTTAATCCCCAAAAAATCGTGCGTGCCGCGGGTTGCAAAGTAGAATAAATGGTTTGAAAAAAGATCGCTAAAAAAAACCGCCAGTTGTTCTTTAATTGAATGTTTATGATACGACTCAAATGACAAAATATTATTGGCAATGCCAACAGGTTTTCCTGCAGGAAATAAAGAATGCAAATATTTATAGACTCTTTTGTGGGCAGATGTTAAGTTCAGGAATGTCTTGACTTGCCCAAACCAGCTCTTTTTGGAATGTGGCCAGACTCTTGCTATGTATGTTTCGTAAATATAAACCCCCGGCTCATTTAAGGTGATCCATAAATCAACATATTCGCCGATTTCCGGAACAATTTTTCTGATAAAGCGCTCAAAATACGCGGGAGTTTTTCCGTTTTCCCACCCTCCGCGGTCAGCCACCCATTTGGGTAAAGTGACATGCCAAAGAGTAAGCATGACAGTAATCCCTCTGTCTTTTAAGGCTTTTAAGACTTTTTTATAATGTTCGATTTCTAAAGGATCAAATTCGCCTTCTTTAGGTTCTATCCGCGACCATTCAATAGAAAGTCTGTGGGCATTGTGGTTTAAATTTTTTATCAAATCAAAATCTTCAGCGTATCGGTTGTATTGATCACAGGCCTGCCCTGAGCGTAAATGGGGAGGCTGATGATTTTGTTCCCACTCCCACCAGTCGTTATTTTTGTTATTGCCTTCAACCTGATGGGCAGAGGTAGCTGATCCCCATAAAAATCCATCCGGAAATTTTAAGGTTTGGTGATCGTGGTGTTCATCATGCAGGCTTTGCGGCATGTATACATATTAAGGCTTCTTACTGCACTATTTCAACGCTCACCTTATTGTTTAAGTATGCAAACTTGAAAGTTACGGGGTTACCTTTGTTGTTTGTGATATAAAGGTTTTGGCGGCTGTTGGATCCTGATGCTCCGGGAGTATAATAAATGGAAACGCCATAGTTTTTAGGGATATCAGGGATTTGTGCAAAATCATGGTTTACCGGTGCTTCCACAGTAAGTCCTGCTTCCTGCGCAGCCTGATTAATTAAAGAAGCTAAATGACAAACACCATCTCCGAATAAATACCCGTCAGTTTTAAAGCCCTCAAGAGCATTAAAATGAGCGTTGGTGGTTTTAACCAGGCTTTCCCGGTATTTTTCGGCAACATCCTGGTGGAATGCGAAAGTTTTACTTGGCTCAAGGCTAAACTCAAACTGGAAAGGTTTTGTAATTTCCTCCCAAACAATATCTTTGACTGAGGATACTTTACCGCTGGCATAGGCAAGATTTAACAGAATGTTTTTTTTGAAAACATCATTAACAAAGCTGTTCGGGTAACGGTTATCTAAAGACATCTCTTTGCGGGTGAGTATATATCTGCTTTCAGCCGGAGTGGCTATATCGTTATTATTGACTGTTCCGGGAAGAAAACCAAAAGCAAAGGGCATAATGGCCAGAAGCTTTAGATATGGCTTGAATTTAAGCATAAAGGGGGTAGTATAGCATACTATGAGATATTAGTCAAACTTAAGAGGGGTATGTGATATGATTAATTTGTGATCAGATTTCTGCCTTTTATTTTAATACCTGTTCTGATTCTGGGAGCTTTGGGATATTGGCGGTTTACTGCAAGTCAAAAAAGTTTAGCCACTCCGCAGGCACAAAGCGAAACTGACTCTCAAACTCTCATGGAAGTTCCAAAAACCCTGCCGCAGGCTTCTTTGGAAGACCGGATTAGCAGTCTCGAGGATACAAATCTTAAGCTGGTTGCAGAAATCAATAAATTAAAAGCCGCCCCCCTAAGCTCGCCTGATTCAGCTGCAGCAGACACGCAGGCTTCTTTGACGGAATTAAAAGTGCGGGTTTCTGCTTTGGAAAAGGCCTCTCCAACAACCTCAACTGCCTCTAAATACCCTTTATATATACCCTTGGGTGCAGGCGGGGGTCCCTGGGCGGATCAGGATTGGCATACTCTCACAGAGTACCAGGCACCAATAAATGCAGATAATTATTCAGGTTATTCCGGAATGCAGCTTGAGGCTAATTTCAGGTTAACTGAAGCAGCAGGCACAGGCTCTATTAGGCTGTATAATGTTACAGACGGGAGCGTAGTATCTTCTTCTCAGCTGGATACAACAGGTACGGCTTTCGGTGTTCAAACTTCCGGCTCTTTTAAGCTTCCGGCCGGGCAAAAGACCTACACAATTCAGGTAAAAAGCACTTCAAGTAAGGATATATTTGTTCAATCAGCCAGAATTAAGGTGAATTTTTAGAGCAAACTTATTAGGTTTCAAAGACTGGTTTGCATTCTGGAATAGTTTTTGGTTTTTTGACCTTTTCTCCCATGTCAGGAGCGAGTCCTACTAAACCGTTGCCTTTAGGTGTGACTACATACACAGGTTTATCATTGATGCCGCTATGGAGAAGGGCCAACCTGTATTTTTCGTAATGTCCTGTTTTTCTGTAAGCTGCCCCGTAAGTTGTTTCTCTTAAATAACCTTGTTCGATAGCTTGATCAAGCGGAGGGCAGTCAAAACAGAGTGCGTGTGCAAGATCAAATATATCGAATAAATTTGTCGGAGTATGCAGCCATTGAGGATTGCCTTTGACTTCATCTAAAGCAAATACATATAATCTTCCATTATATATTTGTCTGTTATAAACTTGATCTTGCAGTCTAAATTCCTTGGGTCTACGAAAATCGAAACCTGCATATCTGCCCGCAGCTGCAGAAGAGATCTGAAGAGATGTGCCGGCTCTATTAGGATGATAAAGCTCAGGGTTTATTATGGAATTCTCGAGTAATCCAATTCTTCGTTCTCTATCAAAAAGAAACCTTCTGCTTAGAGGATCTTTAAGAGCCTCACGCCCTTCCTGAGTAGTCAGAAATTTTGAATAAAGCGCTAATCTCCACAGAGCGTTAAAGACGATATGACTAACAGGATCATCTCTAAGAAAATCCCGCACTTTTTTAGAGGTAGGATCTTCACTAAAACTGCTAAATTCATCTTTATTTCTTGGATCACGATCTTTTTTAGATTCAGCCATGCTCGATATTTTACTATCTTAGGGAGAGAAAATCAAACTATGAGATTATTTTGCAGGGGCGGAAGGAATCGAACCCTCGTCAGGAGTTTTGGAGACTCCGGTCCTACCACTGAACGACGCCCCTAGATGCGTAAGAATAAGTATATCAAAAACCTAAGAAAAATAGGTGGTTTAAAGCTTGGCTTCTTTGTGTTCGGAGGTTTTTCTACAGTGTTTACAAAATTTGTTCAAAGTCAGCTTTTCTTTAATATTTACCGTGTTTTTCGTTGCAGTGTAATTTTTGTTTTTACAAACAGAGCATTGAAAAGTAAATAAACTCCGGTTTCCTTTTTTAGCCATAATCAATGGATTATATATTAGCAGAGGGTAAAACTGCAAGAGCGGAGCCGACTGTGGGAATCGAACCCACGACCTGCTCCTTACCATGGAGCTGCTCTACCACTGAGCCAAGTCGGCATTTTCAACAACGAACGTTTTTGGATGTACTCTTCCGGGGATAACTATGATTTTAAGATATCCGCTGAACGCGGATTAGTTTGTGGTTATCCCGTCCCGATAAGGTTGCTTATCGGGACCCACTGAGCCACTTCGGCACAAGACAACATTTTAGCATATTTTCTTAATCTGTTCCTAATCTTAAATTAAGTAAACTTACAACTTAAATATACCAAAAAGGAGGCAAATATGAGAAAAAAGGGTATTTTTTTGATTATCTTTTCGCTGGCTGCAACCTGCGGTCTTTTTATTTTGGCAAAGACAAACCCGGCTATTATAATACAAAAACCTGTTTTATCCATTTCGCAAATCTCTTCACTTTTGGGGATGATATTTTTTTGCTATGCATTTTTCCTCTCCGGCAGGTTTTCGTTTTTGGAAAATATCTTTGGCAGCTTGGATAAGGTATATAAACTGCATCAAATCACAGGCCGTCTAAGCTTTATCTTAATTATTTCCCATTTTATATTTTTAATCTTTAACTATTTGGGCAACAGCGTTATGCTGAAGCTTTTGCTTTTGCCCGGACAAAATCTTTCCTATAACCTTGGAATATTGGGCCTTTGGTCGATGTGTCTTGTTTTAAGTTCTATTTTATACTCGTCTTTAGAGTATCAATGGTTTATGCGTATCCAAAGATCTTTTATAATCCCGTTTACTTTTGGAGTTTGGCATATGTTGGTTATCCCTTCTGATATTTCAAGATATATGCCTCTTGCTATTTTCCTGCTTCTGCATGTAGCGGTGGCGTATGTTTCCTGGATCTATAGGGTTATTTTATACCCTTTTTTCGGTCCGCGTTTTGAATATAAGGTGGAATCTTTTCAGGTGTTCCCAAATGATGTGATAGTGCTTTCCTTAACCACTGAAGGCAAAAAAATGCCTTTTTTGCCCGGACAGTTTGCATATGTTAAGTTTGAAAGTTTGGGCATTAAAAAGGAATTTCACCCCTTTTCCATTGCTTCCTCGCCCTTGGATGATAAGCTCAGGCTTGCAATAAGGGCTTTTGGCGACTTCACCACTCAGGTTAAAACAATAAAAATAGGGGAAAAGGCTACCTTAATGGGTCCATACGGGAAGTTTTCGGAGCGCTTTTTTGACCGGAAAGATTCTGTGTGTATTGCAGGCGGGATTGGGATTACGCCGTTTTTGGGAATGATTAATTATTTCAAAGACAGCAAGTTAAAGGAAGTAAAAAACGTTCACTTATTTTACTCGGTCAGGAATGAAACAGATAATGTATTTCGCCAAGAGCTTGAAGAGATATCAGTTAATGTCCAACAGAATTTGTCATTGAATATTATTCATACGGAAAAAGACGGCCGGCTTGATGCCGGTTTTATTCAGAATGCTTTGGGAGAGCTTAAAGAAAAATTGTATTTTTTATGCGGACCCAAAATAATGATGGAAGATATTGCAAGCCAGCTTAAAAAACTGCGTATTCCGGCCAGAAATATCATTTATGAGGATTTCAGCTTTCAATGAAGATAAATGAAACATCTAGCTTCGCTTACAACTTTTTTTATAACATTTCTTTTTGTGGTGTATCTTGGGATTTTTGCAGGTTTCCAAATCAATGGTTTTATAGCCAATAAAAAAATTGTTATTGCAGATACTACGCCTTTGTCTTCGCCGGCAACTTCTCCTTCTTCTGCGGGTGTGCCGACCCCTGCTCCTTCAGCTAATAAAATTGCACAAGTTCTCCAAACACAGACAAAATCCACAAATAAAGCTCCTGCACAGCAGGCGCCTGCCGAACCAGCTCCTCCTGCCCAGGAAGCTCCTGCGCCTGCTGCTTCCACAGCATCGTCTCCTCCGGCCGGTGATACTTCTCCGTCTGCACCTCAGCCAAGCGAGCAACCTCCGGCTCCGGAACCCACACAAGAACCAGCTCCTCCTGCACCTGATCCAAGGTGTATTGTCACAATTTCCGGCAGTCAATATGACGTGACTGTTTATAGGAACGCTCACTCGGGAGGGAATGTATTCCAATGCGGAACAGACATGACAGCGGTTTTTCTTAGCCAGCATCCGGCAAGCTACTTGCAAAAAATGGCCCAATACAAGATTTAAGAATAGACTGGAAATTCCAATACAATCTCAGTGCCTTTTCCGGCTGTGGAGCTTATTTTTAGATTGATTTTGTAAAGATCCACAATTCTGCGCACAATTGATAATCCTATGCCGTGCCCTAATGCTTTTTTCCCGCTTTTACCCCTGTAGAATCGTTTACCGATCCGCCCGAGATCATATTTGTCCATCCCGGCTCCCTGGTCAATGATATGCAGAATAACTTGGTTTTTTGCTCTTTTAGTCCGGATAATAACGCCGGTATTTTCCCTGCTGTATTTAATGGCGTTTGATAGAAGATTCCTTATAAGTATTTTTGCGTATTCTTTGGGGATAAAGATAGTGGTCTCGCGGTCAAGCTCGGTAATGAGTTCTATTTTTCGGTTGCCGGCTTCTTTCCGGAAGGCTTCTTCTGAGTCTAAGATTATCTGATTAATGGATAATCTGTCTGAGGGAAGTATTATCCCCGGTTGAAGGCGGGAAAGGAACATTAATTTGTCCAGCATATTGTTGATTTCAAAAAGATCGTTCCTTATTTCTTTGTGAATTTGGCTGCTGTTTCTGTTTGAAGAAATTGCCAGATCAAAAGAGGAAATAGCTCTGGTTAGGGGGGTTTTAAGTTCATGTGAGGCATTGGCAATAAATTCTTTTTGCTGTTCTGACATGGATTTTAACCTGATCATCATTTCGTTAAATTTTTTCCCCAATATCACCAGCTCATCAGATTTATGCCCGGTGGTATCTAAGGTTTTGTCCAGCTGATCTAAGTTAATAGTGGCAATTACACCTGTTAAATCCTTGATCGGTTTGAATATTCTGTGTGCGACTTTTCGGCTTAATAAGAGGCTGAAAAGAACGCTTGATAAGATTAACCCGATTAGGGTGAACAGGATAATTTTTTCCAATGTTTCAATTTGAGATAAGGATTTGGCTGCAACAATGGTTCCAAAACTCTGGCCGCTGTTTTTAATCGGTGCAATATATACAGCTAAGTTCTGTTCACGCCAGGGAATTGTCTGAGTGGCAGGTTTTAGGGAGTTTTGGGTATTTGTGGCCAGTTGTGCCAGGATATTTACCGAATTTTGGTCAGTTTCCTGATATAAATTCAAAATCCCGTATCCTCTGACTACTTTTAAATCTTTGTCCAGAAGCAGGATTGAAATATTTGATTCTGTTGTCTGGTCTGCAAGCGAGCTTCCGGTTTGATCCTTAATTATCTTGATTAAATTATTTTCTATGGCTATATGATTTCTTAAAGCATTAACAGATTCAACTGAAACCTCTTTTTGGATCTGATAAGTTAAAACAATATGTAAGACCAGGAAAAAAATAGCTCCGACAAAAGCTATAAAAAGGGAAACATAGACGCTAAAAATCAGCGAGAATTTTTGTCTTGTTGTGAGCGCCATAGCATATATCCTTTGCCTTTTATGGTTTTGATAAGGTTTTTGCTAGTCTTTAATTTCTTGCGCAAATATCTTATATGTACATCTACAGTATTTGAAAACGGATCAATATTTTCTCCCCAGACATGATCTAAAAGATCCTGCCGGGAGAATGTTGTGCCGTTTTTTAGGGCTAAATACTCTAAAAGTTCATATTCTCTGGGTGCAAGAATTATTGTTTTTCCTGCCAAATAGACCTCCCTGGAATTGGTATCTATTTTTAAATCCCCAACTGTTATTATGGGAGACGAGGTTGATAAATCCTTTCTTTTGATGATGTTTTTGATTCGGGCAAGCAGTTCTTCCAAAGCAAAAGGTTTGGTTAGATAATCATCTGCTCCATGTTCTAGTCCTGCAACCTTATCTTCGATTTGGCTTTTTGCAGTTAACATAAGGATTGGAGTTATAATTTCTCTTTCGCGCACCAGTTTTAGAAGTTTTAATCCGTCGCCGTCAGGGAGCATCCAGTCTAAGATGACACCATCATAATCTTCGGTGGAAAGAAGGTATTCAGCTTCTTCAAATGAGGGTGCAATTTGGCTTGAGAAATTGGATTTATGTTTGAGGTAGTCGGAGATATTATTTGCGATCCGTCTGTCATCTTCAACGATTAATATTCTCACGGCGCAATTTTAACATTAATCATCGTCTTCGTCATCCTCATATGCTCTTTGGAACGCCTGATAAAGCTCATGAGAATCAGAATCTTCATCATTTTCTCTTTCTTCATCTTCATCCTCATCTTCTGATCTGCTGGAAATAAAGTTTTTGGCAGGAGCTGGGCTTTTGGCAGGAGAAGAGACAGTAGGTGCTAAAGAGGTTGGTGTTTTGGCAGGCGCCGGTTGAACAACGACTGGTTGTACGGTTACAGCAACTGCAGCTGGTTTTACTGTTGGTTTGGGAGCAGCAGGAGTATTTCTTTTTGTTGATGCTTGTTTGGCTATAGCCGGCGCAGGTGAAGAAGATGCTTCTGTAGATTCTTCCACTTTTTGAACTTCCGGGATTTTAGTTTTCGGCATAGTTATTGCACTGTCTTGAAAGAGAGACTGGGCTCCGCTTGAGGCAAAGGCAACGCTTGTGAATACGACTCCGCTTAAAAGCACCAATATCTTTTTTGAAAGTAAAAATCCCAATTTGTTCAAAAAAATATCTCCTTTATTTTCAACAATAATACCAAAGTTAATATTAAGAACAGATTAAGAAGCAGGGGAAGATGGGACTTTGTGTTCTCGTTCCAACATGGTTGCCTCCAAAGCAGCATTTTTTGCTGATATCTTATCAAGTAATGTGGAAATTCCAGACGAGGTTGATGCTAAGAGTTTACCCGCCACTTTAGCAGATTTAATTACCCAAAAATATAATTTAACTCCTCAATTTTCTTAACCGCCAATTTCTGCCATTGCCTTTATTGAGATTTCTAAAATTTGGGGTTAGAGCATGACAATTAGGGCAAAGTAATTCCAAATTATCTTCTTTATTATTTTCTGCATTTCCATCAATATGATTAATTTCTAAAGGGACAACTAATGTTTTTGGATGTTTTTGATCCCAACCGCATTTTGAACATTTATCGTTGTATTTTTCTTTTAAGTAATGTCTTAAATAGGCAGATATCGTTTTAGTATTTATACCAATGACTCCATTTTCTAGACCATGTTTCCAGCGTGCTATATATTGTTTGTAATAATTATTCCATTGACAATAATTAGAACAATATTTGTAAGAAGATCTTTTTATTTCTTTCTGGCAGGTGAAACAGAAATGAAGATGTTTTCTTTTAGGATTGCTTATAGCGGCAGAACAACTATGGCTACAATATATTTTAGGATCATAGGGTTTGGTAGAGAATATTTTATTACAAGCAGGGTTTTTACACCTCTTTTTAACATGCGGTTTGATTAAGGAGTTAAGTTTGCCATCTCTCCAGGCTCTTTTTGTGATAATTGATTGTTTGAGTTTATAGTCAGGATCATCATAAAAAACAAGACGCATATTATTAAAGTACCCGAAAATAGCCCGAAAAGTCAATATGGTAAATATACTATCGAATGAGCCGACGGGGAATTTTGCAATCCCGGCCTGACGCTTACAAAGCGCCTGCTCTACTTCTGAGCTACGTCGGCACAAGCTCTATTCTATCAATTTTAAGCTCAAAGTACAAAATGAAAATTTAACAACTGGAAATTAAGTGGACTTTGTTGTCCACGGAGTAAATAACAGACAAAAGACCGGTCAAAACATACCCAAAACACTCAAAAAGATAATTCCTCCCTACTTGGTCGTTGAGCCAAATTTCCTCCTCAGCAATGCTAAGGTGGGTGTTCTGATCTGATGTCGCTTAATGCGATCCATCGGATACATCAAACTCCCAAAAAGTTACGAATCAGTGAAGAAAAATATTTTGGCTTTAAACGTACTAAGCAGGGCAGTCACACATTGCGAATGCTCTGCGTGATAAATCCCTCAGGCCATCTACAAAATGCCCTTTAGGATAGTTTTATTATAATCCCGGCAGACAAAATTTGTCAATAACAAAAAGCACTACCGGATACTTGAGCAAATCTTCCGGTAGTGCGTTAGAACACCTTTATTTAGCCCTGAGTTTACTTAACTATGTTTAAGTTATGTAAAACTCCTGGCAACATGGTTGCGCCCATTCCCCTTACTTCAATCTTCAACCTTTGATCCTCATCACCTAAAACGAAAGGAGTGATGGTTTGGACACCCATCGGGTCGACCAAAAGTGGTGCAAGCTGATGTGCTGCAAAGCCTCTGGCTTCAATCTTGAGCCTATTTTCATCCTCATCAACTATGATGAATGGTGTAGTTACACCGGCTGTTGTAGGTACAACAAAAGGCAGTGCTTCGTCAGCTCTGACTTCGATTTTTACTCTTGCATCCTCGTCAAAACCCAGGATGTCTTCTACGTCAATGTCACCGCCTCCATGAGCCCAAACTTGCGGAGCTGCAAACAGCGCCAATGCCAGTATGGGCAGAATAGTTAACATTTTCCAGTTCATATATTTTCACCCCCTCTCATTTGCTCTCTTGCAAAGATATAAACGTACAGGGAAGGGATTTGTTACATATTTTTTTGTAATAAATTTCTTACAGATCCGTATCTACCTTTAGGTGTAAAATTAACGGTATGGAAACGGAAATTTTATACCTTGTTAGACAGTCTAAAAAAGGAAGAAAGGAGGCGTTCGGGAAACTTTATACTTTATATCTAAAAAAAGTATACAGGTTCATTTATTATATGGTATATGATACTGCTGTTGCTCAGGATTTGACCCAGGATACCTTTTTTAAGGTATGGAGGTCTATATCCGGCTTTCGGGAAGATAAGGGTACTTTTTCCGGGTATTTGTTTGCAATTGCCAGAAATGTGGTAATTGATTACAGCCGGAAGAAAAAAGAATCAAGAATTGGTCCTGAAATGGAGGATAACATTGCCTCGAGCGAAGATATTGAAGAGCAATTAGTTGCAGAAGAAAATAGGAAAGACGTACAAAATTCTTTGCAAAAATTGGATGGTGACAGCCGACAGCTGATTATCTTCCGCTATTTTGAGGAACTGTCGATATCGCAAATAGGCGAGGTTTTGGGGAAAAAAGATGGAAATGTGCGGGTTTTAATATTTCGGGCTCTTAAGAAATTAAAAAAAATTATGGGAGGAAAATAATATGCACGACTCATTAAAAAAATTGAAAAAAGATTATTTAGATATAGAACCTCAGACTCTTTTAGAGTCAGGCTGGCGAGGCTTGGAACAAAGGATTGACCGGCAAAGGTACTCCCGGAGGTTATTTGCATTTTCCGTGATTTTTTCCGTAATCCTTTTGGTTGCAACTGGGACTTTTAGCGTGCAGATGACACAAGCCGCTCTCCCCGGGGAGGTTTTGTATCCTTTGAAGAGGACTTCCGAAAATGTTGTCACACTGTTAAGTAACGATAAAAATATGCCGGTTGAAAACCGGGTTAAAGAAATCATGGGATTGGTGGAAAAAGAAGAAAAGTTGGAAAGAGAAAAAAGTTTAAGACAGCAGGAAGTGCATGTAAAGATTTTAGAAACAGTGGGAGAGTATAGCAAAAATGTATCTGAAGTAAGAGGGGATCTGGAAAAATCAGGCTCAAAAGATGAAAACTTTCAAAAAAGACTGGATGATCACCGCGGTAAATTTGAAAGCTTAATACAAAAACACCCCTCATGCGCTAAAGAGCTTCAGGGAGCCATAGAGATAACCAAAAGCGGAAAAAGTGAAGACGGAAATAAAGATGAAAATGGAAACAGCGGTGGCAGCGGAAGCAGTGGAAAAGGCTCCTAAGATTTATGCGCAAACCCCGGTTGTTTTTTATCTACCTGGCTATTTTTGTAAATATTGTCGGTTTTGGGATGGTTTTTCCTCTTTTGCCTTTTTATGCTCAGCATTTTAACGCAAGCGATACAACTATCGGACTTTTGGCAGCCAGCTTTGCAATTGCGCAATTTTTTCTTGCCCCGATTTGGGGAAGGCTGTCTGACCGGTTTGGCAGAAAACCCATACTTGCCGTCGCTTTGATTGGTTTAAGCTTATCTTTTTTAATGTTTGGATTATCAACTTCTTTATTTGGGCTGTTTGCGGCAAGGATACTGCAGGGATGTTTTTCTTCTGCCTCGATTGCGGTTGCGCAGGCGTATGTGTCTGATGTGACAAGTAAAGAAGACCGGATTAAAGGAATGGGAAATTTGGGCGCGGCGCTTTCTGCGGGATTTGTTTTTGGCCCGGGTATGGGAGGAATTCTGTCGGGAATAAGTCTGTCTTTTCCTTTTTTTGTGGCTGCGGCTATTGCTTTGGTTAACTTTGCTGGAGTGCTTGTTTTCCTGCCGGAATCATTAACTAAAAAGGCAGAAAAGCTGGTTATTAAAGAGGGCTTTTTTAATCTTAAGCATATGTATCTTGGCTTAAAAGGGGAGATGGCTCCTTTTTTTATTTTGAATTTTCTCTGGTCTTTTGCAATCACCAACAATGAGGTGGCGGTGCCTCTTTTTGGGAGCGAAAAGCTAGACCTGCATGTTAATACAATCGGCTACTTTTTTTCCATACAGGGACTTTTGGCTGTATTTGTGCAGATATTTTTAGTATATAAAATTACCCGCTTTTTTGGCGAACACAAAACAGTAATAATTGGCATATGCATTTTGGCCGCAGGTTTATTTCTAATTCCTTTTGCCAAATCCCAAATATTTCTTTTGCTTTTTATGGCTTTCATGATTGCCGGATCTTCTATGACAAAGCCGACTCTGGCCTCCTTGGTTTCCAAGCATACAAAAGAAGGGCAGGGTACAACTATGGGTATTTTTGCCTCATTTGAATCATTAGGAAGGGTGTTCGGGCCGCTTTTAGGGGGTTGGCTATTTTCTACTTTTGGATTCCATTCACCCTTTACCATTTCTGCTGTTTTGATCTTGTTAACGCTGGTTTTTGTAGTACAGGTAAAAGGTTTTTTAAGACACAAATAAATATCCTGTCGAAAAAAGTTGTATAATTAAAAATATGAAAGCAAGTATTTTATTAAAATATGAAAATAAATGGATTGCCTTAAGTCAGGATAGATGTAAGGTAATTGATGCAGCAAAAACTCTTGATGGGCTTTTTAAGCGTCTGGCAAAAACAAAAACAAAAGATGTAATACTTCATTTTGTTCCTCCTCTGAATTCCTATCTTTCACCATAACAATTATGGGTAAAGTAACTGGTTATTCCTATATACCTCAACCGTTTGGAATAGATCCTGTCAATAAGAAATTAATAGAAATTTATCGTCCTATGATTGCTATCAGAATTTCTAAAGATCACGGGACAATATCTCTTCCTTTTGATGCTTTGTTAGATTCAGGTTCTGATAGAAATTTATTTCCCTTAGGATTTGCCACTTCTATAGGACTTCAATTTAAGAAGACTAAGCCTAAGCAAATAATTGGGATAGGAAAAGTAATCATTGATGCATATTCATCAAGTATAAATATTTGGATTGGTACTACTAAATATCAGACAGAGGTTGATTTCAGTCCGCAACAACAGACACCATTATTAGGCAGGAACGGTTTTTTTAATCTTTTTAAATCCGTTAAATTTGATGAACAAGGTCAGTTTGTCTATATAGAAGAATAATGTAAATAGACGTACGCTTATTACTTCCTGGCTGTATATATACGGTATTTAATAAGTCCTTTTTCATAAAAATGCAGGGCAGTTACTTAAAATCCAAGAAATCCGGAGAAAAGTCCCACAAAAAAGCCTAGAATGGTGTGAAGCAGGGAAGATCCGCCAAAAGGAATCATCAGTAGAATCAAAAGAATAAAAATCCCATAAGGCTCAATTCTTTGAAATGACCTTGCCAAATTTAAGGGAAGCTGGGATAACAGTATCTTTGAGCCGTCCAAAGGCGGAATCGGAAACAGGTTAAAAATCCCCAAAACCAGATTAATCATAATGGTAAACCGCAGAACTGATCCTACAATAGGAGGAAAAGTCTGCGGTAAGGCGTTTAAGAAATGATAAATTAAAGATGCAACAATAGCCAGCCCAAAATTTGCTAAAATCCCGGCTGCTGATACCAAAAGCTCTCCTTTTCTAAGGTTTGTAAAATTTAAGGGATTAACAGGAACCGGTTTTGCCCAGCCGAAAAGAATCGGAGAACCTGTGAAAATTAAAAGCGCAGGCAGCAAAATTGTGCCAAAAAGGTCAATGTGAGGGATGGGGTTTAAGGTTAAGCGTCCGGCGCGCTCTGCAGTATGATCTCCGAATTTTAAAGCCACCCATCCGTGCATGACTTCATGCAGGATTACTGAAAAAAGTAAAACTATTATAGATAAAGCAAAAAATTCCGGCATAATAAATTAAATTACAAAATATAAATTACAAGTTTTCCAAACAAGTTTCAATAATCAATTTTCAAAAAATATGGCACTTGGTGCTTGAGATTTGGTGCTTTATTTGTTATAGTCTACCACATGTTAGTATGTATTCGGTGTAGAAAAGGTAAAAATACTGTGAGTTTTTCAAGGCACAAGAAAGGTTCTTCCGGAGCCGGTGGTACCTGGGCTCTTCGAGCGCCGATTCACAAAAGGACACAAAAGGCTAATTTGCATGTTTTCAAAGGTGAAAAATATTGTACAAAATGCTTAAGAACAGTTAAAAAGAGTTTACAATCTCAAACTAAGTCTGAAACCATTTCTCAAACTCCTCCTGTTTCAGTCTAATCGTAGTTTACATACATTTTAGGGGAAAATCAGGGTAGCCGTTGAGAAAGTCTTTTAAGGGTAATACTTTTTTTCCTTCCATTTGGATTTTTCCATCAGGATAGAATTTAACAATTTTATTGTTCCAGCGCGTCCAAACTCCTGGCCAGGGATAATATGCCCGGATCATTTTATCCAATTTTTCCGGTGATGGAGGATTTTGTATATCAAAATAGCCACTTTCCCGGCTTAGAATTGAGCAGTAAGTTGCCTTAGTGTCATCTTGTGACATAAGTTTAATTTTTCCTGATATAAAATCTGTAATAACTTTGGGTAAAACCTCACTTGCCCGAAGAAACATTTTTTTACTCAAAATATCAAAATTATCCTTATCTGAAAGCCCTAATGTCTCTTGATAAATTATGGGTCCGTGATCTATTTCTGCATCCATTTTTATAATAGTGATGCCGGAGGTTTCATCGCCGTTTAAGATGGCTTGTTGGATAGGTGAAGGCCCCCGGTATTTGGGTAAAAGCGAAGGATGGATATTTATACAGCCATATTTTGGGGTATTTAGTTCTTGCGGAGTGAGAATTTTCCCGTAAGCAGCAATTACTCCTAAATCAGTGTTGTTAAGTGATTCAACAAGGGTAAAATGTTTAACCAGGGTATCCTGAATAGGTTGAACAAATGGCGGTGTTCCTAGAAAAGTTACTTTTAAATCTTTCATAAAGTCATTCTGAGCGATTAGCCCGCTTCGCCAAAGCGATAGCGAGGCGAGCGAAGAATCTCTTGCGTATGCAAGAAATCTCAAACAAGTTGAGAGATCCTTCGGGCTTCGCCCTCAGGATGACACTAAAGTGTCACCTCCTGAAATGTATCTGTTCCTGTTTTATCTTTGCCTGTAAATTTATAAAACCTGCCTTTTTGTTCCAAACATCTGTCTGAAAATAATATTCCGTTTAAATGATCTATTTCGTGTTGGAAAATCCATGCAGGAACTCCTTTTAAAGAGGCTGTAACGGTTTTTCCGGATGTATCCTGATAAGAAACTTTAATCTGTAAAGCCCGTCTGACTTCGCCCCACATATTGGGAACAGATAAGCATCCTTCGAAATATTTTTTTGTCCTTTTGCCAAAAGAGATAATCTTGGGATTAATGACAGATATGAATCCGCCAGCTGGCGGATCGGTGTCTTTGGCCACGAAAAAACTGCCTTCAAGCCCAACCTGGGTAGCAGCAAGACCAACCCCCTCAGGATCTTTGAAGGTTTTGGTTAATTTAACCATTTCTTCTAAAGTTTTAATAAGTCCGTTATTTATTTTTTTTACGGGTTTGGTTTGAACCCGAAGCCGTTCATCAGGCGCTTTAACAACATTCATAGGCTCAAGTTTACCATTTTTACCGTATATTTTCCAGATTATGGGTTTCTTTTCTAAGTTGGCCGAGCCTCCACATAAAAACGCGGGCTTTGGATTTGGCCGCAGTATAACCTTTGGTATAGTTTAAAGCTTCTTCAAGGATAGCTCTGTTATAATTTTTTGCCAGTTTCATATAGAGAGAATAGTGCTTTGTATCCTGCAGGCTTTCTGCCAAATAAACTCCATACATTTGAAATTCCTTAGAAATATTTTTAGGGCGGTCTTTAAATTTGGCCTCTGCTATTGCAGTCTTAATAGACTTCATTTTGCGTCACCGGACTTTGTTGCTTCTTGGAGTTGTGCGACTGCTTCCAGATAATTGGGCTTTAATTTTAAGGTCTGCCTTAGGGTTTCGATAGACTCATCTTTTTTACCGATGGATTCTAGAATGAGTGCTTTATTATACAAAAGCTTTGGGTCGGTTGGAGCAAGTCTAATGCTTTTATCTAAAGCTTGCAGAGCTTTGTCTGTAAAGGCATTATCAATTAAAGAGAGTTCAAAATAGGTTCTGACAGCTGTGCGGAGATAAGAAACATTTCTGGGATTTTCCTTTAGGACCTTTTCAGTATGTAAGTTTGCCTCATCTTTTAGTTGTCCTGATAAAGTGGCATCAGTTTCTTTTAAAGCAGCTGCTGCCTGAGCTGCCGCAAATGCCAGTTCAGACCTATAAAATGGTTCTCCTTTGTTTAAGATTGAAGCAAATGCAAGCAAATCATAAGCTGCTCCCGGATTGCCAGCGTCTTGAGCCCTTTCGCCTTTGGCAAATAAAGTATCTGCGTACCAAAGCTGGAAAAGCGAATATAGGAAAAAGAGTGTAAGAAATGCAACAATACCTTTGGCTGCCTGGGTATAGAAAGGACGGCGGTAAATAATAGCGTATAGGGTATAGCGTATAGGGTATAGTTTTTTAGGCAGATTCAGGATGCTTGTAGATTCTGTTGCAACAAAAACAAGGGCTGGAAAAAGGTAGAAGAAAACAGCAATAATAACTACGGAAAAAAGGAAGAAGTTGTAGATTAGGTAGGAAATATAGCTTGCAAGCAAGCTGGTAGTGAGTAGTAAGTAGTATGTATTATGGGTTTTAATGTCTTTTCCCTTAATACTTAATACATAATACTTAATACTCCAGAGAATGAAGACACCAATAACTATCATATAAGTTCCAAAGCCTATTATTCCTGTAGTTGCCAAATAGTTAAGGTATTCATTGTGTGCCTTATTGTATAAAAAGTCCCATTCAGAAGTGATATTGTGTTCCACTGGCCGGTATTGGTAGTAAATTTGGGCAAAGCTTTCCAATCCTGAACCAAAAATAGGATAGTTCTTAAAGATATCTAAAGCACCTTTCCATACAATAAACCTGATCTGGCCGGATTCTGTGCCGCCGGTCTCAAGTTGGGTCCCTCTGGAAGGTGCGGCAGGCAAGGTAATGCCGGGTCGAGCTGGTGCTGCAAATTTGGAGATTAATCTAAAAGAAGTTAAGGCTGAACCAAAAAGAAGATTAATAATTAAGAAAGAGATTATGATAATACTTACTTGTGTCATTCTGAGCGAAGAGAAGAATCTCGCGCGTATGCGAGCATCTGAAACTAGTTCAGAGATCCTTCGGGCTTTGCCCTCAGGATGACGTAAAAGATATAACACCAAAAATACCACAATCCCTCCTATTAGTCCCAGTGTTGGTCCGCGGGAATAGGTGAAAGTGAAAGCAAGGTAGAAGGTAATTAACAATGTAAAATGTACAATGTACAATGATTTTTTCGTTGCAGTTAAGAAGAAATAAAGAGCGGGAAAGATCAGCATTGCAAGATAGCTGGCCAGCCAGTTGGGCTGGCCTAACGTAGCAAATACCCTTTCCTGAACCTGTTGGACCCAGCAGCTGGCATTAAATTCCCCCCGCAAAATTACGCAGGAAGGCGAGACCCCTAAATGTTCGGATATTGCCCAGAGGGAAATCAAAAAACCGGAAGCCAACCCAAATTTAAGGATTGTTTTTACCTTTTGGAAATCCATATTGGAAACAAATGCCCAATATAAAAGAAGATATGAGATTAAGGATAGAAGGCCGCCGTTTGAGCGGGAATAATAGCCCCAAATGGATGTATGGCGGTCAATAGAAAAAATAGTGGATAAAATATTTGCCCCTAAAAATAAAAGTAAAGGAATATCCAGAGGTGTTCGTTTTATAACTAATCGTTTATCGTCAATAGATTTTAAAAGCCATGCTCCGACAATAAGAACTGTAAAAGCATAAACTAAAATCATCTTATTGAATTCAAAAAGTTCAAAGTTTAACGAAGTCCAAAAAAGAGGGGTTAGCAAAAAGAGCAAGTAGAAGCTGTAACTGATTACCTTATCCCACATTTGTATTATTTTAACAAATCCTCTGCCGGCTTTAAACCCTGTTTGATGTAGAATTCATCATAGGCAAACACTCCGTCTGCTTTGATTTTTTTAGCTACAGCAACTACGGAACAATCTATCAGGGTATTTTTTTTGCTGCCGGCCGGATCAAAAATGGCTGCGGCTTTCTTTAAAATCTCCGTATCAACAATATAGATTAGCAAATTGTCTTTTTTAATCATCTCTATGAGCTTAGTTGTGACAGTGGGAGCAGGCAAAACCCGCTGGAACAGTGAAATCACTTCAAAAATAACTGAAGTAGGGTAAAGGAGTTGATAGCCCCCGGTAATAAGAGACCGGAAAGTTTGGGTTGCCTTTTTATTTAATGGGTCATTGGGATTATAGAGGGCAAATATTGCATCGGAATCAACTATCACTGTTTTAACCATAGAGAATCTTATCTGCCTGTTTACGCAGATTAGATGGTAGACGTTTTAGTTCTTCCCTGGCTTCGGTTGCCAGCTCAAGCATGTCCAAAGCAGCCTGTTTTGTTTTAGCCTGCTCAAGCTCCTGTAAGTCTTCCAGGCTGACAATTGCAGCCTGTGGTTCGCCGCCGGTTGTTAAAACCACAGCCTGTTTTTTTGTTTTAACAGTATTGATAACGGACTTATAAGATTTTTGCAGTTTTCTGGCCGGGATAAAAGTATTTAGCATGGTAATTTTTATTATATCATAAAAATGATATCAGTTGTCAATATCATTAAGTGATATCACGAACAACCGTGATAATTTTGTCTTTTAAGATGTTGGAGCTATTTGAGGTGCTTTTGTTTTTTTCTTTTCCAGTACTTCTGCCATTAAGAACTGAAATAGTTCCTCAACTTTATGGCCGTGACCGTAAGACTCCTTGATTCTATTTATTGGATCTTTCATATCCAACTCATAATTAAGATAAATGTGATTGAATTTTGATTTCTCCAATTTCTCCAGTGAAACGATAGCATCATCAATTTCGTCTGAAGTCGTGATATTTGCTACAAAATTAATTAATTCTATTAAGAAATTCCACCTATTAGAACCATAGTAAGGATCATTATTGTCATAAGCTGTACCAACCTTTTGCCATATATC
The DNA here is from genome assembly GCA_001776935.1 of Candidatus Daviesbacteria bacterium RIFCSPLOWO2_01_FULL_39_23. GTDB lineage: Bacteria > Patescibacteriota > Microgenomatia > Daviesbacterales > UBA10151 > UBA10151. The sequence continues at coordinate 22,395 of MFDN01000011.1, read as the reverse complement.
CCTGGCTGCAGAGGTTTTTAGATTTAAAAAGAAATTTTTATTCTTTTCCTTTCTGTCTGCTTCAGATATAGGTTGGATTAGAGGCTTATCCTGAACTTGTCCCCCTAATATTAGCCTATCAATTGATTCATCAGCTAATGCCTGTAGGTTTTTATAATCTTTCATTAGAAAAGTTCTGAAACGTCGTGCCAAATTTTGTGTACCTAAATCAGGTAGGTGAGTATGTAAAAATTCCATATATTGAGACTGATGACTTTTTAAGCTTGCTGCATGTAATCTGGCATTAGCAATAATTTGTGTTCTGAATATTTCTTCCCTTACATCTACTCCTTCAAAATTGAATATTCCATTTTTTAGGCCACGATCATAGGCAGCTAAAGATTGTATTTGCAAAGGGATGCGGGAAGCGCTAAGTTCTTTATTCAACTCTTTAACAAAGGAATATAATCCGGTTACAGAATCAAAAATATCTAATGCCGTGACGGGGTTAATGTCCGGATACATAAACAAAGCTATTCCACATTTACCGCCATTAGTATTTCTTCCCAGAACTAAGGCATTATCTTCAGGGAGATTGGCTCCGGAAAAAACAGCTATACCTCCGTCAGTTTCTCCGGCAAAGAATCTCAGCACCTCAAGTTCGTCAACATTAACAATTCCTTTGTTGCTGTTTAGAGTGTTTATGGTTGGGATTCTGATATTGACGGAAGGCAGGGAACGGATAGATCTAAAAGTTGCCATATGTACTGCAGCAAAACTTACCTGCTCAACTTGTAATTGTTCATAATTGCTTAAGTCTAAAACCCGACTTTTGCCATCAAAAACTTGATTCGGGTCAAAACCTTCAGGGGTATCCCGATAGCTGCAGGCTAAGGCTTGCTTGAATTCGCCATCAGTGCGTGATCCAATCATAACCATCTTATTCTTTCCTGCATAAAGAATAATACCCACTGGAGTAATTGTTCCTTTTTCCTCTGTTTCAGCCGGTAATTTTTCTCGCCAGAAATTCTGCAGGTTAGTTAAAGATACTGTTTTTGATCCATTTGTTTCAACCATGGGTGGGATTATATATAAAATAAGCCTAAATCGCAAAATCGGATAGCTTAAATACTGGATCTTCTCTTATTCTATGTTCACATTAATATTACGACCGTAGGGTTAATGTTGTGAGATTGCACAATACAGGCTGTAATGTAATAATCTCACTCATGCCTGAAATCCAAAAGCATTTACAAACCTTGGGAGCATTGAGACAAGCGTCAAGAAACGAGCATAGGTATTTTGTTTTTGAGATAAACAGGGATTGCAACCGTGCATGTTCTCACTGTGGTGTTCAGGCCTTGTATGACAAAAATACGGAATTCTCTTTAGAGAAGAAGTCATATCAGGTTATTAATAAATTGAAGATGGATTGAAGCACGGATTTTATGGTAAAATTAGCCTATGTTAAAGCAAACCAAAAAAGTTTCAGAATATGAGTTACCGATTAAAATTGAGCCTCAAAAAGAAGGGGGATATGTTGTGACTTGTCCCAAATGGTCAGACTGTTTTGCTCAGGGAGATACAGTTGATGAAGCTGTCTTGGAGATTACGGCTGTTGCGCAATCCCTTATTGAATTATACAAAGAAGAAGGTTTAAGGATCCCTCTAAAGACGCAAAAAGAAAAAAGTGTTACAACTCCTCTTACGTTACCTGTAATTGTAGCTACATGACATTCAGACCTTTTACTTATCGGGAATTAATCAAAAAAGTCCGCAAAGCAGGATTTGTTTTCAGAAGAAATACCGGCGGCACTCACGAAATCTGGTGGAATGAAAATAAAAAGAAAACGTGTATTATTCCCCATCACCATGAAATTAAATCAGGAACTATTAAAAGTATTCTTAATCAGATGGGAATAACTCAAAAGGAATTTGATAGAATTAAATAGAGAAAATGAATTTTAAGCTGCATGAGGATTATTTCAGGAGCATTATGTTTGGGGTGCAGGATGGGCTGGTTTCTACAACCGGGGTGGTGGTGGGGATTTCTGCCGGAGTGTCAAATCCTGCAATTATTATTTTAGCTTCTTTTGTGGCAGTTTCAGTTGAGGCTTCTTCCATGGCGGCAGGCGAATATTCTGCAGAAAAAGCTGTGCATCAACTGGATAAAAAGCATAAGCATAAAGACAGTTTGGTTATAGGGGCAATTCTTATGTTTTTCTCCTATTTATTGGCAGGCTTAATTCCAATTCTGCCATTTTTACTTTTTCCCATTGATAATGCCCGGCCTGTCAGCATTGTTGCAGCACTTGTAAGTCTTTTTATAGTGGGCTATTTAAAAGGCAAAATAGTAAAAGATCAGGCTTTCAGGAGTGCAACGGAAATGCTTATAATCGGCGGAGTGGCAACAGCAGTAGGTTTAATAGTGGGTAATTTCCTAAAAGTTTAAAAGCTCAATTTTCAATTCTTATTTATTATGTTAAACTCCTTTCATGTTTGGTAAGCTATGGCAGATTTTATCCCATGATGTCGGTATAGATTTAGGAACCGTAAATACTTTAGTCCTCGTAAAAGGCAAAGGAATTGTAATTCGCGAACCAACTGTTGTAGCGCTCCATAAAAAAACAAGACAAGTTTTGGCAATCGGGACTGAGGCTAAGAGAATGATAGGAAGGACTCCGGCCGCCATCGAGGCCGTGAGACCCTTACGTGATGGAGTGATTTCTGATTTTGATACCTGTGAGGCCATGCTTAAATATTTTATCAATAAAGTCCACGAAAATCCCGGCAAGGGGATGTTTACCCTGCCCAAAATTCCCAGGCCCCGGGTAGTGGTAGGCATTCCTTCCGGTGTGACAGAGGTAGAAAGAAGGGCTGTACAGGACGCCTGTTTATCGGCAGGCGCAAGGGAGGCGTATTTGATAGAAGAACCAATGGCTGCAGCAATTGGAGCAAAGCTGCCGGTTGAAGATCCGGAAGGAGTGATGATAGTGGATATGGGGGGCGGGACCTGCGAGATAGCAATAATCTCATTGGGAGGAGTGGTCATAAACCGGTCTTTGCGGGTGGCAGGAGATGAGCTGGATGAGGATATCATAAACTACATGCGGACAAGATATGGCATGTTGATAGGTGAGCGGACAGCAGAGGAAACCAAACTGGAAATAGGTTCTGCTTTTCCTTTAGACAGTAAAGATTCTTTGGCAACAGTAGTTCGGGGGAGAGATCTTTCAAACGGTCTGCCAAAATCCATAAAAATTTCAGCAGCAGAAATACGGGAAGCATTGACTCCGACGATTTCTCAGATAGTTTCTGCCATACAGGAAGTGCTGGAGGAAACTCCTCCTGAGCTTTTGTCTGACATAGTGGAAAGGGGTATTTTTTTGGCAGGCGGGGGAGCGCTTCTGCGGGGTTTGGATAAAAAAATAGCCGAAGAAACAAAAATGCCGGTATATGTTGCAGATGACCCGCTAACTACAGTGGTAAGAGGCTGCGGGGAGGTATTAAATAATCTGGATCTTTTATCCAAAGTTAGGGTTACAGGAGGTTTAAGATAAAAAAAGCAGTTCTTTTTGATATTGACGGGACTCTTTTGGATGCGCACGAATTTGTTTTAGGTGCGCTCAGGTATACTTTCTCCCAGATTAATTATCCAATTCCTTCTGATGCAGATATCAAAAAGACGATGGGAAGAACTCTTGCGGAATTTTACAGAATACATTCGCCGGGAATTGATCCTTCTAGCCTTGCAAAATCTCATAAAGAGTTTCAGGAAAAAAACTTCCATCTTTTAAAGCTGTTTCCAAAAGCAGAAGAAACACTCATAAAGGTAAAAGAAGAGGGTTTCTCGATAGCCGCAGTCAGTAATAGATCGAGGGATAGTTTATTACACTCTTTAAAGCTTGTTCAAATATTTGATTATTTTGATGCGGTTGTAAGCGTTGATGATGTGGTAAATCCCAAACCGCACAAAGAACATGTATTGACTGCTTTAAAGCATTTAAAGGTTAAGCCTGATTTTGCTTATATGGTAGGAGACACTCAGCATGATGTGGCGGTAGGAAAAAGCGCCAAAGTAAAAACCGTCGGGGTGACATACGGTTTTTTAGGAAAAGACATTGCTGCCCATAACCCGGATTTTTTAATTAATGATATCTCCCAGCTTCTAAAAATTCTAAAGTAGTTTGATTTGTGCTAAGATTAACGGTAATATGTTGCAGATTCCTTTTTACGATCCAAACAAAAGTTATGAAGAAAATTACGACCAGGGGCCATATGGTGATTTTGCTGATGGGAAAGTTTTTAATCAGGAAGGTGAACCGCAAGTAGATTTTTTAGGTCAAAAAGTATTTACCCCTTTTGGGATTCCGGCCGGACCCCTGGTAAATAGTAAATTTTGCAAGGCTGCTTTTGAAAAAGGCTTTGATATTTGTGTATATAAAACAGTCCGCACCGCTTTTTTCCCCTGTCACCCGCACCCTAATATTTTATCCGTAAAAGTCGAAGGGGATTTGACTGTTGAAAAAGCCCAAGAGAAATTAATTGCGGATAATAATTACTCGGAGCCTTTATCTATTACTAACTCCTTTGGAGTTCCTTCAAAAGAGCCGATTGTCTGGAAAGAAGATGTTAAAAAGGCAATTTCTTTTACCGGAAAGGGCCAGGTTTTAGTTTTAAGTTTTATGGGTACTGTTAGAGAGAGACAATCTCCTGAGGATTTTATAGCAGATTATGCACTGGCAGCCAAATTATCGGTTCAAACAGGCGCGAAAGTTTTGGAAATGAACCTGTCTTGTCCCAATATCGGCAATGAAGGACTGGTTTGTTATAACCTGGAGATGACCCAAAAAGTTTGTCAGGCTGTCAGGAAAGAAATTGGAGATATCCCATTGATTTTGAAGGTAGGTTACTACAAAAAAGAACAAGGAAAAGATCTGGAGGAATTGGTAGAAATTTGTGAAAATTATGCACAAGGCATTGCTTCCATTAACACCATTCAGGCTGAAATTATAGATAAAGACGGCAGTCAGGCTTTGCCGGGAAAAAGCAGGGCACGCTCAGGAGTATGCGGAGCCTGTATCAAATGGGCAGGTCTTGATATGGTCAAAAGGCTTAAACAGCTAACAGTTAATAGCCAACAGCCAATAGCAATCATTGGAGTAGGTGGAGTGATAAAACCTGAAGATTATTTTGAGTATATGGAAGCTGGGGCAGATGCGGTTATGTCTGCCACCGGCGCTATGTGGGATCCCAATTTGGCGAAAGAAATCAAGAAAAAATCCTAATTTGCTATTGACAGAGTGTACATTACGGTGTGGTATAATATACACATGAATACTATCAGAGTTTCAGCTACAGCCGCCAGAAATAAATTTTTTGAGCTCTTAAACCAAGTGGCTTTAGGAACACAGGTAATTATTGAGAGAGATTCAAAAGAAGTGGCAGTGCTTTCTCCTAAGAAAAAAACTGTTGACTGGGTAGCTTTACGCAAGGCTTCAAAAGCAGTTCGTGGGATTTGGAAGGATTATGATGAAAAAGATAATCCACTTAGAAGGTCTGGTGCATGGCCCACAGTGGGAAAATGGGACAAAGGACTAAAATTTAAAAAGTGAAGATTGTAGTTGACAGTAGCATCATTATTGATTATTTACGCGGCGGTGAAAAATGGGACGACTTTATTTTTGCGGCTGAAGATGAACAGGATCCACAATTATTCTTACCAACCATAGTTATATTTGAATTATATTCAGGTACAAGTACTAGAAGTATTAAGAAACTACAGGAGATGAGTTATTTTATTAGCCATTTTGAGAGAATAGATCTTAATGAGCATATTGCCATGTTGGCAGGTGAACTTTCGCGGGATGCTAGTCATCGTATTCAAGCACCTGATTATATTATTGCCGCGTCGGCCTTATCGATAAATGCTACAGTTTTGACTCTTAATCAAAAGCATTTTGAACAAATTCCTAATATCAACCTATATCCGCTTCCATAACCGGCGCTATGTGGGATCCCTGTTTAGCAGAAGAAATTAAAGGTAAATACGGTTAGAGTTTTATTTTTGAACCAGAACACCTCATAGCACAGCTTTAGGGATGAATGATTCGAGAAGAATTTACCCAAAGAGATACTCCACATTAAACTGTGGAGGAGTTAATTAAGGAGCTACCTTTCCTGACTCATATAATATGTTTCCTGTACCTGAGGTCGGAATAATATTAGACCCGGAATCATTTAAGTTATTTTCAAATTTCCAAAGCGCCAGAGTATTTGAATCGGATGTTAAAGATTGGAAATATATACCATTGTTCCAGTTTGTTGTTACATCTCTGGCTGTATTTGATACCCTTAAATCATCAATTAATCCTTTGAATTTGTATCCTGTAAAGGTAGGAATTTTCCAGGCCCCTAACGTTGTTATGCTTCCTGGCTCATCAGACAAGTTTCCTGCAGTTCCTGTTACTTCAAAAGCTTTTACCCCGTTAATATAGCCTCTGATAGTATTCCCTTCTTTGACAGCAGCCACATGAATCCATTCATTAAGAGGAATTATAGTCAGGGCATCAGACATCCCGGCTAATCCGGGAACACTAAAGCGCAAATCCGCTTTATTGTTTCGGCTATCAACATATAAGAAAAGTTTGTATCTTGTCCCAAAAGCTGACGAGTATCTGCCGATTATATAGTTTAAATCCTGGCTGTTAAAAGGTTTGATCCATGTTTCTATGGTGAAATCATTTGTAACACCCAGCTTTTGATTTTGATCAGCAGCATTGATGTAACTTTGTCCATCCAAAGAAACAGCTTGTCCGACAATAGCTGGAAGAGGGGGAGTTGGTAGAGTTTGAGAAGGTGTCTGGAAAATTGTGACCATGGCCTGATTAAATTGACTTGGCAGGTATTGATGGGCAACAAGCACATTTCCCATATTATCAACCGTCAGGTCATTTATATATGGATTTGCCAAAATAGCGGTATCCTCTGTACGTAGAAATGCCGGGGCTTTTCCATTATCAAAGTTTTGTCCCAAATACATACCTTTTACCTGCTCAGCTGCTGCCCAAACACTATCTGTATCGGTGTTTTTAAGCGCTATTTCAAGATCTCCCATACTTGGAGCGGACTGTATATCCGGATCTATATTTTGGCTTTCTAAGGTAAGATCTTTCAAAGGATCAAAGTTGCTTATTAAATAAAGCTTATTGACATATTTTTTAAAGCCGTAAAGAATCTTTTGGCCCTGGTTATCTTTCCTCATGCTTACTACTGCTTTATCAAGTATGGTTGCATTACTGATTTGACCCAGTCTGTTTGCTTGAAGAGGTATTTTAGGGTTGCTGGTAAAGATAAATTCATAAAGATGGGTTTGGGCGTTAGGGCCGCAAAAAGCATATGATGAATATTCGGTAATAATACCATATGTTTTTTTAGAGAAAGGATCAGTAAACATATTCAGAATTTTATCCGAGCAGCCATAACTATGCGGAGAAAGCCATTTTCTTAGTGTGCCTTTTTCAAGATAATACAACTCATTATCCCGATATGCCGCAACCGCGTCGTTGCTGGAGTAAGGAATGATTTTAGCATTCCTTAAATAACCAATTGCGTCTGTGGGGTCAACAACTATTTCATAGGTACCGTCTTTTTTGAGTCTTACGACTTTCTCGTAGCCAAAATAAACTTCAGGTTTATCTGAATCCTGGCTCCGGGTTTGGACAAAATATTTTATATTCGTGTGTTGATTATCCCGAAGCTTTAATTTGTAATAGCCTAGGTGCTGCCAGTTTTTATCATCAGGATTTTTTATTGCGAAGATATTAAATTGGCCTAAAAACAATCTGCCATCGCTTATTGCCTGGATAGCTGTAATACCGGCACTGCTTTCTTTAAAACCGGAGTTAAAGAAAGAGTCAGGCACCACCTGTACTTGCATATTTCTCCAGGTTGAAGGTTGAGGAAGGTTTTTATTGGCACTTTCAGTATTTGTCTGTATTGATGTTGCTTCTGCTTTCTGGTTCTCCTTTTTAGGAAAAATTGTTTCCTCCCAGGTATTGTTTTTTGCTGATTTTTGTTCATAAGCTTTAGGAAAGATTTTAGTTTCTATGCCTAAAACATATACAGAAACAGCCAAACCGGCAATAATCAGGATTAGCAGTAAGATATGGGCAGCCCCTTTTTGGGGATTACTAAACATACACTGATTACAGTAAAGCACTAATTATATTTAGAAGTCAATGTTTATTACTGGCGCTATATGGAATCATGATCTGGCGAAAGAAATTAAAACAAAAAAATAATTAATTTCTGTTCTTGCTGCAGTACTATATTTAAACTCTTCATCAAATTCAAAAAAATTCAAATATATGTGAAGTGAATATGTTCTGTTGTTGACATTAATACTACGGTCGTAGTATTAATGTTTTAATGAATGTTAAAAGAAGGATTACGGATTTTGTGCTTTTGTCTTTGGAAAAATCAATTGACGGATATGTCAGATTTGATGATTTTGCCGAACACCACTACCGTTACCATTATGGTATTCCCGAACTTAAAAAGACTGCTCTTTCGCAAGCTTTAAAAAGATTAAGAGAAGGTGGTTTGATTGAACTAGTAAGCGATGAAAAACTGGCTTACAGATTAACAGATAAAGGGAGAGAAAAAGTAGTACTTGCAAGTTTAAAATTCAGTGAAAAAGAGTGGGACGGAAAGTGGAGACTGGTAATGTTTGATATCCCGGAAAAAAGAAGACAAGCAAGGGATTTATTAAGGTCCAAGTTAAAACAATGGGGCTTTGTGCATTTTCAGCAAAGTGTTTGGGGAACCAAGAAAAATTGCGCAAAAGCTTTAAGGGATTTTGTTAAGAGTGTTGGGATAGAGGATTGGGTAATGGTAGTAGAATCAGACAACATCGATCGTTAACATTAAACATACGGTCGTGGGGTTAATGTGAACAGAGATAAAAGGTATTGACTTATAAGATTTGAAGGTGTAATTTACAAATATGTCTTTACTAAGGGAAGCACGAACATCTATTTTAATATCTGAAAGAAATCGGGAAAAAGCTACAGCACAATATGATAAAACTCAGAGAGAAGCAGCAGAAGCAGATCGTATGTTTGCAGGTATACATGCTGATGGGATGGCGGTAATTGAACAATATGCTAAACCTGTTGTTACTAAATCTTTCTCAAAACGTTTGAGAAGGATGATTAGAAGAGTTAATCCATTTGATAAAGAATTTGAATATAGACGGCGATTGATTGTAGCAGTTGAAGAAAGAGGTCTTCCTTCAGTAGGAGTCTGGATTGACGAAAAGGTAGGAAGGCAGGGTCAGCGGTTGGAGATAGGCGTAGATTACACAGATGGAAAATTGTTTAGCACTGTTGATACGCAGGGTCAACATTCCTGGGATATTATGGTTCCTAAAAAATACAGCCCTTGGGAAATGGAGTCTGATTGGAGAAAAAAGCATAAAACACCCTTAGAAGAGGCAAAGAAATGGCGGGGTTTGATGGATACTGTTTCGAAACTTCGTCCGATTGATCGGGCTGTCATGTCTCGATAAACTTACTCTCCTAGTCTGAAGGTTCGAAGTTAGTCAAAACCCATTCTTTTTTCCCCAGGACTCGGGATCTTTAGTCCAATCAAGGATTATTTCTTTTTCCTTGCCGGAAATTTGTCCTGATTTTTCTGCAATCTCCAGTACGTCTGCAAAAGTTGTCAGAGTAATAAGTTTTAAATTATTGGCCTTAAAATTTTCATCAGCTTTTTTCATTCCATAAGTAATAATGGCAAAAATATAAGAAACTTCGCCACCAGTCCCGATTACTGCCTTGGCTGTTTCAATTGATGATTCTCCGGTGGAAATTAAATCTTCAATTACAGCAGTTTTCGCTCTCTTTTTGACCACTCCTTCCACTCGGTTTTTCTTGCCGTGGTCTTTGGCTTTGCCCCTGACAAAAACCATGGGAAGGTTTAACTTGTCTGCCACCCAGGCAGCGTGCGGAATGCCGGCTGTGGCTGTGGCTGCAATTAAATCAAACTGTTGACCAGTTGAATTCATGCTTTCTATATATAAGTCCCGGATTATTTTTCTTTCCTCCGGATATGAAATTAATAGCCGGTTATCTATATAAACCGGGCTTAAGATTCCGGAATCATATCTAAAGGGTTCTTTGGGGTTTAAAGATATTGCTTTGATTTTTAAAAGTATTTTGGCAACTGTTTCCGATGAGTTAGTCATTTTAGCAAGGATACTATTTCCTGATGCAGATTTAAAGTAGCTTCTCTTGGGTTTGGAGCAAAAATTATCCCTCTTGAGGAGGAAATAATAAGGCCTTGTTTTTTGCTGTTTAAGCCGTTTTCTAAAACCGCTTGCAAGTTTCCGCCTTGGGTGCCAATGCCGGGTACTAAAATGGGCATATCTCCCACAATTTCCCTGACTTTTTTTAATTCCTCAGGGTATGTTGCGCCAACCACTACTGCACAATTTCCATTAGTATTCCAATCTTTTGCAACGTGTTCGGCAATAACCTGATAAAGCGGTTTATTGTCTATTCGAAGGTCTTGAAACTCTCCTGCACAGGGATTGGAAGTTCTTACGAGTACTATGATGCCTTTGTCAGTTCTTTGTAAAAATGGTTCCATAGCCTCTTTGCCTAAATAGGGGTGGATTGTTACAGCGTCTGCCTGCAGGTCGTCAAATACAGCTTTGGCATAAGCCTCATTAGTATTGCCAATATCGCCCCTTTTTGCATCTAATATAATAGGGATAGTTGGATCTTTTTGTCTGATATAGTCAATGGTTTTTTTTAACGCTTCCCATCCTTGCGCCCCTTTTTCTTCATAAAAGGCAGAGTTTGGTTTATATGTTGCTACTAAATCAAAAGTCTGGTCAATAATATTTCTGTTAAATTCAAAATCACTATTATCCAAGCCAATACAGACAAATTTTCCCTCATTCCATTTCGCTGTTAGTTTATCCAAAAAAGTTGGCATAACCATTATTATAACCGTTTCGCCAAAACCCTGCACTCACAAATCTTGCCTTTTTGTCTGCGACAAAACGTAGAGGTTTGTGAGGACTGGCAAGCTGTGGTATATTGGTTCGAAAATGACCAAAGTAATGCCCAATTTGAAAGTTTTAATAATATTAGTATTTTTCAGCATCATAATTTTTATTTTAGACAGATACAGCTTTTTAAATTTACCAAAAAAATTAGTTTTTTATGTTACAAATCCCATATCTTTTGGGATTTACAATACCGGTAAAAATATAGGCAAACAAATTCATTTCATTTTTGCCGCCAGATTTGCTTCACAGGAAAACAAAGCATTAAAAGAGCAGGCTGCTGAACTTCTTTCGGAAAATGCCACTTTGCGGAAAAAACTTGCAGAAACAGAAAGTTTGCTTTCTCAGGAACAACATCTTGATCCGCGTACTTATAATTTGCTGCCTGCCAGGCCAATAGGTTTGGGGAGGTTTTTAAAAATCGACCGTGGCTCTTCTGCGGGCATTAAAGTCGGTCAGGCTGTAATTTTTAAGGATAATTATATAGGAAAAATTGTATCTTTGTCTGCGCAGGCTGCCAATGTGCAGATTCTGACTGATCCGGATTCCAAAGTGGCTGCATTTTCTTTGAATAAAGACGGCAAAGCAAAAGGAGTTTTAAACGGGCAATTTGGTACGGAGATTTTACTTGATAAAATATTGCATGAAGAACAAATCGGCGCCGGTGATTTAGTTTATTCAGAAGGACTGGAGGGATTTTTGCCAAGAGGGTTAGTATTGGGCAGGGTGGGGCAAGTGTTGGAGCGCGAAAATGAGATATTTAAACAGGCCAAAATAACCCCTGTGTTTGATATTAGAGATTTGGAGCTGGTGTTTGTGATTTTAGAATAAAATGAAAACACTTATTGTTATTTTAATCATTGCATCCTTTTTGCAAACCACCATTTTGCCTATAGATTTGGTGCTCCTTGTTTTAATCTGCAGGGCATATATAAAATCCGAGCGGGCAAATCTTTACCTTGCTTTTGCCTTTGGTATGTTGACTGCTCATCTTAATCTTATTAATTTAGGTTTTCAAACCTTTGTATATCTTATTGTTGTTTGGACAACAGGATTGCTGTCTGGATCCCGGCTTGCCGGCAACCCATTTCTTGTTGTGCCTGTTTCTTTCTTATTTTTATCTTTTAGTCAATTGATAAATTCATTTATTAATCATCAAACAATGGATTTTCCAAAAATAATCTTTACTTCAATTCTTGCCCTGCCGATTCTTTTTTTATTAAGGCTTTGGGAAGAGAGATTTATTGTGAGAAAAGAAATTAAGTTAAGAGTTTAGCGACCAGTCACCACTTATGGTTAAAAAAAGAAAATTTTTGGGCCCTTCATTTTCCGAAGAGGTGGCAAAGGTTACAACAAAGATCGGGCATTTTCAAAAAGAGGGTTCCCCGGATTGGGTTGATTCTTTGCTTCCGAATTTTCGTCATCAAGAAGAATATTCAACCAAAAACAGCACCTGGAGAATTATTTTTTTCTTCTCTGTTGGTTTAATATCCTTTTTTTTCCTTTTTTTGCGTCTTTTTCACCTTCAGATAGCGCATGGCAGTTCAAACCGGGAGCTTGCCGATAGCAACCGGATCCAAGTTAAAATAATTCATGCGCCCCGCGGAGTTATATTTGACCGTAACGGTAAAATTCTGGCAGCTAATTCTCCTGCTTTCCGCTTGAAAATGCATTTAATCTCAAGGGAGCGGGCTCTGGAATGGGAAGTTAAAAATGATCCGGATTTTGCAAAACTTGAAATTGATAATGTCAGAACATATCCGTTGGGTGAGAAATTTGCTCACGTTGTGGGATATGTGGGGGAAATTTCCGAGGAGCAGATCAAAAGCGGAGAGTTTAAAAACTACCGCCCCGGAGACAGGATTGGTAAATCAGGCGTAGAAGATCAATACGAGAAGATTCTTCGGGGAATAGACGGGGGAGAGATAATTGAAGTGGATTCAAAAGGAAATAAAATAAGAACTCTCCGGTATAAGAACGCAATTCCCGGACAAAATATATATCTTTCAATAGATGCCTCTTTGCAGGAAAAACTTTATGAACAGATGGGAGAAGCCCTTGTGAAGTCCGGCAGCTGCTGCGGGGCTGCAGTAGCACAGGATCCTTCCACAGGCAAGATTTTGGCTCTAGTGTCGTACCCTTCTTTTAACCCGAATATTTTTGCCCAAAATTTGAACGATGGGTCCATCAGCGAAGTTTTTTCCCGTTCTGATTCACCAATCCTTAACAGGGTTATTGCCGGGACTTATCCTCCCGGTTCTACTTATAAAATAATTTCTTCGCTTGCAGCTTTGGCTTCCGGCAAAATCACCCCGGATACCACTTTTTTAGACGAAGGAGTAATGTATTTGGGTCAGTTTAAATTCAGTAATTGGTATTTTAATCAATACGGTAAAGTAGAGGGTCCGGTGAATTTAGAAAAAGCCTTAAAGCGTTCAAACGATACATATTTTTATAAAATTTCACAAATTATCGGGGAAAACGCACTGGTTGATTGGTCAAAGAAATTACACTTAGGTCAAATGCTCGGGATTGATATACCGGGCGAAGCAAAGGGATTGGTTCCTGATAATGATTGGAAACAGAAAAACTTTGATGTTCCCTGGTATCCGGGGGATACTTTGCATATGTCGATAGGCCAGGGATTTGTTTTAACGACGCCTTTGCAGGTTTTGGGAATCACTTCCTATATCGCAGCTGATGGAATTATTTATAAGCCTCAGCTTCTTCTTTCCCAAAAGCCGGAGGTTTTGGTTTCTAATTTGATAGCTGGGGATAAAATAGAAATAGTAAAAGAAGGATTAAGGCAAGTCACAAAGGAGGGAGGAACAGCCTGGCCCTTTTTTGTTTTTCCGATAGAGACTGCAGGTAAAACCGGAACTGCCGAATATGGTGATCCAAAGGACAGAACGCATGCCTGGTATACTTCCTACGCGCCGGCAGATGATCCCAAAATCGCCTTGACGGTCCTGGTTGAAGGCGGAGGGGAGGGTTCATCCGTTGCCTCTCCGATTGCCAAAGAAGTATACCGCTGGTATTTCTCGCCTGATAAAAGTAATCTGATAAAGGATGTTTATGTCTCCGCTACGGATTCCGGAAGACCGATGGGAGAGTAAAAATGAATAACACGGCATATCTTTTAGCGCTTCATTCTATTGATGGCCTGGGACCTATTAGGCTTCGGGCGCTTTTGAATTATTTTAAAGATCCGAAACTGGCGTGGGAAGCAAAAGCAGAAGAACTTTTAAATATTGGAATTTTCAAAAGCATAGTTGATCGACTGGTTGAAAGCAGAAAAAATTTGGATCCGGAGAATTATGCTTCAAAAATTTCTGCAAGCGGAATAAGCTGGACTACAATATTTAATGAAGATTATCCCAAGCTGCTTAAAGAAATTTATGATCCCCCGGTAGTTTTATATTATAAAGGGGAGTTGGAACCTGCACGCAGGAGATCTCTTGCGGTGGTGGGAACCAGAAAAATAACCGGGTACGGAAAAATTGTCACGGAACAATTTACAAAGGGTTTATCGTCTGCAGGGCTTACTATTGTTTCGGGTTTGGCCCGGGGTGTGGATACTCAGGCGCATCTTGCTGTTTTATCTGAAAACGGAAAAACCATTGCAGTGTTGGGCGGCGGATTAAATAATATTTTTCCTCCGGAAAATATTGGTCTTGCAGCAAAGATTGCAGAAGGTTTTGGGGCTGTAGTTTCCGAGTTTCCGCCGGATTATATGCCTTTTCCCGGTAATTTTCCGGCCAGAAACAGAATTATAGCGGGTTTATCTTTGGGAGTTTTGGTGATTGAAGCAGCTGAAGATTCAGGATCGCTTATTACTGCAAGAGCGGCTCTGGAGCAGGGGCGTGAAGTCTTTGCTGTTCCCGGCCCTGTTACTTCTTCTTTATCAAAAGGGCCGGTTGATCTTATAAAAGAGGGGGCTGTGGCTGTTTTTAGTCCGGAAGAGGTTTTGGAGGAGCTGGGGATAAATAGAATTAAGAATCAAAAATCAGCAGTCAAGGAAGAAAAAAGTCTTTCAGATGAAGAGAGGAAAGTTTTGGATGTGTTAGAAAATGAAGAAAGACACATTGATGAGATAGGCCGTCAGCTGAATTTTCCCTCCTCAAAAATTTCCGCCCTTTTACTAAAGATGGAAATTTCGGGACTTGTTAGCAGTATCGGAGCTGGGATATACTGCAAGAAAAGCTAGGAATATCATGCCCAAACTACTGCTTTTGATCATTGTTTTAATTATAATTGTCTTAACGGCTGCCTTAACAATCGTTTTTAATTTTAATGATCCGGCAAGCTCCCCTCCAAAAATTGAAATTGATACTGCAGTAAATCAGGCAAACCTTTTATACCGACAAAGAAAAGAGCTGGGTGAAAATTTTTCAAATGGTCCCTGTCTTTCAAATGCCCTGATGCCCGGTTGGGTTTTGGATCTTGTTCACAATCCCCGCCAGCCTATTGATGACTTGCCTGAAAACCAATGTAATTCTTTTGTTGAAGGAAGATCAAAGCATTTTGTGGAGCTGGATATCGAAGGGGATTTAATAAAAGCAAAATGAAATATATTGCATTGCCGCTTAATTTAATCAGGTTTTGGTATCCGGAAAGCATTGTTTTTTTTGCAAAAGTCTGGAAAAATTTAATGCTTTTTTTGGAAGAAGATTTGGCAGCGGGGTTGATGTGGAAATTGCTTTTTACGCCTTTATTCCATGACTCATCGGTTGTGGGCAGGGTTTTAAGTTTTATTTTCCGCCTGGCAAGGATATTTGTGGGTATATTTGCCTTTTTTATGACAACTGTAGTTCTTTTTGCAATCGGCGGATATTGGCTAATATTGCCGGCCCTTGCAATTTTTGATATGCCTGCAATTGTAAGCAGGGTTTTATTTTTATCCGGTTTAGGATTATTTATCATAAACATAATTTTTCATCCTCATAAAAAAATTTGGCAGGCGGGCAAAGATCCCGACATTTGGACTATATCGGAAGTAAAAGAAGAAGATTTGAATTTTAAAAAACTTTTAGCAGACCCAGAAGTCATAAGCTTTTTACTGTCTTTGGAGATCAAGGTTAATAATTTTCCGTCATTTGAAATAGCAGACAAAGAAGCTGTGGCAGGTAAAGCTTTTGAGCTGGGCAAAATTTGCAGCAGCGATCACTTGCGTTCTGTTCATTTTTTCGTTTCAGCTCTATCCCAAATGCCCAATATAGATCAAAATTTAGCTAAATTGGGACTTGAGCTTTCTGATTTTGAGAAAGCCTTAATGTATCTTGAGAAAAAAAGAAAAACATGGCGGAGAGTTTACTTTTGGGATGATGATTTTACCGTGCGTCACTTAAAAGGTGTTAACAGAGGGTGGCTGGGAGTGCCTACGCCTAATTTAGATTTAATTGGGGTAGATTTGACAAAAGAAGCAATCTCTAAAGGTTTTCATGATGTTGTAAGGGAAAACGGAGTTTTGAAAGAAATTGTGGATGTTTTATCTCAGGAAGGCGGAAGGAATGTAATTTTGGTAGGACCTGCAGGCTGCGGCAAGACCGCGACTTTGCGGCATCTTGCGAAACAAATAGTTGCAGGCGATGCGCCTTTGTCGTTGGCGACAAAAAGAATAGTTCTGCTGGATTTAACAAAACTTTTATCCGGCGTTAAAACCCAGGGCGAGCTGGCAGAAAAAATTAAAATAATTTTTGAAGAAGTGGGATTTGCGCAGAATGTAATAATTGCCATAGAAGAAATTCATGAGTTGGGTATGGGTGAGGCTGGAGAGAGTATGAATTTGTATTCGCTGATGCACCCCTATATTGAATCAGATACCTTTCAATTTATAGGTACAACCGAAACGGAAAACTACACGAAAATTTTGGAGAAAAACAGCAGTTTTGCGAGAATGTTTCGCAAAGTCGAAATGTCCCCTGCAACAGAAAAAGATACTTTGGATATTTTGGAATACCGTGCCATAGAAGCGGAAAGAAAAAACAAAGTAAAAATAACATTTGTAGCTTTAAAAACAGCAGTGACAGTTTCTCAAAAATTTATTCAGGACCGCGTTTTACCGGATAGCGCCATAAGTGTTTTTAAAGAAGCTTTAACAGGGTCGGTTAACGGATGGGTTACTAAAGATGTTGTCAAAAGCATTGTTTCCTCAAGAGTTAAGGTGCCTCTTATGGAGGTGGGAAATATTGATAAAAATAAATTGCTGAATCTGGAAGAGGAAATACACACCCGCCTAATTGATCAGGAACAGGCAGTAAAAGCTGTTGCAGATGCCCTCAGGCGCAGCGCAACTGGCCTTCGTGATGAAGGTAGGCCTATTGGATCGTTTTTGTTTGTGGGCCCAACCGGTGTTGGCAAAACAGAACTTGCAAAGATTTTATCAGGGATCTATTTCCAAACCTCGGGTGCTTTTATCAGGTTTGATATGTCGGAATATCAAAACAGCGAATCAGTTAACCGTTTAATAGGCGGAGCGGGACAGGAAGGGCAGTTAACAGAAGCTGTCCGGCAAAGACCATATTCCCTGCTTCTCTTGGATGAATTTGAAAAAGCTGATCCAAAGATATTGACTTTGTTTTTACAGGTTTTGGAAGACGGCAGATTAACAAATGCAGGTGGAAAAACAGTGGATTTTACAAACACAATTATAATTGCCACCTCAAATGCCGGATCTTTAGCTATTGCACAAGGTTTAGCATCAGGCAAGGATTTGGGGCAAATAAGCCAGGAAGTAAACGAAGAGCTTCTGAAAGTATTTAAACCTGAACTTGTAAACAGATTTGACAGCGTGGTGTTATTTAAACCGCTGTCTTCGGAAGATTTGCAAAAAATCGTAAAAATAAAACTCGCTTTTTTGCAAAAGCAGATGAAGGAAAAAGGCTATTTGGTGGAATTTGATGAAGCACTAGTTAGAGAATTTGCAAAGCGGGGATTTGATCCTGTTTTGGGTGCGCGCCCTTTGCGAAGATTGCTTCAGGACACTCTGGAAGCCAAACTTTCTACCTTAATTTTACAAAACCACCTCCAAAAGGGTGTGCCCTTCAAAGCAGGAATTGAGCTTATGTCATATTGACATACATTTCTTAATGGAGGTATAATAAAAATATGTTTAACACAGTTTCTGCAAGACAAATTCAAAGAGAATATAAAAAGATTTTAGAAAAGGCTAATAAATCCAAAGAGCCTATTGTTGTAATGGCGAACAATAAACCGCTTGGTGCGGTAGTGGGATTGGAAATTTTAGAGAAGCTGCAAATTGAGGCAGTTTTAGACCAAGCTTTAAAGGATTACAAAGCAGGAAAAACTAAAACCATTTCCACAATGGAAGAGCTTGAAGCCGATTTTGCAGAGATGAAAAAAGAAGCTAGCTTGTAAAGCATGATTGCTACTTCGTATTCTCCGAAGTATTTAACTGAAAGAAAGAAGTTTTTAAAAAATAACACTAAGCTGGCTGATAAAACAATTAAGACCATATTCCTGTTTGTAAAAAATCCCCAACATCCAAGTCTTAATTTGGAGAAACTCAAAGGAACCAAAATTTGGACACTCAGAGTTGATCAAGGCAACAGAATTTTCTTTTACTGGATTGAGGATTCAAAAGCACTTTTTATTGATATAGGGAAACATGATAAATACAGGGAATATTAGCAAAACCAGCTCCAAAAAGGCCACCCTTTAAAGCAGAGTAGAGCTGCTGTCTTCTTAAATCCGGTCGGTTTGTGGAAACATCCAATATACTGTACAATACGCTGCTATGATGAGAATAGAATTAGCAAATGGCACAAAAATAAAACTTCCTCCGGGTAATAAATGGACTCTTGAAGGCAGTATACCGAGACTAGAAGCAGGAGGAGTTAAATACCCTTACAAAATTATTGACCTTTCAAAAGCCAGTCCTCCAATGCAGAGAGTTGTACAGGTTATGCAAAATCAATTTCTGCAACCTGAATGGCAATTTGTTGCAATGTTTGGCTGGGAAGAACGATTGATGGACATCGTTTACTTGCATACAATTTTTGTTAACCCTTTAAGAAAGGCTTTGACAAGACGATGTCCTCCGCTAGATTTTGCTAGACT
Organism: Candidatus Daviesbacteria bacterium RIFCSPLOWO2_01_FULL_39_23; assembly: GCA_001776935.1. Classification (GTDB taxonomy): domain Bacteria; phylum Patescibacteriota; class Microgenomatia; order Daviesbacterales; family UBA10151; genus UBA10151. Next base: position 3,260 of record MFDN01000011.1, on the reverse strand, counting down.
TAAGCAGATAGCTGGAGAGCGTAAGCCTGCAGATAATGATACAAACGGTATAGGAATTGTGTACTTTAAGAAAGAACCGGTTCAGGTAGCTTTGATGGGAACTAATTTCGAACCTGTGTCTAATATCAGTGCCTCCTATTACAACTTCCACGGTTATATTAAAGATGGCTGGTTTCGTAGGATCCGTTATGCGAGGATTTTTTCAGCTGGGGTCTTAGATTTACATACCAAGTTAGCATTCAAACCTGACGAAAGAATTAATAATCCTCAAAAGCTTTTTGAGTAGAATGAAAGCTTCTGGCTTTAATCAACATTAAACATACGACCGCGGGATTAATGTTTTTCCTGGGCTCTTGATTTAGGCATCTATGGATAGTGTATTATTAAATAACACTTATGAAGTGGATGCTGCCCCTTGTGATAATAATGTTTCTGTGGCCTGCTACTATTTTAGCCCAAACCAATACTCAGTCAGATTCTTTATACCAGATAAATCAAAAAGTTTGCGACAGGTTTGAGGGGGATATGGTTAAGCTCGCGGCGATTATGGAAGAACTTAGGAGAAGAAAAGGAGTAACAGAAACCAGGGTGGCTTTTGGAGGAGTGGATACTCAAATTAAATCAGCGGATTATCAGGTTACCTTTGCTGCAGAGGCGTTGGCTTTTCAGCGGGCGCAAAAATTTTCTTCAAAAAGCGTGCTGAAAGCAAACCTTTTAGGTTTGCAGAGTAAAATCTTAAGAACAAAATCTGAAGTGAGAAAGGCTTTAAATGAAACGGAATAAATTAATTATTGCAGTTGCAGTTGCTCTAGCATTGTTCGTATTATTGACGATCGTCAACAGTTTGAATAATGGTAATAAGACCCTTATAAGCCCCACTTTGTGGCAGGGTGGTGACAAAACAGTGGCAGGCCCCGAATCGACTCCGGCCATAAATGCTCCAAAAGAGATAAGGTATGATAGTTCTACTGATTTGGAAAAAGAACTGAATAGCATTAATCCGCAAATTCTGGATGAGGATTTTCAATTTTAAAACTTGACAACTCCCTTACAATTATCCGAGAGTAGAAAGAGTAACTTTTTGCAAGCGGAGGAAAAACTTAAAAGATATTATGCAAAATTTAGTAATTGTTGAATCGCCTACCAAGGCCCGTACCCTGCAGAAATTTTTGGGAGACAAATATCAAATTGAAGCCTCAATGGGGCATATCAGGGATTTACCAAAATCAGAGTTTGGTGTGGATATTGAACATAATTTTGAACCTAAATATATTATTCCCCGCGACAAGAAAAAAAGGGTGAATGAATTAAAAAAGGCTGCAAAAGAGGCGCAAATTCTCTGGCTTGCCACAGATCCTGACCGTGAAGGTGAAGCAATAGCATGGCATATCTCAGAGTTGCTTCGTGATGCCAAGATTAAATCACCTGTCAAAAGAGTGGTGTTTCATGAAATCACGGAAGGTGCAATAAAAGAGGCATTTGATAATCCCCGCCAGATTGATTTTAAGCTGGTGGATGCGCAGCAGGCAAGAAGGGTGCTGGACAGGCTGGTAGGTTATAAATTGTCTCCTCTGCTTTGGCAAAAAGTCAGAAGAGGCTTGTCTGCCGGCAGGGTGCAGTCTGTTGCTTTGAGGTTAATTGTGGAAAGAGAAAAAGAGGTTCTTGCTTTCAAGCCTCAGGAGTATTGGCTTATAGAAGCGGAATTAGAATCAAAAAACCGCAAAGAGGCAAAATTTTTGGCAACCTTAATAGAAAAAAATGGTGAAAAGCTGGTTATCAAAAATAAAGAAGAATCAGACGGGCATGTTAAAAACTTGGAAAACTCGGAATATAAAATTTCAAAAATCACCAAAAAAGAAGTCAGACGTCATCCTTATCCGCCCTTTACCACCTCAACGCTGCAACAGACAGCCGCAAACAGACTGGGTATGTCTGCGAAAAAAACCATGATGCTTGCCCAAGCCTTATATGAACACGGACTTATCACCTATATGAGAACAGATTCTGTGAATTTATCTGCACAGGCTGTGGAGGCAGTAAGGAAATATATTGGAAGTGTTTTTGGTAAATCTTATCTGCCCTCTTCTGCGAAATTTTATAAATCCAAATCTAAAAATGCCCAGGAAGCGCATGAGGCAATAAGGGTGACAGATGTTAGTCGTCAGCCATCAGCCATAAAGGAAGTCTCCGGCATGAACAAAGACCACAGTAGATTATATGAACTAATTTGGAAGAGGTTTGTAGCCTGTCAGATGAATGAGGCTGTTATGGATCAGACAACTATAGATGTGGAAGCATCGACTGGTTATTTACTGCGGGCAACAGGAAGTATTATAAAGTTCGACGGTTGGCTAAGGCTGTATCAAGTATCAGGTATTAAGTATCAGGATGAAGAGGAGTCAACAGACAAAGATAAGAAGAACCAGGCATTGCCGGTATTATCAGAAAACGAGCCGCTAAATCTAATTCAGATTCTGCCTACTCAGCATTTTACTGAGCCTCCTCCCCGTTATAATGAGGCTTCCTTGATTAAGAAACTGGAAGAGCTTGAAATTGGCAGGCCTTCCACCTATGCTCCTATACTTTCTACTATTGTCGAAAGGTTTTATGTAGAAAAGCTGGAGCGTAAATTTATCCCGACGTCTTTAGGGTTTACGGTATGTGAGTTTTTACTGGAGTATTTTCCTGATGTTTTTGACTATTCTTTCACCGCTCAAATGGAGCAGGAGTTGGATGAGATAGCGCAGGGGCAAAGGGAATGGAAGCCGACAATAAGAACTTTTTATGAGCCTTTTGAGAAAAAACTGGAAGAAACCGAAAAAGTGGCTAAAAAAGTCAAAATGGAGGTAGAGTTGGCAGGCAGATCCTGTCCTGAGTGCGGCAAAGATTTAATTGTCAGAATAGGCAAGTTTGGCAAATTTTTTGCCTGCTCAGGATTTCCGGATTGTAAGCACACCGAGTCTATGGAAGAAAAGATTGATGCCAAATGTCCGGATGACGGAGGGGAAGTTGTGGTCAGGCGGACCCGGCGAGGTAAGACTTTTTACGGTTGCAAAAACTGGCCTGTCTGCAAATTCGCCAGCTGGACTAAGCCTAAGAGTTAGCAGTAAGTAGCAGGTAGTATGTATTAAGGGAGTTTTATGTTTTTTTATCCGTGTTACCTTACTACTGAGTAGGCTGAGATACATCGGTAACACTTCTAAGTTAGAATAACTAACTTAAGGAGGTGATTTAAAACCGATGGGCAAACATAAATTTCA
>MFDN01000010.1 GCA_001776935.1 Candidatus Daviesbacteria bacterium RIFCSPLOWO2_01_FULL_39_23 | reverse complement strand
CGGTTTTAAATCACCTCCTTAAGTTAGTTATTCTAACTTAGAAGTGTTACCGATGTATCTCAGCCTACTCACTATAGGACTAGTTTGACTTCTAAAGCAGCTATTCTTTGTTCAGTTCCAAATTTATTTACAAATCTGGGGTGGATTTCAGCTATAAACCCGATAGTTTGGCCATCGTCTTCCAAAGCTTGAAATCTGGTGGGATGAAAATATTCTTTCTGTGTCAAGGTTACGCTTTTGCTAAGTTGCACACCTTGGAAGTGTGGTAGATTCACACCTTGGAAGATTCGGTATAGCTCCTCAACCGGATTTGTAGTTCCATTGCTTAAAGCAATAGACAGCCGGTACTGCTCTTTTGGTAAATCCCCTTTTTGTAGAATGTATACTTTTCCAATCTCGAATATCGCAATATCCTTATATCCCTGTTTTATATTTATTGCAGTTACCTCCAATAGATTCGGCCAAAGATTATCCCGCATGTATTCTGTTTCTGAAGATATAGGATTGGAAATTTTTATAAGGTCGTAAATCGTTAATCGTAAATCGTTAATCGTTTTAGAAGAATAGAAAGAATATGTTTGGACTTCTGTCAATCCAGCTTCTTTTAAGGCTTTTTTTAAATCATAAATAAATTTAGGGAAGCTTTGATCTATTTTTTGCGGCATTTCTCCTTCAAGTTCCTTTGGCGGAATTTTTTCATACCCGTACATCCGGGCCACTTCTTCTATCAGATCTTCTTCAATATCAATATCCATCCGCCAGTATGGCACTGTTACTTCCCAATCCTGTCCTTCTTTTTCCAAAGTAAATCCAAGTTTTTTTAGCGAGGATTCAACTTCATTTGGGGGTATTTCAACTCCGATTAAAGAGTTTATTTTACTTTGGGACAGTTTAACTTTTTTCACTTCATCTTTTAAGTCTCCTGTTAAAGTTATGGCAGTCAGCTTTCCTCCCAACTTTTCGTACATTTTTATGGCAGTTGATAGCGCTTGAAGCAAATTTGTTTTTGTAAGCCCATGCTGGAACCTTCTGGAAGCTTCAGAATAAAGCCCGTGTCTGAGGCTGGATTTTCTTAGAGATATAGGATCAAATATAGCAGCTTCAAGTAATATAGAAGTGGTATTTTCTGAAATCTCACTGTCTTTTCCGCCCATTACTCCGGCAATGCCGATTGGTTCATTTTCATCTCCAATCAGTAAATCTTCCTTATTCAAGTCTCTGATTTTTCCATCCAGAGTAGTAATTTTTTCATTCTCTTTTGCAACTCTTACCTTTACGCATCCTCTCACTTTTTCAGCATCAAAGGCATGCATTGGCTGACCATATTCAAGCATGACTAAGTTAGTTACATCAGCAACATTATTAACAGTTCGCATTCCGGAATCTTCCAGTTTCTTAACCTCTTCCTGAGCGGTAGGTTTAACTTTAAGTCCTTCGATTTTGGCTAAACAATAAACAGGGCAAAGTTTCTCATCTTCAACAGAAATATTTACTTTTGGAAAATCAGCATCATAGGTTATTTGCTCAATAACTGCAGGTTTAAAACCTGTAGGAGAGTTTGTAATAGCAGCTGCCTCCAGTGCTACTCCCCTAAGAGATAGGAGATCAGCCCGGTTGTATCCTTTCATATCCAACTCGATAAAATTATCCGTAACTTCTTTGGTGCCAATTGTTCTAAGGGGCAGAAGTCTGACTAGTTCCTCTACAGGGGTTTTTAGATCAACAAGTTCTTTTAGCCACTTTATAGATACTTTCATTATTTGAATTTCTCCAAAAATCTTAAATTTCCGCTTCTGAATAAACGCAAATCATTTATTCCATGTTTGAGCATTAAAATTCTTTCCAGTCCCGGCCCCCAGGCAATACCTGTATATATTTTTGGGTCCACCCCTCCGTTTTTCAGAACTTGCGGGTGCATCATGCCTGCTCCGGCCACTTCCAGCCAGCCCACCCCTCCGCAGACTTTGCAGCCTTTACCTTTACAGAAGATACATATCCCGTCTATTCCTACTCCTGGTTCAACAAACGGGTAATACTTTGGTCTCAGTCTGACTTTAGTATCTTCCCCTAAAACTGATTTTAGAAAATATTCGGAAAGATATTGTAGATTAGCCATGCTTAAGTTTTTATCTACATAAACTATTTCAAACTGGTCAAAAGTATGTTCGTGTCTTGCATCAATATTTTCATGCCTGAAGCACCGGCCTAAAACCATCATACGGATAGGAGGTTTATATTCTCTTAAAATTCTGATTTGCGCATTGGAAGTATGGGTCCTGAGGAGTAGCTTATTACTTGTTGTTTGTGGTTTATTATCTATATATAAGGTATCCCAAAGGTCTCTTGCAGGATGTTCGGCCGGGATATTTAAAAGTTCGAAATTAAAATCATCAGTATCTATTTGCGGCGCATCATATTGCTGGAAACCGATTTTAGAAAAAAGCTCCACAATTTCGTGTTCAAATTGATCCAGGGGATGTATTAAACCTATTCTGGATTTGACGTCCGTTTTTTCATTAAGGTCTAAGCTTTCACCTTCTAACTTTTTATAGCTTTCTTCACGGACATCAACTCTTTTTAACTCAATAGCTTTTTCTAGTTCCTGCTTTAGTGTATTAAAAAGTGGTCCAACTTTTTTTCTTGCATCTTCCGGCAATTTTGAAAAATCCTTTGGTAATAATGTCACTGCCCCGTTTTTGCCAAAAATGTCCAAAAAAAGCCCGTCCAGCTCCTTTAAGCTGGTGCTTTGACTGATTTTCTCTAAATATTCTTTTTGAATTTGAGCAATCTTTTCTTCCACAGCCTAGATTCTAGCATAACAAAAAATTGATTAATAGTAATTGCTAGGATATAATGGCGCCCATGAGAATAAGAAAGAAGTATATAAAAAGTAAGTCAAAAGCCGGGGCAAGGATGGTTTTAGATTTTTTTAGGAACTGGCCGAATTACAGCGTTTTTGAATGCGGATTATTAGGAGGCAAGCATGGAAGTGTTTTAATATTGGCTTTTCTGGTGACTCAGGATTTGTCGATCGGCTATATTGGTAATGCTGTATTCAAAATTGCTCTACTTTTAATAATCTTCGCTTCTTCAATATTACAAGCGAAAAAAATGTTAAAAAAACAACTCTACGGAAATTTTGTAAGGTAGTTTACTTTACTTCGGAGATAATTTTTTTGAAGTCTTCAATGTGATTTACTGCCAAGTCAGATAAAACTTTGCGGTCTAAATTTATATTTTTGGTTTTAAGTTGAGCCATAAATTTGGAATAAGATAAACCTTCATTTTTTAGGGCAATTCCCATTTGGGTGATCCAAAGTCTTCGCATATCGCGTTTTCGGAGTTTTCTGCCTGCAAATGCATATTCTCCTGCATGAAGGAGGGATGATTTTGCCTGTCTTATCAGCTTGCTCCGGCCGCCGATGTGGCCTTTGGTAAGCTTTAAAACCTTTTTATGTTTTCTGTGAGAGACGACTCCCCTTTTAACTCTTGCCATTAAAGTCCAATCACCTTTCTTAGTCTTTTTCCTTCACCTTTGAAAAATTCACTGGTTTTTTTCTGTCTGTTTAAGGCACCCTTGCTTTTATTCCTTTTCAAGTGTCCGGAACCTAATTGATGCTTCCTTAAAATCTTACCGCTTCCGGTAATTTTGACTCTTTTAAATACAGATTTATTCGTTTTTTGTTTCGGCATTTTGTTTTCCTTTTCCTTTTCCAACAATCATTGATAACTTTCTTCCTTCCATTTTAGGTTCCCGTTCTATAGCAGCCTTTTCTCCTAAAAGATTTATAGCTTCCTGCAAAACCTTATATCCAAGCTCCTGATGAGCCATTTCTCTCCCCTTAAATTTAACAGTTAGCTTAACCTTGTGTCCTCCCTTTAAAAATTCCTCAGTCCTTGCCAGCCTTACATTCAAATCATGTTCGGCAATCCTCGGCGACAGCCATAACTCTTTTAAGTCTCCGGCCGAGGCGCCTTTTTTTGAGGCCCGTTCTTTTTTGTTTTCCTCATACCTGAATTTTTGAAAGTCAGTTATTTTGGCAACCGGCGGATCTGCATTGGGGGCAATTTCAATAAGATCCAGCCCTAACTCTTTAGCTTTCTCCAAAGCTTCGGTCTTAGTCAAAATTCCCAATAGTTCTCCTTGAGAATCAATGACTCTAAGCTTTGCAGCCTGGATATGCTCGTTTAATCTATGAAACTTGGCCAGTTAAATGAGCCTCCTCAACATAATTGCTATGAATATTAACATAAAAGGTAAGCTAGATTCAAGACTTGTTCTCAACTTCTCTTTTTATTCTTGTTAAGAATTCTTCAGTTGTTATTCCCAAATTTTCTCCTGATCTGGTTCTGACTGCAATTTTTCCTTCTTCCTCTTCTCTGTCCCCGACTATAATCATATAGGGAATTTTTTGCATTTGGGCATCTCTGATTTTTGCCTGCATTTTTTCTGCTCTGTTATCAATCTCCACCCTGATATTAGAAGACTTTAGTTGTTCGAGTACTTTTTGTGCATACTCCTGATGCCGATCAGCAATGGGTATAATTTGTACTTGTATTGGCGAAAGCCATAACGGAAAAGCACCTCCGGTATGTTCTATAAGAAATGCCATGACTCTTTCAAAAGCTCCTAGAGATGATCGGTGGACAACTAAAGCTTCCTGCTCCAGGCCTTTTTCGTCAATGTAAGTTAAATTAAACCGTTTCGGCATGACGAAATCATACTGAACAGTAAAAGCTGTCTCCTCTTTGCCGGAAAAATTTTTCATTTGAATATCAATTTTAGGTCCATAAAATGCTGCCTCATTTTCTGCTTCGAAAAAGGGTGCATTCATTTCCTTTAAAACTTGGCGTAATATATCTTCCGCTTTATCCCAAGCAGCATCATCTTTATAATATTTTTTATCTTCTTCCCGGTTCCCTAATGATAATCTGTATCTGTAATCCTTACCTTTTTCAAGGCCTAAAGTGTTATTAACAAAGTCTATTAAATCTAAAACTTTTTTTATTTCAGTTTTAATTTGATCAGGCCTGCAAATAATATGGGCATCAGACAGGGTAAACATTCTGACCCTCATTAGCCCGGTAAGTTCACCGCTCTTTTCATACCTGAACTGAGATGCTATTTCAGCAAACCTAATTGGTAACTCTTTATAGCTATGCGGGCGGGATTTATAAAGCATAAAGTGATGAGGACAAGTCATCGGCCTGAGGATGAGTTTTTCCTCGTCTACGTACATAGGAGGATACATTGTGTCTTTATAATAAGGATAGTGACCTGAAGTCTCGTATAAAGCAACGTTTGCCAAGGGAGGGGTTACAACATGTTCATACCCTCTTCTTAGTTCCTCATCTACTATAAATCTTTCCAATTCCCTTCGGATTGTTGTTCCTTTTGAGGTTAGTAAGGGTAAGCCTTTTCCTACCAGGTCAGAAAAGACAAATAAATCCAAATCTTTACCTATCTTACGGTGGTCTCTTTTTTTTGCTTCCGCTTGCATATTCAAATATTCATCAAGCTCTTTTTTGGTTGGAAAGCAAGTTCCATAGATTCTTGTGAGCATTTTGTTTTTCTCACTACCGCGCCAATAAGCTCCTGCTAATGATAAAAGCTTGAATGCACCAATATCTTTAGAAGGGTTTTCTGAATGCCCTCCCCTGCATAAATCTTCAAAATCTCCGCATTTATAGATTGCGATTGGTTCGCCTTTTTGAACTATTTCATTAATAAGTTCCAATTTATAGGGATTATCTTTAAATAATTTTTTTGTCTCTGTTTCTGAAATTTCTTTATGCTCAAAATGATTCCAGGAAGGCAACATTTCTGCCATTTGCTTTTCAATTTTTGGTAAATCTTCTTCTGAAATGGGATTTTCAAAATCAAAGTCATAATAAAAGCCATTTTCGATTGAGGGGCCGATGGTCCTTTTGGTAGCAGGCCAAAGCTCCATTACGGCAGCTGCCAGAAGATGGGCACAGGAGTGCCTTAAATTATTTAAATTTTCCATATTTCTCTTGAAGAAATTCTATCACAATTATTGGCTAACATGTAGAGATATTAAGCTTGTAAGGTTATTTGGGGAGAAGGGCAAACCTTTTCCTTGTTGCCGTCCACTTCTGTAAGAAATATTAAAGGTTTTTTTAAAATATCTGCTAATCTTTGTTTTCCTTCTGGTGCAAACCTCCCTGTAAAATGAATAAGCCCATCTGCTTCTTCCGGTTGCGTATGTTCGTAAGCTTCTTCGAGCCTAGACCTGGGAATTCTCAGGCGGAATAAAAGTTCTTCCAGTAAAATACCTTGTCCATTTAGGGTTTGGACTGTGGTGTATTGTGGATATACAAACCTTCTGCATGGGACAATTAACTCTTCCGAGGCCATGATAGCTTCTACTAACTCCCTTCTTTCTGATTCTCTTTGTTCTACTATTTGTTGAGCTGGTACTAAATACCTTTTGGTGGGTCGGATGTTTCTCATAAGTGTGTTATAAGCAGCCTCTGCTTGCTCCCTTTTTGCAGGGCTCCAGAGTGTACGATGCCAAATGAAGCTATCTCTGGTTGGCATTATTTTGGAAAGGAGATACAAAGCTGTTTTACGAACTCTTTCTTCAATGGGCCTTTCCCACTCAGGAATTTCTCTTTTTTCTGCCATAATGAATCCGAATTATAATATAAATAATAATGAAGGTCAAAAGAAGTATAAAAAGTGGGCAGTGAGGGATTTGAACCCCCGACATCGTTCACGTCAAGAACGCGCTCTACCAACTGAGCTAACTGCCCGAACGTTAGTATTTTAAATTAAGGGAGTAAGTAATTCAATAATTAACCGACAGCCTGATTAGAAAGATTGGCAGATCCGCCGCCCTGAGAACCGCTTCTGCCTTCAAAAGCGCCCTCCAAAGCAGAGGGTTGTTTAGCCGGGGTGGGAATACTGGTTGCTTTTTCCTGTTTTTCTGATTTTTCCTGCTGCTCGATTAATTTTTTGCGAAGCTCTGCCCGCTGGTAAACGCTTTTGTCTTTGTAACTTGCCTGATAATGAAGCAATTCGTTTTTTTGTTCAGTTGGCAGATTAGCAATAATATCATTTACTTCTTCTTCAAAAACCTTTTCTTTTTCCAGTTGGACCTTTTGGGTATCTTCTTTGAGAGTTTGGAAAAAGATTCTTTGAATATCAGCAGTCTTCCTTTGTTGTTTCTCTTCTTCCAGCTGAGCTTTGGCTTTATTAAATTCAGTAATTGAACCATCCATAGAAAACTTATCATTTCCTCTCTGGTTGGCATTAGTTTCTGTGACAGTTACTGTTTGTTTTAAATCAGACACTGCCTCGGTAACTCCCCCAATAAGATCTAAGGCTGTGGCAGTAATGGTGGATACAATTGAGGTTTCTTTTTCAAATCCGGTTTCATCAAAAAAACCTATTCGGTCTAAGTTAGCAGGATTAACCCGGGTTTTGGTGGAATTCATAAGATGTATATTTTACACCAATTCAGCAATTATTTCTAATTTAACGGGGTTTACCAAGGGCAGCCAGTAGAGATACCTGCCGTTGTGCTTGTTTTGCACTTGTATCGTCCTGTTGATCTGAAGTGGAAATAGAGCGCGAGGCAGTGCCAGCAGGTAAAAATCTTTCTTCTAGTGGGGTATTTGTGAGGGAGTTTGTAGTCGAAACTACTTCTTTGGTAACGGAGATTGGATTAGTAGCCTCCATTCTTGCTTCACTAGATGGGTTTTGAAAATTAGTTATCGCATTGGAAACTTGGAAAGATGTATTAATCTGCTCCTTAGGAACTTTGGGTATAATATTTCCGGGAACAATTTCTGGTAAGGATCTTTGATTACTCATAGTTTAGACGAGCATATTCTACACCTTTATCTTTAGAAGTCAAATTAAAAAGTGCCCGGGAGAGGAGTTGAACCTCCACGCCCTTGCGGGCAATAGGTCCTAAACCTATCGTGTATGCCGTTTCACCACCCGGGCAAATAAGGCTAATTTTAGCATAAAGTCTAACTGAATTTTTTGATGGCTGTGATCTGGGCCTGAAATTCTAAAGTATCATCCAAAGGCTCAAGATTAATATCTTTACCGTATTTTACTTCAAGAGCTTTTTTTAAAAGCCAATCAGTCAGCTTTGGGTTTTTGGGCAAAAGCGAGCCATGCATATAGCAGCCTATGGCATTTTTATAAATACAGCCTTCTGTTTTGTCTTTACCGTTATTTCCAAATCCGCAAATTACCATCCCTGCCGGCAAAGACCCTTTTTTAAGAAAAGTTTTACCGGAATGGTTTTCAAATCCCACCAGTTTTCCAAACATGGATTCAATAACAATATTTCCGATCATTCTTTTATCCCCTGCGACTGTGTAAGCCGGAAATAATTCTATGCCGGGAAGTTTCTGGCCATGATGAGGCTTATAAAATTCCCCCAGAAGCTGGTAGCCTCCACAAATTGCAAGCAGTGGCACTCCCCTTTCTACATCTTGTTTGATGACCTTTCCCTTACTGCTTACTGCTAAATCCCTTGCTACCGATTTTTGTGCCTGATCCTGCCCACCCCCAAAAAAATAAAGATCAATTTGCGTTCCCACATCCGATGTGGGAATTCGATCGCCGATGGAAATATTTTTGACAGTAACTTCAATGCCCCGCCACTGGGCGCGTTTTTTTAAGGCAATAATATTACCAGTATCGCCGTAAATATTCATTAAATCGCCGTATAGGTAGCCAATTGTTAATTTCATAGTTGCCCTTGTCAAAAATCGTCATTTAGACAATTTTTGCAAGCGATCTCCTTCGCTTCGCTCAGTCCGATTCCTTCCAGTAATGTTTCTTTATACCTTCTTTAGTTAAAATAGATTGCAGCTCGAGCATGGATGTATAGGTGGGAAGGATAAACAGACGCCCTTCCAGCCCGTCCATGGCCCTTTTTAGGGCATTTTTCAGGTCTTGCTCCACTGTGATTTGATCAGGCTTTATTCCTGCATATTTTAGCCTGAGAGCAAGGTCGTATGACCGGGTGCCGGAAACAACTATTGTATGGTCCCTCGACTTTGCCCGGGATGAATTTTGAATTAATTCGAAATCCACATCCCAGATCCACGAAACATCCGTCCCGTCTGCCAAATTATCATTTAAAGCCAAAAGTAACCGGTCATCAGGATTTATCTGTGGGGCAATTGTTTCAAAAACCTGGGTTGCACCTGCAGGGTTTTTAATTAAGAAAATATACCCAAAATCAAGTTTTTCCACCCGTCCGAAAGCAGGGGAAAAGTTTTTAAGAGAGCCATTCATAACACCTGGTTTAAACCCAAGACTAATTCCTGCTGCAAATGCAGCTAAATAGTCATAAATGTGGTAAATGCCTGGTAAAGGCAGGGTTATCGCATATCGTTTATCGAATATCGTTAATGTAAATTTTGAGCTGTTAAGGCCGTTTAATTTTACGTTTTTTGCTTCAAAGTCAACATTTTCCTGCTTTTTTACTTTAGCCACTGCTTCGCCGTAAATTTTATAGTTTTCAACGCCGAATTTTTGCGCTTTTCCCTTAAAAGCTTTAGCAAGTTTTGACACGTTTGCATCATCCCCATTCAGGAAGAATTTTGTATCTGCAGGAAGTGATTTTACTGACTGCTCCCATTTTTTAACAACAGAGTCTATTTCGCCGTAGCGGTCAAGTTGATCCCGGAAGATATTCAAAAAAACTATAGAATTTGGATTTAATTTTGGGGTCACGGTATTAAAGGCGGCCTCATCTAACTCCCAGATTCCTAAATCAAAGCTGAGCTTAGGATTCCATAAATTCACTTTGGAAATTAAGGTTGAGGCGATGCCGCGTTCAAGGTTTGAGCCTGTATGGTTTCTTATAACTCTTAAACCAGATGCTTTCGCAAAATGAGCAAGCATTTTAGCTGTTGTGGTCTTGCCATTGGTGCCGGTTATAACAATATTTTTTGGGATATGATGGCTTATTTTTTCAACAAGCGATGGACAAAGTTTTAATGCATATAAGCCTGGTGCTGCCGAGCCTCCGCCGATTTTAAAGTATTTTGTTAAAAATAAGATAGTTTTACCAAGCAGGACTGCTGCAAATAAACGCATGGAGAGATTATATATTATTCTTTATCCAGTTGCCCTGAAACAGCAGCAATTTTTATATTGCTTTCTATTTTCGCAGGCTCTAAATTCTGAGCCTCAAATTCTTTGGCAAATTTTTCTAAATCATTCATAAAATAAGTTACATTTTTACCCCATGTAGGAGAGGCCGCATACACTCTATTTATAGAATATGGGTCGGTTAAACCTTTATTCAAATATCCTTCCCTGAGTCCTTTGGAAACTGTGTAGATTCCGTCTTTCCATGATTCAAAATAAATTGCCTGCGTACCGTAAACTCCCCAGCCCCAGCCGTTATACCCGCCTGGTATGTGTTTTCCGAATGTTGATTCTACGCCTGCGATTGAAACCACCATTTTCCAGTCTAAATCATAAGTTTTGGCGGCATCTATAAAATCCTGAGCATGATACTGCAGGGGCGAATTATATTTAGCCAGATACTTGGTTAAAATTACAGCCCGGTTATCAAGCTTTTTTGCCTGAATTTGTTCGGAAGAAGTGTTGTTTTCTATAACATTTTCCGCTTCTGCTTTTCCGATGGGAGAAAGCAGGAGGAAAGTTAAAAGAATAAAAAACAAAGTTTTTATATTCATAGGTTTAAAAAAACCCGTACCAAAAATGGTACAGGTTTGAAGCCGATAGTATAGCAGAAGAGGGAATAAAAGTCAAGTTTAGAACGTCGGGATTAGCGGAGTTCTTCCATAAATAAGGAGACGCCTTTTGCCCAGGCACCGCCTTTTTCTAAAGATGGCGGAGTATATTTTGCCATTATTTGAGTAGGAGTTTTTAGACCCTTGTTTAAGTAATCTTCCCTTAAGGCTTTTCCCACTCTTTCAATAGATTCTTCCCAGGTGTTAAAACGCGTGATAAGTTTGCCGTAAATGCCGTAACCGAAAGGGTTAAAAGACTGGCTAATCACCTTTTTGCCGCCGTTTGATTCCTGCATGGAGATAGCAGGCAGCAGGCGCCAGTCAAGGTTGTACTTATCTGCAATAATAACAAAAGTATTGCTGTACGAAGATAAGGGAGCCTTGTAGGCTTTGAAGAAATTTTCAATAATTTTGGCTCTGCCGTCTGCATGGTCAATATTATCTGAAATAGAGGTTTCTGATTTAGGGAGGGCTGCATATAGCTTAAAATTTTGTCCGGAAGCTGAGGCGGTTATTGTTTTAGGGTTTGATAAATATATTGAAAAAAGAAGGGAGAACACTAAGGCGGTTGTTGCGCTTGCAAACCAGGCAGCAACAAACCAAGTATTGGTTTGAGGTTTTTTATTGTCCATCTGCAGATAAATTTTCCGCCTTTGATAGTAACCCTAAATTTTACTTTTTGTCAATAAGGCGGAGGCTAATTTAGTTCTAAAATGGCTTTTGCCAAATTTTGCGGGTTATGGCGGAAAAGATGTTCCCTGACCAAATAGGTTGCAAGTTCTGCTTTAACTATTTTGATGCCGGGAGAAAGCTTTTTACAGCTTTCCTCGTCTATAACCACAATGCTTTGTCCTTCCTTTTTATATATGCGTAAAATTTCCGGATCCAGTCCGTTTGAATTTGCAATCATATAATTGATACGGTTTTCATCCTCAAGGTATGATAAAAATGCTTCCAAATAATCAGAAGCCTTGTATGAATCTGTTTCCCCTCTTTTTGTCATTAAATTCAATACAATTATCACTTTTGCTTTAGAGGTAATAATTGCTTCTTTGATGCCGTTAACCAAAAGGTGCGGCAGGATAGAAGTATATAAATCTCCTGCAGAAAATATTATTTTATCGGCGTTTGCTATGGCGCTGATGACTTCCGGATTAGGGTCTGCATTTGCATCAAAGTATATTCTTAAAATTTTGTGTTTTGGATTGTAGCGTTGGCTTTCGCCGCGCAGGTCAATTTTAGATTCCCCTTCCAGCTCTTCGCCGCCTACCAGCCTGGCCATTAAATTCAGTTCCGATAAGGAAACAGGTAAAACTCTGCCTCTTATCCTAAACAGCAGGCGTTCTGCTTCTGTTCCCCGGTCAGGGCCTTTATAGATATTTTCCAGCCTTGCAGCTATTAAATTACCTAAAGAGTGGCCCTTTAAGGGGCCATTTAAAGATTCCAGCCTGTCGTCAAATAATTTTTGGGCAACCTGCCTTTGTTTTGAATCTTCCATTAAAGCAAGGAGGCACTGCCTGATGTCTCCCGGAGGTAAAACGCCCAGCTCAGTCCTAAGCCTGCCGGAAGATCCGCCTGAATCCCAGGTACCAACAACAGCACTGATTAGTTCAGGTTGATTTAGTTCAACTAGGCCTCTGAGGATTGAAAAGTGTCCTGTTCCTCCGCCAAAAGTAACAATCTTTTGTTGGAAAGGATATTTTTTGTTTGCCATTTAGTGGATATTATACACCAGAGTTGCTAAAATATGGAGGAAAATGCGGACGTGGCGGAATGGCAGACGCGCAGCGTTCAGAGCGCTGTCTTAGCAATAAGGTGAAGGTTCAACTCCTTTCGTCCGCACTGAAGGAATTTTTTACCCGGCTCTAAGTCGGCACTGAGTTTTTGCTGCGATATTTGCATCTTGGATAGCAATGTGTTCTGCTGCTGTTGGACTTTGAGCTTCTCTTACTAAATTTATTCCTATTCCACACGGAAGAGTACCATTGATCTGGAAACGGTCTATCGTTGCTCCTTTTGGTTTAGACGCTAATGTCTTTGATATTTCTAATGGACCTGGACACTTCTCGCGCATTTTCTATCAATAAAGCTTGCCATATGCGCAATTATAATTATTTTTTATCCTTTGTCAAATTTATATGAGTTGACTCATTTTGACTCATTTGCTTTTTAATTTATGAAACAAAGTTATATTCGACCTCTAAGATTGATATGCCTGTTCTAAACTGCTAGAATTATTCTAAGTTTTCTAAGCCGGGATGGTGAAATGGTATACACGCAGCCCTCAGAAGGCTGTGAGCGCAAGCTCGTGGAGGTTCAACTCCTCTCCTCGGCACAGGAATAAATTATTTTTTTTCAGGAATTTCCTCTAAATATTTTAATAACTTTTTCCTGTTTGATATACTCAAATCATGCCGGAATTTAAAACGGTTATTAGTATAATAGCTGTTTTGCTGACATTTATCGGATATATTCCCTACGTTCGGGATACGCTTTCGGGAAAGACAACTCCTCACGTTTATACATGGTTTATATGGGGATTAGTAACCGCAATCGCTTATGGTCTTCAAGTGAGTGGTGGAGCTGGAGTTGGATCGTGGGTTACATTAGTTGTTGTAATTATATGTTTTTTTATATTTATTCTTAGCTTAAGAAATGGGAAAAAGGATATTACTGGATCAGATACTTTGTTTTTTATTCTTTCGTTTGTTGCTTTATTTTTATGGTTAATAGCAAAACAACCTATTTTATCAGTGGTTTTAGTTTCAGCTATTGATATGCTGGGATTTGTTCCTACAATTCGAAAATCATGGAATAAGCCGTTTTCAGAAACATTATTTTCCTATGAACTAAATACATTTAGGCATGGATTAAGCTTGCTTGCATTACAACAATACAGCATTGTAACTTGGTTATATCCTTTAACATGGACTGCAGCTAATGGTTTATTTAGTTTTATGTTGGTGGTTAGACGGAAACAACATTTAAATTAGAATTAAAGTGATTTCTACCCTTCAAAACAGTCTGCAGGCTTTTCAGATTGATATGCCCCTACTAAACTGATAAAATGAGCCTTGAAATGGGCGGGTGATGGAATGGTATACATGTATGCTTGAGGTGCATATGGCCGCAAGGCTGTGCAGGTTCAACTCCTGTCCCGCCCACAATTGTGGAATTTAATCCGTACCGAGATCGGAGGCTATAGTCCTGAGCGAAGACTCGCCAAAGGCGGGCGAAGTCGAAGGATTCAACTCCTCTTCCCGGCACATGATTGCGAAAGCTAGTCAGCTCTTTTGAGTTCATCTACAAACTTTAAAGCTTCCCTGCGGACATGATCTGCAAGACGCGGGTCAATAATGCTTTTAATCCTGGCCATTTCTATATCCCTGGCTGTTTTAGTTTTAAAATCCAAAATTGTTTGGGCGGCGCTCATTATGGCATCTATTTCCGGATTTTGGATTAATGATTCTGTTACTGTTGCTGGATGAGAAGCAGTGGCAGCAACAATATCTGTTAACTTGCCGCTATCCAAGTGCCTGAAAACCTCAGAAGTTTTTCTGGCTTTTTCAATCAGTTCATATTCATCCGGGTCTAAAAGATGGGCAACAAACCTGGCATGTTCTTCCATTATGCTGTTCCAGAATTTTGCTACTTCTTTCCTTTCAAGTCCGGGTTCACCTTTTCCGAGATTTTCCAATCTTTTCATCCATCTTTCAGCTTCACGGCGGGTATGGTCAAAAAACAGCGGCCAGACCAGACTTCTTAAAGAACCGTCTTTTTGGGCCTCCCCCATTTTTTCTTTATATTCCACAAAAGGCTTAATTTCTTCTGTGATTTTTTTAACAAATGACTTAAGCTCTGATCTGGCTGGAGGGGTTGAGGAGTCAATTTTTTTAAAAAGAGCTGCAAAATCTTTGGAAAATTTTAAAGCCTGCTTTCTTTCTTTTGGAGCAATTTCCTCCGGCATTAAAAGGGCAAAGAAAAGCCCATGCTCTGTCATAATATCTGTTGCAAAGCGGGCATCAGCCCAGGCATGTCTTCCCGGATCAAGGTCAGTTTGTTCAGGCAAAATTACAGGTTTTTCATAAGGCTTTTCTATTTTGCCGTTTTTGCTTCTTGTATGTATAACCATTTTAGGAAGACGCTTAACAGAATAAGTGGGATGAAGGTGGGTTATATGCTGCATGTTATTGGCTCATTTTAAGGTTAATTTATGAGATTTATAATAATAGAAGGTAAGAAACCTTTAAGAATGCCGGGAAAAAGGTTATAATTCCCATGTCTGTCTGGAGTTGTAGCTCAGTTGTCCGACGTAAAGTCGGACTCCGATCGAAGCATCGGAGGCTAGAGCGGTCCGACGTAACATCGGACATGTCGGGGGGTCAAGATGGGATATTTATACATTTTAAGATGCAGGAATGAAAGATTCTATATTGGAAGTACTAATGATTTAGAGCGTAGATTAGCGGAGCATCAAGCAGGTTTATCAAGGTACACAAGCAATCTCTTGCCTGTTGAATTAGTGTTTAGTCAAAAATATGACTCTTTAGTAAAAGCCAGACGAATAGAGTATAGACTGAAAAAACTTAAAAGAAGAGATATAATTGAAATGATTATTAGGGATCAAGTGATCAAATTGGAGTCATAGCTCAGTTGGTAGAGCGTCTCATTTACACTGAGAAGGTCTGAGGTTCGAACCCTCATGACTCCACCAGGTAGAGCGGTCCCCGATGTTACATCGGACATGTCACAGGTCCAAATCCTGTCAACTCCACCGCCGTCTTTCACTATAGGTTTGTAAACATCAATTCTTTTTGTTAAAATATCCTGATGTCTGAAGTAGTCACACGAAAGCCTCCATTTGAAAAAGGTTCTGACGAACGTAATGCTGTTGCCCAACAACTTCGTGCTCTTAGAGTTCTTGAAAGGCGCTTCGTTTTCAATGGGTTTCCGACACTTGATTATGTAGCGGGTCGAAGGCCAGCCGATTATTTGGAATCGTTAGATGGTTTAAGGCATTTTTTTGATTATACCCGGGCTGCTGGTGATGTAAGAACCGTTTTAGATGTGGGAGCAGGATTTTCTGCAGGTGTTAGCGGTTTAGCAAAATCCAATATAGGGAAAGGTCTTGATTTTAGAGCAACCGGATTAGTCCGCAGTGAAAGAGTTGACCATTATATTGGTAATGAAAATTTTCATACCACATCGGCAGAAGTTTTACGGGGAATTCCTGATAATTCAATTGCCGGCATATTGGCCTTAAATTCTGTGGCATACAGCGCTTCTCCCGCTATGGTAGTGGGGCGATTTAATGAAGTTTTGATACCCGGCGGAGCGATCAAAGGTTTGTTTAGAAGCAGAAATCTTACAACTAATGAAACGTATTATAATTTAACTCAGTTTAAAACCCCCGACCCTTTTATTGCTATTTTAAAGGGATTAGGTTTTGATGTTGCAGATTCTGATGATGGTGTTGCCTCAGTGCTTTTGGCTATTAAACCAGGCGGAATTTTACAAATTAAAGCTCAGGATTTATTAGACTTAGACAGGATTGATCATAGAACGCACCTGGTGAGGAAAATTTTTCTCAGACTGAAAGAAATGTTTTAATGTTATAATTTTCCAATATGTGCGGGATATTTGGATATGTCGGAACAAAAAATGCTTCTGAGGTGATTTTAGAAGGCTTAAAAAGGCTGGAATACCGCGGTTATGATTCATGGGGCATTGCAGTTTTGGCAGACCAAATAAAGATAAACAAAAAAATCGGGGCAATTGGCGATATGGATCAGGTGCTAAATCTTCCAATATCCGGCAAAGGCATTGGTCATACCCGCTGGGCAACTCACGGCGGCATTACCGAAATAAATGCCCATCCTCACTATTCTTCTGACAAAAGCTTTGTTTTGGCTCAAAACGGTATAGTGGAAAATTATCAAAAACTAAAAGATTATTTGCTGGGGAAAGGTTACACTTTTGATTCCCAAACAGATACCGAGGTAATAGTAAAACTGATAGAGGAGAAAATAAAGTCATTAGTCATTAGTGATCAGTCAAATTATCTTAAAGAAGCGGTCAGGTCTGCATTTTTGGAGCTTGAGGGCAGGAACACCATTATTTTACTTACCAGGGACGGGCAAATAATTGCTGCCAGAAATGGCTCACCTTTGGTAGTGGGAATAAACGGTGAAGAGGTATTTTTTTCCTCAGATACTTTATCTTTTGCGCCTCACGTTGATAAAGTGATTGTGGTGGATAACGGGCAAATGATTGCCTGGAACGGTAAACTGGAGCTTTTTGATATTAAATCCAATAAAAGCCTGTCGGTCAAAAAGGAGCACATTGATTTTAAAAGCAGCAAAGTAGATAAGGAAGGCTATGACCACTTTATGCTGAAGGAGATTCATGAAGCGCCATATGTAATTAATCAGGTGTTAAACCAGGATTTAAAGCTATATGAGGATTTTGTGAAAGCCATCAAAAAAGCCAAAACAGTTTACACTATTGGTTCAGGCACTGCCGGTATTGCTGCTTCTCAAATTGCTTTTTATTTGCGCGTGTTTGCGGCTGTGAATGCAAGAAGTGTGATTGGTGCTGATATTTATGAATATTATGATTTGATAGGCCCTGATGATTTATTTATTGCTCCTTCGCAGTCCGGAGAAACAGCAGATGTTTTGGAGGTTTTAGAAATTGCTCGTAAAAAAGGCGCCAAAATTGCCTCATATGTAAATATGCTTGCCTCTACTATGAGCAGGATTTCTGATTTTAAATTTTTTTCTCAAGCAGGGCCGGAAATTTGCGTAATGTCTACAAAAGTTTTTACCTCCCAAATTGCCTGGGGGTATTTGCTTTCCAAAATTGTGCAGGGCAAGGCTGAAGAGGGCGTAAGAAATTTGAAAATATTATCAGATGAAGTTGACCAATATTTAAAAACAGGTTCAAATCATGAAGATGTTAAAAAAATTGCTCATTTGCTTATTAAATCAAAGGATGTATTTATGCTGGGAAAATACCAAAACTTTAATATTGTCCGTGAGGGTATGGTTAAAATTATAGAGGGCTCATATATACATGCTCATGCAATACCGGCAGGAGATTTGAAACATTATGCCATTACTTTAATGGAAAAAGGAGTGCCGGTGGTGGTAGCAACAAGTAATGATGTGGCGCAGGAAGATGTGGCGAATGCCATAAACCAGGTTAAAGCCCGGGGCGCAACAGTTATAGGAATTTCGCCCGTTAAACATCCGGGTTTTGATTATCATTTGAAAGTTTCTGACAGCGGCGAAACTTCTGCAATTGCCAATATTATCCCCTTGCAGCTTTTGGCATATTATATGGCTGTAGAATTAAAACATAATGTAGACAAGCCCCGCAATATTGCCAAGAGCGTTACAGTAAAGTGACCTATAGGACTTGACAAAGGGTTATAGGTATGCTATAGTCTTACCTTATGAATTTAAAGATCATTACTTTTTTAGTTAACTTTTTGCTTCTTGCAGTAATAGCGCTGTCTCAAACCGGCATGGTTGCTACGACTGTTTTGGCCGTGACTTCACCTGTCACTGCACCAGTATCTTACTTCACCTATTATATTAGGGGAAAACTCACATATAGATTGCTAAATATTCTTCCTATGCCTGCAAGGGGTATAACTGTTACTGCTAAAAATCTTTCAAGCAATGATATTTTCACTGCTAAAACAGGCATAAACGGTGCTTATACCTTAGAAGTGAAGCAGGCCAGCGCTTCTGCTTTGTATTCTGTCAGACCGGCAACTCCGGGGGCGGAACAAATAAAATGGATTCCTGAGGAAATTCGAAAAGTCATCTCTAAAGACGTGACCGGCTTTGACTTTGTCGGTACTTCAATAACATCAAAAACATCACAAACATTAAATAAAACTAGCCGCAAATAACTTCTAAGAGAAAATTTGGTACACTGATTTTGTGACTGTTTTTTTCTATACATTAATTTTTTTCTTACCGCTTTTAGTTTTGCCTTTGGGCGTATCTTTTTTTGAAACTCCCAAAGTCATTTTGGCAGAGCTTTTAATTGAACTTTTGGTTTTATTGACCCTTTTTAAGGCTAAATTCAATCTAAAGTTCCTGATAACTTTCCCCGGCTTTGCAGTCAGCATAATACTATTTTTATCTATCATTGATTTGATATTCTTAAAAACTGAAACTACTTTTTTCGGTAATGCTTTCAGGCTGCAGGGTATATTTTTACTCTGGCATCTTTTAGCTTTTGCTTTTATTTCTTCGCGCACAGAGTTACCCAAAAAAGCCTGTTTATTTTCTCTTTTTAGCCTTATTATTTTGGCGCTGTCTGTGTATATATTCGGAGGAGATATAAATGGCCGGGCTTTTGGGACTTTGGGTGAAGCTAACTCTTTGGCCGGAGCTGCAATATTTTTCCTCCCCTTTGGTTTGACTACTCCCAAAAAATGGGTAAAGTTTTCTGCTTTGATTTTAGTTTTTTTGATAATTTTAGCTTCAGGATCAAGAACCGGGGCTTTGGGATTTTTGATTTTAACTATCTTTTTCGGGCTAATATATATATTTAAGCTTAAATTACCTCATGCTTTTATAGTTGCGCTTTTTATCAGTATAATGAGCCTGTTTTTACCCATTTATGCAGGCGGAGGTTGGTATGAGAACAGGGCTGAAATTTGGTATACCTCCTTGGTGGCCGGGGCTACTTCTCCGGTTTTGGGGCATGGCTTTGGCAATATGCAAAGCGCCTTGCATCAGACATCACTTATTTTGAACAACAATATTCAATATCTGGTGGTTGATAGTGCCCATAATATATTCCTGGATTTTTGGATTCAGGGAGGCTTCTTAGGGGTTTTAGCGCTTGGTTTACTGGTTATATATTCAATCAGGGTATTTCTTAAAAGAAATCAAACATTGGAGCTTATGATCTTGCTTGGTCTTTTAATAACCTTAAGCTTTAATCCGGTGTCTGTTTCCCTTCTTGTTGGATTTTGGTGGGTATTGGGTCAGGGATTTAAAAAGGTATAATTGGTCTATGCAGGAGATTGGTAAGCTGTTTACATTTTTGGGAGTAATATTTTTACTTTTAGGATTGGTTTTTAATCTGATGCCTAATTTGCCCCGGATACCGGGAGATATTTATATTGATAAAGGCGGATTTAAAATATATATCCCCTGGCTTTCTTCAATTATAATTTCCGTTATCCTTACTCTTGCCTTTAATTTTTTCAGGAAGTAAGTATTGCTTTAACGTGCTATAATTTTTTTTCATTATGACTATAGCACGCGGACCTGAAGCAAGAGCAACTATCCCCTACCGCTCAGAAATTACACCAGTTAGAGAATTTTTTCATCTCTCCCGGTCTTTTATTTATGGAAGGAGTACGAATTTAGGAGCTATAGAACTTGAACCTAAATCCAGAACCCTTCGAGCCTGTAAATTCGATTACAGCGGAGCTGAAGTGCATATACACAATTTTGAAAACCCCGAAGTTGTCTTATACATGTATAGTCAGCCTGAAAATAACTGGCTTGGAATCGATTTTTCAGATGCAGCAGCGTTTGCGGAGGGTAAAACTCTGGCACTTGTAAAGCCTCCAAAAGTTGTTGCAAAAGGTGTAGTTTTTACTTATGCTTTGTTATCAGATGCAGAATCTGAATACAGGGAGCTTTTTACACCCAATGGAAAATCATCCGAAATCGATAATCCTTATATCCTCATGGCGGCAAATATTGCTCAACAATACTCCAACTCTTAAACTTCCCGCTTTGATTTCAGGAAGTGACATAAAGTGCCTTTCCGTGGTAGAATCTACTGGTACATTAAAAATAGGAATTAATGGAAGAGATATGGGCAAGGCACTAAACTGTTGTTATAATAATGGTTAAATGTCAAAGTTAAAATACACCAAAGAGGTTTTAGAGAAAGCTGTAAAAAATAATGTCTCAATGTTGGGAGTAATGCGTTCATTGGGAGCGTCTTTGACATCTGGTGCTTTAAGAACGTATTTGATTAGTAGGATCAAGTATTACGAGATAGATAATTCTCATTTTTTAGGGCAGGCGTGGAATTATGGCAAGAATCATATTGGCGGACCAGCTAAAAAAACACCTGAACAAATATTAGTAATTCAAATTAACGGTACAAGAGCAAGAGGAAAATTATTGAAGAGAGCTCTTCTGGAAATAGGAAGGGCGTATAAGTGTAATGTTTGTCGATTATCGAAATGGAAAAATAAGCCGATACGGTTGGAAGTAGAGCATATTAATGGTAATCCATTAGATAACCGACGGGAGAATTTATGTTTCTTGTGTCCTAATTGCCATTCTCAAACAGAGAGTTTTTGTAAATTGCCGCAGTAGCCAAGGTAGTCACGGCGAGCGCCTGAAGAGCGTTTTATACTTGTGCGACTCAAGTCTGCGGCACTTAAAGCGGGAGTAACTCAGTGGTAGAGTGCCTCGTTGCCAACGAGGATGTCGGGGGTTCAAGTCCCCTCTCCCGCTCATTTGACTTTGTCAAATGAGCGAGGTTCGCCCAAAGGGCGACCCGCTCCCTGCTTATGTATTTCATCTATATCCTACAAAGCTTGAAAGATCAGAGAACATATGTTGGTTATACTGATAATGTAGAAAGAAGATTAATCCAACATAATTCAGGATATGTAAGATCAACAAAACATAGAATTCCTTTTAAGCTCGTATTTACTGAAGAATTTGAAATACCCGCAGAAGCTAAGAGAAGGGAATTATACTGGAAAAGTGGGGCTGGAAGGAGACAGTTGAAAGAATATTTCGATAAGTAGTTCTTGTCCAGCTTTTAGCTCCATACGAATTTAATCGAACTGGCAAATTTTAGCTTCAAGAAATTGCTAAATTGTGCTAAAATTAAACCCTATAACCTTATACCCTAACGGGAATCGAACTAGCTTTAGGCTCGCTATTTTCCTTCTTGGCCGGACTCTTCAAAATCTCCCATCCAATCAGACCCGCCAGAATGGCGAGGCTCGCCTACAGGCGGCCCATAAAACTCTTGCATAATTGCACAACTTAATAGATAGACAACTTCCTGTATCTCTTTTAGCTCTTCTTCTGTAGACTTTGGGTAATACTTTTTTATTTCATCTAAAGGTAGCATCTTAATTCATCACCTCGCTTATCTAACTGTGAGACAGTTTCGGGTTAATAATAAGCGAGGA
>MFDN01000009.1 GCA_001776935.1 Candidatus Daviesbacteria bacterium RIFCSPLOWO2_01_FULL_39_23 | reverse complement strand
AAGTTAGTTATTCTAACTTAGAAGTGTTACCGATGTATCTCAGCCTACTCAATGAAAGAAAATTAAATCTTAAATAATGACCGCAGCGGCGGAAAAACAATTATTAAAATCTGCATCAGTAGGATGATTGCAACAGACAAAAACAGCCTTTTGTTAGACAAAATTGTGTGATGCCTTCTCATAATAAACGGAAGCAGCATTTGCAAAAATACCATCAGTGTAAATGTTACAGCATGGGAAGTTTGCAATCCCACCAAAGTGAAAGTCAGATAAAATGCTAACAAACATAAAATAGAAATAGTGACACCTCCAATTAAAATAAAACGCATAGAGTCTTTGTTTAATAAATTTAACTTCTTTCTGGGGGGCACTCGCATTAGAGCAGAAGAAGGACTGTCAAATCCTAAAGCCAGCGCCGGAGGACCGTCTGTCACGAAATTAATCCAAAGAATTTGGATTGGCAAAAGAGGAGCAGGTAATCCCAAAACAGCTCCTCCCACAATCAAAAGCATTTCCGAAAGGTTTCCTGTTAATAGAAACTTTACCACTTTTAAGATATTGGAATAAATAAGGCGACCCTGTTCAACAGCGCTTACTAAAGTTGCGAAATTATCATCCAGCAAAATTATATCCGAGGCTTCCTTGCTGGTATCTGTTCCTGTTATCCCCATAGAAACCCCTATTTCTGCCTGCTTTAAAGCCAAAACATCATTAACCCCGTCTCCTGTAACAGCAACCACCTCACCCAATAACTGGTATGCTCTAACAATGCGAAGTTTCTGCGCCGGTGTGATACGGGCAAAGATTTTAACTTTGCCGATTATCTGCAAGAATTCCTCCTCATCAAGTTGGGTTAGCTGGATGCCTGTTAAAATCTCGTCTCCGTCTGATAAAAGCCCAACTTCTTCACCAATGGCTTTGGCTGTTAATTCATTATCTCCTGTCACCATAACCACTTTAATCCCTGCCTGCTTGGTTTGTTTTATTGCATCCTTCACCTCAGCCCTAACCTCATCAGCAATACCTGCCAAACCCAGAAACTTTCTATCTTTGGAGAATGCCAAAACCCTAAGACCCTTTTTTGCCATCTCCTGATATTCCAGCTCCCATTTTTTTTGATCTTTTTCTGACAAATTAGAGTTGGGAATTAAAACCTCAGGCGCGCCTTTAACATATACGGATTTTTTACTTCCGTTTTGCCATACTACAGTCATTTTTCTTGTTTCCAGACTAAAAGGAATTTCCTCAAGCAGTTTCCCTTCCGAACGGGTAAGCTCTATATCCACACCTTTATCTTTTGCCCAAAGAAGCAAAGCTCCCTCCGTGGTATCTCCCAAAATATCAAAACCTTTTTCTTTTAAAACTAAATTTGCGCTATTGCAAAGCACTGAACATAAAAGAAGCTCTTTTTCCTGCAGACCTAAAACTTTAATTTCTTTGACTCTCATTTCATTTTTAGTTAAAGTCCCGGTTTTATCTGTACAAATTATTGTGGCTGTTCCCAGGGATTCAACTGCAATCATTTTCCGCACCAATGCATTTTTCTTATACATTTTGCGCATACCCAAAGCCAAAACTATTGTCACAACAGCAGGCAGGCCTTCAGGCACAACAGCCACCATTAAGGCAATACTGGAAAGCAGGACTTCGGAAAGCTCATATCCCTGCAGCATTCTCAAAATAAAAATCACCACTGAGATTACCAGGGCTCCTAACCCTAAACCTTTGCTGAAATTAGCAAGCGCTTTTTCAAACGGAGTTTGCTCATCCTCAACCAAAGATAATTGTTGAGCTAAAATTCCAAATTTCGTTTGAACACCGGTTTGCAAAACCCATATTTTGGCACGTCCCGAGGTAACAGTAGTGCCAAAATATACTAAATTTTCATCTTTTTTATCCGATTTTATAACCGGCAAAGATTCACCTGTTAGAATGGACTCATTTACCTGCAAAGAGTAGCATTCTGCGATTTTTCCGTCTGCAGGAATACGGTCGCCGGATTCTAAAATAACCAGATCTCCGGGAACAAGCAAGCTTGAAGATATCTCAATTTGCCGGCCATCTCTTTCCACTCTTGCGTATTCAACCTCGAGTTTCCGCAAAGCCTCAAGTTCTCTTGAGGCTTTGTATTCCTGCCAAAATCCTAAGATGGTATTTAAAATCAAAATAGCCGCAATTAAAAAGGCGTCTAATTTATCGCCGATCACAAAAGATAAAACTACAGCACCTATTAATAAGTATGAAAGGGGATTTTGCACCTGTTTTAGGAAAACCTTAAGCGCAGAGGAATTTTGTTTTTGCGGCAGGGCATTTAAACCGTATTTTTTCAACAATTCTTCTGCCTGATGCGTAGTTAAACCAATCATGATAGTAAATTAACCGGCGTAACTATTAATAATATTCCTGCGGTATTTAAAGTGTAACTTAAAATTGCTAGCTCGCGGTAATTTAATTTGGATGCACCAAGCATCATAAGCCCCAGCTCATCCGGCAGGGGAGAAGCCACAATAACTGCCCCCAAAAGAGGAATTAAAAAATCTATATGCAGCATTTTTAAAAATGCATTAATCCTTTGAAGATGAAGCTCCTTTGAGACCACATTTAAATCAGTTGAAATCTGCGACCTGAAAAACTTTATAATAAGCAGGTCTCCGATCACCGTTCCGACGCCTGCAAGTAAAGCTGTTGTAACGGGATTATTTGCTTTTGCCAAAATAACCAGCATAGCCACAGAAACCGGCGAAGTTAAAAAAGAAGTATAAAAAATTCCTGCCACAATTTCAGAAACAAACTTAAGGGGTAAAATAGTATCAATCATTACGCTTAAGTAACCGCTTTTTAAGATCCACCACGCAAAACTTAAACTAACAGCAAAAACAGCCGTTTTAAAAATTAACTTCTTTACCTTAGAATCCATAAGTATATTATTTTAGTTTAACAGGTATGTTGACAAGTATAAATATTTATTTCAGTATTAAAATAAGGGGGTGATCAATTTGCAAATTATAATAGCTTTGGTTTTAAATGCCTTAGCTCTATTGCTGGCAGCCTACATCGTTCCCGGATTCCAGGTTGCTGATTTTACAACGGCACTGCTTGCAGCGATAGTTTTAGGGGTGGTTAACACCTTTATAAAACCAATACTAAGTTTTATCACTGCACCCTTAACAATCGTCACTTTAGGACTGTTTGTTTTTGTGATTAATGCCATTATCTTATTTATAGTTTCAGCTATAGTTAAGGGGGTTACTATCGACGGATGGCTTGCGGCAATTTTAGGAGCAATAGTGCTTTCTGTTGTTTCAACTGCTTTAAATGCAGTGTTTAAAGATTTAGGTAAAATAGGGAAGTAGCTATTTACGTCCCCGCCGCATTCCCTGAATGGAATGCTTTATGCACATCCTTAAGATGGGCATTGGTAACGTGGGTGTAGATTTGGGTGGTGGCAATGTTAGAATGACCCAACATTTCCTGTACCGAACGGATATCTGCGCCGTTTATTAAAAGATCAGTGGCAAAGCCATGCCGCAGGGTGTGCGGAGTTGCTTTTACAGAAAGCCCTAAGATTTTGACATATTTTTCCACTATCCTTTCAATTGATCTGGATGTCAGCCTCATAGCTTCTCCTCCCTCAGTAAGATCAATTTTACCCTGAAACCTTATAAACAGCGGCCTAAAGGTATCTTTTCGGGCCGATAAATATTTTTCCAGGTACACACCAGCGTTATCCGATAAAAAAACTACCCGTTCTTTTCCTCCTTTACCCACAATACCAAACTCTTTCCTCGCCAAATTGATAGTATCCCTATTTAAGGCCGCAAGTTCTGATACCCGAAGTCCAGTTGAAAAAAGGGTTTCCAGGATTGCCCTGTCCCTAAGTCCGTCTTTTTTATTTACATCCGGCGCCTCAAGAAGGGAATTAAGCTGAGAGTTATCCAAAACTTTTAACGGCCGCGGTTCAGCTTCTCCAAGCTCCACTTTTTCCGCTGAAAGTGTAACAACATCAATCCTTGCCAGATATCTTAAAAATGCCCTTAAAGCTATCATAAAATAATTTTGAGTGACCCTTTTTAAATTCTTCTGACTCTCAGGATCTGTCCAACGGGATAGATAAAGCCGAAATTTTCTTACTAAATTTAAATCAATTTCCTTGGGGTCAATATCACCGGCAAAATTTAAAAACCTTTTCAAATAGTGGTCATAATTTCTGATAGTGAGCTGGGAGGCATTACGCTCAAGCTCCAAATACTCTAAGAAATCAGTAATAAGCGCAGAAAGGACAGCCATATTTTAAAGCAGTGCCAGTCCCAAAATCCCTAAAATAGTCAAAACTCCGCCCACAATCGCCACCACAGAAGTAAGCTCAACAGTACCCGTTCCTTTACCGGTCTTATCTACAAGCTGGTCAAGATTTTTTAGCTGACCTGCAGGCGTTGAAACAGAATCAGCACCCTGAGGAAGCGGGCTGGCAATATTACTACCGCACGCCCCTTTGCCAATTACGAAACTTCCATTTGTCACTGAATTCAACACATCCACCACGGTATTACGCTCTACCACATTAGAATCCGTAGTTTTAGCTTTATCATTAGGATCAAATTCAAACGTAATTTGGGTTGCTCCGGTAGGCGCCTGATCTTTCACTACAAAACGCAGTGTTGCCAAAGTGCCTTTTCCCGAAAAAGCAGAGGAAACCGAAGCAAGGCCGGAAATGGTGATTTTACCGCTTGATTCATCTACGTTGTTGCCCGGAAAATCCGGATATATATTAGTGTTGGGAATAATCGAGTTTGAATTAATGCTAAAGCGGGTGGAATCAAAATTTAAAATAGCGTCTGTGCCGTCGGTTTGCGCCCCGGCTGTATCCAGCACTACATCCAGAGAATATGTGCAGCCGATATTAAGGGTTCCTGTTGCAGGAGATAAGGACAAAGAAGCTGCCTTCGCGGTTTTAGGCAGCACTAAAAACAAAAAACTAAAAGCAAAAAGCAAAATTAAACATTTTTTCATTGCACATTCAATTCCAGATTACCTATGGTTTCCAATATATCCCTGGAGGCATCTTTTTCCACCAGGTTAGAATCAGCAGTTGATCCCTTTTGAAAATCAACGGATAAAGAAGTTGCTCCCTTACTCTTAGCCTTAAAAGTTATAGTGGCAAAGTCGCCTTCCGCACCCTTAAAACCTTCTCCGATACTGCTTATCCCGGAAATAGAAATTAAACCGGTTTTTGAATCAAGAGATACAAAAGGATATTCATCAAAAATAGCTCCCCGTATTATTGCTCCCTGTGTCGCTTCTAATATTTTTGGGTCATATTTAATAATCACGTCAGCGCCGCCAAGCGTATTTCCGCCGCTTTCAATCTTAACCTTTACAGGAATGACTTCTTTTACCAAAATGCTTGTCTTAGGAGCAGCAAGAGAAATTCTGCCTCCGGATTTTACAATTGTAGCAGCCGGCGAAATAGACGGCGCAGCAACAGACACCGGTTGCGTCAGAACCCTAAATGCATATATAAACTCTATTAATATCACAATTCCTAAAATCGCAAAAATAATTTTAGGTCCGGAAAAGATCTTTTTTATTTTATCCCCATGCTCAACTTTATAATCTGTAAAATAATCCATATATATATTTTGTACTACAATTTCAAACTTTTTACCAGTTTAATTAATTGTCCAGCTTCCTTTCTCCACCCAGCCTGTATCAGTTCCTTCCTTTCCCTGCGCCCTTAAGAATATTTTGTAAGTTTTGCCTTTTGCTCCACCGCTTGATGTGATATACCAATTTAAGACCAGGTTTTTGCCTCCGGTTCCGTTTGTATTGGTGCCATTGCCGTTTAAAAGCGGAATTAAGCCAAAAGAATTAACAGCAATTGTTGATCCTGCACTTCCCGGCGTAAATCCTCCTATCCAACCTTCTCCGCCTGTTTTACCCGGATCCCAGACATAAAATTTATTGTCAGCCACATTATAGTATCCATTGAAAAATGTAGGATCTGTGGCCGGCTTATTGCTTCCATTTACAGAAATAAGGATAAAGGCATTCTTAATATTTTTAAAGTCTGCAGAATTAGAAAATGTTGTAGTCCATAATTTGGCAAGAGATGCACCGGAGGTTAATGTTTGAGGAGACAGGCTAACCACCTGGGTTATAGTGGGACTCGGACTAGGGCTTGGGCTGGCGCTTGGGGAAGGAGAAACCGAAGGATTGGCGCTTGGGGAAGGAGAAACAACCGGCGCACCAGGCACAGCTACTTCCTGATCCGAATCTCCAAAATCAAATCTCATGCAGGCCCAGTCAATAGAATTAACCCGTCCATCCCTATTAAAATCTCCGGACCTGCCGCTTGCAGATTGCGAGATAATCCACTGGCGGTTTAATTCCGCCTTATCTAAACTGTTAATTACGCCATCTCCACCATCAGCAGGAAAAATATCACCTACAGGTAAAACGAAATCAGGAATATTGGTAGTCCCACCGCTTGCTGTAAACTCAACCGTCCTTCGCAAAGTTCCCGGAGCCTTAATTGATAGTCTGTATCTTTTACCTGCCTCAAGCTTTTGATTTAAGCCTGCAATACTGCCATCCCTGTTTATTCGGATTTTTTGATTTAGCTTTGTGCCATCTTTAAAAACACCTGCCAAAGTTATATCCACATCATCCATATCATGAGTGGACGGCGCCCTGCAGAAAAACTTAGCTCCCAAAGCAAGCTGAGAAATTGCACTGCATTGAGCCTCCTGGCTTGATTGACCGTCCTTGCTGGTCAAAATTATGGGAATCGCAACTCCTTGCGGAGCATTTGACCACACCACCTTAACGCTGTCATCTTTCCACTCTCTTATTGATAAACTTGTTTCACCGCTTTTGATAGCTCCTTTATCAGAACCAAAGTTTTGTCCGCTCAATACAAACACAGCACCTGTATCTTCAAAGTTCAAAGAACAACCTGTAATTGCCGGACCAGAACCCAAAAGTGTTATTTGTTCAATTTTTCTTTCAACATTAGGAGCCGGCAATGTTGAATCCTTAAATTCTACAAACACGGACTTTTGTCCCGGTTTTTTATCTTTGAATTCAAAGCTGATGTTTTTCATAGGATGAGAAGTATAAACTTGCCAGCCGTTTGAACCTGTTTCAGCAAAATCAGCCGGGTTTTCTGCAACCCTGAACGCAACAGTTGTCGCTCCCTGCGGTGAAGGAGAAACAGCCGGGGAAGAAGAAGGAGCTGAGGAAGGAGAAGCGCTGGGACATACAACAGTATTGTTATATGCTGTTAATTCATTCTGGCTGTGATCAAAAGGACCCGGCCATCCGGCGGTTTTGAGTTCTGCATCAATTTGTGCCCAGGTTTTTGTAGTGCCGCACTTTGTAGTGACTGACCCGCCAGGAGGAACGGATGCAGGAGGAGGGGAACCGGTTTGTTTCGGACATTTGGTTTGATCATCCCATTTACCAAAACTGTATGTAACACAATACTCGCCACTAGGTAAAGTAGATTTCCAAACATAATATTTATAACCGCATTCCCCGGTTCCTTTATATGGATTTAAGTCTGATCCTACAATTGTATTATTAACAAGGTAACCTTTACTGGTATTAAAATCTACTTTAACTTTATCCTGACCTGCCGGGCAGGAAGTTACAGGCTCTACGCATCTTTTAAATGCAGAACAGCCAGGGTTGTAATTAGGAGCAGTGCAGTTTCCCGAGTAAACTGCCTGACCGCTGGTACACTCATTATGTCCACTCACAGCCGCTGAATCTACATATTCACACTCACATTCAGCAGCATATGCTGTTTTAACCGGTGAAAACAACGCAAAGCCTTCCCCTGACGGAATAAAAGAGGTGGTGCTGCAGGCAGAAGCACAGGCGCCGCTTTTAACAGTTTGGCAACCTGACGCATCGATCTTACACCAGTCATCTTTAACCTTTGTCTGATTTGCGCAACTGATGTCCCAACCGTTATTTTTATAATAATTTAAAACATCATCCCGTTTGTTTAAAATACAATCTGTACATGCATTTCCTGAACAGGCTCTGCCTGCAGCGCTGGGGGAGGGAGATACAGAAGGAGAAGGAGAAGGAGTGGGGTTTCCGGCTGAAGGCGAAGGAGTAGGGTTATTTATACCTACTCCTGCAGGTGGGCCAAAAGGAGAGGTAAGCTCAAGGGTAATTTGCGGCTTTGATGCCACCCATTTGCCATCTTTTTGAGAAACATTATCTCCTTTAAAAACAATCGGCGGATTAACAGCCCGGGATTGAACTATCTGCTGCTCTCGCACCACCTTAACAGTCAAAGGAAGAGCCAGAATCATTATCCCCAAAAGTAGTAAATTAACAAGATTTTTTTTACTTTGAAATAAGTTTATTATTTCGTTTTTAATATTATCCAACAATTTTCCCATTTATGATGATAGGCCTTCCAATTAATAGTGAACTATATATAGTAACTTTGTCAACGTTTCTCTTCCTAAAAATTACTTAGCAGGCTGGCATAATCTATCGTATTAATTACCCCGTCATTATTAAAATCGTACTTTTGGGAATAACTGTCGTTTCGCCAAAATTCAAGGAATAAACTAACATCTATACTATTGATCTTTTTATCCTTATTCAAATCGAATTTAATTTGTTCAGAAGATAACTGCAGGGTTGGTGTAGGTGTAGGTGTAGGGGATGGGGATGGCGTGGGTGTAGGAGTTGGAGTTGGTGTAGGTGTAGGGGATGACACGGGAGAGGGAGAAGAAGACGGAGCAGGACTTGAAAGGATTGGTTTAAAGTAAAAAGAAGCGCTGGCGCTTTTGCCGGCCTGTAAAGCAGCAGGATTAGTAGCTCTTTCAGTGAGATTAACCGGTGCCCAGCTTCCAAAAGAACTGCTATCAACAAAGACTTTACGGCTGCCTGCTGCTACTCCTGTTAATTTATAGTTGCCCTTTGCATCATTAAGTTTATCCTGCGTGACGGTGCAATTTGCAGGATCGGAGGAAGTAAGCTGCCTGACACAGACTTTAATACCGGAAATTAAAGGCTCATCAGGTTGCCTGACTCCGTCAGGTTGTTTGGTATTGCCTTTGGTATCATCCCAAATTACTCCATAGATAGTGCCGCCTACGGCAGGACTTGGAGAAACTGTTGCGCCGCCGCCGGAACAACTTGATTTACAGTTATTGTTTTTGACGTCGGAGCAACCTTTGGGATCAATCCCGCACCAGTTGCTGACAATCTTGGAATAATTTTGGCAACGGACATCCCATTGATTTTGCAGAAAGAAAGGTAAAATATCGTCCCTATACTGCAAAACACAATTTGAACAACTATCCTGACAATTTGCATCTGCCATAACCCACTCGCCGGCACAGCTTGCGCCGCAGGCGCTTTTCCATTTCAGGCAATCTTTCATAGCCTGGGGACTGATGCCGCCGTTGCACCAGTAAGCCAAAAGCTCTTTGGTGGAACAACTGTTGAACTTAGAAGGATTCAAACTCTTAAAGCTGCCGGCCAAACCCGGATCTTTAGAAGAAAGACAGGCAGAACAACTGTCTTTTAAACTAGGGGATTGATAATCGATATTGCAACTGCCTCCACCGGGCGGAGGAGCTGGATTACCACCACCGTTAAATGATTGATATAAGGAAAACAAATTATTGTAATCTGAATGCCAAATGGTATCCATACCAAAATCCCTGTCACCGAATCCATTATCTCCCAAGCCCCCTGCTATAAATCCCCACTGTAATATAGCTGCTGCTCCGCGGCTCTTCCAGAATTCTATTTCATCTCTCATTTGTGAGGTGCGATCACCGCTTCCGGAATATCCTGCCTCTTCATCTATAAAAACTTTACCATTGACTTGAGCCCAAGCCGTATCTTGTTCGCCGGCCCGGTTGCCGTTATACATATGAATCGTCACAATATTTATATCAGGTACAGCATTGTAAAGAGCCTCCGGTGATAAATTAGCATGGCCAGCACTTAACATACCCGAAGCAATCGAATGACCCGGATCAAGATTTTTTATAGTTGAAGCAATATCTTTCATAAAATCGATAAATGTTTCCGGGCTTTTATCATCTTTCAATTCATTACCAATCTCCCAGGCATAAATGTTGGAATGATGTTTATTACGGGAGACAACTGTCTCAATAAATTGCTTATAAGCGCCCCTATATCCACCTGCAAAAAAGTCATGATTTAAGAGAGGGATACCATTAAAATTATCAGTATAAAAACCTTCAGTGCCTTGCGGCCTGTATCCACTGCCGTAAAAATCAATCAAAGCAACAATAACAGTAATTCCATACCTTTGTGCACGACTCAAAAAATCATCTAATCTCTGGGCAGCTACCTCATGAGATACTTCATCTTTAGGAGCAAAAACCCTGACTACTTTTCCTCCCATTCTCGCTATCTCTGCTAAATTTGCTTCCATATCATCCGGTCCTAAATGAGTTATTCCAACAATATTTACTCCAACATTAAAATTACTCGTTGCCTTACTTTTTAAAATTTGTGTTTTTTTTACTAAGTAAACAGAAGAGGGGATCGCCAATATAAGAATAATAAGGATCGCGAAAGTAATTAACTCGTAAAGTTTTAACTTATAGCCAAAAAGCCCCATTAATTCGATAGTAACACAAAATAGAAAAAAGGGGGAAACAACAATATTGTGCGACAAGGATGCTCTTTAAGCGACTAACGCAGCTTCGCGTTCTTCTGATTAAGAAAATTTTGTTTATGTATTATATATTCAAAAAATCGGGGCTTAGCCTCAAACATAAAAACCTTTACATCTTCACCATGAGGATAGGGAAGGATTAACATCTTTTTTGTAGCCGGAAGAAACAAATATTTCTCTAATTTTAAAACATTCGTATCTCCGCACTCTACAGGAAAATGCAGATCTTTATCTATGACATCTACCTCAAAACCGATCAAGGGATATTCATAACGAACATCTCCATTTAAAACATTGCAATGTCCAACCAGATGATCCCTCGCTAAAGACTTTAATGCTAAGTGCCCACCATTCTCACCGCTTCTTACAAAACCATTTTTGGGCTTCGAAACCAATTCTATTCTTTCATTAAATTCATCATGTAATGCAACTGGCTGAGCAATCATACTAAATAACCCTTCGTTATACATCCAAGTTATTTCATCAATATTGTCCCAATCAATATTTAAGGTAAAATTACTGTAAAAAATCTTTACAAAATCTTCACTTACCATTATCAGATCTTTCAGTCAAAGGATGATACTTCCTGTGCGACTCCTGGGCGAAACGGTCAGATGCACTTACATACCTGGTTGTAGTATTTAGAGATTCATGGCCAAGCAATATCTGTATCGCTGCCGGTGATGCGCCTTCTTCTGCCAAATAGGTAGCAAATCCATGACGAAAAGAATGCGGGGTAGTTGGCAAATTTATTCTTAGTTTTTCCCTATAAGTTTTAAGTCTTTCTTGAATATATCTGGGAGTAAGTCTTGAGGATAGCTTGTCTTTACTTCTGGTTTTAGTCGGAATAAATAAGGCTTGCTGATTATCATTCCTCAAAGTCAAATATTGGTTCAAATAAAACTTAGCCCGCTCCGTAAGATATACAAATCTTTGTTTCCGGCCTTTACCGGTAATAAAAATCTTTCCTTCTATATTCAAATCCCTCCTGTTTAAATTTACAAGTTCTGAAATACGCATCCCTGTTGCAAACAAAACCTCCAAGATAGCCCTATTGCGGACAGCTATGACCTGATCCTGCTCTATACTTGACGGTGATTCGATCAGAGATATCAACTCGCCCAGTTCAGCAACGTTTGGATGAGTCCGCTCGCGTTTGACCATTTTAAATTGATCAGGGACTACCGGAGTATCATAATCCTGTTCGATTAAGAACCTGATATAAGCTCTGACTGCGGATAAACATCTGTTTATACTGGCAGAGGATAATCTTATAGCTCCTTCCTGATGAGTAGTAGCAGTCTGTCTCTCGTCGGATGAAAGATAAGCCTTAAATTCAAATATTAAACGTTTATCCAAATCTTTAACTCTTAAATTTCTGGATTTTAAAAAATTATCAAATATAGCAAGATCGTTTTTATAATGATAGGTAGTTGCAGGGGAATAGTTATTTGTTTGGAGGAAAAGAAAGAAGTCATCTATCAAATCCATGTTGGAAAAAAGAGGAGGAGTTTCTATATTTTCTTTTGTAGGGTTGGGCATAAATTTAGACTTCGTGTAATGCTGATTACAAGAATAATAACAAAGCTAAACGGACACTGTCAAGTATTAATTTAAAACTAAGCTGTATAATACTTAAGGGATTGAAGTAACGTTAGATCGTTACCAGCGGGTATATCCTTACGGGGCGAAACCATTAGCGCTACGAAGGCATATCAGTGAATAAAAAACACCAGTCTTCTAATTTGGGATTTTACGCTCCTTGAACCCATATAGGCACGAAGCCCTACAGTGCCCCAAAAACGGCTTTTGAGGGGATAAGACGTAGAATAGGTCATCTAAGGTTTAGGGCTTTCTAAAGCCCTAAAGGTAGAGTTTAGGATTTAGTGTTTAGTAATTAGAAAAACAAACAAAATCAATAGGAAATATATAAAAATTTGTACAAGATTAAATAACATAAAGTCTTCTGGTAATGTTTATTTACTCAGTATTGTTTCCAAAAAGACCACTTCTCCAGCTTACTGCAATGTTTTATATTGTACGACATCGACAATATAGGGAAGTTTCCTTACCCCCAAAAGAGGAGAAGACAAGCTTAAAACACAAATACAGAGCAGCTCATTACATACCGCTTATATAACAGTTAGCAAGGCATTGTAAGAGGAAAGAAGCACCCCTCTTCTCCGGCAGAGCTTCGGGTTTTGATTTAGCACTTATCCACAAGACATGCCAATATAGGCACAATATATCCTATAATTTTAATATCTCGTGTCTGGTAACTATATCAAACTGTATCGTCCGGAGTTTTCACGAGATTATAGGATATTTTTCACAATCTTACAATTTTATACACCCTACTTCCCCACTTTGACTGGTCCCAATAATCTAAATTGTTAAATGTCAATTGAAAAATGCCAAATATTTTACCTTACCCACCCCAGGAAGTTGACACTAAACTGACCAAAAACACCGCCACCCCGATACCAACATACTCCCAGACCACTCTCCCGTTAAGTCTGCTCCGAAGATTTTGCGTTGTTAACCCTAAAAGAACATACATTGCAGATGAGATTGTTAAAGACCGGATTGTCACAGGCGAAGGCCAAAAAGAAAAGCTCAGGGCCAGCTCCCCTAACACCAGGCTCAAAATAAAGCTCTGCACAAGTATGGCTATTGAGATCCTGTCTTCCATCGAGATAGTCCAAAGAAGCTGTAAAATCAGAGGGAAACTTACTAAAAAAATCACTATCCCATTCCATAAAAATAATAAATTAAAAGCAAAGACTACATGGTATATAAAGAAGGCTGAAAGAAGCGTAAAAAGAAAACTGGCTGTCGAAGCAGCCCTATATAAAGGAATGGTACGCAAACTTGCCACGTTAAAAACGTTTTGCGCAAGCAACAATAAATAGAAAGTTAGGCCAAACACGACAGCCACCGGCAGTCTTGTAAGCCATCTCACCGGCAAAAGAAAATAAAAACTCCCAACTGCTGTTGCAAAGAGGGTCGGCAAAATTAAAAGTACAAATGCTTTTGTGGCATTTAATCCATCCCACAAAGACCAGACAGAAAGCGTGTATGCCAAAACAGCAAGACCTGCCAAAAAGCGGAACCTCAAGTTAAAATCAACCATTTGTGTTGATAAAAGCCCTAGAGTTAACACAACTGAGGAGATAACTATTTTTTGTCTTTTATTTAAATTTAGTTTCACGTTTTTTGAATCCTTTCAAAAAAGGCAAGATTCTGCAAGCGAAGCAGATCCTTTAGATCCAAAGGATCGCAAGGACTTTAGTCCTTATTTCGCAACCAACTTTAACACATGACAAATAGCTATTGCCAAGGCATCTGTGGCATCGTCTAAATGTCCGCCTTTCCAATGTGCTTTAAGTTTATTCCTTCTTCTGCCCGGCGTACCCAAAAACTTCCTTACTCCGTCATGAACCTGATTTTTGTCGGCCCTGCCGGAACCGGCCACCATCAGTTTAACCTGTAGACCCGTATAATCCTGAAAGGGAATATTGTGCTGGGCCGCTGTGAGCATTATCACTCCCCTTGCCTGTCCAACCATGATAGCAGTTCTGGTATTGGCGCCAAAAAATAACATTTCGCAGGCAATCTGATCAGGCTTATACTTTTCAACAACACTGCTAAGCTCATTGTGAATCATATGCAAACGATCCTGCATAAGCTTCTCTTTAGGAGTGCTTATATTGCCATATGCTATCAGTTCCAGGTCATAGTTAAATTCCCTGCTTAAAATATCATCAGGTATTTTTATAACTCCGAAACCGGTGGTTGCTGTTCCGGGATCAATTCCTAAAATAATCATAAGCTTTTAGCTATTGGCTTTTGGCTATTAGCAATTCATAATCAAACGAATAGCTAAGAGCTAGCCGCCAAAAGCGATTCCTCTATATCAAAGTTTGCATACACTTTCTGTACATCATCTAACCCTTCCAGCTTTTCTGCAAACTCCAGCACTTTCTTGGCTGTTTCTGCATCCTCTATTTGCACCGGAGCATTCGGTTTCATCACCATCGCCTGTGATTCTACTTCATATCCGGCCTGAGTAATTTTATTACCCATAGTATTTAGTTCTAAGCCTTCTGTATATACTAAATACATTTGTTTATTATCCTCCAAATAGTCTTCCACGTCTTTTGCTCCAAGGTCTATAAGTTCAAGCATTTCATCATCCCTGCTCCCTGCTCCCTGCTCCTTGCTCCTTGCTCTAATCTCTCCCATTCTTTCAAACATATAAGAGACTGCTCCCTGCCCGGCTAAACTGCCTCCGCTTCTTTCAAAAATATTTTTGATTTCCTGTAAAGTTCGAAGCTTGTTATCCGTAACACCTTCTACAATAAATGCTGCTCTGCCGGGTCCAAAGCCCTCATAAACTACTTCTTCCAAGGTTTGGCCGGGAAGCTTACCCAACCCCCTGTCAATTGCCCGGGAAACATTTTCTTTGGGCATATTGACACTCTTTGCTTCTTCTATTTCCACCCGGAGGCGCGGATTGGACTCCGGGTCGCCCGACCCTCCCATTTTAACAGCAATCGTGATTGCGTTAGCGAGTTTGGTAAAAGTTTGCCCCCGCTTTATATCTGCCACACCTTTTTGCCTCTTTATTGTTGACCACTTGGAATGACCTGACATAGATTAGTAGATATTAGCGTTTAGAATTCAGTTTTGCAAGAGAAACACGGGCAAAATGAACAAAATAAAAGCCGAAATATTGACAAGCATTAAGGTTGCTTCTATACTTTCACCCTTAGATGGACGATTCCTCTCTACCTTCCAACCTTTACCAGCAGGCAATAGATGCAGCTTTAGATTCCAAGTGGGAAGAAGCCTTAAAAATCAATAAAAAAATAATCAAGCTCGATCCAAAAAATGTTGATGCCCTAAACCGCCAGGCCAAAGCCTATATGGAGCTTGGCAAACCAAACCTGGCAAAAAAATATTATTCCGAAGCTTTAAAGTTTGATCCCTATAACCCTATTGCCCTAAAAAATTTAAAAATAATTAAATCCTACAAACCGAACGGGCAAGCCCCGACTATCTGCAGCCAGGGCAGGCTTTCTCCATCACTATTTTTACAGGAACCCGGCAAAACTAAAATGGTGAACCTTCTAAAAGTGGCTGAGCCGCAAAAGCTGTCTTCTGCTTTTTGCGGAATGAAAGTGAATATGGTGGTAAAAAGCAGAAGAATCACTATTGTGGATTTAAACGGAAATTATCTGGGAGTATTGCCTGATGATGTGAGTCACCGTATGCTGCGGCTGTCAAAAGGCGGCAATAAATACGACCTGTTTGTTAAATCCATCCGGGTCAACAGTCTTTCAATAATTATTAAAGAAATCTACCGCAGTAAAAAATTTAAAAATCAGCCGTCTTTTTTGGAATATTCCGACTCTCCGGCAGCAACAAGCATATTGAATTATTCCGATGAAACTGATGGCGAAGAAAATACAGAAGAAGAACAGGAAGCCTAATTTATACCCAAAATGCTCAAAACCTGCCTGAAGCCCACAACCGGACCCTTACTGTCTCTTTCCAGAATCCTTTGCCGGTAAAATTCTATCATCTGCTCGTTTGAGAATGGCTTTGGGATCTTAACTAAATCATCCGGTCTTAAAGATTGAAGCGATAAGGCAAGCTCTTTTCTCCTCCGGTCGTCTTGAGCATAAATCCCTGCTCTGATTTGTGTTTGAAATGTCAGGTCATGCTTGCTTTTGTTTGGACCGAGAATCATCTGCCAAAAAAGCTGCTCCTGCGGCTCAAGTTTAGGCAAAGAATCAAAAATATTAAAACTTTGCAGATTCACTTTGTTGTGTTTTACTCCCATTTCCCAAACAAGAAAATTATTTTTATCAAAATTGCGCGTGTAGTCTTCAAGTTCCAAAAGATCCAAATCATTTGCAAATTGTTGAAGGATAATTTTAGGGCCAAATATAGTCAAGGCAGATTCTCTACCCTTAAAAAGTCTCTCAATGCCAACAACCAGGCTCTCCTCAAATATAATTTTCCCCAAAGCTTCCAGAATCCCCCCGTTAAAATTTTGTAATTTCCGTATTAAGAATATCCCATACTCAAGTTTAGATTTTTGAGGAATC
Source organism: Candidatus Daviesbacteria bacterium RIFCSPLOWO2_01_FULL_39_23 (assembly GCA_001776935.1). GTDB lineage: Bacteria > Patescibacteriota > Microgenomatia > Daviesbacterales > UBA10151 > UBA10151. Next base: position 18,028 of record MFDN01000009.1, on the reverse strand, counting down.
TCCTGGTAATCTCTCATTGAACGCAGGGCTAAAACTAAAGAAAGTCCGATAATTATTAAAAAAAGCGCCACCCAAAGAATCATCTCTTATTTATCAATGTAATCTTCTCCGATCAGTACATTAATCTGTGCCCGGGAAGATCCCATAACTCCTTCAGATGAACTAATTTTATCATCCGGAGCAAAAATTTGCCGAAGCCTCTTTAAGGTGAACGACTGTTCGCCAAAAACCTGGGTTTTTTCCAGTCTTTCAGGGGCATTGCCGGTGATAATTACATTGCCTCCCAGGTTTGTAATCAGTCTTGCCCATTTTTGCGCTAGCTGCGGCTTATCCGTTGCATTTAAAACTGCAATTGTTTTATGTTCTGAGACAATTTTTGGATCGACTAAATCCCCCAAAACGCTGTCCAAGATAGAAGGGTCTGAAATGAAAACAAAACTCCCATCCGGGAGATTATCTTTTTGAAGCACGCTTAATTTATCAAGATTCAACTCTTTGATTTTGTCAAACCGGACAGCGCTGATATTCATCTTAAATTTTAAAAGCTCCCACATAGTTAAATCTGTTTTTAAAGCTGATAAAAGACCATACCCTGAGAGAGGATTTTTCCTTAAAGTCTCTATAACTTCGGCAGATGTAACCCCAGAAGCGCTAAGATCCAAAAAGCCATCAATCGGTACTGCAAAAAAACTGCTTAAAGATTCCTTGAGCAGTTTGTCTCCTCCCAACCCTTGAGTCTGACCAAAATCATAAATAGCCCGGAGCTGCCATTTTCCAAACCCGTTCGGCAGTTCCAAAAAAGTCTCATCAGGAATATTAAGTATTATTATGCTTCCTTTTGTAGGGTTATAAGAAAGAAGAGAAATATTTTTTGTACGGATCACCAGATTTATATTGAAGGAACCATCCCAACTGTATTTTTTTTGATAATTACCGGCAGATGAGCCAGCATTATTGAAAGGCTTAAAAAGGCTTTGGGTGAAATTAATCAACCAGCCAATAATTAAAATTCCAACCAGAATTCCCAGAACAGCTAGAGCTAATTTATTTCTTTTTTTTGTTTTTGATTTAGACTGAACGTCTTTCCAGTATTTTTTTCTTCCGGATTTTGCGCGGGCAGATTTTGCGGGCATACTTCTAGTTTACCTAAGTTGCGATGCAGGGAGCAAGTAGGTTATTGACCCAGCCGTAAGTTACAGGATACACTAAAGCTGAAAGGAGGTGAAATTATATAATGGACGATCAAAATAATAACCCAATGGGAACACCTGTTACTGATCCAAACGCATCTGATACTCCAGTGGTCTCAGATACTCCGGTAACATCAGATACTCCGGTTGCACCGGAACCAACTGAGGTGCCTGTCTCTCAAGATATGCCAGAAGTGCCAACTTCAGAGCCACAATCTCAGCCGGAAGAAATGCCTGCTTCATCAACCGATGAAACAAGTGGCGAACAAGGCGGAGAACAAGGTGGAAATGCACCTGTTGTATAAAAAAATAAATGTAAGTGTAAGAGCCTCAAACCTCTTACACTTACTTGCCCAGGTATTTTTCTTTAAGCTTTTTAAAGTTTGCTTCTTTAATCGATTCCCTGATTTTTTCCACTAATTTAGTAATAAAATAAACATTATGATAAGTTGCCAGCTGATGATATAAAATTTCATTGGCAACATATAAATGGCGAAGATAAGCCCTGGTAAAATTTAAACAGGTATAACAGCGACAATCAGGATCAATTGGGTCTTTGCTAGTGGTATTGTTGGCAGATTTAATATTCATGGCAAAATGATTTTCTTTTCTACCGCCAATCTTTAGAGAAATATATAAGGAGCCGTTTCTGGCCCTCCGAGTAGGCGCCACACAGTCAAAAAAATCTATACCCAGCTCTATTCCGTTAAATAGATCCTCAACTTCTCCAATACCCAACAAATGCCTTGGTTTTTCATCAGAAACCACTCCGGTTACCCATTCAATTATTCGGCAAAGCTGTTTATGATCGCCGTAAATTCCTCCTATCGATATGGCCTCAAAATTATCATCGGTAAAACGGGCAGACCTTACCCTTAAATCCTTATGAGTACCACCATGAACCACACCATAAAGCAAAGGTTTTTTGCCAGAATGACATAACTCTTGATATTTCTGAATGCTTCTTAGTCCCCATTTCTCAGTCAATTCAATTGACTCAAGCATTTGGTTATGTGTATGCTTTGAAGATTCATGATCATCAAAAGCAACTATTAAATCCGCTCCCAGCTGGGTTTGAATCTTAATAGATTTTTCCGGGGTTAAGAGATGTTTAGAACCATCCAGATGAGACTGAAAAGTCACTCCTTCTTCTGTAATTTTATTTAATCGTGGTTTTCCCTCTTCATGCTTAATTCTTAATTCTTGATTCTTACTTCTGCTCAACACTTTACTGCTTCCGTGCTCCAAAGCTATTCCCAAAGAAAAAACCTGGAAGCCTCCGGAATCTGTCATGATAGGCTTATCCCAGTTCATAAATTTATGCAAACCTCCGAATTTTTCTATTAAATCTGCACCGGGCCTGAGCATCAGATGATATGTATTAGCTAAAATTATCTGTACGCCGATTTCCTTCAGCTCCCGGGGCCCCAGCGCCTTAACAGTACCCTGTGTCCCAACCGGATTAAAATTAGGGGTTTCAATCACTCCATGAGCTGTTTCCAATCGTCCTGCTCTTGCTCTTCCGCCTGTGTGCAGAATTTTAAATTTATTAGCCATACAAATTACTGTGTGAATCTATTGCTACAAATATTATTTCCTCATTGTTTCTTCTAAAGATAGCCCTTAAGTCACCGGTTATATTAATACTCCTATACCCCATATATGTTCCTTTTAGAGCGTGATTGTTTAAAATAGGATTGAATTCATCTTGCAGAAATATATCTCTTCTTTCTTTAAATTTTTTCTTCTGGGAGGACGTTAATTTGATATAGTGCTTCTGGAAATTTTTATGAAGCTTAATTTTCATGGATTATTTTAGCGAGTCAAGATATTTATCCATGTCTTTAGCATTGTCAAATGCCGGGGAAAGATTTTTACCCTCTTTGATGTCCTTCTCAACGCCCTCAAGAAGTTTCTCCAGTTCAGGAGTCATCTTTGGAACATCGGAAAAAACCACTTCTCTGGTCCTGATGAAATTTCTAAGGGAAGCATTTATCACATCGGATAAGGTCAACCCCAAATCCTTAGCAGCTTTTTGGGCATTTTTTTTAACCTCTTTATCAGCTTTAATATGAATCACAGTAGATACAGACATAGTAACTAAAGTATATACAATGGTTACAAAATTGTCAATATCTTTTATCCCCAGGAGAGGGTTTTGCGGGAGAGTTTTTCCATTTCAATATCTGCCCTGTCTTTAAAGAATTCCCCGTCAGTCAAATGTTCCCTTAATTTTCCTACTAAAAAGTCCCCTGCCAAAATTTCAGGAATTATGACAAAATCAGCCCCTGATTTGTATAAACTTTGGGCCTCATCAGCAGTCTCCGCCCTGACAATCACCGGAATATTAATCCGTCTTGAATTTAATTCCTCAAGCAGCAATTTATTATCTTCCTCATTGGCAGCAGTGGAAATAACCATCCGGGCATCTCCTAAATTAAGGCCATCCAATACCTCCGGATCACCCATATCCCCATAAAGCACCGGAATCTTTTCCTTAAGGAGTATTTCTACCTGATGCGGATTCATCTCCAAAACTATCTGCGGCATATTTTCTCTTTTTAAAAGCTTCACAATCTCCCCTCCCACTTTACGGGCCCCGATCACTATCACAAAACCTTTCAAATCCTGATAATTTCTCCACCTTTCCAAAGCATGGTTATAGTTTTTTCTTTCAAAAAAACCGATCGTTTTATTTAATCTCTTATACAACCTGGTTGAATGGGTAATCATTACTGATGCAATGATCATTGACAGCACGGTAGATAATGCTATAGTTGTCAGAGCTGACTGGGAAATAGCGCCCAATTTAAAACCCACAAGCAGCACAATTAAAGAAAACTCGCTTATATGAGTTAAACTTAAGGCTGTTTGAAACATTGTATGTTTCCGAAAGCCAAAAATTCCCAAAATTAACAAAAAAATGGTTGGTTTAATAAGCAGAGTATAGGTAGTAAAAAGTATCGTTAACGGATAAATCTTACCAATGCCTGAAAAGTTTACCTGGGTCCCAAGATACACAAAAAATAAGGCTACGAAAAATTCCCTTAATGGTTTGATTCTGCCCTGGATCTGATAGTGGAATGGTGAATTAGCAAGCGCCATCCCGGCTAAAAATGCTCCAATCACAACAGAAAAACCCAGCAAGATTGCAAAAGATATGTAAATAAAACACCATGCCAAAGCAGTTATAAAAAGGAGTTCGTTTTGCCGGGAAACTGTCTTAAATACCGAAGGCAATATAAACCTGCTGAATACAAAAACCAGCCCAAAGAGCAAAAAAGCTTTAAGGATTAAAGCCAAAAGAGGAAAAGCCTGCTGCAAACCTGTCCCCAAAACCGAGCTGGAAACAGTCAAAATCACTAAAAGCAACACTGCCAAAAGATCTTCCAGAATTAAGATCCCGACTGCCAGCTTGCCATACAAAGAACCTTCATCTTTTTTATCGATTAAAAGTTTGACGACCAAAATCGTAGAGGAAAAAGCCAGTCCTACACCCAAATACCATGACTCCACATCACCAAAACCTAAAACCCTTGCCAAACTTGCTCCTATAATCGTGGTTATAAAAATCTGCAAGGTACCTGCAATTAGAATGGGCTTGCCAAGACTTTTAATTTCCCGGAAATCAAGCTCCATCCCGATTAAAAAAAGCACAAATGCAATACCAATTTCCGGCAAAAAATTTAAAACCTCAGAAGCCCGCGGATCAAAAATTGCAGATGAAGCAATCATCAAACCTCCGATTAAATAAGCAATCAGAAGGGGCAGCTTAAACCTGACAACAATATAACCTAAAACCGAACATAAGCCCAAAATTATTGCAAGTTGTATAAATGTGTTATCCATATAGTAACCAGAGTCAAGGGTCTAGGATCCAGATTCTAAAAGATCTAGAGTTTTTTTTAAGTCTTCCGGCAATTCACTTTCAAACTCCATCCATTCCCCGTTTTCCGGATGTTCAAAACCTAATTTCGCTGCATGCAGAAACATCCTCGGACACCACCGCTTATCCAGCCGGAACATTTTCCTGCCGACATATTTCTCATCCGAAACTATCGCATGACCTATGTGCTTTAAATGTACCCTAATTTGATGAGTCCGTCCAGTTTTCGGTTTACAGCGAAGCAAAGTAAGCTTGCCATATTTTTGTCTCTCAAGCTTCCTCATCTGAATCTTATTAAAATCCGGAAACATTTTTGTCAATTGTTCATTGTCAATTGTGCATTGCTCAACCGGTTCATACTCAGTCACCGCTTCTTTACCCTCTGCTAAAACTGTAAACTTTTCTCTGTCTCCCGGATTCCTGCCGATATTTCCTTCCACCACCCCGGCCAGAGCAACAATACCATGCACTAAAGCCAGGTATTCTTTCTTTGTTTTCCTATCCTTAAATTGAAACTGCAGATTTTCCAAAGCCGCCTGGGTTTTGGCAACAAGCAATATTCCCGAGGTATCTTTATCCAGCCTGTGCACAATTCCACCCCGCGGCAGATTAATCTTAAAATCCCGGATTAAAATATCCGCAAGAGTTTCTTCTTTAACAGTATCGGCAGGATCCACCACCAATCCAGCAGGCTTTTCAACCACCAATAAATAATCATCCTCGTATAGTTTTCGAATTAAATGAGAAAATTCCACAAAAATATTATACCTTTTTCTGTTTCAACCGTTTTGCACCAAGAAAATACTTATACCGATCATATTTTTTAAATTCTTCCATACCCCAGACAGCCGCATATCCCGCAACCCTACTAAGATGAATTACCTTATCTGAACCAATATAAATTCCTAAATGAGCTCCATACGAATTAGAAGTTTTATTAAAAAACAGAATATCAAAAGGTTTTAAACTCTTGACTCTTTTTGTAAATTTTTGATCTTCCCATAGACCGCTTGAACGATAATCAAATGGAATATCATAACCATTACAGCGAAGAAATTCGTATACAAATAGCTGACAATTTGCCCCTTTGAAAACATCTATCACTCTCTTTTTCCGGGGGTATCGTTTAGCGTTATAAGGAATTTTCAAAAATTCATCCAAGATTAAAACCACTTTAATATTCTATCAGTTAGATAAGTTAGCTTTTTTGTAAGTAGCTTTTTACTTCTGTTAAAACCTGGTCAGGGTTTAGGGCAGATTTTATTAAATACCCTGCTGCCCCTAAATCAAAACACTCCTTAATCACCATGTCCTGGCCCAAATTGGTTAAAACCACAATAGTGACATCAGGAGACTTAGGCCCTTTAACTTTTAAATCCCGGAGTATTTGCACCCCGTCTTTTTTAGGCAGCATGATGTCCAAAAGAACCAGGTTATATTCATTGTTCTGAACTTTTTGCAAAGCCACCTCTCCGTCTGCCGCCACATCCACAAAATAACCTTCTGCCTGTAGCAGCTCCTGGTAAAATTCCCTTAAGAATTGATCGTCCTCTACTATGAGTATTTTCTTTTGTTGATCGCCTTCCATATAATTTCTTTATACCACAACTAAACCCTGACCCCTAGACCCTAAACCCTAAATAGCTACAGGCTCCAACCCTTTAACTTCTCCTTTAGGCGCTACACTGTATTTTTCAATATCTTTTAAAACCTCTGCACTTGCAACCGGTAAAGATACCGTAAAAGTTGTTCCTTTGCCCAAGCCTTCAGATGAAGCCCAAATTTTACCGTGCATAAGTTGCACTAAATTTTTAGAAATATAAAGCCCTAAACCTGTGCCGCCGGAAGTGGCTGCTGCAGTGTAGGAACTATCCAGCCTTGAGAATTTGTTAAACAATTTAGATAAATCTTCTTTGGAAATTCCCACTCCGGAATCCGTTACAGAAGTCTCAACCACCCTGCCGTCAGTAAAAAAATCAAAAATAATCCTGCCTCCGTTGGGCGTGAATTTTAAAGAGTTGCCCACCAAATTCAAAAATACCTGCCTTAATTTTTCAGGATCGGCAAAAACTTTGGGAGTTTGTTTTTCAAGCACCATAAAGCTAATTTTTTTCTCTTCGGATTTTGAGAAGTAAACCTCATCAATAATATCTTTAATAAGCAAGATAAGATCAACGGGCTCAGGTTTAATTTCAATTTTACCTGACTCAATCCTTGAGACATTTAACATATCATTGACCAGATTAATCAACCGCTCGGTGGAGATTAAAATTCTGGTGACATATTTTTCCAGATTCTGCGACAATAGCACATCCGAACGATGCAAAGCCATCCAGGCATAGGAACGGATAGCTGTCATCGGAGTACGAAGCTCATGAGATGCAATGGATACAAAGTCATCTTTTAATTTATCAATTGTTTTCAGCCTGCTATTTGCTTCCTGTAAATCTACTGTAGCACTTTTGATTTCTTCACTAAGCCTAATATTGAATCGTTTAATCTCCTCATAGGAAAGCCCGTTTCTAATGGCAACTGCAGCTTCTGGTCCTAATATCTTTAAGAGGTTAATGTCTTCCTCCGAATAAATTTCTCCCGAGGATTTTCCTCCCAACAAAATAGCTCCCATAGATTCTCCTTCCATCACTAAAGGCAAGATTATACTAAGGTTATTCTCTCTCATAATTGTTTTAATTCCGGATTCCGAAAGCTCTTCGAAAATTATAATGTTTTCTTCCCCGGCTTGACGAATTAAAAGTTGAATTTCTTCCTCTTTAAACTGAACCTGCTTTTCCACTCCTACAGCTATTATCTTAATAGGAGATAAATTATGTTTGATAACAATATATCCACCAGAAATTTTTATCTGTGTAACTAACTCTTTAAGAAGTTTAGTTGAAAGTTCGTTAAGGTTCAGTGTCGAAGCCATAATACGCCCAAGCGCACTTAAAAGAAGTTGTGGACTGTAATGATCCTTATAAAAAATACTGTCTGTTAACTTCTCGAAAAATCGTAGAAAGGTTTGAAAAGAAAGGGCAATAATTAGAGCAAGGATTGTTGAAGTAATAAGATTAGTTGAAGTATTTGGTTGCTTTGTAATAAAAGTTCCCACAACAAAAAGTCCACTTGCATAAAAAACACCAGCTATCAACATTAAAAGGAAATAGCTTACTGATCTTGCTACTACCAACCTTATATCTAGGAATCTGTGCTTGACTATTGCATAAGCAATAAAGCCTACCAGTATTAGCGCAAACAAAGGCCCTAATGCAACAAAAGAAGTAAGCTTTAAAAAGACTACAAAAATAAAGTTTGTGGTAATCGCCAATATAAAAGTTAAGGTAATCCCAAAAATTAAATACTTTAACCTAATCCGCTCTAATCCTATGCTGGACCTATTTTTTTTGTATAAGGTTATTAGAGTTAACAGCAAAAAACCTACAAAATTAACAGCCACAATTGGTATAGCCGGGCCTGGTATTGGATTTACCGCACCGTTATTGACTTCTACTCTCTGAAAAACTAAATCAGTTGTAGATAAAATCTGTGTCAATAATATAAAACCGATAACTAAAACAAGACGTATACGGCCAATGCTTAAACTATTTTTAGGAAAAGTATCTGTCAGCAGGTAAAGCACAGCAAACATTGCTCCTGTGACAAACATTACTGCCCTAATCCAAAAAAGAATTGTTTCAGGAGGGAGGTCTTGCAAAGAAAAATAATTTGTGATTGCCCATAACGCGAGGATGATTGAAAGAATAAAAAATAAGATACCTGATGCGCTTTTAGGATTTTTAAAAAGCGTAATTAAACCAAGTGATATATTACACAAGACTACAAACAAAGTAACAGCTAAAAATAGCATATATCCTTACTGTAACAAAAAGGTCCCTTTTTACAAAGCCCTGCATTGAATTATTTTTTATCTTATAGTAGAATCAACTAAGGTATGTATACAGAATCAGAAGGCATTAAGCCTGGAGAAAATTATCAAATTTGGAAAACACCAAAATTAACGCCGGAAAACTTCTTTCATCTCACTCAAGCACAACAGCTAAAATATCTTGTGACTTGCGGGCAATTGGCAGCCAGCTCCCACAATACTCAACCATGGGGAATCAAAATTGAACCTGAGACTAACAGTTTTTCGATTTTTTTGGATAAAGAGCGTGTATTACCTGCTTCTGATATTGACGGCAGACAGGCTTGCATAAGTATAGGTTGTTTGATAACAAATATGAGTATTGCCACAAGATATTTTGGTTTCACTCCTAAAATCGATATTACTGAAATTAACCCTAAATCTGTGAAACCCAAAAATACCTCCCAAAAATTTATCCCGGTTGCTAACTTCTACCTGCTGGCAGAAGCATCTGCAGATAACGTTGACAGAGCGCAATTCGAAGCTATTTTTACCAGAAGAATGAATAGAGGAAAATACACAGGCGACTTCTTAATGAATAGAGATTTAAATTTAGATCTTTCTCAAATTTGTACAAACAACCAAGTCAGTTTACATACTTTTAGTCGTGAAGACATGCGAGGACGGGGCGCAATCCGATTAATAGCTGAATTTCAAGCACAAGCAGACAACTATGTAGTCAATAATCAAGGTTTTTCAGATGAACTGGGCAGATGGTTTTTTCCAAATGATACAAAATCTCCTCTTGGTATGCCGGGCGACACTTTTGGTTTACAAAATGAAGCTGCACAAAGATTTGCGCAAGGACTGCTCAAGGAAGTTGAACTTACCGCAACTGAAAAAGCCGGCCTTGCAGTTGCAAGCAAAGCGGGAATAGAGTCAGCATCTGTAATAGGCGGAATAACCGCTTCTAAAGATCAACCGTTCTATTGGATAAAAGCAGGAATGGCGTTACAGGACATTGCGTTGACTTTAGAGAAAAATGGATTAGCCATGGCAGTCCACGCTGGGCTTGCTGAAGTAAGTTTTGTAAGCAGGCCTCTAGGATTATTACTTGGTACAAAAGAAAAACTAGTTACTCTATTTCGAACAGGGAAAGCAGAAGAAACACGACCGCACTCACCAAGATTACCTATAGAAAAAGTCGTGCTTTAAAGTTTAAATTAGCTCCCCGAAGCTTTGAACTTTAAGCTCCCGTTTGTCAATAATGAACCTTTCTGGAAATTTATAACCTAAAGCTGATCGGGCAACAATCTCTGCAACTATTCCTGCTGCTACTCCAGCTGTAGAACCAAGTTGGGGCATACTGGCTGTCCATTTCGGCAGCTTGCCAGTTATCAAATCACCAAACTCTCCGCTTTTAAGAAATTCTGGGCCAATCCAGCCTTCTATAAATTTTAGAAAAGTTTCGAGGCTTGGCTTTTCGCGAACTGCTTTTTGTCTTTCGAAAAGCTCATCATCTGAAATATCATAAGCCAAGGAGGTTGAAGGCTCAAGATCAAAAGGCCTGATATCGCCCTGAACCCAGGATCCTATATCTGAAACCATAAGTACGCGTTTTCCATGCTTTCGTGCCTCTAACCGGATCGCCATTTTTGCGTCCGGCTGGTCAGTTTCCTCAACTATCACGTCTGCTGCGGGCTCTACCCGATTACCTCCAACAAAAGAGGCAAGATTGTCTGAATCTACTCCTTCAAAATACGCATATATGTCCATAAAAGGATCAACTTTGTGGATATTCTCAGCTGTACCTATAGCTTTATTTTTTAGTCCTAAAGGGTATAAGAGCTCCTGGGCTCTGGCATTTGAGACTATTATATCCTCATACGATAACCATACTCTATTAGCATTGCTGACTTTGAATAAGTTAGGATCCCCGATTTTTAACTTTTCCGGCCTGACATCCATAGCAATAGCCCTAGCTACATTGCTACCTACCGAAGCTCCTGCTACTGCTATCAATAAATTATCAAACTTTGCTCGAACTTCTTCCCACCCCAGCTGTCTCTGAGGATCAAGATATAAAGTAGAGTTGCTAGTTACCAAGGCTAATCTATGCCATTCTCTAGGAGCATATTGGACTAAATCACCAGAATTAGGATAATAAACATAAACACCATACTTTCTATCCCCAGGTTGATAATGCTCCAAGACTGTTTCCAATTTATCCCTTAAAGCTGCCCCTTTTTCAGCTCTCACTAAAGCATCATTCAAACCCAGCAATGTTGCGCCTACCAAATCATACTGCTTTTCTGGAGGTATGGTAACACTTTTAGGCTTTTTACCTGTTTCTTCACTTTTTAAGTCTAATAAAATATTTTTCCTACCAAAGGTGATTTCACCATGATAAGTAATCTTTCCGGGCTCAAAAATTTTAGGCTTACCAGGATAATCGAGATAAGCTTGAGATTTTTCTTCTTCAGGGGTTAAACTTTTCATAATTATTTATCCTGAAACTTCCATGGCGCTAGATACGCCCACGGCTGATATTTAACAGATTTATCAGAATGCCAATAATCACGAAATTCTTGTCTGATTGCCTCCACCTCAGGTGTTCGCTTCGACTCAACATTATCAATCCTTACAGCATACAAACCACAACTTACAAGAAATCTGTTAACATGAGGACCGACCATATAATATGGCGTTTCAACCCCATTTGACCTCAAAATTTCCAGTCCAAAAGAATAAATCATTCTAAAGATATCTCTTTTGTAATCATCAATTAATTTTGCATCTTTAGCATCTTGAGAATTAGCCCGGACAAAATCAAGACCGGGGTTAAAACTTAATCTACCTATTTCACCGGCTTTATAATCCCCAACTTCATGAGGCCATCTGGTATTTTCTTTAGGTTGGAAAAAATCAAAAATTTCAAGATGTTTATCAGAAACTACTCTTAAAGTCACTACAACCGGAAAATTACCGGCAACTTCTTGAGTACCAACTAAAGTGACCGTTCCCGGCAGACTATCGAAACGATCTCTTCCGATATTAACAATATTGCCATTATCTTTTCTATATAATGAATTGTATACACAATCAATAACATCTGCCGCCAGCTGACGTTCTTTCGAACCTTCTTGCGCGACTTTAATTTTTACTTGAACAGGATCAAGTTTTAATCTGCCGATTTTCTCAAAAGGCGCGAACAGTTTTCTCTTCAAATCTGTAAGGTTAGCCTCAACAACTGCCATATCAAATTATTCTAACATAAAGGCAGAAAAACTCCTATAGGCTGTTATTTTGCAGGTAGATATAACGTCAGCTGGAACCTCTGGTCTGTTATTAACCTTGAGGAAAAAACATGGTATTTTTGTTCCGGTTTTTCGTTGTTTGGCCATTTTATTTCTTTATATTCATAATCCAGTAATTTCTTATGGTAAATGCTTTGATCAACGCTAGCCCAAATTTTTCTAAATTCCGGATTTTTGGTCAGTTTCCCGATCAGTTTTTTATACCAGGAATCATTCTCCCTTCCCGTCTGCTCAAACTTAAACTGTGCAGTTTGGGCTATAGGAAAAGGCTTGAGATTTTTTTCATCATCTCCTTTGAAAATATCTACCGGCATAAAAGTTTTTGGGGCTATTACCATTTCCAGCAGGTTAGGTTTTACAATTGGAACCTGATTGATGAAATCCCTGGGAAAACCGAAAGTCTCAACAGTGGCCTGGTTTATCAGTAAACACCGCCAACTGAAATCTATAAATACTGCCGGATGAGGCCAGTTTTGTATTTTATCCCTGACTGCCTCTATAACTTTTTTAATTTCTTGATCAGTGGGTAAATAACCGCCTGTAAATAAAAACTCACCCTTTTCCTGCTCGCTTAAATCTAGCGCTTTAATTACCTTATCAATGGTTTCCCTGGTGGGCTTTCCCACCCTGCCCTGTTCTATTTTAGAAAGCCTGCTGGTATCTTTCCAGCCAATCCGAAGTGAAACTTCCATCTGTGAAAGCCTCTTTTTTAACCGGTAATCTTTGATTAAACCCCCAAGAGTTGCTGTTAACATTTAGATTCTGTAGCCTTTTGAATTATTTCCTCTATAACATTCGCCTTAATTGCCAGATAAATCTCTCTGTCTCCTTTAGCTTTACCTGCTGCCTTTTGCTCGACCTTGGCATACCTATTTAAATCTTTTGGGTGCTTCCTTAAATAATCCCTAAATGCTATTGCCCTTTTTCCGGATTCACTGCCCGGAAAAGTAACATGCACATGGTATCTCCTGATCCCTTTTTGCGGATCGGACAGATCCTGCTGGTGAAATAGCCTTTCTTCGTCACCACCAGTTGCTCTAAATTCATACCCAGCTCGTTTTTGTAACAGCTGTGAGATTTGATTCATTAACCGTTTCGGAACCAAAACCATTATGTCTATAATTCCCTTACCGCCTAAACCGGGAACAGCAGTGCTTCCTATGTGTTCAACCGGGTATTTATTCCCCAATATTTGCTTCAACCTTTGCTGTTCCTTTTTAAAAAGTTTAGGGAAAATCGGGTCGTAATGCTCAAATATATACTTATTCATAAAGAAAAGTTACTAATTTTAATCATTATCTTTAAAATTTGTCAATATATGTATATCAAATATTTGACAATAAGTTTATTGTTGTGTTAAATTTGACCTCAGATGAATGAATTAAAGAAAATTCGTGATAACGGCCTAAAATTTCTCATCATGTGCATTCTGGCTCTTTCCAAAGAACAAAGAAAAAAACTCTTTTTTGAATTATCAAAATACGATCTTTAGACAACTTGTTATTTGACACCAGCCGGTTGTTCTCATACTATAACAGGTATGGGGATATCATTTAAAAATCCCACTTTCAGGGTGATTTTTTTATTATTACTGGTATCAGTGGCTATCCCCTTAGCTTTTTATCTTTTTAAAGGGCAGCTTCTTTCAGGTTTATCTTCCCTGTCCGGCAAAAGTAATCCTCAAAAAGCTGATAGCTCAACTATTTCATCAATCCCCTCCCAACCCTCACTGCCAAAAATTATTGCCTGTCCGGTACCAGGGGAGTTTTGCCAGAAAGGAAAAATTTTAGAGTTTTCATTACCCGGCGGCAGGAAAAAATATGACGGTTTAGGCTGGACTCTGCCTGAAAATACTGTTATTAAAGCTGCCTTTGATGGCATATTCAAAGAGCAGGAAACCTATGGCGCTACTCCTTCCCCCAGGCTGGTAACTCTAACTTCAAAAGATGAAAAATATGAAGCCAGATACCTTTTTACTCCCGCCACTAAATTATCAGTAACAGAGGAAAAAACTTTTGGCAAAGGCGTGGAAGTAAAAAGCGGAGACGTGCTTTCTATCATCCCCGGAGCAGCCCTTCGGGACTATAAAGCAAATTTGAAATTTGTAGTGGTGGAGAAAAAAACAGACAAAACCCTGCCGCTTAAAACAGAAGATTTGGGCAAATTCAGCTTGGAATAGACCTATAAAATTTTGACATTACGTATAGAAAATTATATACTTTCTATCGAAAGACTGTAACCTAATCGGTTAGAAGATAATTAACTATGCCAAATCCTGAACAGGGGTCTACAATTAAAACAATACTTAGGGTAACCGGAGCAGCAGTTATTTTAACCGGAGGCGCGGCAATTGCTCAAAAGATTTTCGGGCGCGAGTCTCAAAGTCCGCAACCTCCCATCACTCAAACTGCTGAAACTCCCACCTCTTTGTCACCCATAGCTGTTGCCACCCATGCTCCTGAAGCCACCCCCACACCAAAACCAATTGAACTGCCGGGAATTGAAATCTCCGAAAACTCTTTAGCAGCGCTTTACCAACAAATCAGAGGAAACAGTACATTTCAAATGGAAGCAGATGTTGAAAAAAGACCGGTAACAGAAGACCTGGAAAAAAGCTTAAGCTATGCTTCTTCTGTCTGGAATGAATCAATCACAGATGCCGATTTACAAAACCCCATTAAGCTGCTTAAGAAAAAAATAGCAGACGGGGCGATGGGCGGAATACAAAATTCCACCTATTACAACCATTCCGGCAATCCGCAGGAAGGCGCTATTATGCGCACTTACCGTTCAGGCAAACTTAAAGTAGGCAGCAACTCCGGGGAAGCAGAATTTACAGGCTCAATGCCTGCAAAAGTAATCGGCCGAAACGATACCCGTATTTCCTTAATAGGCGTTTCAGGAAATGAAGCAGTTTTAGCGATTGAAGAAGGCTTTAAAAGAGGCGAAAAAGAAATTACTCCCCGGCAAACCCCACGGTTGCACCTTGCAATAATGCCTTATCGGGCGAAAGATGCCAAAGCTGGAGAAAAAAGCGTCGAGGGTTTATTAAAAGAAAGCGGTTATAACATAACAGTCGACGGACGAATATCTTTCCAGCTGGTTGAAGGCGGCCAGGAATACCAGTGGACTCCTAACACTTTTGAAGCTACCATGCTTAACAAAATAAAAGGGGTCACAGGCACCTATTGGGTGGATAAATTACCGGATGGCACGCTTCATCCTGAACCGGTGGTGCCTTTTATCCCGCGGGAATTTTTTGAAGGCAATAAAGACAATATAGAATATGAAGTTGCGGAAGATGATAAAGGTAATATATTTGCAAAAAATCAAAAAACAGGAGAAATATTTGCCACAGCTTCCTTTAACGGCCAAGAATGGGAATGGGGTTCGGCTGTCGAACCTACTCCAACAGCAACAGTTGAATCAACCAAAGAACCAACTGTCACACCAACTAAAGTTTCAGAAATGACTCCATATGAAGTAAAAACATTTCCAACTGGTAATGAAATGATGTATGTTAATGAATCAAATATTTCTACCTTTTTTACTATCGTTACAAAAGAAGAAGCCCAAAAGCTGGCAGCAGAACAGGAAGGCAAGTTTCTTTATCCACTAGGTCCAGGAAATATCGGTGAAATTATCTCAAATAAAGGGGAACTAACTTTTCATGTATCGTATTCTAAAAACCTCAAAATTTATGCTCCTTTTAGCGGCACAATTGAGGAAGATGCTAATGGCATAAATATTAATTCCGAAATAAAAAATCCTGATGAGAGTTATTACAACTTTTACTTTGGCGCAAGAAGAACAAACCTTAAAACTAGTTTAGAGACTGGAGCCAAGATAAAAGCAGGACAGGAACTCTCTACATTTCTTGGAGCAGAACCAATTGATATAAATGGAAAAATGTCAGATGCCGACCGATCTCTTGTTAGAATATCTAAATACTTAGACTATAATCCGCCATTGAAACTGCCCAACGGAGGCACCAAAACCCGGGAAGTAACCAGAGTTACTCCTCCTCTCTCAGATAAAAATATGTGGGTATTAAAAGACGGTAAACCTGTTATTATTAGAGAATAATATGCATTCTTGTCTGCCTAAAAAAATCCTCTATGGTCTTCTTTTTATACCTATATTCCTCTTCTTTTTCCTGTTAACTCCTAAAACTTCTTTTGCCAATCCGATAGTAGATTGCACTTATGCTACATGGGATGATGGCGGCAAAAATTTCACTATAGGTGGCGTTGAATGCCAACAGGCTCAACCGGCTAATTTTTGCGACCGCTCCCAATGGAAATTTTATTATAATCCCCAGTGTGTTAATATTCGATTTAACTGCACCTTCGATGAGTGGTTAAGCAGCTCTACTATGGCATGTCCTGAGCAGGGAATGCCTCAAGCTAACTGCTCTTGGTCTCAGACCCAATGTTCCTCTGCAGACAGATGTTATGGGGCAACAGGTGGTGGAGGCACAGGCTATGATTCAGAAGGCAGGGTTTTGGCCGGAGACTGTAATGAAAATGCCTATGACGGGGCAAACCCAAATACTGCCTGTGTTAACGGAGGCTGGTATAAATCCTGCTGTTCATCAGGCGGAGGCTACCCTAATACCTACTGTTCCAACGGAAGTTGCCCAGCCGGAAGCATCACCAGTGCCGGAGTGATAAGCTGCAGCGGTGGCGGCGGCGGAGTCACCCATTATAAATGCAGTGGTTCATCCTGCGTGGTTGATGCAAATGGCCCGTATACTTCCTCAGATTGCAACAGCAGCTGCACAGAATCTGCCCGGGTAGACAGTATCAGCAGTTTTTCCTGTTCCGGAGATCCCCGGACTTTGTATGCTTCCTGGAGTGGTTCCGGTTCCTCAAGCTGCAACATCTATGTGACAGACGGCTCCGGCAATCATCAAATCTCCACCTCCTGCTCAGGAAGTGGCACCTATGGCGGATCTCCGGGCGGCGGGCCATACATCCTGCATGCCAGTGACGGCACCAATGACCGGACCCAATCTGCTACCTGTCCTCCCAAATACGGCTGCAGCGGTTCATCCTGTGTGGTAAACAACAACTCAGGTGGTTTTGATTCTTCAGACTGCAATAACACCTGTAATTCTTCCAACCCCTGGGCGCTTTTGTCTTCCGGCTGTTCCGGCACCTCCCCCACACTGCGGGCCCAGTGGGGTAATATCGGCTCAGGCACCTGTAACATCGGCATCCGGGCCGGAGGCTGCTTTCATCAAATTTCCACTTCCTGCTCCGGGGATATTGCAAATATCAGCTCTTTGGGCAGCTGCGGTAGTGTAGTCAACAGCGGCGGTTATTCACTGGAGGCCTGGTATGGCAATGATGTAAAAGCCTCAGAAGGAGAAACTGCACCTAATTGTTCAAGCGGAGGTATAGGTTATTGCGGGGATGGATCCTGCAATAACGGCGAAACCTGTTCTGTCTGTCCCGGAGACTGCGGTTCCTGCGTCAATCCCCCTGCTCCCAACTGCACTGTCAACTCAAGCATTACCTGCAACACTGATGTAAATCTGGGAGTGTTGCCTAACCCGGCCAGCCCGGGCAATAGTATGAATTTTAGTGTGACCTCCGGTGACGCCTCTACCTGTGTCAATGATGCCTGGACGCAAGGTTCAGTCACCAACTGCGGTCCGGGCTATCCCACCAGGACCTGCACTGCCCAAAATCCGGGTGCCAACTATGTCTGGACCCATTACTGGCAAAAATGCGAAGGAGCCTTAAACAACTGTTCTCCCTTATGTTCT
>MFDN01000008.1 GCA_001776935.1 Candidatus Daviesbacteria bacterium RIFCSPLOWO2_01_FULL_39_23 | reverse complement strand
ACCACTGGTGCAGCAAGTACACGCTCTTTTGCAGAAATTGCATCTGTAATTCCCTGGGTAATAAATACTATTTGAGCTGACTGTAATCCTCCTGATTGAAGACGAGTACGTAATTTACCTAACGCCTCGGTAATAGTAGACATATCATCAAGGACTGTAATAGCTTGAAGTTGGGTATCAAATTGTGTTTCCAAATCTGTCTTAATAGGCACTAAATGTTTGAATTGATCGACATCTACTTTTGCAGCGGTTGCTGACTCTGTTTTGAAGAGGTCAGTTGCAAGCCCTTGAGCTAATCTTGTAACCCTTCTCTTTTCTAGTTCCTGAGTTACTTCTTGGAAGTTTACATCATAAACTACTAGATTGCCTTTTTCATCTACCCCTTTAATTCTCCCTTGCTCATCAAGTTTACCTTCAAATAGTTTAGGAATTTTTTGTACCTCTTGAAGAGTATCTTTAGCAAGAATTACAAATTCGCCATTGGATTGAAACATGAAGAAATTGCCAGTAGGATCTAATCGTAAATTTCTAATATTTTTATATTCTTGGGGAATATCTACGGTTTCCGTTACCCAACTACCAGAATCTTTAGTTGTATCAAGCTTAACTAGTAACCTCGGATTATCACTGATACAATAATATAAAACCCCTCGATTTCTTGGATCTTGACATACATTATTGCCTATTCCAACTAATTGATCAGTAAATTCAGCTTCTGCAATTTTCTGACTGGGTTTTGTTACTGCTAACCTATCTCCCAAAGCTAAAACATGGTAACCATTTTCAGTCCGCTGAATAGCGGTTAAGCCTTTTGTTCTCAAGTTTCTAACTTCAGTTGCAATATTTTGGGGCCATCTTCCAGCCCATTCATCAACTAAATCAAATCTTTTCCAATTTCTTGGCGGAAGATCTACTCCTCTTTCATCTTGCGTTTGAAAACCTATCCAATTACTTGTATCTGTTTGATGGAAAAGAACATACCCATCTTCTGCTTTAACTTGTATTGAACCAATATTACCAGTTTCCAACTGCCAAGCTTTATAAGGAAAGTCAACCAGATTTCCTCCTCCTTTCTGTTTAATATACTCCTTTACTGCAGGTTGTAAATGTTCAGGAAACTTATCAACCCCTTTTGAATATCTTCTAGAACCATCATAACCCAGTGAACTAGTATCAAGAGCTATTTTGCTATAAGCTCCATTATGCCCACTATCTTTACTTGCCAATGCTTTCCAATCTGCAATCATTGTTTGAGTATTACTTAATCCTTCTACTCTTCTGCCTGCTTTGTCAAAAACTTGTATTTCATTTGAACCCTTTGCCAAAACTATTGTGTATTCACGAACAGGTTGAATCGTACCCATCTCACGGGTAATTGGTTGGTTGGGGTTTATTTTTAATATCGGCTCTGGTGACGTAAGAACTTGATTAACTCTTAATTCTGGTAGAGCTCCATCCAATCCACCTTCAAGAGGTTGACCAGCACCAATTTGGCCTTCTATTTCTTGAGTCATATCTGTCATCTTTCAATCAAGGTTTATACACTGGTATTATATAAAAATTGCCTCCTACAATCATCTTACAATATTGAAAGAGGAACTGTAAAGTATTTCTATAGTGGGATTTGAGGAGGTTCAGAATGTACAATTCTTCCAAACTCATCCCTTTCAACGATTAGGCGCTCATATCTGGGTTTAGGTAAATTGATTATCAGTTCAAATGGTACACGAGGAGTATCTATCAATACAGGAGCAACAAAATGTTGTATCTCGCTCACAGAGTCCCTACTTTCAAACTCATTGAGAAATTATATCTTCTACCAATAAAAAAAGCGAGGCTAAAATTCTGGGGATTTATTGGAGCACTGACCAATTATCAGGGCTGTCATCAATAAAGTAAGGGCCGTTATCTTTATATACACAAGAATTTTGGTCTCTTGCCTCTTTGCTCAAAACTATAGATTCTTTAGATAATTCCTTCTGTTGATACTGAGCCAATACTTCTTCAGACATATGGTTAAAAACAGAGTCCAAATCTGCAAAAGGTGAGTTCCAGTTATCTATCTTTTTGGGAGTTGGAGGAAAAGCCATTTTCCCATAGACAATATCAAAAGTAGGTATCCTGCTTCCTGAAAATGCAGCATAACCTATTTGCTCTCCTGCTCTAACCTCACTTCCCATTTTCAGATCTTTTCTTACATCAATATGCTGGACACTAAATTGCCAAACCCCAAAGGGCGGCAGCATTGCCAGCTTTCTTTTAGGGATAATCCATATTTCCCCTTCCAACCCCTCTCCCGGATCTGAACGGAGAGCAGTTACATACCCATCATAGGGAGAATAAATCTCCACTGTTTGGTTTTTATTAAACTCCGGCTTCACCTCAAAATAATGCTTCATACTTCTCTTGCTTTCCCGCCCATCTTGCGGTACAGTTGTATGCCCAACACAAGACCTGTATTTAGAGATCTGTCTTACTTTGTTTATATCAACAAAATTAGCCACAAGCTTTGGAGGAGGTTGATTTTCATTGATCTTAAGAGAAACAAAGAGTACTGTTATTAAAAGCAGAATTAAAACTCCACTACCAATCAAAACTTTTCTTATCATAAATATTGCTTACCGTTCAAACTCCACCACATCACTGTCAAACTGCCATGGACCGCTGCCACAACCCTCGGTTTTTTGGCCTTCAATTTTAAGTTTGGTGGATGAAGTCATTTGTAAAATAACCCGGAAAGGATACTTATAAGTACCCGTCAAGGCACTTGGTTCAAAACAATAAGTTTTTCCATCAGCGGTAATATCCTTAAAATCACGGTTTGTTAAGCCTTGAGGTTTAGGGTCAAAAGGATAAGTTCCCGCTTCTATAGTTTGTGTAGCCATCGTACCGATTGAAAAAATTCCTTTTTGGGCTAAGACATTATGATGGGCCAAAGTAATTTGGGCATCCTCTTCTCTACTGTCAGCTCCAACTCTAAACCATACTCCCTGGGCAGTACCAGAAACATCTTGCATATATTCCCCACAAAGAGGTTCAATAGTTCTTTTTATACTTGGATCATCATAATCAGCCATTTGGGACAAAAACTTTTGGCGGAGTTCCGGTGTAAAGTAGTCATAAGGGCAAACCATATGTTTCTTATCAAAATCCCCCACCCAACGGCTGGGGTTGGTAAATTTTAGCTCCGAAGTCCGGTGATCAGACATGCCAAAGTCAAGAAACTGCTTTATACTTTTTTTCTTAGCCGGATTGGCTTTACCCAAAAGCTCACCGGCTTTTACAGTAATCCCTTTTGTATTTCTTCCACAAAATTCATATTTGGTATTACCGGTTTGTTCTTCCTTACAATAATCAGTTTTATCAAGCGCACTTAAAAGTTTAGGAGTCAATTCATTCAAATGGTAGAAAGTAACCTCAACGTCTTTGCAGGGAGAGGCATAAAGAAAGTACTCTGTAAGACCCAGTGTTTTATTGTTCCAGCGCTGGACAGTTGTAATAAATAAATCCCCTGGCGCAAAGATATCAACGTCATATTGCTCCTCAATATTTTTAGCAGGAGCCATAAAATAAGTATGCTTTGTAGGAAAAACATGGCCGCTCTCTGGCCCAAATTTACCTAAGGGAACAATATTGCGATATAAACCATCTTTAATCGGCGATGTTGTAAAGAAAACTTTTTTGTCTTCACACTCCGGCAATTGTTCCGGGTGGAAAATAAGGGAATTATCAAGCTCCCGAGACCAAAGAAACCTATCCACTGTATGAAAAATAATCCGGGACAAAACCAGAAGGGCAAAAATAATAAAAGGAGCAAAAATTAATTTCCAGGAAATAAAACGCTTCAAATTAGGCATTAATTAAACTTTCTCACAAATTATATCGTTTGACAATAATAGATGATGGTTTGGGGAAAGTTAATTTAGTGATTTCCTGTGATTTTATCTTTTTTCTCCCGGCGGAGTAAATTTATCACAAGTGTCGCGGTTTTCCACTTTATTACAGAAAGCGTCACATTCTGTCTGAGACTTACATCCCCCCGGTCCCACCGCCCCTTCCAGCATTGGCCCTCGGTCACCTCCACCTTTCATATTTGCAGATGGACCCGAATTACCTTGCGGACCCTCTGTCTTAATCCCAAAAATACCCAATATTGAACTAATCAATTTTTGAAAGAAATTTCGATTATCTGGCCCTCTATCCAACCCTTGATTTGAACCTCTTTCGTCACCATTATTTGGACCTGCGCCACCGGTCTTTTCTTTGTTATAGCCAGGTTGCCCTCTAACTTCTGTTTGAACTTCTTTCCCTATTTTTTTCTCATATTTTTGGCCATAATTGACTGAAGTTTTCATTGATTCTTTTGAACATCCTCCGCCGCCTTGCTTCCCTGATTCCGTGGTAGTCTGAGCAAGAGTTGGGTGGGACTTTGTAAATGCTTCGCAGTTAGTTGTTTTAGTATTATAAATGGCAACCCTTTTTAGCTTCTGCAAACCATTAAGGCATGATAAATCACCTGTTATATCAGGATTTCCCGGATATTCATCCGCTATCCCCAACTCTTCCAGATTAGTCAAATTTTTAAGCGAACAGATATCACCTTTAGTATTAGTGCCACTTAAATAAATTGCTTTTAAATTTGGCATATTGGCAAAAACACTTATGTCTCCTGAAATTTGGGTATGAGTCATGGCAAAAGTTTCCAAGTTTGTTAAGTTTTTTAAACAGGAAATATCGCCTGTTATTTTTGGATCAAAGGCAAACTTTAAACTTCTGAGCTTTGTTGCATTAGATAAAGAGCAAATATCCCCTGAGACTTCGGGGTTAGAATACAGGCTAAATACCTCCAAATTTGTTAGGTTTTTTAAATCTTTAATATCACCCTTTACAGTTTGGTCAGTGGCATCCAGATATTGTAAACAGGTTAAATCTTTAAGCTGACTTACATCTTTTAACAAGTCTTTTGAATTGACCACCCGGAGGAAATTCTCATTGGTATACTGCATTTGAAAATCTTTATAAACAGCAGCTGTTAAGCCTCCGCCTGAACAAGGAGTAAGTGCAATTTGCTGCTTTTCTCCCAAAACGTTTTTTGGTTCTTGGGAAGTAAAGTTTTCTTGCTGTTTTATAGTTTTTGCACCGGGGAGAAGAACTAGGATAATAACAACTGCAGAAATCAGCAAAACCACAAAATGGGAAAAACCTCTTTCAAAATATATCTCTTTAGATTTATTGGGCATTAGATTAACTATTTCACACCCTAATAGAGAAATCAACCTTTACGATTGGAAATAGACTAATTACACGCTATAATACCCTTTATGATTTCTGAGCAAGAAGTAAGAATTGGTCAAAATACGGCTATGACTGGGTTAGATCTGCTCATCATCTCTCGTGCTTTAGCCCTTCCTCGACCTTTAATTCATAAAAGAATTTTAGACGTAGGGGCTGGTTACTCTGAAGCTACAGCTACACTTCTAAATCAAGGAGCTGATGCTTATGCATTAGATCCAAAATATGTTGACCCACAAACCTATTAGCCACAACCTGTATTAATCCTGACAATATTCCATTAAAACAAAAGTGTTTAGAAAGTTTTCTTAACTCTATACAACAAAATCCCACCAGATATATAGCTGGATATGCTACTGAAATTCCTTTTGACATCAATTACTTTGATCTAGTTTTTTCTACCTCATCAGTATTTCCCTATTTATGTGAGGATTTTGAACTTCTAAAAGCTGTTGCAGAAGAGTGCCTTCGTGTTACTAAACGAGGAGGAGGTAATGTGCAATTTTTCCCCTATGATGGAGATGGAGCTGCGGATGGGGAACCTATTAACCCTGTAGTTGTTGCTAATCAAAGACACTTATTTGAATATTTTTCTAGAAGAAGAGGAATTACCTGCCAAATAAGAAAAGGTGCCAATAAACTCCCTCATTTATTAATCCGCAAAAGTTAGCACGACTTCCTTAAAATAAGTTATAGAAACTTACAAAAAGCTAAAATCCATCACGGCAGAAGGAGAAGAATATCTGTATTGTAGTCAAGACGTGAATTAGCTTGTTATATAATCAAACTATGAACAGAAAAGTTCTTATGGATACTTTGGGCTGGGGATTTTTACTTTGGCTTTTTGGTTATGGCTTGGGAATACTCCTTTTTACTATAGTCCCAGCCTCTGCAATTGGCTGGATAATTACTCCCATAGGCACTTTAATTACCCTGTATGTTTTATTTAAAAAAATATCCGGTTCTTTTAAACATTATTTATTAATCTCAGTCTCCTGGACTCTTATTGCAATTGTTTTTGATTATTTTTTTCTGGTGAAAGCTTTTAACCCTGCTGATGGGTATTACAAATTGGATGTTTACCTTTATTATGCCCTAACTTTTACCCTTCCCCTGATAGCTGGCTGGTCAAAACCAAAATAATGTCTCATACTGAGGCACTTTCCCCCATCAAAAGATAAATCTACCAGCTGTAACAGTTAAAAAGGGTTATGGATTCAATAGCACAATGGATAAATTTAAAATTGTTGCAAAGCTGACCCAAAGAAGGTAAGGGATTAATAAATAGCCTGCAAACTTATTAATCTTATAAAAAGCTTTTGTTGTTAAAAAAATAGCTATCCATAAAGCTATTATATTTACAAAAGCCAAAGCAGGATTTTTCATCCCAAAAAAAACAATTGACCACAAAGCATTTAAAGCAAGCTGAATCCCAAATATTTGAATTGCTTTTTCTCTTGTCTTTCGTATCACTTGTCTCTTATCACTTATCACCAAATACAGTGCTACTCCCATTACTATATAAAGCGTCGTCCAAACAGGTCCAAATACAAAGTTTGGCGGAGAAAAGACAGGCTTGTTTAAAGCTGCATACCAGGTAGGGATTGATGAGATGGTAAAAAATGAACCTAAAATTCCTGCTCCTAAACAAAGACTTATAGATAAGATCAGCTGCGGAATTCTTATGGGCATATGTTTACTATTTCAGAAAATTTTCAAAGCAGGTTATTCAAATTTAAAAGTGTCCAGTGATTTTTTCATTTGAGGACCACGGGAATCCCAAAAATTATCTAAAGCTCTGCCTGCAAAAGTAATCACATAGCCATCCTGGTAAAACACATACCCAATAAGTTTAACGTCTGAATTTTTAACAATAGTATCTATATCTTTTTTAATCTGATCCTCCGAAACGATCACTTTCTTCTGCGCATTTTTAATCTCTTTATCAATTTCTGCTTCCAGAGCACTCCTGCTAAGCTCCCCATATTTAATTAACCCTTCCACAAAATACCCTTCAGTTCCATTAAGTGTAACTTTTTTAGAAGAAGTAATCTCTATAGAAGCTTTTTTGACTTCAGTTTTTACAAGCGCTAAAGCCTCGTCTAGACCACTAAGATCTTTTGAAACTGCTGAAATATTTAAAGAGGGGGCATAGGACAAATATGCTACACCTTCTGAAATTTTATCCTTAAATGGAGCTATGTAATTTCCCCCGCTCTCCTTACTCCACCCATCAGGAGGAAAAAATGAAAAATTAGGCAAGCTGGTATTATTTTGTTCAAAAGGTTTACTGGAGAGTTTAAAATTTTGCTCTGTCTTAGGTTCATTATCTTTGCTTTCAGAAACAGGTGTAGAAGAATCTTTAAGCTGGGTTACCTCTGATGTCTTATCGCTTCTTATTTTAATTTCTTTTCTTGATTGATAAACAACCCCAAAAGCCCCTACGAATACCACAGAAAGAATAACGACTAAAATAACAGGCGCAATCCCCTTTTGGTTTAAAAAATTAGGCATTATTTCCACACTAGAGTAAAACACTTGACTTGTCAAATAATTTATGAGTACAGTTAATTTAATGCCCACCTCACATTTGTTCGGTGTAAACAACCAGAAAGGCGCTGTTCCTTTTTTAATACCAATTATTATCGGTATTATTATCATCGGTGGAATAATTTTAATAACCAGTAATTCTAAAAAAGCTTCAAAAACCGAAAATACCCGGCCTGCTCCGCAAACAACTACCGACACCTCCACTTCTTCTGCTAACCAAGCTGCTCCTTTAGTATGGAAAACCTACAAGGACGAAGAGCGCGGCTACTCAATTAAGCACCCTGAAGGATGGACTGTAGAAAATCTACCTGCGGAAGACAGACAGCTAATCAGGGTTTCTGATGATGCAAAAAGCGCATTTGTCTTAATTGAAGCATTTGCCGGTTCCAGTTTAGAAAAAGAGGGTGAACTTGAACAAGTTTTGGATTCCTTGGAGGACAAGTTTAAACAAAATACCAACTTAAAAATTACCAATTTCTCCAAAGTTGAGCCCAAAGACGGCGTCGGAGGATATAATGCCGCGGGCGAAGAAACTTATGGCGAAAAAACAGTTCTTTTTGAAGAAAAGATGATGGTTGGAAAAACCGGCAGGAGTTTGCGCGTGCACGCCGCCTATCACCCTGATTCAAAAGAGATCAACCGACCAATAACTACAGCAATTATAAAAAGTTTTTCAACGGATTAATTTAAGGAGGTGATTTGAATGTTTAAAACAATAGGTGTTTGGTTTTTAAATTTCTTAATTGGTATCGTAGGAACAGCAATTTTGATAACAAAACTGACTGGCCGCGGTGAAGGTATAGCTGCCACAGGTAATTCTGCCTCATTTAAAGTCAACATGGACATAACCGGATTTATTATTTGGATTGTAATTATTTTAGTTTACTTTTTTGGAGCCAAAAAGTTCTGGGGAAAAACTGTTGGCGGATTTATAGCTGATGCGGTAATGGGTAAGAAGAAATGAATTTTACTTATTTGATAATTTTGGCTGCTGTTTTGATAATTTCCCCTTCTGTTTTAAAACTTGCTTCAACTCAAAAGAAAGAAACCAAACAGCAACTGAAAATCATTTTGTTTATGATCCTCTCTGCCCAAATTCTTTTGGGATTTTTGAATTGGGAAAATTTCACTTCCGGCAGAAACGGTTTTGAACTGGCATTGACTTACCCCGACTCCCTATTGGGTCTGTTTTTCCTAATCACCCTGCTTCAGGCAATCTTCTTACTAGTTGGTAAATCACTTAACTCAATTGTTGTTAGTATAAATTTTATAAATACTGTCCTGTTTATTATTATCATGATCAGGCTAAGCAGCTTCCTGGGATTCCAGGCAGTAAGTTTGGCATCCATAGGTACAGTTTTTTTAGTGCTGATAGGAAATGTTTTGGGGTTAGCGTTTATTAATAAGGATAAGAACCTGCTGAAAAAATATGCCGGCCAAAAAGGTTTTTCTTTAATCCATTTATCAATAGTAATAGGAATCATTCTCGTAGGCGGAGTTTTACTCTTTCCAAGGGTTAGTCCGCTACTTATTGAAAAAGCAGGAGAACAGCTGGAACAAGTTGCATCAACAAGAATTTCTCCCCAACTGGCAGTAGAAAATGTTAAAAAGTTACCCGAGGTGCAGGAATATTTAAAAAATGTCTCTAACGGAAAAGTTGAGGTGGATAATGAGTTAGAGGGAGAATATAACGTCCATGTTTATGAGGTAAAAAATGGACATACTGCTACTTTTAATTGGTATAGGGTGAGCATTAAAAGCGCTGAGGTTGGGTCTGAATTTTCAATTGAGCAGCAGCAACAATCACCTAAGACTAACAAGGAATCATCCGCGTCTCAAGTACCCACTGGTATAGTTTCAGGTAAAATTTGTTATCCTTCAGAAGTTATACCAAAAGGCAAGCTTGAGGTAAAAAGGTTGATGGATGATTACATTATATCCGAAAATTACCCTGGAAGTATTACCGGGGCCAAACCCGCCTATTCATTTCAATTAGAACCCGGAGATTACTATATAAGGTATAACGTAGACGACAAAATATTCGGGTTTTCAACCACTGTCTGTCCTACCGGCAATGAGGAAACATGCGCCGACACCAAACAGCGGATTCCGGTGATGGCAGTAGTGAAGGAAGACCAGGAATTAAAAAACTACGACCTTTGTGATTATTATTACAAAGACTCCAATACCCCAAAATTCTAACTATTTGTAATAGGTATTAAATTTAACGTAAATCACTAAACCTCCATCAAATGCATCTATAAAATCCACCGTCCCCATTTGGGGATTTTCTCTTTTATACACCATATTAAAAGAATCATTGCTTATACTTGGTCCTGAAACTTTTTCCCAAGCAGAATCCAGCTTACTTGCTAAACTGGCTCTAACTGTCCTGTCAAATTCTTTCCCCTGCATAGGATATTTAGCTCCCATTTCCCCATAAGCTACTTGTCCATCAAACCTGTAAGCCATAGTACAGCTTATTTTCTCAGACTGTTTTTTATCTTTCGGAATAAACTGGTCTACCCAAGACATTGGCCCACTTCTGATAGGTCCTTCTTTGGATTTATAAGTAAAGGAGGGCTGCGGCAGCTTTAAGGCTTCTTCCTTACAATATTTCTCCAAAGCTTCAAGGTCGCCTTTTTTTACCTGTTGAGGAACAGGGGTGCTGGTTGATGTTGCAGACACAGCGGTTACGGTAGGTGCAGAACTCGGGCTAACAATAGGTTTGTTGCTAAAAGAAGGTTTAGTGCCCGGTTTAGAATTGTTAACTAAAACTACACCACCTAAGATGATTCCTATAATTAGTAAAATAAGCCATAAATGAATTATTCCAGATTGGTTTTTATTTTTGGGCATTAATTAAACTTTCTCACAGTTTTCTCAGAATATCAAGAAATATAGTTTGAAAGCAAGACAGCGCTACTTATTACCATCTTTTTACCTAATCCTGATCATAAAATTATCAAATTAAAAAACCTATCTTTACATTTAAAAAGCCTTATGGTAAATTGCGCGCTCTTGCAAAAGCTTTATGACTGCCCAACAAGCCCTATTAGACAAAATATACCAACAATTTCCGGCCTTAAAACATAAAAACTTCAGGCTTTATTTTACAGGACAATTGATTTCCTTTACCGGCACCTGGCTTCAGGGTGTAGCTTGGGGCTGGCTGGTTTTTAATTTAACAGGCTCTCCTTTTTGGCTTGGGATAGTCTCAGCCCTTTCCACTTTACCGATTTTATTTTTGGCTCCTTTTGGAGGTTTACTTGCAGAAAAATTCAGCAGGAAAAAGGTACTTTACTTCACTCAAGGCTCATCGCTTTTGCTTGCCTTTATTTTAGGTTTGCTAACTCTTGCTCACGCTATTAATTTACCTATTCTGCTTTTACTCGCTCTTCTTGCCGGCACAATAAATGCCTTGGATAATCCGGCCACTCAGGCCTTTATGGTAGATATTGTAGATAAAGAAGATATTCCTTCAGCCGTCGGCCTAAACTCAAGCATAATCAATACAGGAGTCGTGATAGGTTCTGCTATAGCCGGGTTTCTGATTGCCTTAATTGGTGTTGGCAATATATTTTTAATAAACGCCTTAAGCTTTTTGGCGATTTTAGCATCTTTATACTTTATAAAACTGGAGACAAATATTATCAAAAGCAAAGAAAATCCAATCTTGGCAATAAAAGAAGGGATTACATATTCATTCAACCATCCCCTAATTTTCATTCTGCTTTTATCCGCAGGAGTCGGTTCAATATTTTGCTTCTCACAAGCCACCATCATGCCTGTATTTGCAAAGAATGTTTTTCATAGCGGATCTTCCGGCTTAGGATATTTACTCTCTGTAACCGGCTTGGGCGCTTTAAGCGGATCACTGATAGTTTCTTCAAAATCCAAAAAATACCATGCAATTCACTTGATGGTAATCGGGAATATTATTTTCCTTCTCTCAAGCTTTATCTTTACTTTAAGCAGCAGTATTTATCTTGCCGCTGGAATGTTATTTTTCTCAGGACTTGGAATGAACCTGCAATTTGCCACCATGCATGCAACAGTCCAAAGGCTGGTAAAAGAAGAATTTAGAAGCCGGGTAACCAGCTTATACTTTTTAATGTTTGCAGGTCTTGGCCCGCTTGGCAATATATTTATCGGTTCAGCTTCCTCTGCTTTTGGTCCCCAAACAGCTATCCGTATCTGTCTTTTCATAGTTTCACTTTATGCAATTGGTGTTTACCTGTATGCAGTCAGAAAACAGGAACAACTAAGGGAATATACTCAAAAGCTGCAACCGGTATTTACCTATACCAAAGACTAAAAGCCATCCCTCAGGCTGCCTTTTTTCTTGTTTTTTGAGCCAGCCTGATATTGTGCATATAGGCGCTTTGCTGAGACTGGGTTGGCTTTTGCCGCTCGGGTACATCAGGCCTGTCTTTTGCTTCAAAAATATCCCCTTTAACGTGTGTCGGAACAGAGCCTAATACCTCAATCACTTTTTTGGCATCCTCGGTATCGGGAATCAATTCTTCGTCCTGGATGTGGGCTGATTTTTTATTAATCAGCCATACTTGGGTATCCCAGGAACCTGAAGATCTCCTGCCTGCAAGGCGCATAACATCGCCGCCTTTTTCTCCTATGTCGTGGTACCTGAAAGTTTTAAATTGCTTTTTAGGGCGCACCACAATCCGGTACCACTCGCCTTCACTCCTCTCCCCGGGTTTTTTTCTAACAGCCTCTTTTTGTTTTTTATTTACCATCTATCTCACCTCCCAAAGATACAATAGTATTGTAAAACTATTCCTTTTAAATAGCGTTAAAGATAGGCAAGAAACTGTTAAGAAGAAGGTTGTCTGGGGCTCGCTCTTTAAAATTATTTCTTCGGCGGTTGTGGAGGCTTATTCTTTTGCTGTCTTTGCTGTTCCCGGCGCCTTCTGTCCATAATCTCTCTTACTTTTTCCACCGGGTTTACTCTGTCTGTTCTTATTCCTCCGATTCCTTCAATTCCTTCTGTCATAGTATTAATTCTTACCCAAATCTTTTTCCCTGTCAATTACCATTTGCATTCCTTTACATTTCTTACCCTCTTCTGATTTTCTTCTTATTCTAAAGTGTTTAAATGAGTGTCCAGAAGGAAAGGAGGTGAAATTAAATGACAGATCAAACAAAAGACCGTGATCAAGCTGAAGAAGAGAAAGGGCAGGAAGAAATAGGCGGAAAAGGAGGTCAGACAACCGGAGAAATGCCCTCTCAGGAAGAAGAACAGGGAGGCGTTGGAGGAAGGAAAGAATTTCCGTCTATGGGCGGCGAGGAAGAAGACAAGAAAATGGGCGGCGACTAATTTTACCGTCCGCATTGCATAACAAAACAATCTTCCGTGGCTTGAAAAAGCCACGGAAGAAAAACGGAATGAAAACCTTTAATCAATTAGGGGTTGTTTCAAACCATATGGAAAAGCCGAAGGTCCTGCTGTTTGAAGAATATCAGTAAGAAGTTCTATGCTGTGCTTTAAAGCAACCTGAAATATTTCTTTATCTTCATGCCCTGCATCCACATGAATATGGAATACTCCCCGCGCATCTTCTTTCCAGTTCCACCTTGTTAACCCATTATGCACATGCTTTGAGATGCCCCGCCTTTGCTTTAAATGACACAAATATTCCAGTAAAATATGTTCAAAAAGATGCCCTATTTCCGTTTCTTTCACTTCTTTTGCAAAAGGATAATTTTTCTTATTGAAACACTTGGAATGCATGATAGTCGGCAAGTGCTTTTGGAGCAATTGACACGTTGCCGGAATATGTTTTGTGTTTACTATTGAGGCAAAAAGTTCCATGGTAATTTTCGTGTTCATTTCCTCATGGTTTACGACAAGGGAAAAAAGCTCACTTGAGTGTGATATGGGATCGTCAGTAATAAGGTCGGGCATTTTTGTAAGCATTTTCTTACTGAAAGCTTACATATATACACGATTTATTTTAAATTTGCAACTTTTTTTGACAGGGAAAGTATAATCTACCAATGAGAAACAATCCGGAGATCTCGAATAAAGTTGTGGGAGTTTTAGTTTTATGGATGGAAAAAGCGCAGAAGGCACTCATACCACTTCCCTTCCCATTTCAGAAGTAATAAAAGTATGCGACAACCGCATATCATCTACTGGCCGCTGCTTCTCGGATACGCTATCCAGAGATTTGCGGTATCAGTGCGCAAGCATTGCCGGCACGCGCCGGTGTAAACCCATAATTTTGGACTTTGATAATAAACTTCTCAGGCTACGCGAAAACCGACAGCCTGCCAACCCACAGATTAGCCCCAGTCTCTCAGTCTGACTATGTACCAGACAGACAATATCAACGCTTGCCCCCTTTTGCTACTCCTTTTAAAGGCTTTGTAACTTCATGAAAAGCTGCACCAAACATTCCTTCGCCTGCCGCCGCCCCTGCCTCTTCCTGCTGTCTTTTATCTCCTAAATTAAAAGGAATAAGTGTAATTTCCTGAGCGTTATGGGCTTTTAAGATTTCTCTGACTTTATCTTCGGTTGTCTCATCAACAGTCACCGCAAGAAGCAAGCCGCCCCCAATTATAACTTTCTCATAAATTCCAGCCACATTTCGCGGGACTCCAATGCTAACCAGCGCCCCCATCAGGCCTGCACCTAATGCACCTACTGCAAAACCAACCAAAGAGAGTAGGTAACCTACGACTGAAATTGCACCTAATCCCGGCACCACCACTGCTGTAGCAGTAGTCAAATATCCTGTTAAGCCTTCTACAAGTCCTCCGGTTAAAAGACCTTCGCCCTCAGGTTTTTTAGACTGATATTCTTTTAATACCTCATCCTGTGCAGCAAGCGATATTTGCTCGCTTTTAATCCCCTCTTCTCTGAGGCGGGAAAGTGCAGCATCTGCGTCTTCGCGCTTAGAAAATACTCCTAAAATCACGTTCTTCAAATCTCTCACCTCCTTTCTTCCTGTATATAAATCTAAAATAGCATATGAATAAATAGATTCAATAAAATCTAAGTAGGAGATATGTAAGAATTAAAATTTTGCATTTTGAAGTGCCAACCTTAAAACAAAAAGAATAAAAAAGATTCGCCCAATTGAAAGCACGCCAACATCTTTGCTACTCATTAAATACACCCCCGCGGATTGATTCCCGATGAGGATACTCACTGGCGGCTGGAAAGTGTAAATCCTTAAACTTTCTTAACTTTTTAAAGAGACACATAAATCCCAAATTAAGGCATTCATCAATAGTTTTTCCTTTAAAATTTGTATAAAAGCTATTCTTAAGCAGACGGAAATTGATCGAGCCTTCAAAATTAGACAAGGCTGATTTTAAATCAGAATAATTTTTACGTTTGCGGGTTTTGATCTTTGGCGGATGATACCTGTCAATATTTTTTCTGATTGTTAACCTTAAAACTACCAAATCACCCGCAAAGTTACTAAGCAATTTTGTAACCTTTGCTAAATAGTCATTAATGTGTTTTCTCGAAACATCCGAAATCCGGCACTCCTTTGCAGTCAATTGAAAAATCATAAATTATAACCAATCCTATTTATTGCTTACTGCTTCGTGTTTGCTTCTTGCTGCGGGGACGGCGGACTTCACTTGCGTAAACAGATGACCTGCGACCATGCACACTCAATTGATGCATATCTTTTCTTCGTCCCATATATCTGCTAAGTATATCCCTTGCTGTTTCTTGCCCTCCAAGACCAAATGCCAATCCTCCTGCCAGGGCCGCCATAGCAACAAATCCTCCCAGCAATAACTGTATTAAATTAGATGCAATCTGCAATTGATTCAAAACCACAAGCGAGGTGAATCCATAAAGCGAGTACTGTGCCACCCTGCTTAAAACTTCAGACCTGCCTGAACTGCCGTCTCCGCTCCGGGTTGCTTTTTTTACAATATTGTAAACGACATTAGCCAGCATAAATCCAATGAATCCGATCACAACCGCAGCAAATACATTCGGCAGATAAAATAGCAACTGGTTTAAAAGTGCCGTTAGAGAAAAAAGCTGCCACACATTAAAGGCTGCAGTTATAAAAGCCAGAAAGACAAACCAAAAAGCAACTGTGGAAGCAATTCCCGACCATACCTTTGATGAACCTTCTTTCATACCAACTTTTACCAAAAACTCATCAAATTTTACAAAATTTAAAAGTCTTCCGGTAACAAACTTTACAATTCGAGCAACAATCCAGCCAATAACTAAAATGATTACTCCTCCAATCAACTGCGGAATAAAAGATATCATCCGGTTTAAGGTATCGCTTAAAGTAAAAGATAAATTATTTACAATCTCATTCATAACATGCCTATCTTATAAGATAATAAAAAAAATTCAGTAAAAACCGCGTAATAAATCAGAAAGAAATTTAAAGGCTTCTTTCCACTTACTTACATTTTCTTTGCCGGTCTCTTAAATAATAAAAGCATAATACTTTTCAGAAAGGAGGTGATAGTAAAATGGGAGATATGGGAGATGATATAAAAGATAAAGCAGAAGAAACAAAAGAAGATATCAAAGACGCGGCCGAAGATACCAAAGATAAAGTCACAAGTGAATAGCTGTTTGCCGTTAGCTCTTAGCTGTTTACAAAAAGCTGCTAAGAGCTAAGAATAGAGAGCTATTTAACAAGTTTTCCCACAACAGGATATTTATTTTTGATAATATCTGCACCCACAAGATGCAAAGGTATACTTGCATCTTTGCCCGCTAAATAATGGTAAGCGCCTCCGGAAGCATAAAATTCTCTTCCTGCTGTCACATCATATACAACCCCGTCTAAGGCCAGGTATATGGGAAGATCTGCATCAGTACCGTTATATTTTTTCAGCTCATCTTGGGTAAAAGTTTTTGCAGCTTCCTCATTGGTTTGAGTTGGCTGTAAAGAAACATCAGGCTTATACCGGGAATTAATATAGAAATTTACCAATACAAGAAAAACCAATAGGAATAAAAATATTAAGCCAGCTGAAAATATTATTCGTTTCATAATAACAAGAGAAAGCCCTGCCTAAAAAGGCAGGACTCTTTCTTCCGTCTTTAAAACCAATCCTTTAATTAATCATCTCCGTGTCTGTTTTCTCTCTCCTCGCTTCTTCTATGCTCTCTATGCTTGCGCTCGCGCCGTTCATGCTCTCTGTCCTCATCCTCATCCTCATCCTCATCTTCATCATCTTCATCTTCATAAACAGGAGGTATCGGATCTGGTGAAGGATCTGGTGTAATCACCGGCGGATCTTGCGGTACTACCGGATCCGGAACTGGACTTGGAGTCGGGACTGGGCTTGGAGTCGGAACTGGGCTTGGACTTGGCGACGGACTCGGAGGAACAACAAGATACGGTGTCAGCATACTTACATCAGACCCGTGTCTTGCCTGATAAGTGCCTGTCATATCGGTGCCGCATGTAAAAATATTGCCGCCGCTGTGGCTTGTTTGCAACGGAGCCACATCATACTGCTTACCAAATATAGTTACGATACAAGGAGTGGCAGCTTCTGCATCTTTCGGGCTCAAAAGATTTGTAAATGAGGCTACACTAATCGCACCAATCCCTACTGCCAAAATTCCCAACATAGCTTTTCCCAAAAGCCTGTTAACTAAATTCATAAAACTATCACCTCCTTATCTATGAAATCCATAATAGAGAAAAAAGGATTAAGAAGAGATTAAGAAAGAAAGGTTTTATTACCCTCTTATTACCTCTCTTTTACGTCAATTTTAAGCTTTTTTTGTAAACTCAACCTATAAAATAAGAGGGGGATAAAAAAATGGCAGACGTTGTAAGAGAAAAAGAATATATTCCTCAAAGTTCAAGCTCTGATTCGGGCGGTCCCTTAGGCCTTTTGATTGGAGTAATCATTGTCGTTGTATTAATAATTTTATTTTTCAATTATTTACTACCTGTTTTGCAAAAATCCTCAGCCCCTCAAATCAATGTCCCCGGGCAAATAGATGTAAATGTTAATAAATAACCCTGTACTTTTTTAGAATTTTGTAAAATACCTATAGACGGATTCAGAAATCCGGGCAATCCTTTCTTCTGCTGCAGCAGGCTTATCAGTTTCCGACATAGCAACAATTATATAATCGCCTTTATCTGAATAAATTATGCCTGCATCATGAGTAAACCACCCGATTTCACCTGTTTTATGCGCAATGACTGTATCTTTTGGCAGATTTTTAGGCAATTTGCCATTTAACTTTTGATTTTTAAGCAGGACGAGCATTTTTTCAGTATCCTCAGGTTGAGCCAACTCACCTTTATACAATTTTTCGAAATAGAGAAAAATATCATAGGGAGTGGTATGAGGAACATCGTCTCCTCTTCCGACTTTGGATTCACCAAACCCCTTCTCTTTCAATAAATTTGCAACAGTTGATAATTTTATTTTCTCTGTCAAAAGAAGCGCTGCATAATTATGCGAAATTGTAATCATTTGAGTAAGGGCATCATTCACACTGAGTGCAATTTTCCCTTCTGTAAGCTCCGCCACCTCAGAATCAATACCAAATACCTCGTTTAAAGCGCTTATGTCCCTGCTTAGAACCTGCTCTTCACTTAAAGTCCCATCCCTTATTTTAGAAAGCACTGCTGCCATTACCCATAATTTGTAAAGACTTCCTGCTTCAAAACTCTTATGTTCGTTCGCAAAATAGCTCTCGCCTGTTTTCAAATTTTTAATTGCCACCGCATACGTTCCTTTTGTTCCGGCTAATACATTTTCTACAGCATTTTTTAAATTCACCTGATTAGAATCTGCAATACCCAGCATTTCTGCCTTCATCTGACCGCTTACTGGCGAGATAAGCGGTTTTTCGCGGCTCAGAATTAAAGTCCCATAAAGAAAATATACTGCTGTTACACCTATTCCAAGCAGTATCAAAAAGCTGCCTAGCTTATTTCTTCTCCTGGACCGCAAATATATTGTTTTTTCCCTGCCCAACAACAATTGCCGCATCCAAGAAATATATCACAGGTTAAAGCTTTTGTGGGTTCAATTTTATTATCCGGTCATCCGTATCTTTTGGCAGTCCCCTGCCATCCTGATTGCTTGTAGCAATATAAAACATATTATCCGGCCCCAGAATTACATCTCTTATTCTTCCAAATTCCCCTTTAAAATGCTCCTCAGGACTCATATTGCCTCCTTCTGTTTTTGCTTCGAAAAGAGCCTGCCCTCTTAACCCGGCAAAAAATACAGAATTTCTAAAAAATACAGTCCCTGAAGGCGCCCAGGTATTGGTGCCGGAATTTAAAACAGGCGTTTCCATGCCTTGCTTTGTTTCGTCACCTGTAATATCCGGCCAGCCATAATTCTTACCCTTCTCAATCCTGTTGATTTCATCTTTAGTTGAGGGCCCATGCTCAGTCTCCCATAGTTGACCGCTTGCGTCCCAGGTAATGCCCTGAGGATTACGGTGTCCGTATGAATATACTAAATTCCCAAACGGATTATCAGGCGCCGGATTTCCTTGGTCTGTGACCCGCAGAATCTTCCCTGCCAAAGAAGCTTTATCCTGAGCCTGGGAAGGATTTTGGGCATCACCTGTTGTAATATACAAAAATCCATCCGGCCCGAATTTTATCCTGCCGCCATTATGGTTTGATGCCCCCGAAATATTATCTACAATAATTTTTTCATCTGACAGTTTTTTATCACGGTAAGTCATTTGAACAACCCGGTTTTTTGTGTTTTCCCCCTCAGCTGAGTATGTATAATACAAATAAACAGAATTATTATCGGAAAAAGCAGGATGCAAAGCGATGCCCAAAAGCCCGCCTTCGCCAATCTCTTTTGCT
The DNA here is from genome assembly GCA_001776935.1 of Candidatus Daviesbacteria bacterium RIFCSPLOWO2_01_FULL_39_23. Classification (GTDB taxonomy): domain Bacteria; phylum Patescibacteriota; class Microgenomatia; order Daviesbacterales; family UBA10151; genus UBA10151. Next base: position 55,123 of record MFDN01000008.1, on the reverse strand, counting down.
TTTTCGATAACTGCTACAGGTTCTGATTGAAGATTACCGCCTGCATCTATTATTCTCACCCGTCCGACCCTCTCAGTCACCAGCATACTTTTATCCGGCAAAAACACTAAACTCCACGGCGTATCAAGGTTTTGAGCAATTTGTGTAACCTGAGCAGGAGAGGAAGTTTGAAAATCAGCTCCCTGGATCTGCTGCCCGGATTTTATCGCAGAATCCTCACTCATAGTTGTTTGGGAAGACTGTAGCAGCGAAAGCCCGATTATTAAACTAATTATTATCACCAAAACAAAACCTAAGTTTTTCATTACCAATCAAACTACCATACCAAAATTATTTCAATATAGAAAGAAAATTTTGTAAGAATATAGTTAGAAATTTTGCATTATAGAATTAAATTGGTTTAAAATACATATCTTTATGATGTGGATTATTTCCCTGGTTTGCGCAATCCTTATTTTTGTTTTAGTGTTTTTTATACGGCCACTTAATCAGGCATCTCCTCAGCCAATTAAAATTGCCCCTTCTCCTTCTGCAGTTTCCTCTACCTCACCCGCACCCCTTAAAATACTTGGTCAAAAGACTATTCCCCAAAAGCTGCACGTCTTTCAAACCTTTAATAATTGCGGCCCTGCAGCATTATCTATGGCTCTTTCATATTTTGATATTAATGTCTCCCAACAAGAACTGGGCAAAAACCTCCGCCCCTTTCAAAATCCACAAGGAGACAATGATGATAAATCAGTAACATTAGCAGAACTGGCCAAGAAAGCCAGAGAGTATAACTTTTTAACATATCATCGGCCGGCAGGCGATATTAACACCATTAAACTTTTCATATCATATGATATGCCCGTAATTGTTAGGACATGGCTCAAAGAAAATGATGATATCGGACACTACCGGCTTATACGGGGTTTTGATGATACTTTAGGCCAGTTTATTCAGGATGATTCTTTACAAGGAGCTGACTTAAAATATTCTTACGGGGAATTCTTAAACTTATGGCAGGGGTTTAATTATGAATATTTAGTTTTAGTCCCCAAAGAAAAACAAGCTTTGGCCGAAAGTATTTTGAGGGAAAGCAATGATGAGAAAAAAGCATGGGAAAAAGCTTTAGAGCTAGCTCAAAAAGAACTGCAGGAAAACCCTGATGATATCTTTACTAAATTTAATATTTCTGTTGGGTATTATTACTTAGGTGATTATCAAAAAGCTGTTGAAATCTTTGAACTTGTTGAAGATAAACTTCCTTTCAGGATGTTATGGTATCAAATAGAGCCTATTTTAGCTTATCAAAAATTAAAAAAATATGATAAAGTTTTTACGTTAACTGATAAAATTTTAGGAAATCACAACCGGGCATTTTCAGAACTTTACCAGATAAGAGGAGAAATTTATCTTGAGCAGGGAAAACCTGATTTGGCAAAAGCAGAATTTGAAAAAGCCCGTCTTTACAATGAAACAAATTTTCCTATTTAACCGAATATGAAAGTTTCAGTAATAGTTCACCCTAACTCCAAAAGAGAAAGAATTGATAAGGATTTACTGGACAATTTACATATTTATGTAAATGCGCCTCCCCTGGAGGGAAAAGCCAACAAAGCAGCCACCGCAGCATTGGCAGATTATTTAAAAGTTAAAAGATCAGATGTAATGTTAATTTCGGGCTCTAAATCAAAATATAAGATTTTTGAAATAATTAAATGAGCTCCTACTTTAAATATTTATCAAAAAATTCCACAGAGCGGTTTAGGGCAAGTGATAGGTTTCCTGAAAGATTATGATCATCCCCATCATAGGTGTAAAACTCAACAGGCTTTTGGGCATTTTCCATTGCCTCATTTAAGCGCTGACTGAAAAGCAACGGAACTTCCTGATCTCCGGTTCCATGCTGGATTTGTAAAGGACCGGAGATATCGCTAACAAAAAAAATCGGGGAAATTGACTGCCAAAACCGGGGATTTTTATCCGGGTCGCCATATTTATTAATAAGTTCCTGTCTGTTTGGCCTTCTAAAGATTTGCTCTCTTTGCGAAGGGACAAAAGGAGAAGCTCGTCTCCAATTTTTTATCATATCTTCATAGGAGGCAACTACTCCTGCCCAAATCACGCCTGCTTTAATATCTTTACTTACAACCATTGACTGCAGGGTAATACTTCCTCCCATTGAATGTCCCCACATGCCGATTTTATCCGGGTTTACATCAGGGTATTTTTTTATGGAATATAATGCGTTTAAAACATCAACAGTATACGCAGATGAATAATAGGCCCCTTCCGGGTTACCTTCAGAATCCCCATGCCCACGGTAATCAGGCTTTAGAACAATATAGCCGTTTCTTGAGAAAGCGTCTGTATATGCAGCATACCTTCCGATTGTCTGGTACTGGGCCGGGGGAATATAACCATGATTGAAGATAATTGCTGGCCAACCGCCTTCCGGCGGATTATCGGTCGGAACTGTTAAAAGTGAACGTATCTTCAAGCCTTCCGATTGATAGGAAGCAAGGTATTGCCGGTAATTTTGCCCCTGGGGCAATTCTCTTTCAATAGTAATTTCGCTGCCGGGATATTCTTTTTTTCTCATTTCGGTAATCTGTAAAGGATGAGCCGGCAATAAATTTTGCACAGTTTCATTTGATGTTTTTAGATTAATTGCCGGAACAGTGGGGATACTTTTTTGCCAAAATATAAAATAGCCTGCTAAAACTGCCGATAAAAAGGCAATTCCTAAAATAAATTTCATTTTTAATCTGTTAATCATCTTTTCAAAAGATTAATACAGCAAGGTAAAGAATACGCAAGAGCAAGGTATGAAATTTACTATGCATACCCGGGGAAATAATCTGTTTTTATCTGGTTATCGGAAACCTCAATCCCCTTTAAGATTTCTTTTAAGGACTCTGTCATTGAATGTGATCCGGATATATAAAAAATTCTTTCCCGAAAATCAAAAACATCTTTGCGTATAATGTCTCCACCAAGGTGTCCTACTCTGCCTTTCCATCCTTTAGGAATATTTTCTTTATCAGTTAATACGTAAACTGTTTTAATATCGAGTTTCCTAAAAGCTTCATCAAAAATTTCCTTAAAAACAATTTCTTCCGCAGTTTTATTTATATAAAATAAAACAATATCTCTTTTTTCACTTTTATCTAAAAGATATTTAATCATACTGCGAAATGGCGTTATCCCGATTCCTCCTGCAATAAAAACCAGTTTTTTATTTTGATCTTTTGGTAATACGAATTCTCCGTCCGGATTGGAAGCAACAAGTTTGCCCCCGGGACTCAAATTTAAAAGCGCTTTTTTAAAACTGCTGGAATTTTCCAAAACTCTTATCGCTACGAGCATATCTTTTTCTGTAGGCGCTGATGCAATAGTAAAAAATCTTCTGTTTCCCCTCGAGTCAGGGATCTGATGACCCAAAGTCCACTCCATATATTGCCCCGGCAAAAAGGAAAGTTTATCTTTTAAATTAAAAATAAAATCGTAAATATTTAACCCTATTTGTTTTTTCTCCTTTAATTCCAAAATCAGCTTTTTTTTAAGTCCTACAATATAAGAAAATATATTCCCCAAAATCAAAGCTGTTTCCGGTGTGGTTGAAAATTGCCCTATACTTAAGGGAGAAGCATACAAAAAGCCTACAAAAGCGCCATAGAGAATTTTCCATTTTTTACTTGGAGGGGTTGTCTGCGGTTCGGTTAACATTACAAAAGCAAAGAAAAATAAGGGTGTTTCAAGAAAGATTTTTTGAAAAAAAGCCAAAAAACTGTTACCCCTCCATACCGCGAAAAATAAAAAAACCGCCAAGGAAGTACAAAAAAAAGAAATTACCAAATCAAACCTTTTCAATTTTCTGACGGTTAAAATACCACCCAAAATTACAAACGGAGCCATCCAAATATTGCCAATCCACCAACCGGCGGAATAATTTAAAACTAAAGCAGTTGCAAAAACCGCAAAAGCAGCCGGATTAAAAATATGCTTTTTGCCGGTAGCTAATATATATTTGGACGCCATAGCCAAAACTCCGACCACCACCAGAATAACAGCCTCTTGATAAGACCTAACAGGGTTAATAATCAAAAATAAAATAAGAGCAGTAATATATGTAGATTCCAAATTAGCCGGCGCTTTGAAAAGATGGGCAAAAATTTTATTAGCACCCCAACAAACCGAAATTAATATTGAGGCTTGAAAAATTAAATTAACAGGTTCAAAAGGCAATACCTTTAAAAAACTTAAAAACACTGCAACAAACAAAAGCAAGATTAGTTCATAAAGCATAAGACGGTACATGGTGATACCGTTTAAAAATTCATCTGCGTATTTTAGCATAAGTAAATATTTTGATAATCTTTTGAAAATACAGCACAAGACAAAAAGCAGCCACAGCATATAGCGCACCTGCAACAATATCAAAGACATAATGTTCCCCAAAATACACAATGGAAAACCAAATTCCTAAAATATAAGGCAGGATTAAAAAACCCAATGCTTTAAATTTCTTAACTAAAAAGAAAAAGGTAAGCAAAGGGTATGCTGCATGCAACGAAGGAACCGCAGCCACTAAATTAGCGCCGACAAATTGATAAACTGAAGGAAGATCTATTGCCTTAGGCAAGCTTATAAAAACTCTATCCATAACTTTGGAAACTTCCGGGATAAGGCCTTTTTGCGAAGCCATCCAGGGCGGCATAGCAGGAAATAAAATATAAGTAAAAAAAGCCGCGTAAGAGAGTAGAAGTAAAGATAAAAAATATTTTTGAAATGTATCCCTGTCTTTTAGCCAAAAGATAAAACCAAATAACATAGGCGCTATAAAATGCGACATATAAAGTCCTGCTCCTAAATAGTCATACCAGTTAACTGTTCCGTTTGTATAAAAAACTGATTGCAAGCTGTTTGTAGGCAAGCTTCCAAAAACTGCTTTATCAAAATTTATCATAGGATAAATATTTACCCCCTGCGTCAAACTAGGAACCAACCCCCTTAAATAATCATAACTTAACAAAAGCACTACCGGCACTGACCAGTCCTTTATAAATGCTTTTGATCTTCCTAAAAAAAGAGTAATCAATATTGCGGCAGCAAAAAACTGATCAGGAGAAAAAAATTTCCCGTGCCATATTAAAAATATGCTGACCACTGCAAAATACGCAACCGGCAGAAAAATAGTTTTTTTACTCATGATAAATTACAACCTCGAGGCAAATTCCTTTAAATTCCATAAACCAGATACTTTAATTCTCGGCATATTCATAGATGGCCCCCATGATTTCCCATACCAGGTACCTAACCCCCCAACGTATCCTGCCTTCTGTGCAGCAGCCCAAGTATTCCCATTAGAGGAACCGCCGGGATAAGCAATAAAATTCACAGGGTAGCCGGTATAACTTTCTATGATTTTCTTTGAATCACTAAGCTCTTTGAAAGCGGCAGAAAAACTTAGCGAAGGCAAGTAAGCATGAGTTATCGTATGCCCCTCAAAAGTAACCAGCCCCGATGATGCGATTTCTTTAATTTGATTCCAGCTCATATAATAACTTCCGCCTATCAGTTTTGTTGGAATAAAAGAAACAGCATGAAAATTATATTTCCTAAGTATCGGATAAGCATTTGTGTAAAAATCTATATACCCGTCATCAAAAGTTAAAACAACAGGTTTTTCAGGCTTTGATGCATGGCCATAAATAATTCCATACAAGGTATCCAAACTAATTGGGGTATAGCCGTTTTGCAAAAGGTATTGCATTTGAGCATCAAATTTATCAGGAGAAACAGACAATGAATCCCGTGCCCTGTCTGAGGGATTTGGATTACTTGCAATGTAGTGATACATCAAAATCGGCACCCGGACGCTAACAGCCTGTACCGCATTTGGAGAAAATATAAAAACAAAAAAAATAAAGGCAATTATTGCCGCATAAAAATTTCGCATAAGGCTACAATTATGGTATATTAACAGGATGAATAAGTCAAAGATTTCCTACTCACAAACAGGCGTAAATTACGATGTGATGGATCCTCTAAAAAAACTGGCGCAAAATGCAGGCAAACAAACTTCTCAAAATCTTTTAAACTTTAACTTCAAAGAGATAACACAAAGCCGCGGCGAATCTGCTTTTGTTTGGGAGGAAAGCGATGCTTTCCGGGCTTTTGTAATTGAGGGTTTGGGTACTAAAAATTTAGTGGCAGATGACATGAGTAAAATTACCGGTAAAGAGTACTACGGACAAATTGCACAGGATACCGTGGCAGCAATTGTTAATGACATTATAACGGTGGGCGCCATGCCGCAGGTGATCAATGCCTATTTCGGTTCTGGCGGGCCGGCATGGTTTTCGGATACTGCACGTTCAAAAGCCCTGATTGAAGGATGGGCAAAAGCCTGCAATTTGGCAGGCGCAACCTGGGGCGGCGGCGAAACTCCAGGACTTTCCGGCATTATAAACCCGGATACTTTAGACCTTGTGGGCTCCTGCATTGGTATTATCAAACCAAAGGAAAGACTCATCCTTGGAGAAAAACTTACGGCCGGAGATGCTATTTTGTTAATAGAAAGCAGCGGCATTCATGCAAATGGGTTATCTTTAGCACGGGCAATTGCACAAAAGCTTCCTGATGGATATTCAGCCAAGCTAAGCGATGGAACTATGTACGGAGACGCACTGCTTAATCCTTCCCATATATATGTAAATTTAGTGAAGGATTTGTTTGAAGATGGTATTGATATTCATTATATGGTCAATATTACAGGACACGGCTTTAGAAAATTAATGAGAGCAAATAAAGACTTTAGTTACGTAATAACTCAAACACCTCCCATCACTCCGATTTTTGATTTTATTCAAAATAACTCAGGCAGCACTGACGAAGACATGTACGGCAATTTCAACATGGGCGCAGGCTTTGCAGTATATTTACCTCCTATTCAAGTAGAAAAAGCACAGGAAATTGCCCAAAAAAATAATTTAAAATCATGGAATACAGGAGTCATTCAAAATGGACCAAAACAGGTTATTATAAAGGATAAAAATGTTATTTTTGGCGCTATAAGTTTAGGAGTACGTTAAGTCAATTTCTCTCTTCTCTGTGGGTTTTAGGAATTAATTTTTCGGAGATTGAATCCCCGTTATAAATACAACTTATAGCTTCTGCTAAAAGTTTAGCAACAGAAATCACTTCTAATTTTGGATTTTCCAACATTTCTTTTCTAATAGGTACAGTATCGGTAATGAAAATTTTATCCAAAGAAGAATCTTTAATTCTTTGAGGAGCAGGATCTGAAAAAAGTCCATGCGTTGCTAAAGCCACCACTTTTTTCGCACCCCTTTCTTTGATTAAATTTGCAGCATCGCAAATTGTCCCGGCCGTATCGATCATATCATCAACTATTAATACATCTTTATCCTTGACATCACCAATCATATCTAAAGCTTTGCTTTCGTTTGCCTTCATTACATCCCTTTCTTTGAAAACTATTGCAACTCCGTCTGCGTCAAGCAGATCTGCGTAAAAAGCTGCTTTCAAAACACCACCCTTATCAGGAGAGGCTATAATAAGATTAGAGGTAAATTGGCCTTTAAGATACGGGAGGAATGAATAGCTACTGTATAAATTATCCCACGGAATTTCCACAAAGCCCGGTTCCTGTTCGGAATGAATATCAACAGTTAAAATTCTGTCTGCTCCCGCATACTCAATAAGCCTTGCAATAATAGATGCAGAAATCGGAACCCGGGGTCTGTCTTTTCTGTCTTGTCTTGAGTATCCAAAATAAGGAATAATCGCAGAAACCTCAGAAGCAGATGACCTTTTTGCCGCATCTATTATTAGAAAAAGTTCCATAATATTTGCATCAACAGGAGGGCAGGTGGGTTGAATTATAAAAACATCTCTCTTCCGAAGGTTCTCAGGAATAACAATTCTTTTCTCGCCGTCTGCAAAAACACTGACAGTTTCGTCAACATTTTTTCCTAAAATTTTGGCAACATCTTGCGCTAGTTTTAAATTTGCAGTCCCTGTTAAAAGTACAAAACCATTATCATTTGCCATCGCTTAAAATTATATCTTTCTCAAATTAGTTTTGCAAACTCTAAAGTACTCCTGACAAATTATCTTTAATCCTTTTTGTGACGTTTTTACTCATATCCGGCACAAACTTTTTACCGGTAATTTTTTCAAATATACTCATATAAAGCATGCTCATTTTGGCAATAAATTCGGGAGGCATTTTGGGAATTTTGCCTTTGCCGGTGTAACCTTGTTCCTTAAACCAAATTCTTAAAGGCTCCTTATCATAGCTTTCCGGTTCCAACCCTTTTTTTAACCTTTCTTTGTAAGTCTTTTTTATCCAGTACCTTGAAGAATCCGGTGTATGAACCTCATCAACTAAAATTAATTTTCCTTTTTCATCCAGACCAAATTCATATTTTGTATCAACCAATATTATCCCGGCTTTTTGACAGATTTTTTGTCCCCTTTCAAAAATAGCCAATGCTGCTTTTTTCATTTCTTTCCAAATTTTAGGAGTAACAATTTCTTTTTGCAGTATTTCTTTTTCTGTTAATCTTTCGTCATGTCCTGCTTCTGCTTTTGTAGTTGGGGTTATCACGGATTCTGGCAATTTTTGATTTTTACTTAAACCTTCCGGAAACTTAATTCCATAAATTATCCTTTCTCCTTTTTCGTAAGATCCCCATATAGAAGTATCTGTAACCCCGGTAATATACCCCCGGACAACCATTTCAATAGGAATTACTTTGCAATTTTTAGTCAGCATTACATTTGGATCCGGAACGGAAATCAGATGATTTTGGATAATATCTTCTGTTTTTTCAAACCAAAATTTTGAAATTTGAGTGAGTACCTGCCCTTTAAACGGAATAAAACCTAAAACCCTATCAAAAGCAGATTGCCTGTCAGTTGTGATAATAATTCTTTTCTCACCAACTTGATAGCTATCCCTGACTTTTCCCTGGTGTTTCTTGCCGAACTTCCGGATATTAACACTTTTTAAGGCAGAAGGAATATTTTCAATAACAGTTTTTTTGTCAATCATTTTCCAAGGTTGCGGGCTTTTTCTTCTACTGCATCTGCTAACTTTTTCTTATATTCTATTAATGAGTTTTCTAAAGCCCCGTCAGAAGTTGCCAATATTTGGACAGCCAAAACTGCAGCATTTTTAGCGCCGTTTATAGCGACAGTTGCCACCGGCACGCCCGGCGGCATCTGCATGGTAGATAAAAGTGCATCGAGCCCACTCAAAGGCCCACTTTGGATTGGTACACCAATAACCGGCAAGTGGAAGTGTGCCGCCACCACCCCTGCCAGATGAGCAGCCAAACCGGCGCTGGCAATAATAACTTTGACTCCCTCGTCTTTGGCTTTTGAAACCAGCTCCTTCGTTCTTTCTGGTGAGCGATGGGCCGAAGAAACTGTGATTTCGTATTCTACGTTAAATTCTTCCAACGTTTTTCCCGCTTCCGACATTACAGAAAAATCAGAATCCGAACCCATTAATATCAATACTTTTTTTGACATAGTTTTAAGTCAACTTATCAATCTCCAAAGCCAAAGTCAATGCTTTTTGCGGCGCATTTCCAATATGATTTTTAGCATCTAATAATTTCTTTAAATCTGCTGCATTTAAATATTTTTTAATCTCAGCATTTTCTAATAATAACTTCTGCATCTCTCCTGCCTTGTCCATAGCCTCCCAGGCCTTCATAGAAATTTCTCTTAATATCTCGTGCACAACTTGCCTATCCGCACCCTTTTTAACTGCTTCTATAATAATTGATTCGCTTGCTGAAAAAACAAAGAAAAATTTTAAGTTCTTCGTAATTACTATTTCATTAATATTTAGGCCTTCAACTAAATTACCTGCAGTATCAATTATCTCGTCTATTGCTAAAAACATTTCCGGAATCACTACTCTTCTATTTGCCGAATCATCCAGAGTCCGCTCCAGTAACTGATTAGCAGCATTATCCCAGGTTGTTCTTGATAAATTAATAACTAATCTTGCCAACGAACAAATCTGTTCTGCCTTTATAGGATTTCTTTTAAAGGGCATGGCAGACGAACCAACCTGGCTTTTGCCAAAAGGTTCCATCCATTCATTCATAAAAGGAGCCTGCAAAATCCTTAAATCAAATGCAAATTTATTAAGACTTTGAGCAATAGATGCCAGTAAATTTCCCAGCCAAAATTCTATTTTTCTTGGGGCTGTTTGACTGGTAATTTCAGCTGCTTCTATTCCCAACTCAGAGAGCACTCCTTCTTCCATTTCTTTGGCTTTTTTTCCATCAAGCAATTTAACATAGCTTGCTGAAGTTCCTACTGCCCCTTTTAATCCCTTACTCTTTAAATTCTCCTTAACAAATTGCAAAAGCTTTAGATCCATCAAAAGATCCTGGGCATAGAAGGCAAACCTGTAACCGAGTGTGGTTGGTTCAGCTGCTTGTAAGTGTGTATAACCCATACAGGGAAGATCAGCATATTTTTTTATCTTTTCTCCAAAGATTTTAATGAGTTTTTTAAGATTTTTTTCAACCAAAATAAGCGCTTCCTGCATCCTTACGGTTTCTGCATTATCAGAAATATCCATAGATGTTGCACCCAGGTGAATCTTGCCGCCGCCCACCTTCGCCTTTTCTGCAAACTCTTTGATCGCGGCCACCACATCATGTCTGGTGTCCTTTTCAATCTCCCAGATTCTTTCAATATCTAAATTGTCCTGATTTTTTTCTAAGTCTTTCCACTCTTCTTCTGATACCAATCCCTCTTTTGCCTGGGCCTTTGCCAAAGATACCCATATTTTTCTCCAAAGTTTATATTTATATTCTTCAGAAAAAATCTGACGCATTTTTTCTGATCCGTAACGCCATGCAAATGGACTTTGATAACTACTGTAATTTTGACTTTTTACTTTTTCCTTTTTACTTTCCATTAGTGTCTGAATGCCCTCCTTCCGGTAAATACCATTGGGATACCTGCCTCATCTGCTGCCTCAGTGGACGCTTTATCGTTGACTGAACCCCCTTGTTCTAAAATTGCACCGATTCCATATTTTGCAGCCATCTTCACACTGTCATCAAACGGGAAAAAGCTGTCGCTTATTAAGATTCCCCCTTTATTAAAATCTCCTGCCTGCTCTAAAGCAATTTTGGTAGCCCCGACTCTTGAGGTCTGACCCGAACCAATCCCGCGAGTCATAGGAATATCTTTATCAATAACAATCACAGCATTGGACCTGACAGCTTTGACGCATTTAAAACCAAACTGCATTTGTTTCATTTGTTTCTCAGAAGGCTTCATTTTTGTCACAACTTTCCAGTTTTGAAAACTTTCTTCCACATTATCATCAAAGTCCTGCAAAAGTACAGCCCCTGCAAAATATTTTAAGTCCCACTGTTCACTTCTACCAGTGGGAATTTCACCAAAAGTATAGACTCCCATACTTTTTCTGACCTTTTTCAAAAGTTCTAAAGCATCAGGGGTCACATCAGGAACTGCCACAATATCTATATTTTCTTCCCTTTCGTTTTTAAATGTTGCCACATTTTTTGCAGCCTCCAAATCCATTACTTTATTTAAAACAATTACTCCTCCGAATGCAGAAACCGGATCTGCTTCAATTGCAAAATACAAAGCCTCCCTGGCATCAGATCCTCTAGCAATACCACAAGGGCTTAAATGTTTTATCACACAAGCAGCTGCTTCATTAAATTGCCTGACAGTTTCTAAACCTGCCTGAATATCTCCTATATTTGTTCCGGAAAGCTCCCTTCCCCAAAGATGCTTTAACTTACTAAAAGGAGAATTTGTATTTGGCATTAAATATAAGGCACCTTTTTGGTGAGGATTTTCTCCATACCTTAAAACATTAGTTTTTCGAAGTGGTATTGTTACCTCTTTCGGAAAATCTTCTTCTGAAAAATATTTACCAATTTGGGAATCATAAAAAGACAGATGATAAAAAGCTTTGGCAGCCAGTTTTTGTCTTAATTCCTTTGATACTTTTGATACCTTTACAACCTTTGATACTTCTTCATAATCTGCCGGATCAACTACTACTAAAACGCTGGCATTATTTTTGGCAGCAGCCCGGATCATTGTCGGTCCTCCCACATCAATTGTTTCAATGCCGGGTTTCTCCTCAAAGGGATAAAGATTGCATACCACAATGTCTATTTTAGGAACGTTTAATTTTTGCGCCTCCTCAACATGAGAAGGGTTTTCCCGGTCAAATAAAATTCCGGATTCTATTTGAAAACTGATTGTTTTCATCCGACCATCGAAGCAGTCTCTTGGATTACCGGTAATTTCATCAACGGGAGTGACTTTAATTCCGTCTTTTTTTAATACCTCAAATGTGCCGCCGGTAGAAATAATTTCATATCCCCCCTTTTCTAAAACCCTGGCAAAATCTGCTATTCCGGTTTTATCATAAACACTTACTAATGCAAACTTCTTTTCTTGTTTCATATGTATCTGTCATCCTGAATGATTAGTGAAGGATCTCTAGACTAATCTTGAGATTCTTCTCCGCCCACAGCTACGCAGTTGCTGGCGGATCAGAATGACAATAGAATTACGTTAGAACCTTTTCCAATTCTCTTTCTTCAATTGCTTCTTTTATTTCCATTGCCACCCTTTTGCCCATGCTGATATTTTGTCCGTATAAATACCCACTGTAAGGGGTGGCAAAAATTCCCGGGCTTCCCGGCATTCTGGGTGAGACATCAAATACAATAATTTCTTTTTTAGGAGGTCCCGCAGTAATCATAGTTTGTAAACCAAACGGACCTATTACTCCCGGCTTAAATAATTCTTTGGAAGCTTCCACAAATTGCTCCCCCATAGCAAATGCATCTTCCAATAATGATTCCAAAACAGTCACCGCAATATGCCCGGCTTCTTCATATTTAACACCGATTTTTTTAATCAACTCTCCTTCATAAACAGATGGCAATTTTGTCAGGCCTTCTATATTAGTTTGTCTTCTTGTATCTGTTCCAATCAGCTCCAATCGATTGTTAACCGGCGAATAAAAGAAATTAAAATTTACCTGCACACCAACAATAAATTCCTCTATTATTGCTCCCTTAATCTGCGCTTCTGTAAATTTTCCTAAGCCAAGCCCCTGTGTGACGCCAATTTTATATTCTTCAAAAGATTCTGCAAAGAAAAATGCCCTTTCAAACCCCCGCTCCTTTTCCAAAACTTTAACAATGCAAAGCCTGTCTATATCTTTTGGTCCGCCAGCTGGCGGATTGAATTGTTTGGGGTATCGGATATTTGCTTTATCTAAGAGGTCATACTGGTTTGGTTTTACTCCCCGTTCTTCACACCTTAGTAAAAATCGGTTCCCAAACATCGGAACTTTAAACTTTTTTTCTATGGCGTCATAATCATTAATGTAAACCTCAAAAGACCTATGGGGAATAAAAATACAATTTCTTTTTAATAATTCTTCCTGTATTTCCGGCTTAATAATATCTGCAAACTTTTCTAACTCAATGACCTCATCCACGCAACCGACCGAAGGACTACCACTTTGCGTTTTATAATATTTTGCATAAGTTTTATCCCTGCCTTTTTGTACAACTACTAAAGTCTTAAACCCCAAATCTTTTGCTCCGCGACAAACATCCAAAGCAGAGTGGGAACCAAGTACAGCAATTGTGTATCTGTTAGCCATAACACTCCTTTAGAATTGCGAAGTCACAAATCACAAAAGCAATTTGAAGATTTTGCGTGCAGTAACTTGGCGCAAAATCTTCACATAGTGAGGGTTGAGGATTACTTAATGTTACAGTATCACTAGTCGAACGGTGCTTTTTGATGTGACGAGCGATCATTTAATCCAAAACCTCCTTTAATCTATTTTGTCTTATGGCATATTTTATTTCCCGGGCTATTCTTCTTCCTGTAGACATGGGCTCATCATACAATAAATATGTATAAGGCGAGCCGTCTATAAAACAATTAGTCCCTGCCACAATCCTTGCAGAAATTTCTATTACATATATTTCCTCAGTTGAAGTAATAATAGTTTCCAGACAAAACGGCCCGAAAAGCCCTTTCTCCGGAATTAATTTTTGGGAAGTTTTAATAACTCTTTCTGCCATGGAAATACCTTGGGCCAAAAGAGATTCCCTTATGGCCATAGGAATATTGGCAACTACTTCAAACGAGGGTTCAATATCCAAACCCCTTTGATTTTTAGCAGGGATTCTTCCAAGCGAGTCAACATTTGTTTCATAACGTTTATCTAAACTCATTATCTCCACTTTTTTAGTCAAAGGTGAATAGAAAAAATGGAAATAAACAGGCACCCCGATAACATATTCCTGCACAATAAATTTTTCTTCGTTGTAGTTTTTTAACTTTTCGTCAAATTCTTTTTGGTTTGTGGCAGTAAAATATCCTTTACCGCCGGCAGCTCCATAAGATTTTACAATTACCGCACGGTCTATCTTGTCTCCTCTTCTGAACCGATGCGGGACTTTGATCCCGGATTTTTCCATCCAGGTCCTTTGCATTTTCCGGTTTTCTTCCCAATCCAAAACAGCCTTGTTGCCAAAGTATAGGACCTTCATTTTTTTATTTTGCTCCATCCCCAAATATGCCACAAATGAACCATGCGGAATCAGGATTGTATTTCTTTTAATAAGTTCTTTTTCTAAAGCAGGAAAACCTTTCCAGGATTTAACTTCTAAAATTTCATCAATAAAATTTTTATATGAAGAATAAAGTGCGATTCGATCAGGTGTAACTACTACTGCAGTTTGAAAACCCTCATCTTTTGCCCCTTTTAAAATTTGCAGGGCGGAGTGAGAACCAAGCGTTACAATTGTGTAACTTTTATTTCCCATAATTTATTATAACTAACTTACCTTAATTTAGCAAATAATGTTAAAATACTTCTATGGTATCGGTAATCATCGGAACGCAATGGGGCGATGAAGGCAAAGGCAAAATTGTTGACCTTTTAGCAGAACACGCGGATTTCGCTGTCCGCTTTCACGGCGGCAATAATGCCGGCCACACCATAGTAGTTAACGGTAAAAAATATCCTCTGCATTTAATCCCATCAGGCATCCTAAATCCTAGAACAAAATGCGTGATTGCAAACGGAGTAATAGTTGATTTGGAAGTTTTAATTTCGGAAATTGAAATGTTTACTGCAGATGGAATAAAAGTCGAAGGGAGATTATTCATATCAGACAGGTGTCACCTGATACTTCCATACCACAAAGCTTTGGATATAGCTTTCGAAAATGCCCGGGGGAAAGACAAGCTGGGTACAACCGCCAGAGGCATCGGACCCACCTTTGCAGATAAAGTAAGTTACAACGGAATCAGGCTATATGAACTTAAAAATTGGGATTTATTTAAAGAAAAATTTAAGTTTCAATCAAAAATCAAGAATGAAATTTTAAAAACCTTTGGTGTTAAACCGCTTAATATCGAAGAAGAATTAAAAAAATTATCTGCTCTTAGGAAAAAAGTTTTACCGTTTATCACCGATACATACCAGCTTTTACAAAAAGCTATTTTGGAAAAGAAGAAAATTTTAATGGAAGGGGCACAGGCAGTAATGCTGGATGTGGATTTTTCGCCGTATCCTTTTTGCACCGGCTCAAACACTCTCCCGGGCGCTATAAATACAGGCGCTGGGATACCCATTCAAAAAATAGGCCAGATAATGGGGGTAGTAAAAGCTTATGCCTCCAGAGTCGGCGGCGGGCCTTTTCCCACAGAACTAACTGATAAATTAGGTGATGAACTCCGCGAAAAAGGCAAAGAATTCGGCACCACGACCGGAAGGCCGCGGAGAGTCGGATGGTTAGATTTAGAGGCGGTAAAATTTGCCTGCCAAATTTCAGGAGCAACAGAAATAGCCATCACCAAAATTGATATATTGAATAATATTGAAAAAATTAAAATCTGCACAGGATATAAATTGAACGGGAAATCCACACCATACAGCAGTTGTGGGTATGAAGAACTTACAAAATTAACACCAATTTTAAAAGAATTTCCCGGATGGACGGAAGATATTACCAATATTAAAAAATTCAATGATCTGCCAAAGCATTGTCAGGCCTACTTGAAATTTATAGAAAAATTCTTAGAAGTCCCAATCAAACTTATCTCCACCGGCCCCACAAGAGAAGAATATATTAAACTTTGATCTTCTGGGCTAATTTATATGTGTTTCCGTGTTTTAATAAACCCAGGTATGAGGTAAGTGTTTCTTTTGTGGGAGAATCTTTTAACCTTTTGAGCATCCTGCGTTTTGTGGATGTCCGCAGTAACCGGTAATAGGGAAAATGAATCCAGCCTAAGAAATCAACACCGGAAGAAAATCTTTTGAGGAAAACCTTATCCTTATGCAAATTAAGTTTTAATTTTGATTCCAGGTAAGCTGATATTTGGGGTATCAAATCAACAAGATAAAATTTGTTCTGATGCAAAACTAAGAAATCGTCTGCATAACGGATGTAATGCTGTGCTTTTAATTTCCGTTTGAGAAACTGGTCAAACTCATTCATATAAACATTAATTAAAAGCTGGCTGGTAACATTTCCCAACGGAAGGCCAACACCTGCCTTACTCTCTGTGTTGAAACTGTCAATGATATGTTCCAAAAGCCACAAAATATCTTCATCAACGATATGCTGTTTTAAAATATTTTTTAAAATCCGATGATCTATATTGGCAAAGAATTTTCTGATGTCGCATTTTAATACCCACACGGTCTTAGTATGATTTTGCGAGGTTTTGCCGGCAAGTTCTTTGAAACGATTTAATGCTTTGTGGGTGCCTTTATCATTCCGGCAGGAGTACGAATCAAATATAAATTTTTTATCAAAATAAGGATATAAAATCCTGTAAATGACGTGATGGATAATCCTGTCCCGGACAGTTGCTTTGTGGATATCGCGGGGTTTGGGATCGTTAATTTTAAAGGCATAATATGCGCCGTGCTTATATGTTTTGTTTACTAAATCATGATGGAGCTTGAGGATATTATCCATAAAACGGAATGAGTATTTAGCTACATCTTTCCTTTTTCTTTTGCCCTTTAAAAATTCCTGCCACGAGACAAGCAGATTCTCCAAAGAGATGATACTATTAAATTTAATATGGCACGGTCTTCGTACTCTCTCTCTCTCTCTCTCTCTAAAACCTCGATCCTCAGTAAAATCAAAGAGGGATATCTGTTTTGGATGGGTATTGTGCCTCATATTCCTAGAACTGCCCGTTACACGCTGGGTATAAGAATTGAAAATAAATTCCTTGATCTTCTGGAAAGTTCATACACATCATATTTTAGTGGTAAGGATAAAAAATTAGTCTTATTAAGTGAATGTATTTTTACAGCAGATATACTTAAATTTCTAGTCACAACTTGTTGGGAAGGAAAATTCATTTCTAATAGACAATATGAGAGTATGTCCACTAAACTGGATGAAATTGGTAAAATGCTTTACGGCTGGAAAAAAAGCCTTGAAATACCAACAAAAACCCCGCCAATAAAGCGGGGAAAAGAATAACTTTCGGAGAGCCACAACCAACTGATTGTCAGGATTCCACCTGTTGTCAGGGTTAGCCCATTTGCCGTTTAGGAACCGGCCATTAGAATTGTGTTCGACCTTGAACACGTTCGGATTGCCGTTACGGTCGGTAATGTATGATATGCCATCTATTATCACTGCCCATGTAAAAAGCTAATCTTTAGACAAAGGGCTGTATTTTATTTGCGGAATAAATCCTGCAAGCATACCATACCAAGTAATTCTTTTTTAAAGACAAATACTATTACTCCCCAGAAAGCCTTAACCTTCTAAGCTCTCAATATATATTTGCCAAAATGATTTTGAAAAGCCGTAGCCGTTCAATACAACCAATCTAAAAGTAATATATCAAAAATTTGTAGCGGCCGCTACGCGGTAAAGAAACAAAGTATTAAAAACTCAAAGAGTACTCTTTAATTGTAAGAATCAAAGAGTTTAAGGTTTTACAGATTCAAGCTTGCGGAGAGCCACAACCAACTGATCGTCAGGAGCCCACCTGTCGTCAGGGCTAGCCCATGGGCCGTAGAGGAACCGGCCATCAGAATTGCGTCCGACCTCGAACACGCCCGGATCGCCGTGACGGCCGGTAATCGGCTCATGCATAACATAATACCAATCATTTAAAGCTTGGTCTTTATCTGCTATAGCTTTGTGGGGTCCAACTTCTGCTCTAGGAAGTTCTAATATATATTCCTCTCCATCTATTCTACATCTGGTTTGCGGGATTTTTTCATATAATTGTCTGGTAGTTGGATTACCTCTGAATCTTAAGGCTCTAACAGGAAATTTAGCTAACTCTTGAGGAGTAACTTCATCAAGAACTTCAAATTTAGGACTATGAATCGAATCAGAAGCATATATAGTGACTTCCCTTCCGGTAGATTTTACTTCAGCCTCTAATTGTTCCGCTGATTTACCGCCGATCTCTTGGATAAATTTAACAACTTCTCCTTCGGGGATCATGTAAAAAGGTTTTTCAACTGATTCTTCAGGTTTTACGGCTACTCCATGGTCTTTAATTGCGGGATCAACTACGCCGGCAGCTTGAAGAATATGCCTTGCTTGAGAGATGGCAAATTCCCTAAGTGCATCTTTTTTGTTACCTTTATGTAGTAATGCTTCATTAAAAGCTCTTTCAATCATATTGTCGTGTATCTTATCAAATCTATAGGGTATTGTCAAATCTGTGTACTGGAACCCTAGATACCGTACACCACTCCTTTCTGTTGTAGGTAACTTGTAACATACTCCCTGGGGGTTTGGTAGTGGATGGCTTGGTGGAATCTGTGGTTGTTGTAATGATCATTAAACTCATGGGCATATATTTCTAACTTCTTGAAGCTCAGGCAAAAGATCCCTGTAATGAAGGAATTCATATTCCAGTGTCTTAATTAACCTTTCAGCTCTGGAGTTCATTTTAGGGGTATGGGGATGGGTAAAGTAGTGAGGAATACCTAACTGCTCTGTCAGCTCATGAAATTTAAGCAGATACTCCGGTCCGTTGTCTGTATTAACAGCTGAAATTGTGAATGGAAAGTAGTCAATGACTTTTAAAAGGAAGTCTGCTGCATTGGTGGAGTTGCATGATTTGTATGCATACACAAACCCTAACCTGGATTTACAATCAATGGCTACATAGATGTAAAATCTCTGTCCTAAAATATACAGGTGTTTGGTATCAATCTGAACCAGTGATCCTAAATCTTTCTCTTTAAGCTCCAATGCAGCTTTAACCCTGGCTATCTTGTAATTCCTGTATTTTCTAATCTTTCTAATATGCTCAGTGTTTTTAAGCTCAATATGTCTGTTAATGACTTTCTGGATTACTTTGGATGAGATTTTAATGCCTGACCTTTTTAACTCTTCCTCAATTTCATACTTGGATTTGGTTAAATCATTTGACCTAATGTCATATATCAGCTTAAGCACCTTTGGACTTGTAGTCATCTCCCGGAGGTTGTGAGGAGTACAGAGTTTAGTATTGAATTCAAGTGTACTTAAGTTATATGGATTAAATTTCCTCTTCCAGAGGTAGAAGGTATCTGGGGAGATTCCAAAGTGTCTGCATGTTAACCTGGCATTCATGCCATGGCTAAAATACCAATCCATCCACTCCAATCTTTTTAAAGCTTTCTTGGATAGTTTGAAATCCCTAACTTTAATCTCTACCGGGAGTATCTTGTAGGCTCTCATGTAGCAGCCATTATATCTGCCGTTCAATTAAATGTCTTAAGTGTACGGAATGTATCGGATCCTAGACAATCTGCCAAATTTTTATCTTTTACTACGGTTACAACCAGTCGCTCGAGCGATTAATTGTAACCATTCTCCGATAATTTAACACAATTGAAATTGATGCAAACCATCTTCTCTACTCCCACTCCATAGTAGCGGGAGGTTTGTTGGTGATATCGTAAACTACCCGGTTTACCTCACGGATTTCATTAACAATTCTTGAGGAAATTCTCTCCAATAGTTCATATGGAAGTTTGGCAAAATTTGCACTCATGGCATCTTTGGCTTCTATTGCTCTTATGGCAATAGTTTCTCCATACGCCCTTTCATCTCCCCTGACTCCTGTAGTTTTAATTCCGGTAAATACTGCAAAGATTTGCCAAAGGCTTTTTTCCAGATCAGTCTTTTTTATTTCCTCCTGAATAACTTTATCGGCTTTTCTTAAAATCTCAAGTTTTTCTTCTGTTACGTCTCCTATAATTCTGACTGCCAGTCCGGGACCCGGGAAAGGCTGTCTGTTGATAATTTCATCCGGCAGACCTAAAATTTTACCGATTGCTCTTACTTCATCTTTATAGAAATTTCTTAATGGTTCAATTAGCGCAAGGTTCATATTCTTTGGGAGTGCGCCGACATTATGGTGCGATTTTATAACCTGCGAATGCTTAGTTCCTGCAGACTCTATCACATCAGGATAAATTGTCCCCTGCACCAAAAGTTTTGCCCTGCTTTTTTTAGCAATTTTTTCAAAAACATCTATAAAAGCTTTCCCGATCTTTTTTCTTTTTTCTTCCGGATCAATTACTCCTTTTAAGGAATCTAAAAATTCATTTTTTGCATCAATAATTTGAATACCCATTTGATAATCTTTTTGAAAAATTTTTCTTAAAGCAGAAGTTTCCCCGTCTCTCATCAACCCTGAATCAATGTAGCAGGAAATTAAATTTCTGCCGATTGCTTTGTGTACAAGTAATGCAGCAACTGATGAATCTACTCCCCCGGATAAAGCACAAATTGCTTTTTCCTCTCCCACAGAATCTTTAATATCTTTGATAATATTTTCTACAAACTCTTTATTAATCACTCTTCTTTTAATTTCAAGATTGCATATTTTTAGGAAGTTTTCCAAAAGCTGTTCTCCGAATTCCGTGTGTATTACCTCCGGATGAAATTGTATCCCGTATATTTTTTTATCTTTATTTTCAATTACTGCATGAGGAATTGTTTTCGTAAAAGCCTTAGTTTCAAAACCCTGAGGAATCTTTACCACCTCATCCCCGTGACTCATCCAAACCGTAATTCCGCTTGGCACCCCTACCAATAATTTTGAACTTTTAACTTTTAACTTTGAACTTAATACTGCCGGTCCATACTCTTTCTTAAACCCCGCTTTTACCTCTCCGCCTAAAAGGTGGCACATCAATTGCTGTCCGTAACAAATTCCCAATATCGGAATACCAATCATAAAAATTTTCGGATCAATTGAAGGCGAGTCTTCCTGATATACAGATGCCGGGCCGCCGGAAAAAATTATCCCCTTTGCACCCTTGTCATTCCCGCTTCTTCTTCTGTCATTTCCGCGAAAGCGGGAATCCAATATATCCATCGCTCCTTCAGGGTCTACCACTTCCACTTCTGTTCCCAACTCTTTTATCCTTCTTGCTATTAAATGTGCTGTTTGTGATCCAAAATCTACAAGTATTATCATTTGTTCTCCTTAACATACTTTACCATTTCTTCAAAGATAAATAATCCGTGGGGCTTTAATATCTTTTCTCTTCTCCAATTTGGATATTGGGTAATATCCACAAATTTTTCCGGATGAGGCATGAGTCCTAAAATTCTTCCGGATGGATCTGTAACCCCGGCAATGGCATTTAAAGACCCGTTGGGGTTTTGAGGATAATTTTGGGTGGGATTGCCGTTTTCATCAACATAGCGGAATACCACTAAATTTTTTGCCTCAATTTCTTTTAAAGTTTTTACATCCGTAAAAAATTTTCCTTCTCCGTGATTTACGGCAAAATGCCCAATATTTATATTTTTTAAAAATACGCATTTACTTTTTTCCGTTTTTAAATCCACCCACCTGCATTCAAAATGTCCGCTGTCATTGTTTGCAAGTGTGGCATCCATTTTGCCTAAGTTTCCAAACGGCAATAGACCGGTCCTTACCAAAACCTGAAATCCATTACATATTCCTAAAATCAATCCGCCTTTTTTTCTAAAATCTTCGATTTCTTTTTTTAAAAAACTAATCATTTCGATAGCCCAAATTTTGCCGGATACAATATCATCACCATAAGAAAATCCCCCCGGAAAAGCCAAAATATCAAAATCTTTTAAAGTCACACTTTTATCCCGCAGCTCGTTAACATGAACAAGCTCCGGATTCCCTCCTGCTTTTTTAAATGCATAAAACAGCTCATTATCACAATTAGTCCCATCTGATTTTAATATGCAAACATTAACTTCTTGTCTCAAGCGATGTCGAAGGGTCATCCGAATATCTCCTTCATTGGTTTTTGCCAAACTTCCTGTAAGCTTTTCATATCAGCTGTAAATAATCCCTTTGCTGTCAGTTTTTCCTCTTTAATAGTTTTACCTAAAATCTTATAAGGAATCCCTTTAAATAATTTCTCAGCAGAAATTTCGTCCTCCAACTCTACAATAAAACACCCGGCGGTTTCTGCAAAAACATCTTTTGGTAAAACCTTAATTTCTGCGCCGCAGTTTCCTCCCACACACATTTCAAAAATAGCGGTTATTAAACCCCCCTCTGAAACATCATGACAGGACAAAACTTTTCCACCAGCAATCGCCTTATGCAAACTTTCCAAAACTTTTGGCAATAATTTTAGGTCAACCCTAGTCACACCTCGGAGGTGTACAGACGACAACTTAGTCTCACCTCCGAGGTGAGCTAGCTGTCCAACCAATACAATCATTGATCCGACTTTTTTAAAATCCGAAGAAACGGTTTTTTTAACATCGGGAATTTTTCCGAATACGGACATCACAAAAGTCGGCAGACTGTGCAGAACAAATCCATTCGATCCCCGATAAGTTGCAGACAAGCTGTCCTTTCCGGAAATTACCGGAATCTTTAAGGCTTTCATAAAATCACAAACCGCCGTCACTGATTGGTCTAACTTCCCCATCCACTCCTCATCCGGAAACGGCCAAATGTAATTATTAATCAGTGATGCATTTTTATAATCCCCGCCTACTGCCGCGTAATTTGAGATTGCTTCTGTTGCCGACCAAATAGTTCCCCGGTAAGCATCAATATTGGTAAGTTTTGGATTTAAGCCGTGTGCCACAATTAAACCATAAGGTTTATCTAACAGCGGTTTTACAACTGCTGCATCATTTGGGCCATCCATTCCCACTCCTCCGAATGGATGCAAGGCATTTGTCCCTTGAACATTATGATCATACATCCTTAGAATCGGTTCTTTGGAATTAATATCACCATGAGACAAAACTTCTTCCAAACCCTTTATCCATTCTCTTTGCGTTGTCGGGTTTTGAGTTTGTTGTCGCAGACCCTGAGCGACCGAAGGGAGTCGAAGGGCTTTCATCACCCTTTGGGGCAAACCTTCATACAAAAACTTCATGTCCAAATCTCCAACCTTTTCTTTCCCATAAAAGACTTTCAATCTTTTACTGCCGTCAAACTCTGCAATTTCTACTGCTTCTGCATTGTATTTTTTACAAATCTCTAAAAATTTCTTTATATCTCTCTTATCCAAAATTACCAGCATCCTTTCCTGGGATTCTGATACCCAAATTTCCCAGGGGGCCAATCCCTGATACTTTAGAGGGGCTTTTTCAAGAAAAACTTTAACTCCAACTTCTGCACCCATCTCTCCAATAGCAGAAGAAAATCCCCCTGCCCCTAAATCCTGAACTGCCCGAATTATCCCTTTATCCCGGGCTTCCAATATTGCATCAAAAGTTCTTTTTTCCTCAATAGCATTGCCAATCTGTACTGCAGTAGCATGAACTTCTATAGTTTTCTCGCTCATCTCACCGGAGGAAAATGTTGCCCCATGTATACCATCCCTACCGGTCCTGCCACCAACTACTACTGCCACATCTCCTATTTTAGGAGATCCCTGTTTGCTCATATTTTTGCGCAGCATTCCATATGATCCTACTAAAACGACCGGCTTTGCTCTAAAATCTTCATGAAAATGAAAAGATCCGTTGTTAGTAGGAATCCCTATTCTATTCCCATAATCCCGCACAGCAGAAACCACTCTTTTTAAAATATAATCAGGAGGCAGGGTTCCTACCGGTAAATTACTTTTTGGTAAATCCGGCGGGGCCAGACAAAATATATCTGTTGATACCAAAGCCTTAGCGCCCTGCCCGGTTGCCACCACATCCCGGAAAACCCCTCCGGATCCTGTCATTGCCCCGCCATATGGTTCAATGGCAGAAGGAGCATTATGGGTTTCCGCCTTGCCATTAATCGCCCAACCATCATAAAAATCCATCACTCCGGCATTATCTACAAAAGCCGAAACTATATTTTTATTATGTTTTAAGGCTTCTTTTTTAATACGCGTAAATAAGGGTTCTTTAGTTTTACCATCAACAACGAGTTTTGCCTTAAAGGTTTTGTGTGCGCAATGCTCGCTCCAGGTTTGGGCAAGAGTCTCAAGCTCCAAATCAGTCGGATCTTTTTTTATCTTTTGATAGTACCGTTGGATTGTTTTCATCTCATCCAAATTAAGAAAAAGTTTATTTTTCGATAAATCCATTAATTGGATCTCGCTTAAATTTCTAATTGGAATAATTTGAGTTTTACCGGATTCTCCTCTTATAAACAGGGTCTGCGGTTCTTCTTCAACAATGTGTTCTATTAAGGGGTTATAAATTCTTTGTTTCTGAATTATTTTTAAAGCTTCTTTTTTCGAAACATTAAAAGGATATTCTGTAGAGCTATCGCAAGCTTTGAGCTTTACGCCAAGATCAGCTGCTGCTTTCATAATCGAATCAACTTCCGGATTCATTACTCCTGGTTTATACGCAATCTCAATGATACTTCTTGCAGAAGCCAGCGGTCGGTTAATTGTATAATTTTGGTTTATTTTTTCAGAAAGTAATTTTTCCGCCAATAGTTTGGCTTCTTTTTCTGATATACCTTCAAGGCGGTAAACTTTAATGTTTGATTGTCCAATAGTCTGCACCCTTACTTTTTGTATCATTTTTTATCCTTTTGCATCCGCTCAACATCCCTCCAACCAATATCTGTTCTGTAATGTAGGCTATCTCCTTCAATATTTATAAATTTCATAGCTTCATATGCTTTCTTTTTGGCCTCCACTACATCTTTTCCCGAACCCACAACAAATAAAATCCGGCCACCATTTACAATATAACTTTCACCGGCTTTCTTAATACCGGCGCCGTAAATTTTTATTCCGGAAATTTTTAAAACTTTTTCTATACCGAATATTCTTTTACCTCTTACTGTTTTGTAATCCTGGGGATAACCTTTGGCTGTTGCTGCCACTGCTACCCTTATATTTTTGTCAATTTTAATTTTTAATTTTTTTATATTACCTGAAATTATAGCGCTGTTTACTTCCAATAAATCATTTTTCAAAGAAGACAAAATCACTTCTGCCTCAGGATCACCCCATCTGGCATTAAATTCTATAACATACACCTTACTATCAACTACCATACCTCCAAGATATAAAACACCTTTGTAGGGACGATTTTCTTTCTTTAAACCATTTACAACTCTTTGAAAAACTGCTTGTGTCTGTTGTTTTATATTCTCATCCATTATCAAAGGATTTGATACACATCCCATTCCTCCTGTATTTGACCCTTTGTCTCCGTCAAATACCCGCTTGTAATCCTGAGCAAACCCGACTACTTGAAAATTGCTGCCATCAACTAAAGCAAATGCAGAAAATTCCTCTCCTTCAAGCCATTCCTCTAAAAGGTAGAATTTACCGGAATTGCCAAATTTTTGCATTTCTTCAATGGCAGAAATTGCCTCAGCAGTATTTGTTGCCGGGATCACCCCTTTTCCTTCCGCAAGCCCTGCAGCTTTGACAAACCATTTTTGCTGATGTTTTTTTACAAAATCTATCCCGCCTTTTTGGGAATTAAAAACATAAAACTTTGGTGCAGGAATGCCATGCTTTTTCATAAATTCCCGGGCCCAGGCTTTATCCCATTCAATTTTCCCGGCTCCTTTTGTTGGCCCCACTGCTTTAATCCCTTCTTTATTCAATAGATCCACCAGTCCAGCTTCCACTGCATTATCCTGCGCCACATCCACCAAATCTACCTTTTCTTTTTTGCAAATTTTTATTATTTCCTCAACCGAAGTAGTTTTTAAATCAGGATAAGTTTTAATTTTACTTTTTGTATTAATTTGCATCAAATCATTGCCCGGTACTGCTAATATTTTCCCGACCTGTTTACTTTGACTATATTTATCTACAAGTGCTGCTCCCCTGCCCCCGCCATCCACCACTAAAACAGTTACCTCTTTGCATAATTTTGACAACACTTCTACATATAATTTATTTTCCTTTACCTTCAATCTTTTATATAGAATAACAGGGGTATCATTTTTTCGAATCTTCTCAAAACATCTTCCTAAAACCAGACCAAAATCAAATTCATGTGACAAAAAGTGATTGGTACAGCCGGCATATGTTGCTTTTTTTTCAAAAAATACCTGCATTGCATTTTGTGTAAATTTCCCTTTATTCCACAACGCCTTTGTTCCGTCCGGATTTTTTACAACACCATCTAAGGTATCCGGAATAAGCCCCGGGTGAGTATTTAAAATTTTACTGGGATACTCATCAATTACTTCATCTAAAATTATTTGTTTCCATCCAGCCAAACAAACAAAATCCGGGCTTAATTTTCTTAAAATCTGCAGAAGTTTATTTTTATCTGCCGCAATTTGGGTGGGAATTTTATTTTTCCGGGCCCATTTTAAACCTAAAGCTTTGGAAGTATCGCTTATTACTGATAAAATATCTGCCTTAATTTTGCCTGATTTTACCCCGTTTATAATTGCATTTAAATTTGTCCCTGTTCCCGAATCGGATATAAGTACTACAATCTTTTTATTGAACAATATCATATGAAATTTCTTTTTTTCTCTCCCCAATATCCACCGGGTAATCACCTGTAAAACAAGCTGTACAAAGGGAATTTTCCGGTAAACCAACAGCCTTAATAAGACCTTTATAAGAAAGATAGTGCAGGGAATCAACTCCTAATTCTTCTTTTATCTCCTTAATATTTTTAGTCGATGCTATTAATTTCTTTTGGGAAGGTGTATCTATTCCATAAAAATCAGGGAATTTGTAGGGCGGGGAAGAAACCAGTAAATGAACCTCTTTTGCGCCGGCATTTCTTATCATCTTAATGATCTGACGGGAAGTGGTGCCTCGAACAATTGAATCATCCACTATAACCACTCTTTTACCGGAAATTATATGCGGCATAGGATTAAGTTTTAACTGCACTATTTTATGCCTTATATGCTCTTCCGGAGAGATAAATGTCCTGTGAATATAGCGGTTCTTAATAAGCCCCAACTCAAACGGTATATTAGACTCCCTTGCAAAGCCAATAGCAGCAGGGATTGCAGAATCAGGCACAGGTATTACCACATCGGCGGAAACTTTGTTCTCTTTTGCCAGTTCTATACCAAGATTTTGTCTGACTGCATCTACGCTTTTGCCTAAAATATAACTATCCGGTCTTGCAAAATAAATAAACTCAAAAACATCCAGCTTTTGCGTTCCTTTTTCTATTTGAAAACTTTTTACACCTTTATCAGAAATAGTTACCATCTCTCCTGGTTTAACTTCCCTTAAAAATTTTGCTCCGATTATATCCAACGCGCAGGTTTCTGATGCTACAATGTGACCGCCGTTTAATTTACCCAAAACAAGGGGTCTTATTCCAAAACTGTCTCTTACGGCAACTATTTTTTGCTCATTCATAATCAGCAGACAAAATACGCCCGTAAACAACGGATAAGCTTTTATAATTGAAGCTTCCAGAGAATGACCTTTTTTCATAAAGAAAGCTACAGATTTTGCAATCATCTCCGAATCATTGAGTCCGCTCGTTGAAATTTTTTCGTTTTTTAAAAATTCTTCTAATTTTTTTGTTGTAGGAAGATTGCCATTGTGAACCAAAACAATATTTTTGTTAGCGGAAATCCTTTCTAAAATTGGCTGTGCATGAGTTGCAGATGAATCGCCTGAGGTGGAATAACGGTTGTGACCGACTGCCAGATATCCTTTTAATTCTTTAAGATCTTCTTCCGAAAAAACATGGGAAACCAAACCCATTCCCTTATGAAGAAATATTTTTTTGCCGTCTGAAGATGCGATTCCTGAAGATTCCTGACCACGATGCTGCAGGGCCCAAAGACCCGGATGAACTAAACGGGCCGCCTCAAAACCTTTTCCTATGACTCCGAATATTCCGCATTTTTCTCCCAGCCTGAGTCTCATAGCCTAATATAACTATTTAAAGTCCCTATGTCAAGTATACCGACGATATATTAGGCTATGGAGCAAAAAAGCTATTCCTCCACAATTAAAACCCCTTCCATTCCCTGTTGACGATGAGTGCCCACCCCGCAGAACATCGGGAAAGTTCCCGCCTTGTCTGCCCTAAATTGGATAGTGTCGCTTTCACCAGCCTGAATTTGTTTAGTTTTAACGTTGTATCCATCAACGCTTAAATCGTGAAAACCCTGAGTGTTTTTAAAGGTAATTTTAACTACATCGCCTTTTTTAACCTTAAGCTCTTTGGGATTAAACTCAAAAGGTTTGCCTTCCACTTCAAAAGTTTTATCCGGCTGATCTAAAGTTATACCAGGTGTTTGCGTTGGGGTTGGAGCTTGTACTCCTCCTTTGCCTGACAGATACCATGCTCCGCCAATAACCACCAATAAAATCACAATGGCAACAATAATTGTCTGACTTTTCAAATACTTCACCTCCTTTCTTAATTAATTAAGTTTCTCTCAAGTAGGCAATGAATCAATTAAAATTGGGTAAGATTATTGTAAATGACCATTTAAAAAATGATATACTAAAATCATGTCATTTCAAAAGATTTCGACCCAAAGAGTGCTTTCTTTTAAATACGCATTTACAGGAATCATTTCTGCATTAAAAGAAGAACCCAATTTAAAATTCCATTTCCTAACAGCTTTTTTAGTACTCACTGCTGCAATCGTTTTAGGTATTTCAAAATGGGATTTTATGATAATTATATTTTTAATAGGATTTGTAGTTTCGTTGGAACTTACAAACACTGCAATTGAAGCTGTTGTGGATTCATTTACAAATGATGCTCACCCGGGAGCAAAATTGGCCAAGGATGTATCGGCAGGAGCGGTTTTGGTTGCCGCTGTAACTTCAGCAATTTTAGGAACTGTGATATTTCTGCCTTATATTCAAACTTTTTTAAATTTGTGATAGACAAAAATAATTACTGATAACCAGACAAATCCTATCAGGTAAGCCCCTAAAACATCCGAGAACCAATGGGCTCCCAGATAAATTCTTGAAACACCCATCAGGAGAATTATACTTAAGCAAAATCCGATTATAAATTTTCTGACTAAGGATTTTTTCAGCTGGGTATATGCAATATATAAAATAAAGCCATACAATGAAATTGCAGTTAGAACATGTCCTGATGGAAAACTATCAGATCCTAAAAAATGACTAATCTGATTAATAAGCGAAGGATCAGGCCGGGGTCTTGCAACCAAAATCTTTAAAAGCTGGCTAATAATGATTCCTCCAAACGTAGAAATCACAAGCAGCAAGGGTGAATGTCTTTTTCCGATCAGGTAGCCATATAAAGACAGGGCAATGACGATAATTCCAACCGCCGGCCCATTCCCCATTAAGGTTATAAGCCTCATAAGCAAATCAAACCAATTTTGACTATACTTTTGAATAAATATAGTAATGGTTAAATCAAAATTGAAATAGTCATATTGCCTGACAAAAAAGGTTAAAACAGCAAACCCTAAAATAGTAGCAATCAGAAAATTCGTATAAGAAAATGCCCTTTTAAGAAAAGTCGGTCTTTTTACAAAAGCCTGCTTACCCAAAGATACAATTTTTTCCTTATCATACATATTTAAATCCGTTTAAAATATTCTCAAATTTATCAGCATCTTTAAACGGACCAATGATTTGCAAATTCATTTTATCTTTTTTAAATAATTCTTTTGCAAGAACCTGCACGTCCTCTTTTGTGACTTTATCTATCTTTTGTATAAGCTCTTCAAAAGTACGAACTTTTCTATCCAGCGCAAAATTGGTCCCAAAATATTCTGCCAAAAAGTTAGTTGACTCAGACTGAAGCGCAATTCTTCCTCTGATCATCTCCTTGGCTTTTTTCAACTCCTCGTCTGTAACTTCTTCTAAGATTGTTTTTTCAAGCTCTGTTAAAATTACCCCTAACCCCTCATAAACTTTTTCCAACTTTAATCCGGCATACACTGTAAATGTTCCTGTATCTTTATAACTATCATGCTGGGCGCTTACATGATAAGCAAATCCCCGTCTTTCCCTTACCTGAATAAATAATCTCGAAGACATACCTGCTCCCAGAATAGTTGCCAGCACTCTTGCTGAGTAGCGCTTATCATCATAGCGACTGAATCCTTCCATCCCTAAAACAAGATTAGCCTGATCAGTTGCTTTATAAAATATATTAACCCTCGGCTTTACCTGCTTACTTTTAACAAATGGTTTAAATTGGGATGTTGCTCTTTTTGGCAAATCACCAAAATGCTCTTCTGCCATTTTCTCTATATTTTTTGGCAGTTTTCCCACATATACAAGCACCATATTTTTGGGTGAGTATAAAGAATTCATATATGACACAAAATCTTTGCGCCCGAGCGATGTTATGGTTTTTTCATCCCCTCCAATATCCCAACCCAAAGGCTGATCCCCAAACTGCAGTCTTTCGTAGAGTTCCCATACATATCTAGAAGGGTTATCCCTATACATCCTAAGCTCTTCAATAATTACCCCCTTTTCCCTTTCGATTTCTTCTGCGCTTAGCAGGGACTCTTTAATCATCGAAGACAAAATATCAGAGGATAGTTTTATATGCCTTACTGATGACTTAATCCAATAATAGGTGACTTCTTTGTCAGTTGCCGCGTTATTTACAGCTCCAATCCCGTCAACTAAATTTGAAATTTGTTCAGCAGAAGGGTATTTTTTGGATCCTTTAAAAAACATGTGTTCCAAAAAGTGGGATATACCATTTATTTTTTTTGTCTCATACCGCGAACCTGCTCCAATTGCCACTAGTGTGGTAACCGAATCAAGATAAGGACGATCTATGGTTATTAAGGTAAGACCATTTTTTAATGTAACTTTTTTATGCATTAATGTGTTTTAACATTTCTTCCACAGTTTGTTCAACATCTAAGTTAGTGTTATCAATTACAACTGCGCCCTCTGGAACCCGTAAAGGGGAAACTGCTCTTGTCATATCATCACGGTCTCTTTTATCCATATTAACTAATACATCTTCATACGTAATAGACGAATCCTTCTCATAAAGCTGTTTAAAACGTCTCTGGGCTCTTACTTTAATATCTGCTGTTAAAAAAAATTTATGTTTTGCCAGTGGAAAAATTTCCGAACCTATATCCCGTCCTGTCATTACCGTATTTTTGATTTTGGTTAATTTATACTGAATTACTTTTACTGCCTGTCTAACATCTCCTATGGCAGAAACAACCGGTACCAATCTTGTTACATCAGGATCATGCAAATTATCCGTTATATCCTGCCCGTTTGCAAAAAACCTCTGCTTGTGATCTTCTGATTTTATCTCTATTATTAAGCTTTCAAAAGCTTCAACTATTTTTTCCAAATCATCCGAAGAAATATTTTTTCTTAAAACAAAAAAAGATCCGGCCCGGTAAATGGAACCTGAATCAATATATTGATACCCCAATTTTTGAGCAAGTAAAAACCCAACGCTGTTTTTTCCGGAAGAGGTCGGTCCGTCAATAGTGATTACATCAGTTTCCACAAGAATTTAGTTTACCATAATTTGAAGTGCTAAAGCACACTTTTAATGTTTGTACCTTTGGGAGTATCTTCAATTTCAAAACCTAATTTTTTAATTTGGTGGCGGAGCTTGTCTGAGGTTTTAAAATCCCCTGCTTTTCTGACCTGTTCTCTTTGATTAATCAGCTTTTGTACTTCTTCGGGAATTCTTATTTTTTTACCAACATATTGCTCAAGGCCTAAGCCTAAAATTTTATCCATCTGCAGAAGTGTTTGTGCTTTAGCAGATGTCGGATAATCAGATTTAACCAAATCCCAAAGCACAGCCAAAGCCTGCGGCATATTTAAATCATTATTTACAGCTTCCGTAAACTTTTGTTCAAACTCTGCACAACCTATGTCTGGTTGATCCCAATCCCTGACTTCTTCCCTTAAATTATTCAAAGCATTTTGGGCAGCCTGCAAAGATTCCCAGGTAAAGTTTAATTTATCCCTGTAATGAGCTGTCAAAAATAAATACCGTAGCGCTAACGGATCAAATCCTTTTTCCGTAATTTCATCTATTCTGTAAAAATTCTTTTTGGATTTGCTCATCTTTTCTCCGTCAACCTGTAAAAAACCAAAATGTATCCAGTATTTAACAAATTGCTTAGCTGTTGCTGCCTCTGATTGGGCAATTTCATTGGTATGATGAACGGAGATATGATCAATGCCGCCGGTGTGAATATCTAAACTGTCCCCTAAATATTCCATGCTCATAGCAGAACACTCAATATGCCAACCGGGAAAGCCTTCCCCCCAAGGCGAAGGCCACCTCATTGAGTGACCCTCAAAATGCCCAACAGTAAAAAACCATAAAGCAAAATCAACCGGATTTTTCTTTTGTTTATCTACCACTACATCAGACCTTGCGCCTGTTTCTTTTTCTTCCAGTTTTTGTCCGGATAATTTTGTATAGCTTGTGAATTTAGAAATATCAAAATAAATTGCCTGTTCTGTTTGGTAAGTAAAGCCGTTTTTCTCCAGTTTATGTATTAATTTAATCTGCTCTTCTATATGATCAGTGGCTTTTGCCACAATATTTGGTCTTTTAATATTAATTGCATCCACAGATTGCCAAAAAAATCTTTCGAAAAATTCTGCAACTTCCCAAACTGTCCGGCCTGACTCCCTTGCTCCTTTTTCCATCTTGTCCTCCCCTGAATCTTCATCCGATACCAAATGCCCTACGTCGGTAATATTCATTACATGAGTAACATCATATCCGCTATTTTCCAAAATCCTTCGCAAAATATCATTTCCCACGTAAGTCCTAAGGTGGCCTATGTGGGTATAATCATAAACAGTCGGGCCGCAGGAATACATTCCTACTTTGGGGGCTTTAATTGGTTTGAAATCTTCTATTGTTCGCGATAAAGTATTGTATATTTTTAGCATAAATTCCAAAATCTAAATTTCAAATTACAAAATTTTTGATATTTAATCTTTGATATTTGATATTTTCTCCACCTATCCTCCTACTCCTCTTTTAATTTCTGCTTTACCGGCATAAGCAATTGCCGGATCAACAGGTTGTCTTTTCTTTTCTTCCTTTTTAATTTCAGTCGCTTGCTCTTCCTGTTTTTGTACTTGTAACCTCTGTTGTTCCTTTTGCTGATTTTCCATTCTGACTTTAGCTTGCGCCATTTCTACATCCTTAAGCCATTTTCTGGTGTAGGTTATTTGCTTTTGGGTCTGCATTTCTTTTTTTTGGTCTTCAGCTTGTTTTTGTTGAATTTGCTGTGGGGTAAGGGGCGTTTGTTTTGCAGATTGCACACCCTGTTCAATCATCTCACCAACAGAATCTTTAACATCCTGTGCGATTTCTCCCGTAGTTTCCAGTACTTCATCTTTAAACTGCCCGATCACATTATTAGCATCAGCCATGGGTATAGTATAAAGTAAAAAGACAAAAGTTAAAAGTTATTTAGTGTTTTTTATTCTTCCACCACTCTTGTGGATCAGCATCTCTAGGCGCAAAATCAAGAGCATAGACAGTGGCCCCGCTTTTTTTGTCTTTTGCTTCTAAACAATAAACAGAAACAGGGGCATTAGGTAAATTCCTAACACGATAAAAATTCATTAATAAATACCTTTCATCCAAAGTAGCTGCTGGCTTATCTTCCTTACCTAAAGAATCAAACATAACATTCTTTGCTGCCACATCTATATTTGCTATATCATCAGGCCTATCCACAGCAAGAACAAGAAGCTCTCCTTCACCTTTCAGGGCTTTTTTGATCCTTACCCTAACACTTTCAAAACCAAAGGGAGGAAATTGCATATATCCTTTACTAAAATCTTCAAGTTCAGAAGAAAGGTTGTTTATACCGGACACCAGTCTTCTCCTTAATCCCCGTTCAAGCTTTACAACACCATTTTCATCTTTTACTTTGCGGAAAAAGTCCCTAATAGGGATATTAGGAGGAACCTTTGAGAAATCAACTGAAATCTCGTCTTTGCCTACCTGATAGGCCTCCTCTCTTGGTCCATCACAAGCAGCTGCATAAAGTTCTTCCTCTTCTACAGGGGATATAATAAATGCCCTTTTATCATCAAGTGTTTTTCTTGAATATGCCTCATCCAACGCTCTCAAGCCACCTTTACCATAAGTTATTTTTACTAATCTACCTAACTCCAAAAGCCTACCTCGACCAAACACTGCCTTTTGACAAACTTTAAATACATCTTCAGGAGTAGGATATTTTTCTTTATTCGTAATAGAAACAACCTGGCAAAAAATTTCCAGTTCTTCTTCGGGATGTTCCGAGTCTTCTGGAAATAATGAAGGAAATTCTTTTCTTAATATCTCCTGCCTGGTTTTTTCAAGTATGGAGTTGTTTAAAAACTCAAAGTGTGCTTCATGTCCGCCATCTGTCTGTCTGGCCTTCATTTCTAGACCATATCTTCTTTGTTCCCATTCTGTAGGTGCTGCTTTCTTACCTAACCGTAAAGAAAGATTGCGTAAAACAAGGCCGGCAAAAACCTTTGCAAAATCTGCATCTCCCGCAGTATACAACTTATTAATTCTAAAATACCCTGAAGTAAAACTATTACTTCCATATGTAGCAAAATTAGATCTGGGATATAGTTCTACCTGCTCTGGATTAAATTCCATCTGAGGTGCACCGAAAGGTTTAAGATGAGTGTTAACCGACTCTATAATATTCTCTGCTAACTGTCTTCTCTGTGGTGTCCAAAAAGATGGTGTTGTGGCTTTTATTTCCTCACCACTAAATCTTGAGAGAAAATGATTCAGTCTATGTAGTATTCCACTTTCAGGGATAAAAGTTCCGGTAAAATTGCAGAGACTTATCTCTCTTTTAGGAGGCAGTGCATTCCCTTCTGATGTAACTGTATTTTTTTCCACTGTTAATACTCTTTCCTTCCTTCCAGCGCCCGTGACAATGTTGTCTCATCTGCATATTCCAAGTCAGACCCCACCGGCAACCCTCTGGCAATTCTTGTAACTTTTACCTCCAGGGGAGAAATTAATCTTTGAATATACATTGCAGTTGCCTCTCCTTCCATGGTGGGATTTGTTGCTAATATAATTTCTTTTACAATGCCGTCCTTAAGTCTTGGTAAAAGTTCTTTTATACGGATCTCAGAAGGACCTATATTTTCTAAAGGTGAAATAACTCCATGCAAAACATGGTAAAGTCCTTTAAAATTAGCCTTCTCTAAAGCCAATACATCCAAAGGATTTTCCACCACTGCAATAACTTCTTTATCCCTGCTTTGATCAGAACAAATCTGACAAGGGTCTTCTTCTCCGATGTTGAAACAAATAGAACAGATCCTGGTATTTTCTTTCATCCCCATAGCAGCATCTGCCAAAGCTTTTGCTTCCTCAATTGGGGCATGCAGAAGGTAATAAGTTAGCCGCTGGGCAGTTTTTGGCCCGATGCCGGGGAGTCTTTCAAATGCCTCTATTAAATCCTGAACTGATTTGGGAATTCGTGCCATAATGAAGCTAATTTTAGCACTACCAAAATCATTTTACTACCTCCGGGATAATTTTTATCTTACCGGGGTTCTCCCCGAAATGCTCACACCATCTATCCCGCTAATTGGAGTTTCAACAGAAACCTCCGTAGATGAAACAGGCTGATTGTAATTGCATCCGTAAATAAAATATTCATTACCCATAGAACCGATTAATCTATGCGTATATACGCTTACCTCCTTTTGGTCGCCGCCAATCACCACTTCAGTTTTGCAAATCCTTCTATCGTCTAAATAATCATAAGACACTTTGATATTATTTTCCACGTCAAAACGGCCGCCGTATAAATTTACTACTTGAGATTGAGTTTTAATCGGACCCTGCGAAACCATAAAGAAAACTTCCGGAATTTCTTTTTTATTATGTGTACCGGGACTGACTTCACCCTCAAAGTAAAACTTCCACGGTTGCTGTTCAGCTGTATCCCAAAATAGATGTAATCTGGAAATAGCAGCAATAGTAGCGGGAGCTTTGCCGGGGATTTCACCGCTTGCCTCATAAACCCTTTCACTTATGTGCGGCCTGTTAACAGGGTTATCCTCCTGACGGGCATTTCTGATCATAGCTTCGCTAAGTACGGATGTATACAATAGTTGAAAAGCCTGCGATTGAACCGCGGTTAAATTCAGCCGAACTTGATTGGAATCAGTTCCTTCTTTTAGCTTTTCTCCGAAGATGAAAAACCCGCTTTTTGCCAAAAAATCTAAGGCGTCCCAAGCAAATAAATCTGCTTTGTGATGAAAAGTTTCCTCTTTCCACTTTCCCGGCAGCGGATGCTCAGATAATTGGTCTACCATTTACATTCCGGGAATACCCATGCCGCCCATTAGGGGTTTCATTTCTTCTGCGGCTACTTTTTGCGATTGTTTTAAGGCTTCATTAACTGCTTCCGTGACTTTTTGCGGATCCATATCACCGGAGATTGATTGAACCTTTTGATCCGCAGTCATCACTACTGTTACGCCTTTATGCTCAATGGTGATTTTAATCTGCGCCAGTTTTTTCTGCATTTCCATAGCCTGGTCGCGCATTTTCTTTAAATCACCCAGTTGTTTTAAATTATCCATGAATCCCATATTATATTTTTCCTTCTACTAATTTTACCACATTTCTTAAAAGACACACAATTGTCAAAGGCCCAATTCCGCCAATGGTCGGACAATATAGTTTTGCTTTTTGAGAAACTGACTGCTCTTCAATATCGCCAAAAATTTTCTCTTCATCATTCACTTTTTCTTTACCTACTCCCACCCCAATTACAAAACTTCCCTCTTTAATTTTTTCTCCTGCGATAATATTTTTTTTGCCGGTTGCAGAAATTATCACATCTGCATTTTTAATTATTTCATCAGGGTTTATAGTTTTGGAATCAATTAGGCTAAATTGGATATTTTTTTCCTTTAATAAATCTCTGGTAGGGCCCCCTGCGGTTTTTCCTTTTCCCAAAAGTGCAATATTTTTATCTTTTAAAAATTCTTCTGTAGTTAAAAAACCTTCTTCTAAGGCAAAAGCAGTAAGCATTTCCCAAACCCCTAAAGCAGTGGCTCCTCTGAATGACGAGTTAGGTAAAAACCCGTCCACATCTTTTTGGGGATCTACTTTTGTTATCAGTTCCTCAAAATTCCATCCTTCAAATATGGGAAACTGAATAATAATTCCATGCGTTTTCGGGTCCTGATTTAATTCCTGTATTTTTTCCAAACACTCATCAAATTGATCTTTAGAAAATTCAAAAAGCTCTGCTGTAACCCCAATTTCTTCCGCCCTTTTGATTTTATTTCTTACATAAATTCTGGAGGCAGGGTTATCGCCTGCTAAAACGATTGCTAAAACCGGTTTAACTTTTAAGGATTTTACTTCTTCCTGAAGCTTTTTTGCAATGGCATCTGCAACTTCTTTTCCGCTGATTTTCATCGGATTCCGGGTACCGGGAATTTACCGGCAAATCTTTCAATTTCTGCTTTTATAGTCTTCAAATTCTTATTTTTGGCCAATTTCACCTTAACTTCTTTTAAGAAATCTTTTCTTTTATCCTGTTCTTTCGGCAAATCCAATCCCTTAATTTCTTCTAAAACTCTTTTTATCCAACCCGCAACTTTTACCATATCTTTTTCTTTCATCCCCCGGGTAGTTAAAGCTGGCGTACCCAATCTAATTCCTGAAGGATAAAATGGAGATGCCGGTTCTCCGGGTATAGTATTTTTATTGACAGTAATTCCCGCTTCCTCTAAAGCGTATTGCGCCTGATAACCTAATCCATATCCGTATTTAGTTAAACTTAAAAGCACCAGATGGGTTTCCGAAACCGTACCCAATTCTTTTGCCAAAATTTTTGCATTTTCAGCAACTTGAACTGCATATTTTTTAAAGGATGGCTTTAGTGCTTCTTCCAAACTTACAGCAATCGCTGCTGTTTGGTGATTATGAGGTCCTCCTTGTAACCCTGGGATAATTGCCCTCTCAATTTTAGATTTTATTTCCGGGTCTTTTTTAAGTCCCCGTTCTGTCACCAGAATTATTGCTCCTCTTGGCCCTCTTAAAGTTTTATGAGTTGTAGTCATAATAATATCAACGTAAGGTACCGGTGACTGATGGACTCCGCCAATAATTAAGCCAGTAATGTGAGAACAATCTGCAACCAGCGTAGCCCCTACTTCATCGGCAATTTTCTTGAATTTTTTATAATCTAATTTAAAAGGATAAGCAGTGGTACCGGCCCAAATTAATTTTGGCTTATGTTTTTTAGCAAGTTCTTCCAATTCATCAAAATCAATTTTCCAATCTTCACCGACAGAGTAATTAACTGCCTTGTAAAAAAGGCTTGAAAAACTGAGCTTTGCACCATGAGTTAAATGACCTCCTGATGAAAGAGACAATCCCATTACCACATCCCCGGGCTCGCAAACAGCCATAGTGACAGCCTGATTTGCCGGAGAACCTGAATAAGCTTGCACAAAAGCAGCCGGAACTTTAAAGAGCTTTTTGGCTAATTCTACCGCATAATTTTCAATTTTATCGATTACTTCATTGCCGCCGTAATATCTTCTTCCGGGGAAACCTTCAGAGTATTTATTAGTAAGTATTGAACCCAAAGCTTTTAAAACATTTTCAGAAACATAATTTTCCGAGGGGATCATCTCAAGGCCGTATTTTTGACGATGAGCTTCTTCTGCTATTAATTTAAAAACTTTCGATGCCATAAAGATGTAAGTATTGTTAACTAGAAGATATTTTTTGTCAAGGGGAAATCTATTAATTTATAGAATCTGAATTAAAAATTTCTGCTGCTGCTTTTATAATTTCATCATCCTGCGCCACTTCTATATTGGCAACGTCTTCCGTTTTTGGCAAACGGCTCCCCAGCTTTGTAGATATCCTTATGCTTCTTCCTAAAATATCAGAAAATACTCCCTCTATAAGATCCCTATTTTTTGGAGCTTCCAAAATCCGCTGGTGAAAAGAATACGGCACCTCCAATACAACAGAAGTCGGGGTGCATTCTTTAATATTGATAACCCGCAAAAGTGCCTCCAAAGAAAAATTAAAAGAACGGACTGTCTCTAAAACAAAAGTCCATTTTTCTTTTAGTTTTAAAATATCGGAGTCTGCAGTATCAACAGCCGGCACCTCATCGGCACTCAAAGTATTAGAATCCTGAGCTTTTGGTTCATTAGCTGCAGCTTCTATATTGTCATTCTGAACCGGCTTTGCCGGTGAAGAATCTCTCAGTTTCTTTTCCAAAGGAAAATAGTCCAACGGTTTATTTTTGGAATTGCACATTTCAACCACACCCAGTTCCAGCGGCAGAGAAGGAATAGAAGTAAATTTTAATTTCTCCAGGGCATGCTGCAGAATATCCAAATCTTTGATTAAATCATGATTTTCAAAACCTTCTGCAAGAGTTTCCAGCTCGGTATATTTATCCTGAGTCAACCCTTTCACCAACTGTTTACCAACGCCGTTTTTTATAAGCACTAAGCTTCTTAAAATATCCATCAAAGAAAGCAGTAATTGTTTTATATCTACGCCGCTTTCTATTTGTCTTCCGATACTTAATAATCCTCCGGAAACATTTTTATTTTTTAAATTTTTTATTAAATCTAAAATATTTTCAAACTGCGATGACCTAAAATTATCGCTTACAAACTTTACGGTGATTTTTTCTCCCATTGAAGCAAGCTGATCCAATAGCTTCACTCCGTCCCTAAAAGAACCTTCTGCCTTTTTTGCAATAATTTTTAAAGCCTCTTCATCAATCTCCACCTTTTCGCTTTTTATAATTTTTTTTAAGGCTTCCTCCAGCTCTTGAGACTCTGCTAATTTAAAATCCAATCTTTGAACCCGCGAAAGAATTGTTTGAGGCAACTTGGATGCTTCGGTCGTAGCCAATACAAACAAAGCATGAGCAGGAGGTTCTTCCAAAGTTTTTAAAAGGGCATTAAATGCCTCCGGAGTCAGCATATGAACTTCATCAATGATATAAACTTTCTTTTTGCCGGTGGTTGGAGACAATTTAATTTTATCACGCAAAGACCGGATATCTTCTATGCCTCTGTTTGATGCAGCATCAATTTCAATCAGATCCATATTGCTTCCATCTGTAATTGATAAACAGGTAGCGCATTTGTTGCATGGAATTTCGCTACTGGCTGTTAGCTTTTGGCTATTCGCTTTTTCATTGCCAACAGCCAACGGCAAATCGCTAAAAGCCATTTCGCAATTAACCATCTTTGCCAAAATCCTGGCTGTTGAAGTTTTACCTGTACCGCGCGGGCCCACAAAAAGATACGCATGAGACAGTTTATTATTTTGAAAAGATGAAAGAAGTGTTTTCTTAACAGCTTCCTGGCCAATCAGCTCATCAAGAACCTGCGGGCGGTACTTTAAATAGAAAGCAAAATTGTTAGACATTAAGTGTGGTGAATTCCCAGCAGGTGATTCATTCCATGCTCCACTAAAGTTCTGATCTCCTCATCAACCGAAATACCATCCATTGAAGCATCTTCCAAAGCCTGCGGATAAGAAATTATTATGTCGCCCAAACGAAGCCATTTATCAGGCGCTGCCACAAAACCAATCCTGGGGATATGTTGCAGGCTTTCAGGATTTGTATCTTCTAAAGCAAAAGATAAGACATTAGTCGTCTGATCTAAACCTCTATATTTCCTGTTAAGCTCATGCATTTTCCTGTCACCGATAACATTAACTCCCAATTCTATTTTCCCGGAAATACGCAGCCTGGTAAGCACCCTTGAAACTACTGCTTTTATACCTTCCTTATTAACATTATATCTTGGATCAGCGTTTACAATAATATTCACCATATTTTTGGACCTTTCTCCTTTTATTTCGTTTAGGACAACTTTTCTTTAACCAAAGCGCTGACTGTTCCCCCATCTGCCCGGCCTGCAACTTTACCCATAACTGATCCTATCACTTTTCCCATATCGCTTATTGAAACTGCACCAGTTTCATTTATAGACTCCACTATGATTTTAGTCAATTCCTCAGTTGATAATTGGGCAGGAAGATAGACCATCAGCACTTCAAGCTCTGCCTCTTCCTTCTTTGCTGAAGCTTCTCTATCGCCTGATCTAAATCCTGCTGCTGCTTCTTTGCGCTTTTTGACCTCCCTCTGCACAATCGATACTACCTCAGCATCAGACAACTCGCCTCCTTTTTGAATATTCATATTATGAATTTCAGAAAGGAGCATCCTTAAGGCGGAAACTTTCACCTCATCACGGGCAAGTTGCGCATTTTTTAAATCAGTTTGTATTGTACCCAATAACATATATAAAAAGGCTTTTACCTGCTATATCTTCTGGCACGCATAATCTTTCTGCGCTTTTCTGCCAAATATTCCTGACGAAGCTCAGAAGGTTTTCTGTAAACTGATCTGTCTCTTATTTCCTGCACTCTTCCTTCTGCAATAGCTCTTTTTTGAAATTTTCTAATAACCGAATCGGTATTATCACCCGGACCGGCTTTTACAATAATCAAGAAAAAAAACACCTCCTTTTTGTGTTCGGACAAAATTGTCCAGTTAAAATTTTATTTATCAAACTAACTTGTTCAAATTACCGCCCAATAGATGGAAATGCAAATGAGGCACATGCTGAGCCTTACCGCCATTCACCACCACACGGTACAAACTATCCTCTAAATTATACTGCTTTACTAACTGATTAGCTACCAAGTAAATTTCTGCGAGCAAACCCCCGCTTTCTTTATCCAAATCCTGCACCCCGCCGATATGTCCTTTAGGAACAATTAAAATATGAACCTCTGCCGAAGGGTTAATATCCGGAAAAGCCACCGCATTTTCCGATTCAAAGATAAATTTTGCCGGAAGCTCTTTTTTGATAATTTTGCAAAAAAGGCAACTATCCATTTTTACCCTCCAACCATCTTTTTAAGAAGATCCAGCGTGCGGGTTTGTCTCAAAGCATGCCTTAAATGTAATCTTGGTTCCTGTGCCTCAAATTGCGCTTTTACTTTGGCATCCTGGATTTTATCAATTTCCGCTTTTAATTCCTCATCTGTTATGGTCACATTTTCTGATCGGGCAATTTCTGCAAGCCCAAGCTCCATCCTGACATTTTTCTCAGCCTGCACTCTCCATTCGTCTTTGAGTTGTTCTAAAGTCTTACCCTGACTTTTTAAATAATCTTCAAGCAATAGTCCCATATCCGCAACCCGTCTTTGCAATGAAACAAGCATTCTGTTTAGCTCATCGCCAATTAATATTTCCGGCAGTTCTACCGTGGTTATTTTTTCAACTTCCTGCAAAATTGCTTCCTCGTAATCCAATTCATTGTTGTAGGATACATTTGATTCTAAATCTTTACGGACTTTAGTTTTTAAATCAGACAAAGATAAAGCTCCCATGGCTTTGGCAAAAACATCATCCGGGCCTTCAGTTTGACCGTTGGCAGGTGTTTGCGTTTGAGTTTGACCCCCTTGAAAGCTGATTGATCCTGTTTGTCCTGTTGTATTTTGATTTTGTGTGGCTGAAGACTGAAGACTGACAGCTGAAGACTGCTTAGCTTTCCATCTTTTATACAAATCATCAATAATTTTTTGCACTTCTTCTTCCACAACAGGCTTAGGAGCCGTTCTTGTCACTTTAATGCCTTTGTAATTACCCACAACAACTTGAGGCTTGTTTGTAATTGTTGCTTTAAATTGGATTGTTTGACCTTTTGTAAAAGCAATTAAATCATATTTTGGATAATCTATAGGGACAATATCTGTGCCTTTTAAGGCTTCAATCAAAAAATTGGGCATTGCAGCTTTTAAAACCTCAT
Organism: Candidatus Daviesbacteria bacterium RIFCSPLOWO2_01_FULL_39_23; assembly: GCA_001776935.1. Lineage (GTDB taxonomy): Bacteria > Patescibacteriota > Microgenomatia > Daviesbacterales > UBA10151 > UBA10151. Next base: position 11,853 of record MFDN01000008.1, on the reverse strand, counting down.
CCTGAAGCTTGGTTCCCAGCTGAGACTCAACCATTGGCAAAGGAGCAGCGCCTTTCCGAAATCCCGGAAGCTCAACCTCGCCAGCCATTTTAGAAAGCGTTTGATCCCACATAGTTTGGACATCACCCCAGAGAACTGTGACTGTAACTTCAACTATAGATTTTGGCTGTTTGACAATATTTTTAGTAATCATATATTTTCTGTCATTCTGAGGAGTCTGCGACGAAGAATCTCCTAACTTGTTTAAGGTACCTTACATTCGTAAGAGATCCTTCTCCGCCCACAGCTATGCAGTTACTGGCGGATCAGGATGACACTAAAGGAGTAATTTACCAGAAAATGGGGTGAAAATCAATGAGAAAATTGTAAAATCTTCAGAAATTCTTCAAATGAAACAAATTTCGTTTCTTTTTCTGATCTTTTTTTGACTTCTAATTGATCTTTGGTTTTTTTTGAAATAACTACCCGGTAAGGAATGCCTATTAAATCCGCATCTGCAAATTTGGCTCCGGCTGAAACACCAATCCTGTCATCAAATAAAATTTCTATGCCTTCCGTTTGTAGTAATTTATATACTTTTTTAGCATTTTCTAAAACTTGCTTTTCTTCCAAATCCAATCCAACGATATGAACCTGAAATGGCGCAACAGTCTCCGGCCAGATAATTCCTTTATCATCATGATAAACTTCTACAACGGTTGCAAGAGTTCTTGCAAGGCCTATACCGTAACATCCCATGTAATAAGGCTTTTCTTTGCCGTCAACGTCCCGAAAGCTTGCACCAGTCATCTTCGAAGAATAGTGGAACCCAAGCTGAAAAATATTTCCCACCTCAATCCCTTTTTTCGCAATTAAGGGTTTTTTATTTTTAGAGAGATATCCTTCTTTTGCCAAAGCAATATCTGCCTCCATATCAACTTTATAATCCCTGTCTATATTTACATTAAGATAGTCTTTATGCTTTTTATTTGCACCCGTATATGCATTTTTTATGGTTCTTAGCGACTCGTCACCAACTATTTTGAGTTCTGCGCCCTGTTTTTTAATTCCCACCGGAGATATAAAACCTGGTTCTGAGTTTAGTTTTTGCCGTACCTCATCTTCCGTTGCATGTCTTAATTGATAAGCCTTAACTGCATGCATCAGCTTTATTTCATTAACCTCAAGGTCTCCCCGGATAACTGCCAGAATAAACCTGCCTTTTTCATCCACATACAATACATCCTTCATCTGTTGCCACAAAGGAAGGTTATGCAGCTTTTCTCCGTCTTCCATAGTATTGCCGCGAACCGCATCTACCTCCGTCATTTCTTTTTCTATTTCATCCAGATTCTTATTCTCCGGGTCAAATACAGCTACGTCCTCATGCGCACAATACCCCATCTCATCCATCAGAAATTTACTCTCACCTATCTCGCTTCCCACGACAAATTCATGACAATATTCGCCGCCGATATACCCATTGTCAGACTCCACAACTTCCGTATTCAAACCCATATTCTTAAAAATAGCTGTATAAGTATTTTTCATTTTTTCGTATTCAACTTTAAAGTCTTCTTCACTTGTATGAAAAGAATATGCATCCTTCATAACAAATTCACGAAGCCGAAGTAATCCGCCACGAGCACGAAGTTCATCCCGAAATTTTACTGAGAATTGGTACAAATTAAAGGGTAAATCCTTATAACTAATTTGAAATTTTCTAACCAAATCAACCAGCATCTCTTCCGCGGTTCCGCCTAACACAAACTCCATTTCATTTCTATCTTTAATACTCATCAGTTCAAAACCAACAGAGGAAGTCCGGTTAGTTTCTTCCCATAAGTATTTGGGGTGCAAAACAGGAGTGATAAGCTCTTGGGCACCAGTTTTATCCATTTCTTTTTTTATAACCTGCTGAATATTTTGCTGAACGCGAAGTCCTAAGGGTAATAAGTAATATCTGCCGGCTGTTGATTCCCGGATAAACCCTGCCTTATATAAAAGCTTATGAGAAATAAGCGTCGCATCTTTAGGCACATCTTTAATTGTTTTACCAAAAAGTTTTGAATACAACATATCCTTAGTTTTAATGGTACTTCTTTGGAGGCTTCAAGGCAAGAGTTTGCGGATGTCTGAAAATGTAACAAGTATGGCTAAAGCGATCAATATTATAAAACCTACCTGATGCACCATTTTTTCCACATCCTCTTTAACCTTTTTACGGGCTACTGCTTCTATTACCAAAAACAAAAGCCTGCCTCCATCCAAAGCAGGTATGGGCAAAACATTAAATATAGCAAGTGTCAAAGATATTACTCCCACAAACCAAATATATGGAACAATTGCTTCCCATCCTGTTGAGAGGATACTGTTTGTAACCGTAGCAAGCCCCACCGGCCCGGCTACAGATTGTGAAGCCTGTCCAAAATTACCGGTCGTTAAATCACCGACAAGTTTTGCAAATCCCACAAACGTAATTTTTGTTAAATCATAAGAATAAGTAATACCGGAAAAGATTTTCTCAATGGGAGTGTGATACTGCTTGAAAGGAATTGGAGAAAATACCACCCCTATTAAAGCCCTACCGTCTTCTCCCTTTTTAGGAGTCACGCTAATTTCTCTTTTGTTTTTACCATCAATATCCACAAGGGTTAAAGTCAAAGGTTTTTCATCTTTTGTCTGGATAAAATTTCTTGCCTGATCAATATCTGAAATTTGCTGATTATCTATTGCCAGAAGTTTTTCTCCCGCTTTAATTCCTGCAAGTTGGGCCGGAAAATCCTTTTCCACTTGTAAAATATATACTGCAGGCTCACTTACAGGGTATATTATTTTAAAATTCTGTGCAATTATAACCGTATAAAAAAGAGCCCAGGCCAAAACAAGATTCATAATAACTCCGGCCACCACTACAATTATCCTTTGACTGACCGGTTTTGCCCTGAAGTCCCTGCTGTCTTTTTTATTCTTATCCAGGGTGCCTTCTTCATCTTCACCCTGAAGCCTCACAAATCCGCCAATCGGCAGCCAGTTTATGGAATATAAAGTCTCGCCGAATTTTTTACCCCAAATCCGGGGGGGGATACCAAAGCCGAATTCTTCTACCTTAATGCCAAATTTTTTAGCCATTAAGAAGTGGCCAAACTCATGGATTAAAACCAAAACCAATAAAGTTATTATGAAAATGATGATAGAAAATATCATTTTAGAAATCTATAGAAACTGGTAGACATTAAGCAGAAATAAATTGTTAACAATAAATTCTATCTATTTCTACTATATTCCCTCTTATATCTGCGTCAACTCTTCTTCTTTAACTTTTTTCAAATCCTCTATTTCCTGAATTTTTTTGTCTATTAGCTCTTGTAAAACTTTCTCTCTTCTGAAAAATTCATCTTCTCCAAACTTACCCTCTTCCGATTCTTTTTTCCAGGCGTTTCTGAAATCCTGCCTTATTTGTCTTATTGAAACGTGCGCATCTTCTGCTTTTTTGTGCAAAAGTTTAATAAATTCTTCTCTTCTTTCAGCAGTAAGCGGAGGAATTGGCAAACGGATTAGAGTTCCTTCATTGGAGGGATTTAAACCAAGGTTTGCTTCCTGAATCGCTTTAATAACTTTATCTAAAATTGTTGCATCCCAAACTTGAATTGTTAAAAGGGTCGGCTGCGGAGCGGAAATATTTCCCACCTCATTTAGTTTCATTTTAGAACCATATGCTTCAACCGAAACATTCTCCACCAGAGACGGATTAGCCCTACCCGCCCTTATAGCAGAAATTTCCACTTTGAAGTGATGTAAAACAGCGTCTATTTTTGCATTTGGTTCTGTTAAGACTGGATCCATAGTAAGTAAATCAAAAATTAAAATTTAAAAATCAAAATGACAATTCAAAATTCAAAAATATTTTTACATTTTAATATATATTTTTGATCTTTGATTTTTGATATTTACTTTTAAACATCGCCTAAGGCGATGCGCTCAAACCTTCCAACCTGAATATTCTCCCCGACTTTGCCTACAACTGATTTTATCAGCTGGTCTACTGTTTGGGAATTATCCCTGACATATTCCTGTGATAAAAGGTCTTCTACAGATTGAGGATTCATAGATGCAATTTGTAAAGAAAGTTCATGAGCCAAATTTTTAAAATCATCTGTCCTGGCTACAAAATCCGTCTCGCATAAAACTTCCACCAATACGCCAACCCTGCCTCCGTGTGAATAAACATCAACAATGCCTGCTTTAACTTCTCTTTCAACTTTGGATGAAGCTTTATCCAAGCCTTTCTTTTTAAGCCACTCTTTAGCTTTTACCAAATCTCCATCGGATTCTTTTAGGGCTTCTTTACAGTCGGCAATTCCCGCCCCTGTCTGTTCCCGTAGTAATTTAATGTCTGTAAGTTTAATATCCATAAATAAGTATTCGGTATTAAGGGTTTAATGCTTTCTACCCATAATACATACTACATACTACTTAATACTAATTATTCCACTACTCTTGCCGACTCTTTTACCGCCTTCTTTTCAACAAGTTCTTCTACAGCCGCCACATCTTCTTTTAATTTATCATCAAGCACTTCTTCCTCGCCGGCTAATTTTTTAGCATCTTTTTCTGCTTTCTCAGCTGCCTTTACTGCTGCTTTTCCGGCTTCTTTTTTCCCTTCTTCGAAAGCCGAGGCAACTGCTCCCACCAGTATTTTAATAGATTTTATGGCATCATCATTTCCGGGTATTGGATAATCAATTTCTGTGGGGTCGCAGTTTGAATCTGCGATGGCCACCACTTTAATTTTTAATCTGTTTGCTTCTCTAATGGCAATATTATCTGATACTGCATCCACTACAAAAAGGGCTTCAGGTGCGGCTGGAAAATTCATAACTCCGGCAAAATCACTTTGGAGCTTTGCCATTTTCCTCTCAAGCAAAAGTTGCTCTTTTTTTGTATATTTGGAAAGCGTACCTTTTTCTTTTTGATCAAGGTATTCTTTTAGTTTTTTAATATTTTTCTTGATTTCCTCAAAATTGGTTAAAAATCCTCCCATCCACCTATGAGTAAGAAATGGAGCCTCCAGTTTTTTTGCTTCTTCTTCAATAATAGGCTGGGCCTGTTTTTTGGTTCCCACAAAAAGCAGAACCTTTCCTTCTTTTCCCAGGTTATAAACAAATTCACAAGCTTCTTTTAAATATTTTTCGGATTGGGTTAAATCAATAACAGAAACGCCGTCTTTGGCGCCATAAATATATGGTTTCATCCTTGGGTGGCCACGGCGGACCTGATGTCCAAAGTGAACACCGGCTTCCAATAATTCTTGCAGGGTTGGTAATTTATACATATTAGTCTCTTATCCTCCTCATAGTCGCGGGTATCAGAGACTTAAACTATGAGTGCGTAATGATGGGTATTTTAACAAGATCAAGTAAATAAAACAAGTGACTGTTATTTAATTTGACTTTCTAGATTATAGGGTATATAATTAGACCTATAATGAAAACGGAAATTACTCCAGTAGACAGGAGTGAATTTTTTTCCCCATTACTAAATAGAAAACCGCTTCAAGAAGCAACTCTTACCTTAGTTTCTGCTTTTAGAAAAGCAGCTAATCGAATTCATCGTGATGAAAGAGGCAGTTCTGATACAGGATGCCTATTGGCCCTATTAGCACTAAGTGTGAGTGCCGCTTTAGTTATTAGTAGCTTAATTCAGAGCGCCACTGATAAAAGTCAAAACGATAAAATATCTGTCTTGCAAACTGCTGTGGCGGCATTAAGAACTCCAGTTGCAACAGGAGCTGCTTCAGAGAAACTAGTTGTAGAGATTCCGGGTTCGCAAACCGAATCAACTTGGTGGCTTCAAAAAGAAGTAACAATCCGTCCCTCAGATGAATTTAAACCTTCAAAAATAAACACCGGAGATTTAAACGAAGACAGGAAACCGGAAAGTCTTGTTGAATGGGAAAATATCATAGAAATAAATGGTGTTTCTGTAGAAGACGCAAAACTTTTACAAATAGACAAGCCCTTAGTTGCATGGGCGCTTGAAACAAAAGATCGCGGCAATAATACGCTAGATGATATATTAGATGCTATCAGTCCTAAAGCCACGACCGTTGCCCTAATTAAGTTAAAAGCATTAATTAAAACAGAATCCGGCCCAGATGAAAAACGCTATGTTTACCTTCCGGCTAATACTCCTCCAAGCGCAGGCTTCATAGAAGGATACGGACAAACACCACCAGAAATTCGTGTTAGAGTTGACGAAAGAAACGGTAGCTATTTCCATATAGCTCAAATTGGCGAAACAGATCAAGGCAAGCTACCAGCAAAGGAGATAGGTGTAGTTACCCCTATTTATTAAGTCTTACCTTTCCAGTTCTAAAAATTTATATTTAAATCCTTCTGATTGCTGCCAATCTGACTCTGAAATTACTCTTTTAAAATCAGAATAATCCGGGAAAAATGTATCTCCTCCTATTTCTTTATCAATCACTGTTAAATATAATTTATCTGCCAATGGCAGTGCCTGTTTATAGATTTCCCCTCCGCCAATGACGAATATTTCGTCATTGCCCAAAGCGAGCTTTGCTAGTCGAAGGGCTTCATCCAAAGAACTCACAACAGTTACACCCTCTTCTTTAAAGGCTGGATCACGGGTGATGACAATATTTGTCCTGCCTCCTAAGGGCTTTCCAATTGACTGATGAGTTTTTCTGCCCATCAGTATAGGATGCCCCATGGTAATTTCTTTAAACCTTTTTAGCTCCTCAGGTATATACCAGGGCATCCCGCCTTTTGTCCCAATCACTCTTTTTTTACCGGCCACAGCCACAATGATGCTTACTTTCATAATCTATCCTGCCATTTTACCGGTTTTAGGATCATATAATCCGCCGGCAACAGTAAGACCTGCTTTTAACATCGGATAAGGATCATAATCTTCCAAAGTAATATATTCCGGTTTAAAATCATCAATACTTTTAAAATCAGTATTAAACTTAACCTTGGGAAAAGGCTTTGGTTTTCGTTTTAGCTGTTCTTTGACCTGTTCAATATGATCTTCATAAATATGCACGTCTCCAAAAGTGTGGATAAATTCGCCGGGTTTTAAACCGGCAATTTTTGCCAAGATTATAGTAAGCAAAGCATAACTTGCAATATTAAAAGGCACACCTAAAAATAAATCCGAGCTTCTTTGGTAAAGCTGCAGAGATAATTTCCCATTTCTATTGCTGATTTGATACATGTTGTGACAGATCGGAAAACGGGAGGCATCTTCTAAAGTTGCCATGGTATATAAATATTCCGGGTTCCAGGAGTTTACTATTAGATTTTTGGCATCAGGATCATCTTTTAGCTCCTGCATGACCCATTTAAGCTGATCAATGGTCCTGCCCGGTGTTTTAGTAGGCCACCTCCTCCACATCTCTCCATATATCCTGGGTAACTCCCCGTATTTTTTGGCAAAATTCTCATCTGTTTTAATCTTTTCTACAAATTCCTCTTTGGTTAGTTTTGCAACTTTTCCTTCCCCGGCTTTTTTGGAATAAATTTTATACGGATAGTCATCCCAAATATGCACATTCTGATCCACCAGATATTTAATATTGGTTTGGCCGGACATAAACCAGTAAAGCTCGTGAATAACCCCTTTCCAGTAAACTTTTTTGGTGGTTAAAAGCGGAAAACCTTGTGAAAGGTCATATCTTGTTTGTTTACCAAACAAACTGTAAAGCACAATGCCGGTGCCCCGGTCCACTTTTCTGATGCCTTGCTCCAAAGCTTCTTTTAATAAATCTAAATATTGATATTCTCCGTGTTTTAGCCTTGCCATAAAGTTAGTATTAAGTAGTATGTAGTAAGTATTATGGGTAAAAAGCATTAAACCCTTAATACCCGATACACACTACTTACTACACTTGTTGCTCCTCCTCATGCGGACTTACTCTTCCGCCTTGATGTTGTCCCCGATAATCTACACTCATCCCTTCAATTTTGAAAAAAACTATGTTACAGATTCTGGCTCCCATTTGCAAAGTTACTTCATGATCGGATAAATTTTTTAAACCCATGGTTAATGTTCCTCTGTATCCGGGATCTGTTTTACTGTTTAAAAGCAAAAGCCCTGCCCGAAAAAGAGAAGTCCGGGGAAAAACCAAAGGCATTAAATCTTTGGGAGTATTAATAATTTCCAAGGTAGAGGCCAAATAATAATCACCGGGCTTTATTACAACTTCTTCCTGTTTTCTTTTTTTGCTGTTAAATTCTGCCAGGGTTTGAGTTTTGACACCTTTTCTTTTTCCCAAACCTCCGGCACCATCTGCTTCAATAAAAGCTCCGCCTGAGATTATTTTATGTATGGCTCCCAGCCTTAAATCTACCCCGACACCTTCCGGATTTTCCAGCTCTCTTTTGCCCAAATTCTCAATAAGCTTTTCTTTTTTAACTCTTTTTAAAACTACATCAATACCAAGTACTGACATCTCTTCCTCTCTGTCATCCTGAGGAGTGTAGCGACGAAGGATCTCTGAATTAGTTTCAGATGTCTCTAGAACAAGTCTAGAGATTCTTCGCTCCGCTCAGAATGACAATTTTTCTACCGTCCGAATGCTTTTTTGCGACCAAACGAGTCGATTTCCTTTCTTGAACTAGCCAAGCTGTGCTTTGCGACCGCGACGAGCGGAGTTTACCTTTTTTCCCATTAAATTAGAAACCTGCGGCATATTGCTTCCACCATACCTGTTATTGGGGCTCATTTTATATGAGCGCTCAACCGGTGCTGCCAGTTTCTCAAAAGAAAAAGCGCAAATCGGGGATCCTTCATATATGACTAATTTTTTTCCTTTTAAAAAGGTCCCGAATTCCAAAACCGGATGCCCGTCCCAGCCCGGATCAAATCTGGCAGCTGTGGAATGAACCACCACTCCAAGTCTTGCAAGAGAACTTTTGCCATGCAGATGCCCGACAATATTATCCGGTAAAGTTAATCTTTCTTTTGTGGTAGCAATTACAAAATCATGTTCGGTTAAAATAAACGGCTGGCCGGGTTTCAGTTCCACCAGCCTCATCATCCCTTCCATATCTTCTTTTGAAGCATAGCGCGTATCTATGGTATTTAGACCCTCATCAGTAAAAACCCGCAGTTTATTGCCTAAATGGAAATCAACTGTCACCTCATCCACAAACTCTTCCCACTTATCCTGCAAAGGGTCGATTTTGATAATGCCTTTTTTGATATGCTCTTTTATCAACCAATCGGGTAAAGTTCCTAAAATTTCTTCCGCTTTACCTTTGCTTTTATCTCTTTTTTGCATACACCAAATCCTAAGCAAATATAATTATTTTTTCAAGTGGGAAAATTTAAATAATCCTTTTTAAAATATTTAGAATCTCTTCAGAGATATCTTCGGGACTTTTCAAATTTCCATCTTGCATACAATCAACCACATACCAATTCTTTTCCTTCTTAGACATCGCTAAATAAATTCTGCCTGCTTCTTCCTGATGCTTAAGATTATCTTCATGAATATCTTTGTGCCTGCCTGCCCGCATTGCTCTGCAAAGCACTGCAGGCGGGCCTAAAACATTTCTTCGGCCAACTTCCGGATCAATTTTTAAAAGAATAGTTAAATCTTCTTTTGGCAGGCCATTGGTTTTATATTCCAGTTCATCCAGCCATTTGATAAATTCTGCCCGTTTTCCTTCAGAAAGATTTGCTCCCATGTGAGCCTTGCTGGCTGAAACATATCTGTTTGCAATTACTGTTTTTCCTTCAGCCAACCATTTTTTTATCATTAGTTTGGCTAAAACTCTATCTCCTGCAAAAAGGCAGGCTATTTTATAAGGGTCTGTCTCGCTTATTGATCCAAACTCACCTTCGAGATAGCTTTTAATTAATCTGCCGTATTCATTATCTTTGTAGCGGGGGAAACTGATAACTTCAAAAGGAATTTTTTGCTCCTTAAAACTTTTTGCAAGCAAATTAATTTGAGTAGTTTTTCCTGAGCCGTCAATCCCGTCAACCACAATAAGCAAACCTTTTTTCATTTTACAGATATAGAAGATGCAGCTTTGACAAAACCCACAAATAAAGGATGAGGGGAAAGCGGCCGGGATTTTAGTTCCGGATGGAATTGAGTGCCTACAAAAAACGGATGATCCTTAAGTTCAATTACTTCCACCAGCTTCCCGTCAGGAGAAGTTCCTGCAACTTCCATTTTACCATCCAAAAACTTTTTTAAAAAATCATTATTAAATTCAAACCTGTGTCTGTGACGTTCAGAAATAAGGGGAAAGCGTGAAGCGTAAAGGGGAAAGTTTTTATACAGTTTATATACAAGCGTATCTATTTTCAATTTACACTCCCAGGCTCCCAGCCTCATTGTTCCGCCGTATTCCCTGTTTAACATCTTCTTTTGCTGATCAGGCATTATGTGAATCACCGGATATTTAGTCTCCGGATCGATTTCGGTGGTATGAGCTTTATCTAATCCCAAAACATTTCTGGCATATTCCACCACCGCAAGCTGCATGCCGTAACACAAGCCGAAATAAGGGATGTTTTGCTCGCGGCAGTATTTTATGGTAGCAATTTTACCCTCAATGTCTCTTGAGCCAAATCCACCAGGCACGATCACCCCTTGAAATTTCCTCAAAACTTCTACATTATCCAAAACCTTACCTGAATCAAGCCAGGTAATTTCCGGCTTAAACCCTTGGGTCCATGCCGCATGCTTAACAGCCTCTATAACTGAAATATAAGAATCTGCCAAAGTAAAATCACCCGTAGAGAAATATTTGCCGACAATGGCAATTTTAACGGCCTTTTTGGCCACATCAATTTTACTGACAAATTCTTTCCAGTCTTTTAAGTCTTTTTGCTGGGGTTTTAAGCCTAATTTAGCCAAAAGCCTGTTTTTTAAATTCTGACTGTCAAAAATAATCGGCACTTTATAAATACTGTCCATATCAGGAGCTGAGATAATATCTTCCGGCTCAAGCCCGGTAGAAAAGGATAATTTCTTAATTCTTGAGGCATCCAAAGGTTTGGCAGCTCTTGCTAAAATTATTTCCGGCTGGATCCCTACTGCGTTCAAATCCCGAACAGACATTTGAGCAGGCTTGCTCTTCATTTCGCCGATTGAAGCAGGAATCGGCAGATAAGTAATATGCACATGAATTACATCCTGGGGATCTTTTAATTTCATTAACCTATTGGCTTCCAAAAATAAAATATTTTGATATTCTCCGGTGGTGCCACCAATTTCTATAACAACAATATCAGCATTGTTTGCCCGACCCGCATCCTTAATCCTTTTAACAATTTCTTTTGTAATGTAAGTCACCACGTCTACGCACTCTCCGTCATATTCTAAGTTTCTTTCTTTTTGAATAACAGAAAGATAGATTTGACCTTGAGTGGCAATGTTAGTTTTATTTAACGACTCATTTAAAAATCTTTCATAATGGCCTAAATCCTGATCTGTTTCTGTGCCGTCATCCAAAACAAACACCTCGCCGTGCTCTATCGGATTCATAGTTCCTGCGTCAACATTTAAATACGGATCCATTTTTATAGGGGCGACTTTGTACCCTGCTGATTTTAAAAGCAGGGCAATAGAGGAAACGGCAATGCCTTTTCCCAAACCACTAATAACACCACCAGACACAAAGATATATTTCATATATTTTGTAAATTCCAAAAACCAAGTTACAAGTTTTCCAAACAATATTCAATAGCCAACTTACTGCTTGTAATTTAAACTGATTGGTCTTGCCTTTTTGGGGAACCTAAATATAAAAACCGAAGTATTTTGAGGCCCTCATAATAATACCAAAATCAGCATTAAGTATCAAGTAGTTGTATAGGCAGGCCACA
>MFDN01000007.1 GCA_001776935.1 Candidatus Daviesbacteria bacterium RIFCSPLOWO2_01_FULL_39_23 | reverse complement strand
TGATTTAGATACACCCCTGGAGTATGCTGACAAAATCTTCTTTAACAAAGTGTTACCTATGTGGCCTGCCTATACACGAGCTTGAATATGAATAATATACATGTTAATATTGCTAGATTATGGCTGAGAAGAAAATAACCAGAAAAGTAATATCAAAAGTTCCCGGCTCTGCTGCGGCAAAAAGAAAAGAAATAGCTAAAGAGTCAAAGACAGAAGAGCTGTCAGGCGAAACTGTTTCAAAGACAGATGAGACGAGTTCTGCCCGTGACGCAGGTAGAACTAAAAAAGTCTGTCATTTTTGTCAAAGCAAAAGCAATCCCTCTTATACTGATATGGCAGTTCTCCGCCGCTTTTTAACTGATAGGGTGAAGATTCAGCCTGCTGTAAAGAATGGTCTTTGCAGTAAACATCAAAGAGTTATAACCCGCAATATTAAATACGCAAGGCACTTGGCTCTTCTTCCTTTTGTACCCAAAGTTTAAGCCGTTTGAGATTGCGTAAATTCATGTTTGTCAATTGTCCATTGTCAATTGTACAATGTGTATATGCCCGCGACACAAGGACTGTTTGAGAGTTTTGATAACCTGGATCAAATTCCTCCGGAAGCTATTGCCCGCTGGATAAAGCCCGCCCCTCAACTTGTTTTATTGGAAAACTATTTGGCAAATAGGATTTTATATCCTCAGGCTCTTTCTTTGACAGAATATGATATGAGAATAGACTTAGCTATATTGCGTGAAGCCTTAAGAATGCATAGCCCCAGACCGGTTGCGCAAAGAACCAATGCATTATTGGGCGACAGTCCTTTTTTAAATGTTACCCTGCGAAAAATATTAATACCCAAAAGATTTTTAAATTTTGTTCCGGATATTGCGAGTCTTACCTGGGCTTTTGTTGATGCATTTTTAATAGAGCGCAGAAAAGAAGATTATTTTTCAGATCTTTGGACTTTAGTTTTAACTGATGATTCGGATGAAATAATCGGTTCCCTTATACTGCCGCAATTTAACAGGCTGGGAGAGATTAAGATATCTTTATCGGGGAAAAGTTATCAGGTTAAACAGGGAAGCGCACTTGTTTTACCGTGTTTGGCTAACAGGTGCGAATTATCATATAAAGTGCAGAATGGTTCGGTGCTTGGTAAAGCAGAAAGCGCAATTGAGGTCTATGGAGGAAAATTAGGTTTGGTTATTGATGGGAGAAGTTTATGATGAAACATTTTGCCCCTTCTGCAGTGAGGGTGGAAAAGGATGTAGTAAAACGCGTTATCAGAAAACTTAAAGGCAAGGGTCAGCTTAATATAAACGTTGGCCAGGAAGTAACGCCTGCAGATATTATAGGAACTTCTACGGTTTCTGCGGGGTTTAGAACTTTAAATTTAGCAGGCAGTCTTGGCGTTGCCGGGCCGGAAGCTGGTAAGTATCTTACAAGGAAAATAGGCCAGAGAATTTATCAAGGAGAGCTTTTAGCTTTCAAGAAAAATCTTCTTTTTGGTAAAAAAATGATTATTTCTCCCGCTGACGGGATTTTGGATTTCCTGAATGAAAAAAGCGGAGAATTAAAAATTGCATTTATTCCTAAAAAAAATGAACTACCTGCCGGGGTTTTTGGGATTTGCGAAAAAGTCGATCATGAAAGAGGACAGGCTATAATCCGTACGCAGGTAAGTCTGATACACGGTCTCTGCGGCACCGGAAGGCTTCGGGACGGCACGCTGCATATTTTAGGGAAAAAAGACGGATTGATAGAAAAAAAGATGATTCAGTCAGACTATCAGGATCATATTTTGGCGGGAGGAAGTTTGTTTTATAAAGAAACAATATCTGCAGCTATCTCAAACGGTGTATGCGGCATTATTACAGGCGGAATTAATGCTTCGGATTATAAAGCCATGGCCGGCGGGCGCATAGTTTTCCCCAAAAAGTTAGATTATGACATAGGGATTTCTGTTGTTTTGTGCGAAGGATTTGGCTCAATCCCGATAGGTGAGGATATTTTTAAAATTTTATCCGAATATGAGGGTAAATTTGTGTTTATTGATGGGAATAATGCTTTAATTAACTTACCCTCCACAGCAGGCGCAAGTCTTGTTAAAGTCAGAAGCACAAGATTACCGGATGCGGCAGACGGCAATGTAAGTACGGATGAGAAGTTGAGAGATATTTCAGAACTTAAAACAGGTCTTTTTGTGAGGGTTTTGGGAAACTCTTATCTTGGAGAGCAGGGGAAACTGATAGCTGTAAATGGTTCACCGACCCTGCTTCCTTCCGGGATTTGCGCCTATCTTGCAACAATCGAAACAAAAAGAAGGAAAATACAGGTGCCGGTTGCGAATCTTGAGGTAATAAGGTAAAGTTTACGGGTACAAAATAATGAAAAATCTGTTCCGAAATATTAATGCCAAAATAGTTTTGATAGTTATCCTTGCTTTTCTTTTTGGGTGGCAAATGGGACACCGTGATGTCACTGTTAAATGGGCCACTTATCGTCCTACAGTTTCAGTTATAAATAAAGAGCCCCCCAAAAATATTAATATAGATTTTAAGCTATTTTGGGACACATGGGATCTTTTATCCCGCACTTATTTGGATAAAAAGGCAATAAATCCGGAAAAATTATTCTATGGAGCTATTTCCGGGATGGTTTCAGCTTTGGGAGATCCATATACGGGTTTTTTACCACCAGAGCAGCAGAAATTCTCAAAAGAAGATCTAAACGGGAGTTTTGAGGGGGTGGGTATTCAGCTTGGTTTTAATAAGGATAAAAGGTTAATAGTAATGGCTCCTTTGGACGGAACTCCTGCCAAGCAAGCAGGTATAAAACCGCAGGATTTAATTGTAAAAATTGAGGATAAAGATACAACTAATATGACTCTGCCTGAGGCGGTGAGTTTAATCAGGGGTCCAAAAGGCAGCAAGATTGATCTCACTATTTTTAGGGAAGGGGATAAAGATACCAGGCTTTTTACATTAACACGGGATAATATACTTGTAAAAAGCGTAGAGGTTGTATATAAAGATACTAAATCAGGTAAAAAGGTGGCTGTTATTAAGTTGTCCCGGTTTGGGGAAAGAACCAATGATGAATGGAATGAGGCAGTTTCCGGCCTAATTTCTGCGGGTTCTGAGGCAGTTATTTTAGACTTAAGGAATAATCCCGGAGGATTTCTGGAAGGAGCTGTGTTTATTGCCTCCGAGTTTTTGGAGGGAGGAGATGTGGTTTTGCAGGAGAATTCCGAGGGTCAAAGGAATGCATTTAAAGTAACAAGAACGGGAAAGCTCACAAAAATGCCGGCAAAGGTTTTGATCAACAAAGGATCAGCTTCTGCCTCAGAAATTGTGGCCGGCGCACTGCAGGACAGAGGGAGGGCTCAGCTTATTGGAGAAAAATCTTTTGGTAAAGGCACTATTCAGGAAGCGCTGGAATTAGAAAGAGAAACAGGCATTCATATAACTGTTGCAAAATGGCTGACGCCGAACGGCAGGTGGGTGAATGATGCGCAGGGACTTGATCCGGATGTTAAAATTGAAATAGACCAGGAAGATCCGGCAAAGGATCCTCAACTGGATAAGGCATTGGAGATGCTTGAATGAGAGTCACGACTCCAGTGACTATTCACTATTTAAAATGGACTATTCAAAATTACCTAAACCAAATTTAAGCGGGATTGTAGCAGCAGTTGTTTTAGGTCTTCTTGTAGCTGTTGTCTTGTATCAGGCTCAAATAAGAGGTTTAATCCCCGGATTAAATATACAGCTTCCCAAAAACTTAAATTTGGAAACAAGGACTCTTGTCTCGGAAGAGAATGCAGTAATTTCCGCGGTTGAAAAAACTGCCTCTTCTGTAGTGGCAATAGGTGCAACCCAGAGGGTTTTTGATCCTTTTGATCCTTTTTCCGCCCCCAGGAATCTAAACAGCACTATCGGCACCGGCTTTGTAGTTTCTGATAAGGGAATAATAGTTACCAATAGGCATGTGGTTTCGGATTCCGCGGCGCGTTATACGGTTGTAACAATGGATGGTAAAAAATTTGAAATCAAAAAAATCTACCGTGATCCGATTCTTGATTTGGCAGTAGTTCAAATAGAGGGTGAGAAAATGCAGGCCCTGGAGTTTGGAGATTCTTCGAAAATTAAGGTAGGGCAAACGGTGATAGCAATAGGGAATGCTTTGGGAAGATTCACCAATACTGTGACGACAGGGGTTGTGTCAGGAATGGGCAGAAGAGTGGTGGCTGGAGATCCTTTTTCCGGCTCTTCAGAATCTCTGGATGATTTGATACAAACAGATGCGGCTATTAATCCGGGTAATTCCGGCGGGCCGCTTTTGAATTCTGCTGGACAGGTGATAGCAGTAAACGTGGCTACAACCGAAGGAGCTCAAAATATCGGGTTTGCCATTCCTATAAATTCGGTTAGAAAAATAGTTGATGAATTTATTCAAAAAGGTTCGGTGTCCAGGCCGTTTTTAGGTATTAATTACCGCTTTATATCCAAGGATGTGGCGATCATGAATGAGGTTCCGCAGGGGGCATATATTCAGGAAGTGATAGAAAGGTCGTCTGCCCAAATAGCAGGCATTGCAGCAGGTGATATTATCACTAAGATTGACGGACAAGCAGTTGATTCGGAAACAAAAATCTCGGAAATTATCAGAAATAAAAAGATAGGAGATACCCTTATTTTAACGGTTTGGAGGGATAGAAACGAAAGAAACGTCACAGCTACTCTGCAGGAACTGCCCAGTCAATAATTTTTCTATGAGCGAAATATCTGTAAGCCGATTAGACGGTTTAATTCATCCTGGTTTTAGCCAGATTGGGAATAATCGCAGGGAACAACCTGATGCTTATCAGGGTCTTTTTCAATGTTGGGATAGCAGGGTGAGTTGGCTTGCAAAGCAGAAAGGTGCATGCTTGTTGTATTTTTCTTGTTTGACGCAATCGCAGATTGATAAACCACCAGAAAGAGGAAGTATTTTTTTTAATACCGGGGTTATGGAAGAAATCCTACGCCTTGACAGGTATAAGATGTTATTGGGGGAAAGATTTATTTGTTTAGCGGATGCAGATGACCACTTGTATCCGGCAAGCGATCTGGCAGGCGTTTTACAAAAACAAGGCTGGAGAACGAGTGATCAGACCAGGCTGGAGGTATATGGGGAAGTTAGGGAATTATGCGTTACAAGTTTGGGCAATTGGATTAAGAGGAGTCTAGCTATTGATAATAATCGTTTTAGGATTAACGGGAGTTTATCTTTATCAGAGGCGCAAATTTGTTGGTACAGTAATTCTTATCAACTTTTAGCAGAGAGCCCATTAATACATACCGCACAAGTGATGGGAAGGCTGTCAATGAGAGCTGTCAGATTTATTGGTCATTGTTAATATTCTTTGCATGTGTGCTAAATCTTTTTTTACCTCTATTTCTGCATCTGGAAAATATTTTTGGGCTGTTAGAGCGGCTAATTCTCCATGCGTATAGTCGATCTCGCCTATCAAAAGCGTTGGATTAAGTCCTTTTTTGACAAGTTGAGCAAATAATTTTCTATAAAGCTCAAAGCCGTCTTCGCCGCCGTCTAAGGCAATTAGCGGCTCAAAATTTTTAACAGAAGATTCAAGATAGGGAATACGGGCGGCTGGTATATAAGGAAGATTGGTAACTATAATTAGGGTATAAGCGGAGCTTGCGGCAACTTCGTTGCCTAAGGGTTTAGGGTTAACACGCCCCTCCTTCGGAGGCAGGGTATAGTTAAGACGGGAAAGCAAATTGCTTTTAATAAATTTAATTTTATCTAAGAGACCGTGCAGTTTGGCATTTTGTTTGGCTATTTTTAAAGCCTTTTGCGAAATATCCGTGGCAATGATGTGCACCTCGCAGGTCGGCTGCATGAGACCTGAGAGGTCTGAGATGTTTTTTGCAATGGAGATTGCTATATTTCCGCTGCCTGTTCCTACATCCAAAACTAAAATGTTTTTACTCTTAATACTTGATACATAATACTTAATACAATCCAGCGCCGCGTCTACCAAAAGTTCTGTTTCAGGCCGGGGAATCAGTACATCCGGAGTTACTTTAAATTTTAACTTGTAGAATTCAACATAACCTTTTTGGTATTGTTGCGGGAACTCGGGGTCCTGCCAGCTTGGTTTCCCAGCGTGCATCCTCGATCGCTTCGCTCCTCCGGCTACGCGCCGGGACTCCCTCCTCGCTGTCACCCCTCGTTGTCCCCTTTAAGAGAATTAATAATATCATTTAGATCTCCTTCTAGGATCCGGTCCAAGTTATGCCAGGATTTTCCGATTCTGTGATCCGTAATCCTGTTTTGGGGAAAATTATAAGTTCTGATTTTTTCATTTCTTTCCCCGGTTCCGACCTGAATTGCTCTTTGCTCGGTTATATTTCCTGTCGATTTTTGTTGTTCTATTTCCCAAAGTCTTGAACGAAGCAGACTCAAGGCATTTTCCCTGTTTTGAAGCTGGGATCTTTCGGTCTGACAGGTTACTACAAGGCCGGTAGGGATGTGAGTAAGTCTGACTGCTGTTGAGACTTTATTAACATTTTGCCCTCCTGCGCCTCCTGATCGGAAGGCTTCAAAGGCTATCTCAGATGGATTGATAGTTACCTGAGCTTCAGTAACCTCCGGCAGCACTGCTACAGTTGCTGTTGAAGTATGAATTCTTCCGGAGGATTCTGTAGTGGGTACTCTTTGTACCCGGTGAACGCCTGACTCATATTTTAGTTTGTTATATACATCTTTTCCTTTAACTTTGAGCACAACTTCCTTAATTTGGCCCAGCTTGCCTTCAGACCTGTCTAACTCTTCTATTTTCCATCCTTGGTTTTGGACAAATCTTGTATACATTCTGAGTAGATCGCCTGCAAAGATTCCTGCCTCATCGCCTCCGGCAGCGCTTCTTACTTCCAATATACAGCTGTCAGTCGTCAGACTTTCTGAATTTTCTGATGACTGAGGACTGACGACTGATGACTGTAAAGCTTCTTTTTGTTTCTCCAGTTCCGCAATTTCTTCCTTTGCAAGCTCAGCAATTTCAGGGTCATCAAGAAGCGATTTTACTTCCTCGATTCGTTTATTTATGTGATTGATTTGTTCTTTTAGATAATCCATGATAGACATCAGCTTTCAGTCTTCAGCTATCAGACTAAACATAATATAACAGAAAATCTGATGACTGACGACTGATGACTGAAGACTTTCTAAGAAGGGGCGTGTTTGCGGGCTTGCATAAGTAAATCTTTCAATGTTGGTCTTTCTTTCTTTTTATCATCAATTCGCGATTTTCTTGCTTCTAAAACTTTCTTTCTTTCTTCCTGTTTTACTTTGGCAATTTCAGTCTTTTTATAGAATTTATCCACTTGTCCCAGGGTATCAATGAATTTTTGCTGACCTGTAAAAAACGGATGACACTTGCTGCAGATTTCCACGCGGATTGACGGCACAGTTGAGCCGGTTGTAAAAGTTTCTCCGCAAGCACAAGTTACTTTGGCTTCCGGATTCCAGTTAGGATGAATATTTGCTCTCATATTTTACGTAGTATATCAGAATAAGTTCAAAATTCAAAGCCTAATTTATACCCGGTGGAATTTGTGATGCCGGTGGTGGGCTTCTTTGGCCAGCGTTCCCAGATATGCCCCGATTGCGATTAAGACTGCACCTGCGAGAAAAGTGGGAGACAGCACTTCGCCTAAAATAGTTACGGCCAAAGCTGCTGCCATAAGGGGTTCTATATATTGGAAAAGATCAGCTGTAGCAATGGATGTCCTTGCAAGCCCCCATTCAAACAGGAAGTAGGCAGAGATAGAGGATAAAAGAGTCATAAATGCAAGACCTAAAAGCCCCAAAATAGTTATTTGGCTTACCCAGTCGGGGTTTTTAATGTACTCAAAAGCTGCCGGTAAAAACATAGTGACAGTGCCGACTAAAAAAGCTATCGCTGTCACTATTAAAGATGGATATTTCTTTAAAATCTTTTTTGAAATAGTTGCTCCGATAACCCACGAAGTGGAGGCTAAAATTATCAAAATATTGCCTAAAATCATATCGTATGAAACATTGCCGGTTAAGACTTGAGGCAGCCCGATGATGACTACAGCTCCTGTAAGCCCTAATCCTACTCCAACTAAATTAATAAGATAAATTTTCTCTTTTAAAAACCACCAGCCCAAAAGCACGGAAAGCATGGGGATGATTAAAGTAAGGATAGATGCATCTATTGCGGTAGTTCTTTTGATTCCTTCAAAGAAAAAAGTAATGTTTAAAGTGATTATCAAAACGCCGATGGCAATTAATTTTGGAAGGTCTTTTTTGTCAATTTTTACTTTTTTTGTTTCTGCTAAGAAAAATGGGGCTAAAAGAAGAGAAGCCAGAGAAAATCGCAGAAGAGCCAAAGTCATGGGAGGAAATTCCTGCAGGGTGATTTTTGCCACCACAAAGTTAGCGCCCCAGATAAGATGTGCAAGGATTAAGGCAAGATAAGGAATAGGTTGTCTTAGTATTTGTGAAGACATAATTAGCTAATCATGTCAGTTTTTGAATGGCTTCGTCAAGTGAAAGGGTTTCCTGAGTTTTTCCGCCAGCCGGCGGATTGAGGTCTTTTAAAGTTAGAGTATTATTTTTGGCTTCATCCGGACCGATGATTATAACGTATGGAATGCCTTTTTGATCGGCATATTTTAGCTGTTTATCGAGTTTACTTTCAGCATCAAGCCAGAGTTCGCAGTTAATATTACTTAAGCGAAGACTGGAACATACCTTAGTGGATTCTGACTCCAGTTCTTTTGAAAAAACAGTAACCAAAACTTTGGTGGTAATAAGATCTTTCGGAAATAAATCTAATTGATCCATAGCCTCTATAAGTCGGTCAAAGCCAAAAGCAAAACCAACAGCCGGAATCTGTCTTCCTACAAACATGCCTATTAAATTATCAAATCTGCCTCCGCCTCCTACAGAACCTGCAGTATAACCTTCTATTTCAACTTCAAAGATTAGCCCAGTATAATAATTTAATCCCCGAACAAGTAATGGGTAAAATTCAATTTTTTCTTCAGCAACTCCTAATTTCTTGCTTGTGTTAATAATTTCTTGTAAACTAGCGGTTGGTTGAGCAATTTTTGTTTTATCTATAATATCTTTAGCTTCTTCTTTGCTAAATCCAGCCTTCTCTATTTCAGTAATGACATTTTCCGGACCAATCTTTTTAAGTTTATCCAGTGCTATCATTACTGGAATTACTTTATCTTGAGGGATGACTTTGTTTACAGTGAGACCAAACAAAACACCTCTGTCATTTATTAGGATTTTGTAATTTTTAAATCCAAGAGCTTTTAGGCAAACATTGACTGCTGTAATAATTTCTGCATCAGAAAGGGGAGAATTGGTGCCAACTGTATCAATGTCGCACTGCATAAATTCCCGAAATCTGCCTTTTTGAGTATTTTCAGCCCTCCAGACAGGCTGAATTTGGTAACGTTTAAACGGCATCGGCAATTGGTTTTGGTATTCTGCTACAACCCTTGCCAAAGGTACAGTCTGGTCATACCTTAAAGCCACTTTCCGGCCGCCATTATCAGTAAAACGATACATTAATTTATCTCCCTCAGTGCCGTATTTACCCAAAAGAATTTCTTCATACTCCAAAGCGGGAGTCTCGAGCGGCTCAAATCCAAAAGATTCGAAAACCTTTTTGAGTTTTTCAATAACATACTGCCGTTTCCTGGCCACACCCGGCAAAAAATCCCTGAATCCTTTTAATGTTTGTGCTTTAATTTTAGCCATACATAATTAAATATTACCAACAAATTAAGTAATTAAATAGGACCAGGGAGGAGTAGGAAGTTCCCATTCAGGCCATATCGCTCTCATCAGTGCTGTTACTTGTGGTTCGTCTAAGTTAGGTAATCTTTTTATGTCATATTGGCCCAATTCTTCTCCTCCTGTTTGGTATATTTTTAAGCGGGCTTCCTGAAGGTTGTTTCTTGGGATCATCAATTTGGTTGCTATACCTCCTGATTGTAAATTGGAAATCGTTGGGGATTTTGCACAGGGCAATGAAGCTAGTGTTGCATCATCAAGAAGTGGTAAATTTGCATCTACCATAACATATTGCGTACTCCAAAGACCTGTTACCAGCATTCTAAAAAAATTCCAAGCTACTTTTTGAGTTTGATTACCACGATTTTTAAGATCAGAATTTGCAAGCATTAAAGCTTCAGATTGTATTAAAGTAGCAACTGTTTGCAACTCGTTATCTCTTATAGTTTTGCCGCTTGCTGCTACAACTACACAGGCTACTGCTTTTCCTCTGGCAACAGAGGTTTCCTCACCACCCTCGTAAGGAATAGTCTTTACTTTTATTCCTTGTTTATTAAACCATCTTTTAGTCCCTTTTGGATAGCTGGTTGCAATAGTTCGATTATTCAAATCTTCTAATTTTGTATAAGGAAAATCTTGACGTACACACAAATCAACATTGCATGGACTAATGCCAAGATTCGCAACCTCAATTAATTGATTGGGGTAATCGTAATTCCAGAGCTTATCTCTTCCTGTAACAACCAAATCAACATCTCCGCGAACACATTCTGGAACGAGATCTCCATTTCGCATCAACACAATTTCTAGTCCCTCTAGATTTGTGGGTCCAAAATCTCTTCTTTCTTCGGTCCATTTCCACGAAAGCTCTCCTGCTGCAAGCAAAGCAACAGTTTCTTCCCCCAGGTTTGTTTTACCTGTTGGTTTTTGTATTCCTAATGACAATTTTTCTACATTCATATTTTTAATCCTATAATGTTATCATAAAGCTAATTCCAACTCAAATAAGGAATAATGAGGCGGGAAATTCTAAATATCAACCGCCCCATTATTAACAACTATATAGCCTTTCTTCTGGCCGTAATTCTTTCCATGGCTATATCTACTGCTTCTTGGGGTGTTCTTGCCGCCTCAACTAGTAATCTTTTCCTTGCGTCAAAGTATTCTCCGGCAAGTCTTTCACTCCAGCCGCCTGTGGCTTTAATAGCTACCATTGGAATATTGGCTTGGTACGCTACAACAAGCTCATTAAGAGTTCCTGAACCTCCACTTATAGCAATTAAAGCATCACAACTTAAGGAGAGAACGAATTCTCTTCCTCCGCCGCGCTCCATTCCGGTAGCAATAATAATATCAGTATAATCAGCTACCACATTATCTAGTCCCTTGCCATAAGTGACACCAACAGTTAAACCTCCTGCACGTTTGGCTCCTCTACATGCAGCAGTGGAGAGGGAATCACAATCCCTTTCAGCTCCAAACATTAAAGTGGCTCCTGCCTGAGCGATATAAAACCCGGTTTCTTCAGCTAATTGTTCTACTTCTTTTGAATAGCTCAAGTCCGCAGCAGATCCCATGACCCCTATTTGCGGTTTTCTTAATATTTCTTTCATTTTTCGTCACCTCCTTTCATAAATGAATCCTGGGTGAACTTTTGATTTATATTTCGCCTTTTTGGCGATAAAACGATGTTCACCCGTTGAAATGTCATTTAGACATTTCAACCCACAAAAAAACCTCCCATTCGCTGCATTTATAAATCTTGAGATTCTTCGCTATGCTCAGAATGACAAGAACATAAATACAAGGAACGAGAGGCTTAAATAAAGTTTGAAGTTTAACTTCCCACCTCGAAGGTGTCCGCACAAACTTCCATTAAAAAAGGACCTCCCGCGGTCCCATCCTGTTTCTCTTAAAAATTGCTTTCTAAGAACTCTTGGTGGCGACTTTGGTTTTCCAACATCGTCTGTTTTATTTAACGGTTAAACTTCCGGACTCTATTTTGAGAATCAGCTCGTGAATCGTGACTTCACTCAACGCTTTTGATATTCAGTTGTATTAAGTAGTATACCACAAAATTATTGCCTGTCAATTTACTATCGGTTGTCTATTTGCTATACTGGAGAACTCATGAGTCAATGTGAATTAGTACGATTAGGAAACAGTACAATTGAAAAAGCAAGGATTTTACCTGCACTAGAAGCAGTGGGTGTTTCAAATGCTGCTATTTGTTATACCGCGATGGATTCTATTCATAGATCAGCTTATGTAGTTGGCTTATACCAAGGGTTAGATGCAGGCATTCGTTTTGGTGGTAAATTGGAACATTACGAGCGGGAAGCGAAGGGTTTATCTAAGCTTGATCATTCGCAATCCCAAAATGTTACAAAGTCGGTCAATTTGAGACACCTGTTGGTGTTTTTGGCTACATGGTTGTGAACCATTTTTCTGCATCACCGATTGTGAAACTTTTAGATTTTTCGGTTGAACTGGCAAAGGAAAAATCAGTTGAAATTTTGTTGGGATTAGTTGATTTGATTGATTACATACATTCTCAAGGAGTAGTTCATCAGGATATTACTTTAGATCATGTGTTAGTTAATGCTTTAGGCAGGGTTCATCTGATAGATTTTCATGCTTGGGATGATACAGAAAGAGTTTCTCCTGCATCAGACTTTTGCGGATGGAGGGCAGGAGGTCTTCATTTACCAAGCATTTATGAAGATGAGATTGTTGCTTCGGGAAGATCGATTGCGCTTGATGAAATAGTTAGAGCTCCTAAGGGGTTTGGTGTAATGTTAAATGAAGTTATCAATGTTTGTCATGTTGAAGGTTCTTTAAGAGGAAAGCTGGAAAATATAGGCAGTTATTTAACTACAAAATCAGATCAGTTTGTAGAGCATCCTAAATCCAGAGATTTTATCAGCAGCCGACTTAGAAAAATGCTACAAGCTGTTTAAGGTCAGACACAGTCCTTAAAGAGCAGGTGTCAAGCTAATCCACCCTCCAGGTGGGATTAATTACTTAATCATAAGTCCCTCCATTATCCATATTGGAAAGTATTTTATCAATGGTCTTTAAAAATAACCGGTTGGTTTTTCTCCTTCTTGGAGAAATTCGGATAAAGCTGTCTCCTAAACCTCTAAATGATTTGCCATTTACAACAGAAACTTCATTTTTATTTAAAAACTGCACAAATCTGGTAGCAGAAGAGAAAATGCTGTTTACTTTAACTAAAAGATTATTTGCCTCTGATTCAAAAACCGTAAAGTTGCGCTTTCTAAGTTCTGATGTTAAAAATTCCCGTTCTTCAGTCATGAAATTTTTGGTTTTCTCAAGGAAGTCTTGATCTTCTAAAGCAGTAATCGCTGCTTGTTCCACGAAGCTATTTAGAGGAAAAGGCTGGCTAAATTGTTTAAGTCTTGTAATTAGATTGTTCGGTCCAGCTAAAAATCCAATCCGCAGTCCTGCTAAGCCATAAGCTTTGGAAAAGGTTCTAAGCACCAGTAAGTTGATGTTTCTTTTGACCGTTCTGATTATTGATTTTCCTCCGAATTCTATGTTAGCTTCATCAACTAAAACAGGAATAGGTTTCACACTTTTAATGAAATCCAAAAGCATTACAGGTTTTAATGATTTGCCGGTGGGATTATTGGGGTTGCAGACAATGATTAACTTAGTGTTTTTGGAGGCGCGATTTTTTAAAGCTTGAAGATCTATTTGGAAATCTTCTTTCATTTTTATAAAAACAGGTTTTCCTTTGTTTAAGAGAATTGCTTTTTCAAATAAAGGAAAAGTTAGCTCGGGTAAGACAACTTCGTCTTCTGGGTTAAGTAAGACCCGACATACCAGATCAATTAAGCTTTCAGAACCATTTCCTAAAAGGATTTGTTTTTCTGATACTTTAAACCTTTTTGAAAAACTTGATATTAATTTAGTGGCATATGGATCGGGATATTCTGTAATTAAATTAATATTCTTTCGTAAAACCCGAAATACACTAGGTGAG
The DNA here is from genome assembly GCA_001776935.1 of Candidatus Daviesbacteria bacterium RIFCSPLOWO2_01_FULL_39_23. Classification (GTDB taxonomy): domain Bacteria; phylum Patescibacteriota; class Microgenomatia; order Daviesbacterales; family UBA10151; genus UBA10151. The sequence goes on along the minus strand of MFDN01000007.1, from coordinate 15,188 downwards.
CATCCCAAGGGATTTTCACTTAGGGATAAATCTATTTTTAGTTTTTTATTTAAAGCATATAGCTTTGGTAGTTTCATATTTTTTCCACTAAAAAACCCCGCCATGGCGGGGTGTCGGATTTTTAAAATTAGAGTTCTAATTTTTAAACCACAAAAAGCACACCGCCTGAGAGGGAGGTGTGATGCCAATTATTTTCAACAGAATTTATCTTAATCATAACTTTTATATTATACCACAAACTTACTATCGGTTAGGCTGCTTTTTGAAGTTCTTCCTGGGGTTTTAAATAGGGATTGTTTTCTAACTGCCCGTCATTATCTGAGCTTGGCAGGCTTGTGGTAGAGGTGCTTACTATCCTTATTCCTTCTAATACGTCTGTTTTTTGGGTTAAACTATTTGAAGCAACTGCTATTTCCTGACCGCTGACTGGTTGGTTAAAGACTGGAAACTGAGGGGAGTTTGTAATCACTATTTCGCCCCTATCCTGCCAGGCAGTTATCTGATTTTCTTTGACATCAATTCCGGCAGTATTTTGCCAACCTTGCCGCACAAGGGCATCTGCTTCATGAATTGTTACAGTGTCTCCGATATGCTCTCCTGCATTGGCAATGGGTTCATAAGACATCCCGGCGTTATTGAAAGCAATAACGGTACTCGCATATTGCGGCAAATCCCCGGGATTTTTTACATCTATTTTGTATGAAACAGCCCTTACCACAGCAGGCGTGTTTGCAGGCTTTACAGCAACTGCTGATGGGGATTTTGTTACATCTCTTTCATTCATAGGTCTATACTGCGAATTTTAAACCTATTTTTAACCAATTGCAAACCTAAAGAGGTTTATTGTATGTTATATACATAAAATTTATGGTAAAAAGCGCAATAATTTTGGCAGGCGGAAAAGGGGAGCGCCTTCGGCCTTATACCAATGACCGGCCTAAAGTAATGGTAGAGGTGGCAGGTAAACCGATACTTGCATGGCAAATAGAGTGGCTTAAAGCTCACGGTATTACAAAATTTATACTCACTGTCAGCTATATGCATGAAGTTGTGCAGGAGTATTTTGGAGACGGGTCTAAATTCGGCATAGAAGTGGACTATTCCATTGAGGAAACTCCTTTGGGCAGAGGAGGAGGCATAAAAAAGGCATTTCAAAGTCCTTTAATTGCAGGCGAGGATAACGTGGTGGTTTGCAACGGGGATATTATTACTAAACTAAATTTGACCAATATGATAAATAATCATCTTGACAAAAAAGCTCTTGTTTCCCTGCTTTTGGTTCCCTATATCTCAAGATGGGGTGTGGTAAAAGTTGATGAGCAAAACCAGATTACCGGATTTGAAGAGAAGCCAAAATTGCCTTATTGGATAAATGGAGGTATTTATCTTTTCAATAAAGAGGTAGAGCCAATGCTGCCTGAAATGGGAGATCATGAAAAAGAAACTTTTCCTAAAATACCCAAAGAAAAATTTTTAGGATTTAAAGATGAGGGGTTTTGGAGAGCGGTTGATGTGGTAAAAGACAAATCAGAAGCTGAAAGCTTTTTAGAAACAGGAAAAGTAGAGTTTAGTTAGTCTTTTTAACAGCCGGTTTTGCGGATGGCAATGTGGATTTTGCAGACGGAGACGCGACTTTGGCAGAAGGTGTGGCTGTTTTTTTAGGTTTTAGATTTACTCCCTGGGACATTACATAAACAAAGCCAGTATCAAAAATGTCATTTTCATCCATGCTGCCGGTAAGGATTACCGTATCATTTATCTTTGCTTTTGAAGAAGCAGGCAAACGCGCGGTGATATTTTTAGAATTCTTATCTTTTAACGTCACCAATTTATCCGAGGTGGAGACTATTTGACCCCAGAGAAAAGTTTTTGGCTTTTCGCTTTTGGCATTTGGCAGCAGCACAATTTTTCTGGCAATTAACACTCCTGTTTCATCTGCGTCTCCCAAGGCGGCTACGTTGTCTTCTAAAGAGATGCTTTTTTGACTTAACTTTTGTTTTGACTTGATTAAGCTTTCGAAGACCGTGTCTTGATTTATGCTGACTATTTTAGGTCCGGAAGGGGCGGCTAAAGTTAAGGAATTGTCTGATTTTGATTTAACTTTGCCTGCATAAGCTTTGTCTTTTAATTTACGGCCCACCTCTTGTTTTAGCTGGGCAGCTTTTGATGCAATCTCTTTTTTTAGCTCCTCGAGTTTTGATTTGATATCAGCTGATGGTGTAGATTCCAAAGCGTAGATCGGTTGCAGGGATAGAATTAAAAATGTAAAAAGCAAAATGCAAAATGACAATGTAAAATTTAAAAAGTTTTTGATTTTTGATTTGTAATTTTGATATTTGATATTTGATATTTGATATTTCATCATAGTTTCTCCTTTGAATAGTATATTGTCCGTTCGGCAGATCTGAAATCTCCTTTTGAATCAAAGACAGCTACAGTGATTTTATTAACGCCCTCGTTTAAGTTTAAAACAGCAGAAAAGGAACCATCAGGTTTTGATTGAATGATGGTATCGTCCATGTCTTGTGAGATTAAAATATCTTTTGACGGACTTGTTTTTCCTGAGACAACTACGGTGGAAGAATATGATAAGAGATCTTCGGTCGGCTGTTCAAGTTCCAGCCGGAGGGATTTAGGAGCAGTGGTGACAGGTCCGTTTGAGAAAAGGGTTTTGGGTTGCGGGTATTGGATATTTACAATGTAATAGATTCCTGCAAGAAAACTAAGACCAATGGCCAGGATTAAAATTTGTGACCAAATAAATTGCGCGGAGGAGATTTTTTGTCCTAATTTCATGCTAAATTATTTTAGCATATTGTTTGGTAAATAACTTTTTGTTAGTATTCTTTCCATAATGGATATCTACTGGTATGGACAAGCCTGTTTTAAATTAAAGAGCAAAAATGCCAGCGTAATCATGGATCCATTTGACCCTGACTATACCGGTCTTAAGCTTCCCAAAGATTTTTTTGCCAATATGGTTTTAGTCTCGCATGACCACAATGACCATAACAATTTTAAAGCTGTTTCTGATATAGCATCAGAAAAAACTCCGATGACTTTTACCCGTCCGGGAGAATATGAAATTGCCGGAGTGGTCATTACCGGTATTAAATCTTTTCATGATGACGCGCAGGGTGCTGAACGGGGAACTAATACTATTTTTCATATACTTTTTGACAACTTAAATATTGTTCACCTTGGGGATTTAGGGCAATCCAAATTAACAGAAGAACAGGTTGCGCAAATCGGCGAAACAGACATCCTGCTTATTCCGGTTGGTTCTGTGTATACAATAAATTCCAAGACCGCTTCAGAAATTGTTTCCCAATTGGAGCCTAAAATAATTATCCCGATGCATTACAAAACAGAAGGCTTAAAATTTGAGCTGGAGGGAGTGGAAGGGTTTTTGAAAGAAATGGGCGCTGAAGCTGTTACCGCTGTCCCGAAGCTGACAATAACAAAAGAAAAACTGCCCGAAGAACCACAGGTGATTTTGCTTGCAAAATCATCCTGAGCGAAGCGAAGGATCCCCACGGAATCAAGGATTCCCTTAAACATGACCAACGTAACTAAATTGCCACCACAAAGTATAGAAGCAGAACAATCCCTATTAGGCGCGCTTCTTATTGATAAAGATGCGATTGTAAAAATCTCAGAGCTGCTGCATGCCTCCAATTTTTACCGGTTCGAACAGCACGGTTCTATTTTTGAGGCAATGCAGAAGTTGTTTGAGAGGCGGGAGCCAATTGATTTGGTTACGGTTACGGAAGAGTTAAAAAGACAGGGGTTTTATGACAAAATCGGAGGTTCGGCGTATCTGGCATCGCTTGTAAATATTGTTCCCACCTCCGCTCATATTGAACATTACGCGAAAATAATCAGGGATCATGCAGTAAGAAGAAACCTGATTGCTCAGGCAACTACTCTTATTCAAAAAGCTTATGATGAAACAGAGTCTGTAGAGATGCTTTTGGAATCTGCGGAGGCCGGGATATTTTCTATCTCGCAGGCACATGTCAGCAGGGACTTTAGGCCGATAAAAGATGCTTTAACAGAATCTTTTGACCGGCTTGATGAACTGCAAAAAACTTCCGGCAAGCTACGGGGTGTGCCTACAGGCTTTAGGGATTTGGATTCCAAATTAGCAGGTATGCAGAATTCAAATTTAATCATTTTGGCATCCCGGCCCGGTCAGGGAAAAACTTCGATGGCTTTAAATATAGCACAATACGTAGCAGTTTCTGCTGGTTTGCCGGTCGGTATCTTTTCGTTGGAAATGAGTCAGGAAGAACTGGTAGACAGGCTGCTTATCGGGCAGTCAGACATTGATGCATGGAAATTAAAAACAGGCAGGCTAGGAGAGAGTGATTTTGACAAGCTTTCATTGGCAATGGGAGAGTTGGCAGAGGCGCCTATATTTATAGACGATACTCCCGGAATCACAATTTCTGAGATGAGAACAAAAGCAAGAAGACTGCAAATAGAGCACGGGTTGAAGTTTTTAATTGTTGATTATTTACAGCTTGTTAAGGGGCGGAATTTAGAAAACAGGGTGCAGGAAGTATCGGAAATTTCCCAGAATTTAAAAAATCTGGCAAGGGAGTTAAAAATTCCGGTTCTTGCTATTTCACAGCTTTCCCGTGCAGTTGAACAAAGGGGAACAAGAAAGCCTCAGCTGGCGGATTTAAGGGAATCCGGAGCTATTGAGCAGGATGCAGACGTAGTGATGTTTATATACCGGGAAGACCCTGAACAAATAGAACAGGTGACTTTGGATATTCAAAAGCACAGAAACGGCCCTGTGGGAGAAATAAACTTATTCTTTAAAGCGGATAGGACTAAGTTTTACGGTATGGAAAAAGCTAAGGCTAAGTCAAAAGAAGATGTTAAGGCAGCTGCAGATTCATAATGTGATATAATATAGGATATGAATCCAAATAATAAGGAAAACCTTCCTCCGGCTTTAAGACCTGCACAGGGGATACATTTAAGACCAGCCAAAAGTTTGGAAAATAATCCTCATATTTCTAAAGTTTCTTCTCCTGAAGATACAGCCAAATTAATTAATTGGATCCGGAGATCAACTAGGCTTGAGATGGTTAGATTCGATGCAGAAATTCAGCAAATACGCGAAGAATTAATTCGTCGTTTCATACCTTAACTTACAAAGTATTACAAATATTAAAGGATTTTGTTGAATATTTGTTGAATTTTCTGTTTAAAATCTTCCAGACTGCCGTTATTTTCTATTTTTAGATTGGTTCCTTTACCAAGGCCCGGAATATTTTTTTCAGCAGGGGATTTTTCCTCTTCTAAAAATTGTTCAAAAGTTAAGCCTGTCTCTCCAACTTTTTCGCTTCTTGTTTTAAGACGTTGATATCTTAGATCCTGCATGGCGCTGATATAAATTAAGATATTATTTTTTAAACTTTTGACCAGATTCAACTCTTCCGGACGCCTGATGCCGTCAAAAATAATAATGTCGGCGCTGTCTCCTTCAATGGAGAACCTGGCAGCATTGGCTAAAGATCCCTGGCCAAAAGCATCATTCATTACCAAAGAGAGTTTTTGTAAGTTAGCCCGGGAAATCGGGATATCCCACATAATTAAAGTTTGAGCCAAAATATCAGAAAATCTGACCTGCCGGATAATGAGGGGTTTATCCTGAGCAGTTCGATTGCACTCACTGTAAACTTGTCGAAGGACAATCTTTTTTAAAAAATTTACAAAGGTCTGCTTGCCGCTGCCTTTTTCTCCCACAAGCCCGATTACAAGTTTCATTGAAAGTTAGATTATCAGGATATTTCCAAAAAGTAAATCTTCAGAAGTTAATTTGTGCCGAGGGAGGGAGTCGAACCCTCATGATCTTGCGATCAATAGATTTTGAGTCTATCATGTCTGCCATTCCATCACCTCGGCATTAAACTGGAGTTTATTATATCAACTTCGATTCCTAAAGTGAACCAAAGACGTTCCGTAAAATAAAAACAACTTTTTAAAGGACTGTTAGTGCTGGTTTCCAAAGATGTGGGTAGTGCACGCATATTTGTCGATCGACTATAATACGTGCAATTGACTTCTTACAAGCTGTAGGAGAAAATAGCCAACATGAAGTTGAAAAGAAATATAAGAAGTAAAACTAAAAGCGTCAGATTACCATCGCACGTAATTCCTGAGCATTATAAAATTACTTTAAAGCCTGATTTGAATGAATTTACCTTTACCGGCGAGGAGACGATTCATTTATCTTTGGAAAAATCCGTAAAACAAATTACCCTTCACTCAGCAGAATTGGAAATAGAGTCAGCAGAATTTATTCACGCAAACAAAGAAGTCTGGGCAGGAAAAATTTCTTATGATAAAAGGAGGGAAACCGCAGCTTTTGTTTTCCCTAAAAGTTTGCAGGCAGGTAAAGGTCAATTAAGGCTTATTTTTAAGGGCATTTTAAACGATAAGATGAGAGGTTTTTACAGGAGTAAATATGAACACGAAGGAAGAGAAAAATATATGGCCACCACTCAATTTGAGGCAACAGATGCCAGAAGGGCTTTTCCCTGTATTGATGAACCTCATCAAAAGTCTGTTTTTGAGGTAAGTTTGATAATCCCAAAAGAGCACAAGGCTATTTCAAATACGGTCGAAAGCGTAGTCTCAGAACATGAGTCAGGCTACCAAATTATTGAATTTGCTCCAACCCCGAAAATGTCTACTTATCTTTTGGCATTTATTGTAGGGGATTTTGAAAATATTGAAGGCAAAGCTAAAAACGGTTGCCTTATTAGGGTTTTTACCACTCACGGTAAAAAAGAACAAGCCAGATTTGCCTTGGATGTAGCCATTAAATGTCTGGATTTTTACGAAGATTATTTTGGAATAGACTATCCTTTGCCGGTTTTAGATATGATAGCGATCCCTGATTTTGCAGCGGGTGCAATGGAAAACTGGGGAGCGGTTACCTACCGGGAATCAACAATTCTTATAGATGAAGAAAAATCATCTGCAGGCAATAAACAATGGGTAGCTTTGGTGATTGCACACGAGCTTGCCCATATGTGGTTTGGGGATTTGGTGACCATGAAATGGTGGACTCACCTTTGGCTGAATGAAGGCTTTGCCTCATATATTGAATATTTAGCAATTGATCATATTTTCCCCCAGTGGGATGTGTGGACCCAATTTGTCGGTACAGAAATGAGTGAGGCTTTTTCGCTGGATTCATTAAAAAACACTCATCCGATTGAGGTAGAGGTAAAAAACCCGGCAGAAATTTCCGAAATTTTTGATAAGGTGTCTTATTCAAAAGGAGCCAGCGTGATCAGGATGCTTGCAAATTATTTGGGGCCAAAAGATTTTCAAAAAGGTTTGCAGTATTACTTAAAAAAGCACGCTTATGGCAATGCGCAAACCTCGGATTTATGGAAGGCGTTGGAAAAAGTTTCCGGCAAGCCGGTTTTGAAAGTGATGAGGAATTGGACCGGCAAAGGAGGACACCCGGTGGTAAGGGTAAAGGGTAAAGGGGAAAGGGGAAAGTTAGAGCTTGAACAAAGCAGGTTTTTCTCAAGCCGGATTTCTAAAAAGCAAAGTAAAGATAAAACCATTTGGTCTATTCCCATCAACAATTATTTAATGGACAAAAAAACCATGACAATTCCTAACGACGGAGAGAAGTTAAATGCCGGAGAAGTGTCTTTAGTGCGGGTTGATTATCCTTTAGATTGTTTGAGGCAGCTTGAACTGGAGAAATTATCTGCGCCTGAGCGGTTAGGCCTTATCAGGGATAGTTTTGATTTAGCCCAGGCAGGACAAAGCCGAACAAACGAAGCTTTGGAATTTGCCCGGAAATATGCAAACGAGAGGGATTACACAGTCTGGTTTGAGCTGACTGGAAAGCTTTCTCAGCTGGATTCCCTTTTAGCATATGAATCTTTTTACGACGATTTTAAAAAATATGGTAAAACAATTTATGAAAATATTGCCCACAAGATAGGTTGGGAGAAGAAAAAAGGAGAAAAACATACAGATGTGTTGCTGCGGGGTATGGTCCTATACAAATTAGGTTCTTTTGGAGACAGTCAAACAATCGAAAAAGCCCAAGAGATGTTTTCCCTTGCATGTCATCCTGAGAGAGCAAAGCGACCGAAGGATCTCTTGCGAATGCAAGTTACCTCAAATAAAGTCAGAGATTCTTCGCTAGTCGCTCAGAATGACAATAGAATTGATCCTGACTTAAGAGGAGTTGTGTATAACCTGGTTGCTGAAAATGGAGGAATTGAAGATTTTAATAATTTGCTGGGAATGTACAAAAAAGAACCAAACCAGCAGGAAAAAGACAGGATAGGAAGAGCGCTCGGGCTTTTTCAAAGTCAGAGTATTTTGGAAAAAACCCTGGAATTTTCTTTTTCAAAAGATGTCCGGTATCAAAATGCTTTGCAGATTATTGCCTCAGTTTGGGGCAACCCAAAGGGGCGGTATTTAGCCTGGGAGTTTGTCAAGAAAAACTGGAATATTTTAAAAGAAAGATATGCAGGGGGGCATTACTTCACCAGAGTTTTTCAACCGGCAGGGGATTTTACAAAAGTAGAAGATGCTAAAGATATAGAGAATTTTGTTAAAAAACACACGGTTCCTGAGGCCAAAAGAACTATAGCTCAAACTTTGGAGCAGATTTATTCCAATGCTGAGTGGTTAAAAAGAGATCGGGAAAATATTGAGAATTTCTTAAAGTAATTTTGATGCATTTAATCCGTCTTGTTTTTTGTACGAATTTTCCTTAATATCAATTTATGGCCGATGATGATATTACTAAGTTGATAGCCGGACTGACTAAGTCTTTAGTGACTAAAGATGACATCAGAGAGTTAGCTACTAAGGAAGATGTTAGAGTGGTTAAGGAAGACATCCGGAGACTTGAGACAAGATTGGTAAAAAAGATGGATGAACTAAATACCAAGGCCGATACTATAATGGAGTTTGCGGATGAAGTTGATAAGATTGCGGTTGACCACGAGAAGAGATTAAAAAAGATTGAAAATATTCCAGTTATCGCTCATCAAATCAAAAGTTAAGTAAACTTAACTTAAGCTTTAAAACAAATCTATTCAAATGACGGGTGGTTAAAAAGAGATAAAAAAGATATAGCAAATTTCCTTAAAGAATAGGTGTCAAGCTAATCCACTTGGAAGGTGGGATGGTAAGGTGGGATGGTACATCGGCAATAGTGCTTAAGCTGCTTTTTGGGAATAAGCTGTAATTTCCGCGATATCCCTACGTAAATCTCTAGGTAAGCGTGGCAACCCAAATCTTCTACAAACTCCACTAAGTTTCCTGGTAAGTTTTCTGGGTTCAGGTGAATTATCAACAAAAAGCGTAGTCATAGAATTGGAACCCCATATAATGTCCTTTGGATTTATTCTGATATTTTTTGCGGGTCGTGCGGACTTGAGATGGACCAATTCAACTATTGGACGAAACCCAGAGATGTGTAGTATAAGAAGATCAAATTCTTCATATTTTCCGCCTTTCCAGTTTCTTGATTGCATATATGGACCTTCAAATATTCCTGCGGAAAATCTCCATCCATCTGTGACTGGAGCTGCTGCGGTTGTTTGAGTATTTGGTAATCTTTCAGTCATATGGTGTAGAATAGCGGGCCCTATAAGCTTTGTCAAGTATTTCTAACTAATGAATTTTTTGGGAATTTTTGATAGAATTTATTAATTAGATCCTTCGGCTAATCGCCTCAGGATGACAGGGAGAGATATGGCCTTAAATGTTACAGAGCTCCGCAATGGAGCCTATTTTAAAGAGGGTGGAAATATTTTGCAGGTTGTAACGTATGAACACGTTAAAATGGGGCGTGGCTCAGGCACTATCAAACTAAAAGTTAAAAACATCAGAACCGGATCCGTGGTGGAAAAAACTTTCATTACAGGTGCTAGGGTTGAAGAGGCAGATGTAGTAAAGAAAAAAGCCCAGTTTTTATACCGGGATAATGATATTTTTAATTTCATGGATCCTGTATCTTTTGAACAATTTTCCATACCCTCACAAGTAATAGGAGAAGGAGCAAAATACTTAAAAGACGGGTTAGAGGTTATATTAATTGTATCAGGCGAGGAAGCAATGGGGGTGGAGCTTCCGATGAGCTTAGTTTATACAATTTCCGAAACAGGGCCGGGGGAAAAAGGAAACAGCGTTTCCAATGTTTTTAAAGAGGCAGTTTTAGATAACGGGTTGGTGGTAAAAGTCCCTATGTTTATGAATATTGGAGAAAAAGTTAAAGTTGATACCAGGTCTGGAGAGTATATAGAACGGGTTAAGTAGCATGTATTATGTAGTATGTATTATGGCTAGAAAGCATTAAAACCCTTAATACCTAATACTTGATATAAACTACTAGTTAATTTAATTTTTAAAGCAAAGGATATATAATCTTTATATAAATGAAAAGAATTACTAAGGCTCTAATCCCAGCTGCCGGTTTTGGAACACGATTTCTCCCTCAAACCAAAGCCATGCCCAAAGAAATGCTTCCTGTTGTGGATAAGCCGGTTATTCAATATGTTGTGGAAGAGATAGTGAATTCAGGCATAGATGATATTGTCATTGTGACAGGTGCCACCAAAAGAGCAATCGAGGATCATTTTGACGCTCCGAATGAGGAACTGGTACAGACTTTAATGAATGGTCAAAAAGAAGAGATCCTGGCTCAGCTAAATCATATCTCTGAACTTGCAAACTTTATTTATATCCGCCAGAAGGGTCCTTATGGCAACGGAACGCCTGTGTTGGCCGGGCAATCTGTTATAGAAGATGAGCCGTTTGCTGTTATTTGGGGAGATGAGTTTATTCTGGCAGAACCACCCAGACTAAAACAAATGATTGACGTGCACGAAAAATACGGCGGGATTGTGATTTCCGGAGTAAAAATTGATAAAAAAGAGGACCTAAGGCGCTATGGTATTGCAGACATTGAACCGGTAGAGGGTAATGTTTTTAAAGTTAAAGAGATTATAGAAAAGCCGGATCCTGATCAGGCTCCTTCTGACATAGCTATGATCGGAGCATATATTTTACCGCCGGAGATTTTTGGGGCTCTTAAAAGAGTCCAGCCGGGCAAAGGCGGGGAAATTTGGCTGGTGGATGCAATTAATTTATTAAAAAAAGAAGGAGTGCCTTTATATACGGTGGTTGTTAAAAACAGCAAGTATTATGATACCGGAAACAAACTGGAGTATTTAAAGACTGTTGTAGAGCTTGCGCGGTCTCACCCAGAGATTGGTGAGGAATTTAATAAATTCTTAAAAGAGTTAATGAATAAATCTTAAAAATAAAGTTAATCCTGTAACAGAGGCGGCTTGTGTAATAATTCCCCAGGGCATAGTTGTTTGTTTATTGGTTAAGTGGCCGAATTTATAAAACGTGTAGAAGGGAAAAAATTTCCAGTTAAATAAAAGATAGGGGATATGTAAAAAGTCCCATGATTCAGACATAAATATAGCCAAAGCAAGATAAAGGTGGTCCACGCTGTTGCCAAAGATGATAAAAGTTAAAGTTATCCCAATAATTAAGTCAGCAGAGGATTGTAAAAAAAGCAGTAATTTGCTTTTTTTCTTCCAGCCCAAGCCGAAATCCCAGTGAGGGATTAAATCGGCAATAGGGTGAGAGATAGCTACAAGGGGTATGCCGATTACCGGATTTGAAAAAGAGGCGACAATAGCGCCTCCGATTAAAGCATGTGCTGTGGCTGTCATAAATAAAGTCTGTCATTCTGGTTTATCCAGAATCAGTGAGGAGATCCTTCACTAATCATTCAGGATGACAAAACGTGATTTAAGTTTATCACGTTTTGTCAATAAGTTCGACTTCGGGAAGTCAGACTTCCCTTCGCTCATTATTGATCCCTCTGGCGTAGTCCTGAGCATAGTCGAAGGATCAATTTGATTCAAAGGCAAAATTTTGGTACGCTACCAGGCAATATATGCTACCGGTGCTTTTTTCGATCGGCAATATTAGCCTTACTTCCTTTAGCGTTTTTTTAGCCATAGGAATTTTTTTTGGGATGATGTTGGTTTGGAGACTTGCCCGGGCTTGGGATTTAAATGAGGAAAAAACACTGGATTTGATCCTGCTGACTTTTTTGGGAGGCGTGATTGGCGCAAGGCTATATTTTGCAGTTGCGAACTTGCCGCTTTTTATTGATAATCCGCTGGATCTATTTTTTCCGGGCAAAATCCCGGGTTTTTCTTTCTGGGGCGCTTTTTTGGGCGGATGGCTCAGTCTGTATTTTTTTTCAAGACGCTTAAAGCTCGATTTTTTACATATTGTAGATATTGCTATAGTAGGGCTTTTAGGAGGGCTGATTTTTTCAGATATTGGTTGCTTTTTGGGAGGATGTTATATCGGGGCTGCCTCAAAAGCTCCTTTTGCTGTTAATATGGTGGGTTTTGTGGGTAAAAGATGGCCTATTCAGATAGCAGAAGCATTGCTTCTTGTTCTGGTGTTGCTGAAGATTTGGTCTAAGGCCACTCATTTTCATCTGCGGGGGAAAATTGCAAGTCTGGGACTTATCTATATAGGAGCTATTAAACTTATCCTCGAACCTTTTAAGCAGGATCATCAGCAAATCTTTTTTCCGATAATACTAATTTTTTTAGGTTTATTTATCTTCTATAAAGTTACAAAGCAAAATCCTCTTAGGCAATTTAAAGCATTTGTAAGTATTTTTGTAGGTATAATAACAAGCCCAAAAGTCAGAAAAGAGGTAGTGCAAAAAGTTATTAAAAGCTGTTATAATCAGTCGGTTGCAATCAGCTGGAGAATTAGAAATTTTAAAAAAACACTAAGGAGGCTAAATGTTAGATTTTCCCGGAAAAACACTTGATTTTATAAAAAAACATCTTAAAAAACAGGAACAGGAGTTGGATAGGAATTTAAAGATGGTTGAGGAGGATGATCCTGTAAATAGTCCTGCTTTAGCAGAGTCCTCAGAGCCCGGGACAGATTCATATATTGCAGATACTCATTCCAAAAATCAGGTGATTGTAAGCCAGCTTATCAGGATGAAAAATAATATCCGGGCAACTTTGGCCAAATTCCGCTTGGGAACCTACGGTAAGTGTGAAGGCTGCGGTAAGCAGATTGAAAAAGACAGACTTTTAGCTTTACCCACAGCCCAAAATTGCCTTGTCTGTTCAAATAAACCTTCCAAAAAAAAGAAATAATTAAGTTTATTTCAGCAGTGCCTGATGTGGGTAAAGGATACTGTGGCAATTTCAGCTGTGGCTGGTTTGGATATAGATTGCGCAATCAGGAAAACAGATATCACCAAAAGGACAACGATGAAGATAATTCTCTTCATTTTGTTTTAAGATCTTCGACTTCTTTTTTAAGCTGGTCAATTTGCTTTTGTTGCTGCTTTATGGCTTCAAGGAGAACGGCTGTGAATTTATCATAAGCTACTGACTTATAGCCTTGATTGTCTGTATTAACCAGCTCTGGGATAATTTTTTCCACTTCCTGGGCAATGAGACCGTATTGGCGCCCGTTTGTAAAATTCATCTGCGGAAATTCGTCTTTACGCCAATTAAAAGTTATCCCTTCAAGCATTTTTAGCTTATCTAGGGGATTATTAATTTTTTCAATATCCTTTTTAAAGCGACTATCTGAGCCGCTCCAAGCGCCATTTGTGGTCCAAGCTGTCCCATGAATTCGGACATTCCCATTAAAAATTCCTGCATAACTAGCTGAACCGGCTTTGGCATACATGGCGGTCCAGCCGCTTAGGCTTAGACCCTCGTTGTTTAGATGGGTTAAAGCTGAAAATTCAGTATTTAATAATCCACCTCCGTTAGGGTAGTAGACTTTGAAGCCTCTATCATAATTGGTAAGGCCATTTCCAGCTACTACAACTTCACCGTTAAATACACCGGCAAAATTATTTGTGGAACCGGCTTTGGCATACATGGCGGTCCAGCCAGTATAACCGCTCTGTATAAGTCCGGTTATGCCGGCATTATTAAGATTAGTCAAGGCAGAAAATTCTGTCCCTGTTAAGGATCCCCCTGAATAAGTTACCTTAAAGTTTCTATTATCAGCTCCTCCTTGGGTGCCGGCCACATAAAGTTTATTGACAATATTGCCGCTGATAGCTACGTCTCCTTCCACATTCTGATAAGTGGTGACTGCCTGAGCAAGTGCAGAGGGGATAAAGCTGGTACAGGATTTTTGTGCGGAAGTTTCCGGGTTATCGCAAAATTTATTATCTATCAGTAAAGGATTGGCTTGAGTACCGGCTACCTGACCTTCCTGTTTTGTGGGGGAAAAGAATTTATTGTCAATGAGTATTACTGCGCTGATGGCAATAAATGCGGCAAATACTAAAATCAAAACTTGCCTGAAGCTAGATTTTAAACTCTTCATATAGGGGTATAGTTTAACTGTAGACTTAACATAGGCTTAAAGTCAAGTCAAGAAATTATGGTCCTCCCGGGGCATTTATCCCGGTATTGGAATGCACATCTCCTCTTAAAATCTGGATCCAGGGGGTAATGCCTGAGGAAGTATCACAGCGATAGCAATAGCCTCTGGTCGGATTAACATTGGTAGCACACCAGCCGTCATACGGATAACCTGTGCCGGGGGAGTTGGGATTGCGGTTGCCCGGATCACGGACCCATTTGCCTGAGCATGAGCCAATGGTAAAAGGATTGGGGTTGCCTCCTGCATCCGGAATACTGCCGCAGGCTTTGGGAGTGCCTGCCCCATCCGGACAGGCAGGATATTGGCAGGTAGAGGAAGTGCCGTATTTGATGGTACTGCAGGTTGAAGAGGTAAACCCGCCTTTGCAGGCCTGCACCCCCCAGGTGTAGGTATTGCCGGGGGCGATGAAAGCCGGATTGCCGGTGAAAGAGGTGGTAAAAGCAGCCGGGTCAGAAGGATTACTGTCATAGAGATTATATGAATTGCCCTGGACGTTTAAAATGTAGCGGTCTGCTCCGGGAGATCTGCTCCAGGACAGGGTAGTGGCGGTACCGGGCGCAGGACAGGCGGCATTATACAAAGTAGTTGGTTGTGGAGGAATAATATTGAAATTAACAGCTTTAGAACATAAGGGAGAACAGTTGTTTAAGGCTCCTTCGCATTTTTGCCAGTAATGGGTCCAGACATAGTTGGCACCCGGATTT
>MFDN01000006.1:82402-94541 GCA_001776935.1 Candidatus Daviesbacteria bacterium RIFCSPLOWO2_01_FULL_39_23 | reverse complement strand
GGTTCGGAGGGCCTGAGGCAAAGAACAGTCCTCATTAAAATAAGTTTTCTAATAGATGATCTCGGCCGGGCGGTTTGAGAGAAATCTAACATTTTTGTAGAAAACTTTAGAGGAATGTTTGGAAAAGTTATTTATGTGACCCATGGAGATCCTAATAAGAAGGAAGTAATTGCTTAAGAGCGTAAGCTCGCAAGCTTAGCTTATTAGGAAGTCAGCAGATTCATAGTAAGTATTGACAAGGAGTAAAATTCAGTTTAATCTGGATTTGTACCGAATAAATACCGAAGGAATCTACGAAATGTTAACTGCAGACTATATTGTTGGTTTAACTGATGGAGAAGGTTGTTTTCTGGTTCAAATCAGAACTGATTGTCGGATAGTTCTCCGATATTTCATAACACAACGTTTTGATAATAAAGAACTTTTAGATAAAGTTTTTGAATTTTTCAAAATAGGTTATGTATATCGGAAATTTCAGGGCAACGACAAAAAGAAAATGACTTTTGTCTATGAAGTAACCAAGCAGGATGATATCCAAAATGTGATTGTTCCTTTTTTCAAGAAACATCTACTAGAGGGTGTCAAACAAAAATCTTTTGAAAGATTTGCCCGTATTGCTGAGATTGTTAGAAATCGTCAGGATATACGCAAGTTAACAAAAGAAGAATTAGAAGACGTTTGGCAGTTAAAGCTCACTATGAATACACTTCATAATGAGTTAAGAAGAAACATTTCGGCTCGCTTAGTGCCGGAAATCGGCTCGCTAAGTGGGAACGGAAAGCAGCTTTAAGCTATTCCAATCCGTCAAGGCAGCAAAGTCAGGGGCACCCGAACTCCGATGTACTTCGGAGGAAGGTGAAACTGGCGATGAAGCTTAAGTCGTAACAAGGTATCCCTAGCCGAAGCTGGGGATGGATCACCTCCTTTCTGGAGTTTTGTTCAAATCTGATGATTCTCTTCTTCCGGTTTTGCCGGACAGAGTAAAGCGCGGATTTGATCCAGGTCCGACTCACGTCGGACCAAGCGCCTGTTGAATGGCAGGCAAAAATGCCCGAGAGAGCATTTCTTCTTAATGTCTAAGAAGGAGAATCTCTCCCCACCACTCTTTTGGGCTCAAATGTCTAAATGACATTTGAGCCGGTTAAAGACAATTTATCGCCGAAGGCGAAATATAATAAAGAATTTAACCGAGGAATGCAAAAAGCCCCTTTTAAAGGGGCTTTTTGATGGAGACGCGAGCGGGAATCGAACCCGCGCATGGATGTTTTGCAGACAACCGCGTTTCCACTTCGCCATCGCGTCAAACATGGATATTCTAACATCTATTTGATAGAATATGAAACAGCTTCGGGCGCATAGCTCAGTGGTAGAGCGCTTATCTGATAAGTAAGAGGTCCTTGGTTCGATCCCAAGCGCGCCCACCTAATGATTCGAAAAAACACTTCTCAAATTAAAGTCGGCGTTGGTGTTCTCGTATTCAAAAATGACAAAGTCCTTCTTACCAAAAGAAAAGGTTCGCACGGAGCAGGAGAATATGCTTTTCCCGGAGGGCATTTGGAATTTGGAGAATCATTTGAAGATTGCGCCAGAAGAGAATGCCGTGAAGAAGCTGGTATCGAGATTAAAAACATTAAATTCTTAAGACTTTTAAACCTTAAAAAATACTCCGGTAAACACTATGTGGATATTGGTCTGACAGCAGAGTGGAAATCAGGGGAACCTAAAATATTAGAGCCAGATAAAACAGAAAAGCGGGATTGGTATGATCTTAATAAACTGCCAAAACCCATGTTTAAAACAATAGATTCATATAAACAGGCTCTAAAAACCGGCAAAAATTTCTTTGATGCTTAGAAAATCGTGGTAAGATAATTTTATGCAGATTGTAAATGCGCAAATAATATCAGGTAAAAAGGTTATTCTCCGTTTAGATATTGACGTTCCCCTTCGGCTTCGCTCAGGGTCTTCGACCTTTTTTGAAGTGGCAGAAGATTTCAGGTTGAAAGCAGGAATTCCAACGCTAAATTTATGTTTGCAAAATGCCTTATCAGTTACTGTCATCGGCCATATCGGCCGGCCGGAAGGTAAGGAAGTAGCAGAGCTTAAGGTTGAACCGGTCCGCCAGTGGTTGATTGAACACGGCTATGAAGAGGATTTAGTTAATCAGAAATTAATACTTTTGGAAAATCTTCGTTTTGATCTTCGTGAATCCTTCGACTCCGCTCAGGATCATGAGAGAGCGATTGAATTTGCCAAAGAACTTGCAGATAAAGGAGATATTTTTATAAACGAGGCTTTTGCTTCTTACCACCAGGCTGCCTCAACTACTGTGCTGCCGACTCTTTTGCCTCATGCTGCCGGTTTGCGTTTTGCAGAAGAGGTCCGGGTTTTAAGCGAAGTCAGGAATGATCCGAAAAAACCTTTTGTGGCTATCATGGGAGGAGCAAAAGTGGCAGATAAATTGCCGGTTATAGAAGTGCTGGCTCAAAAAGCAGATGCGGTTTTAATTGGCGGTAAGCTGGTAGAAGAAATATCAAATATCAAATATCAAATATCAAATATTATGTTAGGGGATTTAAATAAGCAGGGGACAGATATTACTGTTGAAACAGTAGAACTATGGAAAGAAGTTATTGAGAAAGCTGCGCTGATTGTCTGGAACGGGCCGTTGGGGAAAATATCAAATATCAAATATCAAATATCAAATATGGGAAGTGAAAAGGGCACATTTGAGATAGCAAGAATGATTTTAGAAAGTAAGGCTGAATTGGTAATAGGCGGAGGAGATACGGTTAGTTTTTTGGGGAAAGTGGGGTTGCTGAATGAATTCATACAAAAAGGTTTTGTTTCAGTTGGCGGAGGAGCAATGCTTAAGTTTTTAGCAGAAGGCACGCTGCCAACTATTGAAGCATTAGTTTAGGCTGTCATTGCGAGAAACGCAGTGACGAAGTAATCTTGTTAAGAACTAATAGAGATTGCCACACCCGCCTTCGGCGGGTTCGCAATGACAATGAAGACGATTCTGTTGCTAATTATCTTTCTGATCCCTTTATTCGGGGCTGTTAAATCCTTTGGTTATGAGCAGATTAAGATATTGTTCTTTATATTAAGTGTTAGTTTGATTGGGTTTTTATGGATACTCAGAAAGCCAGCGATAAAGTGGAATGCAGTTAAAACATACTCAGCTTTATTGGTTGTTGTTTTGTTTTTAACTTCTGTTTTCGGAATTGATCCGGCAACCAGCTTTTTTGGCAGGGAGCCGTATTTTCAGGGTTGGGTATTGTATGCTTATCTTTGCCTGTTTTCCTTATTGGTTAGCCAGGCTCAAATAAAGTTGGAAAAATGGGCACTTGTGCTTTGCAGTTCAGCTTTTATAGTCAGTCTTTTGGCAGTCAAAGATTGGGTTTTATTGAATATTTTTAGCCAGTCTGTCCCGGTTTATGCAGGCAGGGTGGTTTCCACTTTTGGCCAGCCGAATTTTTATGCCGGGTTTTTGCTTTTAAGCTTGCCTTTTTCATATTATTTGTTCAAAACTTCAACAGGAACTTCACAAGTAAAAAGACTTAGCTGTTTCGGCCTTTTTAGCAGTTTAATTTCTATTGCAGGAATATTTGTAAGCTATTCAAGGTCGGCAATTTTGCTGGGGTTGGTTCTTTTAAGTCTGGCCCTAATAGATCAGTTAAAGTTTAAGCTTAAAACAGGGCTTTTTTTAATAGCGGCATTTATTTTAATGGGTATTTTTTTATCCGTCAAATTATCTTCCGGGCTTTTGGAAAGCGAATTTTTAAAGCCGATACAAACAAATAATCCTGATTTAACCAAAGAATCGGTTGAGAAAAGGGTTTATCTTTGGCCGCTTACCTTTAAGATCGCCTTGCAAAGACCTCTTAGCGGTTATGGCTTGGAAAATATCGGCCTGGCTGTAAATAACTATTTTGAAAAAGATAAGCATCGTCTTTTTGAAGAAAATCTTAATATTTCCCCGGTTTTAATAAGCCTGAAAGAGCTTTATATTGACCATTCGCATAATTATATTTTGGATCTGTTGTTGTTTTCAGGAATTTTTGGGGTGTTAGGTTGGTTGGGGCTTTTGGGGGCATTATTTTTAAACTTAAGACAAAAGCATCATGGCCGTAATACTTTTATCCTGACAACAGGCCTCATAACTTATCTTATTTGGGTTCAGTTTCAGAACCAATCAATAGTACAGTTGGTATACTTTTGGCTGCTGGTTGGATTGATAAATAGGAAAGAGTCATTTGAAAAAGAGCCTGAAATAAGTTAAAATTACCCGTTCTATGTCTTTTGCAATTAAAGAGCGTGTTTTAGCAGGAGTGGGTTTGGCTGGTTTAACTTTTTTAGGGACCTTTTTGGATACGGGTTGCGTTGGTGTTTCTGTTATCCAAACTCCAGGACCAAAGCCGGAAGCTGTTGGCAGAGGGCCAGCGCCTCAAGAGCAATTATTAGTTCCCGACTTAGGTTTAAGGATTGACGAGGCGGGCTTTTTAAATATTGCACAACAAGGGCCAAGATGGGGACTTTTGCCTGAGGTTGTAAATATGGATAAATCAGGTTGTCCGAAATGGTCTCCGGGTATCTGTGTAGCTCAGTATAGCGCAAATTTCACTGTTGCCATCAACGGACCTATGGCAGAGTTTATGTATAAACAATCCCAGCTTACCAGTCCTATTCGTCCTGTTAAGATAATTTTTGAAGAAATTTGGCAGGAGATTAATAAAAAAGAGCATGTATCCGGATCAACAAATATTACTGTTGATGAGAAAGAAATACATATTTTGATGAGTTTAAAAGCTTCAGCCTGGGAAGTTTTTAAGGAACTGGAAAGGAGAAATTTGCCTTTAGATTATTTTGAAGGGGCATTAAGTTATAAACTCTCCCGTTATTTTGTGCATGAAGCAGGTCATGCAGGAGCAGAAGTAAAAAAATTAGCAAAACCCGGCAGGTTAATCCCGGATACTGATGTGGCGGAAAGTACTCACCCTCAAGTATACGCATTTGATGCCCGTTATGATCAGCTCTACCGTCAGGCCGAGGCAAAAAAGATAGCAGAAGGAGCTTTGATCTTCGGCGCACAACCAAAAGGAGCAATAAATCTTTTAGCTTTAAGGAATCAGTTATATCAGGAGGCTCGGGCAAAGGGAATGGAATAAATTGGACAAAGCTCGGTAACTTACAATATAGTACTAAAAAATCCCCTTGTAGAGCTTATATTTTTCTGTTAGTCTTAAGGGGATGATAAAAGTTGCTGTGAATGGTTTTGGCAGAATTGGCAGAAGTGCTTTTAAGGTGGCAATAGAAAAACACTCCGATAAAATCGAAATTGTGGCTATCAATGATTTAACCTCTCCGGAAGTTTTGGCCCATCTTTTAAAATATGACTCTGCTTATGGGATCTGGAATCATGAAGTCAAAAGCAGTGCTAACTCTATCATAGTAGATCAAAAATCCTACACAGTATATCAGGAAAAAGAGCCTGTTAATTTGCCATGGAAGGATTTAAACGTTGATGTGGTTATAGAGTCAACCGGCAGGTTTACTTCGGCAGAAGGGTTGAAACAGCATCTGGCTGCCGGCGCCAAAAAAGTGGTTTTATCTGCTCCTGCCCGCAATGCTTCGCATAGCGATGCAGGCGGGCCGGCTAAGCCCGCCTCGCCCGACGAGCGTGCGAGTCGAGGCGGGGGTGAAGGGGGAGAAACGTTTTTAATTGGGGTTAATGCCCGAGACTACAAAGGTGAGCAGTTGGTCAACAATGCTTCCTGTACCACTAACTGCATTGCTCCGGTGGTTTCTATTATTGATAAGGTATTTGGGATAGAAAAAGCCGTAATGACTACGGTTCACGGAGTAACGGCAGAGCAGAATTTAGTAGACGGGCCTCCTCCCGGCGGCAAAGCCAATGATTTAAGAAGGGCCAGGGCAGCTTATGTAAATATTATACCCACCACAACGGGTGCTGCAACTGCTACCACAGAGGCTATACCTTCTTTAAAAGATAAGTTTGACGGCAGAGCTTTGCGGGTGCCTATAATAACAGGTTCAATTTCCGATATCACTTTTGTTTTAAAGAAAAAAACTACAGTTGAGGAAGTCAATCAAGCTGTAAAAAATGCTTGTGGGGACGCTCGCTGGCAGGGAATTGTGGCCTGCAGTGAGGAAGATTTGGTGTCAACAGATATTATCGGCAGATCCGAATCTGCCATAGTGGATTTGCAATTAACTCAAGTGGTTGACGGTGATTTGCTGAAAATTTTTGCCTGGTATGATAATGAATACGGATATTCCAACCGCTTAATAGAACAAGTCATTAACGTAGCCTCAGTACAATGATGACTTAAAAGAAAAAAACTGCTACCTTAAACAACTATGCAACCATTCTCTCTTGTAACTTTTGGTATTACCAGCAATATTGTGCAAAAATATTTGATTCCCAGCCTATACGATATGGAGGAGAAGGGGCTTTTGCCTGCCAACATGATAATTGTGGGAATAGCCAGACGGCAGATGTCGGAAAAAGACCTTGCAGATTATTTACATCAAACCCTTCATTTGGAAAATCTTCACCACAAGCACGAAATTAAGGCAGAAGTTTTTCAAAAGCTTTGCAAAAAGTTTTGTTATTTAAGCGGGGAAATAGAAGACCGGGATTTGTATGAGAAGCTGAAAAAAACAATCGGGGAAGGCAATATCATTTATTACCTGGCAACTTACCCTGAACTTTATAAATATGTTTTTGACAACTTGCAAAAAGTGGGTTTAAACAAACAAAAAAGCGGCTGGGTCAGATTAATGATCGAAAAGCCTATCGGGCATGATTTGCTTTCAGCAAAGGAATTAAACGAGCTGCTTTTAAACTACTTTACTGAAGACCAAATCTTTAGGCTGGATCATTATCTTGGCAAGGAGACTTTGCAGAATATTTTAACCTTCCGCTTTGCTAACGGCGTTTTTGAGCCGATTATCAATAAAGACCATATTGACCATATTCAAATTACAGCCCTTGAGGATTTTGGCATCGGCAAAAGAGGCGGGTATTATGATCAGGTGGGTGCTTTAAAAGACGTCGGGCAAAACCACCTGCTGCAGATGCTGGCTTTTGCCACTATGGATGCACCAGGCGAGTTTTCAAATGAGGCAGTCACCCGGGAACGGATCAAGATCTTAAAAAACCTTCAGTCTTTGACTGACAAGGTAGTTTTTGGCCAATATGAAGGCTACATCAAGGAGGAAAATGTGGCTCCTGATTCCGCGACTGAAACTTTTTACGCTTTAAAGACTTATATCAGAAACGAGCGGTTTAAAGATATCCCGATATATATCCGGGCAGGTAAAAAGCTGAAAAAGACCGCCACTGAAATTTCCATAGTTTTTAAAAAGCCTGCTAACAGATTGTTTAAGTGCTTTGATTGCGGTGAAGATGAGCCGAATGTATTAATTTATCGGATACAACCAAACGAGGCGATAGTGTTTAAAATTTTAACCAAACTGCCCGGCCACAAGGTTAAGCTGCAGCCGGAATATATGCAGTACTGCTACAGGATTGATCCTCATAACCACTATATCCCTGATCCTTATGAGAGACTTTTAGTAGATACTATCAGGGGAGACCAGACTTTTTTTAATGATGCTGCGGAGATTGAAGCTCAGTGGGCTTTCGTTGATCCTTTGATCGAAGTTCGCAAAAAACCGGTGGTTTATCAGGCAGGCAGCTGGGGACCGAAAGAGGCTGATGAACTGATAGAAAAAGACGGCCGGAAGTGGCTTGAGCCTTCTATGGAATTTTGCCGGATTTAAACTTTTTTCACTGGGTGGCCGCCGAATTCACCCCGCATGGCTGAAACTACTTTATTACGGAAGCTACTAGGAGAGCTTTCCGGATCGTTTTCGGATTTTTGTCTTACCTTAAAAGCCGCCTGTATGGCCGGCGCCGGTATGCCCATCTCTTTGGCTACTTTTAATGTCCATTCTCCTTCGCCGGAAGCGCTGATTTTAGAAGAAATATCTGTCAGCTCTACATCTTTTTTAAAAGCATTAAGCAGCCAGCCAACCAGCCTTGACTCAATCACCGATCGGTGGTTGTAAAGATCTAACAGTTTAGGGAAATCATATCTAAACTCCGAAGTTTTCAAAATTGCTATTCCTTCGGCAATTGATTCCATCATGCCGTATTCAATGCCGTTATGCACCATTTTGGCAAAATGACCTGCTCCAACAGGACCCAAATGCTCGTAAGCGCCCGGCGCAGCAGCAGCTTTAGCCAGTTTTTCCACTCTTTTAAAATCTTCTTTAGAACCGCCGATCATCAAACAGGCTCCGCTTCTTGCTCCTCCCGGACCGCCGGATGTGCCGATATCCATAAAATGAATGCCTTTTTTTTCAAGCTCCCTGTTACGTCTTAGTGTATCTTTATAAAAAGAATTGCCGCCGTCTATTACCAGATCGCCTTTTGAAAGGTTGGGAATAATCTTTTTTAGTATTTCATTAGTAGTTTCTCCGGCCGGAAGCATCAGCCAGATAATGCGGGGAGTTTTTAATTTGGCAACCAGTTCATCCAGTGTCTCAACTGCTATGGCTCCCATTTGTGCAACTTCTTCCCTGGGTTGGGGAGACCTGTTCCAGGCAACTACTTTAATGTCTTTTTCCAAAAGGCGCAAAACCATATTTTTGCCCATTTTCCCAAGACCAATATAGCCGATTTGCATATTTTGCATTGTATCACTTGCAAAAAATATTTGCCTGGGGTCATAATAGTGTTAGATGAAACTTTCTGCCCGGGGATTTACCCTGATTGAACTTTTGGTGGTTATTTCCATATTAGGGCTTTTATCTACAATTGGGCTTTCTGTGTTTACCAATGCCCAAAAAAAAGCCCGGGATGTCCGAAAAAAGGTAGACGTAGCTTCAATTGCCAAAGCCTTGGAGATGAAATTCAAATATGATACGCAAAAATACCAGAAATTAAATGATGAAGATTTTGGCAGCGGAGGAATACCAAAGCCTCCCGGAGGAGGAAATTATAATTACATAAGCGAGGGCAGAAAAAGCAATACTCCTTTTACTGCTGAAACTGCTGATTTTACGGTTTGTGCAGATTTAGAGGCCGATAATCCTAATCCCGGTTTGTCTTGCACTTCGCAGCGTCCTGGATGTTTTTGCGTCTCCGCTCTTCAGAAAAAACTTGCTTCTACGGGTGGCGGTTCAGGAATCCCGTCCGGCGAACTGCCTCAGGAATCGTGCGATCGTACAGGTTCTTTGTCCGATAGTTCGTTGGTAGGTTATTGGAAAATGGATGAAAGCAGTTGGGTTGTAAACAGCTTTGATGTAATAGATTCAGCAAAAGGCCATAACGCAAAATCAACAATAAACCCCAATCCGCCGGATCCTGCTTTAGTTGCAGGTAAAACTATCGCATTCGGCAACGCAGGAGGTTTTTATGGAAACCAATATCTGGAAGCACCCGATTCCGGGGATTTTCAAATAGAAGATGATATGTCGATTTCTCTTTGGTATAAATCTACTGGAGCAACCCAGCAAGGATTAGTTGCTAAGTGGGGTGGAGCGTATCTAATAGGTATGCTAGGTAATGATCCGAGTAATTTTATTATTGATTGGCGTTACACCCATACTGTTGATATAAATACTGGAGCAACAGATACGATCTTTCTTAACAGTAGTCCTGGCAAAATTCCCACACTTAATACTTGGTATCATATAGCAGGAGTAAAAAAAGGTAATTCAGATGGGACGGTTTCTTTGGAGATTTATGTAAATGGACAAAAAGATGATCAGGCGCATTTATATTACGATCCTCCTTCATGTTCAGGCTGTCGACAGGATTGGGGAGCTGGTCCTGTTCCAGCTCAATACGCTAAAATTTACAAAGCAAATGGAGTACCTTTGTATATTGGTAAATGGGGTGGCTATGGTCTCCCAGCTTATGGTTTTATAGATGATGTAAGAATTTACAAAAAAGCTCTATCAGCTGCAGAAGTTGGGTTACTTTTTAACGGCGGAGACGGCTGTTTCCCATAACTGCTTTTCTTACTAACTCCTTACTTTTTTAAGATATTAAACTTACGCTTGGATTTTATGATCATTATCATGAATCAAAGACTAGTATTTAGAACTAACAAGTCTATTTTATTAGTACTGGCACTACTTTCCTTAATTTTAATCGTCCCAACTTATGGTAAAGAAGGTGAAAGCAGGGGGTCTGAAGCAGAGTCCAGAGGGCAGGAAGCAGAAGCCAGAGGACAAGAGGCGGAATTAAGAGGAGGACAGGACGACCTTTTAAATAGTCCCAGCCCGGCTGGATTTGAGATCAGGCAGGAAGACCGTCTTACAAACAGCCCCGGCCCATTTAGCGAAAACAGGATTGAGGTAAGAAGCGGCACAGAAATTGAGCTGGAGGGAGAGAAAGTTGAGATTAAGGGGGATAAATTTGAGATTACAGGTAAAATTACCGGCATTACTGCCAATACCATTACTGTAGGCGGTCAAACTGTGTTTGTTAATCCTTCTCAGGTTGCCCAGCTGGAAAAAGACGAGATCTTGAAAGTGGACAACCTAATTAAGGTGGAAGGGACGATTGTTGACGATCAGAAGATAGTCCGGGAAATAATTGTATCCAGGAATAATGTTTCATCTACTCCTGCTGGTAGTTCTTTTGAGAAAAAAACAGAAGACCGGGGAGTGCTGGCTCCGGTGACTAATTTTTTCGGCAGGATCTTTGGTTTCTTCAGGAAGTTAGTTTCTTAAAAGCTTAGTTTGTTGTTGACAAAACGCCTTCTTTTTTGGTAAACTCACCCGTAGTGATTATTTCACATTTGATGAGAAGCAACGCACCAATAAAATAGCCTCCCCACTGGAATCTTCCGGTGCGGGAAGATTTTTCAGCGTTGTATCCCTCCTTTAGAATTAATAAGTAAATAGATGATTCGGGTTGTGGGCCCATGGCTCAGTTGGTAGAGCGCTTCATTTGCAATGAAGAGGTCACCAGTTCGAATCTGGTTGGGTCCACAAAGATCCACTAGCAAGACTGAGAGCGGTTCGCTCATAGTCGTTAGACTATGCTTCGCGAAGCGAAGGCCCGCCACGGTCCACAGGGTTAGGGATTTGTATTATGTAGCAAGTTTTGTTGCATGCTACTAGTCCCTAAAAGACTAGATTTGCACTTTGAAATGTGAATACGGATAATAGTATGAAGGCCAAATTACCCCGCCTAGGGCGGGGAAAAAAGCCAAAAAATACTCAACAATAATGCATACGGTGGATGCCTTGGTCGAAAGTACCGATGAAGGACGTAACAAGCTGCGATAAGCTTTGGGGAGCTGCTAATAAGCTTTGATCCAGAGATTTCCGAATAAAGTAATTACCCCGCCTCGGCGGGGGATCCCTACATGAATACATAGTGTCGGGAGGGGTACGCGCCGAACTGAAACATCTAAGTAAGCGCAGGAAAATAAATCAACAGAGATTCCCCCAGTAGCGGCGAGCGAAAAGGGAGGAGCCCAAACCCTTCGAGTAATCGAAGGGGGTTGTAGGAATCCAATATCTGACCTTTAATGGTAGCTAAATACACTGGAAAGTGTAACCAAAGAGAGTGAGAGTCTCGTAAGCGAAACCAAAAAAGGCGGTAGGATCACCTGAGTAGCACAGGACACGTGTAATCCTGTGTGAATCCAGCAAGACCACTTGCTAAGGCTAAATATACTTTCGGACCGATAGTGAACTAGTACCGCGAGGGAAAGGTGAAAAGAAGAGCGAAACGCTCAGTGAAATAGTACCTGAAACCGTATGTTGACAAGCAGTGGAAGTGTGCGTTGCGCATAGGATATAAGGAGAAGGATAGAAGTGATCAGTCAAAATTGACTAATCATTACTTCCTATGATCCTTCTATCTTGCGCGCAGCGCATACGACCGCGTGCCTATTGAAGAATGAACCGGTGAGTTACCGCATCCCTTTTGCTTAAGCCATTTTGTGGCGGAAGCGTAGTGAAAGCGAGGGTTAATAGCCCGATTTAAAGGATGCGATAGACCCGAAACCGAGTGAGCTATCCATGTCCAGGGTGAACTCCGACGAAAGTCGGAGGGAGGCCCGAACCCGTTGTTGTATCAATA
>MFDN01000006.1:79945-82391 GCA_001776935.1 Candidatus Daviesbacteria bacterium RIFCSPLOWO2_01_FULL_39_23 | reverse complement strand
ATAACTTGGGATGAGATGTGGTTAGAGGTGATATGCCTAACGAACTCGGAGATAGCTGGTTCTCCTCGAAATATATCTAGGTATAGCCTGAAAGGTAAGCACAGGGGTAGAGCACTGGATCGATTTTTCAGCGTAAGCTGGAAGATTGAATCAAACTCCGAATACTGTGCCAATTACTTTCAGAGTCAGTCCGATCCGGCTAAGCGGAGCGGGCCTGAGGGAAACATCCCAGACCAACAGCTAAGGTCCCTAAATGCAAGTTAAGTGTTAAAGGAAGTCATATTCCTTAGACAGCCAGGAAGTTGGCTTAGAAGCAGCCATCTTTTAAAGATAGCGTAACAGCTCGCTGGTCTAGTCACGGAGTGTGGCACCGACAATGAATCGGGGCTAAACTTGCTACCGAAGCTTTGGGTCTTGTGCTTCGCACAGAGGATATTAGGAAGAAGGATAGTAGTAACTAGTCTTTTTGATTAATCACTGCTTCCTGTTATCCTACTATCTTTTGTGTGGAGCACGAGGCGGTAGAGGAGCGTTCTATACGGAGTGAATAGTTGTCGTAAGGCGACTTGGACTGTATAGAAGTGAGAATGCCGGTATGAGTAGCGAATTTACGTGAGAAACGTAATCGCCGAATGCCCAAGGTTTCCCACGCAATGTTAATCAGCGTGGGGTTAATCGGTCCTAAGGTCAGTCCTCCTTTTGGAGGAGTAGCCGATGGATTACAGGTTAAAATTCCTGTATTGAGGTTGTTCTGACAAGTCCTCTTGTGCTTCGCACAGAGGATATTAGGAAGAAGGATAGTAGTAACTAGTCTTTTTGATTAATCACTGCTTCCTGTTATCCTACTATCTTTTGTGCGGAGTGCAAGTAAGGAGCTTTCAAGGGTGAACGAAGTGGAATAGTCAAGTCAGGCAATGCCTGATTTAAATAGCAAGCAAGTAGAAATCGGCAAATCCGTTTTTATGTTTATGTGAGCTATGATGACGTAAGTTGACGATTTTCTGTTTCCAGGAAAAGACTCGTGTAAGAGAACAATTTTAACCGTACCGTAAACCGACACAGGTGGGCGAGTTGAGTATACAAAGGCGATCGGGAGAACTATCCTTAAGGAACTCGGCAACGAAAGCTGGACGTAACCTTTGGGAGATGTCCTGGTCCGACGTAACGTCGGACTTACAACAAAAGACGCTAAGCGACTGTTTAACAAAAACACAGGTCCCTGCTAAATCGAAAGATGATGTATAGGGGCTGACACCTGCCCAGTGCCAGTAATTTACTGTCTCAAGTGACTTCCGACGTAAGTCGGAATGAGCCTGGGGCCTAAGATCTGGTGAACGGCAGCAGTAACTATAACTGTTCTATGGTAGCGAAGTTCCTCGTGTTATAGGGTATTTTAATACCCTTACAGACAGGGGACAGTATCGAGTAATTGATATTTGCAAACTTGGCTATATGCTGGAATAACTGAGTATCCGGTGCTAGTTGACTTTTGGGTTAATTTTGGGTAATACTAGAATTAATGTCCAATTTAACTAAAAATGCATCCGGTGCAGTCAATCAGCAGGAAACGTCGCTAGTTTCTAAGTTCTTCTATTACACTGGTTTTTGTGTTGGAGAGTTGAGTTGCTCGGTAATTCGGGCAAATGATAAAAGAGGCAGAGGTTTTTATTTCATGCCTGATATCACAATTTCCAATGCAGATAGAAATCTTCTACAAGAAATAAATGGGGTAGTAGGTCGGAATTTAGGGAATATCAGTCCAATTAAGGGAGGGTATAACCTAAAATTCAGAGGCAAAAAGAAAGTTGAAATAATATTTCATTTTCTTCAGAAACACCCAGTTATTACGGGAGATTTAGCCAGAAAAAAGCTTGAACTTTTACAGAATGTTTTACCGGCAATTGGTAAAGATTCTGAAGTTCTAAATAGAGAAAAAGTAATAGAAAAATGTCGTAAAGATTTAAAAGATCTTAAGCTTAATGGTCTTGTTAAAGAGAGTATTGATTTAAATCATTTTAAAGATGATGAGATCGGTTTCTTTCTGGCAGGAATTATTGATGCTGAAGGATCGTGTGGCTTTAAAAAATCAGGTTTAAGATTACAGCCATTTTTCGCAGTAGCAATGAAAGATCTGAAAATCATTGAATTGATTAAAGACTTTCTTAATTGCGGAAACATTCATGTTAGAACGAATGATGGTTTATATCATTGGGAGACCAGTAAAATTTCTGATGTACTTAAAGTTGTTGAAATTTTTATGACTAGATATCCTTCAAAACTTAAAAAGATGAAGGATAGAATGAAGAATCTAAGACGAACCCTCAACGACTATACGCCAAGATCCCGAAATTTCGGGAAAATGATATAGTCTGAACCCTTAAGCGATTAAGGGAACTGAGTAGAAATATCTCAGTCTCTTTGAGAGATCAAAGAAGTAACAAAATTG
>MFDN01000006.1:24413-79932 GCA_001776935.1 Candidatus Daviesbacteria bacterium RIFCSPLOWO2_01_FULL_39_23 | reverse complement strand
CGGCCTTCCCATACTTGGACAAAAAGACCCCGTGGAGCTTTACTGTAGCTTGACCCTGATTTAAATTTAAAATTGTGTAGCGTAGGAGGGACTCCGACGTAACGTCGGAGGACAATGAAACACCTCTCTTTTTTGAATTTAGGTCTTACCTACTCCCTTATAAAAACAGGGAATGAGACAAGGTCTGGCGGGCAGTTTAACTGGGGCGGTTCCCTCCAAAAGAGTAACGGAGGGGTACTAAGGTACACTTAGCGCGTAAGGAAATCGCGCATCAAGCGTAAAGGTATAAAGTGTGCTTAATAGCGAGACTCACAAGTCGAGCTAATACGAAAGTAGGTCTTAATGATCCCCTGATTGTTCGTGGGAACGTCAGGGCTTATCGGATAAAAGTTACCCCGGGGATAACAGGCTAGTCTTGCCCTACAGTCCACAAGGACGGCAAGGTTCGGCACCTCAACACATCGGGGTGTGGCAGAAGTAATTCTGTAGCGCTGTTATAACTTGGAAATAAAAGTCTTTTTGTAAATTTACTAGCTAAAATCGGTGAAGTCCTAAAAGTAATTGAAGGATAATACCGAGGGAAGTCCGACGTTACGTCGGACCCCGTAACGACTTTGGTCCATTGGACCATTATTTAAGGTTCCGGATATTCCGGATTAAAAACTTGAATAAAAGGCTAGCTCCCGATGATACATCGGGATGAAGGTATAGTCTGATCCTGCAAGTAATTGCAGAAAATCCGACAGCGATGTCGGCTCATCGCAGCGCGGGGCTGAAGCAGGTCCCAAGCGTCTGGCTGTTCGCCAGTTAAAGCGGTACGCGAGCTGGGTTCAGAGCGTCGTAAGACAGCTCGGACTCTATCCAGTATGGGCGTTTTGATTCTTGAGGGGAGTTGTCTCTAGTAAGAAATTGCTACTTGGTCGAGAAATCGACCTTGACAACTTGGCTAAAAACGGTGAAGCCCTCTTGACTTTGGGTTTAGTTTGGTTCTATGCTAAATCCATAACAAAAAAGTCAATGGGTAATACCGTGGGAAGACTCTCTAAAGCAAATCCACTAGATCTTGCATATATTGCAGGTTTTCTGGATGGTGATGGAAGTATTATGCTTCAGATGCACCGTCGGAAAGCAGGTGAAGAGACTTTTAGGGTGAAAACAGTAATTTGTTTTTATCAAGATAGTCGTCATATTGATAAGATTAAATGGATTAAAGAGGTTTTAGATTGCGGGTATATTTATACCCGGCGTGATCATATTAGTGAACTACGTATTGAAGGATTTCAAAGAGTATTTGAAGTTCTCGTCAATCTTAAGCCATACCTGCGATTTAAGAAAAAACAAGTTAACTTGATGTTAAAGATTATTCCAAAATTACAGCAAAAGATGTTGTTCAAACAAAATACTGCGATTTGGATTAAGAAGATGCAAAGTTATAACTATTTTTCATCGCAAAGGAATGCTTTAGAAGATGTCCCTGTAACGACTGATATATGAGGTACCAGATATTCTGGAAATTAAACTCATATTATATGCCAATTCCGTAACGTGAAGGCGACGGAAAAGATATAGTCTGATTCTCTAAGAAATTAGAGCTAACGAAATGACGAGAGGACCGAGATGAGGCAACCTCTAGTGTGCCTGTTGTACCAAAAGTGCAGCGCAGGGTAGCTACGTTGTTTTCTGATAAGCGCTGAAAGCATCTAAGCACGAAGCAGACCCCAAGATGAGGAATCTTGAAAAGCAATCCCGCAAGGGATTGTAAGACCCCTGGGAGACTACCAGGTTGATAGGTTGGCGGTGTAAGTGCTGTAAGGTATTTAGCCTACCAATACTAATGGTCATCGTTGAGATTTTTTGGCAGCCTTCGACTGGCTTTAGCCATTAGCTGTTAGTTTTTAGCAAGAAATTGCCAATAGCCAATAGCGAAAAGCTAACAGCTTGTCAAGTCCGTATTCACATTTTGAAGTGCAAAGCTCCTTAATTTTGTGTGTTGAAATTCCGGTTTTATTTTGATAATATAGGTTCCTCGGTGATTTGAGCGAGTCGGTTCCACCTGATCCCATCCCGAACTCAGAAGTGAAACGGCTTAGCGGGGACGATAATGTATCCGAAAGGTTATGTGAAAATACCTCATTGCCGGGATTTTAATAAGCTTTTAGCCGCTAGCTGTTAGCTCTTCGCAAGAGATTGCGAATGACCAATAGCCAAAAGCGAATAGCTAACTATCAAAGAAAGCAAGGTGACCATGTTTGTCAAAAAACTCATTAACTAATTCTTCAAAATCTATTATGGAGGAGCTTTTAGCTTCTCAACCACAAAAGCTATCCACTCTTCACAGGGGACAAGAAGTTGAAGGGGAGATTGTTTCTATTTCCGATAAAGAAATTGTTTTAGATTTAGGCACCAAATCAGAAGGTGCAATTGCAACCCGGGAAATTCCGCAACCGGTATTAAAAGATTTAAAAGTAGGGGATAAGCTTAAAGCTTTTGTCAGCATGCAGGAAAACGAACATGGTCAGGTAGTCTTGTCTTTTGACCGGCAATCAATAGCAATGCGCGATATGCGTTCTTCCGGCAGAGGGGGATTTCGTGGAGGGAAATCTTTTCGAGGCAGAAGGCCTATGGATTGGTCTAAATTTGTAAGCGCCCGGAATCAAAAAAGCAAACTGCAGGGTAAAGTAATAGAAGTTAATAAAGGCGGTTTAATTGTGGAGGCTGCAGGCACAAGGGGATTTTTGCCCAACTCTCAGGTCGGATTTGAGCTTTTGTCCAAATCAGGGGAAGGAATGGAAAATTTAATAGGCCAGGATTTAACGATCACTGTTATTGAGGTGGATCAAAACAATAATAAGCTTATCTTTTCCCAGCGCGGGCAAGTTTCCGATGAAGTCAAAAAGAAGCTGTCTGAATTTAAAAAAGATCAAAAAATGACGGGCAAGATTGTGGCTGTTTTGCCGTTTGGTTTGGTGGTGGATGTGTCCGGTGCCGAGGGATTGGTCTTTATTTCTGATGTTTCGTGGGACAAGGTGGATGATTTGTCTTTAGATTATGCGCGGGGTGACAGCGTTGAAGTTTTAATATTGGGTTTGGATGAAGAGTTAGGCAGGTTAAACTTATCCATAAAACAACTGAAAGAAGATCCGTTTACAAAAGCTGCAAAAAGCTACACTCCGGATGATGTAATAAAGGGAGAGGTGCTTTCTGTTTCAGAACAGGGCGTAACCCTGCGGTTGGCTGATGAGGTGGAAGGGTTTCTGCCGGCAGCAAAAATGAATCCTGATGCAAATTATGAGGTTGGAAAAACAGTCACGCTTTTGGTAGACAGCATAGACACAATAAGAAGGAGAGTTATCCTGGCTCCTTTTGTGACTTCTACAGCAGGATTGATATATAAATAATCTCCTTATTTGTCATCCTGAGGGAGCAAAGCGACCGAAGGATCTCTCGCGAATGCGAGTAATTTCTTTGAACGAGTCAAGAGATTCTTCGCTATGCTCAGAATGACAATATAGTTTACTGTATAATACCTTCATGCCAAAAGCTATTTCTTCGTATATTTGTCAGCAATGCGGTTACAAGTCGCCTCAATACCTTGGTAAATGCCCTCAGTGTGACAGCTGGAATTCATTTGTGGAACAAATAGAGTCAAGAGTCAAGAATCTAGAGTCAAGGAGAAAACAATCCAGACTTTCGACTCTGGCGACTAGCGACTCACAAATTGTAAATTTGTCAAAGATTCAAAAAACAGATTATAAAAGAATAAGTACAAGCATGGAGGAGTTTGATCGGGTGTTGGGAGGGCCTGCCCGCCAGTCGCCTGACGGCTCTAGCCGGATGGCAGGCGGGGGGATTGTACCCGGGTCTTTAATTTTAGTCTCAGGTGATCCGGGAATAGGCAAGAGTACGTTGCTTACGCAGCTGGCATTGAATATAAATAAGCCATTAGCTGTTAGCGATTCGCTATTGGCAGCTAAAAGCGAACAGCGCAAAGCTAATAGCTCTTCTGTCCTTTATGTAGCTGGTGAGGAATCTGCCCAGCAGATCAAAATAAGAGTAGACAGGATAAATCCCAAGGCCTCTTTTTCAATCTTAAGCGATACAGATGTTGATAATATTATTGAGGCTATAGGAGCCGCGAAACCCACTTTGGTAATTGTGGATTCAATTCAAACACTTCAAACTCAGGATTTGGAATCTATTGCAGGATCCGTGGGTCAGGTGCGTGAATGCGCCCATCGTTTGCAGCTTATTGCCAAAAGTTTACAAATCCCGATATTTTTGGTCGGTCACGTCACAAAAGAGGGGAATTTAGCAGGCCCTAAAACTTTGGAACATGTGGTGGATGTGGTTTTATCCTTGGAAGGCGATCCGCAGAATCAGTTCAGGATTTTAAGATCAACCAAAAACAGGTTCGGCCCGACTGATGAGGTTGGGGTTTTTGAAATGGAAGAAGGGGGTATGATAGAGGTAAAGAATCCTTCCAAACTATTCCTTGAATCCGCCAGCCGGCGGATGGAAGCTCCGGGTTCGGCTGTAGCGGCTACCATGAACGGCACAAGGCCGCTTTTGGTAGAAATTCAAGCACTGGTGACTAAAAGCTTCCTTCCGATGCCAAGAAGAACCGGTTCAGGTATAGACAACAACCGTTTACAGCTTTTGGTAGCAGTTCTGCAAAGCAGAATGAAGCTGCCGCTTTTTGATAAAGATATTTTTGTAAACGTGACTGGCGGACTTCGGGTTATTGAACCGGCAGCTGATTTAGCAATCTGTCTGGCAATAGCATCTTCTTTAAATGATGCGCCTATTAGCTCCAAGACAGTTCTTATTGGAGAAGTAGGGCTGTTGGGGGAGCTAAGACCTGTCAGGTTTTTGGACAAAAGAACCTCTGAGGCTAAAAAGCTTGGGTTTACAAAGGTAATCTCCTCTGAAAATGCTAAATCCCTCTCTGAAGCAGTAAAATTAGTTTTAGGTAAATAATTTTATTTTATTACTACCTTAGATTTAGGGGAATATGTAATAACCAGTTTAGATTTTTTTCTAGTTGATCCTGTTTGAACCGTGGATTCTGGCCCAATCACAAGCTTATTATTAGTGTTAATAAACCTTTGTTCTCGTTCAATTATAAGTTTTGGATCAGGATCTCTCCTAATCACAAGCTTAGGTCTTGTTGCTTGACTTGCAGGTGGTGTTACTGCTTCAGTAGATGGGGAATCTTTGATTACTATTGGACCTCTTCTTAATCTTTCGCTCGGTTCACCTTCGCTCATATACGTATATTATAAGCATTGGCATAACATGTTGTCAAATTTATATATCATATATTGGAGGTATGATGAGTTCCAGGTTAAATAATCTCTATTTTGATTTTGGCATTTAATGCCTGGGCAATTTTGGTAATTAAAGAGAGAGAAGGGTTATATTCACCTGATTCAAACCTGGAAATAGCAGATTGTTTGGTACCTATTTTTTTAGCCAGTTCTTTTTGGGTAAGCCCTTTTTCCAGCCTTTTTTTAATTATAGCCTCAATTAAGGCAAACTCAGGTTCCAGCTCCTGGTAAGCCTGTTTAATCTCAGGGTCTTTTAACAATTCCTTTTTAAGGTCTTTAAAGCTTTTCATAAAAGTAATATAACATATATGTTATATTAAGTCAAGCTTTTAAGTTTCTTTAAGGCTAAGTTTAATTCTTTTAGTGGGGTTTTCTGGGATTTTTTAATAAAACCGTGAAGCAAAACAGCCTGATTTTTATGGAAAGCATAAAAAATCCTAACTTCCTGGGCTCCCCTTATTCTTAGCTCAAAAAGGTTTTTATACAGTTTTTTACTGTGTGGAAGAGTGAGCAAGTTTCCAAACTTCTCCAGTAGTCCAACTGTCTTAATTACTTTAGCAATAGTTTGTTTCTCTAAGGAATAAATAAAATCTTCAAGCTCCTTATCAAGGGTTTTTACTTCCATAAATCTACTATATCATCTTGATAGGATAGAGTTTAAAAGTCAGATACCAGAGGCCTGCTTGTGGGTAAGGCAGGTGTGATAAAAATCTACTGAATAGTAACAATGATTTTGGTTTGGAGGGCGCGGGCAACCCTGGTAAGCAGGGAAATAGATGGTTTAGCGTTCATTCCTTCTAATCTTGAGATAACTGCTTGGCCTGTACCAACTTTTTTTGCTAGTTCTTCCTGGGACATTTTCTTTTTTAACCTGGCCTCAATAATCTGGCAGGCTATTTCATATTCAGGCTCCAGCTTTTCATATTCCTGACGGAACTTAGGATCTTCCATCCAACTATCATGAAGCTCTCTGTGTGTTAAAAATTTCTTTTGTTTCATATTAAATCTCCTTAAACCGTTTTACTGCCAAATCTAAATCTTTTTTAGGAGTTTTTTTTGTTTTTTTATAAATACCATGGACAATATAGGCTGTATTTCCCTTCATCCCTAAAAATAACCTGATATCACCTGGCCTCAACTCCCACACATCTGATGTTAGTTTCTTTAAATACTTACCAGGCAAGAACCTGCCATATCTTTCAAAAAGAGAGTAGACTCTATCTATCCTTGCCTTTCTTCCACTATCTAAAGAATCTATGAATTCTTTAATCCTAACATCAGTCAGTATTTTATAACCAGCCATATTTTATGATAAATTTGTCATAATGTCAAGTGAAGTTTTTATATTTATCTTGAAGGTAACTTAAATGAGTCTTTAAATCAACAGTTAAATATCACACACCAGAGGCCTGCCTGCTTGCCTCGCGGCGAAGCGGGCCGGCAAGGCAGGTGTGATAAAGGTGTGATAAATATTATGTTCTCGACTACGCTCGAACAATAACTAGGTGCCGGGTTTTTGGAATAGGCCTAGTTTTTAAAAGGTTCATAAGAGGTAATGGGAGAAGAAGGTGTTTTATCAGGGTTTACTTCAGGCACAGAATCCGGTGTTAGAGGAACAGATTGTTCCAGTGCCGTTTTTCTGGTTTTTGAAGCAAGATTTTCCTGTGGATTATATTGAGGTTTTGGCTCGTCGTCATCCATGCTTTTACCTTGAAAAATAGCATACAATTTATCATTTGAGCAGTCAAGCAGTAAGTATAGATTTTACTATCAGATATAAGAATTTGTCCTCTAGCAAAATGGTTCACAATTGATTTTGGTATTGACAAGGAAAATCCAACACGGAATTTCTTTTACAACTTTAAAAACTGGATTTCTAATACTTTTTTGCACAAAATTAGAACGAGAGGATGGGAAGTTGGGACAAGCTTAAGTAGGATAGAGCAGACATATTTTACTCAGATTATTTTTTAACCTGGAGTTTTTGCTATAAAAAGAAGGAAATTAGCAAGAAGGTTGAGAGGGAGTAGAAGGGAAAAAGTGGCTAGAGTTATAGGTTAATCTTTTTCAAGGAGAGGCCTTGAGTACTCAAGGCCTCTCCTTATGAAGATGTGGCCTTTTACGGAAAGGGAGTTTTGGACGATTGTGGATAAGTGGTGGAAAAGTCCTAAAATAGCCTTAATTTCGGGTCTTTGTTCGGGTCTAGTTTCGGGTACGAGCTTAGAAGCAAACTAAATGGAGCAAAATCACTCCGTCGTCATTGCGAGCGAACCGCCAGCTGGCG
Source organism: Candidatus Daviesbacteria bacterium RIFCSPLOWO2_01_FULL_39_23 (assembly GCA_001776935.1). Lineage (GTDB taxonomy): Bacteria > Patescibacteriota > Microgenomatia > Daviesbacterales > UBA10151 > UBA10151. The sequence continues at coordinate 72,321 of MFDN01000006.1, read as the reverse complement.
GAGAGCGCGGCAATCCCTTTTGAGATTGCCCGCCTTGCCGCGAGGCAGGCTTCGTCTCCTTCGACTTACGCTCAGGATCCTCGCAATGACAGGCTCGCCTTAGGGATTTATTAAGCGGGAGACTGTTATACCCATTAAGTTATGCCAGTAATCAAAAGTTAAGATTGCTGGGACATTGTGTTTTTCCATTAAACGGGCGTTAAGTATGTCTACTAAAGAAACCTGTTGTTGGGGATTAATTTTCAAAAAGCGGTAAGCTGCAGAAAACTCTGCTTCAGAGGGATGCAGGATTTCAATATTGCTTTGAAGCAGGGTTTTTAAAAAATCATGGCTGATAAGGGTGCCCAAGTCTTTTTCGAGCCTGTTAAAAACCTGAATAATCACCAGGTTGGAAGTATAAACATGAAAGTTGTATTTACCTAAATATTCAAAAATTTTAGCTGTCTTATTGTGATTTAAATCTCCTCTGTCAACAAAAGAGACAAAAAGGGAAGTATCAATAAAGACCTGTTGGGAAAGTTGAGGCATATTATTCGAATTGTTTTAAGTGCACACCCCGTGCTTTCAGCCGGAAAATAGGATCATCCAGCGTAAAAACAAATTTCGGAGCCTTTGGTAATTTTTTTAAGCTGAAATTGGGAGCAGAGATGTTTTGAGTAAAAGCTTCAAAGGAAGATTGAGGGATACGGATATTCCCTCCGGCCTTGATGGCTTTTAATTTTCCCTGACGGATATAACGTCTGACCGAAAGAGGGTGCACTTTTAGTAAAATCGCAATTTGAGAAACCGAAAAAAAGCTCTCTTCTATCATATACAATCCTATACATCAGTATACAATCTTATACAGATTATTTGTCAAGAGTTGACTCGTGATTGAGATCGTTGTGGAATAAGAATATGACGGAAAATCTCACCTATGCATTGGTTAACCAATACGTAGGCAATCCATGCCTAAACTACTGCCAGAAACTGAAAAACTGATACCTGTATCCGAAGCTGCCCAAATATTGGGCGTTTCTATTGATACCATCAGGCGCTGGGACAAAAAAGGGGTTTTGCATTCCGAAAGGCCAAACGGCAAGGACAGATATTTCTCTTTAGAAGAACTTGAGAAGGTAAAATTTTCCGCTCCCTTAACCATTACCGAGGCTTCCAAGCGTTTGCAGATTTCCGCATCCACTCTGCGCAGGCTTGAGAAAAAAGGATTTATTAAGCCTCAAAGAAATAGCTCCGGAGATAGAGTCTACAAGCTGAAAGAGTTGGAAAGTTTTTTGGCAAGCGAGTATTTCCTTCGCCAAAAAGAGTTTCAGGATAAGGTGCTTGAGCCTTTGGAATCCGTCAGCCTTAAAAAGGACGAAGATAAAAAAGAGCCTAATGTCGGTATCAGAATCTTAGAGGCGGAAGTGTTTGATAACGCTCAAAGACTTTGGGGTTTACTTGCTTTCCGGAAAATCCTTTATCTTTCTGCCTTGTTTTTAGTTACCACTTTTTCTTTGATTGTGGCCATAATTACTGTAGCTTTTTTACTTTATCCCAAAGATACTGCGAAATTCTTCAGTTACAAGATGAACCGCCCGAATTTGACTTTAGGAATTTCAAACAGCCGGGTTTTAGGAGCCAGTACAACCTCCCAGGACATTGAATCCAATGTATTGGGCCAGGCTTTAAAGCCTTTCAGTAAGGTTTCTTTGGGCATTGTTAAAACTGTTAACCCGCAAGTGTACGAAAGCGTGATGTCTGAGAGGACTATTGAGGATGTAAATGATGTTTTGGTATTTGATAAAAAAGATGTTTTGTCTCCCCGTTATAAATTAAGGCTTACAGGTTCCCAGCTTGAGCTTTCTGATGCGCAGGTTGTTGAGAATTTAAACGCCAGTATGGTGGAAGGAAGAAAGCCGGGGGATGAGGAAGGGAATCTGGTGGTTTATAGTATAAATCAGGCTATTCCCGCCTTAAGGATTGAGGAGGGTAACCTTTTAAATGGGATAGTTTCTGCTGCCAAAATAGCCAGCGGGGCAGTAACATCTGTGAAATTGTCGGATGGAGCAGTTACTGCTTCCAAGATTGCTGATGCCTCCATTACCAGCAGCAAGCTGGCAAGCGGGGCACTTACTACTATTGCCGGTCTTACTGTAACAGATGGTAACTTTATAGTAGGAAATGGTTCAAACTGGGTCGCAGAATCAGGTTCAACTGCCAGGCTTTCTTTAGGCATAAGTGCTGTTGAAAATACAGCGCTTTCCACCTGGGCAGGCTCAACAAATATTACTACTTTAGGAACAATCACTACCGGAACATGGAATGGCTCTGTTATCGGAGTGGGTTACGGAGGAACCGGAACCAGCACAGGTTCAATTACGGGAACAGGAGCGCTGACTTTTACATCAGGAGGCACTAATCAGAATCTAAGTTTGGTTTCATCGGGCACCGGAAAGGTATTAGCCAAGCCGGGAAGCAATTCAACAACCGCCTTTCAGGTGCAGCAGGCTGACGGCACCAATGTTTTAAATGTTGATACTACCAATTCCCGGGTGGGGGTAGGCACAACAGCGCCAACATCAGCGCTGGATGTTTCGGGAACTCTTAAAGCTACCACTATCAGGTCTCAAACTTTTGGCGGCCCGGTTGATTCTGATGATGATTTTACAATTATTCTTTATCCGGATACCCAAAATATGGTTTCGGACAACCAGGCAATTTGGCAGGCGATGAATGACTGGGTTATTAATAATAAAACAGCTTTGAATATTCAGGCTGTTATGTCCACAGGAGATACCACAAATGGCAATACCACTACTGAGTATGAAGAAGCTGTAGAGGGTTGGGATAAAATAAAAAACTCCAGTCTTGTGTATGTACCGATGGTTGGAAACCATGACTATGGCAACATCCCAAATAGAGATGTAACCAACTGGAATACATATTTTGGTACAAACTATTTTTCAGGAAAAAGTTGGTTTGGTGGTGCTTACAATAACTCTACAGATAACTACTATGTAAAGTTTGATGTAGGTACCCATAAATATTTAGTGCTTGCTTTGGAGTTTATACCCAGAGATGATGTTCTAACTTGGGCTCAAGGAGTACTTGATGATAATACTGATCGGGAGGTAATACTCCTAACCCACAGCTTTCTAAATCAGGACGGGACAAGAACCGCGCATGATGATCCTGGCCATTACGGTGCAGATCCTTATGGGTTGGGTGATGATAATGATGGACCAAGACTGTGGGAGGAGTTTATTAAAGTCAACTCTAATATTTTTCTGATAGCTAGTGGTCATGAACTTTATGCACCTTTAACCAGGGTAATTCAAGATATTAACAGCACCGGAAGAATCGTAAATCAGGTATTTGCCAATTATCAGGTTGAGGCAAATGGAGGAGATGGGTATGTGGTGCTTTGGAAATTTAGGCCGTCTCTTGGAAAAATAGAAATGACCACTTATTCTACTAACTTAGATTCTTATGATTCAACCGGAGCATACACCATTCCTTACAACAGCCCCTATTTTGAACAAGGCTTAAGCGTAGCTAATACAATTTTAAGCGGTTCTGATATCAGGGCAGTAGGGGATATCACTACTTTTTCTAAATTAGGGCTTTATGGAGGGACAAATTATTTGGCTCAATTTGACCATGCCAATGACAGAAATAGAACCTATACATTATCAAACTATACCGGTTACATCCCATCGCTTCCTCAATCGACATCTTTGGCTATTTCTGGCAATAATATGAATTTTGCCTCTAATCTTCTCTTTTTAGATGTGGGCAGTTCAGAGGTGGGTATTGGTACTACTGATCCAACTGGAAAGCTTCATGTTAATGAATCCGGGGCAAAAACACTCAACAATTTTGGTTTATATATTACAAATACCGCCACTTCTTCTACTTCTTCCGTTGACAAGTATGGCCTTTTTGTAAGCTCAACAGGTACCTGGAATGGCACTTCTGCTAAAAATTACGCCCTTTATGTTGCAACTCCCTCCGGTGGTACTAACAACTACAGCAGGATTGAAGGGAATTTAGGTTTGGGAATGGATCCTGAAATGCGTTTGGATGTGAGTGGTTATGCCAGGTTTGCAGATGGAGTGCGCGGCGGCGATTTATATATGGGCCAATATTTTGGATTGGGATCATCCACCGTGATAGGGTCACTAAGTGATAATAACAGTGTAACGGTTAGGGGAGGAAGTGCAGGAGCAGGAGGGGTGCAGATTAATAAGGGTGGGGATATGTGGGGTGCTTTGGCAGTTTATGATGGAGGGGATAACAATAAAGTCTTTAATGTTGAAAATAGGCAGGGAGTCGTAACGCTAAAACCTTCTGCTTTTGATAAAGTTTATCACTATGACGGGACGTCAACTTATACAGATAATACCAGCGAGGCTAAAAGCTCAGCCGGCACTGCTTACACGGTTTTTGGGGCAGAAAATCCTTCCAATGATGAGTTTTATATCGGGGCTTCAGACCACCGTTTTAATGCAATTTATTTTGATATCAACCAGGCCGGAGTGGGGGTAGGCACTATGCAGGTAAAATATGCCTCCGGTAAAGACGGCAGTAATGTATGTAATGCCTGGACTGATGTTACCGGTTTATCTGATGGCACAAAAAGCGGTTCTGATTCTTTGGCACAGGATGGGCAGATCAGTTATACTGTTCCGAGTTCCAGTGTTTGGCTTACCTGTACTGTTAACGGCCAAAGCGGCAAGTGGGTTCAGCTTACTTCTGCTGTATCAGCCAACATCACTACCGCTCCGACTGCTTATGTAACTTCTCCGACTAACGCTGACCGATTCTTCGGTTACGCCCAGGCTGGAGATACCAGTAATCCTGCCCTTTATTACAATGTTTTAGGGAATGTTGGTATTGGCACAGCCGCTCCTAACAATAAATTGGAGGTCAGATCTGTCACCAGCCCTCAACTTAGACTGGCTTATGATACCTCAAATTACTTTACCCAGGCTGTTTCTTCTGCCGGAGCAGTAACCTTTGATGCCACAGGCTCCTCAGCCGGCTTTACCTTTTCCGATGCTGTCAGCGTTAACTCTTCTTTAAGCATTAACACCTCTTTAACTGTAACTGATGATGATTGGGTTGGTTTAAGTTCTTCTGCAGCCAGATTAGAATTTGACGACCAGACAACTGATGAAATTAATTTCTTAGATGCCAGTATAGGGATTGGGACAGGTACTCCAACAGGGTTATTAAACCTGCGTGGCTATAGCGGGGGAACAGTAGCAAGTGCTGTGGCTGATTATACTAAGACGCTTGTAATAGGCGGAACATATAACCAATCATATAATACCGGCAATGCCGTATTATTGCAGATTGCTGATTTTAGTAATGATGGCGGAGATGACATTTATCCAATTTATATAGAGGATGAAAATAACCAGGTTAACTTTTATCTAAGAAGTCAAAGTGCTTCCCAGGATGCACCAACCAGAACTATGTACTTTAACGGCAGTGTTGGTATTGGCACCACTGCCCCAAATAACAAGCTGGAAGTACTATCTACCACTACTCCCCAGTTAAGGTTAGCCTATGATGGTACTGCCTACTTTACCACCTCTGTGGCAGCTACAACAGGTGCTGTAACTTTTGATACCAATGGTTCCACCCCTTCTTTTACTTTCTCAGACTCTGTAACAGCTAATACCTTCTCGTCCTCAGGTGTAACAATCACAGGAGGCTCAATTACTGGTATTACTGATCTGGCGGTAGCAGATGGTGGTACAGGACTCTCAACCATAGCAGCAGGATCAATATTAGCTGCTAATTCTTTAGATACTCTGTCTGCTGTTACCTCTACCTCAGGCTTAAAAGTATTACAAAACAGTGATGGAACTGTATCCTGGGCTTCTACTACAGGAACAGGAAATGTGGTGTATGACACTTCTCCGTCTTTAACTACTCCATCAGTTGCTACTTCACTTACTGTAACTGATGATGATTGGATAGGTTTAGGATCAGGGGCAGGAAGGATTGAGTTTGATGACCAAACTACTGATGAGGTAAATATCTTAAATGCTAATGTTGGTATTGGGACAAGTACACCGGCATCTGCTTTGGATGTCAACGGGGTTATTGAAAACGGTTTAGTGGCTTATTTCCCAATGGATGAAGGGTCTGGTACTACTATTAATGACCGCAGCATCAATTCCCGGACAGGGACATTATATGATTCAACTGCAGGCAACGGTGATGGGAATACCCCTGCTTCATGGGTGACAGGTAAGAGTAATAAAGGTTTGGATTTTGACGGGACTGATGATTATGGGCAGGCAACCACCCTAACAGGCCTTCAGATGACTGCTGATATTAGTGTTGAAGCCTGGATTAAGGTGGACCAGTTAAGGCAGCAAGGATTTTTAGGCAGGTGGGGAGGGACATACTCTTATCTTTTTAGTATGCCTTCCACAGCAGGCACTGTCCAGCTTAGGATTTCCAATGACGGGTCAAATATTGTAGATATGACCAGCACTTCTGCTTTAACAGTAGGAGTTTGGTATCACATAGTGGCAGTTAAAAGCGGCACCAATGGCTACATATATATTAATGGGGTGCAGGATAAGTCTATCTCTAATTACCCTGCCGCAATCAATGCCGGAGTCAGCTATTTGGTAATTGGCCAATGGGGTAGTTTTGGACTCCCTATGGATGGCCAGATGGATGAGGTGAAAATTTACAACAGGGCACTTTCTGCAAGGGAAGCAGCTGACCATTACCGGCAGGGGACAACAGGTTTAGGCGGGATTATTAATAATAATACAGTAGTAACTGATGCTACCCTGGACTTATCTGATAAAGATGTAGCGCATGGTTTAACCACGCTTGTTACCACCACCTCTTATGCCCGTTTTGAAGCACTTTCTGGTACAACCGGAGGCTTACAGGTTACTGCTGTTTCAGATACAGACGCTCAGGCTTTAGCAATAAGAGGTGTAATGGGTTCAGCTGATCCCACAGATTCTACGGCTGCAGTTAAAATTATCGGCGCCAAGTCAAACGGCACAACCGGGATGGCGGATTTGGGCGCTGCGGAAACTGTTTTTCAGATTGCAAACAACGACGATGCAGCTGCAGTTACTGTCTTGGGTGATGGGAAAGTAGGTATTGGTACAACAGCTCCTGATACTACTTTGAAAGTAATTGGTTCTTTGTGTGTAAAATCTACCGATGCGGCTTGCGCAGGTTCTACTGCCGGGACAATTTATGCCACCAACCAGACAGTAGCAGGGGCTGATTTAGCAGAAAATTATGTTTCATCGCAAAATTTAGAGGCAGGAGATATAGTATCTTTGGCAGGGGATGGCAATGATACAGCTGTTATTAAATCAACGGGTGTTTATCAAAAGGAAATAATCGGAATTGTTTCTACTGAGCCGGGTATCACGTTAAGCTCAGAGGCTGTAAAAGACGCAGCCCACCCTAACCTTTATCCGATCGCTTTGTCAGGAAGGGTGCCGCTTAAAGTTTCCGCTGAAAACGGGCCTATCAAAGCAGGGGATCAAATTACTTCTTCTTTAACCCCGGGGGTTGGAATGAAAGCTACTAGTTCCGGTAAAGTAGTAGCACAGGCCTTAGGAGAATTTAATGGAGAGGGTATTGGGAAAATAATGGTTTTTGTTAATACGGGTTATAATGGATTTAGCATATTAAGCCCTCAGGAAAGTATAAATTCCACTAATTTGGCTGATATTTCCAATGTCTTGGGAGTAAGCACCAGTAATACTAAAGATGATACAGAGAACACAAAAAGTGTTCAAAATACAGGTGATGAGAACCTTGCCAAACTCTTGGAGGTAATCGAGGTTGGTGACGGTGGTAAATTTAAATTAGATTTTCAGGTTTTGGGTAAACTTTCAGCTGATGGGGGCCTGGTAGTTTCCGGTCCTGCCCAGTTTAAAGGGGAGTCTGTTTTTGAGGCTTTGGCCCAGTTTATTTCCAAAGTAATTTTTAAGGGAGATGTTCTCTTTTTGGGCAGGCCTACTTTTAATAGTGATATGGCAGGGTTAGCTAAGATTAAAAAGGGAGATAAAGAGGTGGAGGTGGTCTTTGATAAGCCTTATGAACAAACACCTGTAATAAATGCCAGTGCTTTGGTGGATGCAGGCGGGGAAGCTACAGCTTCAGCTTTCCTGAAGGAAGATGTTAAGTTTGTGGTGGCTAAACGTTCAGTTAATGGTTTTACCATCTTATTGTCTAAACCTGCCACAGATGACCTCAGCTTTTCCTGGACAGCCGTAGCTGTGAAAGATTTAAAAGAATCAATCAGCAAACAGGAGGCCACTCCTTCTGCTGTATCATCTCCAGCTTCACAATTGACTGTCTTAGAAGCTACCTCCTCTGCTTCAATTGAAACAGTCACCATTGCAGAAAGCGAACTTGGTTATGTTAGGGTCAGGGCAGATCACTCAACTTCTTCTGAGGAAATTGGGCAGGTAAAACCAGGGGATAAGTTTACAGTTTTGGAAGATAGTGGAGAGTGGGTGAAGGTGGAATATGAGCCAGGCAAATTTGGCTGGGTAAGCAAAACGTATATTATTCCTTAAATTATAAAAAACGGTTTCAGAAAGGTACACAAATGTATACTTTATTGAAACCAACCAAAATCCCATTGGGCAATTATCAGGGATTTTAAGGCTGTATTGGAGCAGGAAATACAAAGGTTTTGAAATACATTTAATTTATGGTATGTTTTATATATAAATGGTGGTCAAAGTTAAAAAGTTTTTGCCTTTCATCCTGGTTCTGATTACACTTGCAGCTCTTTCTTCTGCAGGCTATTTTTATTATCAATACTCTCAAAACCAGCAGGAGCTTTTAAAGCTGAAAAATCCTAAATTAGCCTCAGATGAAGTGAGGGAGATTGCAGCTAAGGTAGGGAAACTGATGGAACTGCCTAAGGATGAGGAGCCGACCCTTGCTACAGTAACAGATTTGGAAAAATTAAAAGATCAGCCCTTTTTCCAAAACGCCCAAAACGGCGATAAGGTATTGATTTTTAACAGCGCCCAGAAGGCTATTTTGTACCGGATGCAATCAAATAAAATTATAAATGTGGCGCCCTTAAATACCGGCAGTCCTTCAGCTGAAATTAAACCAATAGGCATTGTGATCAGGAATGGTACCTCCTCAACAGGCTTAACTTCCAAGTTTGAACCGGAGATAAAAAAAGTTTTGCCTGATGCCCAAATATTGGATAAAGAAAATGCTGCAAACACAGGCTATACGCAGTCAATAATTATAGTTTTAAATGAAAGTGTTAAAAAAGAGGCAGAGGTTTTGGCTAAAGGATTGAATTTGAGTCTGCAGGGGTTGCCTGCAGGAGAAAAAGCGCCCAGTAGTGCAGATATTTTAATTATCCTCGGGAAAGATCGGACTTGATACTTATGTAATGGTTGTGGCACAATGGGTATTAGGCCACGGTTATTTCTTAGTGCATTACTTCCCGGCCTAAAGGAATTATTTTGTGCGTATAAAACTTGTTTTACGCCTGATTTTGGCGTTTCTATTCGCGACTCTCGCGGCCATATATTCACAGCTTATCCCGCCATTTTTGGGGGAATCATCGTTTCTGATAAGGGTTCTGCTGACTTTAGCGGCAGGCGGAGTAGGGTATGTGGTTTTTCCGCCTATTGCAAGGTCCATACGGATTATAGCTATGACCATGTTGAACTTTGTAGTTCACAGACTTTCTTCAGAAGTTTCAAACCAGATAATTAAGTTTCCCCGTCCCAACACTCCTTTTAGCCAGCCTATTCCGCAGGTTGGATCAGTTGCTATCACAAGGCCTTTGATTTTGGATACTTCGGCCATAATTGACGGCCGGATTTTGGATATTGCCAAAACAGGTTTTGTTTCAGGTTTGGTTTTAGTGCCCAAATTTATCTTAACTGAGCTTCAGCAGGTGGCAGATTCTGCAGATTCGCTAAAGCGGGCAAGAGGGAGAAAAGGTTTTGAGATTGTGGAGGAGCTAAAAAAGATCAAAAAGCTCAGGATTGAGATTTGGGATAAAGATCAAAACGGCAAACAGGTTGATGAAAAGCTGCTTAATTTGGCAAAGAGTCTGCATGGCCGGATCATCACCACTGATTACAATTTAAACAGAGTGGCGCAGGCTTGGGGCATAGAAGTATTAAATGTAAATGATTTGGCAAATGCGGTGAAAACTGTTTCTCTGCCGGGAGAAAGCATGGAGATTAAGGTGGTGCATTTGGGCAAAGATAAAACTCAGGGGGTAGGGTATCTTTCTGACGGCACTATGGTGGTTGTGGCTGATAGTGCTGAGAAAATAGGCCAGACAGTTAAAACAGAAGTCACCAAGAATATTCAGACCCCGGCCGGCCGGATGATATTTGCCAAACTTACCTAACTCTTACTTGATAATATTGCCCTATAGTGGTAAAATTGGCCCTCTATGTCAAAAGAAATTTCACGTCGTGAGCTAATTAATTTGTTTAATCTTTTCCAAAAACCTTCTAATCCGGAAAAAGGATCTTATATGATTATCAATGAGGTTCCACCTGCTCCTTCAAAGATACAACGGGCAGGAGCCTTTTTAACAGCTGCTGCCGGAATTTTAGAATCAGATGCTTTGGTTGATCGCAGAAGCGCATTACTTGCGCCTTTGGCAACCGTATTTTCCGCAAAACGCGAAAAACAAGCTCAAATTATACCGGTAGAATATGAACCTTCCCGGGGTCAGGAGTCTTTCTATTGGTTGCCTCAAGATAGAGTGGTAGCTGGTGACGAGGCTACTGGATTATACAAAGGCGGCCCTTGGGATAAGTACGATGCTTTGGATCGTTTTATAAACGGCTATATGGCCCGCAGTGCTTATTGGCGGCCAACAAGGGACTGGTTAATAGATGCAGCTATTTCAGCTTTTCTAAGGGATGAAGCTAAGGGAATTGATACAAATGCAACCGGATATTGTATGGATGGAGCAGCTGCCTCATTTTTTGCGCCTAAGATTAGCGGTTCTGTTGAATATGAGGGTATCAACTTTACAGAAGAAGACAGGAGAGTGATTGCCACCTTAAGATATGGGGGACTCAAAAGGGAACAGGTTAATTTTAAAGACCTTGATGAATTGGAAGCAAGAATAGAAAACGGCGAGGCAGTTGTAGTAAATTACTCTCCATACGAAAATCAGGACTGGTGGGGCTTGGCCACAAAAGTTGACAGGAACGGTATAGTGACAATCGCAAGAACGTTAAATTGGGGCGAAACGGGCTTAAAAATAATTTATCGAGATCATACATCATTATTAGGGTCCTATTCGCTTAATGAAGATCGGGCTGAGCCGGGTTTTGAAGGAAACTTCGTAGTAGTAGACCGCCGGGTCGGCGGATTAATTGTTGGCACACACCAGTTCATTGGTTAAAACACTTATCCACATAACAAATTATTCGGTTAATATCTAAAAGTATACCCTTAGATTAGCTTATTTCGACAATCTAAACAAGGATCTATGACCGCTTAATTTAACTCTAGGTCTACCTATTTATAGAATAAAAAAACCTATGGGTTACGAAATACTTGACAAATAGTTTTCTTTGTTGTAGTGTAGGAGTACTTATGTTTGCTGCGAAGTTTTTATCCGGTTTTAAAAAAGAGAAAAGATTAAGAGTTAAAAGAGTGGATGTAGTGGCGGAACAAGTTAAGAAAGTTCTGACTAATGCGGATCAACAGTTAATACTGATGGTCCGGAGTTAAAAAATAAGTAAAAAAAAGAGCATTACTACCGCAGACGGACTCGAATAGCAATGCCCTTTTATTAATTTCGAAAACAACTTCAAGAGCAGATAGAAGTTGCTTTCTAAAATAACAATAGAGCAAATTTGAGGGAGTTGTCAATACCCCAAATTAGCTTTGATTTTTGAGTATTGTATACAATATAACCTCAAAATAAGGAATTGATTTAACAATGGTTATTGTTTGTATTGGGGATTAGTCTAGGGCAGGGACTAGTCCCCAATAGAGACCGTAACTTTTAAGTCTTACTAAGTTCTTACCTGATACCCATCGCTATCGTACATCAATTTGCAATAATTCTTAGGTAAGATGCCTCTTGACAAATAAGCGATCCTATAGTATAGTACATCGGTAATTATGAATATTCTCAAAAACCTTAAATTCTGGAAAAAATTTTCCTATTTTCTTCTGATCGGAATTGCTTCTCTATTTATTTTGGCAGGCGGCCAGGAAATTGTTATAAACAGTGCTCAATTAGCGCGCGCTGAGAATCCAATACCAATCCCGCCACCGCCTCCTCCTCCGGCATGTACAGAAACCCCCAGAGATTTTCCCCAATGCGGAGGTACTGCTGGTTTGGAGGGCAGAGACCCTACTCATACTTTTATAGTCCGGGAATTTACCAACAGTTGTACTCAAGCCAAAAGATTTGAAGTAGTCGAGGATAAAGGTAATTTGGGGCAATGTCAGGTTGCGCCTCCTCCTCCGGCATCACCGCAGCCGCCGGTACAGCCGGTAAGACCTGTTTGTAATGATGCAGCCGTAGCTTTGATTATTTCGCCTGCTGCAGTGAATTCGGGAAACAGGATCAATTTTGCTATTTCCGGCGACGCATCAACTCATATAAATGATGATTTTAGCGGAGCAGTATTTAACTGCAGCGGCCCCTGGAACAGCCAGACCTGCACTGCGGATGGGCCGGGGACTTTTACATGGACCCATTCGTGGAGGCGTTGCGAAGGTGATATTAACAATTGTTCTGATGTTTGTGTAAAAAGACAGCAATTCAGGATTGCGGCAGTAGTTGTGCCAACACCTACTCCAAGACCTACTCCAATACCTACTCCAATACCTACTCCAACACCTCCGGCTCCACCGCAAGGCGGGGTTAACTGTTCGCCGGGGTTTGTGCCGGTGCTGCAAAACGGTCAGGTTATTTGTATGATAATCACCAATAACAACAACAACAGCAATACCAACAACAATGTAAACAACAATAATAACAATATTAATTTTGGAAATGTTGGCGTGGGAGCAGCGCAGCCGGCAGTAGTCCGGGCAGCTGTGGTCCAGCCTCAGGTTGTAACCCAATTACCTAAAACAGGTTTGCCTCTTTTAGCGTGGTCTGCTTTGGCTTTTGTTCCGGCAGGATTGGGAATGAAAAGATTTAAAAAGATTAAAAAAGACTTATTGGATGATCCTACCTATATTTGGGAAGACCGCAAATTCAAATCCGAATCTTAATTTAGGATTGTTCATTCCCTGTTTTTTGTTTTTTGACTTTCCAAGAATATTAGTTAAAGAGTTTAAGTTTAGTTTATAACCGCTTCGCCAAAACCCTGAGCTTGTCGAAGGGATGAAGGTTCGCTTCGCGAGGCGAGCGAAGTAAGGTTAGGGGTCTTCCGCGGCTTTTGCAATTTGCAAAGCAAATTGGGTGTATTAACCGCGGAAGTTTATAGATTTGGTATAATTTACCGCTATATGCCTGAAAAAATAGAAGTATTTAATGGGTGGTCAAAGCTTAGCCCGGTAACGAGCGGGAGATCTGTTACTGCTTTAGAGACAGTTGTATACTTTTCTGATTTTAATATTAGTAGTGGAGAGGGATTTAATAAGCTGCCTCAACTTTACGGCGATAAATATGAAAATGAGGTTCGTCCTCTTGTTGCAGGTCTTATAGAAACAGTTCCTGTGGAGAAAAAATTAGCTTCCGTTTTAGAAAAACCACCAACTTTATTCATTGATTTAGGTGATCATACAACCAGTGATGAATTGAGGACTCTTCAGCGTATGTATTACGAACTGGCGTTTAATAATATCAGGAGCCAATTTAAAAAGAATCCGGATATCAAAGATGAGGAATTATTAGCCTATCCTGTAAAATTGCCCAATGGAAATATGATTAGCCTTGGAACAGGACTGTTTCACTTGGGAACTTATGAGCGCTTTTTAGGAGGTAAAACCTTGGAACAAATTGAGCAGGAAATGGGTAATTTAAACTTAGCTGAGCGGGCCAGGTGGATTAATACCCGCTTTCATTATGGGCATTATGTTTCTAACCTGGATCGAGAGGTTAAAAGAACTTTGGTGAGTGGGGTGGAGGGGAACGCCAGAAGACTTTTAGGTATTTATCAAGAGGGTCTGATTGCACAGGGAGTTAATGTAAAAATTTTGGGAGGTAATTGGGATATGAGAATACCACCTGATTTTCAGGAAGGGATTGATGCTCCAGATCCATTGCCAGAAGGCTGGTTGCCGCCGCCTCTTCCTGAACATGAACGTCCCTTTGTGGCCAGATTGTTTTTCAACGAACACGGAATACAGATGCTTAACAGTGTTGCATTACTTTGGACTCAGTCTGGTCTGCATATTCTGGCTCCTTTTGACGGGTTGATGAATATGGACAAAATGGAAAAAGCTGATAAAGAAACCATAAGAAAGGCGGCGACGCTTGCCTACTTTAGAAAACAGCAGGTGGTGATAGCAGCTCATGGCATGCCTGATTTAGATAGACACAATCTTCAGCCTTTTGGCGAGCATCCTCAGACAGTTAAAGGAGCCCGGGAGTTGATTGCCCTGACCAAACCCCACTATTTTATTTATGGGCATGTTATTAAACCTATGCTAACAGAAGACGGTAAACCGGTTGATTCTGATATGGTTTACCGGATGAGGGTTGGTAAGGATGGAGTAGCGGTAGTACGCAGCCAGGATTTCCGGGAAGGCGATACTACAGTGGTTTATTTGCCTTATGGCGGTGTGGCAAAGCTGACATCTCATGAAAGTCCTGAAGGGATTGTTTCAAATGTTACCAGGATAGAAAACAGGCATGCATCTGAATCTAAGGAGCCTGAAAAATCTTAGTGTTGTGTGTTATCTCTTGACAGAGTAATAAAGATATGGGATACTTAATAGGTTAGCCTCAGTAAACGGAATTTCCAAACAAAGATACACTAATTTCATACGTTCATGTTTTATTCTAATTACCGACGAATCTAATAACTGAAAATAATTTATGCCAAGCACCCGTTCATTTAAACCAAAAAAGTCGTCAGTCGTCAGCAGTCAGTCGTCAGACAGTCTGAAAGCTGACAGCGCAGCGAGTCTGAAGACTGAAAGCTATTCTCCAGAAGAGTTGGTGGGAGAGCCATCTGCTCCTGTTATTCCGGGCGATCCGCCAGCTGGCGGAGAGCGTGGGAATTTTGATAATAAAAGCAATGACGATCGGGGAGGCTATGGTTATCGTCCAAAATACGGTTCGCCTCGCTACGCGGGCGGAGCGGGTAACGGCGGCGGCTACCAAAATGGCGGCTCGCCTCGGTCCGCGGGCGGAGCAGGAAGAGATTATCAGGATCGCGATGTTCCCACAGAAGAAGTTTCCGGGATTTTAGATATTATGCCGGAAGGGCATGGGTTTTTAAGACCTAAATATATACCGTCTGATGCAGATGTATACATTTCTGCCAGCCAAATCCGAAGATTTTGGCTTCGGCCGGGAGACTTTATTGAGGGCGCAGCAAGGCCTCCAAAAGAAACAGAAAGATATTTCGGGCTTTTGCAGGTAAACAAAATTAACGGAGTCGAGGCAGATAAATTAATTTCCTCCGACGGCAGGCCGGTCAAAAGACCCAAATTTGAAGATTTAACAGCAATCTATCCGAACAAACATTTAAAGTTAGAAACCGGCAAATCTCCGCTCTCGCAAAGAGTGATAGATTTAATTTCTCCTATTGGTTTTGGACAAAGAGGTTTGGTTGTATCTCCTCCAAAAGCAGGTAAAACTACTATCTTAAAAGACCTTGCCGCAGGCATTGCTAAAAATCATCCTGACGTTATCTTGATGGCAGTTTTAGTGGGGGAAAGACCGGAAGAGGTTACTGATATTTCAAGATCAATAAAAGGCGATGTGATAGCCAGTAATTTTGATGAACCGGCAGAATCTCAAACTACTGCGGCTGAGATTGCTTTGGAGCGGGCTAAAAGACTGGTTGAGAGCGGTAAGGATGTTGTTATTTTATTGGATTCTATAACCCGGCTTGGACGGGCCTACAATTTGTCTGTACCGCCCTCAGGACGCACATTATCGGGTGGTTTTGACCCGGTGGCTCTATATCCTCCAAAACACTTTTTTGGCGCTGCCAGAAACTGTGAGGAAGGTGGATCTTTAACTATTATCGGCACTGCTTTAGTAGATACAGGTTCCAGAATGGATGATTTGATTTATGAAGAATTCAAGGGCACCGGCAATATGGAGCTGCATTTGGACAGAAGGCTGGCAGAGAGAAGAATTTATCCTTCTATTAATATAGAAGCCTCCGGCACCAGACAAGAACAGCTGCTTTTTCCAGAAAGTATTTATAAACAGATGATAATTATGAGAAGAATGATCGGGATATTAAATGAGAATGAAAAAACCGAAATTTTCCTTGAAAGATTAATAAAGACAGCCTCAAACGAAGAGTTTTTGGGCACGCTTAAGGATGTAAAGTGACACACAGTGTCATCCTGAGGCGATTAGCTGAAGGATCTCTGAATTTATTTCAGAAGCATCTAGAACAAGTCTAGAGATTCTTCCCCTTCGACTCGCTTTGCTCGCTCAGGATCAGAATGACAAGGGTTGACTTGACCTGTTACAATAATTTCCGTGAATTCTCTCCGGGATGATTTTCAAGCCTTATTTCATGCCTTAATTTGGTATTCCAAACGTAAAGTAAAATATTTTGCCTGGGAATTTGAAGGTTTTAAAGATTTTATTAAAGATATTTTAATGACCGGCCGCGGCATCCACCAAAAAAGATTTTGGCATGGTTCTATGTTGGGTTTGGTGTCTGTGGGGATTTTGACTTCCGGTGTATTCGGGGGACAAAGTTTAATTTCTTCCACCTACCCGGGAATAGGCGGACCTGACCCGCGTTTTGCCTCTGCATTTGAACCTTTTCCAAACGGTCCTGTAATCAGCGGTTCTTTGGATCCTCATACCAGTGTTTCTGAAAAACCCCGGTCTGAAATTATCGAATACAAAGTAGAGAAGGGGGATACTTTATCTACTATTGCGCAAAAGTTTGGGATTACAAGCGACACCATCAGGTGGGCAAATGATTTAAAAGGAGACGCTATCAAACCAGGTCAGGTTTTAAAGATTTTGCCTGAAAGCGGAGTAGCTTATACGGTAAAATCCGGCGATACATTGGAATCTGTAGCGAAAAAGTTTTCTGCTGAGCAGCAGCCGATTTTGGATTATCCTTTTAATGATATTCCTGATGATCTTAGTCTTAGGGCAGGGCAAGTTTTGATTGTCCCCGGAGGAGTGCCGCCTGAGACTAAGGCTCCAAAGCCCAAGCCTCAACCTCAATATCTTGCTCGGGGGCCTTCATCCCCGGCTTTTACAGCTCCGGGAGGAGGTAACTTTATCTGGCCTACCAGAGGTGTTTTAAGCCAGTATTTCTCATGGTATCATCCGGCTATTGATGTTGCTGACCGGTCTGCGCCGGGCATTGCTGCATCTGATGGGGGGACGGTGATTGTGGCCGGCTGGCCTGATAGCTCGGGGTATGGAAATAGGGTGGTAATAGATCACGGCAACGGCTATACTTCTTTGTATGCGCATATGTCTAATATTTATGTATCAGTCGGAGCAATTATCTCAAGAGGGCAATTAATAGGTCAAATGGGATCAACAGGAAGATCTACAGGCACGCATTTGCATTTGGAGTTAAGGTATAAAGGCATTGCTTTGAATCCGCTCGCTATTTTGAAATAAATTCAAATAACTATTATAATCGTTATAATAATTATAACTAAATTATTTCCGGGCCCGTAGTTTACCGGTAAAACTCCTGGCTGGCAGTCAGGTATAAGCGGTTCGATTCCGCTCGGGTCCACAAGGGTAAGGGATTTGTATTAGGGAGTAAGCATTATGGAAAATTGCAGGTTTAACTCTTAATACATAATACTTGATACTTGTCCCTATTTTCAGGGGCCTGTGGTTCAACGGCAGAACATAGCATTCGCATTGCTGGGATCCGGGTTCCCCGCCTGCCATAGCGCGCGGGCTCATAGGTAAATGGCATACCGGTACATTCGCATTGTACAATTCCGAGTTCGATTCTCGGTGAGTCCACCAAGGCGCGGCGGGCAGGAATTCCCGGCAGGTCCACTTTCTCAACCTTAATACTTAATACTATTGCTGGGGTTTCTTAACAGCTTCAGGAGTGGCAATATTAGTCGGTTTGGGCAGGTTTATTACTTTAGGCAACTGGTCTTTTTGCAAGGCTCCGGTTGTTTTGGCGGCAGGAGGTTCGGAAGGAGTTTTTTTAGATTCAAGTTCGCTGGTTAGGTTGGAAAGATAATCGCTGATAGTTTTGTAATCTGAGGAGGATTTATCTACCAATGTTAAGGTTTTTTCTGCTAAAGTTTTTGCGCCTTCTAAATCCCCTTTATCTTTTAAGGCTACGGAGAGATTATAGTAGCCGTTTGCAAAATCAGGTTTTAAATTAATTGCATCGGTAAAGAACCGGATGGCCATGTCATAGTTTTTGCTGGCATAGTAGACTCCGCCAACATTAAGCCTAAGTTGGGGATTTAAGGGGTCAACCATAATGGCTCTGCCGTAAGAATCCAAAGCAAAAGCTAAGCCGTTTGTGGCAACGCCTGATATTTGTCTGTAAAGAAGGGCCAAAACCTCCCAATTGATAGCAGATTTGGGAGACAGTGCAACAGCAATCTTGCCTTCATTGATTGACTGTTGAAGCAAAACCTGAATATTTTGTTTGTCGGCATCTGTTAAGCTGCCGGCAGGAGAAGCTTCGGTTGGCGCTTTGGCAACGGCAATGGCATTGGCTAAGGCAAAATTAGTTTGCGCTAAACCTGCCCTGTAAACATCATTTTTGGGGTTGAGTTTTTCTGCAACCACTAACTCATTATAGGCAATTATCCCTTGATTTTGAGAAAGTGCATTTAAAGCGAGTCTGTGATGATAATCCGCAAGAACTAATTTTGCACCGAAGAAAAAGGCAAAAAGTACAGAAGCAATAGAAAGAACCAAAAGCACTCCCGGCAGAGCATTGACCTTTATGGTTTCTTCCGGAAGGTTTGATGATGGGGTGACGGCTGCGATGCGGAGAAAAGTGTCCTTAAAATTTCCTTCGCCTGATCTTTTTTGCAAGCCCAAACTTACCATGAAAGAAGCAATAATCAAAAGGCCGATCACCCATACTGCTAAAGTAGCAGCATGCAGAGCCAGTATTATGAAGAAAGCGATACCGGAAACAGCCAGAGCTACTTTATGATTGTCATTCTGAGGAGTCCTCGACGAAGAATCTCCAGATTCAATCTTGAGATCCTTCGCTGCGCTCAGGATGACAGAAGAGGCTGAAGAAATAAACAGCGCAGTCATTGACAAAAGTGCCAAAAGTCCAATGCCTCCCAGTGTTGCCAAAACCTGCAGGTATTCATTAAAAGATGAATCAAACCTTATATTCCAAAGCTTGGTGGAATTTAGTTCTACAGGTTTGTAAGCTGTAAAATCAAAAAGGTAAGTGGAAGGACCGGTTCCCCAAAAAGGCACATCGCGGAAAGCAGACACTGATATTTTCCAGGAAGGTAAAAATCCCAGTTGAATTTCTTTTGGGAAACTCTGAGCCTTCTCATAAATTGGATTTTTAGCTTTGCCAACCGGCGGAATAAAAGAAAGTATTGTTATGGTGGTAATAATAACCAGGGGGACAACCAGTCCCATCAGGGTGAAAGGCTTAAGACTTTTAATGCCGTGTTTTAACGGATTAATTACAGAAAGAGTAACGATGACTCCAAAAAGAGCAGCTATCCATGTTGCCCATGATCCCTGCAAGGCAATTGCGGCGCCTGATATAAGCAGGAATGCTGAATTAAGGATAATAGACACCGGTTTTGAGGAAGATAAAAGCTGCATGATGATAAATGGTACTAAAAGGGCAAGGATTGCTGTAGTAGAAAAGGCTGAGCCTGTCGGATTAAAACTTATGAATTTCATCCAGGACTCAGGCAGCATATTAAATCCCGCATACCCGAGCAGGCTTAGCACAGCTAAGACTTGAGCAGCTATTATTGCTATAGTAAATATCCCTTTGATGCCTTTTGCAGGTTTTAAATTATTAACCAGCATAAAGTAAAACACGACGTAAATAATTAAACTAACAAGGGAGCCGTGTATTTTAAGCTGATTACCCAAAGCGGAAACGTACGGAGATGGAGATAAGACAGTAGATACAATCGCTACTGCCAAAAGTAAAAGTAAAGGAATATCCAGGGGAGTCCGTAAAAATACAACTTTGCCGGAAAAAGCAAATTTTAATACCCATACCACAAGCAGTAAGGCTGTGAAAATAGAAACCACTAAAAATTTCGGAGTGTCAAAAAATTCGGTAAAAATAGTGGTGTAGAGGAAGAAAGTGGAGAGGATAACCAAAATCATTCCTGCCTTAAGTCCTATTTCGCCGTAACTGTTTATTAATCTTTTTATGCCCGATAAATTATCCATAAAAATAGCCTTCTTTTACCATAAGAAATACGCACCTGAAAAGCAACTGACATTAACTATATCAATATACATATTTATCAATCATTGCCTTTTAAAATAATGTAGCTATCTATTTTGCAAGCTACTGGACCTCCACTATCCACCAGTTAAAGTCTAAGTTGTGATCCAAAGCATTATCAAGTTTAACTGTAAAGCTCTCCCCGGGCAGGGTTTGGGAGATATAAAGGGCTTGCCCCGAGGTACTAGCCCTTGGGGTTAAGAAGATTTTTGAGGTTGGGGAAGTTTGGGTGGTTGGGATAGTCAGCGTGGTTTGACCTGCTAAAAGCTTGCCTGAACCAATAGATGCATCCACCGCTGATCCACCTTCGAGGAGTGACTGCGTCCCACCATCGGAGGTGTTAGCAGAAGAGGTTGCAACAGGCTGGTTGGAAATGGTCAGTCTGTTGGTAACAATAGAGGCTGCTGCCACTTCACCCAGAGTCTTAATGTTTCCATCTTTATCAATGGTTAACTTACCGTTAAAGAAGTCAACCTTTTCCGCCAAAGGTCCATTTTGCAGGAATAGGGTGCCTAAGGCACTTAAGGAACTTCCAGAAACAGACATGGTCCCGTCAACGCTTAAGTCTCCTGCAATGGTAGTATTACCCAGGAAAGTTTGGCCTAAAGCTTTGAAAGTTTCAGAAATAGTGGCCTCATAAGCTGTAAGTTTACCGGAGATATTTGCATCAGAGGTTATGTTGATATTGGCTAGTTGAGCAGAACCTGTGGCTAAAAGAACCTCAGGTGCAGTAAGGTCCAAACTCACCTCGGGGGAGTCGGAACCCACCCCCGAGGAGGTTTGGCTAGCAAGCTGAGCTGAGATGGAAGCAAGTTGAGCAGCCAGTGAGACTGTTTGATCTTGGTTTTGGGCAAGAGCTGCAGATTGGGTGGCAATGGAATCCTGTATGCTTGCCAAAGCAGCCCGCTGTGACTCGCTAATTTCAGCGAGGCGAGCAGAATGGGAAGCCTCAAAATCAACCAGATTCTTTAAGGCTAAAGCTGCATCAGAGTTGTTTGTAGAGGTGAGCTGCACGGGACCATCAATGACCAATTTTTGAGTCTTAACAGCTGGTATCAGTAGATTGCCTTCATCATCAAGGCTCAAATTAGCTAAGAAATTGCCCGGATCAGCAAAAGTCACATTTATATAAACACTGATTTTACCTTGACACCCACCATCCGAGGAGCCCGTTCCGGTCACCTCGGAGGTGAGCCCTGGCTCCTCCGAGGTGGAACAAGCAAAATCGCCCAAAGCTTTTCCTATCACTTGTCCCGGTCTGGTAGCTTTCATGGCTACACCCGGAGCAGAGGAAGAGGTTAAATAATCACCCCGTTCAATTGGCCCGTTTTCCGTTGATACCTTCAAAGGCACTCTTCCTGCCAGGGCCACGTAAGGCTTTAAGGGGTCAAAATTTTGCCCCAGGTTTTTACCAAAGTTAATGTTTTTCTCTCCGATAGCAATTGCCGGATCAGAAGAGACTATGCCGATTAAAGAATTTTGGTAAGGCATAGAGGATTTTTGTACTTTTCCGTCAGGTCCGACAACCAGGATATCGCCTTTATCAACTTCCTCGGCAGACTGGTAATACTCGGCAATATCAAAAGCAGAAACATTACCTGTGCCAACACTGTTTTCAACATAAATTGCCCCGGAAGTGGGTGAAGCAGGACAATTAGAGGTGGAATCATCAACGCAAAGCGCCCCACCCACAATTTGCAGCTTATATCCTGCAGTTACAGAATTGGTGCCCATGCCGACATTGCCTTTATTGTCAACATAAATAGCCGGGTTTGTGGTATCTCCTGCCTGGGCATAGACAAAAAACCTGTCCCCGTCTGTGGGGGAAACAGAATTAACTGTAGGGGCAGTGGTAACATTAGCTGCATCAGCTGCTACCAATTTCAACCATTTTCCGCTTTGTTCGTTAACAGTACCTGTAACCCAGTTAGCAGAACTTGGGGTGGCAAACCAGATATAGCCTGACTGGGCCAAAGAATCAGCTCCCACTTTTGTTCCGTCATTACCCAAAGTGATTTCCGTCCAGGCATTGACCACACTGGAACCATCTACGCCGGAAGCATAATAGACTCTCATAGTGCCTACCCCAACACCTGCCGTAGCTATATTAAAATAAATATTATTGTTGCGGTGGTCCTGCATCAGATATAAAGCATCATCGGAGGGGTTTTCTACGCTAAACACAGTAAAGGCTGTTCCTGCCGAGCTTTTGGCTTCTGAGGTAACCTCGGTATATGTTGATACTCCATCGTGGGTATAGGCTTTATCAAAAGCAGCAGGCTTAAAGTATGTTTCCCCGGTGCGGTTGTAGATATTTTGGACAACGTTGTTATCCCCCGAGTCGTATACTGAGAAATTACCATCTCCTCCGCCCTTGTTGATGTAAGTACCTCCCACAGTACCGGTACCGCCCCTAATATATACGCTGTTGTTTTCTGTTAAAGACCCCATCACATTGCTTTTCCCTCCTGCAAGACCGAAATAATCTCCAACGTATAAATCACCTGTCCTGAAACCTCCTGAAGCCCTGATAGCACCTGTTACATCCAAAGTAACCTCAGGATCCATACCAAGGCCTAAATTGCCGTCAATCCTGCTGAAGTTAGAAGTTCCGCCGGATGGAGCTGCCACATAAAGGGCATAATTTTTGGCGGAAGTTCCGTTCCAGGTGCCTGTTGAGGAAATATACATACCATATTTATTAATGGAATTAGTGGAGGAGGTAGAGGTATTGGCAGCATATATTCCATAATCAGCCGCAGTTTTGGCTCCTGACTGGGCAATATTTAAACCCCTGGATGAAGCAGCGGAAGAGCCGATGTCTAGGGTATAGGCAGGGGCAGTAGTCCCAATACCTACATTTCCATTAGCAAATATAGCTGCATAATTATTATCTCCACCTGTTGCAGAAGCGTATAATCCATAAACATTGGAAGTGTCCCCGGTGTTGCCGGTTGCAGAGAAGTATCCTCCATAAATATTGTGGGTGCCTGTTGAGGCATCAGTTATTCCATCATTGGTAACCTGGGCTCTGATGCCATACAAAGCTTTATTACCAGAAGCAGCTGCAGCATTCTGGTCAACTAATATATCAGCTCCATACAAAGTTGTGGCTGTAGTAGAGGTATCTGTTATGGTTTGATATAGTCCATAACCTGTTTTCCCGGCATTGCCTGTCAGGGCCAAAGATCCATAATATCCATAATCAGTGTTAGTGGCAGTTGTTGCATCTGTTGCAGTATTGTATATACCGTATCCTGTTACTCCTGCACCGCTAAAATCAGGGTTAAGGTTAAGGAGTGATGCAGCAGAACCAATGTCAGAGGTCAGTTTTACAAAATGGTCAGTAACCCCGGTGGAGGATGGGCCTGTTAAGGTTAAGGCTGTACCGGTTGTGAGGGATGAAGCTGTTAAAGTGATAGCATCAGTGGTGGTTCCGGTAAAGGTTTGGGTAAAGGTTCCTGTACCGGAAGAAAGAGTTAGGTTTTGGTTAGCTGCTACAGTTAAACCGGCATTGGCTGTAATTAACCCGTCAGCTGTGAAAGCATCATCAGTTTTTAAGGTATCAGAAGCAGAACGGTACAAGTTGACAGCATTGGCATCAGTGCCAAACTGGATACCTGAGGCAACTGTTGAGGATGTCCAGGTGCCATCACAGTCAAAACATATACCTATGTTGTTGGTAGCCCCACCTGTCATGGGTTCAAGGTAGATTCCTGAAAGAGTGGTTAATACTCCTGCACCTGATGTAATATCCTTGATGGTTAAAGCAGAAGAATTGGTTAAGGTAGCATTGGTGGAATCAATGGGGGCAGTAACAGAAAGAGCTGTGGCCCGGTCAATAGTTGTAGCATTGGTGGCAGCAATGGTAGCACCAGTTAATACTGCTGTATCCATCACAGAAGTTACCTGTGTTGGACCAGTTAAGGTAATTGTCCCGGGAGTTAAGGTCAGGAAAGTCTTTTCAGCAGTAGCCCCATCAGCCAAAGTGGCAGCAGAACCTGTTAGGGTTAAAGCACCTGCTGTAGAGAGGGAAAAATCAGTGTAATTTACAGCTGAACCATCAGAGTCATTGTAGGTTAACCTTAAAATATCACTTGTGTCATTGTTGATCTCCAAGGCTGCATCAGGGGTAGTAGTCCCAAGTCCGACATTCCCGCTGTCCTGTTTAATCCTCATCCTTTCATTGCTGAAAGAACCGCCTTTAAAGATAATATCCCGGGCAGTACCGTCTGTTGAAGACATGATAACCAGCCCGCTGTTTTCAGTGATATAGGTTTTTAGATCGGTAGTAAAGTAGATTGATTTAGCAGAGTTCATGGTCAAGTTATCTGCCAGGGTTAAGCCTCCTGAAGTATCAAAATCAGTGCCTGTATTACCAATATTGGTAATAATGTTGGCGTTTAAATTTATACCTGCATCCCAGCCTGAGGCAATATTAATGGCAGTTTCAGTACCAGTGCTACCGGTGATAGTTCCAATATTAATACCATTTAATGTCCCGGCCCCCACACCAGAGGCAGCGATGTTTATTCCGTTTTGGGTGCCTGCAGTGGTTATGGAACCTGTGGTTAAAAGTATACCTGAAGAGGTGATTGATCCTTCCGGATTCTGGGTGATATTAGGCATAGTGATATTTGCACCCCTCCAGGCAATTGAACCGGCAGTGCCGCTTGTTAACGCTCCTGCAGTAGAAAGGTTAAAAGCGGTGTAGGTGGTGGTATTGGAAGTAGTGGAAGTTGTTGGCAGCTTCACCTCATAGCCTGTGACATTTTGTCCGGCAGAGGGGGCGGTTAAGTTGGTATTTAAATCCAAAAGCATGCCCGTTATGGCTGCTGCCCCCTGGGTGGTGGCAGAGGCAAAATCAGCATTAATCAAAGTACCGGAAGTCCATTCGGTTTCCAGAGCAAAATCCAAAAAAGTACCGGTGGTGGTAGGGGCAGCTGTGATGGAACCTGTTGATGTAACAACAAAAGTATTATCCCCCACAATCAAACTGCCGCTGGAGTTTATCCTTAACCTCTCACTGTTGTTAGTCTGGTCAAAAATAGAGAAGTAATGGGTTGCTCCGTCATCATAAGTATCCAGCTTCCAGCCCCTGGCATCTGTATCGCTTGGCGTCATCCTGATTGAGGCAGTGTTGACATCAGCAGACCTTGGCCCAACCACAATAGTATCCCAGGCGCTTCCTGCGTCAAAGGTTCCAAGACCAACCCTGAGTTGGCCTATTACATCCAAGGTGCTGCCCGGTGCAGTTGTCCCAATCCCCACATTCCCGCTGGCAAATATAGCAGCATAATTAGTATCTGCCCCCGTTAAGGATTCGACATATAATCCTGTTTTTGTGGAGGTACCATTGGTGGAAGAAGTACCATTGGCAATATACAGTCCATATTGGTTAATGGTGCCAAAATCAGCTGCATGGGAAGCAGTAGTGGTTAAGTATTGTCCATAAACATTGGTAGTACCGGCAGTGGTAGGTGCTCCGCCTGTGCCTGAGGCAGAGATGTAGCTGCCATAAATTGTTTTAGTGATGGCAGAATCAATTGCCCCGGTGTTGGCAACTGCAGAATATATTCCATAGTTGGTATTGGCCAAAGCTATGGCATCAGTCATAGTGCTATAGATTCCATAAGCTGAGTTGGCATTGGTGCCATTGGAATTTACAGTAGAAAGATATAGATTGATGCCATTAGCAGCAGCTGCTGTGGAATCAATGGTGGCTGTGGAGGAGATTAAGCCGTTGGCAGTACCAATATTCCCAATATCAGATGCAAGCTTCAAGATAGAATCTGTCACCCCTGCTGTGCCTGCAGATGGACCGGTAATAGTTAGAGCTGTGCCTGTAGACAAAGATGAGGCAGTAATAGTCATGGCATCAGTAGTGGTACCGGTGAAGGTTTGGGTGTAAATACCTCCTCCTGAGGTAAAGGTTAAGTTTTGATCAGCTGCCAGGGTTAGGCCGGCAGAAGCGGTGATCAATCCTCCTGCTGTCAAAGCATCATCAGTTTTTAAGGTATCAGAAGCAGAACGGTACAAGTTGACAGCATTGGCATCAGTGCCAAACTGGATGCCAGAGGCCACAGTTGATGAGGTCCATGTCCCGTCACAGTCAAAACAGATACCTATGTTGTTGGTAGCACCACCTGTCATGGGTTCAAGGTAGATACCTGAAAGAGTGGTTAACACTCCCGCACCTGAGGTAATATCTTTGATAGTTAAAGCAGAGGAATTGGTTAAAGTCGCATTGGTGGAATCAATGGGGGCAGTTACAGAAAGCCCTGTGGCTCTATCAATCGTGGCAGCATTGGTGGCGGCAATGGTTGCTCCTGTGATAATGGAGGTATCCATGACAGAAGTAACCTGGGTTGGTCCGGTTAAAGTAATAGTCCCAGGCGTTAAGGTCAGGAAAGTCTTTTCAGCAGTAGCCCCATCAGCCAAAGTGGCAGCAGAACCTGTTAGGGTTAAAGCACCTGCTGTAGAGAGGGAAAAATCAGTGTAATTTACAGCTGAACCATCAGAGTCATTGTAGGTTAACCTTAAGTTAACCCCTGTGGCAGAGTTAATGTCCAAAGCCTTAGCAGGAGTGGTAGTGGCAATACCTAAATCACCACCGCTTGTCAGCCTCATTTTTTCCGACCAGTTGCTTTCCGCAATATTATCTGTGCTGGTGCCAAACCTTAAAGCAGAAGTACTTTTGGAGTAGATGGCATTCCCGTAGGTACCGGAAGAAAAGTAACCCAGCCAGTTGCCTCCGCCTTCTGCTGTTTCAAAAATGCCATAAGAATAATTGCTGTCATACACATGCAGCCTTTTAGCAGGGGCAGTAGTACCGATACCCACATAAGCATTTAGGATATTCACCTCATCATTGGCCTGGTCGTCAAATTCAATTAACCCGGCTGATGAGCCTAAACCAATTTTTAAGTTATCTGCCAGAGTAATTCCCATATCCCAGCCTGAACCAATATTTATAGCTGTTTCTGTGGCATTCCCGCCGGTTATGGAGGAAATATTTACTCCGTTTAATGTGCCTGCTCCTACGCCGCTGGCAGAAATATTTACGGCATTGGCAGTACCTCCGGTAGTGATGGAGGAAGGGGTGGTCACCAAGACTCCGTTGGCGGTTAAAGTGCCGGCTGTTTGGGTTAAAGCCGGGATAGTGATGTCTGCTCCGGTAAAGGTGGTGGTACCGCCAACTCCGTTTTGGTTTAGACCGCCGCCTGCCGAGATAACCAATCCTTTTAAGGCATTGGTGCCGGAAGTATTTGTATTGGTTACGGCAGGAAGGGTTAAAGATTGCCCGGTAACAGAAATGGTATTGGTGGAGGAGGAATTGGCCGTGACATTGGTGGAAAGATTAATGGCCTGGCCGGTTAAGGTCTGGTTATCGTTTAAGGTGGCAGCTGCTCCGTAAGCAATGTTAAAAATAGTGCCCTGTAAATTCTTTGAATTAAGGTACGCTAAATTAGAAGTTGCGACATTGGTACCGACTAAGGTTAGGGCAGTGGTATCAATGGTGGGGGTTAAGGTCAGGGTGGTGTTTGAAATAGCGCCTGTTGAGACATTACCCTGGTAATCAATATAAAAATATTTTGTGTTCCCGTCTGCGGAAGTGACTGAAAAAACATCCGGGGTATTACCGTCCAAAGCAGTGGAAGTTTGTCTGATGCTTAAACCTGTGGTGTTGTTACCTGTGGGGGCAAGCGTTTGGGTGGAGGTAGGATTATTAACCAAACAGTTGGTACAGGATGAGCCGCTCATCACTCCCCAGGTAGGGAGGCCGCTGGAAACAACAAGCACCTTGCCGTCATTTGCTA
This sequence comes from Candidatus Daviesbacteria bacterium RIFCSPLOWO2_01_FULL_39_23, assembly GCA_001776935.1. GTDB lineage: Bacteria > Patescibacteriota > Microgenomatia > Daviesbacterales > UBA10151 > UBA10151. Next base: position 43,934 of record MFDN01000006.1, on the reverse strand, counting down.
CTCCGCCGGCCAGCTTGGATAAGACAGTGGTGTCAGAAGCATAAATCAAATCACCGGCAGTGTAGGAAGTGATATTTGTTCCGCCTGCTGCCACCTGGGTTACGCCTGAGCCGTTTAAGACCGTGGTGCTGCCGACTTTAAGGATGTTATCCCAGCCTGTACCGATAGTCAAAGCTGTTTCCGTCCCGTCGCCGCCGGTAATTGCGCCGATGTTGACTGCGTTTAAAGTGCCCACGCCCACGCCGGTGGCAGTAATATTTACGGCATTGGCAGTACCTCCGGTAGTGATGGAGGAGGGAGTGGTCACCAAGACTCCGTTGGCGGTTAAAGTGCCGGCTGACTGGGTCAGGGCCGGCATGGATAAATCTGCGGCAGTGTAAGTTAGCGCTCCGGCGCCGGTTTGATTAATGCCGGAACCAGATCCGAAACCAACAGTGATACCTTTAAGCGCTACTGTGCCTTCAGCGTTGTCTGCAGTAATGGTTGGAAGGGTGGCAGAAAGGGCGGTTATAGAATAAGCAGTGTTGGTAATCTTCCCGCTGTTTAAATCAATGGCTTCTCCCACCAAATTACCAGCCAAAGTAACTGCTGAGCCGTAGTCAATATTGAAAATTGTGCCTGAGGTATTTTTGGCATTAAAATAGGCCAGGTTGGAAGAGGCAACATTGGTGCCGGTTAAAGTCAGGGCTGCTGTATCTACGCCCGGTGTGATAGAAACACTGCCGTCTGCAAAAGCCCAGGTATCAGAAGTGTTGTAGGTGATTGTGCCGGTGTCTCCGTCTGAGGCATACATGGATAAAATAGCATTGGAGTTTGAGCCTTCACCAATCCGGACAGTGTTGGTACTTTCATCAACAGAAAAAGGCGAGGCTAAAGTAGTGCCTCCTACGGCAAAATCATTGGTGGCGGAGGTGGGATAAATTACTCCGGAGGACAGGGTCCACATTGAGCTGGCGCTGCCTGAAGTAATAGCCGCATCCAAATCATTCAACGCCCCCTGGACATTAGTTGAGGAGGAATTATCAAACTCATCATATACTCCAACAAGGTATGCGCCCGAGGTGGTGGCAGAAGCTGTGTCGTTTAAGCCGGTTGTGCCGATGTACAAATCTGAGCCTGAAGCTATCCTTATATCACCGCTAACATCAAGTTTGTACCCTGGGTCTATTGTGCCGATACCGGTATTTCCGGATGAATCAACAGTAATGCCGGAAGTGGCAGAGCCTGCTGTGACTAAACCGATTTTATCTGCGCTGATCCAATATAATCCGGTATTAGTATCATTGGTGAATGTTAGAGAGGGGGCAGTAGCAGTCCCGGCAGCCAGTTTCAGTACACCGGAAATAGCAGGGGAACTTATTAGGGAAAGAGTAGCGGATTCTCCCAGATTCACGTCCCCTCCTCCAGTTAAGTTGGTGCCAGCAGTTAAGGTAATTTTCCCATTGCTTAAAGCAGAGTTGGGGATACTGGAGAAAGTGTTGGACGAGCCTGAGATAGTCTTGTTTGTTATAGTTTGAGTGGTATCCAATCCAATCAAGGTAGCGGTGGCATCAGGTAAAGTAATAACCCGGGCAGCAGTGGGAGTCCAGGTCAAAGTGCCGGTGGGTCCGCCGGATTGAAAAATCAGCTGATTTGCGGCAGCTGAAAGGTTTAAAGTCTTAAAACCCGGATCAGAAGCACTTGAAACATCCTGATCCAGTTTGGCGGTCTTTGTTACAGTTAATACGGTATTTCCTGCAGTTAAGGCTATAGTTCCTGCAGAAGGAGTTGCTTCTAAAGATAATCCATTGATACTGTCACGCACAAAAAGAGAACCGTTAATTTGGGTATCGCTGTTTACTTCTAAAAACCGAGAACTGGCCGTTACGGCCAGGACATTAGAGGGTACAGGGTTTAGGGTGTAGGGTATAGGGGGGGGAGATTCCTCAGGCGGGAGAAAACCTAAATCTTTGGCCTTTCCCGCATCAATTATCACCACAGCGCTTTCTGCCAGTTTGCGGAAGGGCAGGAATAATCCTGAAGCTATGTTGTTTTGGAAAAATTGCTGAGCGGTTTTTGGTTCGGTTAGGTATAAGGCTGTGATCCAGCCGGTTAAAAGCAGGGTTATGATGGACAGGATTGCAGAGCCAATCAAGAGCTTGGTTATAAAGGATTTTTTTACTTTATCGTTGTGACTTTCTTCATTGTCATTCTGAGTCCGCCAGTTGGCGGACGAAGAATCTCTCAACTCGTTTGAGTCCCGCATACGCGGGAGATCCTTCGCTCCGCTCAGGTCTTCGACTCTGAGGGAATGAGCCCTCAGGCTCAGACTCGAAGAGATGACAGAGGAGAGTTCTGTTTTTTTTAGCAGTTCCTCTGTGCTGATTGAGCTAGTTTGATATGTTTCGACTGAAGCAGGATTAATTTTTTCTAAAGAGGAGAGAGGATAGAGTCTGGTTCCTCCGGGAGTTCTTATAGCAGATATTTTTCCGCTTTTTTCCCATCTTCTGAGGGTATCAATGGAAACGCCTAAAACCTTAGCGGCCTGACCAATTTTGAGATATTTAACAGACGGATTATTTTTCATTCTTTAAACCTTAAAAATGCGGCTCCGTCTGCCTCAAATCTATGCAAATCTGCTTACCTGCATAGATTCTTAATCCATCGTACATAGATTTGCCTAGATTTGTCAATGGTTATTATTAATGTAATTACTATACTAAGAAGAAAAAGTGAAATATATCAGATTAAAGCGAGGAAGATATCAAAAGTGATCAGTAGTGTAGCTCGTCTGGTCGCAAAAAATCGTTCGGACGGTAGAGACTTCCTCTTTTAACTGACTCAAGCTTCGGTGCATGGTTATCCCTTTTCCGTATTTGGTTGAATGTATGTATAAATATTTACTTTGTTTTCGGTGACCATAATAATAGCAAGGGCGAATTTAAATGCTTGAGGTTTGGCGTTTTGAGGACGGATTATGATAGGGTTATTTTCAATAAGGGTTATGAAGTTAGCGTGCTGGGGTAAGATATCAAAATTCCCCTGTGTGTTTTTAGAGGATACGGAAACAGCCTCAGTATCGAGGATTAATTGTTGTGGGGAAATGATCCGGACATGTAAGGTTGGGTTAGCCATATTAACGCTGAACGCTTTTCTCTATACGCTTATTTTAGCATCTGCCAAAGATCCAATATACATAAATTTATCTGCTGGGATGTTATCTAACTTACCAGATAATATCATTGTGATATCGTTTACAGTAGTCTCTTTCGGGACGCTGATTCCTTTTTTGCCGGTTTGGGTTTCTGTCATAAAAAAGGGTTGTGTTAAATAATTGATGATTTTTTTGGTCCGGTTATACAATATTCTGTTTTCCGCGGATAATTCTTCCTCGCCAACAATTGCTACAATATGTGATAGTTTGTTATAGTTTTCTAATATCTTTTGAAATTCTGTTAAAGCCTTAAAATGGACTTCGCCTAAAAAAGCCTTTGATAAAGTGGAAGAAGAGGATTGAAAAAGATCTATGGGGGGATAAATGCCTTTTTGAGCAATAGAACGGGAAAGCACTATTGATGTATCTAAAAACGAAACTACTGTAGTCACCCCAGCATCTGTGATTTCATCAGCAGGTACATACACATTTTGAAAAGAGGTGATAGTCCCGCTTTCTGTGGGGATAAGTCTGTCTTCAAAAGTACTTATTTCTGTCTGAAGGGTTGCCTGATAAGCTTGCTCGGAAGGAATAGTGCCCAAAAGAGTGGCAACTTCTGCGCCTGCCTGAACAAATCTAAACATATTATCAACAAAAAGCAAAACATCGCTTTTCATTTCATCTCTGAAATATTCTGCCTGAGCAGCAGCAGCAAGCGCCACCCGGAACCTGATTGCAGCATTTTCGTTCATTTGGCCCAGCAGAATAACAGTTTTAGGTAAAATCCCGGACTGCTTTAGTCTTTGGAAAAGTTCCTGACCCTCGCGAATTCTTTCTCCTACGCCTGCAAATACCGAAAAAACGTTTCCGGTTTGTTTAAAAGTGACATTATGCATTAGCTCGGTAAGGAGGATGGTTTTGCCCACTCCTGCGCCGCCTATAAAGCCTACTTTGCCGCCTTTTTGTATGGGGGTCAGAAAATCTATGGCCTTTATTCCGGTTTCCAGTATCTGGTAGTTAGTTTTTACGATATTTAAGGAGGGAGTTTTTGCGTATATGGAAGTTTTCTTATCCGGCTTAAAAGGCCCGCCGTTATCGCGGGTATTGCCAAACAGATCGATAACTCTTCCCAAAACAGCAGGTCCTACCGGTATTTTTAAATCAGAGCCGGTGCTTGAAACAGGCATACCTCTATAAAGTTTGTCCGGGTTGGAAAGAATTTGAACAAATGTAGTGTCTGTGGACTGTGAGAAAACTTCTAAAATGACACTGTTATCGTGTGAAGCCACCAGTATTTCAGATAACTGGGGAAAAATTTCTCCTTCAATTTCTATGGTGGCGATTTGTCCCTGAATAGAAGTGATTATTCCTTTAGCCTGTTGCATAGTTTGGTTAGACATATGCGTCCTTTCTTGTGGCCATAATGCTGGCAAAATTTTCCAAAATTGCATTATTTTCCAGGCCTCTTTTAGCATATGCCTTAATTTTTAGGTACTCTTTAATAAACTTATTTGCCTCTGTTTCTGCGCTGTCCATGGAGATAAAACGGGAAGAGGTCCGGGAAAGCTCTGATTCCAAAAAGGTTTGTTCAAGCAGCAGGGTTAATATTTGGTTATCGAAAAATTTCAATATTTTAGGCAGTTCCGGCTCAAAGATAAAGTTAGAAGGCGGAGCGTTTTTGGGATCAAAGGCTTTGGTATATTCATTTAAATAATAGGAGGTGGCGGTAATGTCTGTGGAAGTGGCGCTTTGCGTCAGCAGGCTTTTAAAACGGGAATGAAATACCAACACCTGATTATAATCTTCGCTGAGATTAACTAAATTAGCTAATTCTTCGCTTGTCGGCATATCATCTTTTAGCATAATTTCAGAAAAGCTTGGTAATAACTTGACTGCTTTAAAATAATCGATGCCGCCTTTTCCCAGCACCATCCGGTCAATATCCTTAAGTTCACGGGTTGATCCGATAAAATAGTTTGTTAAAGAAGAATTAATATTGCCATAGAATCGGTAGTTTGAGGTCAGCAATATACAAAGCCTTTTTTTGGGCTTTGCAACTAGTACTTTCTTTTTTAAGGCTAAAGATTTAACCATGCCGTAAACTTTTAAGATTTCATCAAAAAACAGCCGGTTTCTTTCCACTGCTTGTCTGATGCGTTTGATTTTTAAGTTGGCAATCTCGGAATAGGCTTGAGCAATCTCTTTTAAAGAATGTCCTTCTTCCAGTATGCTGTCTATTTCTTTGGTAGTCATATAGTCGGCTTTGCCTCCAATTGACAATTTGCAATGTACAATTGACAATTTTTCTTTGTCAAATGTCAAATCTCAAATGTCAAATTTTATGGACACAACTTAGAAAGCACCGGTCCTGCTCCTTCCAAAAGTTTAATTAATTCTTCATCGTTTATTAGTTTTGCTAACGATTTAGTTATTGTTAAAAGTTGGGCATTTGTCTGAAAAGCATCGGCAATAATTCTTTTATATTTTTCAACAAACAATCTGTTTTTGTCCTCAAAAAAAGTAGTAAAGGGAAGGCTTAGAAGTATTACCTGAATTTCTTTAGGCATTTTTATTAAAGGATCCTGCTTTAAAATTTCCATGATTAAATCTTTCTGTCTTAAGATAAGTTGGGTCTGGGGAGGCAATTCTGATGAGAATCTTGAGATAGTTTCCAGATCTGCAGCCTGTGATAAAACCTGGCGGACGCGCGTGGAAAGAAGGTTTGAGACCCGGTCCTGAGTTTGCCTGCCGACTCTGGAAACAGATAGGGAAATATCAATGGCAGGAGTTTGCCCCTGCGCATGCATGCTGGATTTAAACAGTAAATGCCCGTCAGTCATAGACATTAAGTTAGTGGGAATTAGAGTGGTAAAATCGTTCAAGTTCAATTCTACAACAGGCAGGGCTGTAATAGAGCCTCCTCCTGCAGCTGGCAGAAAATTTCCCGCCCGTTCCAAAAGATGAGCATGCTGGTAAAAAATATCTCCCGGATAGGATTCTCTGCCGGGCGACTTATTCCCCAGAAGGGAAATTTCCCGGTAGATCTTGGCATGTGAACCCATATCATCCAGTATTAAAAGCACATCTTTGCCTTTTTTCCGGAAGTATTCGGCAATTGTCATAGCGGTTTTAGGGGTTAAAAAAATTAAGGGGGCAGGTTCAGAGGATGAGGTGGCTACCAGGACAGTATAATCCAATGCTTTATTAGCTCTTAATATATCAATTAAATTTCTAACCGCCACAGCGGGTTTTCCTACCAATGCAAGTATGCAAATTACGCCGGTATTCTTCTGATTGATAATCACATCAATTAAAAACCCGGTTTTACCGGAATGGGCGTCTCCCAAAACAAGCTCCCTCTGGCCTAATCCTAAGGGAATTAAGGTATCTATAAATGTTATTCCTGTTAAAAGCTGGTTAGTAATAAACCGGCGGGATTCTATTCCTAAAGCATCTGTTTCAAGGTCTAAAACCGGGTTGTCTTTTGTTTTGGCAAGCAGTCCTTTGCTGTCAATAGGTACTCCTAAAGGATTAATTGCTCTTCCCAATAAAAAATCGCCCGCTGTTACTGACAAACGGCTATCCAGCTTTTTGAATTGTTGTTTCGGCGCGACTTGACCCTCATCCAGCATGAGAACTTCAATTTTGTCGGGGTAAATAGAATTAACCCATCCCCGCAGCCCAGTATCAGACTCCAGCATATCGTTTACCCGGATGGTGGGGAAGCCATTCAGGTGAACCAGGAAATTTCTGGAAGAAACTACATAACCAACTTCTTGTGTTTGATTCATATTACCTTAAAAATTTTTTAAATTCCTGCAAAATCTCGCCTTTTTTTGTATCGAGTTTTGCCCGCAAGGAATAATCTTTATAAACTCCTTTCCAGGTTAAGGCAGCTCCGGCAATTAAGGCGGAGTCTTGTTTAATATCTAAAAGCAAGCCGGAAGCAGAAAATGTATTTCTTGCATACGCGCTGATTTGGTTTAAAGTTATATCATCCGGTTCGAATGCCAAGTGAATGGTGAGAATTTTTAAATTAGGAATTTCTTTTTCAATGTTGGAAAAAGTCTGGTAGACGTTATCTTTGTTAAATCTTTGATAAAATTCCGCAGGTAAAGATTTTAACCAGCTCAAATCCGGCACAGTAATAGGTACATCTTCCTCACTGTTTCCAAAAAAGGTTTTTAATAAATTAGACTTTAAAATCCTTAAACGGGTTTTGAGCTGGGAAAGGGAATAAGTGTCTTTTAAAATAATTGCTAATATTTCATCCATGGCAGTTTTTATACAATAAACTTTTCCGCTTTTGCCTTTTCCAAGGCTTCGTAAATTAAATCCAGCTGGTCTTTTAGTGCCAATTTTTTGGCTAAAACTATGCTTAGTGTTTGTTCCATCATGGCAACTATATTTTCGTCAATCAATTTGAATTTCTGGTTTTTATAGGAATCAATCATTTCTCTGGCAGCTTTCAGTTCAAGTTCAATAGACGAGAGTGATTTTTGTTCTGTCTGCACTAAAAAATCAGAGACCCTGGTTTCTATTTTTTCGAAAAGCTGATTTATTCTTTGTTCTCCGGTTTTTATGCCTGCTTCCTCAAACGCCTCGCTTCTTTTTTGCAGGTTTTGCATAAATTGCATAAGCTGATTTTGAGCCAAAGCTATGGTTTGTTCGGATTTATTCAAAGCAATATTAATTTGTTTTGCATAATCTGCATCCAGTTTGGAAAGTTCAACTTTATTGCCGGCAACTGCTTTTATGCCTTCAAGTTCCGCTTCTCCTAAAATAGCCTGAGATTTTTTAATGGACTGATTCAGGGTTTCCCAGCCTTTTTCTTTTAATCCTTGTAAGAATTTATCACCCTCAACTTCCAATTTTTTTCTTTTGTTGTATTCACGAAGATAGAGGATAGCAGCGATGATCGCAGTAAAAAGCAGTATTAGATTAACTAAATTTAAAGGCAGCTGGGGCATAAAGAGATAATACGATAAGAAGAGTCTAGAGTCTAGAGTCAAGAGTCAAGAGACAAGAGACAAGAGTTAAGAGACAAGAGAATACTAGTCACTAGACTCTAGCGACTAGCCACTAATTTATAGTCGGATTATAGACATGGACTGTAATCCTCCTAAAGTCGGATTATAGACATGGACTGTAATCCTCCTAAAGTCGGACAATTAGTATCGAAGCCACAATGCCGATTATGCCGGTAACGACCAAAAGGACGATATTAATAATCATCGACAACTGTATTGCGGATTTTGCCAATGGATTTCTGCCTAATGCTTCAACGCTTTTGGCAATAGATCTTGAAAATGTCAGGAAGCCGAATGCAAAACTCAAAAGGACAACCAGGCCGGCGGCAACAAGGCGGATCACATTGCCAACTTGTTTGGGATCGCTGATATTTTCCAGAAAGGCTGTACCTATAAAACCGAAAAGTCTTCCTGCGAATCGGGGATTAGTCAGTTCTGTATATTCAATTCTTACGGCAACGGGAATTTTACCTGAAGACACCTTGCCCTTTGGTCCGTCTACCTGAGGGGCGCCTTCTCCGCTGAAGGCTCCCAGAGCCATTCCGACAGTATATCCTGACTCAAGAGCTTTTTGGCCTTTGCCTGCAATGGTGGAAGTAGTGATGTAGTCGCCGTATTTGATGGGGCCGTTTAAAGTGGTGACATTGATTTGGGCAACTCCTGACCGAACAACAGGTTTTCCTTTGGTGTCTGTGCGGTAGACCAAAAGAGGTTGATCCGCAATTATGCCGAATACTTTATTATCAAAGCCGATAGTGGTGAGTACAAGACCTTTATCAGACGCTTTTAAGATATCTCCTTCTATGGCATCAGGATCTCCGATTTCGTAAATTGAAGTCACCTCAATTCCTTTGGATTCCTGCGCATGAGCGGTTGGCAGTAAGCAGTTGGCAGTAAGTAGTAAGAAAGTAAAGGCAAAAAGAATAAGTATCAATTTGCCAACTACGAACTGTGAGTTCATAACAGAGATTCTTTCCATTAACTCGATAGTACAATAAGTTCGATATTCTAGTAAAGCTGGGTAATATCAGCAGTAAAAAGCTCACAAAAAAAAGCAGCCCGTCTGCTGGCTGCCTTTTCTCTCTACTGCAAACTTACATTAAATTGACTATATTGTCAATATCTCAATTAACATCAAAGACTATCAACATAATTACCGCATAGGTATAATATAGCGTGTAGCGTATAGGGTATAGGGTATAGTTTAGATCAGAATATATATAAACTATATCAATTATGACTGGTTAGCAAATGGTTTAGCTTGTGAAAAGAAGTTGTGAAACTGGTAGTCTTCTCGCTCGGGGTCCTGCCAGCTCAGTATCCCGTCGTGCATCCTCACTCGACTTCGCTCGCTGCGGCTACGCGCCGGGACCCCCTCCTCGCTGTCACCCCTCGCCTTACTTGACTCGCGATTTCGCTCGAGCTTAGTTGATTTGCAAATAATGGGGTAGATGCTAGAATAGACTCATGACCAAATATATTCCTTCCCAAATTGAACCCAAGTGGCAAAAAAAGTGGGAAGAAGATCAGATTTATACTGCCTCTGATTCTTCTGATAAACCAAAAAAGTATATTTTGGATATGTTTCCTTATCCTTCGGGAGATGGTCTGCATGTTGGCCATTTTAAAGGTTACGTAGCTTCAGATATAATTTCCCGTTACTTTCGACTTAAAGGTTTTAATGTATTGCATCCAATGGGTTGGGATGCTTTTGGCTTGCCGGCTGAAAATTATGCCATTAAAATGGGAATTCACCCAAGCATCACCACAGCCAGGAATATTGCCAATATTAAAAAACAAATGCAGCTGGTGAGTTTGTCTTACGATTGGAAAAGGGAAATTGATACAACTGATCCAAACTATTACAAATGGACTCAGTGGATCTTTTTGAAATTATTTGAAAAAGGCCTGGCTTATGAAGATGATGCGCCTATTAATTGGTGCCCCAAAGACAAAACCGGTTTGGCCAATGAGGAGGTTATTGACGGGAAATGCGCCAGATGCGGGGAGCAGGTGGAGCAAAAAAAGATCAGGCAGTGGATATTGAGAATTACAAAATATGCTGACCGGTTACTGGAAGATTTGGAAGGGCTTAACTGGCCGGAATTTATCAAAGAAATGCAGATTAACTGGATAGGCAGAAGTGAAGGAATGGAAATACAATTTCCAATTTCCAATTTCCAATTTCCAATTAATGTTTATACGGTTTTTCCGGAGACTATTTTTGGAGTGACTTATATGGTTTTAGCTCCGGAACATCAATTAGTCAAGAAATTGATTACAAAAGATCAGGAAAAAGAAGTGGAAGAATACCTAAAAGCTTCTCAAAAAAAGACAGAGCTTCAAAGAAAGGCGGAGGAAAGAGAAAAGAGCGGGGTCTTTACAGGAAGTTATTGTATTAATCCGGTAAATGGGAAAAAAGTGCCTATTTGGATTTCTGATTACGTGGTTGGTGGTTATGGTACAGGCGCGGTTATGGGGGTACCAGGCTCAGATCACCGGGACTTTGCATTTGCTAAAAAATATGGATTGGAAATTATCAGAGTTATTGGTAAGACTGCTAGCGATTTTGATAAGGTTTTGACAGATCAAGATGTTTTAGAAGAAGGAGTAATAGTTAATTCAGAACAATTTAACGGATTAAAAACCCCCCAGGACGCGCGCGAGAAGATTAAAGATTGGTTAGCGCAAAAGAAGTGGGGTATGAGAAAAATTCAATATCATTTGCGTGATTGGATATTTTCCAGGCAAAGGTATTGGGGCGAACCTATTCCTTTGGTGCATTGTCCAAAATGCGGCGTAGTGCCGGTGCCTGAAAATGAGTTGCCGTTAAAATTGCCTGATGTTAAAAAATATGAACCTACCGGTACAGGGGAATCACCTCTGGCAGCTATTCCGGAGTGGGTAAATACTGTTTGTCCAAAATGCGGCGGCCCCGGCAAACGGGAAACCAATACCATGCCGCAATGGGCTGGATCTTGCTGGTATTACCTGCGTTTTATTGATCCCAATAATAATCAGGTGCTTCTTGATAAGGAAAAGGATAAATACTGGATGCCGGTGGATTGGTATATCGGTGGGGCAGAGCATGCGGTTTTGCATCTTTTATACGCCAGGTTTTGGCATAAAGTCTTATTTGATATTGGCGCTGTTTCTACCAAAGAGCCATTCCAGAAATTAACCAGCGTGGGTTTGGTGTTGGCAGAGGACGGCCGCAAGATGAGTAAAAGCCTTGGTAATGTGATTACTCCTGATGAAATTGTTAAAGAATATGGTGCGGATACCCTTCGTTTGTATGAGGCTTTTATGGGGCCTTTTGAAAATACCATTTCCTGGGATCCAACCAGCATTAACGGTGTTTATAAGTTTTTAAATAGGGTATGGGAATTAATTTGCAAAGAAGAGGGAAAAAGTGTAGAATCGCGCTTTGAGATTGCATTAAATAAACTGGTAAAAAAAGTAGCTTCAGATATAGAAGCTATGAAATTTAATACAGCGGTAGCTGCTGCTATGGAATTTATAAATTTGACATATCATCACCGGTTAACAAGTGATCAGAAAAAAAAGTTCTTAATTGTTTTGGCTCCTTTTGCGCCTCATATTACAGAGGAGTTATGGAGTCAAATAGGAGAAAAATACTCTATTCATAAGCAGTCATGGCCTGCGATTGATAATAAATTTCTTGAAGAAGATGAAGTATCAGTAGCAGTGCAGGTAAACGGAAAGGTTAGAGATATTCTGTTGATACAAAAAGATATGATAAGTAATAAAGAAGTTGTAGAAAAAATGGCAAAAGAAAGTCAAAAAGCGGCGAAGTTTTTAGAAGGAAAATCTGTGAAAAAAGTTGTTTATGTGCCGGGAAAAATAATCAGCTTTGTTTTAAGTTCAAGCTAAAGCGTAACTAGCAGTTATTTTTTCAAACTGCTAATAGAATTTAGTATATAGTTTAGACTGTCATGACAACTAAATCAAAAACTGCTTTAAAAAGGGATGATAATTGGCTTTTGTCGCGCCTTGATTTCATCTGGTCCAAATATTTCTCAGACGTTCCTCAAACAAACAAAGTGTTTATCAGGTTTGGCAGATATGCTAAATACCGCTTAGGTTCGATCCGCTTAAACAGAAGGACAAAAGCCAGCTTTATCACCATTACGGCAATGTTTAAAGATCCAAAAATTCCTCCTGAGGTGGTGGATCATACAATCGGGCATGAGTTAACTCATTACGCTCATGGCTTTTCCTCTACGCATCCACGGCTCCATAAATATCCTCATGCAGGGGGAGTGGTCAGGCTGGAAATGGGAGAAAGAGGAATGGAATATCTATATGACGCTTACAAGAAATGGGTTAAATTATACCGTGAACAATTAATGGGCTGATCCAATGGAAAATTTGGGTTGGAAAGAAAAAATTAATCAGTTTAAGATCCCCATATTTATGGGCATTTTGGGGTTGGTTTTGATTGTCGGGGGAATATTTGCTTCCAGTTTGACTACTTCTAAACCTAAAGTTTTTCCAAAAGAAAGTTTGACTGTTAGCCAAAAAATAATTTCAGTTGATGTTTCCGGTGCTGTTAATAAGCCCGGGGTTTATCAGTTAAAGGAAGGGTCCAGGATTGAGAATGCAGTTTTGGCCGCTGAGGGGTTTGCTCAAGATGCTAATCAGGAATATATATCAAAATATTTAAATATGGCACAAAAGCTATCAGATGGAAGTAAAGTTTATGTGCCTGCTATAGGAGAAGGCGGAGTCGTAAATCAGGGGACTGTTGTAGCCGGAATTCAGTCAGAGGCTAAAGTTAATATCAACACAGCTACTCAATCTGAACTGGAAGCTCTTTCCGGCATTGGACCGGTGACTGCTTCAAAAATCATTTCAGACAGGCCGTATGGCACTATAGAGGATCTATTAAGTAAAAAGGTGGTAAGTAAGGCAGTATTTGAGAAAATTAAAGAGCAGCTGGTGATATATTAAGTAATAGAGCTTGTTTGGTCGCAAAAAATCGTTCGGACGGTAGAGACTTCCTCACTTAGTGATTGTTTTGTGATTTAGTATTAAACTCAATCATATAGTTTAGTTAGCACAAAACAATCAGTATTTTTTGGCTGACTCAAACTTCGCTCCTTATCATGCGTAAGCTTGTATATTGGAATAAAACGTCTTTGGTATTAGCTGCTGTTCTATATCTTCTTATTTTTTTAGTCAGGTATGAGCAGGGAGGATGGGAGCCGGATTTGGATCTGTTTCTGGATGTTCGCACCAGGCTTGATCAAAGGATCAGTCAGCTTTTGCCTTCTCCTCAGGCAGAACTGCTTTCGGGTATTTTACTTGGTAATAAAAAGGATCTGCCTCCGGCTTTGAAGCTTGCTTTAAGAGATACTTCAACCCTGCACATTGTAGTAGCCTCCGGACAGAACCTAAGCATGGTTGCAGGTTTTTTCTTAAGCTTGGCAGGGTTAATTAAAAGACGACATGCAATCATTTTAAGCCTGATAGCAGTCACAGCATATGTTCTGCTAACCGGGGGGCAGGTGCCTATTTTGAGGGCTGCTATTATGTTTACTTTGGCATCCTTTGCCCAAATATATGGAAGGCAAAATACAGGCTGGTGGGTGCTGATGATTACAGCTGCTTTGATGCTGCTTATAAATCCTAAATGGATTTTAGACCTTTCTTTCCAGCTTTCTTTCTTGGCAACCTTTGGTGTAGTGGTTGTTTCTCCGCTCCTTTTAAAATTTTTACGAAAATTTCCCTTGCTTGGACAGGATTTAGCCGTAACACTGGCAGCTCAGCTTATGGTTGCTCCTGTAATTGCTGCTAATTTTCATCAAATTTCATTAGTTTCATTGCTTGCTAACACTCTAATTTTGTGGACGATTCCTTTTATTATGATTTTAGGAGTTTTAATGTTATTCTTAGGAGCTTTAGTAAGTTTGGCTGTTTCCGTATTTTTAACATACTTTATTTATATAGTTGGCTTTTTTGCTTCTTTGCCTTTTGCCTGGGAGTATATAGGGGAACAGGTTTGGGTGGTATGGGTGGGTTATTATTTAGTAGTGGTAGGAATTTTAATGGCTATTAATTTGTCATTGCGAGACCACGAAGTGGCGAAGCAATCTATAGCGGAAGATTGCCACGCTAATCGCTCGCAATGACGAAATAAATTTATGTTATTATTAAATAATGTTTAAACAAAAGATTTTAGAAGACTTAAAAAGAGTAGTTGAGGATTTAGGTTACAAATCAACTGATACAGTTATATCTATTCCGCAAAACTCAACCTTTGGAGACTATACAACGAATTTGGCCCTACAACTTGCTAAATTGGAATCATCTAAAAGTAAGCAATCTCCAGTAGAAATTGCTAATGAAATAGTGGACAGTGTCATGGGTCAAGAGTCAAGTAAAAAATATCTGGAAAAAGCAGAAGTTGCCGGGGGAGGATTTATCAATTTTTTTGTAAAACCGGAATCTTTGATGGAAAACCTTCAGCAAATCTGCAATCAGGCAGCTATTTTAAAATCCAATAATGAAAAAGTGCTCGTAGAATTTACTGATCCTAATCCTTTTAAAGAATTTCATATAGGTCATCTATTCAGTAATAGCGTAGGGGAATCTATTTCCCGGCTTTTTGAAGCAAAAGGCTTTGAAGTTAAAAGAGTGAATTATTTTGGGGATGTAGGTATGCATGCAGCTAAATCTATCTGGGGAATACAAAAGAAATTAGAAAAAGATCAAATAAGCCTGGCAGATTTAGAAAAGAGAACTTTAAGGGAAAGAGTGGAGTTTTTAGGTCAGGCTTATGCAGAAGGAGCCAAAGCGTATGAGGAAAATAAGGAGATTTGTGAGCAGATAAAAAGAATAAATCTACTAGTTTATATTTCGGCTCAGCAGTATATGGAAGAAACAGCCAAATTTCAGCCTCAGGCGGATTATAAATCATTGGTGGAGTTTAATGAGAAGGAGTTGGGTGCAATCAGGGCGATTTTTGAAAAGGGCAGAAAATGGAGTTTGGATTATTTCGAGACTATTTATGCTCTGCTGGGTACAAAATTTGACTTTTATTACCCTGAAAGCATTGTTGGAGAGTACGGGCTTAAAGAGGTTTTAACGCATATTGATGATAAAGTTTTTGAGAAAAGCGACGGAGCGGTTATTTTTCCTGCTGAAAAGTTCGGTTTGCATAATAGAGTTTTTGTAAATTCAATGGGATTACCAACTTATGAAGCAAAAGAATTGGGACTGGCTTTCAAGAAGCACCAGGATTACCCGTACGACCGGTCTATTGTTGTGACAGGGAATGAGATTAACGAATATTTCAAAGTTTTGCTTTTAGCTTTAAGCAAAATCTACCCTGAGCTTTCCAAAAAAACTATTCATGTTGGTCACGGCATGGTCAGAATGCTTGGCGGTAAGATTTCTTCAAGGAAAGGTAACGTTTTAACTTTTGAAGAAATTTTTGATGCTGTTAAAAGTAAATTAGAGGTTCTTCTTGCGGATTTTGAGCCTAAAGAGGAAAGAGAACACTTGTTAAACCAGGTGTGTGTGGGAGCAATTAAATTTGCTATGTTAAAGCATCAACCGGCTGCCGATACTATTTTTGATGTAGAAAAATCAGTGGCTTTGGAAGGGGACAGCGGCCCTTATATCCAATATGCCTGCGCCCGTGCTAATTCCATTTTAAGAAAGGCCAACATAAACTATCAAAGCAATAATCCTCATGTAGATTCACATTCCATACTTCCTCAAATTATGTTGGAAAATGAGGAAAGACAAATATTGCAAAAACTGGAATACTTTGGAGATATAGTAGAAGAAGCAGTTAAGAGTTTGAAGCCGAATGCAGTTGCTTCGTATTTGTTAGAATTGTCAGCAATTTTTAATTTATTCTATCAAAAGCACCGGATTGTAAATGCTTCGGAAGATAAAAAGGAATTTAGGTTAGCTTTAACTTGTGCAGTATCGCAAGTGTTGAAAAAAGGACTTTATCTTTTGGGCATAGAAGCTCCGGAAAGAATGTAATGTTTAAAAAGCATCAGGGTAAAAGATCTACTAATATAGTGTTTGTTATATTCAGACTGGCTTTAAGTTTTTTTATGTTGGCGGTTTTGCTGGGAGGAACTTATTCTGCTTACAAGCACTTTTCCGGTTTTGATCCTTTAAAGCTTGATCCGCAAACAGTTTTATCAGAAATATTAGCCGGGAAGGTACCGCAAAGTTTTTTGACTGTTTTATCTGCAAATAAAATAACCGGGGGAGTTTCAGACCGGATTAGTCAAAAGGTGCTGGGAGAGCAAAGAAGCAAAGAGATAACATCAGAAAACCCTGTTGAGCTTCCTCCTGCTTCAAATTTAGTTTTTAGATTCCTGCTTTTTGCAGATTCTCATAATGATAATATAAATTTATCCAAGGCGATTACTCAAGCAAAGCAAAGCTATCCTGATTTAAAATTTATAATCGGGCTTGGGGATTACACTGAGGTTGGGACTATACAGGAGCTGAAAAATGTAAAAAAAGAACTGGATTTATCCTCTTTGAGATATTTTTTATTACCGGGAGATCATGACCTTTGGGATTGCAGGAACAGGGAATTATCGCCAATTGCCTGTTTTAATCAGGTTTTCGGCCCGACTTACCAATCATTTACTTTTGAAAATTTCCATTTTATTCTCCTTAATAACAGTGATAACTATATTGGATTTGATGCTGCACAGTCAAAATGGATTGCTGATGAACTTGAAAAATTTAAAACTTTGCAGGCAAAAGGGGTTTTCGTATTCCTGCACGAGCCTTTGTACCACCCTTCTTCAACTCACACAATGGGATGGGTTGAGAAAAATCTGAAATCCCAGGCAGGAGGTTTGATGTTTCAATTGAAAGATGCAGGGGCTGCGAAAGTTTTTGCAGGGGATATACATTATTTTTCTCAGTATTCAGAACCGAAAACCGATATTCCCATGGCAACAATCGGCGCTGTAAGCTCGCTCCGGAATCCTCAGCTTCCCAGATTTGCAGTTGTTTCGGTATTTGATGATGGCGAAACAAGAGTGGAGGATGTGGAGATTAACTAGAGTCTAGTTGCCAGAGTCGAGAGTCTAGACTGTTTTTTCCTTGACTCTAGACTCTAGTCACTATTTTGGATATAATACTTGGAACATGATCCAACAAACACTAATTATTATTAAACCGGATGGGGTCAGCCGTGGGCTTACAGATGAAATTATCAAAAGATATGAGGCGGCAGGACTTAAGGTTGTTAAAAGAAAAGATATAATGGCGCCTCTTTCTATTGTAGAAAAGCACTATCCCATGGATCCGGAATATCTTCGTTTAATCGGAGAAAAAACCATAGCAGCAGGCCAACAGGTTAAAAGCGCAGAAGACCAGGGCAGAAAAGTAGTCACCTGGCTTAGGAAATTTATCACCTCAGGCCCTGTGGTGGTAATGGTTTTGGAAGGGGAGGATGCAGTGATTGTGGCCCGGAAAACTACCGGTCTTACAGACCCTGCAACTGCTGAAAAAGGCACAATCAGAGGAGATTTAGGCACTGATAATATTTTAAAAGCTAATATGGAAGAAAGACCGGTTTGGAACTTGATTCATGCTTCCGGTTCTTCTAAAGAAGCTGCAAAAGAAATCAAGCTCTGGTTTGGGGAGTAAAACTCTCGTTTCTAATTTTCTTTTGGTAATATAATAAGGTACTTGAAATCACAACTAATCCGATATACGAACTGATTATATATTCTGCAGATGATCCCCAAACTTCATAGATAGGGAAAAAACTGGTTCCTGCATAAGAAATAAAATCTATTGCTATAACGATAGATAAATAAGGTAGATGGCTAAAGCTGGTGCTGATGCTGTTCAAAAGAGAGGTTATTAAGCCTTTGTGCTCCAACGAGAACAAAATAGGGGTAAATACAAAAAATGAAATTACAGGCACTAAAATTAAGAAAAAAGGATGCCATCGTATATTTGAGTAATTGAAGTCTCTAAAAAATTGCGCAATTTGTTCAGGGGTCGGGCGTAAAAAAATGACTACCAGTGCGAAGATAACCATTAGGAGTATGGTGGCGATTATGAAAAGTAGAATAGAAGGAAGAATAATTCTTTTTGTGCTTTGCATTGTGGTAGAGAATATATTTTTTAAGGATAAAGAGTAGTTGTGGTGTTTTTGAATAAGAAATTTGGGAATTGATAAACTGAAACCGAAACTTATCAGATAAAAGACAGGAGATAAGGCGTTTAATATAGGCGAGTTTGGTAATATGGCAGAAAGAAGAGGTGGCAGGATTACGATAATCAGCCCAAGAAAATAAATTTCCAGATTGCGATTTGCAAGAGCAAACCCTTCAAAAAAATATTTAAGGAGTGGTTTTTCCTGGTTCATTCTTCAATAGTAGCATCATAGGGAGCCTTGAAGCAAGCATAATGTCTGTGATAGTCGGTCGACCTTTACAAAAAAATTCGAACTCGCTTTAAGTCGCTTCGGTAGCCCGCTCGCTTCGCTTCGCGGGCTTCGATTCCGCTCGGCCTGCCCGCCTCTGGAGGGGCCTTCGGCCTCGCTCTAGTATTTTTTGCTAAAAAAATACATTTATATTTTTTTAAGAGCGCGCGATTTTTATTATTTATAGTTCCGCCTTTAGCGGAACGGAAAAACAAATAAATTAAAAAACTTTTTGGCTTCCCCAATTATATCAGAAATGAATCGGCCAGTTTCCACCATTTTGGCCGATTCCCAAGCTGGAAACTTCCGGTTTCCGAGCTTTTTTAGCTTCGGATTTTACTTCGGCAAATTTTTCAAAGAACGATCTGAAATTTTTCCGGCAATTTTCGCTGGTTTTTCTTTTTCTTCCCCTTTCAATACTTTACTTAAGTACAATAGTACAAAAGTAGAAGAATAAAGTAAATTTAGTCTTTCTATATTCCGTATCAACCCACCCACCCAAAATAGTTGTGGCGGCACCCCCGCTTTTGGGCGAGAGGGCTCCCTAGGGGGAGCCTCGCCAATGTCTTTGCTTTTTTAGTTACTCCTTACAGTCTCTACCTCGGCGAGAAACGGTACAAAAATGCTTCGCGCGTTTCTCGCCTCCCTTTGTACTGTTTTATTACCTCCTGCCGTTGCGGGGGTATTCGCTTTTCGCCCCCGCCGCAATTTTTAGCCCTGTCTCGTGTCCGTACCGCTCGATTCCGTCTCGAGACGGAATACTCGCAACTGATCCCGAGGGCTCGACCGCTCTTTCTTCTAAATCCAAAATTAAATTTCTGCGGTCTCGCGGTAGTCGGGCTGCCTATCCAAACCACTTTTAAAAATTCCTAATCATTAAACTTTTTTCTAACGGCAGCCCTCCTTTTAAG
>MFDN01000006.1:0-24399 GCA_001776935.1 Candidatus Daviesbacteria bacterium RIFCSPLOWO2_01_FULL_39_23 | reverse complement strand
GCCGCCACAAAACAAAAGAAAAAACAAGATTAAGACCCCTGAAAACTGCTATACTAAATTAGTATGGCTGATGATCCAAACCAAATCCCAGATCAAAATTTAACCCCGCCCTCTGAACCAATTCCCACCGAAGAAACAAAATCTGAAGAAGTTCCTCAAAAACCAAATCCAGAGATTACTAATCCAACGGATACCAATACTTCGACACAAGAACCAAAACCAGAAGAACCAACTGTAACTCCTGCTGTTTCTATTGCGCCAGCAACAAACTTGTTTATCCCTCAACTCCACTATCCTTTTTCTGGAACTTTTGCTGTTACTTTTTCTTTTGGTGCAAAGTCAGACAACGAAGAAATCAAAAAGAAATTTACTGAGTGGGGAATTACTGGACATAATGGTTTAGACTTTGGATTAACTGAAGGAACAGATGTTTATCCTTGTGATAATGGGAGAGTTATCCAATCTGGAGAAAATGGAGATTTTGGAAACTCTGTAACTATTGAACATTCCTGGGGGACAAGTTTATATGCCCATCTTAAAGAAACAAAAATTAATGTTGGGGATAATGCAGAAGTAAACAAAGTTATTGGCATCTCTGGAAAAACTGGTGCTGCTTTTGGGGAACATCTACATCTTGCTATCAAGCCAAATAATCCTGATGTAAATAATGGCTACTTAGGTTTTATTGATCCCTCATCTTATCTTTCTTTACCATCTCAGAAAGAAGAACCAAAAGAGGAAACAAAACAAGAGGGACAAAAATCTGAAGAAACTCAACAACAACCAACCGAAGAAGTGCCACCGCCAATTAAATTAGAACCAGAAAAACCGGTTGAGCAAAAAGAGGAACCCCAACAACCCGAAACTCCCCAAAATCCCCAAGCTGGTGACGAAGAAATTCAAAGGCAAGTTGAAGAAAAATTAAAAACAGAGCTCGATTTAAGAAGGCAAAAAGCTAATGAAGCAAGACAAACTAAAAGAGAGGAAAACTTAATGAGGATTGAAAAACTAATTGAAGAGAAAAAACAAATTAATAATGACGATGTTAGGGAGCTTCTCCACATCTCTCAAAGTACAGCAACGGAGTACTTAAAGACTTTAGTTAACAGAGACACAATCAAGACTGAAGGAAAAGGCAAAGCAACTGTTTACCACTACTAGCCCCTATTATTTTGCTATTGGGACTGTTACTGGTGTAGTTGTTTGTGTTGTTACTTTCCCATTGGTACTTTCTTCTGTTACTGACTTCACAGTTTGAGCAATACTAAACATCTGAGGAAACCTTAACCTATACAGACTTTCCAAAAAATCAGTTCCAGCGTAACCTGCTAGAAGTGAAATTCTCCAATCTCCATCTGCAATAATTCCAGACACAACTCCAACAATTCCAGAAACTAACATGGTTAAACCAAAATATTTCCAGTGAATTTTAAATTCATTAGGCTTTTGATTTTGTTTTATTATTCCAACTAACCCACGGACTAAACCTCCGACAAGTCCAGTTACTAAATGAAAAATTTGAAATTCTAAGTTCATTATGTTTTTGATACCTCCTTTCTATTTTGATTTTTGTCTTTTTGTGTTTTTGTACTATTGTGTAAAAGTGCAAGACCACCTTTTCCAAACTTTATGACTTGTCCAATTTTTGAAATGGTTGAGGTACTAACGGGGATTTGGGCGGCAATTTCTTCATAAGTTTTTCCATTAAGAATGAGTTTAGCTATTTTTAATCTTTGGGCAAAATCTAAAATTTCTTCGGAAGTAAATAAATCGTCAACAAAGCTTGCTAACTCCTGTTTATTTTTTAGTTTACGGAATGTATCAACCACTAACTTTTGGTCTTTGTTTAAATTCGTCTTTTCCATACTCAACTTTTTTATTGTTTAATTCCCCTCTGAAACTACTGCTCGCCAATCAAATAAAATGTCAGAGGTATGAGTTGAATCAATCGTGATAGTAAATGTTGTAGCTCCTTTAGCACTTACCCAATATCTTTTTCCTGCTGTATCAGTTGTTGGAGTTAACTGAATTCTAGTGGGTGTTGTTCCTAGACTGTGAGTAACATCTACAGTAGTTTGTCCCGTTGTAACAGTTGTAGTGCCCGAGTTTTCAGTTTTATACCCGATGTTATTTCTGAGGAATGTGTTAACGAGAGTACCGCTATCAAATGCAATTTGACTATGGCTGTTCCCTGTTAGGTAGTTGTCGAGAATCCTTGTCCCTGTAATACCTGTATAAACATAGACTCCATCATAGTTATTTTTAATGTAGTTTCCTTGAACAGTAATATTATTTGCTCTGACATATAACCCAATATAGCCAGAGGGAGAGTCTTCTATCGTATTGTTGATTATAACTGCATCGGCAGCATATATTACCATCCCATGAGAAGAGCCAGTAGTTCCTCTTAAATGGTTGCCCTCGATAAGAACTGGATTTATACCTACACCAACAGACATATAATGTGATGTGAGAGCAAACATATCAACTCCTGTAACATGCAAATTTAATGGACTTGCTGCGTCAATGTAGACACCATTTTTGCAGGTAGTTATCCTGCCCCCGCTTATTTTCAAAGTGCCTCGCGCGTAAGGCGCATATATTCCTGCACGAGTAGCTTCACAATTACTGATTCTGGCATTAGATATCTCAACATCCTTTGCATAACTAACATAGATTCCATCACCACCAGATCCTGTAGCTATATGGTTTGCAATAAGTATGTCCTGATTGTAATAAGTCCAACTTGCACCAGCTATACTTACATCCATAATTGTAGAATTTCTCCCTATATTGCCATCAAGCACTATTCTACTGCTTGTAGAAGCTGAAGACCCAATAATATAGTTTCCCGCGTTGCCATCTGCCGTATTGCCGATAAAGGTTATATTATTAGCATCCAGAACACGGAATCCTCCTGATGTATTGTTCATCGCTATATTGCCAATAAACTTTATATTGAACGGTTGAACTTCTCCGCTATGGGTTTTTGCTGTAAAACCATCCGCAGAACCCCCTATTCCATTATTGTATGCCCGATTGCCTTGAAGAGTGACTTCTGATACTCCATCTTCCACTTCAAAACCCGCATTTGATACATTAGTAGCCAAGGTTTGTCCCCATGCGGTATTATTCAGTAGGACAATATGTTTGCTTACAGACGCTCCCGCAGTATCATTCCTTGAGTTTGCTCCATCCGAAATAGAGACTCCATCGTCACAATTGGCGTAGAAAAAAGAGTTTGACAGTACAACATCATTGCTGGCAGATATTTCAACCCCGTACTCGTATCCATTTTGAGCCCAAATATTGTCGATTAAACCGTAGCTTACCTTTAAAAAAGAAACAAGTCCTCCTGCGGTAGCAGGGCAAGTAGTATCAGGCTTTGAACCATCTAAGAACATATCCTTGACCACAATTCTAGTATTTCCATTGGCATCATCGGAGTTCTTAATAATCATAGTGTAAGCAGGCGAAGCAGTTGCGACTACTTTAGTTGAGAAACCTTGTCCTTGTATTGTGGTGTTTGACCCAACTGTAATTGAAGTTGCTACATTAAAAGTTCCCTCTAACAAAACTACTCTACCTCCACCAGACGGTAAAGCATCAATTGCTGCCTGAATTTCTACATTATCTGCTGTACCATCGGCTACATAATCTGCTTTTTCTTTATTTTTTGAATCACTCGCAGCAACAATTAGAGTTGCAGTATTTCTATCTGCTTGCCATTTTCCATTGGCATAGACTTTAAGTTGATCGTCGTCAGAGTCGTAATAAATTGTTCCCTCTGTAGTAGAGGAAGACGAAGTTATTCCTGTTAAGTAAAGTTCTCCGCCTTGAGCTCTAATATTCCCGTTCACATCTAACTTAAAACTAGGACTTGTAGTGCCTATTCCTAAGTTTCCTGTAAAATAGCTGTTTCCTGAACCACTTACATTAAGTACTCCTGACAAAGCTGTAGTTGAGTTTCTGATAGTTGCTGTGCCTGTAGTACCTCCTAATGTTACCGAGGTTGCTCCTCTCCCCAAATTAAGAATATTGACAATTGAGTCCAACAAATTAAAACTTGTCGAGGAAGAAGTAACTTCTCCTCCATTTAACCCCAAACTTTGGCTGAGAGTTGCAGAGGATAAGGTAGTAGCTCCTGTAATATCTAAGGTGCCTGTAACTGCTAAATTGCCCCCAACAGACTGGCCGCCTGAGATATTAAGAGTCCTGGCGTATAAATTGTCCCAATAGAGAGATGATGAACCAAGATTGTAAGTATTTGTTGTGCTTGGGACAAGCGAAGAATTAAAACGGCCAGTGGCTGTTATTGTGTCATTTGAAGAATCACCCAATGTGGTATTACCTTTTATGGTAGAAGAACCTTTAACTGTTTCATCACCTTTGACTGTTGAACTTCCATTAACAGTTAAATTTCCATCCTTATCTATAGTTGCATTTGAAAGATATAAACTACTCCAACTATTTGATGAAGTGCCAAGCCCACCAACTCCGCTTGTAGCTGGATAAAGATTTCCATCTAGTCCCCCTAAAATACTTCCAGCTCCTAAACTTGAAAAGGCACTGTTTGAATAAGCGCTGGCGCTGTTATATCTTGTCTGTTCACTACTTTCTTCAAGCTGGATATCGTCAATATATACCGCAGTACCTGCCTTTAATTCTCTGCCCTCAATAATTGGATAGTAGTTTTTTGTATCAGTGATAATTCCTGGGGTAGTAACAGTTACAGAAATTCTTTTCCAGTCAAAATTTTGTGAATAGTTAAATGATTTTATTTCTCCATATTTATTATTTTGTTCATCCCAAAAACCAAGACGGATAGTTGCAGATGAATTATTGATTATCTTTATATACGCGCTAAGAGTATAAGTTCTTCCCGGAACTGTTTTTGTATCCGGTTGAGAAATGCCAAGATTTAAACCGCTACCCGCACCTTTGCCTCCAACAAATTTTAAACCATAATTCCCTGAATGAATTCCTTCCGCAGATCTGAAAGTGTTACTTGTTGTGCTATCAAACATATAAGTCCAGTATCTGGGTTGGTTACTTCCTTGCTCTTGTTCAAACGAGGAATTCCGTAATAGATTTGTCCCTGCAAAAGTGAAAGATATAGCAGGTGATACGCTACTAAAAGATAGCCCTGAATCTTGGGAACCTTGTGTATTACTAGCCAGCAAATTATTGTTTTTACCAGTTAAAGATTTTACAGGTGTTTTTTCAGATATTCCTAAAACTGTAGTTACTGGTTGTTTGTAAACTAAAGAGGAAATCAAGCTAAAGGCAAAGATACCAAGGATAAAAGAGGCAATAAAATACTTTACAAATAAATATCTAGGCCGTCGAGGAGAGTTAAGATTAAGTTTGGGAATATCCCAATCTGATTTTGGTCTACGGTAAAAACTTTTTACCCGTCTTTTGAAAAATTTAAAATTGTGCTTGACAAATGAAGACTTTAGAAGACCATAATTAGTTTGTCTTGTCTTGTCTTGTCTTGTCTTGTCTTGTCTTGTCTTGTCTTGGTAAAGCATATGGCATAGCATAATAGATCACAATAACTACATTAATAATATAGTAATGATAGTAATATAAGTAGTCCCTAAGATTAGTTAAGCATAATATAATCCTGTTTGCAAACGCTGTTTTACCTTTTCAAAGCTTTTTGACTTTGTGGCTGTTTTAGATAGTTTCCTTTAGTTGATACTTTCTTACCGCTTTCTTGTTCAAGTTGTCTTCTAGCATTGCCAGCAACACTGCCGCCTTTTTGAGCTGCTGTTTTATTCTGGTCAAAGCCTTGAGCATCTTTATTCTTGGCTATCTCTGTAGTTGAAGCCTCACCAAGCATAGAGAAAATTAGCTCCAGATCATTCATATGATCCCGAAGATTTTCTCTTTTTAAACTCTTGAACTTTTTATACTGGCTTGGTGTCATCCCAAAAATAGCTTTGGAAATTTCAGCAGTTAAGATAGCATATTCTTTATCTTCTCCAACATCCCGTTTTTTCCACTCATCAGTTAAAGTTTCTCTAATCTCAATTCCCCTCATCCGTTTTTCAATCCAGGCGTCAGAATATCCTTTAGCTTTATACAAAGCCCTGGTTCTTTTGGTGGCTAACTCTGGATCTTCTATTTCCTGGACTCTTTCATAACCTACCTTAGCTAACCATCTTTTAAATGGCTCTGCCTTTGGGGAGGGTATTGATTGAATAATCCTAAAAATTCCTTCAGTATTGGCACAATCAGTTAGATATTTTTTGCCATCAGTAGACTCTAGTTTCAGTTGTCTACAAATTGTAGACAACTCAATTCCATCTTGGCTTTTTACCCGAACTTTCATTGCGTTCCAATAGACACGAGGTTTAACACTGTCAGTCAAAGCTTCAACAACATCAACCACAGAAAGCCACCATTCATTATTGTGAATAGTTTTTCTAACTTTCTGACCTTTGAAAATTACAATTTTTGTTATTTGATCCATCAACTATATTTGTATCAGTTTTTGATCTTGTTTGCAACAGAAAATCCTCTTGTATTTTTACTAAAAATCCTATAAATTTTTGATGGACTCAACATTTTTCGGAAATGTCTTTTTTAATGGCGCAATCAGACAATAGGGAGACATTTCCTGTTGAGTCCACTGGTTGCGCCATTTATGATAAGGGGGTAGAAAAGTTCTTTGAAAATTTTTGCGTTTTTTGTCCCCCGATAAAATCGGGGGAGTTCGGAGCCGACAGCTTTAGAGCTCCGGCCGAAGGCCGAGCGGAATCGAAGCCCGCGAAGCGAAGCGAGCGGGCTACCGAAGCGACTTAAAGCGAGTTCGAATTTTTTTGTAAAGGTCGACCGAAAGTGAATCCGCAAAATTGAGCCTGGATTGGCTCTGCGCGGGTGGGGGCGCGCAGAGCTCTGCAAAACCTTTTTTGTAAACTGGGATGAGCCGCCGGTTAAAAAGAACAAAAAACGGGAATATACGCAAAAATTTTGGTTTTTCTTGAAAGAAAAACCCTGCTCGATAAATCGAGCTAAAAAGAACTTTTCTTCTAAGAAAGGAAATAAAAAACAAATACTACCATGAAATATATAGCATATTGTAGAAAATCCAGAGAAGAAAAAGATAAACAGATTTTGTCCATCTCTGCTCAAATTGCCGAGCTTAAAGAATATGCAAAAAGAGAACACTTGGAAATTTCTGAATTTGTAGAGGAAGAAAAAACTGCTAAGGTTCCGGGCAGAGAAAAATTTGCCGAAGTTTTGAAGAAAATAGAAAAAGGACAAGTAAGTGGGATTATTGCCTGGCATCCTGACCGTTTGGCTCGTAACTCAATAGATGGTGGGAAATTAATTTATCTTTTGGATACAGGAAAATTACTTGATTTAAAATTTCCTACATCTTGGTTTGAAAATACTCCTCAAGGAAAATTCATGTTAAATATAGCTTTTGGGCAAAGTAAGTATTATGTAGATAATTTAAGTGAAAATGTTAAAAGAGGCTTGCGGCAAAAAATCCGAAATGGTGTTTATCCTGGCAAAGCTCTGATGGTTATATCAACAATCCAAAAACTAGAGGAATAGACGTTGAACCTGAAAAATTAAAAGCTATCAAGAAGGCGTTTGAATTATTTGCAGAAGGCAATAAAACCTTTACCGATATTGCTATTTTTCTCCATAAATTTGGTCTTAGAAGAAAAAATCAAAAACCACTTCATATCAATGAGATTCGTCGAATTTTGGCAAATAGATTCTACATTGGGATTATGGAATACAACGGGGAATATCACGAAGGCTCTCATAAAACCATTATCTCTAAAGAATTATTCCAAAAAGTCCAACAAGAATTAAAGTTTCGAGATAGACATAAAAAGAGAAGATACAATTTTGCTTTTATGGGCTTGATGAAATGTGGAGAGTGCGGAGCAACAATTACTGCAGAGGTGCACAGAAAATATTATAAGGGGACAAATAGAACAGTGGAATATATTTACTATCGTTGCACTAAAAAAATAAAACCTTGCACTCAAAAATATATTCCAGAGCCAGAATTAGAAACTCAATTTAGAAAAGTAATTAATGATGTAGCACTTCCTGAAACTTGGGGAAAACAATGGTATCAGTGGTTAGATCAAGATGAGAAATTAGAGACTGTATCCATTCATGAAAACACTGAGAGGCTAGAGATGGAATTAAAAGTTTTAGATCTAAAATTAAATAAATTATTAGATGGTTATTTAGAAGGAATTATTGACCCTGAAATCTACAAGACAAAAAAGAACGAATTTTTCGAAGAAAAATTAAAAATAAATGAGGAATTGGAACAAATAAAACAAAACGGTTCGAGTTGGCTCGAACCGTTCAAAAACTTCATTGGTAGCGCACTATCGTGCGCAAAAATCGCGCGCGCAAAAAATACATCCGAAGAATTAACATTCTTCGGAAAAACTGTCGGCTCGAACTTCTTTTTAACTGATCGGCGGCTCATCCCAGTTTACAAAAAAGGTTTTGCAGAGCTCTGCGCGCCCCCACCCGCGCAGAGCCAATCCAGGCTCAATTTTGCGGATTCACTTTCGGTCGGGGTGGAGAGAATTGAACTCTCTGTTTCTGCGACCCGAACGCAGCGTGATACCGATTCACTACACCCCGTAGCGGTCTTCCTGGGTTGCTTAGATATTTTATGGTAATTTCTTTAAGGTAGCAACCCGTCCCGATGGCATTTAGCAATCGGGACCCGATGACCTAATCCCCGTTAAGAACTAACATTATACCTCGTAAGATGCTAAAATATCTATGTATCCTTGCCCCTGTAGCTCAGTAGATAGAGCAGCTTCGTCCTAAGAAGTTGGCCGGGGGTGCAATTCCCTCCAGGGGTACTTTTTATGAGCAACCGCTTTAAACTAATACTGGCAGTCAGGTTTTTTGGATATTTTCTTTTTTTTGCCGGTGTAATCAGTATCTTTGTGATGCTGGGGCCTCTGGTTCAGGCAGAGACCAGCTACCGGATGGATAGAATTTTAAAAGTAAAAAGAACTGTACCAAAGATGATTACTTCTTCTGAGCAGCAGGGTAATTTGGCGAGTGAAAATGGAGGACCAGTTGATTTTACAAATGTTGAGGCCTCAGAAGGAAGCATTATTCCTGTATCAACCGAATATGGGATAGTTATTGAAAAAATAAACGCCAACGCCAAAGTGGTTGCCAATGTTAATCCGGGAAACGAGAGAGAATACAGCAGAGCATTAACACAGGGAGTGGCTGAAGCTTTGGGTTCAACACCTCCCGGAAAACCCGGCAATTTGTATCTTTTTTCTCATTCAACAGACGCTCCGTGGAATATTGTTCGTTTAAATGCAGTTTTTTATCTGTTAAAAGAACTTGAGAAGGGTGATAGGGTAATTATTTTTAAAAATGATAGAAGATATGATTATATAGTCTTTGATAAAAGTATTGTTAAGCCCGATGATGTTTCTTATTTGACTAATGCTTATAATTATCCAGTACTCACTTTGCAAACCTGTGATCCACCGGGAACATTGTTAAATAGGCTCATAATTCGAGCGAAACTTGTTTCGAGTTGAGTGAGAATTACATCAGAGGAGCGCCATTGAAACTTGTTAGGTGAAAATTGTACAATATAAAGATGTCCAAAAGATTTGTTTTTACTATAATTACTTTAGTAGCAATTGCGATTTCTGCGACTATTGCCATATTTTTGGCTAAAGGTTATAGATTTTCGCCGCAAGAGAAAAGAATTGTTGGTACGGGAATTATTACAATTTCCTCTGAGCCTGATGCTGCGTCTGTATTTTTAGATAATCATCTTACTACTGCCACCAATACTACAATTGCATCTTTAACCCCAAAAGATTATACAGTCAAGGTTGTTAAAGAAGGCTTTATTCCCTGGGAAAAGCAAATCAGCGTTAAAGAAGGTTTGGTGACAGAGGTCAAAGTAACCCTTTTCCCGGCTATTCCCACGATTTATCCTTTAACCTATAACGGAGTAGAAAGCCCGACCTTGAGCCCGGACGGAGGAAAGCTTGCCTATATCGTAGCGGGAAAGGCAGGGCAAACAGCTTCTGCCGGTAAAAAAGCAGGAATCTGGGTTTGGACACAGACCCGTAATCAGCCCATTTCTTTTGCAAGATCTGCAGAACCACATCAGATTGCTCAAAGTACTGTTACTGATTTTTCCAAAGCAACACTTGTTTGGTCTGCCGACTCCAAACAGGTTTTAGCAACAGCAGGGGGTAATAATTATCTTTTGGAAGCAGACAGATTAAATACAGACCCCCGTGATATAACTCCACTGCTTTCAGCTACTTTAAAATCCTGGGAGGAAGATACACGAAGTAAAGATCAAACAAGAATTCTGGCTATTAAAAATGCTAGGGTGCGGCAGATAGCTTCCGGTTCTGCTGTTTTGAAATGGTCGCCTGATGAGACAAAGTTTATGTTCGGCAAAGACGAAAAAGACCTGAAGGTTGTGAATTTAGAAGACAGTGAACGAAGTTTTTCTGCGGGTAAAGAGTATGTATTGCCTTCTGCCCAGTCACACATCTGGCTGCCGGATTCAAGGCATATTATCTTAATTTCAGAAGGGACTATTTCTGTTGTGGATTTTGATGGCACCAATAAGGCTGTTATTTATGCAGGGGAGTTTAAGGATGATTTTGTGTTTCCGTGGCTGGATTCATCAAGGTTGGTTATTATCAGTTCCTTTCCTACTCCTACAGCTTCGGAGCCGAATTTATACGGGATAAACCTAAAATAGCTTTTGATCCATTTAGTATATCTTGTGACCAGGTTAACTTCTCTGCTAAAATCCAGACAGGAAATTACAAATCTCAAACACCAAATAACAAACTATGTTTAATTTCTCCAAAAGGGTCGGAATAGACCTTGGTACTGCCAATTCTCTAGTATATCTTGCAGGCTCAGGAATCGTGCTAAACGAACCTACTGTAGTTGCCGTTACAACTGATGATCACCGGGTTTTGGCTGTTGGTAATGAGGCCAAAGAAATGTTAGGCAGGACGCCGGGGAATATTATAGCTTCCCGTCCTATGAGAGACGGAGTTATTGCAGATTATGTGATCACAGAGGCGATGATCCGCTATTTTTTGGATAAAGTTTGCGGCTCAAGCAGGATCTTTAAACCTGAAGTGATGGTTTGCGCTCCTGCGGGAGTTACGTCTGTTGAAAAAAGGGCAATTTTGGATGCAACCTTATCGGCCGGAGCCAAAACAGCATTTTTGATTGATGAACCTTTGGCCGCGGCCATTGGGGCAAAAATCCCTATTGCCAATGCTTCCGGCAATATGATTGTTGATATTGGCGGAGGCACAACCGAGGCGGCTGTAGTTTGTCTGGGAGGAGTTGTGGTGCATAATTCAGTTAGGGTGGGAGGAAACAAGATTGATGAGGCGATTCAAACAGCCGTTCGCAAGAAGCACAATTTGATAATCGGCGAAAGGATGGCAGAGGAGGTAAAGATTAAGATAGGGTCGGCAACTGTTCTTAAAATATCCGAAAGTCAAAAAATGGAAGTTCGGGGCAGGGATGCTTTTACCGGTTTGCCAAGAACTATAGAAATCACCTCAGATGAAGTAACAGAAGCGATTTCTGAAATTGTTAAAAAGATTATTACTGCCGCCAAAGGGGTTTTGGAACAGATTCCGCCGGAACTGGCCTCAGATATTATTGATAAAGGTATTGTGATGAGCGGAGGAACGTCTCTGCTTAGGAATTTGGATAAATCTTTAACAGATTCTTTAGGAGTGCCGGCAGCTTTGGCTGAAAATCCGCTTCTTTGTGTGGCCTTGGGAACAGGGATTGCCTTGGAAAATCTGGATCTGTATAAAAGGTCTGTCAGCAAGAGATAGTAGCATGCATTAGGTAGTAAGTATTATGGGTAAAAAGCATTAAAACCCTTAATACATAATACTTAATACGGTATACTTAGTTAATGGTTATTGGTTTTGATGCGTCAAGGGCATTTGTGCTGGGCAGAACCGGAACGGAAAACTATTCTTATCAACTTCTTTTAAGTCTTGCTAAACTAGATCAAACTAATAGATACCTTATCTATATACGTCCAGGTGCGCAGATTTCTTTAAAAGATTGGCCACAAAATTTTCAATTTAAAACAATTAAGTGGCCAAGGCTTTGGACTCAGGGCGGACTGGCATTGCAGTCAGCTATAGATAATATAGATGTACTTTTTGTGCCCGCGCATACTTTACCGGTAGTTAGAAAGCCTGGATTAAAAACAGTAGTTACTGTACATGATTTAGGAGTTGAGTATTTACCAGCCATGCATCAATTAAAGCAACGACTGTATCTTTCTTATATGCAAAAGGCTCAACTTAAAGGAGCGACTAAGATTATTGCAGTCTCAAAAGCCACAAAAGAGGATTTAATAAAAAAGATTGGCATTAAACCGGAAAAAATCAGTGTAGCATATGAGGGTTATGATAGAGAAAAGTTCAAAATTCAAAAATCAAAAATCAAAATCGATCAAACTATTAAAAAATATAATTTAATATATCATAACTATTTTTTGTTTGTAGGTACTGTGCAGCCGAGGAAGAATCTCGAGAGGTTAATAAAAGCTTTTAGCTGTTGGCTTTTAGCTGTTGGCAAAAAAAGCCAAAAGCGAATAGCAAATAGCGAAAAGCTGGTAATTGCCGGCTCTAAAGGTTGGCTGTCAGATTCGATTTATAAGCTGCCAAAAGAACTGGGGATAGAAGAGCAGGTGAAGTTTTTGGGATATGTGCCGGAAAAACATTTACCGGCCTTGTACAGCGGCGCAATCGCTTTAACTTTTCCATCTCTTTTTGAGGGCTTTGGTTTGCCGATCCTGGAAGCTCAGGCTTGCGGATGCGCTGTCTTGACCTCAAAAGCTTCCAGCATGCCTGAAGTGGCAGGAGAAGGAGCTGTATTTGTAGATCCATACAGCATAGATGATATAGTAGAAGGTATGAGAAAACTTAATAATCAAGATATGAGAGGCAAACTAATTAAAGCAGGATTTATGAATATCAAAAGGTTTTCGTGGGAAGAATGCGCAAAAGAGACACTGAAGGTACTGGAGTCTGCTTAATCTGTTATTATGAAAATTAATATATTAGGAGTAAAAATTGATAAAATTAATCAAAGTGAAGCCTTAAAACAGATAGAGAGGTGGATTTGGAATCCGGGAAAACATTACATTGTAACTCCTAATTTGGAATTTATCCTGGCTGCGCAAAAAGATTTAGAATTTAAGCAGATATTAAACAAGGCTGACTTATCAATACCAGATAGTTCCAGTTTGGGTTTTTCCTATTGGCTGCTTAAAAGGAAGTATTGGGAGAGGTTGATTTTATGGCCTTTATTTTTCGTTCCGCTTAAGCAATTGATACAGTTTGATAGAGTTTCCGGGACAGACTTGATGGATGCTCTATGTAAACTATCAGCAGAAAAAGGCTTTGTGACAGGCTTTTTAGGAGGGCAAGGTAAGGTAGCAAAAAGATGTGCAGAGTGCTTACAGAAAAAGTACCCGAAATTGAAGATTGCATTTGCTGAAAGCGGCGGGGAAATAAATAGAAATGGGAATATGACTGCCGACTGCCGACTACCGACTACCGTGGAAGACGGAAGTCTGAAGCCGGTAGACCTACTTTTTGTGGCATTTGGTCATATAAAGCAGGAGAAATGGATTGACAATAATTTAGATAAAATTCCTGTCAGAGTTGCGATAGGAGTAGGAGGAGCTTTTGATTATTTATCGGCAAGCGTGCCGCGGGCCCCAAAAGTATTAAGAAAGTTAGGTTTTGAATGGCTGTTTAGGCTTATGATCCAGCCGTGGCGGCTCAAAAGACAGCTTGCTCTTTTAAAATACCTTTGGCTGTTGACTCGCGCCGGGTAAGTAGGTAATCTAAAAGAACGTATGGTGATAACAAAAGAGTTTGCCGATTTAAAACCTGTTTTGATGCCGGGGGTAAAAAAGGGAATTAAATACCCATATTTTCAAATTCTGGATAAAGATCAGGTTCTGTTTGTGGTTTCCTCCGGTCTTAATGGCTTGGAATTTAATAAAACCATTGGGTACTGCAGCCTTTTTCCCGGAGTACAAATCTATCAATGCCTGTATGGTCATGGGATAATGGTGATGCAAAGAAATGATGAAGCAGGAGAGGCTAAAGAGTTTAAAGTTGTCAGCCTGAGCGCAGGCAGAGTAGTTTCGGTGCCTGCTTCATGGGCAATGTGTATTATTAATACAGGGAGTAATTTTTTGGTAGTTTTAAGAAACAGTGCTATGAATGAAAAGTTTTTTGATACAAATCCTATTACCAAAAAACACGGCCTTGCGTATCATGTGGTAGAAAAAAAAGGGGATATAGCATTTGAGCAAAACCCTAACTACCGCATACATCCACAAATTACAACAGAGTAAGCTTTAGGCTTTGCAACAACATATTCAACTCCAATTAGCAAAAATTATATGAGAGTGCTAAAAACACGCTAGCTCAATTTTTTAGATAAGCGTAGTTATCGTAAGAAAGGGGTCAATAAGAGCCTGTTGAACTGGAATTTGTTGAGGATGTTTTTTGTGTAATGCCCAGTAACCAGAGAACTGCCTCTTTTTTGTAGCGTCTGTCGCCGCGGCTATTGATTCTTATTGCGGGCAGTTTTCCTCTTTTGCCCCAGCGCTTGATGGTCAGGGGAGAGACCCGCAGTATTTCTGCAACTTCTTTAACGGTTAGTAAATCAGGGAGACTTTCAAGTGAGAGTTTATTGTTGCTCATAGTAACAAGAAGATCTATCTAGATCTTCATCTGCCATTCTGTCTCTTTATATATCATAACAAAACAGAGGGTGTCAAGTGTTTACCGGCTTTTAGTTATGACTTTCAAAAAAGGCTCCGTTTCCGGAGCCTTTTTTCTCTAAATTGAAATAATGAGCTTCTTACTGAAGTTCAACTGTAGCGCCTGCTGCTGTTAACTTAGTTTTTGCTTCTTCAGCGGCTGCCTTATTAACATTTTCCAAAACTGGTTTAGGAGCGCTTTCAACTAAATCTTTAGCTTCTTTAAGACCTAAAGTTTGAACAAGCTCCCTTACAGCCTTAATAACTGCAATTTTATTGGCGCCTGCGCCTGATAAAATTACATTAAAGGTTGTTTTTTCCTCGGCCGGTTCGCCTGCTGCTGCGCCGTTAGCGGCGCCTGCTGCTGCAACTGCTACCGGGGCTGAGGCTGAAACACCAAATCTTTCTTCCAAAGCATGAACTAAATCAGCCAATTCTAAAACAGTTAATTTCTCAATCTGTTCTATGATTTTTTCCAAGCTTGCAGAAACTGGTTTAGAAGCTTTAGCAGGTTCTTCAGCTGTTTTTTCTTCAGCTTTGACCTCTTCTTTTACTTCCTCGGCTGTTTCTTTGACTTCTTCGGCTGCTTCAGTTGCTTTTTCTGCAGCTTCTTCTGCTTTTTGGGCTGACTGTTCAGCTTCGGAAGCTGCTTCCTGAGCTACTTGTGTATTTTGATCACTCATATTAATTTGTCATTCTGAATTTTTTCTTTGTCATCCTGAACGATTAGTGAAGGATCTCTAGATTTATTAATCTTGAGATTCCTCGCTGGCGCTCGGAATGACAGAGAGAGTTCAGGATGACGCTTGCGCGTCACCTCCCTTCGATATTTTAATTTGATTTAATGCATACACCAGATTTCTTAAATTACCGTTAAGTACGGACAATATTCCCTGCAGGGGAGCGACTAAAACTCCAACGGTTTTACCGCGCAGTTCATCTTTAGTAGGAAGGCTGGAAAGTTGAATAATTTTGGCTTCATCCAGGGCCATTTCACCCAAAAAGCCGCTTTTTACTTTGCCTATGCTTGCATCTTTTAATGCTTTAACAAGGATTTTAATAGGAGAAATTTCATCATCATAAGCAAAAAGAGTGGCAGTCGGTCCTTCCAGGGCCGCTCGGGGTCCTGCCGGCTCTGTTTCCCGCCGTACGTCCTCACTCGCTAATCGCTCGCTGCGGTCATGCGTCGGGAGTCCCTCCTCGCCGTCACCCCTCGCTTGCGCCAAGGCCATTTTTAACAGAGTATTTTTGGTGACGGTAAGCTCGGCATTTTGTTCACGCAGTTTATCCCTTAAATCGGATAATTGCTTCATATTCAAGCCTTTATAGTCTGTAAAAACCACAGCCTTGGCCCGGCCTAACTTTTCAGATAATTTTACAACTGTTTCTTCTTTTTGCGCTCTTGTTTTTGGCATAAAAAAACGCCTTTCTTGAGGCGTTTTGAGTGTATAGTGAATAGCGTTACGCTATACTCTTCTATCCCGCCTCGGTGAGATTTATGATCAACTCCGCCGGATATAATCCTGAGCGATCCCGATGTAATCGGGAGAGTCGAAGGACTCACTGTTTTAAGCCTCAATATCTTACCTTACGAACTAGCCACTTGTCAATTGTTTGTTAAGGTCAGGGTGCAGGAGCCGGGGCAGCTGGAGCAGGTGCGGGCTCGCTGGGTGGAGGCGGTGCTGCTGGAGCTGGTTCGCTTGAAGTAGCAGGAGCAGAGGAAGCAGCGGGTGCAGGTTCGCTGGAAGCAGCCGGCGCAGGCGAAGAGGTGGTGGAGGTACTGCCGCCTCCGCCGGAGGAGCCTCCGTCTCTTTCCGCATCAGACATACACCAACTATTATCCATCAGGTGATAGCCAGAAGGGCAGGAAGTGCCTGAGGAACTGCCTGAAGATCCGCTGGTTGTAGACCCGCCGGTAGAAGCAGCATCTCTTTCCGCATCAGACATACAGTAACCGCCGTTCTCACTCATCCAGTGAGATCCGGAAGGACACGAACCGCTGGTTGAACTTTGACGGCAAGTGCAAGCAGACGAATCAAAATACCACCCGCTCGGACAACTGGAAGATGATACATTGGAACATCCTTGTGATGAAGATTGTTTACAGGAACATGAGCCATAATCAAACCAGCCGCTCCCGCATCCCCCGGAAGGAGGTTGACACCTGTAGTAAGTAGGAGTACTGTTGATTGTAGGGGTTTTGCAAGAACAAGTGCCATAATCAAACCAGCCGCTCCCGCATCCCCCGGAAGGAGGTTGACACCAGGTTTTGTCCTGGGCTTCTCTGTCTGACCAGCCTGGGCCTTCATAACTGCCTTTTACACATTTACTGCCATCCCAATAAGATCCTGGAGTGCAGCCGTATTCATACGAGCTGGGTGGAGTATAGGTAGTAGATGTCCTGCAACTGCAACTGGAATAATCATACCAGGCTCCGATCCCGGGACAACCTCCGGCAGGATAAGAGCATGATGGTCTTTGTCCGGATGAAGGTTGGCAACTGTAGCCGTTCCATGTATATCCGCTACCGCAATTGACAGACCCGGTTGAGGAATTCACACAAGTTCCGTTGGAATAATATTGACCCGGCGGACAAGAGGGATAATTTGAACCTGGATAAATCCCGCCTGATACACATTTACTGCCGTCCCAATTAGAGCCACCTGGACAGGCGCCGTCATTGCATCTTCCGGTAGAGGGATTAAAGCCTTGGGAACCGCAGTTTAAGCTTCCTGATGGTGCGGTTCCGCTAGGTACATAAGTCGGACCATCAGCCATACACCAGCCGCCGGAGTCAGACATCCAGTGGAAGCCGGACGGACACTGGCCAGGCGCCGTAGGTTTGGGACCTGAACCGGGAACTGTGCCGGCAGGCGGGTTAGTAGTATAAGTGGTGGAACCCGGACCATAATAGCTGGGCGGACTATATGAATAGGGTGAGCCTGGATAGTTGCCGCCAGCAGGATAACCATAAGTAGCCGGCGGTGCACCGGGAGCATTATAGTAGGGACTGTAAGGAGTGTATCCGGCAGTTTGCGGACCGGAAGGGGTGTAGTTGTAGGATGAACCGTAACTGCCGCTATTGCTCATACACCAGCCGCCCGAATCATACATCCAGTGATAGCCGTCAGAACAAACTCCGGAACTTTCCGGTTTAGGACCCTGGCCATAAACAAACGCCTTGCCGTCCTTATCCAAAGAAGGTGCTTCTACGCTGTTGTAGCCTGTATTCGGACCGCGGTATCCTGGACGATAGACCGGGAAATCCCGATCAGCGATATCAACGATGTAATTTGCATAAGAGGTAATCGGAATGGCTGCCCCCGGGGCAGGGCAGGGGGTGTTTGGCGCAAAAGGCGGAGTAGGCAAGTAGCAGCTTTCGGCTTGATTCCTTACTCCTAATCTAAAAGATAAGGCTTCGGTCCGTGCCAGCTCCGGCGGCAAAGGCGTACCAGGATTTCGTCTTCTGAAATCTTCCACCTTGTCCCATGCTTCTTTGGTTGGTTTAAACTCTTCCTGCAGCGTAGCCACAGCCAGCACTACGTCTTTGCGGTTTTGGAAATCTTCTAATTTGACAATGTCAGGCCG
This sequence comes from Candidatus Daviesbacteria bacterium RIFCSPLOWO2_01_FULL_39_23, assembly GCA_001776935.1. Lineage (GTDB taxonomy): Bacteria > Patescibacteriota > Microgenomatia > Daviesbacterales > UBA10151 > UBA10151. The sequence continues at coordinate 5,969 of MFDN01000006.1, read as the reverse complement.
GACAGTTTGAGCTACTTCGTTGATTCTGGTCAGTCTGACATATGGCCGGATTTCAACCGGCACATCCTGGCCGGCTTCAAAAGTTTTTTCAAATTCCGTAAGTTGCCGGACAGTTTCTTCATTTTTTTCAACTTTTTCTACCAGCTTGTCTTTATCATCTGAAGCAGTAGCAATTTCTTCCAGTTTCTTCAGTTCTTCTACTTTGAGTTTGGCTTGTTTGTCAACTGCATCGAAATCTTCATTTAAAAAGCCGGCATCAGTTTGAGTTAAAGCCCCGTTTGCGATCAGGCTTCCTAATTTAAGCCTGGCGTCAACCCGTGAATTTATTTCCAAAAGCTTTTTTTTATCTTCCTCTGAAATCATCTTTTCCGGCATGCCTTCGATTTTGCTTTTGACCTCATCAGGAATTGGCGGTTCACCGGCAATATCTGCTGCTTTATCCACTCCTAAAATAGAAACTGATACAGCAGCATCAATAGAAGTGTCCTGCTCTTTTGGTGCCCATGCTTTAAGTTTTTCAAGCAAAAGATTTTGTTCAGCTGCTTTTTCACTCAAAAGTTTCCCGATTTCTTTTTTGGCGCCTTCAGTTAATTGCTCTTTGCTGGTATCAGAGACGATATTTTGCATAGTGGAAGTATATGAATCAATGGATTTTTTAAACGAAACTTCATCATTCCTTTTTAAAGCATCAGCGGCTTCGGCCAGCCTTTCTTTGGCTTGGGCAAGACTTGCCTGTCCTCTGGCCTGAGGAGTAAAAGCTACAGTATACTGAACTCTCTCTGCTGCCTGTTTGATAATATAAAACGGACTGTCAGGGGTGATAAAAGGTTTGGGGATGTTAATCTCCGTTGTTTTCCCTGCCAACGGGATTGGCCGTGGTTGGATACATTTACCATCATCCCAACTCCAGTAAGTGTTAGGATCTTTACAAGCGGGCTTGAAGTCATCAGGGTAAGCTTCTCCCGGCTTGGGTAAATTGATACATTTTTGCTGTTCAAAGGAGTAATACTGCCCCTTTGCGCTACAACCGTACCTGGAGGTATCTAAAACCGGCTTGCCATTTTTGTCCCAAACACAGCCGTTCGGTGCCTGGTAGGAGGAACCTTCCGGACAGCTTTTTGATCTTTCTTCGCGTTCTTTATCATCTTTTGGTTCGGGTTGGGCGCTGGGGCTGGGATAAGGTAAGATGCCGCCTGTTCCGGTTTGACAGCTTTGAGTTTGCCAGGACCACTGATACCCTACAGGACAAATAGGCCGGCTGTCTTCCTGATAGCCTTTGGTGGGATCGTAAGCCAGACATTTTTTGGCAGCAAAAGAATAATATTGCCTGGGGCCATCGCACTTGTATTGGTCATAATCATTGATTTTTTTGCCGGAATCTGCCCAAACACAGCCTTCAGATTGCTTGAAGGCTGCTCCTTCCGGACAAGCGCTAAGTACAACATCCCGGCGTTTCGGTGCCAGACTACCCTCATCTTCCGGAGCCGGAGCAGGAGTAGCTCCGGGCGTAGCTTCCGGGCCAAACTGACCGCCATTAATGGGACGGGGAACTGATGCCAGTTTCTCATAAGCCTTAACCAGATTTTCTCTGCCGCCTAAATCTTCTGGTTTAATTAAACTGGGATCAAACGAACTTTCTAAGCTGCCTGCTTTTTGGCCTAATTGAGAAACCTGCTGTTTTAAGGTGGGGGTTTGAGCCAAATCAGTTTGAACTGCCCTTAAGTTTTGCAGCTCTTCCACTTTTCTAACCTCTACCAGCTGGTTGTAATCTGCAGGGGAGGTTTGAGATTGGGCTTCATCCATTTTTTTGGCATCTGCCAATGGAAAACCCTTTTTTTCAACCAACTCCCTGATTTTTTCGCGCGCTTCTTGCCGTGAGTTGGAATTTACTAAATTTTGCGCTTCTTCTTCCAAAATCAATCCCTGGGCTTTTAAATCATCCAACCGTGAAGCTAAAGCAGGCGGTAAGGCCGGCCGTTCCAAAGTATCGGCGCTTCTGTCCAGCGCATCTTCTGTGGTTTTGATTATCTCGGCTAAAAGCTTGGGGTTATTGGCAGGCGGCGGCAACAGGCCTTTTTCAAAAACCACTTCATGCCTGCCTGCCTGAGCCTCCAGCTTTTCTGCAGCAATCCTGGCTGCTTTTCCCTCCGGCAAATTTTTGAGAAAATTTGAGGCATCAGCTAAAGCAGTTTGGTAAGCTTCTAAGGCTGACTGGTAAAGGTTGGCTTTTTTAGGATCTTTTGATAAAGCAGCAGCTTCTGCCAGCCGGCGTTCGGCATATTCAAACCTGAGTTTGGCTTTTTCAACAGGATCAATGGTAAAGGTTAAACCTAAGCCTTCACCGAACTGCTTTATAATATAGGTAGGCTGGCCTGGTAAGGCGCCGCCCGGGTCTTGTAAATATGGATCAGCCGGTACCGGAGTGCCAGAAGGGGAGGGTGAGGCAGCAGGCGAAGGAGTTGGGCTGGGCTCGCCTCGCTCGACGCGAGTCGAAGCAGGAGGAGGCGAATATGTTGGATTATCCTGCGCCTGCGGATAATATTTAGATAAATCTGCCTGCTGGTTTTGTGAGAAGTTTGATAAATCAACTTCTTTGGCTAAATCTTGGGCTCTGTTATACCAAAGATAGGGTTTGATATCGTTTGATGGGGGCGTGTCAGGATTTTCCTGCCATTTTTTCAGTGCTTCCACTTGTTTTTCATTAGGTTGAGTTTGGGCTTGATAAGAGCGCAGTTCTACAACCTGCCAGTTGGCAATTTGCTGGTTTTGGATCTCAGGATAGTATTTGGAAACGCTTTCATCCAGTCTGGCAATTTCTGAAGGAGGCAAGCCTCCGGCAGAATTTAACTTAATCAACTCTTCCCGGACTTCGCTCCGGTTTTTTAATCCATAGATTTTATTGCTTTCTTCTTCTGAAATTAGACCTTGCTCTTTAAGTTGCTGCAGGCCGTTTGACAGATTTTCCGGAATGGCCGGTTCGCCCTTAACCTCGGCAATTTTATCCAAAACATCTCTTGCAGCATTGCCGGCATCAGTCCAGCCTTCTGCTTGAGCCGGCGGGGTAGCTAAACTTAAGGCAGCGGCAACTACTGTTTGAGCGGCAGCAGCCTGTTCTACCTTATTAATAAGATCCTGGGATTGGGGAGTATTGGTTTTAGTAATTGCGGTCAGGTTTTGAGTGATATCATTGATAGTCCTGCCATAGTCGCCCAGTGCTTGAGAAGCAGCCTGGATTTTGCCCTGGTCCATCAAAGTTTTAGCCTCAGCTAACCTTTCAGCAGCAATAGAAAGCCTTAGCTCCTCCTTATTAACAGGATCAAAGGTGAATGTCAGTTGAGTATTCTCAACAACTTTTTCTAAAAGATAAAAAGGGCTGTCCGGCAAGATGCCGCCGGCTTTGGGTAAATTTAAATTATCCGGAATTTTTAATGAAGGCAGATCTTCAAGGGCAGAGAAGGTAAAGCCTAAAACCTGAGACGACTGATAATAAGGGCCCCAGTCAAAATACTGTTTTTGGGAAGCATAAACGGAGACAGGAAAAAAGCCGAAGACAACGGTAAGTAAAAGGCTGACAAGAGCCGTTAATGTTTTTTTTGGGCAGGTCATTCCCTTGGTCCGTCTTATCTTAGCATACAATGAAACAAACGGGTGTTGTCAAGTACCTTCTTAGGGTTATGGTCCTCCCGGAGCATTAATGCCGGTATTGGAATGCACATCACCCCGTAGAATCTGAATCCAGGGCTGGATACCGGAGGAGGTATCACAGCGGTAGCAGTAGCCCCTGGTGGGGTTAACATTGGTAGCGCACCAGCCGTCATAGGGAAAACCGGTGCCGGGGGAATTGGGATTGCGGGTGCCCGGATCACGCACCCAATTTCCGCTGCAGGTACCAATGCTGTATTTATTACTGGGTTCACCTGACACACCGGGAATGTTGCCGCAGGCTTTGGGAGTGCCTGCCCCATCCGGACAGGCAGGATATTGGCAGGTAAAGGAAGTGCCGTATTTGATGGTACTGCAGGTTGAAGAGGTAAACCCGCCTTTGCAGGCCTGCACCCCCCAGGTGTAGGTATTGCCGGGGGCGATGAAAGCCGGATTGCCGGTGAAAGAGGTGGAAAAGGCAGCCGGGTCAGAAGGATTTGAATCATACAGGTTATATGAATTGCCCTGGACGTTTAAAATGTAGCGGTCAGCACCGGAAGACCGGCTCCAGGAAAGAGTGGTAGAGGTACCGGGAGCAGGACAGCTGGCACCAAACAGAGTGGCAGGAGCCAGGGGGATGATATTGAAGTTGATGTATTTTGAGCACTGCGGCGAGCAGTTATTTAAACCACCTTCGCATTTTTGCCAGTAATGGGTCCAGCGATAATTGGCCCCCGGATTTTGAGCAGTGCAGGTACTGGTAGGGTAAGCCTCAGGGTCACATCCTGTAACTGATCCTGAGGTCCAGGTATTCCAGAGGCAGGTGGAGGCATCTCCGCTGGTCACGCTAAAGTTTATGGCAGAACCCGGACTGCCCGGATTAGGCGATACACCTAAGCTGACATCAGCGTTGCAGAGTATGCTGCTGTTGATGGTGCAGTTGGGGGCAGGGGGTGGGGCAGGCGGGGGAATGTTGGTGCAGCCCGGATCATTGACACATTGGGAAGTGGAGCAGGTGGAACCGGCAGGACAAGTTCTGGTTTGTTGCCTTTGGTTGGCGCTGCAGCCTCCGGCGCCGCAGCTGCCGTTGGTCCACACTCCACACAAAGAATCATTGCAAGTTGGTGTGCAGCTTCCGCCGCAAGTAGAAGCGGTGTAATCGCCGGTGCCGTCAGCCACACAGGAGGAACCGCTGCATTTGTACCTGGCCTCACAGGTGCTGCAGCCGGGATTGCAGCCTGAATCATATACACAGACATTGGAGGCATTTTTTTTGCCTTTGCACACCTGTATTCCCTTGCCTGCTCCTGTACCCGGATTGCAGGTTTGAGGGTAGGTGCAGCCGTCACAGGTGGATGAGGCGCACTCGCTGTTACAAGTAGAAGAGGCGTAACCCCCATTGGTCATATCCAGTACGCAGGAGGAACCGCTGCAGCTGTATTTAGGATCAACACAGGTGCAGCCGCCCGTTTCGGAACCGGTATTTAGACAGGCCTGGTAATCACAGCCGCCGCTTGCATTACTGGTGCCGTTGCAATTTAACAATCCGCTGGTGCATTTATCGGTGGTTCTGGTATCAACCTGATTGTAATCACAGGATTTGGCCGGACAGGGAGTACCACAGGCTGACTGGCCGCAGGCAGGTTCCCCAGCCCCTCCGCATCTGACAGCAGTGTAATCACAAGCTGCTTCCGAAGGACTAAGGTTATCATCATCTGTAGCACGCGCATTCCGGAGTGTTGTGCCGTCACAGCATGTTTTATAATCTCCGCCCACAGTGCATCCGCACTGCCCGGCTTTCATCACAGGCTTGTTGTCTGAATTATATTTATCTCCGGTTGAACAGTTATTTTCATTAACTGTATAGGTGGTTGTGCATGCCTCTTCTCCTGTCTGCCAATCGTAAGAAGTTTGCCAGCAGCCTTGACGTTGGTATTTTCTCCATGAATTTCCTCCATTGCAACCTGTACCACAATCGCTTGAGCCGGCTGATGCATCATTCCAGCAGTAAAATAGCTGATCAGAGCAACCCTGAGAATCCGTACACGTAGTACCTATACTGGGTTGGTATTGGGAAGGTATATCAGAGGAAGTATTATAGTAGGCAGAACTGAAAGTTGCAGGAGCGGCATTTGTCCGGGATGCAGAGAAAAAGGAAAATGATATAAAACTAAGCAAAAGGATAAAGATTTTTAGTATTTTAGTTTGCAAATTTTGAGATAACATAATTACTTTTTAGCCCCAGGGAACAATTTTCTCATTTCATTTTCAGCAAGAGCAGATTTTCTTTGAATGGTGAAATACATAGTGTAACCTCCTGTGTTTTC
>MFDN01000005.1 GCA_001776935.1 Candidatus Daviesbacteria bacterium RIFCSPLOWO2_01_FULL_39_23 | reverse complement strand
TATTCTATATTTGGTTCAATTTTGACTTTAAATTCGCCAACGTTTTCCAATGGCCTGTTAAAAGTAATTTCAATAATTTCTGCAGCAGAAATAATGGTATTGTCTAAAGGATCAGGTTTGGTTGAAATAATCGCGGGGGCGCTGTCAGGAGCCTGTGAAGCGTTTTGCTGGTTTTGGGTTAACGGTTTGATGTTTCTATTATCAATTGCGGCGAATTTAATGATTATAAATATCAGTACAAATATAACGAGAATAACCGGAAATAGGATTTTAGGCCTCATATCTAATTAGATTTTAACATTAAATTCTTTAACCATGTTCTGCTTTCTACCTGATTGTTTTTTAAGAAAAGATCCAGTTCTTCGTTGCCCCGGGCTTCCTGACCGGAAGTTAGAGCGTAAAAAAACCGGTTAGTTGAGTAATCATACTCTAAAGAAAAATTGGTGCCTGTGTACGGAAGCATTTTGATAAGCTTGGAAACTAAGGAGTCTTTCCTGAATTGGTCAAGATCATCTTTTGTAACTTTTTGATAGCTCTCCCCGCCCACCGGTCGGCTATCCAGAACTGATGATGCGGGTGAAGGGTTAAATACCGGTATAGGCTGGTTGGTGGGCACAGGTGGCTTTTGAGGGCTGAGCTGTCCGATAATAAGAGAGATTAACGCCACCGCAACGGCAAATCCGGCTAAGAAATATACGAAGTTATTTTTTATAAAATCTAAAGCTTTTTTCATGGTTTTATTATCTCACTTTTTTGATCGGATAGGCATATAGCCAGGGAAACGCGCTTATGCTTTTTGTTCTGTTTGATTGGTTTTCATCGTCTCCGTCAGTATAGCTGCAGTTGTTGGGATCGCGGATATCTACGGTATTTGCCTGTATATCAATGGCATCAATTACAAAAATATGGTCGATTAAAGCGCCGCTGATTTTGCAGTTGGCGCAAGGGTATTGCCCGGAGGAGCCGATGATGTAATATCCCTGATCCAGATATTTTTTTGCCTCGCTGCTGTCTAAAGTTGCACCGCTTCCTAGATTCGGGCCTACCTCAAAGCCCAGATTTTTTAACCAGTCGCTTTGTAAAGCCACATACATACTGCTTGGTCCGCCGCAGCTTCTCCATACGTTTGTTGTAAACACCTTATCAACTTCCAAAGGCGTACAAACATTGCCGTTGCAGCTTGCCTGAAAGGTGGTTAAAACCATTGCCAAAGATGATGGTCCGCAGCCTGAACTTCCTAAGGAGCAAATTGATTGCCATTGCGTATTTCCCTGACAGTAAAACACAAATCCGGAAGGCCCGCTTGGCGTACCTGGTAAAACTGGTGTTATTGGCGTTAGCGCCCCATTTCCGGAAGGCACCAGCTGGGAATACCAGTTTTTAACATTTGCAGGGAAATTGGGGTTATTGGAAAAAGGTGTGCCTGCAGGTCCGCCGGAATAAGCAGCCATAAACTCTGGAAATTGATCATTTGTATAATTTGCGCTGAACTTTATTAAACAGGAAAGACTTTCATCAATGGTTTGATCTTCCCACGGAGCACAGCCAAAATGACCTTTGGAAAAGGTGCCGCCTGTTGCGATTTCGCTTCCCCCGTTTTTGGCAAGAGTGGCCTGAGAGGCTTCGGTTTCTTCTATCCATAAGGCTAAAGCTAAGGCCGGATTAAAACCGGCGGCAATACTGCTTTGGATAATTTTATCCCAGTATTCCAATTTTGCGCCCGGAAAGGCTGCTTTAACCTGGGTTCTGATATCCAAAGGTTGAATTGAAGGATCTTTTAAAGGCAAAGTATAGTCTAAACCGCGAACTGGACTGGTAGGAGCTGGCCCGGTGATAGGTGCGGCGGTGCCAGGCGTGGAAGGAGGAGCAAAAGCAGTCAACCCTCCTACCAAAAGCATAAAACCGATTAAGCTTATTGCAAATATTAATCCTCCTCTGCCTTTAGCCTTGCCGATTAAAGATCCGGATCTTCCGCCCATGCTGCCTGCTCTGCCAAGGGAGCTGCCGCCTTTACCGAACCTGCTTAATCTGCCCATAATGTTTCTGCCTCTGCCCCCGCTTCCGCCCAGACTAAAATTGTTAATTCCTGAAATGGCTTTGTTGATGCCTTTGTTTAGTCCGATGTTTATTTTTGATCCGAGATTTGAGCCAAAATTTCTCAATGCACCGGGGGATTTTATATTGTAAGTTTTTACAACATTGCCGCTTTTGTCTGCGATATGTATTGTCGGTTTTGCTGCTGTTGACTGAATCACTGAGCCGTCGCTTCTTGCCGAAACTAATTTTGAAGCATCTCCTGCTCCTTCTTTGACAATCCCGCTGCTGTTTGCGGTTACTAACTTTGGTTGGGCTGCAGCAGGAGCAGGTTCCCTGGAATATGTTGCAGTAATGTTTCCGCTTCTGTCTGTGATATGGAATTCTTTAACTTGTTCTACCGGCGCCCCGCTGCTATGGGCAATTGTAATATCCGGTTTTGTTTGGGGAACATTATGAATGATGCGTCTTCCCGGAGTAGAAAAAGACGGGGCAGAGGGCATGGGCATGCCTCCGCCGGAACTGCCTGTTGGTGGCGGCGCCTCCTGTCCGGCTTGACCCTCCTCCTGGCCCTGTTGGTAAATCTCCCCGCCTGTTACGGTAGGTTTCTCTTCTAATGATTCTTCCAGTTCAATAACCTGAGAGGCAGTCAGAGACTTGTCGTTGCGGAGGGCATCCCTGAGCTTGTTTCTGTTATAGGGATCTGATAAGTATTTAACTAGAAACTTATTATCTGTCAGTTGTTCTTTTGTCAGTCCGGAGAAAAGGTCGGGCATTTCAGATCGCAAAATATTCAGGGTATCTATTTGCGCCTTTATTGCCAGTGTTTTACCTGCAAGCAGCAGTTTGAGGTTTGCAAGATCTACAGGTTTTAAATTAATCATAACTTTAGGTTACCACTAGCTTTTTTCCCTTGCCAATATCTCTGCAGGGTTTGAAGTAATAAGCTGGTGTTCGTTTGGCGATGCCACTACCCTCATGGCTACGTGGGTATTGCCTGCAAAAAATATTCCCTCCCCGATGCCTTCTGACATCAGCAGTCTTTGTTCCCCTTCTGATAAGTTAAAAACCTGAGCCAGTAAATCAATTGAGGCTGGAGCTTGTTTTAAAAGCACCTGGATTGAGGAATTGGAAATAATTTCCTTGCCCCGCTCGCTTGCCAGGAAATCTTCTATATCCTGTGTAATGGTTGTCAGGCCTAAATAATACTTTCTGGCTCTTTTGGCCATATCCACCAAAAAATCAGCAGAATCCTGAGACCGCATTAAATACCAGGCTTCATCCACGATCAAAAGCCGCTTTTTCAGCTTGCCCCTAATTTTAGTCCAGACATAGTCTAAGATCATATATATGGCCAAAGGCCGCAGCTGGTCAGGCAGATCGCGGACCGAAAAAACCGTGAATGAATTGGAAAGGTCTATGTTGGACTGGGCAGAAAAAATGCCGGTTAAGGACCCTTTAACAAACCTTTCCAGGCGCGCTCCAAGCTCTGCGGCAGAGTTTTCTTCCATGCCGATTAAGACTTTGTATAAGTCTTCCATCAGAGGCGGTCCGCCGGCCGGCGGATTATTTTGGGTTTTAGGATCGTCTGTGATGCCTTTTATAAAATATGTTTGTTTTAAAGCCCGGTCTAAAATAGCTGACTCAGTAGCGGTTAAGGAGCCCAGAACAATCCGCAAAAATGCAGTCAGGGATAAAATTTTGCGGCCCAACTCGTTCTCGCCCGGTATTATTTCACCTGATAAATCAAAAGGATTAATTTTAACCGGACTGGAGGGCGAAAAATTAATATATTCCCCGCCTACTGCTTTACAAAGAGGTAAATATTCCTGTTCAGGGTCAATCACAATAATCTCCGTTCCGAACATTAACGACCTTAAAGCTTCCAGTTTAACCAGATAGGATTTCCCGGCCCCTGATTTGGCAAAAATTACTGAATTGGCGTTTTCCAAAGAAAACCTGTCAAACAAAATCAGCGAGTCATTGTGTTTGTTTATGCCGTACATGATTCCTTCATTGGCAGTTAGCTCTGATGAGGCAAAGGGAAATGTAGTGGCCAAAGATGTGGTATCCATATTATGTGTTAAATTTAACAGGTCAGTTCCCTGCGGCAGGCAGGATTTAAAACCATCTTCCATTTGCAGGGTTGTCTGCTTGGCAGTAATGGATAAAGAAGCAAGAGTGGATTCCACCAGCTTTGAGGTGTTGTGGAGTTCTTCCGGAGTTTGAGCAGGTACGGTTATGTAAAGGGCGAACTGAAAAAACCGCTCAACACCTCTTACCAATTGATCCTGTAATCCTCTTGCGTCTTCTAAAGCCACCTCCACAGCCGGGTCTATGGTCCTGCCCCTTTCAAAATCCGTTTGAATGGTTGCCTCCATTTCCGCAATCTTTTGTTTTAGCTCATCAAGCACTCCCTGAGACTGGGAAGGGTAGATGAACATTGAAATCAAAAGCGAATGATCAAAAGAGATCAGCGGTTCCAGCCAGTTGGGTTCTACAAATCTTGGGTACGCAGACACAAAATACGTTCTGAAAAAACGGTTGTCTATCCGGAGAGAGTTAAAATCAACTTCTATTTCCGCGGGAGCAAGTATATCCTCAAGGGTTAGTTGAGGTTTGCTTTCTTCAATTGGTTTTATTTTTTTAAATAAACTAAGTTTCATCCTTCTAATTCCTCCACTATAAACGGGTGAGTTTTTGCATTCTGGGTTGAGATAGGCGGCGGCGGAGCAGGCGCGGCGGATGCTAGCGGAGTGCTGGTGGATTGGCGCGCCGGAGCTTGGGCAGTATCAGCTGGCTGATTTGATACAACAGGCTCAGGTTGTTTTAATTTGACCGCCAGATCCTGCGGGTTAACAGACAGATTAACTTCTTTTTCAATTACGGCGCCGTTATAGATATTGTAAAAAACTTCCACTAAGTTTGGCCCGGATAATTGAATTGCTTTGAGTCCGACTCTTGCAAGCTGCCTGATGATTTGGTCTCTTCTGGGCAGAAGGATTGTCTTAATTTTTTGTTCGAGCATTTGTTTTGAAGCAGTAAGTCCCAGTTCCAGACTGTAAAGCGGAATCACGATATAGAATTTTTTATCCAGCACCTCATTTTCTTTGATTGTAGTTTGAATAAATTGTTTATATTCGGTGATCATACTTGCAAGCAAAGGATTACTTTGGGCTTTTTGGGCTTTATCCAAAAGCCTTAAGTACGAGGAAATATTAAGCCGTTCAGAGTGTATGACTATCTGAATGCTAAAAGACAAGGAGTTCAGCATTTGGGCAAAGCTGCCGATTATAGCTATTTGTTCCCTGTCTGAAAGCAGTCCAAAATTAACAGCAGAAACTTGCAGCACCAAAGACCCTCCGCCGTTTTTTAAGATTAAAATATCATCTTTGATATCGGCAATAGATAAATGTTGTTGCGTTGTGTTCATTTGGCTGTAATCAGCAAGGGCGGCAAAACTCCGCCTGTTAGTTCTATTTGTAAAACATCAAAGGAAAAATTATCTTTTTCAAGTTCCAGCGTGTAGGTTCCGTTAGGCAAAGGTGTTGAGCCGGTGAATTGTCCCAGCTTATTTGTTTTTAAAGCTCTAACCGGCAGGCCTTCTTTATCAAAGATTACGGAAACCGCGCCCTCCAGATAATTGTTCTGCGCATCTTTAACAATTCCGTTGATAACATTCGGAAATGTGGTTAAAGCGATGGTTGTCCGTTTCGGCTTAATAGGAATCACCACTTTCACTTTTTCCTTTATAACGGGTTGAGGGGTTGGGGCAGGAGGTTTTTGTTGATGGTCTTCCCCGACTTTTTGTATTTGCTGTTTGACAGTGGATGCCTGATTTATCAGGTTTTGCAGGTCAGCCAAAATTTTGTTCACTTCCTGGGTGTAATCTACGGGAATTGAGGTGGGTTTGTCCGCTTGTTCCTTAATATGGGAAAGCGTTCTCTCGCTCTGAATAATTTTCATCTGCAGTTGTTGGGCCTGCCGGGCAAGGTCAACTGTTTTTCCCAGTTCTTCCCGGGTAGGCAAAGGAGCGGCAGATGCAGTTTGAACAGCTTCTGCAGGTAAAGCGCCGGAGTTTTGAGCGATTGGTTCTGGTTTAGCGGTAAAGGTCTCGCTTGCAGCGGGAGCCGGTGAGGCCGGCAGAGTGGTAGACTGAGGCTGCAGTGCTGACATAAACATCACCAGCCGGCTTCCAAACAAGGGATCTTCTTTGTATGTTTGCCCGTTTTTCTTCCAAACTCTTTTAGTTGGAGAATAAACTGCTTTTAAAAAAGCTGCCAGCCAATGATCCAAGGGCCTTGATTCTATAGGCAGAAAAGCAAATCCGATTCCCAAAAGGGCAATAACAATGATGAATGGCCAGACAAGCGGATAATCGTGCGCAAAAAGCACAAATAAAAAGTAAGCAATGCCAAGCCCTCCGGCCAGATACATGAATTGTTTTAGAGTCATGTCTCCTACCAGTTTGAACTGAAAAGAGGTGACGTTTTGCGGGATTGGATGAACATCCATGGCAGTTAAGGGTATAGCGTACAGGGTATAGAGCGTACAGTTGTTAGTTTTTAACTATACGCTAAACGCTACTTACTGTACACTTCTGACAGTCCTCCTTTCCCGATAAACCATCACATAAAGCATCTTTACTATTTCTTCTAAGAGATTTTCCGTTTCAGTGAATTTTGTTATGTCAGATCCGTATGCAACAGAATAAAATTGTAAGTACTCCTTATGTGATCTTCTTGCATATCCTTCAGCAATATTCGAAGGAATCGAGACTACAGCTCTTCTAATTTGTAATATTATTCCGAACAGTTCATTCTTTGGAAATAGAGAAGTTAGATCGTATATCAGTTTTACCAATTCAATAGATTTTTGCCAAACTATTAATTCCTTGTAGGAGTTTATTTTCATCTTAACTATACGCTAAACGCTACTTACTGTACGCTTCTTTATACATCGTGAAAAAAGTATTGGCAAGAAGTTCAAAAGAGATCATTTAAGAGCAATTAATATAAATTTACAATTTACAATGTTTGAAAATTGATACTTGAAAATTGAAAATTCCCAAGCTATGCTTGGATGGTGGTGTACCGTCCTGAGCTTGTTTACAGCGAGCTTGTCGAACCTGTCGATGGATCGAAGGGATAAGGTGCAATTTGGGAATGCTGTGAAAATCAGCAACTGTGCCGCAACTGTAATTAGTTAAGCGTATAGATAATAGCGTATAGTGTTTAGTTTCTAAAATTTTAACTATACGCTGTACCCTATACGCTATAACCTTAACTAAAAGTCAGGAGACCGACCACATGAAAGTGACTAGTCGCTAGTGACTAGAGTCGAGTGAAATTTTTCTTTCTAGACTCTAGATTTTCGACTCTAGACTCTACTAAATAGTCCCGTAGCAGGAGCAATATGCCAATTCAAGAACTCGAAAGAGGTTATTTATCAACTCTCGCCCGATCTGCCGAAAATAAGCCACTACAGCCCCCTGAAAGCAGTGATTACAATCACAATCGATTGGTAGAATTTACTGGTAATTTACAAACCAGCGAAGATTTGCACAGGGCCGGTTGGGATAGTTTTGCCGAGATTAAACGGTTTATTGGTGATATTAATCTTGGGTTAATTAATGGCTTAACCCTTCAGGAAGCAGTGGTTTTTTCCACCCAAATTTTTGTAGACCATATCCGTTTTTATGATGCGGAGTTTACTAAACAAGAAACACTTCTGCCTCATCACAATTATTTTGGTGATTGGCAGGGTGAAAAAAGATGGTTGGGTAATAACGGCCGGCCGGTGGTGCATGGGGTGGATAAGACAGAAAGATGGGGGGCTCCCTGGCGGGCAGCGGAAAAAACTGAAGAATTGTTGCTGGAGGCAGAAAATAATTCGTTAGTCATATCAGTCAGCGCCCAGGGCCCCAGCGGTTATTTGGATGAAAATGGTCGTGATGTTCCTCACCTTAACACCCTTGTTTTAGCCGATTATAAAGATAAGGAGGGAAACTTACAGGGAGCCACCTTTGTGACGGATTTAACTGTTGACCAAGCAGAACAATTAATGGCTAATTTAGGAGCCCCAGCTAATTTCCCCGCCAAAAGAGAGGGAAAAATGCAGCGCGTGGTCAACCTTTTAGAAAATCCAGCTGTTTTATCTTTGTCTGAAAGGTATCATAATCCGCTGGAATTTGTTATTGACCAGCTTGTAGTTGTTCGCGGAGAAGGCGATATACGCTTACGCCAGAAAAGCGGTCCGGATGAAACCAGATCTATTGCACAAATTAGGCAACTGACAGCTAATGCTGAAACAGTATTGGATTTAAATGCGACTAAGTATAGATTAATTAAGGAACTTCAAGGGTATATATTAGCCAACTACCAGATGGTGGGTACTCAGGCTTTCCAGCAGGAAATTGTTGATATGGCGGAGGAAACTGTTTTGCTTTTTGCCAAGGATTACAGGAAGAATCATAAAAATAATCCAGCAGAAGGTTCTGTTGTCCAACGGCCTCAATATATTAGTCAATACGCTCAAGATGATAAAGAAATTATCAGGTTGCAAAAAGGGATGGACAAAAGAGAGTATTTTCAGGCTGAAATTGCCTTTTTGCAAAGCCGGTCCGGTTGTCCCAGCACCAGGAACTCTTTGGCGGGCAACTCAGGTATAGCCGGGGCATCTGTTATTGGTGAATCAGATTCCATGGGTTCGCTATACTTTCCTTGTCCTGTTTGTGGAGCAATTAACAAGAGGCCTTGGGAAGGATATGTTAATAATTGTCAGAGCTGCGGGACAGATAAAGTTTCCTGTGCTCCATCAGGAGCAAAGAAAGAAGAAAAGAAAGAAGATTATGAATTACCAAAAGCAGCATAGAGTTTTGAGCTATTAGTTTGGTTGTTGCATAAGGAAAAATATTGTAATATTGCGTTTCTGTAAGGAGTTACAATATGCCAGTAGAAATACCTTTAAGAATTAACGGTCTAGTTTACCCAGATGTTATGCAGAGGGTTAATCCTTCTTTTCCAGAAACAATCATGGCTCGGTTTAACGAGACTTCGTCTGTAAGCAGGTTAATTCCGGATTTTTTGTCCGGCGAATTAAAAGCTAATAGAGGGTCAAAAAGGATTCGTCGTGCAAGAGGGAGTCGGCGGAGATGTTTTCAGTGTAATGGGAAACATGGTTTTGGGGGACAATGCAGAGGGAGTGTTTTGGAATTAGGTAGATCAATATTTAACTTTAAACCCGTCAGGATTTTGTCAAAATAAAATCAAGCGCTTCGATTTTACTCAGTATAAACTACTTGTAAGTTTTAAGCTTTAAGCTGTAGTTTTGAGCTTTGAACTTTGAGTTTTGACTTTTAATTTTGGAAGTTCTATGCTGGAGTTAAGATCATAAATTCTAGACTCTTGACTCTAGCGACTAGACTCTAAAGAAAGGAATTTATGGCGCAAGAAAGAAATATGGCAGAAGGAACAAATGCAGGACCAGAAGTTACACAACCAGGACCCCAAGCCGAAAATGCAGCGGTTAAATCTCCTATTCCAGGCATGTCCCGTCAGCTATTTGCGACGCTAAACCAGCGTCATCCTCTGGAAGTTATTCAACAGCAACGGTATAAATATGAAACTCACGAAGACTTTCTTAAAGATGCAGAACAAGAAGCGGAGCGTATACGTACTGCGCTCGCTCAAAAGGCCAATAATGAAAAAGTAACGGGTCAGCCGGAATCAACAAAGGTTAATTTGCCAAATATGCCATTATCACCTGGACAGGTAATAAACGGAAAGATAATAGTAGAGGGAACTGTTTTAGAAAATGCCGCGCTTGGGGACGAAGAGCGCAAGCAAAAAGCAGCAGAAGTGTTAGGCAAAGAACTGTCTGAACAACAGCAGAAGGAGCTTATAGCTGCTCATGAAAAAGCATCAAAGGAAGCAGGTCTTAATGAAGAATACCGGGCGGGTGTATACAATTTAAAGCGGGAACAGATCCGGGGAAAAGCAGAAGAATTATCAAGTTTTACTAAAGAAGAAAGACGTAAACTTTTTGAAGCAGGATTAGTGGGTCGTCTCTCTCCGGGAGAAAGAAGTATTAATCCGGATGACTATGGTATTAATCCAATGCTAAAACAGGTTGCGACAAGAGTAAAACATGCCGTTGATCGGGGTCTTGCAGATGAAGACTTTTTTAACAGAATCGCAGTATTTGTTGAAGCACAACTGTATGAAGGAAAGATACCCGATGCTGCCGCAGATAAAGCAAATGGTCTTTTGGATGAAGTTGAAATACTCCGGAATAGGGCTATAGAGTTAAATAATCCGGAACGGCCAAGCGTTTTTACTCAAGCTCGAATTGTTTATGAACAATTAATGTCAAGGCCGATACCGAAAGACCCAATTGAGCAACAGCAACTTAAACTGCTTCAAGAACAAAGCAGGCAAAGGATTGAGCAATTGGCGCTTGAAGCAGAAAATCATCCGGTAAAACCCTTAAAGGAGTTTTTTAGAAGGGTTCTGGATTCTTATAAAAAGATTAAGGAAACCAGAGTTCGTGAGTTACAGGGCAGGGGAAGAGAAGCTGTGATCGAGCAGGAAAGAAGCCGGGCGCGGATGCAGGAACAAATATTGGAAGATGCTGCTGAACTTGCGCCGTTAAAAGCTGAGATTGGAGGTATATATCAATATTTATGGGATGGGATTCATGCGTTAATCGGTTTTGAGGAGGAAGGCATCAACAGAATAATTAAACATCCTGCCGTAGAAAGAATCTTCACCATAATTAAACGTCAACGGGCTAAGGATAGGATGAGTACATCCGAAAACAGGTATTTTCAAGCCGAATCTTATTGGGGAGGAGCAACTATTACTATATTCGGATGGCCTGAAAGCGCAAGAGACATGATTCTGACTGTAATGGACTGGATGAAGGACCGTATAGCAGATATAGGTCAGCGTGATGCGGGAACTGCAAATCAGGAGTTTGAAGAAGCTAGAAAGACTGGTCCGATGTTACTTAAAAACAGCCGCATCCGGTGTAATGATGAACCAGGATTAGTTGCACTGTTTGGAAAAATCCTGGAAACAAACCCGGACTACCTGAGAGCAAGAGCTATAAGCGAAGCTTTACCTGATGTTTTTGCCAACGATATGATTATGAAAGCTGGTAATACTGAATATGGGCCACAGGCAAAAGAAAGATTTGCTGCCAGGTTTATTGCAAATTTTAATGCCATGTATTTGGAAAACAGGTGTGCAGCTTATCTGATGCAGAGAATAAGAAGGCATAAGGATGGAACTTACTGGACTGGACATAATTGGCGCACAGATAAAGCCGAAGAGGGCGATATTCTTGATTACAGGACAGAAATACAGGAGGAGTTGATAGATGAAGCTGCCACTCTGGATTTTTTTACGGAATCTCTCTTTGGGTTGCACAGAGATCTGTTCAGTAAAGAGCCAAAACAAGGCGAGGAAGATTTAAGGTTGATCAGAAGTAAAGACGACGAGGAAGATGCAAGGTTAGCTTATAAAGGTTTTTTTGAACTAAGGGAATTTTATAAATTGCAATATTCCGCAAACGATCCTTTGGAAATATTACTCTTGGATCCCAACGATGAAATCAGGAAAAGAATTGCAGACACAAAGGATGATGAGGCTTTAACAAGACATGATTTACGTGTCAAAGTTTTCCGCAGGATAAAACAGCAATTAGACCGCGAGGATGGGTTTGATTTTGTTACACGGGCTGAAATTGAACAAGAGGAAAAGCGTAGGCGCAGACCTTTATCAGACGAGGAATTATTTGATTTAGCTGAAGTGCGCAAAGATGTTTTCCGGGAGCAGTTACGTATCCGGTTGCGTAATGAGGGTAAAAATCCTGATTCTGATGAAAGCAAAGCATGGATTGAAAAAGAAGTTGAGCAAAAAACAGAAAGCACAAGACAAGAAGCTGTCAGGACTAGGATCCGGGAGCAGATGGAGTTGTTAAGTAATAAAAAAAGGAGTTATTTTATACGTCCGAGCAAAAATGCTATGGCTCAATTTGATGAAGCTAAGAAAAAAGGAGACCTAACAGAGTGCGATCGCATTGCCTGGAGATGGGTAAAAGATTATAACGATAAACGGATTTTAACTCATCAAAGAAGATGGTATCCAAGCGGTTGGGACAAAGTCAGGCTGAAGATAGATCGGGCAGCTAAAGTAATTGATCGTTCCTTAACAGACGAAGAACGGGTGGCAATGTATGAATCAGCCTATTTTCCGGAGGCGGCGGATGGCGATGTTGAGGTTCAGGCAAGAATTAAAGATCTTCAAGCTGGGCGTATAGAGGAAGCAAGATTTGGTTTTGAACTGGCCCGGTCTTTTCAGGGGTTTTTGATGGAAAGTAGTTTACTGGGCGGGATGAGAATTAGAATGATTATGCCAAAAGGTCATCCACAAGCAGGGGAATATACAGGCAGACTGGCTGATGATGAAACCAGTGTATTGTTAGGTCTGATTAAAGGGAGGATAAATCCTGTTACTCGCGAGGTTGAAGTTGAAAGAGATGCTAATGGTGAAGCTATTATTGTAGACCCGGAAAGAAAAAGTCTTCGTGTATGGGATGTGATTGAGGCGCGGTTGGCAAAGGCTATTGCTGATGAAGAGGCAGAAATAAAACCCTTTAAAGATGCCAAGCGTCAGACACAAAAAGCCTTGTATAAAGCAGAGCTCGCTAAAGATCAGACTGCAATTGATACTGCAACCCGGGCTTTGGATGAAACTACGAAAAATTTAAGGAATAAATTAGTCGACTGTCAGTTTTTAGTTACCCATGCTTTTAAAGCTAAGGGTATGGTAAACGGAAGATTTCCAACCACGCCGCACACCAGCGCTCTTGATAACTCCGGGATTAAATTTTTCGGGGGAATCCTGGCAGAGTTTGGAGTAGAAGTAGCCCCGGGTTTACCTTTTGCGGATTATAAAAAAGAAATTTATGAATTTTTGGAACGCGAAAGAAGAGGTTTGCGTTCAGAAACGAGACGCGCAAATAATGAATTTATGCTTGGGAAATATCCAATTTATGAGCGTGATATTAATGGCAAGGTTGTGAAGGTGCAGGGGGTGCCTAAACCGGCTGTTTCTTTGTTTACCATGTCTGATGACTGGGGTGAACCACAGGAAATGGAAGACAGATTAAGGGTAGTTGATTCAGGAGATGATCCAGAAAATCTTACGGTTACTGAGGCAGAATATAATATTTCTACCAGCGGGGGAGTAAAATTTCCAGAATTTATTCCTTTTGCTGGGACAAACTATTTTCCTTTAGGAATATGGTTAGGATGCCGAAGTATTGGGGATATAAATAATTACATGAAAAGGAGGAATGAGGTTGAGGCTCATAAGCAGAAAATGCTTGATCCTAGAAAAGATATGACTCAAAACGCCAAAGCACAAGCAGCAGCTTATAAAGCTAGGACAGCTTTGACAGGCGGGAGCTTAGGAGAAGGTCAATTCACCCCCGGATTTTTAATGGAACCCATTCATGGTGCCTGGCAGGTAGCTGACGTGATGCGTAGTATAGTAGCAGAAAATATCCTGCATAGTCTCGGCCTGGGGTATACAAAGACATATATTATTCTTATGGATGAAGTACGATCAGGAAAACGCTTGTCTAATGATCCTGATTTGGAAGTAGCCAGACAATTAACTTGGGTAGATCACAATAAACTAGCATCTAAGGGAAAAGTAAAATCAAATGAGCTCTATAATACAACAGCTAAAGTATTTGACTATTTCACAATGTGGCTAAAGGCAGAAAAAGAAGTTGAACAAAACAGGATTGGAAATGCGCCCAGAAACTATGTCTATGAGAATACTATAAGGTGGTATGCCTTTAGAAGGCTGCTCAGAGAAAGTTTGGATAAAGGAGGAAGGGGCATTGTTGACCGGCTGGGATATTCAAGAGAAGCTTTCAGCGAGATATCTCTTGCAATGGTTGAAACAATGCTCATGGATGGCGATTATCTGATCCTCAGAGATTATGAAAGAAACAGATTAGCTCAGGAAGGAGCTCTAATTTTATCCAAAGTATTGCATGAACGGGATCAGGATGGAAACATTATTATGGATCCGGTACTGGATGATAAAGGTCGGCCTAAAACAGATACGCAAGGGAATACGATAAAGGCACCTAGGCCAGATAACGCGGCAAAACAAAAAGGGCGGTCACTGCTGAATGAAGAAACCTGGAATGATCCAGGGTTGCATAAGGAAGTCAAAAAAGCTTTGGAAAATGTAAGGAGAAGAGGTCTTCTAGAGTTTATGCGGGAAGAAGGTTTCTACTGGTATACGTTAAATAGAAAAACAGGCAAATATGATCAAGAAAAGATAAGGAATTTGGGAGAGAGTATCCCGCCGCTAGTCCGTAAAGAAGCTGTTGCAGGCAACACCGAGATGTTTCCAGGTATCAAAAAAGGTGATTTTAGGAATTAACTTCCTAAAGCCTGAGTGCCTGCTTTCGTGCCTTCTGTCATATCTGCATCTGTTTTACCCCTTTCAATCTGACCCCAATGAACCGCACCAGGTTTTCCATAAGTAGCCGCCCATCTTCCTGTCGTGGGGTTTCTAGAGAACTGTTTCTCTCCAAAGATACTTGTCTTAGCTCCCTGAGCATAGTTTAGTCCCCCCATGTAGGTTCTTTGGGCGTAGCCTTGGCCTTCTCTAAAGCCACCCATAATTTCTTGTCCGATCATAGATCCTGCTTGTCCTCCTTTGCCAATGGCTCTGGTTATTATATCAGGGATTGTGGGTAATGCCATTAAAGCCCCAAAAGCCAGTAAAATCTTGACAAAATTCAAATCCATTCCTCCTAATAAAGGGAAAGTTGAGTTGCCGATTATTTCATTAGCACCTTGGGCATATACTGGAGATACAAGAGCAATGTTACTCTCCTGATTTAAATTGGAAACCTTAAATGGGCAGGTAGCTTGGGGGCAATGCGGCGCCATTAGTTCAGGACCAA
Organism: Candidatus Daviesbacteria bacterium RIFCSPLOWO2_01_FULL_39_23; assembly: GCA_001776935.1. Taxonomy (GTDB): domain Bacteria; phylum Patescibacteriota; class Microgenomatia; order Daviesbacterales; family UBA10151; genus UBA10151. Next base: position 126,554 of record MFDN01000005.1, on the reverse strand, counting down.
GCAGGAATGCTACAAAATAAATGACTGCCACCACTGCCGGAAATATTAAAATATTTCCCAACATGTTCATAATCCAGCCGGTGGCTATTCCCTGTCTGCCCGGTAAAGAAGCAAACAAAAACTGAAACGGGGCGCTGATTGTCAAAAAAATTATTGTCAGATATGCCATAATCAGTTTAATCAGCAGTTTGATCATTTGATAGGTGAGTGCCAAAGCAGCAGCAAAGCTTAAAAAGTAACCCAAAAAGAAGGGTAGACCGATGTTAGCAACAGCTCCGCCAAACAGGCTGACTATTGGAGCTGCAATCAAACCAAAAGGAGGGGGAATACCGCCGGCAATGGGCATCAAAAATTGTGCGCTTAGGAAGAATATTGCTATTCTTATTGGCCAGATGGCATCTCCCAGTTGGCTGACAAAGCGGTTGGCTGCATCGTCTGCTCTTTCCCGTGTTACTATTCCTGTTAGTGGGGCTAAAATGTCTAGGATACTACTTTGAGAGATTTTCTGTGTTAAATTGAGCTGGTCCTTAAACTGTGGATCGTCTAATCTGCCCTGGGCAGCCACAAAATAATAACCTACTACATTGGTTCCCACAAAAGCCATATCGGAAATAAGTCCTGCTAAAAAGTAGGAAAAAGTGATTAAAATTAAGCCAATCACCAGTCCTGGTAAAGCTGCCTGGGCTGTAATAACTGTTTGGGGGTTAAGTTTATTCCGGAACATCACCATTAGCCCGATCACCACAAAAATAATGATCATGATAACGTATGAAACATTTCTGGAAACCTGCCAAAGGCTTAAAATAGGACTTAATACTGCCGCGCCTGAACCGACAACCTGTGCATTGGCTTCTTTAACAATCCCTAATCCGGTTCCCACAGAAGCTAAATAATCAGCAGTTCTTACCGGAGGATTTAGGTACAAAGCTCCGATGACCGAAGTTACAGAGCCTAATGCACCGCCGGACAGGTTCACCTGGGATAGAACCGGTATGCCCTGAAGTGCGCCTTGGGCGTTTTTGGTGACTTTATAAGTCAAGCAGGGTTGTCCGATCATGGATTGCCCGATTGCCAGACAACTGAAGGAATGGAATAAATTATTTACCAAAAGATCAGTATAAAGAGGGGAAGTAGGGGGGATATAGGAGGGTATTGTTTGAGACACCTCGGGGGTGAGCTTTGGCTCCCCCGAGGTGGATGAAGAGGTGGCTACAGTAACAGCAGAAGGGGTCTGGGCAGAAGCAGGGGTGAGGAATGTAAAATGTACAATGTATAATGTACAAACAAAAGCCAGAAGAGAGATTATTAAGAATTTAATTGTAAAGTGCTCTGCCGGAGGCAGTTTGAAAAACAAATTGTAAATTGTAAATTCAAATCGGGCAGTCATATTTTAACACTAACTTAAACTAAGTCCCTTTTGCAAGTCTTGTCTGTATCAAGTATAATTTGAATATGAAAACATATACTTATAGAACCATTATTGAACCTGATGAAAAGGGTTACCATGGATTTGTGCCTATTTTAAAGGGCGTTCATACTGTGGGTGATACTATCGAAGAAACTAAAGATAATTTAGAAGAAGCTATCCGTTGCCATCTGGAAGGGTTGCACAAAGATGGTGTCACGCCTCCGCAGGAGAAAAATTCCCTGGAGGTAATCCAAACAATTACTTTTAATGCCTAAGTTACCTGTTGTTAAAGCCAGACAACTTCTAAAAACGCTCAACAAATTGGGATTTTTGAAATATCATCAGGTAGGCAGTCATGTTCAACTTAAGCATGCCGACGGCAGAAGAACCACTATCCCTTATCATCCAACTCAAGAAATAAGGCGCGGAACATTAAAAGCCATAATTGACGACCTAAATATGTCTATAGAAGAATTCAGTAAAGCCTTAAAAAATTGATTAAGGTTGGCAAAACGGCAATCCTGTTCCGCCGCACAAGGCTTTTATATTAAATACAGTAACGTCTATTCCTGTTAAGTTTGCAATAAGTTGTAATGCCAGCCAGGCCAAAGCCAGAAAGAAGATTCCCAAAAGGGCCCAGGTAACAGTCATATGAGCAGCTTGCAAGGCTTTAGGTTCTCCTCCTGAGGTTAAGTATTTAATCCCTGCAAAAATAAGCATTACCAGCATGGTAATAAACCCCAATCCTACTATTACGGAAATTACGTTAGCCACTACTTGTTCGATTTCTGAAAGTCCTGCAGGGCAAGGCCCGTAACCTGCTCTGATGGAATTTGCATCATCGCAAGGGGCAGTAGCAGCAAAGGCAGGGTAAAGGGTAAAGGGTAAAGGGTAAAGAAAGACAAGGATAGCAAAAAATAAAGCTAGTATTTTTATTCCTGTAACCTGTAACATATAACCTGTCATTATTCTAACTTATCATTAATTTTTTTGAATCACAACTAAGGTTTTAAAGATTACAGGGGATCGGGGATAGGCAGGTTAGTAATATCTACTCCTACGAATTGTCCGCCTAATCTGGCTAAAGCAAAAGCTACTGCCAAAACAGCCAAACCTATTAAGGCATTAATAATTTTCCCTCTTGCTTTACCAACAGCTTCTTTATCTCCGCCTGAAGTGATCCATTCAAAAGCCCCCCAGATCAGCATTACCAGTACTGCTAAAATAGCTATACTGAAAACAACCGTTAATATATTGCTGATAAAATTTCCAATAGTTGAAAAACCAACTCCCGCAGGTTTTTGGATTTGTATTGGATCAGCGGCTAATGTTAAAGCCGGTGATAAAAAAGATAAAACTGAAGATCCTAAAAATGCTAATTTTTTCATTAGTAGCTTAACTATATCTATATTTCAAAGCACTTGTCAAGTGCTATTCAGTGCAGACAGCGTTGTCTTTTCTAGGGGTGAAGAGCTTTCGTCCGTTTGAACATAAAACATAAGAACTTTGACTGGTGGAGTCATAGCCAGTGCTTACAATAACGACATCATTTTGTCCTTTAAAAAACGTAAACCCGGTAAATTGCCCAATGACTCTTATTATAGCAAAAGCTATTGCAAACAGGATGATGCCGATAATGGCATTAAAAATCCTGCCTCTTGCAGAGGCAATTTTTTCCTTATCTCCTCCGGATAACATCCATTCCAAAGCTCCCCAAAGGATCATAAAAAGTAAAACTATACCTGCTATGGAATAAATTAAAACTATTAATCTGGATAAAAAATCACTAATAGCCCCAGAACCTGTGGAATCTTTTTTTAAAAAAGGATTTAAAACCGGAGGAGGATCAACAGTGCCAAATATATCGCGTTCACAAAGGAATTGGGTTTTAACCCGCTGGCAGGAATAACTGAAACCATCTTGATCTTTTTCACACTCATTTTTGGCAGCCTGGGGGTCACAAGGAAGTCCTGGTTCGATCGCTAAAGAGGAGGCAGGCATAATAAAAGAAATGAGATAAAAAAATAGTATCAACAGGGTTATTTTTCTAGCAAAAGTAAATAAGTTCATGACTTCTAGACTAATATTATCACTTAAAAAGAGAAATTAGAAAGATGGCAGTTATTATATCCTATAATTTTGACAAAATGGTCTTATTGTGCTAAAATATTGCTTTAATTATGGAAAAACAACCCGGAATTGTAGAAATAGGAAGACGAACCATAGGCGCGTTAGTATTGGGCGCAGCGATAAATGTTGCGATAGATAACACCGCACAAAACGTTTATGCTGACGGACCTAAGCCTTCTTCAACTGTTACCGCAACAAGGACTCCGACCGCTACTGTAACACCAACACCGGATGTTCAGGATATTAAAATCGCTATTGCAGATAAAACCACAACTGCTTTATCCAAAGAAAGGGATTTAGCCTTTCGTGAGGCAACTCACACTGCTATAGCCGATGAAATAAGTGCTATAAAGGGAACACCTACAAAAACCAGTATACCGACACTAACTCCAACCCCTACAGAAACAGGAACGCCTACAGTAACTTCTACTGTAACTCCTACGTTTACAGAAGAACAGATTAGAATTAGGCAACGGGCTGGATTATTCCCGACTTATACACCGGTTCCTTCTCCAACAGCCACTTTTATTTCTGAGAAGTTAGAAAATAGGGATAATAGCGAGTTGCCTTTAGGACAGATTATTATTGGTAGTGGTTTGATTGGTTTAATAGCAAGTATTTATGCTTTCAGGTATAAAATTCCCTGGGTAAAAAATATAGGGACTCATATTCCCGGTCCGCATTTTTAATTTCTAACTTTAAAATAGTTGAAAATTGGTAATCCCGAATAAGCTTGATATTAAGAATTGTAATATCAAAAAGGCAAACATTAATATTAAAAATCCAATAATGGCATGAGTAATCATTCCTCGGGCTCCTGCTACGGCTTCTTTATTTCCCCCTGAACTCAAATATTTAAAAGCCCCCAGTAAAAAATATATTACTACTGCTGCCGCGGCTATGGAAAATACAGGTATAACCAGTCTGCTGGTAGCCTGACCCAAAGAAGTGATATCCCCAAAGCCAAAGCAGCTGCCTATATTAAATCCTCCTTTTGGGTCGGGAGTGCAGGGGTTGGCAGCATAAACAGGGGTGGGAGGTAAAATTAAAATGTAAAATGTAAATATCAAAATGACAATGTAAAATCTAAAATGTTTTAAACATTTTGATATTTGATATTTGATATTTGATATTTCTCTCAAAATGGCAACCCTCCTCTGTCCGGACTGGGCGGGAATATTTCCCCTGCGAATCTAGCTATGAAAAATGCCAAAAATACTACCATCAGTCCGATAATTGCCCAGGTAATCCTGGCTCTGGCTTTGGCCAGACTTTCTTTATTTCCCTGAGCCATAATATAGGAGAGCGCTCCCCAAACCAGATAGTAGAAAGCTAAAAATCCGGCTGCATAAAAAACAATGTTTAGAAAGACGGAAATAAGATCGCCTAAGCTGTTAATATCTTTTGCCGGCTTGGCATCATATATTTTTTGAAGGTCAGGTAGTACTTGAGCAATCTTCATAAGTAAATTTAAAAATTAAAATGTAAATATCAAAATGACATATCAAAATCTAAAATGTTAATAACATTATTTTCTACCTTTTAGAGTTAATATTGAAGAGGCAAAAATTTTTGATATTTCATCCAGTTCAACAATAAACCATTCGGTTTTTTCTTTTACAGCCCTGCCTGTGTCTTTTAAAAGGGATACCCATAGTTTGCTTTCGTTAGCTGATTTTAACGAATGATTAAAAAAATTAGTGAAGTCTTTTTTTGAGCTGGAGGCTGTGGCTTCGATATAATTTCCTATGATACTCGTGCCGCTTCTTAAAAGTTGGTCTCCGATTCTTTTAGAAACATTATCATTTGGTAGCTGATCGATAAATGTTATGAGTTTTAATGCAAAACTGTACAGTCTTTTCTTGAACTCAATTTTGAATTTTACACTGTCATTTTGCATTTTGATTTTTGATCTTTACATTAAGATCCTAATCCCGGTATTTTCAAGATACCCCACCCTATAATTTGTAACAGCAAGATGGAGAAGATAACAAACAGCAGTCCAATCACCGCACTGGTTAATCTTTCCTTTCCGGCATTTAAAGTCTCGGGATTTCCGGCAGAAGTCAGCATCTGGAAAACCCCCAAAAGCATCATTAAAAATGCAATTCCTCCTCCTATTCCAAGGATAAACCTTAAAAGATCTTTTACCAACGCTGCCGGATTGGTATGAATACAGCCAATGGCAGTATTAATACCGATTCCGCTACCGTCTTTACATTCCATATTATCCGGTAAGCGGGTGCAAGAAGAATCGTCGCATTTAGCGAATTTAGGACTTGTGCCGTCTGTTGTTGCTGAAAAGATTTCTGAGCAAACCTCTTTATTGCTAGAATCAGTGATGGTGACCTTATAATCTTCACCAATACCAATTTCTGTTATTACAGAGATGAGTAGACTTCCTTTTTGGTCGGATACGGCTTTTGCGGAATTTACTTCGGTGCCATCTTTATTAACAAGTGTTGCCTTGAATTCCTGACGTGGAGGTAAATTCATGTAACCGACTGCTAGGGAATCCCTTTCCTTAAGTGTTGGCAGGTGGGCAGCATATAAAAAACATTTAGTTTGAATTCCAGGAGGCAAAGTAGCTGTCGGAGGTCTTTTAATGCCATGGAACTCAAAATCAACAAATTTTCCAGGCTGATTGCAAGGATGACCTTTTGGCGGTTGCAATCCAGCATCACCAAATTCCATACACAATCTTTGCTTGCCATTCAAGCGGTCCTTAATTTCGATTTCAAAGTTTCCTGATCCTTTGCTATGATATATTTCAGCAATACCATATGCGCCATGCCACCAAAACGTGTAGGAGGCACCATCGGCTGCATTAGAAAGCACAACTGTTGCATTTTCCCCAGAGTAAACATTAGAATCTTGGGTATTTCCTCCTGCTTTGATTGCAGCAATCTTGCCGTTTGGTTGAACAAACTGAAACTTGTAGTCTTCTACCAGAAAATTATTTTCAATCATGGTATCCCAGTCGCTACCCATAGGATCAATGCTTGGAGATGCCCATAAGCGAAAATGCCAGACGTCACCCATTTTTACGCACTTGTTATCTACTGGCCAGATAGCAATAGCTTTTGATTTATCCAGAGTAATTCTAAGATCTGCGTTTTTTCTATTAGAGATGTTCTCATTAAAGTTTATATAAACACAATTATAATCTACGAGTCTCTTATAAATACCAAAGTTTACCAGACTGAGATCGCCTTTCCATGCAGCGAAAGAATATTTTTTTTCATTAAAAGAACTACTGCCGTCTTTGGTTTGTACAGTGATGGTTACTTGTGAGTCTGTAACCGCAGGAGATGGGGGTATGATTTCAAGGTTTGGATCTCTTGGATCTATAGCGTAGGTGATGCGGTTAAAACCGAAGAAAAATATAACAACAGAAAGGAAAATTATTGGTATAGTGAATATCCTGGACATTAATTTTAGCTTAGCACAAGAGAAGTTTGGGGTCCAGAGTTTGTGGTAAAATTTTAGCCAGGAACTGTTTGGTCGTAACAATCTTCAGTTCTCCCAAATCAGGTTTGGCACTAAGCGCAAGCAAATCTTCGTCTCCTGTCACCAAATAATCAGCCCTTCCTCCTAAAGAGGTGGTCTGAATATAATCATCTTTTGGGTCTATTGCGTAGGCGGTATGGTTGAAACCGGAGAAAAAAATAACTATACAAAAAATATTGCTATAGAAGGTATTTTGGACATTGATTTTAGTTTACCACAACTACGTGAATTGATTGTGGCTTAGTACAAGATAGGGTTTAGGGCCTAGTGACTAGGGAATGGTGGTTAGAATTTTAATGATTAGTAAAATAGACAAAACTTAATACGATCGTATATATTTTTGAGACAGGAAAATCACAGTGGGTACTGATAGGAAGTAGCAGCATTCTCTCTGATAACAGTTAAAGAATTTAAGATAATTGATTCTTTATTATTTTTAATAAATTCCAAAACTTTGCTGGTAATATATTGGGTATCAGTTTGATTGATCAACCTGATGGCGATAATAGGAACTTGATACCTAGGGAATTGAACCAAAATTATATAGTCTTTATCCCGGGTAAGTATTACTCTTGATTCCTTCTTTGCAATCTTAATAATTTCTATATCGCTGATTTCCAGATTATGTTTTTTAATGTCAAGGACATTATGATCTAAATCGATTAACCGCGTGATAAGTAATTGAGGAATATTAACGTCGGCGATGAATCTCATGGGTAATAGCAGAAGCTTTTTCAAACAAGTAGCTTTCTTCTTTACCAACAATTTTAGCGGCATAATCTATGGCTGCTTGGATATGTTCTTTCTTTAAGAAAGGATATTCTTTTAGCATTTCTTCTATGCTCATGCCTCCGGCTAAAGATTCCAGAATAACTTCTACAGACATCCGGGTGCCGGCAATAATGGGTTTCCCGCCTAAAATTTTTGGATTCCTGGTAATAATATTTTTCATATTGATTGTATTATATCATCTTTTTGGACATTAAAGTTAGTTTATCACAACTATGAAACTGGTTGTGGCTTAGCACATTTTGGGATTTAGGGTCATACTAAGTAATTATTTCAAATCCACGTTTGCTGAATCTTAATATTTTCCTTTTCAATAATTCTTCCGGCAAATTTCGCAGGAACATTTCTATTAAAGAAAGTATCTCGGCGGTTGGAGTTTTAGGGAAGCTGAAAATGACCGCTTGCAATTTTTTAGACTGGTTTTTTAAGAAATCCTTATCAAAGGTTAAAAGTATTCGTTTTTCTTTGAGAGCGATACTTGCTACTCTTTCATCAGAAGATCCTTGAAGATCTTTCTGCTGGATAGTTTTGATTGAAAAGCCAAAGTTCCTAATTTTGATTATCAGAGGTTTGGGGAAATCCTCATCAGCGAGAAATTTCATGGGTATATAAGGTGACGGGTGTAGTGTCTTTACTTGACAATTTTGTGCCAGTTTTTTGTATAACTATTCGTTTGGCGTATGCTACGGCTGCCTGAATCTGTTTAGCTGTTAAATGCGGATAATCAATTAATATTTCTTTTTCGCTCATTCCGGTAGAGATCCTATCCAGTATGAGTTCCACTGAAATTCTGGTGCCGGCAATCACGGGTTTTCCACCTAAGATTTTGGGGTTAGATATGATTTGGGCTTTGTTCATAATGTTTATATTATACCATCTATAAAATGGTTTTGGACAATAAATTTCAGCTTAGCGCTTAGCACATTTTGGGATTTAGGGTCTAGAGATTAGAGTTTATGGTAAAATTTTAGGACAATGTTTGCCCGTAAAAGCAGTATTAAGGGATTTGTATTATGTATTATGGGAATGCTGTTTTTTGTTTTACCCTTAATACTTACTGCCAGCTACTTACTGCCAACTGCTCAGGCTGACGAAATAGAAGACCTGCAAAAACAAATTGATGAGTTAAACAAAGCAAGGGAATCATCTGTTAAAGCCACAAAGCCTTTGGAAGGGCAATTGGAATCCTTAAAAATGCAGCTTGCCCAAATTCAGGCAAATTTAAATAATTTATCTTTAAGTATTAAGCAAAAGCAAAAAGATTTGGATATCCGGGAGGATAAGCTGGCGCTTCAACAGGCACTCCTTGAGACACGGGTTAAAGCCTACTATATCCGCTCTTATTTAGCAGAACCTTTGCTTGTGCTTTTGTCATCCATTTCTTCAGGAGATTTGTTCCGCGAGCTGTCTTATAGGCAGACAGTTACCCGCGAAGACCGCTCGATTATTGCTTCTGTTACAGGGGAAGTTATAGATCTTCTAACCCAAAAAGAAAAACTGGAAAAAGATAAAGTAAAGCTTTCTTCTTTGCAGGCAGAAGTTGATAAAAATGCAGACTTTTTAGGCGGAGAAATTAAGAAAGCCAAGGCTTACCAGGCAGATTTGACAGGGAAAATTGCCGAGCTTTCCGCCAAACAACAGGAGATTTTGGCAGCAAGATCTGGCCAATTTACTGCGACTATTGGAGATAGTGAAGAGGCAGATGATATAAATGCTTCAATTAAAGGCTTTAAAGCCAACGCTCCTGCTGGATATTTTGGGGTGTTTTCCTTTGGTGCGCATACCCATCGGAAAGGCATGAGCCAATATGGGGCCAGAGGCAGGGCAGAGTCAGGTCAGGATTACAAAGCAATTTTAAAAGCATATTATGGCAAAGAGCCTGTGGGTAAAGATACAGGAGGGGATATCAACGTGTCAGGTTTTGGCTCGATGAATTTTGAAGAAAAATACTTATATGGAATTGCTGAGATGCCTTCCAGTTGGCATTCGGAAGCGTTGAAAGCCCAGGCTGTTGCAGCAAGAACATATGCGTTGAGATATAAACAATCAGGAGAGGCGATTAAGACTACAGAAGCGGCCCAAGTATTTAATAAGTCTAAATCTGATAATCCACCTCAAGCATGGAAAAATGCGGTCAATGCTACCCGCGGTCAGGTGGTTGAGGATGTGGTTACTTTTTACGCTTCAACACACGGAGGGTTTGCTTCACCGATTGGCTGGGATACTACAGATGGTTCTGGTGGAAGTAATTTTATAGATAAGGCTTACGATAAATTAGGCGGCTCGCCATGGCTTTATAAGGCCTGGTATACTGAGAGATACAGTATTAATAGTAATAAATGTGGAAGATCTAATGCCTGGTTATCTCCTGAAGAGATGGCGGATATTATTAACGCAACGCGATACAGGGATGATCGAGTGACTCCGGTGACTACCTCATGCTACCCAGGTACTAATCCTTATTCTCATGCAGAGCTTCGCGAAAAGTCCAACGGTCCGTCTGCGGTTTCTTCAGTAACTGTAATTCAGGGTAACGGTTCCACAAACGAAATAATTTTTCAAACCAACATAGGAGAGATTCGAATAAGTGCAGGAGTATTTAAGGAGGCGTTTAATATTAGAGCACCAGGGTATCTAGCAATTCCCCAAAAAGGCTTTGCATTTTTTAATATAGAGAAAAAATAAGCAGAAACTTGTAGATATACATAGAAACAGGTAGAAATTTATTGAAATTTCAATTTATTTCGCGAAGCATATTTCTATTTATCTCTATGATATACTTTCCTTAATGTTCTCCTCTTATATAGAAAATCCTACCAATTGCCGTTTTGAAGGTCAGGATCCGGACGAAAAGATATTTCTTTTACTGAGGGCCCACCCGATTACTAATTTAGGCTGGATCACTGCAGCTATTGTAATATTTTTTGTGCCTTTTATAGCTGCCAGGTTTTTACCTATTTTTAATTTGGATCTTGAGACTATTCCCCAAACTTTTGAAATATTATTTTTAATTGTCAACTATCTGGTGGTGTTAATTATTGTTTTTGAAGGCTTTTTGCAATGGTATTTTAATGTCATTATAGTAACTGAGAAAAATATAGTGGATGTAGATTTTCATTCGCTTCTTTTTAAGAATATCGATATGGCACCCCTGCGGAATGTAGAAGATACTTCATCATCCATGGGAGGAATATTGCAGTCGATTTTTCATTATGGAGATGTTTTTATTCAGACAGCCGGGACTTCTAAAAATATTGATTTGTTGGATGTCCCAAGGCCTCATCATGTGGCTGATTTTATTCTGGATCTAACGCACAATATTCACAGCAAAGGAGGAAATCATGCCAGTCACCATCCCGTCTAATCCTTTTGAATTTGAGTCAATAAGAATATTGCTTAAGGCTGCAATTTTGATAATTTTGGTGCTTTACGCTATATTTGCGTTGGTGGTTGTCAGACAGGTGAATTTAATGAGTCAAACCTTAATTACCAAAGTATCTCCGGTTCTCAAAGCCCTCTCTTTGCTTAATGTTGGTTTTGCAGTTGGGTTAATTGTTTTGGTGTGGGGAATTCTATGAAATTAAACATTGCACAAGTTATCGGGTTAAATACAGATCAAAAAGCTGCTCAGGTTACCTCAAGCGAGCGGGACGGAAACAGTTTTTTTGCGGTGTTATCACTTACCTGTGATGATGCTTTCACCAAGGGCAGGCAAGTTTTATCTGAGCTTGAAGATTTTTATTTTGAGTCCGAGGGGACAGTGGCAGAGAAGCTGGATGCAGCTTTTGCAGAGGCTCAAAAAAAACTTTCAGAGCAGGTTACGGATTGGGACCTGGTGTTGGCAGCAGTTTCCGGAAAGGTTTTATATCTTATCGGCAAAGGAGAGGTGGATGTTTACCTGAAACGGTCAGATAAAATCTCATCGCTTTTGAAAGTGGCATCAGTTCAGCTTGTGTCCGGTTTTATAAACGCCGGAGATAAACTGGTATTTTCTACAAGGAGCTTAACAGCTTTTTTGGGTTCAGATTTTACAAAATGTTTGGAATTGCCCCTGGAGAGTTTTGAAGAAGAAGTGCAAGGTAAAATTGGCGCCTCAGAGCTCGAAGAGAAAGGGGTGGCAGCTTTAGCAGTGGAGATATCGGAGGAAAATGTAGAAATCTCCCCTGTCAGCAAGCAAAAAGAGGAAGATGAGACTTTGCAACAGGAAGTTTCGGATTCCCCGGGCAAAATAAAGGCGGTTTTTGGAGCTTTTTTCAAAAAAATCATTTGGGGGTTTTCTCAACTTAAAACCTATTTTCCAAAAAGCGGCAGAGGGAGGCTGGCAATAGCAATTGTTTTAATTGTTATTGCACTGGCAGGAGCAGGATATAAATATAAAGTTAACAAGGACAGTGAAAAGCTTTTGCAATTTAACCAAATCTTTGCATCTGCTAAAGAGGATTTTGAGGGAGCTAAGGGTTTGGCCAGCTTAAATCCCGCTGAGGCAAAAAAAAGGCTGGAATCTGCCAAGGATAAGGTGAGTAAAGCATTGGTGCTTGCGCCAAAAGACCAGGAAGCGAATAATTTTAAAAACACCCTTGAAAATGAATCTTCCTCAATACTGCAGGCTGCGGAGGTGTCTAATTTTCCGGAATTTTTAGATATGGATTTGGTTAAAAAAGACTTCCGCGCCGTCTCTATGAGTTTATCCAAAGATAAACTGCTGCTTTTGGATCCCGGCACTAAAACATTGGTTGTTGTAGATATGGCAAAAAAGAGCAATCAAATTTTAGCAGGCTCAGACGGGTTAGGAGAGGCTGTTTTCGCTTCTTTAAACGGCAGTTTTGCTTTTGTTTTCTCAAAGGATAAAGGAATTATAAGGGTGGACAGCGCAAAACAGAAAGCAACTACAGTTTCCAAAGCGGATAAAGATTGGGAGGAAATTAAGGATATTTATGGTTTTGCCGGAAATATATATCTTTTGGATTCAGGTCAAATCTGGAAATACCTGCCTGCTGCAGACGGATATTCGGATAAAAGGGAATACCTAACCAAAGGTACAAAAGCAGATTTTGCAAATGCCATAAGAATGCAGATTGAATCTTCGGTGTATGTGCTAAAAAGCGACGGGGAAATATTACGCTTTACAAAAGGAGACAAAGATAATTTTTCCTATGACGGTTTACCTTCTCCGGTAAAAAGCCCCAAAAGCCTTTTTGTCTCATCAGACACGGATAATTTATATCTTTTGGATTCCGGAAATTCCCGGCTCCTGATCCTAACAAAAACAGGCGGCTATAAAGGGCAAATGATGGGAAGCGGATTTGGCTCTGCTACGGATTTGGTGGTAGATGAAAAAGGGAAAAAAGTGTATTTGCTTGAGCGAAGCAAGATTTACTCAGTAGAGCTAAAATGAGCTGTTAGCTTTTGGTCGTTAGCTTTTCGTAGCGAATAGCCAATAGCTAAAAGCTAATAGCCATATGAAAATCATCAATAAAAAAGCCCTTCATAACTATCATATTCTTGAACACTTTGAAGCAGGGATAGTTTTATCCGGTTCTGAGGTTAAATCCATCAGGGCAGGGAGAATTGATTTAGGAGAAAGTCACATAAGGGTGTTAAACGGAGAAGCTTTTCTAATTAATGCCAATATCCCTATGTATAATCAGGCTTCTGATAAAGAATATGATGCCCAAAAATCCAGGAAGCTGCTGCTTCACAGGCACCAGATTGATTCTTTAATAGGCAAGACTTCCGGTAAAAACACTACTTTGATCCCTTTGTCTATTTATGAAAAAAATAACCGGTTTAAAGTAGAAGTAGGTCTGGCCAGGAGTAAAAAGGAATTTGACCACCGCAAAGCAATCAAAGAACAGGATCATGCCCGCAGAGTAGAGCAGGAACTCCGGGGAAAAGCCTGAATTATCTTATACAAAACATACCACGATCGTTGAATGTTTTGTCTGGGTATTGGCGATTTGCTTTTGAGCGTTGTTTTGTGGTAATATACACTCCTGGGGATGTATAGTTTCGACAGGATTGCTCTTTGAAAACTGCAAGCCGCTAAAGAAATCTTAAGCGTTAAATATGGTTTCAAAACACAAACGGCAATGATATTGCTCGTTACCTGAAGCAGTTCGCTGCTAAATTTACAGGTACTGTTAACCCGTTCGCGGGTTTACAGCCTGCTTTAGTAGCTTAAGCTAAAGGTTACCTTAGAAAATGTTCTCCTTCTGACGGAATACTAAGGTACGTACAAAGTCAGGATGCTGTAATTTTGGTGTTGGTTGATCCGAAGTTACAAAAGACAATTCAATCATTCATTAGTTTTCCTTCCAGTTGGTTACAACTGATGAACAAAAATTAACTGGATAAGCTTGTAGAGGTTTGAAAAGTTACAATTTTGGACTCGGCTGCAAAGCCGACATCTCCACCTATTACTTTCTTAATTCTTACTCTTTTTATATCTTATCTTTATTTTCTTAAGGTATTATCTTTCCCAACATGCAATTACATCCCACGAGTCATCCTAAAATTACTCATTGTCATTCTGAGCACAGTGAAGAATCTCTGGCGGATGCCAAGTCTGACTTGGCGAATGCCAGAAACCTTAAAGAGGGATTGCAAAGCAGGGGGACTATTAGTATACCTTCAATGTTATCCAATTTAATCACCATGCAGGCTGTTTCAATAGGCGGCAAACTAAAAATAGCTGCCTAACCTTGTGGTAGCTGTGGTTATTTGTAATTTAGGGGCTGACTACTACCTTAATTGTAAAGCTTGATCCTCCGTTATATGTACAACTCTGAGGATTTGCTGGCGAGATGCATATTTTTCCATCGCTATACATATAAGCCAAAGCAGTTCCTAAGTTCTGTTGGGCTTCAACTCTAATTGCAGTGTTTATTGCTTCCTGTCCAGGTTCTACCATTCTATCTAGCTCGCTTCTTCCATTCGTCATGATTCCATCAAAACCATTGAAGCGGAGTAGATTTGATATTCCCGAAGGATTTGCCACCCACATGGCGAGGTGGTATAGGTTAGACGTGGTTCTGTTTCTAGCCCGGTAAACAGCCGAAAAAGCGCAGCCTGCAACTCCTTGTTTGCAGCTTAATGTAATCATTTTGTTTTGTTGATCAACAGTAACTGTTCCGTTTATCGGTAATGAATAAGTGCCAACGGTGAAATCAAATGTTCCTTGTCCTGTCCCTGTTAGGGTAGGAATAGGAGTCGGTGTGGATGTTGGAGTTGGGGAGGAAGTTGGACAAACATGATTATTGCAACCACTTGCAGCGCAGGTTGAAGATGTGCCTGTTAAGCTGTTTGGGTTTGTGTGAAATGCTACACCCCATTGGGCGGGGCGGTTATTGACAGAGCAATAATTTGTCATTAAGGCATTAAAAATTGCATCTGTACATCTTGCTTTTGCGTCTGCTAAATCTTTAACCTGACCAAGACTGATTTGTGCGTAACCATTACCTAAACTGGGAGCAGAATAAACAGGTAGCGTCGTATATGCATCCCTGATTGTACAACTACCTAAATTAACTGGTGTTGAGGTAGGTAAGGGGCAGTTGGACTGGCCCTTACAAGCCTGTTTAGCAAGCATTTGTAATTTTGCAGGTGTTTGACAAGTACTGTTCCCCACCACACCACTTTTACCGCCAAAACAGGTATAACTGGCTTGTTTGTAAAGATCGCTACCCGGGCAAGGTTGTTCTAAACTGAAAGTATTCAGGCCTTTTTGGCAAACAGGAACCGGTCCGGAAACACTTTGCTTAAATTCAGCAGCTTTGGGGAATATTTTAGTTTCAATACCAACCACATATACTGCAACTGCCAAACCAGCAACGATAACCCCCAAAAGCAATATATGGGCAAAACCTTTTTGGTTGGACAGCGCTTTAAATTTATTCACTATATTCATTAAAGACATAAGCTGCTGGACTTGTCAAGCGGCTTCTTACCGGATGTTTACACCATTATTATTTGTTTATCAAAAATCTTCTATATAGTGGGTGTTAATCAGGTTGGGGGTAAGAGAGAGATAAAAAGCGAGTTACGATTTAATAAATATAATCAACTGCTGGTTCTCGCTCTTACCCTACAACTGATTTTTTTGTGGTTTAAGTAGTGTACTATTTATACTGGATGTTTTTAGATTTTCTTTTCCCTAAAAGATGTGTTGGCTGCAAAAAATTTGATACATACTTTTGCAAAGGTTGTGTTTCCGAAATTATGCAAACAGATTTAGTTTGCCCGCGGTGCGAAAGATTGGCACTGGGCGGTCAAACCCATCCGGTGTGTGGGAGGAAATACGCACTTGATGGACTTTGGAGTCTGGGAATTTACCAGGGGTCGCTCCGGGAAGCAATCAAACAATTAAAATACAGGAAAGTAAAAGAATTGGCAGAAGCATTGGTTAATATAACTTTGGAATATTGGGCAAAATATCAGCCTTTTGTTTTAGATCAGATTAAAAAAGATAGGGGGGAAGGATGGGGGGTTGTTTCTGTGCCGCTTTACTTTTGGAGAGAAAATTCCCGCGGTTTTAACCAGTCTGCCTTGATGGGGCAACTTTTATCCAAAAAGTTAGGTTTAACCTATTGTGATGCGATAAAGCGTATTCGTTATACCAAGCCGCAGGTAAAATTAAAAGGTCATGGCCGCCGTCAAAATATCAAAAATGCCTTTGCGCTTGCCAACAGCGAAAAGCAAATAGCTAAGAGCATTTTGCTTATTGACGATGTCTGGACCACAGGTTCAACTCTGCGTGAATGCTGTTATGTCTTAAAAAGAAACGGCGCCAAAAAAGTGTGGGCTTTAACTTTGGCCAGGTAATACATTGACAAAACATATACATTGTCATAAAATATGAAAGTGAAGTACTTTGATTGGAATAGGGAGAAAAGCGTTTTATTAAAGAAGAAAAGAGGAGTATCTTTTGAAGAACTAGTTAATGTAATTATTGAGGGTGGTTTGTTAGATATTATCGATCATCCCAACAAGGAAAAATTTTCCAATCAACAAGTGTTTGTAATTGAGTTTGATGATTATATTTATCTGATTCCGTTTGTGGAAGATAAAGAGAAATATTTTTTGAAAACTCTTTATCCAAGCAGAAAAATGACTAAAATATACCTAATAGAAAGGAGGAAGAAATGAAATATTTTGAACTCACAAAAGAGGAGGAAGAAATCCTCAAGGCTGTTGAGGCAGGAGAGTTTAAAAGGGTTAAGAATTTTGAACAAGCTAAAAAAGATGCCATAGAAGCAGCCAAAAACACTGTTAAAAAGAATAAAAATATTAATTTAAGGATTTCAGAAAGGGATTTATTGAAACTTAAGGCTAAAGCTATAGAAGAGGGCATTCCTTATCAAACCTTAGCTGCTTCAATCCTGCATAAATATGCTAGCCAATAAAAATCCTGTTGGCTAGATAGAAAAACTCTATTCTGTTAAAATTAGGCCTGCTGGAGGGTTGTCCGAGTGGTTTAAGGAGACGGTTCGCTAAACCGTTGGCAGAAATGTCACACAGGTTCGAATCCTGTACCCTCCGCCTAAGGAGGCGTGTCCGAGCGGTTTATGGAGATGGTCTTGAAAACCATTGGCTCGAAAGGGCTCGCAGGTTCGAATCCTGCCGCCTCCGCAGCAATCGGTCTTTACAGTTTAGGAATTTAAAGTTAAACTAAAATCAACATGCCCAAGGATAATCCTGAAAAACACCAGCAGAATCCTCCTAAAAAGGAGCATCCAAAAAATCCTCCTGAGGAAAATCTTGGCCATGAATTTTTTACTCCTAAGATGATGGAGACAGAGGAGATTGAAACGTTACTCTCGTGGGAAGCGCCATCCCGTCCTTTTAGAAAAAAAGACCGGTCTTACTACACCACTTTGGCGATAATTGTGATTTTGCTGGTTTTAATATTGCTTTTGGCTAAGGAATTTTTACTTATCGCCACACTTTTATCCTTAGCTTTTGTGGCCTATGTTTTGGCTTTTGTGCCGCCTCATAAAGTTACTTACAGGATTTCAACACAAGGTATTACTATCGGGGAAGATTTTTACCTTTGGCATTACCTGGATGCTTTTTGGTTTAAGAAAAAAGATGGTTCAAATATTTTGCATATTCAAACGCGCCTGAGGTTTCCGGCTCAGCTTATGTTGGTACTGGAAGAGCATGATGAAGAAAAAGTTAAAAAAACTGTAGCCAAATTTTTGCCGTATGTTGAGGTGCCGTATAAAAGCTGGATGGAAAAATGGTCAGAAGGTTTACAAAAACACTTCCCCCTGGAAAATACCCATAGATAGTTTTCAGTTGTCACAGGCTTCAGCTTTCAGACTGGATTTCTGTTAAAATACCCATGTTGTCCCTGTAGGCTAACGGATAAACCTCGAGATTGCGGATCTCGTAATGTGGGTTCGATTCCCGCCAGGGGCGCAAAGCGCTCGTGGGTTCGTTCATAGTGCAAACGAAGTGCACTATGCTTTACGAAGTAAAGATCCCGCCGGGCGCGCCGAAGAAAACTTGGCATAAATTTCCAAAAGACAAGTTTTCGGAGGTGTCGCATTTACGAATGCGACCCGCATTCGGAGGGTTGGCCGAACGGTAAGGTAATGGTTTCGAAAACCATCGGGTGAAAGCCCTAGCAGGTTCGACTCCTGCACCCTCCGCCAAAAAATATGTGCCCGTGGCTCAATTGGATAGAGCACAAGATTCCGGATCTTGAGGTTGGAGGTTCAAGTCCTCTCGGGCATACTGATTGATGTGGGCCGAAGGTCCTGAGTCCTGAGTATGTCGAAGGATCGAAGGATTCAATTCCCGCCGAGGGCACAATTAAAAAAGATAGAATTAAAAACGTGAAACAAGAATTTTCAGCAGGAGGAATTGTTTTTAATGATAAGGGGCAGGTGCTTCTGACTCAGCATTCCCAAAATCATCATTGGAGCTTTCCTAAAGGCTTGCTTGATCATCCGGAGCAAACAACGGAAGAGTCTGCCTTAAGAGAAGTCCGGGAAGAGGGTGGAGTGTTGGCTGAGATTGCTGGGAAGGTAGGTTATTCCAAATATGTCTATACTTTTAATAATGTGAAGATTTTTAAAGTAGTGACTTATTTTTTAATGAAATATGTCTCAGGAGATATTAAAGACCATGACTGGGAAGTTAGTGATATCGGCTGGTATGAGCAGGAGGAAGCCATGAAGAAGTTGACTTTTAATCAGGATAAGGAACTGCTAAAAAAAGCAGTAGACAGATGGAAGGAGATATGAATCAATTTGTTTCCCGGGGCGGAATAAAACTGCAATCCGCTATTGAAAATTGGAAATTGAGGATTGAAGATTACGTCGTCCTCGACGTAGGTTCCTCAACAGGCGGATTTGTAGATTGTTTACTGCAAAATGGAGCAAGAAAAGTTTATGCTTTGGATACTGCGTATGGGGAACTGGCCTGGAAACTGCGCAATGATCCCAGAGTAGTAGTAATGGAGCGGACAAATATTCTTCGCCTGACACACCTTCCAGGAGTCAAAGCCCACCTGGAAGGTGACTTTGAAAACACCTCGGATGGTGGCAGGCTGGAGCGAAGCGGAAGCCATGACTCCTCCGAGGTGGATGGAGTTGACTTAATCACAATTGATGCCGGCTGGACCAAACTGGAGCTGATTTTACCTATTGTTAAGAATTTCCTTAAACCGGATGGTTTGATTATTGCTTTACTCAAACCTCATTACGAAGCTGATAAAAGAGATCTCATAAAAGGTGTTTTGCCTTCTGAAATTGCAGAAAGAGTAAAAAATCAGGTGCTGGAAAAAATTGTACATTGTAAATTGTACATTGTAAATTGTATTGATTCCCCAATCCTGGGTGGAGCAGGGAACAGGGAATATTTACTTCTTTTGAAACCTTAAAAACAGCGATTTAAAGAAATTTTGAAAATCTTTAATAACTCCGTCTAATTGTTTGGTTTTCCAAAGGTAAAAGAGGGGAATAATGCCAAAAAAATTAATCAAAAATATTGCCAAAAACCAGATCAGGTCGCCTTTTTTGGCAGATTTCCAAAGACCCACTCCCTTCCAAAAAATTTCCCACAAAATCAGCAAATATATTCCTGCTCCTAAATTCGGCATCTGCCAGTTATTAAACATAAAATTATTATACACTATGACAACCTGCGGAGGGAGTGGGATTTGAACCCACGATACCTTGCGGTATACGAGCTTTCCAAGCCCGCGCACTAGGCCACTATGCGATCCCTCCAAGTGTTTCACATTATACCTGGATTCCAGACTCTAGTCACTAGACTCTATCCAGGCTTGTCTTCGGGAACTTTTTAGTGTACAATCGGCCGCAACAATACCTGGAAGCTTAATTTTGCATGGGCTTTTGGGATTATTGTAAACCTATGGATGATGTTGAACTTATTAAAGAGAAAATCAATATTGTTGATTTGATTTCTGAATATCTTACTTTAAAAAAAGCCGGTGTAAATTTTAAAGCCCCTTGTCCTTTTCATAACGAAAAAACTCCTTCTTTTGTAGTCTCTCCTGAACGTCAAATTTGGCATTGCTTTGGCTGCCAAAAAGGTGGAGATTTGTTTACTTTTTTAATGGAAAAAGAGGGGATGGAATTTAAAGAAGCTTTGGAAATGCTGGCCAAAAAAGCCGGCGTGGTTTTGCAAAAAAAAGCCGATGATAAAAAAGATTTTAAAGACAGGTTGTTTGAAATCAACTTAAAAGCCCAGGAGTTTTTCCACTATATTTTAACCAAACACCCTTTAGGTAAAAAAGCTTTGAATTATTTGCAGGAAAGGGGAATTTTAACTGAAATAATTGAGGAGTTTGGTATAGGTTATGCCCCTAACTCATGGGAATCCTTGACAAGGTTTCTATTAAAAAGAGGATTTACTCATCAGGAAATTATTTCCTCAGGACTTGGAGTGGCTTCAAAAAGCGGCAGTTATGATCGTTTCAGAGGCAGGATTACTTTTCCTTTAATTGACGCGAAAGGCAACTTAAGAGGTTTTTCCGGCAGGGTGTTAATGCCTGCAGAACCAAAATACATTAATACTCCGCAGACCCCTATTTTTGATAAAGGTAATTTCTTATTTGGTTTAAATCTGGCAAAAGGAGAGATCAGAAACAAAAAAGAAGTAGTGCTTGTAGAGGGGGAGATGGATATGATTGCCTCTTACCAGGCGGGGTTTAAAAATGTTGTTGCCTCAAAAGGCACTGCTTTAACCGAAGGGCAAATTGACATGCTGAAAAAATTTACTGAAAATTTGAGTTTGGGTTTTGATATGGATCTGGCAGGAGACAGCGCCTGTCGGCGCGGTATCGAAATTGCGGATAAAGCAGGATTAAATATTCAAGTGGTGCAGCTTGAGGGCGGCAAAGACGCGGCAGAGGTTATTAAAAGCGATCCGGCTATTTGGCAAAAAGCAATTTCCGGGGCAGTTCCGATTTATGATTATTACTTAACCTCTATTGCAAAAAGATATGACAGCAAAAAGCCTTCTGATTTGCGCAAAATTGGAGAAGAGTTAATTCCTGTCTGGGCAAAAATTACAGATGATTTGGTAAGGGAGCGGTATATTCAAAGACTGGCTTCTTTTTTGAAAACAGATGAGAAGATCTTACGTGTGGCGGTAGAAAAAGCCCGCACTGCTTCTCCGAAAAGCTATGCTCCGCTGCTGCAAACTACCAAAACTGCAGATAATGTTGTGCCTGTTAAAGGGCGAAGGGAGCTTTTGGAAGAATATTTAATAGCTTTGCTCCTGCACCCGCCCCAGGAAAGTGATTTTGTCCCCGGTTTTCCCGAAACGTTGTTTTTGGCAGAAAAATGGCGCCAGCTTTACGTACTTTTAGTGCTTTATTTAGACTCGATATCTTTTAAAAGTACGGCATTTAATATTAATGATTTTGTCTCTACTTTGCCTTCCGAGTTGACTGTAGAAGTAGATAGGCTATACTTAATGGAGCTTGACGAAAGGTTTAGTGAGGATAAACACTGGAAAAAAGAGTTGGAAGGGGTTATATCGGAACTTAAAAAAGCCTTAATTAAAGCATCCTTGGAAAAGCTCTCCCTGGAAATAAAAAATGCCCAAGAGTTTGATAAGATGGATACAGTTGAGTCTCTAAACAAGCGGTTTAGGGATTTGTCAGTGAAATTAAAGAATTTATAACCACCATGGCTAAACAAAAAAAACAAACATCTTTAGATATCAAAAAACTGCTTAAGCTGGGTAAAAGCAGAGGCTTTGTAACGCAGGAAGAAATCCTGCAGATTTTCCCAAAACCTGAAGAAACCATAGAAGCCCTGGATGCATTTTTTCTCCAACTGACCGATGAAAACATTGATGTTTTTGAAACTACGGCAGAGGAGCTTGAAGTTGAGACTAAATCCACAACAGAGCTTGAAAAAGAACTGGAAGTTTTATCTACTTTGGAGGCAGGTTCTGTTACAGATCCTGTCCGGCAGTATTTGCGGGATATCGGCAAAATTCCGCTTTTAACAGCAGCGGATGAAATAGAGCTTGCAAAAAAAGCAGAGAAAAATGTTAAAGCTGCCCGTGATAAATTAATCAGCGCTAATTTAAGGCTGGTTGTTTCCATTGCCAAAAAATATGTCGGGCGCGGAATGAGTTTACTTGATTTAATTGAAGAGGGGAATATTGGTTTGATGAGGGCGGTTGATAAGTATGACTGGAGAAGGGGATATAAGTTCTCAACTTATGCCACCTGGTGGATCAGGCAGGCAATCACCCGGGCAATTGCAGATCAGGCCAGGACAATCCGCATTCCTGTTCATATGGTTGAAACTATAAATCGCTTTAACAGGACTCAAAGAAAATTGATGCAGGAACTGGGCAGGGAGCCGACCCCGGAAGAAGTGGCCAAAGCATTAGGAATTGATGAAACTAAAGCTCGGGAAATTATAAAAGTGTCACAGGAACCAACCTCCCTGGAAACTCCTGTCGGGGATGAGGAAGATTCTCATTTAGGGGATTTTATCGCAGATCAGGGTTTACAGCCGGATGAGCAGGCAACAAGAGAGCTTTTAAAAATACACCTTGATGAGGTTTTGGATTCGCTTTCCCCCCGGGAAAAAAGGGTGCTGCAGCTTAGGTTTGGTTTGGAAGATGGAAAGCAGCGGACTTTGGAGGAAGTAGGCAAAGAATTTGGGGTAACCAGGGAAAGAATCAGACAAATTGAAGCCAAAGCCATCAGAAAATTAAAGCACCCCACCAGAGCCAAAAAGCTGCGGGACTACCTGGAATAACCCCATCCCGTCATTGCGAGGAGGGTCGATTCTTCGACCCGACGCGGCAATCTCTACTATTTCTGTTTCTGAACTTTATTCCAAATTATGGTAAAAATATAACCAAAAATATAACCGACTATGGTTGTTACCACGACTAGAGTAATCCATTTAATCAGATCAAATGGCTGGATCGTAAATGGATTATTCATAAAATGAATACCATAAATAAAGTCCAAAAGGATTTGAGCAAATCCAAAAGTTACCAGTAGCCCCCAGACAAAATGCCACAGCCCAACGAAGGTTCCGACAGTCAAAGCTGTTTTGTTAGGATTCAGTTTCAAAATTTCTCACCTCCTTAATCTTTAGTGTGCTACTTTTAATTGGAGAATTCAAATCGTATTACCAACCATAGTAATATATTGACAATACTTAGTCCTAATTTGATAATGTAAGTATGGGATATGTTGGAAAATTAGAAGAGAAGATTAAAGCTCAGGCGCTACGCAAAAAGGGTTTATCTTACGGTAAAATAATGCAACAAATTCATGTGTCAAAGGATACTATTAGCAGATGGTGTCGGGATATTAAGCTTACACAAGACCAAAAAAAGAAGCTTCTTGAGAACAAGATGTTCGGCCAAAAGAAGGGTTCGATTGTAGCAGCAGATAATAAAAGACGTGCTAGGATTCTTAGAACACAAACTATTTATGAAGAAGCAAAAAAAGAACTTGGAGATCTAAGCAAAAGGGATAGATTTATAGCAGGAATAACATTATATGCAGGAGAAGGGAATAAGGGAGATGGTCGGGCTGGCTTGGCCAATAGTGACCCTAAGATAATTAAGTTTATGATGAGCTGGTTTAAAGAATTTTGTGAGATTCCTTTGTCTAGATTTAGAGGAGCTATTTGGATACATGAAGGATTAGATGTGGATAGAGCAAAGAAATACTGGACAAAGATAACTGGGATTCCGGAGAACCAATTCTTCAAAACATATATTGCAGAAAATAAAATAAACAGCAGAAAAGTTAGAAAAAATATTCATAAATATGGGATTTTTTCGATTAATTTTAGTGTTTCTGATAAGCAGCGACGAATAATGGGGTGGATTTCAGCTTTGATGGATGATAGAATAGCTCACGTACATTAATAATCCCCTGTAGCTCAACGGTAGAGCGAGATCCTGTCAAAATAGGCAGCTCCCGGCAGTAATGCCGAGATGAAAATCGGGCTAATTCGGGGAAGCCCTGAGAGTAATCGAAGGGTAATCCCGAGCTAAATCCCCGCTGTGGCGGGGTAAATGTGTAGAGACTATATACCCGGCTCCCGCATCTTGGGATGATTAGATAGTCCAGACCATTTGGTAACAAGTGGAATTCTGTAAGATCGAGGTTCGTGGTTCGAATCCACGCGGGGGAGCCAGATGGGACGCAGAGGCAATAAAGCGTCCTTTTGTGTTGAATTGTCGGGCAATTCTGCATGTTCGAAAGTTCCTTTTTCAAAATCCTCTAAATTTTCCACTTTAGAACAATTGGTTTGGGCTACTGCTTCTGAAAGCATTTTAAATGCCTTGGAGTATTCCCAGCTAAGTTTGCCTTCATTGAGCGTTAACTTGGCGAAGACCAGCCTAATCAGTGCTCGTTGTTCGTCCAACATATCTTTATTTTTGGCGGTTAGGTAGATGTTTTTGGCTCGTTGCGAGAGATCATAGAGATTAATACCAAAGTTTATGTAGCCAGTGCTGGCGATGGAGTGGCGTTTGATGGTTTCGGTTAGTTCGTCTTTTTCATTGGAGTATTGCTTGAACTTGCGGTTATAAAACTCCTGAGTAATTTTCTCATCGAGCTTGTCATCGTACAACTTGTCCATTCTTCTGCTGACAGCTTCATAGCGGGTTTCCAGATCGCCGACGGTGCTGTTGTGGTATTGAACTTCGTCCTGGTGGCTTTCTTTGAGAGCTTTCTTGAGCCACTCAGTTACCCGCTGGTTTTTGATGCGGAGGCTATCAAAACCGTCTAAGAGTTGTTCTTCGGTTTCCGGTTCCTTGACCCACGTTTCTTGGGTACAGTCGTGATAGTGGTTGCAATGTCCGTAGTGATGACCCCGATGTAGTTCCCAGGTAATCAGTCCGTCACAGCCTGCACAGCGGATTAATCCTTTGAAGAGGTAGTCGTGCTTCATATATTTAGGGGTGGTTTTGCTCACAAGCATATTTTGGACCTTATCAAATAGTTCTTTACTGATTAACGGTTGATGTTTGCCTTCGCTGATCTCATTGTTCCACCTTATTTTACCCATATAGAAAGGATCACGCAGCAGGGAGTGGGTCCTGCTGATCGCCAGTCTGTTGCCCTGCGGTGAGCGCATGCCTTCTTCATACATAGTGGTTGCAAGCTTTTTGATGGAATAATCGCCGGAGGCGTAGAGCTCAAACATCTTGATTACTAGCTTAGAAGCACCTTCATCAACGACATGGATTTTGTGGCCGGTTTCACCCACTGTTTTGTACCCAAGTGGTGGTTTGGTGGGGATCCAGCCTTGGGCTAGTTTTTCTTTCTGCCCCTTCTTCACATTCTCTGAAAGAAGACGGACGTAATACTCGGCGGTGGCCACTTTGACCCGCCACATAAACCATTCGTGAGAGCGGGAGGAGTTGTGGAGGATACAGCCTTCTTTTGCCAGGTGGACTTGGTGTTCTTCGTTCTCGGTAATCCATAAGTCAATGGTGGGGACATCAGAGAAATTCCTGGTTAAACGGTCAGTTGTTTCCACGATAATCGTGGGAATGGTATGCTTGCGGACATAGGCGACCATCTCGATGAAGATTTTTCTCTGAACCTTGCCTGCTGCGGACTCGGAGACGGCGAAGACTTTGGCGACTTCCAAGCCCTGTTTGTCAGCATACTCTCTCAAGAACTTCTCCTGAGCTGGCAGGGAGTAGCCTGTTTCTTCTTGTTCTTTACTGCTTACTCGGCAGAATATGGCAGTTTTCATAGTAATTTTGATGTAACACAGAACATAAACAAATTGTTTGGCAATATCAAGTAATGGTAGGTTGCTCCTCCTTGTCGTTGTTCTTGTGATACCTACTGACTATTTCCTGTATCTTCTTGTCTAACTCTATTTCTTCTGGGGTTTTTGGTTCTGCTGGCGGTTCTTGGTAAGTGATAACTTGGTAGTTTCCGATACTCAGTCCCTCTTCAACTCGGTGCATCTTCCAAAGCGTGTAAAGATCTCTTGTGCTGACATACATGCCTTGATCCAACTGCCGACCCAATCTATCAAGAACCCTGTCTAATAAAATGGCAATTTTATATGCTCTTGTTTGCTTAATCCTCTTAAACTTGAACCTCATGTCTTCCAGATCTTCTGTGTTTTTCAACTCAGTTCGTTCCTGCCAGCGATATTTGACTGACCAGCGTTTGAGTGTTGCCAAACCAGCGGGTTTACCCAGGAAAACCCCAAAAAACGGTATCATTTCGGTATCATCTTGAGCTGAAATTCGCTCCCACATCCTGAGCGTTTTTTCTAAACTGCCTACTTCGCAATAAAGAAGCCAAGCGGCGTATTGTTTTGCTCGTTCTCCTGGTATCTTTGATGTAACGATATTCATAGTTAAATTAGCTATAGTAACTTATATAAATACATTTCCTCTTAAAGGGAAAAATTGTTACTATAAAATTCCCTTTATAAGTCCCTATATAGTTACTATGTCTTTTCATAAGTTAATGCTTTCTAAATCGACATCCTCTGGATTGATTTCTTCCTCTTTTTCTCCCTGATCGGGTTGTTTGCTTTTGGCAAGGCAATAGGCGTTGTAAATCTTCTCTATCACAGCCTCGTATAGATCAAGATCATCGATAAAGACGATTTCGTGCCAACCACTACCTAGTCGATAGCTTGGCGCTTGAAACCATAGGGAATCTTGATGTTTTGGATGTGGTCGATCAGATCTCAACACCTTCCAGCCATGTTCTTTCCAGACACCAAAAAGTATTACGGTTGCCTGGGCTAGCATGGTTTCTGATTTCAAGAGTTTAATTTTGATAGTTATATCGTTAATTGAGATCATCATGGTTATTTATGGTCATATTAATTTTTCTTTTACCGCCCCATTTTTGTCTCAAGTATTCTTCAAGCTTTTCTTTCTTAGGACAATCCTTTTTGTGTTCGATTAATGCCAATGCCTCAAAGAAATCTGTCAGCGTATTTGCCACAATCGACGCTTCTTCTGTGGTTAATTCAATACCGCACCCTGCTAATAAAAGCGGTTTTAGAATGCTTACAAATTTATCTATGGGCGTCATAACTGTTTCCTCCACTGTTTGTTGACTCGATTTTTAATAAAGTCTCGGTAAAAGCCAGTAGGGTTGTGCCTATCTCTGTAACTTCCTGGAGGCTTAATTCCAGATCAAAGTCTTCTTTTAAGATTTGTTTTAGTTCCAATAGTAAATTTTTATCTATCATAGTTATTCGTTGGCATAGAGCCGTGCCTTCACGACACGCAACTGATTAAAATAGGTCTGAGGCGAGATTTTGATTTCGTTTCGGAAATACTGGTCAATTAGCTTCTCCAGTTCAGGAGTTTTGCGGAAGATAAACAGTGCTTTGCGGGGATTAGTAGAACGATCAATTTCTTCTATCGGCGCAAATAAAGAGAGGGTTGTGGCGAGAGATAGATCGCTGGTCTGATAGTAATTCTCGTTTAATTGCTGGTTCATAGTTATAAAAAAAGCTAGGCTATTAACATAAGCCTAGCTCCTAAGGGGTTATATAAAGTTATCTAACTACTTGTTCGGGGGAAATGGCAGATATTTTGTGTTTACTGAGATTGTCTGCTTTCTAACATCGAGCAGATCCTTAATTGTTGTTTCTATTGCCACTTTTTTATTGATCTCACGCCCTGCGTTATAAACCCTGCGCCACATATTTGTGTCGATATTTCTTTCTCCTGATTTTTCTAGCACTTCATCCCATGACCACTCTCTTTTCATTGCATTTTTATTTCGCAAAATTACCCTACAGAGTGTATCTTGGTCGCCTTCTGGAATAAAAATTACTTTGCCTTTGAAGGACAGTTTGTGAGGGGTATATGAGAGTCGGGGCTCGATAAGGCTAATTAACTTTCTTGTAAGCTGTATAGTAGCAATAGGAACTGGGTAAACGGTAAAACCACTTCTGTTTTCATCTTTGGTCAAAGACCAAACGCCAGCGTCTGCGGTAATGATTTCGTGTGGTTTTGAAGTCCCTTCTCTAATACTAACAATCGAGATAAATCCTTCCGACTCTAAGGCTATTAAAGTTTCTATGAAGGTTATCCTGGTTGTGTTCTCTCCGAAGAGAGAAGCGTCCTCCTCGAAATGGAGTGGTATTTTTAGTCCATATTGTTTTATATAATCTGCGATTTTGTTGATAAAGTTATCTTTTTGGTATTTATAGGAGTATTTTATTAGCTCTGGATTTGTAATTTTATCGAGATGTCTACCAGCCATGAAATCTTTTATACTTTTGTCCAAGAGTCTTATTAACTCGTTCTTGTCTTTGTTAACCAAAGATTGTATCCCTTGAAACTGCTCCTCACTTAGTAAGTGTTTCTGAGTGTAGCGTTCCAAGATATAAGAAGGTTCTTCCTGATTAAGCAAGAGTTGCTTTATAACAGCGAGTTTCGTAACAAAAGCTGTGTAGGTTTTGTATTCCTCGTCAATTTTCATCGTCATAGTTGCAATAAACTGTTGCTTATTGTAGTCTAATGTTAACAAATAGCGAGTCCGCTATCAATTATGACTGACCAAACCGTTCCACAGCTTTTAACATTATCAGCGGCAAGCAAATTGCTTAGTGTTCATCCTAATACTCTTCGTCAATGGGATAAAAAAGGCATTTTACAGTCTGTCCGCTTTGGTCAACGCAAAGACCGTCGTTATAAAAAAGAAGATATTTTGAAACTTATGCACGGCAGAGATAAGCCATAAAATTTAACAATTTAACCGCCTAAACCCGCAAGGGCATGGCATCAAAACCTTCGCAGATAAAAGCTCCTAGTCAGAGCATCTGCGAAGGTTGTATCCCGAAAGGGGTATGGGTAGTCGAAAGGCTATCGCTGGCGGGGAGCTTTCTGTTTGATTTGACAATCTCCTCGACAGCAAGTTAACATACCGAACTATATCAAAATATGACAATAAAGATGAAAAATAAGATTAGGATTACTATTCCTTTCCTGCTTGTTGTTCTCCTGTTTGTTGTTGGCGGTTTCTATTGGTATCAGTCGTCCCAGAATAAATTTGCAGCGCCTCGCAAAGTTGCTCCTGTGGTTAAGTTCCGAGTTGACAAACAAAATACCCTTATAGCGGTTACTGGCAATCTTGCTTATTATGGATTCGTCAAAGACGAAGAAGCTCTTAAATACGCTCTTGAACACACCAAGGACAATACGCCTGGTAAGGTTGGAGCGATTAAAGTTGGCAATAACACCATTGATACCGAGACTGCCTACGATATTTCCCAGTCAATGAGCGCTTGGGAGATAGCCAGAATTCTTCTAAACGAAGGCATACCCAGCGTCAGGGATTGTGATCATGGTTGTGAGGAATATAACCCCTTTACACCAGCACTTTTACCTGGAGGAGATGTTGCTCCAACCTGGAAAGAGCAAATGCAGGCAAAGTATAGCTGGGTAAATAACTATGATGACTGCCTTAAAGCTATCGGGCATGATGGTGGTCAAGTCACCAGCGAGGAGGCTTCTAGGCGCACTGGGCATCCCAGGGTTTGTAATACCACCGATAGTCGTTATTTTATTCAAGGAGAAGAGGGCTGGACTGATTATCCGCCCTATCCGTAAAGGGGGTGAAAAATATGAAGACAAAAATAATCGTTACCTTACTTATCTTGGTTGGCTTGGGGACTGGTTTTGTCTGGTTAAAGAAAAACAACTATGTTCCTGCTTTACTACCCAAACAAGAAGTTGATAATACCGCTCAAGATGAGACAGCCATTCGCAGTTTCATGGCAGAACCTGCTTTGGAGTTAGCCTTTGTTAAATCGGATGTGCCTTTCCCCGTATATTTCAGGGTTGGCAAAGTCACCCAGATGGAGGGTGGAGAAAATATGGAGGCAGTTGAGGGTTGGACACGCCAAGTAGATATTTACCACCAAAAGGAACTACTTAATGGACAATGCTCGGTTTATGAGTATCATGTTGATTCCAGAAACCATTCCTTAGTGGCAGTTGTCATAGCGGGACTCAAACCCAGTGAAATCGAGGGCTACAAGAGCAACGGTGTTATTTGCTCAGACACAAGTTCAAATACTATGCCGAAGATTACCAAGACGGAAGCTGAAGCCGTTGCCTTTGGCTACCTTGTCAGAGGAGTAAAGAACTTTGATCAAATCAAAGAACAGTTTATTTATTCTGGAAAATACGGCGGCGAATTACATCAGTGGTTCTGGGAAGACAAGGGTTATAAATTGCCCGAAGGCTTAGAGGGTAGACCTTACTCTTATCCGACCATCCGCATTACCGTTGATGGCAACAAACAGATTCAGTATTGGAATACCGTGCCGCTGTTTGAAAATTAGGACAGCAATTGTCGTAGTGTAAAAATACCTATGAAAAAGATGCTCATAGTTGGACTGTTGTTCTTTATGTTTTTCCTAGCACTGGAGTATCTGTGGTTTAAGGGAACTATGCGCTGCGTGATCAACAGATCTCAGGGTGGTCAAACTGTAGACTGGGCGCTAATTAGAGATTGTAGCTACTAAATTACTCTGTTTTGTCTCCCGATTTCAGCCCTCTTATAAATGCTTGTCTGGATGCTTCGGCTCTTGTCTTACTGTTTTTCTTCCACTCTGATATTTCCTTCTTGCGATCTCCGTTTAGAAGTTTTTCTATTTTTTGCCTGGATTTACGCTCATGTTTGTCTAATGAAAAATCTGACTGAAAACAAGACCGCATCATCACATCTTCCCTGATGCCTTCTTTTAATGCTTCGCCAAAGGCTTTTGCCCTTAAATTATGCTGACACTGTCTATTTTGGTTCATATTCATAGTTATCACCTTATGTAACCAGCAACTATGCCAAACAAGGGGTCTGAAGTCAAACAGAGGTGAAACTATGCCATCCCAGGCACGAAAGCCCCACACAAGTCAACACAGGCGGTTAGAAATGGGGGAAACTGTTTAAGGGAGTTAAGAATTCACAACGGTGGTCACTTTTTCGTAGAGCATAGGTAGGTGATTTTGTCTAAGCCTGAATTTTGTGCCATGGTTGTGACCTGTCCTTGCATCAAAATCCACTAGGAGAGCGCCTTTCTCAAGTGCCTCCAGTAATCCATCAAATTTGAACTTTTGTAGCATTTGCGCCTTTTTATACCAGTAAAACTCTTTTTCACCTTCCTTTTTTACTTCCGCTTGCACATAGAAACAATTAAGAAGTTTAGTTCCTGCTTTATGTTTTAGATCGTCGAATCCCCAGTAAGGTTGTGGATTGAGTTCCCCTAACCCCATTTTTTGTTCAACACCCCGAAGCCATTCAGAATGTCTTTCTGCTACTTTGGTTGCATCAAAGGAAATAAGCACTTTTTTGGCAGCTCGATCGATTTTAACGATAAAACCCCTGTCGCTGTGGGATAGTCCGTGGATTGTCTGCCTGAAACTCATTTCGCCATCTTTGTAAAGTTTTCCTGCCTCTTGGTGCGACCACCCATAGAGTGGCAACAATACTTTTGGAACAAAACCTACGGCTCTTGGTGATGGCTCGATATGAAAAAGAGTTGTTAGCGACGATGTGTTTGCCCGTTGTGTTTTTAGCTCCCACTCGGCAGCATTAGGTATTGGTAAATTATTTTCTGTAATACCCAAAAAATCCTCAAGAGTGTTGCCGATTCCTCCGTGGTTGCCAAATCTCCCATTTGGTATCCAACCCATTTCGGCAAGTTGTTTCAGTTTCTTAATTAGTTCGTCTTTTGTATATAATTGCATATCTTTAAGCTAATTATCTCACACGGAACAGTCTTGGGGAAACAAAGAAAGAAGATCCTGTTGTTTCTTGCCATTGAAATGTCCCTTTTTGATCCTTTCTTCAGCCATCTGGCAATATTCAGGAGAGACATCAATTCCGATATACTTTCTGCCGAGATTTTTTGCAGCAACTGCTGTTGTACCTGAACCCATGAATGGGTCTAGAACAATTTCGGCAGTCGTTGATCCGATAATCCTTTCAATCAATTCAACAGGGAATGGTGCGGGGTGAGGGTTGTTTAAGTCTTGTCCCATGTCCCACACATCTCCGAGGGCGTTTGCCTTTGGTGCTAGCTTGAAGTTCTTTTTTGCAATTAGATAAATCACCTCATAGGTGGGTAAAAAATAACCTTTATTAAAATTAATACCTCCGTTGCGATGCCAAATTATTATTTGTCGTACAGGAAAGCCCGAAACAATGTCTTGTCTATCTTGAAGCAGTCCGTTTTGGACACGCCATTTGTGATTGTAAAAAATTGCTCCATCGTCTTTTAACAATCTCATCATTTCTTCTAAGCACTTTCTTTGCCAAGCCACATATTTTTCGTGAGGCATACAGTCATCATGATGGCTATAACCATTCTGGAGAGCTGCGTTTGCCCACTTACCACCTCTACCGTCTTTCATACCATTACCAGTAGAATTTTTAAGATTGTAAGGAGGAGATGTAACAGCTAGATCGATGCTTTTATTGGGCATCTTCTGCATGACTTCAATGCAGTCACCGCAAATTATTTTATTGAGATAGTCATTAATTGAATTCATATTAATCTTATCCTTATTCTATAATTTTTGAATTTATTATTCAGCCCTTATTAAACCTACAAAAACTCCTCGAACCTCAAGTTGTCTAGGAATTATTGATTTATAATTTATGTTGCGTGGTTCAAGGATAGTTTTTCCATTTTTTCTTCCTAGAATTTTTAGAGTTGCTCCGTCTTCTGTAATTCCCACAACCACATCGCCGACATCTGCTGTCATTTGATGCTTAATAAGGACAATATCTTTGTCCAGAATTCCCATATCTATCATGCTATCACCCTTGACTTTGAGAGCGTAATAAGACTGATTTGTAGCCAATTTAATGTTAGTTGGCACTTGTATTGGCTCCGAGTCTTCAATTGGTTCTATTGGCGCACCAGCGGCAATATAACCCAAGAGTGGAACTGTTTGTTTTTGAAGAATAGGAGTGATCCCTCTGTTTTTATAGTAATCTCGTTTGAGGTAACCCTTCTTTTCAAGTTCTTTTACAAAGTAATGAGCCGTGCTAATGTTGTCGGTTTTCAGAAAGGCTGCTAACTCACGAAGAGAGGGAGCGTATCCATTATCTTGGATAAAGGAATTGATAAAATCGAGCGCCTCTTTTTGTCTACCTGTAATGGGCTTGACTTTTACTGGCATAGTATGATAACTTTATGATAATTTTACAGTAATGTCAAGTCCTACATTACAAAGGATTAAAATTACTATGAAACGGCTTAATGTTACCCAAGTAAAACCAAACCCATCTGGCAGAGATCGCCTTGGTAATTATGTCCCTTTCTCTCAACTAGCTGGCGAATGGGTTGATTTTAAGAACATTGGTGACGAGTCTTTTTCTCTCAACAGTATTGAACTCCAGCATGTTGCCTATACGCCTCCCTATCCAAACGGGGTATGGGAAAAAGTCATGGGATTTTCAGGTAATCTTGGAGTCGGGCGAATTGTGCGGGTTCATTCTGGCGGTGAAATTCCCCTAGAAAGTTTGTCTCCAGAGGATTTCATCGGGGCTGATTATCATTTATTTACTGGCAACAGTTATGTTTGGAACAACAATCGCAGCGATACGCCCCGCCTAGTCTTAAAGCAAAACGGGCAGACTTTCGAGATAGATAAAGCATCTTATTCTGCTTATCCCCCAGAAGGAAAAATATTAAAACGAATTGGAGAGCTTTTAATATGAGAGTGGAAGAAATAAAAATTACTGGTTTTAGAGGTTTTGAGAACTTTGAAGTTAAGGCGTCTGAACTTACTGGATTTATTGTTCTTGCTGGTCAGAACGGGACAGGCAAGTCAACAATACTTGAAGTGGCTAATTTCCTTTTGAATAGTGTAGACATAAATCAAATTGATACGACAGTTGTTAGTGGTATTACGGGGGCAGAGGCGGTGTGGCGAGCCTCTGTTTCGTTAAGCGATGACGACCTTGGACATCTAGCGGAAATACTGGTTGAAAAAAGTCCTAATGCTTTTACTTCAAGGGAAACAGTTTTGCAAACGATACAAAACGACCTTCAGAAGAAAAATGGAAGGTATTTTTTTACTGTTGAACTGTCAATACCTTCTGACTTTTCTCCTCAGCAACCATCAACTCGTAAGTTCATAGGTGCCAGTTCTCAAAACGACATTCCTTCTTGGTTATCCGAACTTGGTAGGCATAAAGTATTAGGCGTGTTTGTTAAACCCCTCCAAGACATTGGCGAGGGAGGCACTTCCTTTTTAGGAGCTGCGCCTCGTGATGTTGAAATGACAGAGGTTGTTACTGGAGATTTTGACATAAGACAAAGAACCACTAGAAGCAATATTCAATTAGGTAGTCTACTCAATCGATTAGCAATGATGGCAGTTTGGAGAGTCTTTTCTCAACAAAAGGTAGCCTTTCCCGAATTAGAAGATACCCTTTCAAGAATCAATGAGATCATTTATCCCCTAGAGCTTTCATTCGACAAAATTCAAGCTGAGAAAGGGGAAATGAAATTCCGAATGACTAATAAAAAAATAAACAGAAGCTATCCAATCCAGTTTGCCAGCTCAGGCGAACGGCAGGTAATCGGTTTGGCTGCAATGTTAATTCAATGGGAACGCCAAGCGTTCAAACCGATAGTGCTTATCGACGAACCAGACATTCACCTTCATCCAGAGTATGTTACTAGATTAGCAGAATTTATGAACGGTGTTTTTCTTAAAGCGAAGGATTTTAGCTGTCTTGTCTCTACTCATTCCTCAGACTTTATTTCCGCTAACACCGAGAATGTTTATCAGATTACTAGTGACTCTAAGTCTATTGAAAAGGTTGACAATTTGACCACTAGAGTTGAGCTTCTCAACTCT
Organism: Candidatus Daviesbacteria bacterium RIFCSPLOWO2_01_FULL_39_23; assembly: GCA_001776935.1. Classification (GTDB taxonomy): domain Bacteria; phylum Patescibacteriota; class Microgenomatia; order Daviesbacterales; family UBA10151; genus UBA10151. The sequence goes on along the minus strand of MFDN01000005.1, from coordinate 91,369 downwards.
CTTGGTAAAAGATTCGATTTAGCCTTTCTTGCCCCTAAGATTGTTTATGTTGAGGGTATCCCAAATGCCAAAGACCATCTAGAGGACTTTAAGGTCTACCAGAGGTTGATAGATCCTCTAAAAAATTGTGTTGTATTCATACCTGCAGGAACAGACAATAAACCTGGTTCTGGGAGTAAACCAGGAGTAATCCAGACAAGTGATGCTTTTAGGACATTTATCGGCACTCTCACCCAACAACCTTCTACCCTGAACATCTTAGCCTTAATTGACAAAGATGACGAAGGTGTTCTGGGGCAGATTGGCAATAATGTTTTAGTAACTCCATACAAGACGCTCGAGAATGTTTTTCTTTTTGATATTGAAGCGATAGCAGACGCCGCCAGTTCAGACGAAAGACAATACAAGGCACAAGATGTAACAAACCATCTTGAAGCGATAGAAAAGGACAGCTCAACTAAATTGATGGAAATTGACGGAAAAGTAATGACCAAAAAACTATATGACCGTCTATCAGCGGAGTCGAGTAAGGTTAAAAACCTAACATATAAGGGTTTTCAATTTGAAGTAATAAAGTCTATTGACTTAAGCAGATTACCAGATGAGGTCAGCAAGTTCTTTAATTCGATAAAAGGAAAGTAAATATGGATAGGCAGACATTCTTAGGCACAGTAGTCTTTGGTTACATTAAAAAAGACTTAGAAAATATGCGGGACAGAATAAGACCGCAGCCCGCTGCGATTGGGAATATTAACTTCCCCTTAGCCCTTTGTGTTTTAGCCTACATGGAATATTTGGGCAGCTTCCTTCTGGGTCGTTACACCAGTTTCGCCCAAAGTGTCCAGGAGTATATTTCCAAGTGTTTTACCAACCCAAGCGATTACCCCGTAGAAATTCTTAGGGATATTTTTAGAAATGGGTTGGCACACGAATATTTCGCAAGGGGTGGTATAAGCAGAGATGGAGGGAAACCAGCTGTCTATAAAGAAGTCGAAGGGGCAGTTCTAGATGCAGAAACCCTAGTTAATGACTTTTTGGAATCTTTGGACAAGTTTAAGCAGGAATTAGAGGACGATAAATATACCCAAAGGGTAAATCAAGCTGAAAATTCTATTGGTAATAAAAACTCTCGGTATAAGGATTTGATCGATCAGCTTCCAATTAGGGTTGTAACCTCCACGACACGATCAAGTGGTGCAAGCGGTTATCCAAAACCTATTTCAACAAACACCTGTGCATCAACTTCTTCTTCGCAATCAGGTGGTGGGCAAGTTCCCCCTAGTGCCATTACTCGTCCTTATGCCCTCGATGAAAGGTAAATCTATGCCAAATATAATCTATCAGAAACACAAAGACCTCTTTGATTTTAACGAAGAGCTTCGGAAGATAGTTGATAGTGTTATGAACAAGGAGTTTCACAAAATTACTCCAAAAGTTGCTCTTAGCACCTTTATGTTTGGTAAGGCTTATAAAACTCATGGCGCTATTTTATTTCTTTGTGCGCAGGGGTATGGTGAGGACGCTGCAATACTAACCCGCTCTCTTTTTGATCTTTCAATTACGCTCCTTTATATCCTGAAAGATCCTACTAACAAAAGAGTTTTAAGATATTTCCATTATGATTCGATAATAAGGAAAAAAATGTATGATTACGCCAAAACTGTGCCTACCTTCGCAAAGCTATTTGAGGAGAGGAAACTTCACCCCAAACCTGGGGATACTACTATCGAAGAGGTAGAAAAATATGCCAAGCTGGTTCAGGAAAAGCATAATTATGGCAGAATGGGATGGTCTGATAAACCAATCAGGCAAATGGCGGAGGAGATTGGTAGAGAGGGAGCTTATCAAACCGTTTATTATTTGCAATCCAATATCACCCATTCGGCTGTCAGAACAATGAATGATTATGTTAAGGCTCATGATAAAGGTTATACCGTAGACATTGGACGGAGTGAAAGCTGGGTGGAGGAAGACCTCATTGCCTCATTTGATTTCTTTTTAACGATTGTGGAAAGATCTAATAAGTTACTGAAGCTAGGAATTGCAAAACAGCTTAACAATCTTTCAAAACGCTATCTTGGCGAAGTCGGTCGAGTAAACAAAGAGGCTAGCAAGCTAGATTTGTAAAAACCTAGTCACTTCCTTAGTTGTAAATTCTGGATATTCCAGGTAGTTTACCCAGTCTGTCCTTCGGAAAACATACCATCGTTCGAGCCAATTCATTCTTACTCGAACTGACCCATCTTTGATGAGGGGTTTTACGTCGTTTGAGAGCTTCGCTTTGACAATCTTTCCATCCTTAACAAAGAAACCACCACCTCCAAAGAACAAATTGAGGTAGTAGCGTTTCAGTTGGTCGTCAGCTTCCTTGTATGTCGCTCCAATGTTTTGAGCCAGTCGTTGATCTTTCTGTTTAGAGAAAGTAGTTTTCGATCGCAAAACGTTGTTGTTCTAAAAAGATTCTTTTTAGATGGTAAAGATTATTTTGTTCATAAAAAAGAATTAAAGCCTTTTTATATTCAACTTCGTCTACGCTCCTATAGGAAAGAGGATAATAGCCGTTTGAAAGGAGAACTGCATTGCTGATCATTCTGGAGGTTCTTTTATTGCCGTCAGTAAAAGGTTGCAAATAAGCAATAACAGCTAGAAAAATTAAAGCTTTTTCTGGTACTGATTTGATTTTTTTTGTCTGAACCACAAATTTATTTAGAGCTTCCTCTATTTGCCATTTATTATCTAGGGGTCGATATTTAGTTCCGGTAATTCCCACGGCAGATTCCCTAATTCCAGATTTTATATTCAATTTTCTTACCAGTTCCGAGTGAATCCTCCTAATGTCCGCAACCGAGATTTCTTTAAAGCTCTCTTTCTTTTCTAAAATCGTGTCAAAGGCTGCCTTGTGATTGAGAATCATTATTGCCTCACTTTTATCGTGTCCTTTTGCCTCCTTTTTATTTTTTATTAACTCCTCAGTTTCGAGGAGAGAATAGGTGTTGCCTTCTATTTGGGAAGATTTCCATGAAAGTTCAATCGTAAACCTTTCCAGTTCACGTTTTAATATAGTTTTGTCCAAGGAAGAAAATTTATTTTTCAATTTGTCCTTTCCAGTCTCAAACAACTCCAATTCGTCTTTGGAAAATAACCCCATCAAACGATTAATCAAATTAAAATTAAATGTAGGATATTTGATTTTTCTAGTATCGGTTACTGTCGAGAAGTATTTTTCTAGATCTATGGGAATAAGTAATTCTTTCTCTGGCTTGAGACGGTATTTTACATACTTACCGCCCCCAACCTGTTCAATTAAACCAACGCTGATAAGATAATTTAAGTCTCGAATAATGGTTATTCGGGAAACATTGTCATCTTTCAGGAGGTTTTCGATTTTGGATCTTGAAGACGGAGAGTTTACTAATAAAAATTCCAGTAATTTAGTCTGCCGGTTGTTTACTTGCGTATCATTCATATGTTTCTAGCGTATCATAATGATACGCAGGAGTCAATATCTTGATAATATGTAATAAACTCATGGTTACTGCAAAGCAGGAGCGTGCTCATATTAAAATTACGCTTCTTGAGTCAAAAAGCATGAATTTATACCGTAAATGGCAGTCGATTCACGCTAATTTGACAAAATAACGTGAATCTGATATAATAATTTCATCATGCCAACTCCTCTTTTCCTTCAAAAAAGAATAGAAACCCTAAAAAAAGAATATGATCGTTTAAAGATAGGCAAGCTGTCTTTACTTAAAATTATTGATGAAGCTGAAATCCCAGAAAGTGTTTATAACTCCAATGCTATAGAAAACTCCACATTAACTCTTAAAGAAACCGAAAAAATCCTTCTAGAGATGGAAATATCAAAAAATGTCTCCTTACGTGAAGTGTTTGAAGCAAAAAATTTAGCTCGGGTTATGGAATATATCCAGGGTAAGATTGCGGAAGAACTTTCCAAAGAAACTATATTGTTGTTTCATCAGATGTTAATAGGAAATATTGATGAAAAGATTGCCGGCAGATTACGTAAAAAAGGGGAATATGTGCGCGTTGGCAGTTTTATTGCTCCGCCTCCGGAGCATATAGAAAGAATGATTGAAGAAGCTTTAATTGAATACTCAAGCGATCAAAGTACATATTTTGCAGACAAGGTTGCTAAATTCCATTTGCAATTCGAAACAATTCATCCTTTTAACGATGGTAATGGCAGAATTGGACGGGTAATTATAAATTATCAGCTTTATAGATTCGGTTTTCCGGGTATAATTATCCGCGATAAAGAAAAAACAGATTATTACAGTTCTTTTATAGAGTTTCGTGATGACAAAAAAACTCAAATAATGGAGAGACTGATATCGCTTGCACTTATGGAAGCTTTACATAAAAGAATAGCCTACTTGAAGGGTAGTAAGATTATTGAGGCAACTGAGTATGCAATAAAGACCGGTAAACCAGCTCCTGTAGTTTTAAATGCGGCAAAACGTCAAACTGTACCGGCTTTTAGGGAAAAAGGTATTTGGAAGATAGGTATTAGATAAATATTGGTTTATAGGCATTCTGCGATTCCAATATAACCAGTCCTCTTTTGTCGAAGATCCTTTAAAACAAGTAAGTTTGCCAAATCCGTGGAGCCAGTAATTTTAGCCTTAAATTTTTATTACCCCTAATGGACAGTTCAAACTATTGATATACTTAAAGCATGACGTATTCTCATCATTACCAGGAAGCTGCTCTGATTCAGGCATCTCCTAATGATGCTTTTAATTTCATTGATGACCATAATGCTTTCTCATCACATATGAATAAGTCCTCGTGGATGATGGGTGGAGGAAAAATGGAAACGCAGGTAGATGAAGGCAATGGGCAAAAAGTAGGCTCACACATTCGAATGAGCGGTAAGGTGTTGGGAATAAATCTCTTTCTGGAAGAGGTTGTTACTGAATATAATCCGCCACATCGAAAAGCATGGGAAACAGTTGGGAATGTAACACTACTTGTGATTGGGAACTATCAAATGGGGGTAGAGATAGTTCCTGAAAACGAGGAATCGAAATTAAAGATATTTATTGATTACGACTTCCCAACAGGAGTTTCTAAATTATTGGGAGTTCTTTTTGGGGATATGTATGCTAAATGGTGTGTCCGCCAAATGCTAAATGGAGTGGTGGAACACTTTAAGTCAGCTTAAACAAAAACTTGTTTAGAATAATAAGTTCTAACATCCGACATTAAACAGAGCCAGCTTGGTATAATTAATATATGTCCAAAAATCCTATTATTAATGCACTGAGTGCTTCAGCCTATATAATCCTTGTTGTCTCTGTTATGACCTTTGTGACGCAACCTTTAAAGAATAAACCAGATACTTTTTTTGCCCCGATCACGGCCTTATTCGTGTTTACCCTTTCTGCAGCAGTCATGGCGTTCCTGTTTTTTTATCAACCATTTCTACTTTTTATTGAAGGTAAGAAAAAAGAAGCAGTAAACCTGTTTGTTAAAACTGTTGGAATCTTTGCAATTATGACTGCTGTTGTCCTGATTCTGCTTTTTTCAGGAGTTTTCAAATAGTTCTGGTAAATAACTTCTAATGTTATTAACTTGCTGATTAGCCAATATGTAAAAGGCGAGAAGAAAGTAGTTCTTTAATTGAGTTTTTAATTTAATGTATCTTGACAAATATAATGTAATATGGTATAAGTAATGTATGGCATACATGGTTTCAATTACTTCTCAAGGTCAAATAAGTATTCCAGCTCCTATCCGTCGGAAGCTAGGCTTAGACAAATCTAAAAAAGCTATAGTTACAGAAAAAGACGGCAAACTTGTTATAGAGCCGGTAAAAGATCTGCTGGATCTTAAGGGTTCATTAAAAACTAATATACAAGCTTATCCAAAAGAGATTCGTAAAGCATTTGAGGGATATATAGCCAAAAAATCTATATAACTTAATGGAATCTTCAACACTGGATGCAAATGTCTTTTTAAGGTTTCTACTAGACGATATTCCAAGTCAAGCCAAAGAAGCAGCAAATATATTAATTAAAGCTAAATCAGGAAAACTAAGGATATTTGTTCCCCAAATAATAATATTTGAAGTCTTATTTGCCTTGGATAAATACTATAAATTTCCCAAAGCTGAAGTAATAGAGAAGGTGAATACTCTTTTAGTGACCTCATATCTCGATATTGAAGATAGGATGGTTTTTAAAGAAGCGTTGGAGGCTTGCAAAAGTAAAAATATTGATTTTGTTGATTGTTTTTTGATATGTAAAGCCAAAGAAAATAATTCTACTCTTTTTACTTTTGATAAAGATTTAAATAAATTGGCAGCTAAATAAAAACAGGTTCAAAATTGTCGTTTGATTCCAATATTGTCAGTTCTCCTTCGTCGAAGACTCCTCACGACAAGTAAGTGTACCAACTCAGCGGAGCCAAACTTGTCTTGCTCGAACCAGAAAAACAACCTGAATTTAATGCGGCAAAACGTCAAACTATACCTGCTTTTAGAGAAAAAGTATTTGTTTGTCTTACCAAGAAGGTGCAGTTTTCTGCCTGATTTCTTACGATTATAAGATACAGTTAGCGCTATATCGGTTTTATTAAAAAAGTGTTTAGATAAGACCGCTGATTGGTTATTGCTTTTTAGCCATCGGTCCAAAAAATGAGTTGTTGGAGAGGGGGTGATAATATATGAGTATATCTTTTGCAAATTTAACTCCCTTGGCTTCATTAGCATTTGGAGTATTGATTCTTATTTTTCCGAAATTTCTTAACTATCTGATAGCCGGGTACCTTATTATTATTGGACTTCTTGGATTGGGTATCATCAAATGATGTCCAGTGAAACTATGGATATTAAAAGAAATGAACAAATTACGAGCGATAAGAAAAGTGCAGATAAAAATACCGTAGAGGGTTTAGTTAGGAAATCCAATCGAATACTGGTGAGCATTTCTTCGCATGGATTTCCTTTTGATCTATTTCCAAACACCATTAATATAGAAGAGGGGAGGATTACCATAATCACCCGTAGTTTTTTCTCTTCTTCTCAAGTGCACAGTGTTGATATAAAAGATATATCAAATATATTTATCAATACGGCACCTTTTTTTGCTCAACTGGTTATCGTTTCAAAAACTTCTACTCAGAATGAAATCAGAATAAAAAATTTGAGAAAAAAGGAGGCGGTTTTTGCCCGAAGAATCATTGAGGGATTAAGGGTTTTTGAAAATAAACAAATAGATACTTCTAACTACACAAAGGAAGAATTGATCGCTAAGCTTGAAGAATTAAGTACGACAGAAATAACGATGTAGCCTTTTAGGCTATGTGATTATCCATGCGGGAAGAACAAAGAGATAATAGTTGGGTTGGTGGGGATTATTTTCGGGTAAGAAGTTAGCTTTGGCAAATTTTTATTAAAAATAACCTGTGGTTTTGCGGCTTTTTTATTATTTTGGTTATCTTGAAATTTTTGCCATTTTTTATATTTATCTTTTGATAAATGCATTGTGCCTGTGCAGAATTTGCTGTTGCATTTGCAGATGTGTTTGCAGGGATTACAGCTTTTTCCTTTGGGGCTTAGCAGGTAGGAGATTGTGAGCTCTTCAGTGGGTTTAATATTCCGCAGTGCAAAAAACAGCGTATGATATTGGTATGTATATATCCAACAGTTTGGCGCACAGGAATGATTTAAAAGGTGAATGCCGGGTTTTTTAAGGTTCGGATAAATTGAGGCTTCGTCCGTATAATACATTAAATAGAGCCCGTCTTTATCATTATTAAAATCATATCGTGCGGTTTCTATTACCTTTCCAAGGTAATCGCCGATTATAGTGCCTGCCTCTATTCCTTTTTTGGCAAAGATGCCAAGACCTTTTTCTTTTGTCCGCTTCACCTGCCAAAAATCATCTTTTATCAAAAACATAGTGGTTAATTTAACACAGATTATCCTCGGAGTCTAAAATTATTTAGTGGGTTTAACTTTTTTGACCAGGCCTTCAAAGGCCCGTAATATTTCCAAAGGAGTGACAAATACAATGGTGTTATTTTTATCTGCCGATACTTCTGAAAGGGTTTGCAGTGTTCTTATATGTAATCCTCCGGTGGTTTTGGCAAGCCTCCCTGCTGCAATGGCAATATTTTCTGCCGCTGCTTTTTCACCTTCTGCCCGGATAACTATTGCCCTTCTTTCTCTTTCTGCCTCTGCCTGACGGGCAATGACCCGTTTCATCTCATCGGGCAAAATTATATCTTTTAGCTCTACCGATTCAACTTTAACGCCCCATGGATCAGTTGCCTTATCAATAATCCTTTGAATTTTATCGGCAACTTCGTTTCTTTTAGACAAAAGATCATCCAAAGATGTTTCTCCGATAACATTTCTCATAGTGGTTTGTGCAAGTTGGGAAACGGCGTAAAAAAAGTCTTGTACTTCCAATACTGCTTTTTGGGCGGCGTCTATCCTGTAATAGATAACGGCATTAACGCGGGCTGAAACATTATCTTTTGTAATGGCTTCCTGATCAGGGACATCTACAGCTTTAACCCGGATATCTATTCTTTGCCAGCTTTCAATTATTGGCCAGACAATTCTCCAGCCGGGTATCATTTCATCTTTAAATTTTCCAAAACGGAAACGCACCCCGCGTTCGTATTGGTTCACCTGTTTTATGGAAGGGATAATTACAAAGATAATAAAAAGGAAAATCAGTCCCGGGATACTAAAGAGAAAGCCCATGAGCGTATTTTACACCTGTAAGAATTTATTGTCCAATTCATTCTTTCTCATACATTACAATCTCTATTCCATCAATGTTTTGATTGGAAAGAAATCTTTTTTTACCAAACCGTAGTATATGCCAATCTTCCCATTCCTGCCATTTAAAATTTGGAACTTCAACAAAAAGGATCAAATTATCAGCTTGCGGGTACTCATCAATATTTAAGGCATTTATTCCCTTTGTTCTTAAGAAAAATCGGAAGTCATCTGCCTGTGGGGTAGAATTTTGTGTATCTCTTACTGAAACAACAGCGTACTTTTTTGTTTTATCCAAATTATTATTTTGTATAAAGGTATTTACCGCATTATCCATTCTTTGGATTGAACGCCCGGCAAAAGAGAGAGGGGTGAATGTTATTGTTTGAGTGTATAAAAAAATCATAATTACCAATATTATCTTCCCGATTGTTTTAGAGGACCAAATCATGACAAAAATAAAACTTAGCGCGCAGATTAAACCTAATGTGTAATATTGCCTAAGAGGGGAAGTAAACGCCAGGAAGAGTAAAGGAAGGGAAATAAAAATAAGCCAATATCTTTCCCTTTTTGATCCCATCAAGAAGGTTAAAATTGCAGCAATAATTGCTACAATTGTATTGGGTAAATATATTGTATTTATAAGACGTATGATATTTCCCAAATTGGGAATAAATGTTATTCCGGCAGAAGAAGGGTATTGAAGCCAGTGACGAGTCAGAAAACCTTTGGTGATGATTTCAAAAAGGATTATTGGAGTCCAGGGAAGAGCAAGTCCTAATAAAATATGCATTAAATTTTTCAGTCGCCTTTTTTCAATAATCCATTCATAAAAGAGGACTGGAAGAGCCATAGCCGCAACCGGGTTAATGGCTATAGAAACTCCAAATAGAAGAGCCGATATGAATAAAGGTTTTTTAAACCATAAGCTTACCAGAGCCAGTAATACCCACGAAACATACATATGCCCATTCCAAATAAAGGATGAAGATGATATCCACCATGGAGATAGGCCGATGGTTAATATCACAAGGATGGTAGAAACAAAAGATTTTTTAAGCTGAAAAAAAGCAAATATGCCTAAGGCAAAAAGGGCAAAAAAAGTTTGAGAAACAATCAGGGATAAGCCGTTTCCACCGCTTAGGATGAGGCCGGGGAAGAGCAAATAATAATAAATTGGACTGGCAGGAAAATTGGCACTTGTCATCGGTCCCAGCCATACGATTTTATGCATCCAAAGGTTAGAGACTTCATTTAAATCCCTTGCCAAATCAACATGGATTCCGGTCTCAGTGATTCCTTTATAGGTCCACAGCGAAAATAATCCCAGCAAGATTACAAAAGTTAACAGTATCTTGGCGTTTAAAAGCCTATGCATAATTTCATTTAGTATATAAAGAAAAAGCTATCCAGGCGATACCTCATTTGAATTTTCATGCTTAACATTGTTTTATTCCTTCAGTTCTGTTAAGATGCGGTTCCTCAGCCAAAGTGAGAAAATTATGAACAATCCCTGTGTCAGATGCGGAACGCAAAGAATTGATGGTAAGAGCTGGGAAGAAAAGAGTGGAACCGTTGTGGTTACCTGCACCCAGACTGTTTGTCCTGATGCTGAGTGTCAAAAAATTCTTGATCAAATTAATGCAGAACGGATTGCCAAAAATGCCCTGATAGTTAAAAACAGAGCTGATGCAAAACTGGCCAGAGGAAATGCCCGTTAAGGCTATTAATATTAAAACTTCTTGATTATTTTAGTTCCTCCCATTATCATAATGGCCAAATGAAGCGCCAGATTCTTTATTCACCTTTATCTGCCAAAGCTACCAAGATTATGCTGCTTGGTGCAGGAGAGTTAGGCAAAGAAGTTATTATAGAAGCCATGCGGCTGGGGTTTTTTACCATTGCTGTTGACCGCTACGAAGGTGCCCCGGGTCAACAAGTTGCTCACCGTTCATACACCGGTAGTTTAAAAGACGCCGCCTTTTTACGTTCCCTAATTGAAAAAGAAAAACCTGACTATATTGTCCCGGAGATAGAAGCCATTAATTTGGATATGCTGTTTGATTTGGAAAAAGAAGGATTTAATATTATCCCCAACGCCAAAGCCACCTATACTGCCATGCAAAGGGAAAGGATTCGGGAATTGATTGTCAAAACCGGTGTGCCGGTTTCCGAATATTATTATGCTTCTTCTTTAAAAGAGCTAAAAGCTGCTTGTAAAAAGGCCGGCTTTCCTTGTTGGGTAAAAGCAATTCAGGATTCCTCGGGTGCCGGTTCTTCTAAGGTTAAAAGCCCACTTGATATAGAAAAAGCTTATGAAAGAGCTCAAGTTCACGCCCGCGGCTCTGCGGAAAAATTAATTGTAGAAAAAAACATTGATTTTGATTTGGAAGTGACAGAGCTCGTGGTCAGGTATTTTGTAAATGGCTCGCCTCGCTTCGCGGGCGAAGCGGGCTCGCTTAAAACTTCGTTTTGTCACCCGGTCGGCCAATATCAAACCCGGGGAGGGGATTACCACTCAAGCTGGCAGCTGGCAGAAATTTCCGAGACAGCAGAAAAAAAAGTGTATGAGATTGCCAAAAAAGTTACAGATGCCCTGGGTGGACCCGGAGTTTTTGGCTGCGAGCTGTTTGTTAAGGGTGATATGGTTTGGGCAAATGAGTGCAGCGCCAGACCGCATGATACCGGCATGGTTACTTTTGCCTCGCATCAGCTGGGTTTTTCCGAAGCCGGCTTGCATGTCCGGGCCATCACCGGTCTGCCTATCCCCACCGTTAAAAGGCTGGGTTTTGATGTGGTGCCGATTTTAACGCCGGCTGCCTCACACGTCATTTTAGCTCCTTCTGAAGGTTTTGACCCCGGCTATAATCGTTTGAGCGAGGTAATGAATGAGCCGGGAGTCAGCGTATTGCTGTTTGGTAAAAACGAAGCCCACCTAAACAGAAGAATGGGAGTAGTCTTGGCAACAGATCCGGATGTGCAAAAAGCCAAAGAAAAAGCAGAAAAGGCTGCCCATAAAATAGAAATGTGCACCCGTCAAAACCCCAAATGGCAAAAGCAGGATTCTTTGGAAAAACACATTTTTCAAAACAAAAAATAAACTTTAAAGAAAGTCTATGATTCCCAATAATCTGTCCTTTGTGGATGTGGAAACCACCGGCATGAGCTCGCGCTTTGGCCGCATAATTGAGATTGGAATTATCAGGGCGGAAAGTATCTAAAGGGCAACCACGATTTTGAAATTTTTAATCTTAATTAATATTAATAAGTTCTAACATATGAGAAGAGTAATTATTGCAGCTATTTTTTTAATCATTCTTGTGTTTGATTAGGCAGCACTTGATGATATTACCACCGGTAGCGAACCTTCGGTATTTGGGGAATATCTGGTGCTTGGGATCAGTGTTGCTCTGATGCCGATTTTAATTATCTTGTGGAGAAAAAACTAAAATGGTTTTAAATTTCTTGTACTGTTCTTACTGAAGATTCACACGCTTGTTATTTTAATATGGTTATATGATTTGGCTAAATAATGATTGGAAAGGGGTGAGAATTATGGCAGATAAACAACTTGTCCGGCAAGGCGAAGGCAGAGGGAAGAAGAAGGATGTGGGTCAAAAAATCGCAGAAGGCATTGCTACTTTACTGGAAAGGGTTTTAGATACCGGTTTGGCAGTTCACGGCAAGCTGGAACTACGCGTTGACCGATTGGTGCTTTGTTCTGTAGATAAAGGCAGAGAGGTTGGTTTGGTGCCTGAAAAAGAAGCATTACAGAAAGAGCAGCTTTCGCCGGCAATGTTAAGGGAAAATGCGCAAGATCAAAAGATACAAGCTGAGCGATTAGACGAGCTCAAGGAGGAAATTGCAAACTTAAGAAGCATGCTTAAGCATCAGCAGAGCAGTGGGGTAAGCTATGCTCAAGAAATTCAGCCTTCCAAGCGAAAAACAACCTTGTGATATAATTTGCCCTTGCAATGGAAAAGCTTTCGTCAGCAAATGGGCAGCGCAGGGATTCATGTTAAGTATCGTAGGTAAAAATGGGAAGTGTACTATCAGGTAGAAAAATCTCATACCTTATTAAACTCCTCAAAGACGAAAATAAAAAAATCGTTTTGGCAGGCGGATGTTTTGATGTTTTGCATCCCGGGCATGTAATTTTCCTGCAAAAAGCAAAAGAAGCAGGAGATGTCTTAATAGTTTTATTGGAAAGTGATGAAAAACTAAAAAAAATAAAAGGCCCTGATCGTCCGGTTCATATGCAAAAAGATCGGGCTAAAATTCTATCTGCCTTGGAAGTGGTGGATTATGTGGTTATGTTGCCGTATATGCCAACAGAGCAGTCCTACAATAAGCTGGTAAAAAAAATCAAACCTAATATAATCGCCTTAACCAGGGGATATGAGGATTCTTATCATAAAAGGGTTGCTAAGATAACCGGAGCCAGGTTAAGGTATGTTACAAAGATGGTGGGTGATCATTCTACAAGCAGAATATTAAATCGCAGATGATACAATTATAGTCTGTGAGAATTAAATTATTACTGCTTTCGCTTCTTTTCGCCTTTCTGTTTACGTACTTTTCCTATTCAGTGGCAAAAGAGCGGTGGCAAAAAATTGATTTTGATACCACGGTTAAACTGCAGGACCGCATTCCGCAAAAATTTGATGGAATTTTTTCATACTTCTCGCTTATAGGAAGCGCAGAAATCACAGTGGGATTTTGTTTGGCAGCAGCGTTTTTATATCTATTAAAGAAAAGATGGCTGGCTATTGCAGGTTGGCTGATGATTATTCCGGCAACAGCGGCAGAGGTGTTTGGGAAATTAATCCTTTTTCATCCTGGTCCTCCGGTTTTTTTCCACCGGAGTCTTACACCCACATCTCTACCTAGTTTTTATGTCCATACGGATTTTTCCTATCCTTCCGGACACATGACCCGGACTATTTTTATTGTGACGATTTTTTGCTGTATGGTGATTTTCTCTTCAAAAAATATTGTGCCGCGATTTTTTATTTTGTGCTCAATTCTGCTTTTTGCTCTTTTAATGGGGCTAACCAGAGTTTATTTGGGTGAGCACTGGGTGTCTGATATTTTCGGAGGCGCGTTGTTGGGTTTAGCCACTGGTCTTTTTGCTTCTGTATTGATCCTTCGACCGGCTCAGGTCTTCGACTCTGAGGTCTGGCGATCTCGTCCTCAGACTCGAAGAGATCAACCCTGAGTGTAATCGAAGGGTTGATTTTACAGCCAAAAAAGGTTTAAGATAGCGGCAAATGCCCGGGGGGAGGTGTACAGAATGAATAAAAATGTCTCAATAGTTGTTGTTATTTTAGTGTTGGTGGTTATTGCGGGATATTTGGTGTGGCTTAGAAGTAAGGTTTCACCCGTTATTTCGCCTAATATAGAAGAACAGGTGCAATTAACACCGACTCCGATAGCTTCAGTAATTCAAACATCCAGCCCGTCTGCCACCCCGGGAATAAAAGAAGCTACCGGATCAACAAAAACTGCCACGCCAAGCGCTAAACCTAAGGTGAGTCCGCGCGTAAGCGCCCGTGTCAGCCCAAGTGGAAACTAGGTTATGGCAAATAAAAAAATAGAGAAATTGATTATTATCGGGTCAGGCCCGGCTGGTTTGACAGCCGCAATTTATGCTGCCCGGGGAAATTTAAATCCTTTGGTTATTGCGGGCAGGGAAGCGGGGGGACAACTCATGTGGACAACGGATGTTGATGATTATCCGGGGTTTGAAAACGGCGTTTTGGGGCCTGATCTGATGGCAAAAATGCGCAAGCAGGCCGAGCGATTTGATACCCGTTTTATAAATGAGGATGTAATTTCTGTGGATCTCAAGAAAAAACCATTTGTAGTTCAGTCTGAAAGCCGACAGCTGACGACTGAAAGCTTAATTATTGCCACAGGGGCTTCAGCAATGTGGTTGGGGTTGGAGTCTGAGCAACGTCTTCGCGGCAGGGGTGTATCTGCTTGTGCAGTCTGCGACGGGTTCTTTTTTAAAGACAAAAAAGTGATTGTGGTAGGCGGCGGAGATACAGCCATGAGGGAGGTAAATTACCTGTCCCGTATGTGCAAGCAAGTGAGCGTGGTGCACAGGAGAGATAAATTACGCGCCCAGCCTGCTTTACAGGAACTGGTAAAGAGTAAAAAAAATGTTGATTTCATCCTGAATTCACAACTTGAAGAAGTATTAGGACAAGAAAAAGTCACAGGAGTGAAAATAAAAAATACCCAAACTGGGAAGATTAGCCAGCTGGAGGTTGACGGAGTATTTATTGCCATCGGACATAAACCCAATACAGGGTTTTTAAAGGGAGAACTGGAGCTGGACGAAAAAGGTTATGTATTGGTGGAGGATGAAGTCTATACTAAAATTCCGGGGGTGTATGTTGCAGGCGATTTGGCAGACCACCGCTACAGACAGGCAGTGACAGCAGCCGGCGCCGGCTGTAAAGCTGCCTTAAACGTAGAAGAATATTTGCAGAAGTTGGAATTGCCTTCCGAAGGGAACGGAATCTTACAATAAATTGTATAGAAACTTACTTAAATCATAAAAAATAACGGTAAAATTTAATTTAATGAATTTAAAAAAAACACTGCTGAAACTTCTTCCGGCTAAGCCTGTTTATGCTCATTGCGATATTCCGTGCGGCATTTATGACCCAAAACCTGCCCAAATTGCCGCTAAGACTGTTTTGACTATGGTACAAAAGATAAATGAGCTGCCCAGAGAAAATCCTCAAGTTTTAGACAGGAACAATTTTGTGCGTATGGTTATGGTAAAAGAAGCTCATGCTGAAATTTGCAAGAAAGAAGTTTTGGTTTTATGGACAGATTATTTTAAGGCTGAACACCTGGAAAAATTCCCCAATTTGCATGAGTTAATTTGGAAAACAGCGAAGTTGTGCTCTGATAACAAAAGGGCAGTAGATGAAGCCAAGGCTCAGGAGTTAATTGAAGCTGTAGACGAGATTGCTGGGATTTTTGAAGAAACTAAAAAGTAGTCGTCAGCTATCAGCTGTCAGTCATCAGATCAGCAAGAATTAAAGCGTCTGATAGCTGAAGACTGATGACTGATGGCTATTTTTCCTTTTTCCAAATTTATAATTCATGGCAACAGCATGTTGCCAACTCTAAAGCCGGGTCAGGATGTATTGTGTTTTAATTGGGCATATGTTTTTTTAAAGCCGAAAGCAGGGGATATAGTTGTTGTCAGGCAAAATAGCCGTGAAATAATCAAGCGCGTGCATATGTATAAAAATAGCAGGATTTATGTGAGGGGAGATAATGCTAAGGAAAGTACGGACAGCAGAAATTTTGGGGAAATTAATGATTCTCAGATTGTCGGCAGGGTGATACTTATCCGTTAAAATGTGAGATAATATATTCATGCATGAACCTGTCCCAAAAGGAATAATTGAATCTGCAGACCCTACGCCGGAATTGCACCGAAAGGCTAGCGATTTATTAAATCAGGGTGGATACACAACTACCCCGGTTTCTGTTAATCCAAACGATCAATCTCCACTGGAGAATATAAGAGATATGCTTGGTAATGCTACGTACGTAGTAGGAAGCACTATCAAAGAACAGACAGGGGGTGGTGGTTTATCAACTGGAGAGCGGAGCGTTGAAGGATCAGTGCCGGTTACAATAGCTTCAGGTAAGCGGTTTTTACAAAAGGAAGCTGCATAAATAATGGAAGTCACACAAACAACACGGGGGGCAGTAGATTTTAATTCAATAGCGGCGGCAATGGTGGCAATCTTAGGGGTTGTTATCTTTTTTGTGGGTATTTTTTTGTTTTTAAAAAAATACCTGGTGGGTTGGATCAAATACCGGGGCCGGGAAAAATCTTCTTTGCAGTTTGTGCTTTTGCAAATTAAAGTCCCCAGGGGAAACGAAATCAAAATAGATGCCGCTGAACAGCTTTTTGCCACCCTGGCTTCCCTTAGAAAATCCGGAGGCATGTTTAGCTCTTTTATCCCCCAGCCTCATCTTTCTTTTGAGATTGTGGCCCTGCATGAGTCTATCAGGTTTTTTATTTCCTGCCATAAGTCCCATCAGGATCTGATTGAAAAACAAATTCACGGAGCTTATCCTGATGCAGAAATTAAAGAAGTTTCGGAATACAATATCTTTTCTGAGACAGGGGAGACAGCTTATGCCCAATTGAAGTTAAAAAGCGCTGACCATTTTCCTATAAAGACTTTTCGCGATCTGCCGACAGATCCGCTTTCTGGAATTACTTCTGCTCTTGCCAAGATGCAGCTTAATGAAGGAGCGGCAATCCAATTGATGATTTCTCCCTCAGGAAGTGTTTGGAAAGATGCAGGCAAAAAATGGCTAAAAAAAGAAAAAGAGCCGGGAGATGAAAAAAATCCCAAAGCTCCGCCTGATGCCAAACAGCTTGAAGCGGTTGAGAATAAAGTTGTTAAAGCCGGATTTGATGTAAGTTTGCGGATTGCCGTCTCAAGCGCCTCAGAAGAATCCGCTAAAGCTCATTTAACTAATATAAAAGCGGCTTTTGAGCAATTCTCCGGTCCTTATAATGGTTTTACCGGCGGCAAGGTTTATTCGGAAAAAGGCTTTTTAACTGATTTTATCTATCGTTATATGCCCCGGTATTCCAAAGTTCCGGTACTTACAGCTGATGAGCTGGCTTCAATTTTTCATTTTCCGAACAAGTCTATAGAAACTCCGTATATCAGCTGGCTTTCCTCGAAACGGGCTCCTGCTCCGGAGAAAATACCTGTTTCCGGACTATACCTTGGGAGATCTGTCTTCCGGGGAGTGGACCGTCCGGTGTATCTTTCGGAAGATGACAGGCGTAAGCACATGTATATAATCGGAAGAACCGGTACTGGCAAGTCTGAACTTTTAAAAACATTGATGCTGCAGGATATTCGGGCAGGTAAAGGTTTGTGTTTTATCGATCCTCACGGTGATGCTGCAGAGGAGCTTTTGCAATTGATTCCTCCGGAGCGGGCAGAAGACGTAATTTATTTTGATCCTTCGGATATGACCCGGCCTTTCGGATTAAACATGCTTGAAGCATATGATGAGCAGCAAAAGCATTTTGTGGTGTCCTCCATTATTGGTTTGATGTACAAGCTTTTTGATCCAAATAAAACCGGTATTATCGGTCCGCGTTTTGAGCACGGTGTCAGAAATGCCATGTTAACTGCCATGAGTAATCCGGGAGCCACTTTTGTGGAGGTGGTTAGGATTATGACTGATGCGGAGTTTGTAAAAGAGCTTCTGCCCAAAGTTACTGATCCGGTTGTCAGGCGTTACTGGACAGATCAGATTGCCCAAACTACGGATTTTCATAAATCAGAGGTTTTGGATTATACGGTTTCCAAATTCGGCCGTTTTGTCACCAATAAAATGATGCGGAATATAATTGGCCAGTCAAAATCTGCTTTTAATTTGCGCAAAGTGATGGATGAAGGAAAAATTCTGATTATGAATTTGTCCAAAGGAAAAATAGGGGAAGAAAATTCCAACTTCTTAGGTTTGATCCTGGTGCCGAAGATTTTAGCTGCAGCCATGTCGCGGACAGATATGGCAATGGAGCAAAGAAGGGATTTTTACCTGTATGTTGATGAGTTTCAAAATTTTGCCACAGATACTTTTGCAGATATTTTATCGGAGGCCAGAAAATACAGGCTTAATTTAGTGGTGGCCAACCAGTTTATCGGTCAAATCGGGGAGGATTTAAAAAATGCCGTATTCGGAAATGTGGGTACAGTGATTGCTTTCCGGGTCGGAGTCAATGATGCCAATTATCTGCAGCATGAATTTTCTCCCACATTTTCAGAGGCAGATTTGGTTAATATAGAATCACCTCATGTTTATATTAAAACCATAGTAAACGGCGAGCCGGTGGTGCCGTTTTCTTTGGATACCACCAAAGATATGAAAAAATGGAAAGCAATGTTAAATCCCCAAATCGGTCAGGCAATAAGGGAATTATCCAGGTTAAAGCATGGTAAGGATGTAGTGCAGGTTGAGGCAGAACTGGCCTCAAGAGCCAGGTTATAAAGTTATAAAAATCGTACCATTGACAGATGTTCATACAAATAATATGCTGAGTACGAGATGGCAAAAACTGTTCTACGCGGGGAATCAATTAAGCTGAGACTTCAGGGTTATACTTTCGGGCAAATCAAACGCGAATTAGGGGTTGCTAAGAGCACTCTTAGCGGCTGGTTAAGAAATCTTCCTCTATCCGAAGAGCAAATTCTTTTGTTGTCTAAAAATAGACTTATCTCAAGAGATATTAGAATTGAAAAATTTCGTCAAACAGCACGAAATAAATGGATTGCAAGATTAAAAACCAAGCTATCAGAACAGGAAAAAGTTCTATTGCCTTTGACAGAAAAAGAACTCTTTATTGCAGGAGTATTTCTTTATTGGGGGGAGGGAAGCAAGCAACGAGGCACAGTTGCTATTAGTAATACAGACCCACGGGTTATAAAATTTGCACTACATTGGCTTACTAAGGTTTTAGGAGTTCAAAAGGAAAAAGTCTATGTTAGACTGCATCTTTATAAGGATATGGATCGAAATGCGGAAGAGTCTTTTTGGTCAGATACTTTAAATATTCCTAAGTGTCAATTCAAAGCCTCTTATGTAAAAAAAACTAATAGAGAGGGCATAACCTACAAAAGCTTTGGTCATGGAACATGCAATTTACTTTGTTTCAGCGTTGATTTAAGTGAGAAGATAGCAATGTCTATTAAGGCTATAAGTGAATTCTATGGAGCAAAGAGTGATAAATTTTGGTACAATTAAGCCCGCTCAGGCCCGTCGTATAATGGTAATACCTGATTCTTATACAATCAAGACGAGGGTTCGATTCCTTCCGGGCCTACATCAATCCTGGTCCGCCTACCTCTTTTTGGATAAATCCGTTTGATAATTATGACAGAAATATTATTTAGTAGCTAATCTATTGAGTTTATCTTGGGAAGCTAGTGTCAAAATATCCCTTAAAACTGCGGCTATCTCAACTTTTGTACCTTTATCAGCTGCTAGCTGTTCTAATCTTTCCTTAATACTTGGAATTGAAAAATTAAAATCACCAGCCACTACAACAGGATAAACTAGTTTATCTGGTAATTCTCTATATATCTCTCCAATATTTCTTTGGGGTTGAGCAAATATTGCTGACATAGCTAAGGGTTCCATCTTCCTATTAACTTCCTGGCCAATAAGTATATGTTGCTCAGATCCGTCTTTGGGTGGTCCTTGAATTTCCATTATGTCAAAGAAGCCGTATGGCGAGGGGAAATGAGTACTATCAAGTTTAAAATCAAGACATAACCGATCTCCATCTACTTGTGTAACATACCTACCATAAAGGTGATTATCTCTATCCCATCTATTTCCGACCAAGCTTCAGCATGTACTCCTGTATAAGATGAGTCTCCTAACGGGTTTATAAATGGGAGTTCTCTCTCGTCGCAATGTAAATAAGTTTGCCCAGTGGCGATTGCATCTGCTGGGGATAAGTTTATATCATCCTTTAGTGGTACCTCTATTAAGCCTTGAGTTTTTAAGGGTTCGACCTCATAAAGGACAAAATTCCTAGCGGTTTGTTTTAATGCTATCTCATTAAGATCACCCAACTTGGAGATCCTGGGCAATAATTTACCTCTACTTTCTTCCTCAAGAGCCAAAACATATCTTTGTGCTTTTTCAAAAGCCTCTTTGACTGCTTTTTGAAATTCTGAAGATCTCTCACCCGTTTTAAAAGGAAATCTATTATTTAAGGCAGCATCTGCCATATGACCAGAGAATATAATGTTAGCAGTAAGGTTTTCTACCTGACCAACTTCTCCAGCATACTCATCAAGGACATAAAGCATTGCTTGAGGTCCTTTAGTTCTTACTTCTAGTCCTTCTTCTTTAGCAATAGTTCTATCTTCAGCAATAGGTTTATATACTATTTCAGGATAAAGAAGTAGTTGAATACTAGGAGATAAAGTGTTTAATACAATACCAAATGGCCTTCGCATTGCATTTCTGCTTGCACCCTGAAGATCTTGGTCATATCTATCGGTAGTAAACAAAGGAATCAATCCGTGAGTAGCGATAGCTTCAAAAAGAGGATGAAATTCTGCATCAAGCTCTGTTTTCGTGTGATTTTTTAGATGTTGAGGAATTGCTGCGGCAGTATTATAAAATCCCTCCCTAAGTTTAGTCTCTAAATTAGCTGACATAAATAAAGATGTGCTAAATTTACAACGGCCTAATACTAAAACTATAGAGTTATTTTGTCAATATTTGTTAAATAGTTAAGCTGTAAGGAAATTGTTAATTTATAGTTCTTCTAATTTGACTTTGCCCTCAACTGTCTGGCCCTGGATAAATTGAAGGTATTTTTCAGTAGTAGAAAGTCTTTTATGACCGGCTAATTTTGAGACCATAGTCATAGGTACCCCTGATTGCAGCTGAAATGCTACCCAGGTATGTCTTAAATCATTAACTTTAGCGCCTTTTATGCCTGCAATCTTAAAGTATCTATCAATGGCTGTACGGATATTCCTGATAAGCAAAGGCCTGCCGGTTTTGGTGACAAATAAAGCGTGATTTGGGGTTTTTGCCCGTATAGGCAAATAATTTTTAACAGCTTCTGCTGCGGATTTGTTTAAGGGAATGGTTCTTTCTCGGGTATCCTCAAATGGGGGAACATGGATAGTGAAATTTGTAAGGTCAATGTCTTCAACCCGCAGTTTCGCAAGCTCTCCGATTCTGATGCCGGTTTGGAGTAAAAGCTCTATTACTGCAAGCATTCTGATATCTGATCTGGCGGCGTCGCGGAGCGCCCGGTACTCCAATTTTGCCAAAATTCTCGGAGGTTTATTCTCGAATTTGGGATGTTCCAATATATCAGCAGGATCTTTTTCTATCAAATTTGAAGATTTTAGGAATTTGAAAAAAGTCCGGGTGGAATTGGTCTTTCTTGAGATTGACTTAGGAGTATAGTTTTCGTTTGCAAGCTTCTGCATAAAGGTTTCTAAATCAGAAGTTTCAACAGAAGCAGGATTGGTTTTGTTTATTCCCTGCAAAAAATTCACCAGTTGTTCAATGTCTTTGCCATAAGCTAAAATGGTAGCTGAGGCCCGTGACTTGCCTTGCAGGTGACCGACGAATTGTTGATGTGCATCGCGTAGAGTAATCATATTAAGTACATATTTTAATGTTATAGGATACGAATGTCAAGGGTGAATATTTCTAAAAATGAGTAAAAAGATAGTGCTGGGATTGATTATATTGGTGAGTTTGGTGGTGGCATACAATCTGATTGCTCAGATTATGGATGCAACTAAATCGGGAGAAAGATTGTCTGCCGCCGCAGATGAAGTCAATAAGCTAGAGGTTAAAAATAAGGCTTTAAAAGAAAAACTTTCCCAAATTCAATCTCCCCAGTTTATAGAGGAAGAAGTCAGGAATAAATTAGGCTTTACAAAAAAAGGGGAGACAATAGTGGTGATTCCTGAGGAAAAGATAAAGCTGGTGTTGGGGGCAAGCTCGTCAGCAGCAGCGGTGCGTCTTCCTAACTGGCTAGGCTGGTTGAAAGTTTTCTTTAAATAAAAATTGTTGCGGGGGCGGGAGTCGGACCCGCTGCCTCAAGATTATGCACCTTTCTACATTACTGTAGGGGTAGGACTATATCATGTCCGCCTTTGGCGGACCTCGGCGTGTAGTCTCTACGGGTTCCGGTAATTTTACCGGTCTTCCCTCGGTATTACCCTTCGACAAGTTCAGGGTTTCACCGATATAGCCAAGTTCTCCTTAACAGTTTCCTGTCAAAGGGCCCAATTTGAGCCTTGTGTGCAGCCGTTACACTTCCCCGCGTGCATATTGTAACTTCCTCATTACGATATGTCAATCAAAATAGGCTTGACAACACATTAGAAAGACTGTAGTGTAGAAATACATCCCAATAATCAATAATTACAATGAAACGTAAGCAAGTCGAATATGAAAAAGCTATGGTTCTTCGTAAAACTGGTAGGAGTATTAAGAAAATAGCAAAACTTTTAGATGTTAGTGTAAGTATTGTGCATGTTTGGACTAAAGATGTAGAGTTAACAGACGAACAAAGAGAAAGATTAAAAAGAAGAAAGGCGAGAGTTAGACACCTAAGGAAATTAGCAAGACAGAGTCATGCTGAGAAAGTTTTAAGAGTGAAAAGACTTTTAAAAGATGCTAATGCCGAAATTAAATCTTTATCTGAGCAAGAATTCTTTCTTACAGGCGTGGCTCTTTATTGGGCTGAGGGGTTCAAAAGTGTCAAAGAGGGGAGATTAGGCTTTTGTAATTCTGATCCAAGAATGATCAAGTTTATTATTGAGTGGTTTGAGAAGTCATTAAAAATTAATAGGGAGGATTTTGTTTTACGCACCGAGTTCAACGAAAGCCATAAAGATAGAACTGAAGAAATTAAAGTTTTCTGGTCAAAATTAACAAGAATTTCTTTAAATCAATTCGAAAAACCTTTCTATCATCGTTCGGGTTGGCTGAAAGATTATCCTGATCGTGATAATTATTTTGGTGTTTTAAGAGTAAGAGTGCGTAGGAGTAGCGAGTTGCTCCATAAAATGCGCGGCTGGATTGAAGGACTTAGTTCAAACAGTTAAATTGCTTGTTTAAATTACATTACCAAAGAAAAAATGGTGGCGGCTCCTGCAAGGATCATTAAGGCTACAATCAGCCATCCTAATATTGTGGTTAACCTGCCGTTAACCCATCTTCCCATTATTTTACTGTTGCAGCTTAAAAGCACGATTGGTATTAAAATCACCGGTGCTATTAACCCGTTAAATACAGCAGTGTAGATTAAAGCCTTAATTGGATCAAAACCTAAAAGATTAATTAAAAGTCCGATAGCCATAGCAATAATAATAATGCCATAAAAAGCATTGGCTTCCCTTAGCTTTCTATACAGGCCGAATTTCCAGCCAAAGCTTTCAGACAGGGCGTATGAAGCAGAACCTGCCAGGATTGGTACTGCCAGCATGCCGGTGCCGATAATGCCTAGAGCAAAGAGTAAATAAACTCTGTCTCCTGCAATAGGCCTTAACGCTTCAGCAGCCTGTGCAGCAGAGGTGATATTGGTTATGCCTGCAGCATTGAGGGTGGCTGCACAGGCAGCAATGATAAAAAACATCACTAAATTTGATAAAAACATTCCTGACCAAACATCTGTCCGCATGCTCCTGACTTCCTGTAAAGTGGTTTCTTCCTGGCGCAGTTTTAAAGTTGTTTTGCCGTCTAAAATTTGTTCTTCAACCTCTTGGGAGGTTTGCCAAAAGAATAAATAGGGGGAAATAGTAGTTCCCAAAACCGCGGTTATTAAAAATATCTGGTCGCGGTTAATGACTATTGTTGGCCAAACAGCGTTTTGAAGTAATACATTCCAGTTCAGATTTACCGTTAGGGCAGAGAATACATAGGCTAAAAGCACCAAAGCCAGCCATTTTAGATATTTGGCATATTTTTCATAAGTTGTGAATATTTGCAGGGAAAGGGAGATGATAGTGAAGCCTAAAATAAGGTTCGTAAAACTTAAGGATGGAAACAGTAATTGAGTTGCTTTAGCCATGGCGCCCAAATCAGCACCTATGTTTAAAGTGTTGGCAAAAAACAGCAAAGATGTGGCAATATATAAAACCCACCTTGGGTAGTATTGCCTGATATTGGCAGCCAGGCCCCGTCCTGTAACCAGTCCTATCCGCGCGCACATTTCCTGTACAGTTGCCATTAGAGGTAGGGTATAGCCGGCCAGCCATAAGAAATTAAAGCCATACTGAGCACCTGCCTGGGAATAGGTAGTGATGCCTGAGGGATCGTCATCGGCTGCGCCTGTTGTTAAGCCCGGACCCAAGCTTTTCCAATAAGCCCGTGCCACCTTTATTTGTTTATGCGGAACTAAATCACGGGAAATTTGTCGTGAAGTGTCAATGGTTTTATCTAAAATATCCGCAGGCGCCCCGGCAACTTTTTCCAGAAATTTTGCTGATGAAAACATTAATTAATACTACTGTAATTTGTTAGTCCATGTCCAGGATCAGTCCGCCCCACGTAAAATTTTTGGCTCCCAACCCTTCACCTGTTTGGGGATTAAAATATTCACGAAAGCCTGAATTGGAAAGCAGTTTAAGCGAAGAGTCTTTAATTTGTTGGGCAATCTCTAAAAAACCATAATTTTTCAGTCCTTTATAGATAAACCAATTAGTTCCAATCCAAACCGGCCCTCTCCAAAGGCTTTTAGGATCAAAAGAAGGCTCATCAATTGAAACTGTGGGAATTTTATACTCAGTCCAAAACTCACGAGGATTAAGCAAATGTTTTTCCACCAAATCTTCCGCTTCTTTTTTAGTGAGGATTTGGGCAAACAGGGGAGCAAAAATTGCCCAGGTTTTTATTTTAATTTTTTGATAGTTTTCCCCGAAAGTAGGCCAGAAAAGATTATCCTCAAACATATACTTTCTCATTGCCAAAACTATCTTTTCTGCCTCAGCTGCAAAAAAAGAAGCATCTTCGCCAAAGTCTAATTTTGAGGCAATTTGAGAAAGAATCCGGAGATTTTCCACCATTATTGCATTGAAAGGGACATCTTTAACCCAGAAGAAATTTCTCATGCAAAACGGGGCATCGAATTTGCATTCTATATTTTGAGCAACAAGATTAAGTCTTTTTTGAATATTTTCTTCAAAAGTATGCTGTGGTGGCAAGCCTAAAGGCAGATCAAATCTGGGAGAGTTATCTTCGCCTGATTCATCCGGGTTCATAATCCCGATGAGGTGTTTTTCGTGGGGATCGCGTTCGTTAAGTAAATACCGGTAAAAGTGATAAAGATGGCGGTAAGTGTTTTTTAGGAAATCCACCTCTTTATCCTTTTGGAAGATCTGCCAAATTGCATAGGCAATCATCGGCGGCTGGGTGATTGTACTTGTGACGTCTTTGCCCCATTGGATTTTGGGAAAAGTTACTTTTTCGTGATTTTCCCAATAAATCATATGCGGAATCATGCCGTTTTGAAATTGTTGTGAAAGCAGGGAAAGAATTTCGGCTTTGGCATCTTCAATATTAAGACCGGAAAGAATAATGGCATGAAAGCACGAATCCCAAAGCCATTGATAGGGATATGTATCAGGAGAGGGAATGGTATAAGAAAAACCGTCAGTCTGCCTTCGGTTATTTAGAAGCAGTTTTTGGTATTCATTTGTAAGTTTTTTCAGCATATCAACATGATACCAGAGTTTTTAGAAACTGAATTACTTCTTTTGTGCTTTTAACATAATATTTAGCATTGGACTGATTTTTTCCCCCGACTTTGATGGTAATCCCGTTTTTTAAATTATTAAAAGTATCCTCATCTGTTTTATCATCGCCAATAGCGATAATCAGGGGCCGGGATTTATTTTGGGAGGCAACGCTTTTAACAATAAAATCAGCGAAACGACCTTTGTTCCAGTCTGTTTTTGGAAGTATATCGATCACCATCTTCCCCGAAATAGTAAAAATAACTCCATCTTTAATAAATTCATCCAGTGTTATCTTCGCAAGGGCTTTAATCTTATGAATTTGTTTTGAATGTGCCAATCTGTAATGCAAACTTAAAGTTAGGCCTTTGTCCTCGATGAATACTCCTTTAAATTGACTCAGTTTATTTTCAAGCTGTCTGCGGATTTCCTGTAAAATTTTAAGTGTTTTATTATTGAGAGGATAAGAATATTTTTTACCAAAGACTTCTCCCTCAAACCCGTGATTTGCACCATAAATAATACTGGTCAGTCCAACTTTTGCTTTTAAATCTCCCAACTCTCTGCCGCTTGATATAGCTACGAAGTAATTTGGTTTTTGACTAAGTTGGCGTAATAAATCCTTAATGCTTTCTGATAGTATTGCTTTTTCCGGAGCTTTAGCAATTGGCGTCAGGGTGCCGTCAAAATCCAGGATTAATAGCTTAAGATGGTATTTTTTTAGCGATGAAATTATTTTATCCGGATCTTGCCATAGATATTGCATCATCCCAGATTAATTATACTTTTCAAAAGTTCTGCAGACCAGCGGTAAACATTATAATTTTTAATGACTTCTCTCATATTGCGCATCCTTTTTGTCTGTTCGGAAGGTTTCATCTCTAAAGCTTCTTTGATGGCATCTGCTGTTTGTTCGCCGTTGTAAGGATTAACAATTAAAGCTTTTTTAAGCTCTCTTGCAGCTCCTGTGAATTGAGAAAGAATTAACACTCCTTTTTCGTCGTATCTTGATGCCACAAATTCTTTTGCCACTAAATTCATGCCGTCATGCAAAGATGTTACCAGCATAAAATCCGCCAGTTTATAAAATATTTGAATTTCTTTGTGGTTATGGTGTTTTTTCAAAAATACAACAGGCTTCCAATTTTTACTTTTAAATAAAGAATTAATTCTCTCAACTTCGTTTTCCACTTCTTTGGCAAAATCCTGGTATTTTTTTATTTTGGTCCTTGATGGTGCAGCTATTTGGATGAATGTAAAATTGCCGCAATATGCAGGAAACCTGTCAAGGAATATTTCGATAGCTTTTAATCGTTCCAGTATGCCTTTGGTGTAATCAAGTCTTTCAATTCCCAATCCGATATATCTGGTTTTAACATTTAAGCTCTTTAAAAGCTTCTCCTTATCGCTACGATCATTTTCATTTTCCGATTGGTCAAAACCGTTCGGGAAGGCAATGGAAATAGGGAAGGGTTTAATATAAGAGACATGGTTATTTTTAGTGATGGTAAACCGTTCAAAATCTATCAGTGATTCCAATTCTCTGCCCACAGTTTCGATGAAATTATTGCAGTAAAGTTGAGTTTGGAAACCGATCAGATCTGCGCCAAGCATGCCGTCTAAAATTTCTTTTTTCCATGGACAAATAGAAAAAGATTCGGGGTTTGGCCATGGAATATGCCAGAAAATCCCGACAAGCGCACCTGGTCTTTGGGATTTTATCATCCTTGGGGCTAAGGCAAGTTGAAAATCCTGTACTAAAACAATCGGTTTTTCTTCATTTTTAATCTCTGATAAAACTGCATCGGCAAATTTTTGGTTCACTTTTACATATTCTTCCCAGTCTTCTTTTCTGAAAGTTGGCCGGTTATGAGCTATATGGCAAAGCGGCCAAATTCCCTCATTGGAAAAACCATAATAATAACCCTGTTCTTCCTTTTCAGATAGCCAAATACGGCGGAGGGTATATTTAGGTTCCTCGGGCGGTACCTGGATTTTGTCTTTTCTATTTACAACCAGTTTATCAGCATTACCTGAGCCGTGGGCAATCCAGACTCCGCCGCAGGATCGCATTACGGGTTCTATTGCTGTTACCGGACCGCTGGCCGGCAAAAAATAACTGATTTTCCCGTTATTTTTGGTATGAATGTAAGGTTCCCGGTTGGAAACCATGAAAAGAGTCCGGCCTTTTAAGATATCTTTTAAAGATTCTTTTAGTCTTTCGGCAGTCCACGGGGATTCCAGCTCCTCGAGCCTCATCCTGGCTTCCTCGGAGGCTTGAGACCTTGCCTCAAACAAACTTCTCCTGATGTTTGATACTTCATTAATAAGGGGTTTAAAAAGCAGGGAATTTGTTAAATTTTTAGAGGTTTGCTGGCCGGCCCTTGCTGATTGCAGTGATTCAACAAGACTTTTAATCGGCACATAAATAATCCAGCGCAAAAGCAAAACCATGGCAAATGAAATTAAGGAGGCCTGAATCAGCAGCCGGAGTAAATTATTCCTCCATATCTCGTATAGCCGGGCATCGATATAACCGGCATTTTGCACTATAGTTAAAGCACCAACAACGCTTTTGTCATCATGCAAAGGTATGGCTAGAACATAATATTTGGAATTTTGTAAGCTGATAAAGTCTCCGGTTGTTTTGTCTGCATCCATAGCATCTGCGGCAATTTTTTGGGATTGGGTGATGTCCTGGGGGATAGTGGAAGAAACAGCCGTAGTATTTCCTTTATTGTCATAAATTGCAATTCCTGCAAGCCTTTCCCTGTCTTCAAATCTATTGACAATATTTTGCAAATTTGCATCGGATTTATTGATGAAATTTGGCTCCACAGTTTCTTTTAAGCTGTCTGCCAAAAGCGTTGAACGGTATTGCATATCGCTTTTGAGTCTCACCTCTTCCTGTGCTACCTGATTGACGGTAAAAGATATGACAATAAGACTGACGATGGTCACTATTACCAAAATGGCGATGATAACTTGTTTCATTAAACCTATATTGTACTATAATCAGGCAAAAATTGTCCTTTTTTGGTACAATTTGTGGGAATGGCAGCGTAGCTCAATGGCAGAGCAATCGTTTCATAAGCGATAGGTCATTGGTCCGATTCCAATCGCTGCTACTAATTAGTTTGTAGTAATATAAATTTATATGAAAATAATCGTACTGGCTGGCGGTGAAGGCAAAAGGATGTGGCCGATTAATACGGATAAGTGTCTGATTCCTTTTTTGGGAAAGTCGCTCTTGTATCATAATTTAAAAAAAATCAATGCTCGCCTTCCAGGTGTGGAATTCATAATTGTGGCGAGCCCGCAAACTAAAGACGGAGTTGAAAAAGTAGCAGAAGAACTAAAATTGGATTATAAAATTGTTATACAAAATGAGCCCAGCGGCATGGCTGATGCAATTTTATCTGCCAAACATTTAATAGCAGGGGAAATATTAATCGTTAATGCAGAAGATATTTTGGATGCAAGCGTATTTCAAAATAATTATGAGGGTGATGTAATGCTAACAGGGATAAAAGTTGATAAATACTTCCCCGGAGGGTACATAAAGGTAGAAGGAGAAAGCGTAAAGGGAATAGTTGAGAAGCCGGGGGAAGGCAACGAACCGTCAGATATGGTTAAATTAGTAGCAGATTATTTTAAGGATGGCCAAAAGCTGATCGGATATCTGGAAAAAGCAAAATCTGAAAGGGATGATATTTATGAGGTGGCTTTAAGCCAAATGATTTCCGATGGAATAAACATAAGACTTGCCAGGTATGAGGGAGTCTGGATTCCGCTTAAATACCCCTGGCATATTTTGGATATTACAGCTTATTTTTTATCCAAGCTTGAGCAACAAATTTCCCCGGCTGCAAAATTGTCTGAAAAGGCCATTATAGAGGGAAATGTGGTAATTGAGGAAGGGGTGAAGGTGTTTGAGGGAGCTTGCATTAAAGGCCCCTGCCATATCGGTAAAAACTGCATTGTGGGAAATAACTCTATGATTAGGGAATCAAATTTAGAGGAAGGCTGCGTCACCGGTTTTTCTTCTGACATTACCAGATCCTATATTGGCGCCAATTCCTGGTTTCATACCAATTATATTGGTGACTCAGTCTTAGAAGGAGATTTTGGGGCA
The DNA here is from genome assembly GCA_001776935.1 of Candidatus Daviesbacteria bacterium RIFCSPLOWO2_01_FULL_39_23. GTDB lineage: Bacteria > Patescibacteriota > Microgenomatia > Daviesbacterales > UBA10151 > UBA10151. Next base: position 61,182 of record MFDN01000005.1, on the reverse strand, counting down.
GGGTCAGGTGCAGTTTTGGCAAATCTAAGATTAGATAACCAGACGATTAAGGTGGGAGAAGAGAAATTAGACAGCGAAAGAGAAAAATTGGGTTTGATTGCAGGCCAGGGAGTAAGGGTGGGTGTAAATGCTTCGACTATGCCCGGTGTCAGGGTAGGCGGTAATTCGCTTATTGGTCCAGGAGTAGTTTTAAGAAAAGACTTAAAGGAAAAAAGAAAGATTACCATTAAAGAAGAATCATATCAGGAACAGGATTATGAATCTGCTGCTACAACCTACGATCAATTCAGGGACAAGCTGAAGCATTGACCCCGGAAGAATTTTTGAACCAGGCTTGATTTTTTCTGTACCCCATAGTAGAATACTGCTTGACAAGAATCTTAAAGGGTGTTTACAATTTAGGTAATATCCCTTTCCGGGATTTTTAATTTATGAAGAGCTTATTTGTATCAAAACTTATTATTTGCTATCGTCCCCTCATGTGGGGGAGCGGTGGTGGAGGAGATAATCCCGGACAAAGGGAATAAATCCTGCACAAACCGCACCCAAAAACGGGCGCGGTTTTTTTTGTAGGAAAGGAAGATATGATTAACATTGAAGCATCAGAGATATCAGAAGTATCAATAGCAGACATTGCGCCGTTTCCTAGTGAAACATTGGGTGGAGAAATAGTGCCTGAAAGACGAAAATGGGAGGTAAATTTTGCCAAAATGACAGCCAAGGGAATGGGTATAAGAGGTGTGGTGGGAGAGATTAGAGATTTTTTTGGCTGGGAGAATTACGAAGAATTTAGAAGGGCAAATAAAACCGGGGAGTTCGTGTATATTGATAAAGATGGTCACGAAAGAGGAGAAACACGTCGGGAGGCAAAAAGGCGGGTAAATCAGGAAATTTACGAGAAGGTGGGAAATGAATACGGAATCGAAGAGCGGGGGAGAAGAAGATTCTGGAAACAGGTTATGCTGATGGCCGATGAGACAGTGGGGGTTGCACGCGGAATACTTTTTGCAGATCAGGATAGAAAAGCGGCATTAACGGGTAACTCTTATTGGGATAGAAGAACGCCCTCTTCGATATTAGAAAGATTAACTAAACCGGCGAATAAAATAGGTAACAGATTAAGATCAGAGCAATACAGAAGATTGGCAGTCGGATTATTGTGTGCAGACGAGATGAAAGAAGATGTAGATAACGACGAGGCGGTTACCGGAGCCCTTGAGGACATGAATGACTATTTGGAAAAGAATTTCTTTATAGGGAAAGAAGGCGATCCTATAGATATGCCGATATATTCCTATCATAAACCAAGAACAAATGAATTGGTTGGTTTAAGTAGTCAATACCTGGATACAGACTTTGCAGAAGGATTATGGGTAAAATACATTGAATATCCGGTAAGAGTGGTAGGAATTAAAGACAAGGAAGGGAACGTGGTAGAGACAGTAAAAGTTTTATATGATCAAGATAGGAAAGAATTCGGAGCCAGAGTTATAAAAGGAATGCAAAGATCAAGAAAAGCAAACGGATTTCACCCTGACAGCCGTATAGAAACTACGCCTTACGGTGAAGATAAAGACCGTTTTAGGCTGGTCGTTATGTATACAGGTAATGATCCGGAAGAAGGAAAACGTTTAAGGGATGAAGTTACTGCCGAGTTTGACCGGGTTATGCGCGAGCGGAGCGAGCGCTACAAGGTTGAACCAGATGATCAAGTTGATCCGACTAATGGCAACGGTAAGCCTGACAGGTTTCCTCAAAGGGGCAGGAAAATATCTATTAAAGGCTTAAAAAGGCCTATTGAGATGCGGGCACTGACACTGGCAGATTATATCTCTACAGAGTACGAAGTAGGCAAATTTGATCCGGTTTTGGGTAGACATGACGGGAGAGGGCATGCTTTTTATAAACTTGAGCAAGTAGTAGCTGTAGCAGACGGGTTTTGGGATGCGGAAACTTTTGGTATTAATATTGCAGAATCCGTGAAAGCCAGTTCTTATAAGCATGCTCTTTTATTAGGTTTAGAAAAAAGAATATTTCCTTCTCCTTATAAAGATGATGAATCAACTCAAGAAGAGAGTTTAGCAATAGAGAATAATCCTATTTTCATGTATGGATTAGGAATCTGAAGGGAGGTGGATTTTTTAAAAAATGGCTAACATTGAACGAAATGTAATAGTGACGCCTGTTTCTGATAAAGGGATTGTTGAGGTGAACTTTCCAGACGGAAGAGGTGTTGTGGGTTGGCTTGGTTCAGTAGATGCAACTACAGGTACAGCAATGATTAGGACTATAATACCAAGAGGTAAAAATGGATTGATGGTGCCTATTAGCGTGATAAGCTGATTTTTGTTCCATTTTTGATACCCTTTGAGGTGTCTTTTCTGTGGCAAAAATAATGGTAGAAAAGGATATTAAGAATATTAGAAGAGAGCTTTTAAGCGGAGATGGTTCTTCTATTACATCAGGTGATATAGAGGCTGTTATTAAGACTTTTCCCGGGGGCAAGGAAGTTATTCAGAGAGCATTACAGGATCCTGAACCTGAAATGTTATTTTTTCCGAACTTACCGGGTGTTGACAAATCCTAAGAAAAAGATTAGAATAATCTTAGAAAAATCTTACTATGATCATACCGACTGCTAAAAATACCAAAACCATTACAGACCTTAGGGAAAAAGCAATAGAGCTTTTGGAGGATACAAAAAAATCCGGCCCCACTTTCATTTTTCATCACAGCAAGCCTAAAGCCGTGATGCTTTCTATTGAAGAATATTCCAATATGATGGAAATGCTGGAAGATTATTTTGACAGCTTAAAAGGTAAAGAATTGGAAGAAAATCCCCAAAAAGGTGGAATAGCCTTGGAGCAATTGGCGAAAAAATATCGCCTCAGCGTCTAAATGTACAATTTAATCATCCGCCCCAGGGCAGAGAAACATTTTGCGAAATTACCACAAAAGTTACAGGAAAGGGTTTTAAAAGGCTTAAGAAAATTAGAAAGCGATCCGTTTCAAGCCGGTTTGGATATTAAAAAATTAGCAGGCACTCAAAGAAGCTACAGATTAAGGATAAGTGAAATCAGAGTCATCTACCAATTAGATACAAATTCACATCAAGTCTCAGTGGAGGACATTGATTTTCGAAGAACTACCACTTATTAAGAAAATATTATATGATCTAACCGATGAAACGAATCTTAACTGGGGACAGGCCAACTTCTGACAGTTTTCATTTGGGAAACTATATTGGTTCCTTAAAAAACAGGGTTAAATTACAGGATGAATATGACACATTTGTGTTTATTGCAGATTTGCATGCTTTAACTACCCATTTTGATAAGACCGAAGATTTGGAGAAAAATATCCGGGGATTGATGCTGGGTTATTTATCAGTTGGCCTTGATCCTAAAAAAGTGACTTTTTTCCTGCAGTCTAAGATTTCTGAAATTACAGAAATTGCCTATTATTTAAGCGTTTTGACTTCGCGCCCCTTAATTGCCAGACAGCCTGCTTTGAAAGACAAGCTGGACTCAGGGGCTCAGGATACAGTAGGTTTATTCTATTATCCGATCCTGATGGCTGCAGATATTTTATCCCCAAGAGCAAACCTGGTACCGGTTGGCAAGGATCAAAAATCACACGTTGAATTTGCCCGCGATATTGCCATTAAATTTAATAATTTATTTGGCCAGGTTTTTCCAATACCGGAGCCTTTAATAGGGGAAGTGCCGACTTTGCCCGGCATAGACGGGCAGGCCAAGATGGGGAAGTCTTCCGGCAATGCCATTTTTTTAACAGATTCGCAGGAGGAAGTGGAGAAAAAGGTCATGAGTATGTATACAGATCCAAATAGAATACATGCAACAGATCCGGGAAGAGTAGAGGGTAACCCGGTATTTATTTATTTGGATGCCTTTGGTACAGAAAGTGATAAGTTGCAAGTTGCAAAGCACAAGGATCAATATGCAAAAGGCCAGGTGGGTGATATTGAGGTAAAAAAGTACTTGGCTGGGATTTTAAATAATTTCCTGGATCCGATCAGGCAAAAAAGGGCAGAATATGAAGGCAAACCAGAACTGGTGGATAGTATTCTAAAAGAAGGCACCCGAAAGATGAGGGAGGAAGCCCAAAAGACATTAAATGAAGTTAAAAAGGCTATGAAGTTGGATTATTTTGAATAGTGCAGCTTGTCTGGTCGCAAAAAACCACTCGCACGGCAGAGACTTGCTCGTTTGGTGTTTGTTTTGTGATTAAGTGTCAAACTGACTTTTAAATCAGTCTGCACAAAACAAACAACATTTTTTGACTGACTCAGACTTAGCTGCCTTTTAAAAGTGACTATGATATATATAGATGATTTTGCGAAGATTGAAATAAAAATAGGTACTGTGCTTAATGCAGAGGAAGTTCTGGGAGCTGATAAATTACTGAAACTGCTGGTAGATCTGGGAGAAGAAAAACCAAGACAAATTCTTTCGGGTATAAAAGAATGGTACAAGCCTGAAAAATTAGTTGGCAAACAGTTTGTTTTTGTGACAAATTTAGAGCCAAGAGTAATGATGGGCCTGGAATCAAATGGCATGATTATGTGTGCCGATGGTAACCCTTCGACAGGCTCAGGGCAAGGAAAACCGATTCCTTTAAAACCTTCAGTAAAAGTTCCTCCGGGATCAAAAATCCGTTAAAATAATTGTCATCCTGATTTATTGAGCTGGCAATTTCAGGCCACTTGTGCTAAAATTCCCATAATTGTATGGCAAATGGTAAAAGAAAAGTTAATATAAATAAAAAATTCTTTGGTTTGTTTAAGGGTTTACTTGTCTATATTCTAATTGCTTTAGCAGCGTTGATTTTTTTCTATCAGGTTTCCGGCGGACCTCAGACTTCTGCAAATGATGTGCCTATTTCACAAATTGTAAATGACGTAAAAGATGGAAAAATCCAAAAAATTTCTTTGGAAGGCGATAAAGTTACTGCCGAGATCAAAAATTCCGACCAAAAGCTCACTTCTCATAAAGAAGCAGGAGAGTCCATCTATAAAATACTGGAATCATCCGGCGTAGACCCTAAAACAGTTACTATTGAAGTGAGAGATTTGTCTATACAGCAGGCTTGGGTGGGTATCCTGTCAGCAGTTTTGCCTATACTGCTTCTGGTTGGACTAATGTTTTTTCTGTTTAAGAATGCCAGAGACGCAGGGCAGGGAATATTTTCTTTTGCTCAATCCCGGGCAAGGCTTTTTACCAAGGATCAGCCGCAAATCAAATTTACAGATGTGGCAGGGGCAGAAGAGGCAAAAAGAGAGCTTTCCGAAGTTGTGGAATTTCTCAAAACCCCTGAAAAATTTAAGGCATTGGGGGCAAGGATTCCCAAAGGGGTGCTGATGGTTGGCCCTGCCGGAACAGGGAAATGCGTGACCGGGGATACTATCATTTGGACTAATAAAGGATTAATGGAAATCCGGGAGGTGCCGCGTTACTACTATGTTGATCCAAAATCTCATCAGGTCTATGGGGCACAGTTGCCGGGGTTTAGTACAGATGACGTAATTTCCAACAAGAATTTTGCTTCCCATTGGTTCAATTTAGGAGAGCAGAAAACTATTAAGGTTAGCCTGGCACAGGGATTTTCTCTGGAAGGAACACCGGAACATCCGGTAGTAGTAATGGATAGTACTGGTAAATTGCGTTTCCGCAAGATTGAGCACTTACAAGAAGGGGATTATGTAGCAATTCAGTTCGGAAGAAGAATCTTTGGCGACCTAGATTTAGTAGATGAGGAAACAGCATACCTCATGGGTCTTCTCACGGGTGATGGTAATTTAAGCCACGCTTCCAGAGTGGGGCTTACCAATGTTGAGCCGGAAACTATTGACTTTTATAAGAAGTATCTTGCAACTCATTATCCAAAAGGAATGATATCTACCAGCGCTAACGGTCAGTCTTTCCTTGTCTCGAATTGGGATTTTAAGAAGCAATTGTACCAATTGGGTATGTCGTATTTATTATCATACGACAAAACAATTCCCCCAACTATTCTACAAGCTCCGGGAAATGTGCAAATAGCGTTTCTGCAGGGACTTTTTGATACGGATGCTTCTGTTGGTAAGGCTCGGGCAGAGTTCGAATATACTACAGTTAGCAAAAAGATCGTAACACAAGTACAAATGATGCTTTTAAATTTAGGGGTTGTGGCAAGTCTTAATGTAAAAGGAACAACCGAAAATGGATATTATCGTCCAGTATATAGATTGACTATGACTGGTTCATCTTTAGTTAACTTTAGCAACATAGTTGGTTTCCGTCTTAGTAGAAAACAAAGATTGCTTAAAGCTCATACAAAACGAATGGGCAGAGTCAATACAAACATTGATGTGATTCCTCTGATAGCCAGCATAGTAGTAGAATCTTGGAAGGTTATTTCTTTAAAAAAATTAAGTAATGAGAAATTATCAAAAACTATTGATAAGGTAAAAAGAAGAGGTAGGGTTACCAGAGAAACTCTAAAAGAGTATTTGAAGTATGTCGGTTTGCTTGAAGTGGAAATTCCGCATTTGGAATATTTGCGTAGCTTATTGGAAGCTAATCTTTTTTTCTCCAGAGTAGTTAAGAAAACCGAGGGTCAGGCTAATGTATATGATTTCACTGTGCCTGAAACACATAGTTTTTTGGGAAATGGTTTTATTAATCACAATACTTTACTTTCCCGCGCAGTGGCAGGAGAAGCAGGAGTGCCGTTTTTCTCTATAGCCGGTTCGGAATTTATGGAAATGCTGGTGGGTGTGGGTGCAGCAAGAGTGCGGGATATGTTTGCCCAGGCAAAAAAAGCAGCCCCGGCCATAATTTTTGTAGATGAGATTGAATCAATCGGCAGGCAACGGGGAATGGGAATTTCCGGAGGTCATGATGAAAGAGAGCAAACCTTAAATCAAATTTTAGTGGAGATGGATGGTTTTACACAGACTGATCATGTCATCGTGCTGGCAGCGACTAACAGGCCTGATCTTTTGGATGCGGCCCTGGTTCGGCCGGGACGTTTTGACAGACGGGTGGTTTTGTCCCTTCCTGATTTGGAAGAAAGAAAAGCCATCATTGAACTTCATATGAAAGGCAAGCCTTTTGTCAAAGATGTGTCAATCGAAAAGCTGGCCCGGCGTACGGTTGGGTTTTCCGGAGCGGATTTGGCAAATATGTTAAATGAAGCAGCCATTCTGGCTGCCAGAGAGGGTAAAACTGCCATAGACAGCAAGGATTTGGAGGAAGCAGCCACCAAAGAAAAATTAGGGCCGCAAAGGAAAAGAATGCAATCAGAACATGACAGGAAGCTGGCGGCTTATCATGAAGCAGGTCATGCAATTGTGGGACATTTCCTGAAAAAGGTAGATCCGGTACACAGAATTTCAATTGTCTCAAGAGGTATGTCCGGGGGGCATACTTTATTTCCTCCGACAGAAGACAGGTCAAATGAAAGCAAGTCCCGTCTTTTAGAACAAATAACTGCGGCTTTGGGCGGACAAGCAGCGGAAGAATTGGTCTTCCGTGATATTTCAACAGGCGCAGCTTCTGATATTGAAGTTGCCACCAATATTGCCAGGGCGATGGTGACCCAATACGGCATGTCTTCGCTTGGGCCTTTAAGTATAAATCCCCGCCCCATGTTTGGAGTTTGGCGGGGGATGGAAGAAGGAGAAGGTCTGTCGCCAAAGCTGCATGATGCGGTGGATGCGGAAATAAAAAAGATAATGGATGCCTGTTATAAAGAAGCGCAAGATCTTTTAAAGAAAAATAAAGTAAAGCTTGACAAAGTTGCCAAAGCATTACTTGAGAAAGAGACTTTGGAAGGGGATGAATTCGAAAGCATTGTAGGGAAAAAGAGAAGTTAAAGATTTCTCCTTGTTTTTAAAAACCTTCCTTGTATATGGTATAATATCCTTGTATGACACAAATGGCTACCATTACCAGCAAAAAACAACTCACTCTGCCGGCGGAGATTTTCCGCAAGGCAGGACTTAAGATTGGTCAAAAAGTCATAGTTTCAGAAGATAATGGCCGATTGATACTTACCCCTGCCGAAAAACTGGTTATGGAGCTGGCAGGATCTGTGCCTCGCCCCAAAGAATGGAAAGGCAAAAGCATAGACACTATTATTGAGCAGGTCAAAGACGAATATTTTTCAAAAAAGTATAATTTGAAATGATTTTTGTCGATACTAACTACTTTCTACGCTTTCTTCTCAAAGATGTGGAAAATCAATATCAAGACGCAAAAAAACTTTTTCTACAGGCCGTAAGAGGAGAAACAAAGCTTTTCAGCTCAACAGTTGTGTTTTTTGAGATTTTCTGGGTATTGCGTTCAACATATAAAAAAGATAAACAGGCGCTGGTTGAGAAATTAGAGATGATACTGGGTTTAAATATTGTATTTGACCAACATCAATTTTTAGCGGAAAGTGTCCATCTGTTTAAACAGATAAACTTAAGTTTAGAAGACTGTTATAATTTGACTATTGCCAGGGCAAAAGGGGCGCAAGATTTTAAAACTTTTGATATAAAGTTGGCTAAAGTTTTTGGATCTTAAGTTGACTTTTCAAAATACTCTGAAGCCTGGGCAGGGCGGGTCAGCACATAAACGTCTTTAATTTTCTGATAATATGCATACAATAATGCTGCTTCAATGAGCTGAGTGCCTGTGGATGCATCCGGGTTGATCGCCGGCTTTTGGCTTAAGGTTGGGTATTTCATTAAGACATTGAACCCTAAAGCATCCTGATCCTGGGGACGGAAGTCAGGCAAGATTTTAATAACCTCTGCTCCTTTTTCAAATCCTCCTTTAGGTTTTGAGTGAAAACGGATAACATAATCTTTTAAGGAGTTAATATAATTTTCGAATCCTTCCGGTGTTAATTTTTCCCTGACGATGCTATTTGCTTCATGGGTTTTTGCAGGGGGAGTGGAAATGGCTACGCAGATTAAGATATCCCCTTTGCGGTTGTGGGTTTTTAAAGTACCATTTCCGGTTGTTTCTTGATAACTCGGATATTTTTCAAGCTCTTCTTTGGTAGTTTTTAAGGCGCTGATTGAGCCTTGCAGTTTGCCTCCATGATCAACTGCTCCAATTAAAATCCCGTTTCCTGCACGGGATGTAAATTCATCCAGACTGCTTTCCATGTTTTTGCCCCAGGCAAGGTTGTTTATTTGGGTTGCCTGTTTTAATAATTCAGTTTCCTCAGGAGATATTATTTTAAAGTCAAAATCTGCGGCGGAGAAAACGGTGTGGGAGTTTTCCCAAAGCTTTTGCCCAAAAATTTCCTTAATTTTTGTCCGTATAATTTTGCCGGTTGAGGTTTTAGGAAGATCATTTTCAGATATTGCGAGACCGGCTTTTGGTGTTTCGTATGCAGAAAGGCCTTTAATTTTTCCCATTTTTGCATCTTCCAAAACTTTTCCCACCATGCTTTCTGAAGATATTGACACAAATCCAACTTCTTCTCCGAACCTGGGATCAGGAAAGCCTACAACAAAAACTTGTTTAAGATCAGGATAGTTTTTTAAAAGAGTATTTTCTATGGCGGTTGGAGAAATTAAGACTCCTCCTTTTTTGATAATTTCCGCCATTCTGCCTGTTAGAAAGAAGTATTTTTTGCCAAAAAGCATTTTAAAATATCCGCGGTCGCCTGAATGAAACCAGTTATAGGCAAAGGCTTTTTTGTTCTCGTTTGGATTATCTAAATACCCGGGGGTAATAACCGGGCCGCGAACGCATATTTCTCCGTTTTCTTCTTCCGCGCATTCGGTGCCGTCTTCTTTTAATATTGTGACATTAGTCCATTTCAGTTCTGTGCCAACACTATTAAGGTCAATTATTTTCCGGTACTCATCTTTTGGTAAATCCATTGGGACGCCGGCAGAACGAAGCGATGTTTCAGTTTGACCATAACCCTGTATCAGGGGGATTCCGTATTGATCAATAAACTTTTTAGCGATTGACGGATTAACAGGCGCAGATCCTATTTGAAACCTGCGGACCTCTTTTAATTTGTTTTTGTGTATTTGGAAATTTTCTGTTTCGGATAATAAATCATAGGCAATTGTGGGAACGATTGAGGCTCCGGTGCAGAAGTAATTTGCCAAGGTTTTCCAAAAATTGGATTTGGAGTAGCGGGGAGAAAGAACAATGGTGGCGCCGCAAAGCAGGGTGGTTAAGGAAAATGTGGTGGAATTAATGTGATGAAGCGGCAATAATATGTTAAAGCGGTCATTTTCGTTAAACTCAAGCCACTTGGCAATTGAATCAGCGTTTGCAAGCAGGCTTTTAGCAGTAAGCCTGACTCCCTTTGGCAGGCTGGTGGTGCCGGAAGTAAACAGGATTAAGCAGTCCTCTTCAAGTTTGGGATTGTGCAGGGCGCCTGCGGGAAAGGTTTCGATCTTTTTCTGAAAATCAGCAAAATTTTCTATTTCAACCACCTGCAGCTTAGGCAGAAGGTTCTGAAGTTTTTGCGCTTCTTCCTGACCGGCGGAGGGTAATATTAACAGTTTTGCGTTCGCCAGTTTAAGTTTGTAGGCTTTTTGCTCAAGACTATCTCTCTTCACATCTAAAGGAACAAAGATTTTGCCGGCAATCATCGCTGCCAAATTCAAAACTATTATTTCCGGCCTATTGGTAAAAGCGTAGGCAAATGTTTTTTCAACACCTAATTGTTTTGTCAAAAAATCGGCAGTTTGTTTTACTAAGTTCAGAAGGGATAGATAGGTGAGGGAAATAGTATTTCCGTTATCAAAATCATCAAATATTACCGCCTCTTTTCCGCCTGTTGTTTTGGCAAAATGTGCAAGCAAAGCAAAAGCAGAAGGAAAAGGCGGATCAAACTCTGTTTTTTGTCCGTTTTTTTCTAAATCCCAGGGTGTCATTGGAGTATTATATAATAAGACGGTAAGGAAATTTACAATGTACAATGTACAATTTACAATTAGATTGATTCTTCTGCTTTTTACATTTTACATTTTACATTTTACATTTTACATTTTTCCTGCCTATGCCCAAGCTGATGCCATTGGGCAGGCTAGGATTCATCCGGCTTCGCCTTTGTACTTTTTGAAATCAATCCGGGAAAATTTGGAACTTAAGTTTGCCGGTACCACAAACATAAAGGCTCTAAGACAGATAGAGTTTTCAACCCGAAGGATAAGAGAAGTGAAGAGCTTAGTTTCTGTATCCCGCGCGGATTTAATTCTGCCCACCTTGGAAAGATACAGTTGGCATTTACAGGAAATTGCCAATTTACTGAGTCCCTTAGATAGCGGTTTTGCAGGGAAGGCCGCTGGTGAAATTGTCTTGCAGATGAGCACTTTGCAAACAGTTTATGATCAAATTTCAAATCCAAATGCGCGTATGTCTATCAGGCTTGCGATAAGCAGATTGTCAGAGTGGGAAGGTAAATTTATTGATAAAATTAGCCAGATGCATCCTCTTGTTGCTAATGAGCTTAATATATCAAAGCTTTCTGCATGTACATTTTTATCAAAAGAAGCCAGCTCTTCGGCTTTGAATGAAGTTGAAAGAATGGTTTATTCGGAAAGGGCTCAAAAATGTCAGACGGTAAAGCAGTAGTTGATTTGGCTATTATCATACCCACATTAAACGAAGAACATTTCATCGGGAGGCTGCTGGATTCACTTATCAAACAGACAGTTCGGCCAAAAGAGCTGGTAGTAGTTGATGCATTCTCAAAAGATAAAACAATTGAAGAGGTTAAAAAGAGACAAAAGCAGTTTGCCGGACTGCGTTATTTTCGTATCCCCAAATCCACCATTTCCAGGCAGCGTAATTTAGGAGTCAAAAAAACTACCTCGGGACACCTGTTATTTCTGGATGCTGACATGATTTTGGGGCAGCCAGATACTTTAGAAAAATATTTTGCAGATATTCTTATCAGGAAGCCGGATGTAGCTGCAGCCAGCTCCGTGCCTGATTCAAACTACTGGAAAGATATTTTATATTTTAAAGCGGAAGATTTAGGGTTTAAGCTTTCTCAATACATCTGGCCTGTGATCCCGGCCCGGAATTTATGTATAAGACGGGAAATTTTTGAAAAAGCAGGAGGCTTTGATGAAACTGTGATTGTGGCGGAGGACCAGGATTTGGTACATCGGATTATCAAAAAGGGCGGTAAGCTGATTTGGCTTAAAAATGTCAGGATGCATACATCTGTCAGAAGAATAAAACATGAGGGCAGGAGAAAATATGTTTTAAAAATGCTTCTTTTTGGGTTGAAAATTTTGCTTTGGGGCCGTAGGAAAAGCAAAGTTGAATATGAGTTTGGGCATTTTAACTCAGAAACTTAGTTAAGCTTGGCATATTTTTAATTTTATTTCCCAGGATATCTTTCATTTTTATAGAAATATCTCTTTTTCTCTGATTCCGGTCGTGATGGGAGGCATAAAAATTGGCAGAAGAATATCTGTTTTGAGGCCAGATAGTTCTTCTTCCCGGGATAAGGTAAATTTTAGCGGGATTTTTTAGCATCCGCATCACCTGTAGGGTGAAGATATTTTCAAAGATGGAGACTTTGGAGTAAGCCCATTTTAAAGGTTTATATTTATTAATAATATTTGTAAAGTGCAAAGGGAAAACTCTTTTAGCCAGATTCGGCGTAATGATAAAAAATTCCGTAGATAAAATTACTCCAAACCATAATGATGTTGCAAGCTGTGATTGTTTTTTATGGCATTTTAAAATAACTTCTTTGATTTTTTTCGGATCATAAAACCATACATCAGCTGAACTGGCAATAATATAATCATATTTGTTACCCGATTCTAAAACATGCTTAATACCCTGATTTAACATATGATTTGCGCCTACAAAATGAGGCATCGGCTTGTGGCGGTGAAGGAAATCTTCCTTATACTTTTGAGGGTGCCAGAGCTTTTCGCCGTTGAATTCATGGTAGATATCAACGCTTTCAAACATTGGCTGCCATAGCTCGCGTATGATATCCATTTGGGCTTTTGCTTCTTCAACCCGGTTGTATGTCACAATAATTGAAGCTATTTTAAGTTTTTTAGCGTACATATTTGATTCGATTATACAATAAGATATAGTTAGAATGTGGATAAATTTTTCCTGCATCTTAAATTACCAACTATTATTGCCGTAATTAGTTTATTAGTTATTTTGGTGGTAATACTGGTGGGGGAGATGGCGTTTGAAAAATTTTATAGTTTTCCAACTGAGGTCAATTTAGGAGTCACATTTTCTCCAAAATATGCAAAATATTTAAAGCTTGATTGGCAAAAAACTTATATTAGGATTTTAGATGAGCTTAAAGTAAGCAGGATAAGAATCCCAACTTATTGGGAGATTTTGGAGCCTGCACCTTCTGAATATAACTTTTCAGAGACAGATTTTATGCTGAAGGAGGCTGAGGAAAAGGGCGCAGAGGTGATTTTAGTAGTAGGCGCCAGGCAGCCGCGCTGGCCTGAATGCCATATTCCTTCCTGGGCAAAAAAATTAAGCGTTGAGAGCAGAAAAAAGGAGCTTTTGCAGTTGGTCCGCACTGTGGTGGAAAGATACGAAAATAATCCTGCAATAGCAGCCTGGCAGGTAGAGAATGAACCGCTTTTGCAGGTTTTTGGGGAGGGTTGCGATCAACCGGATAAAAACTTTTTAAGAGAAGAGGTTGAGCTTGTCAGAAGTCTTAGCGATAAGACTGTTATTTTAACAGATTCAGGGGAACTGGGCCTTTGGGTTACATCCATGCGTCTTTCGGATGTATTTGGGACAACTTTGTACAGGCAAGTATACGATAGGTTTTTGAGGTATGCAACTTATCCGATACCGCCATATCTTTACAATATCAAGTCAGTTCTTATAAGGAAATTTTTTGCTCCCGGTAACAAAAAAACTATTGTGGTGGAACTGCAGGCTGAACCATGGCTTGCACACGGCAAATTTATTCCACCTGTGCAACAGGCGCAATTTTTTACAACCAAAGATTTAAAAAATTACATTAATTTTTTTCAAAAAACCGGCTTTGATGAGGCTTATCTTTGGGGGGTCGAGTGGTGGTATTTCATGGCTGAAAATGGCCATCCGGAGTATTTAAATTATGCCAAAACTTTGTTTAAGTAATATGCTAAAATTTCTCCATCATGAAACGATTGGTTTTGGTTGACGGTAATGCTTTGCTTCATAGGGCCTATCATGCTGTTCCTCCTTTCACCACCTCAAAGGGTGAGCTGGTTAATGCAGTTTATGGATTTTCTTCAATGATTTTAAAAGCAATTTCAGAGCTTGTGCCGCAGTTTATCGCTGTTGCCTGGGATGAAAAGGGTCCGACGTTCCGGCACCAGGCCTATACCCAATATAAAGCCACCCGGGGGCCTGCTGATGACGGTTTATCCGGCCAATATAAAAGGGTTCACGAGGTGGTTCATGCTTTCAATATTCCGGAGTTTAGATTATCCGGATATGAAGCAGATGATTTGATTGGCACCCTGACTGTGCAGGCAAGAAAATTGAAAATTGTCCGCCAGCTGGCGGATTGTAAATTGGAAATTATTATCGTGACAGGGGATAGAGATATTATGCAGCTTATTGATGAGCGCACCAAAATTTTTATGCCTAAAAAAACCATTGCTGATGTGGGTTTATATGGAGTTGAGGAATTTGTAGCAAAGTATGGTTTTTATCCGGCGCAACTTACTGATTATAAGGGTTTGGCAGGGGATGCATCGGATAATATCCCGGGGGTTGCAGGGATTGGGGATGTTACAGCTACTAAATTGATCCATCAATTTGAAACAATTGAAGGGATATACAAACCGGAAAATTTAAAAACTCTGCCCGCCCGAACCCAGGCTTTACTCGCCGAAGGCGCAGAATCTGCCGTGATGAGTAAAAAACTGGCTACTCTAGATCTGAAGGCTCCGATTAAGCTCGACCTGGGGAAATGCAAGGTGCATGATTTTGACAGGGAAAAAGTTGTTCAACTATTTGAAGAATTGGAGTTTAAGAGCCTGATAGGAAGACTGGATGGAGTAGCGAGGGGTGGCAGCGAGGAGGGATCCCGACGCGTAGCCGCAGTGAGTGAAACGAACGAGGATGCACGGCGGGGCTCGCGGAATACGGCGAGCGGGAGTCTAAACGACTCCCTAACCGAGCTGACAGGCCCCCGAGCGATGCAGAATGAAACTACAACCGATTTGGATAAGGAAGTTGGGCAAGTTCTGCAAAAAATGTCAAAAGCCGGAGTGTTGGTTGATCTTAAGTTTTTAAATAAGTTTGGCAAGGAACTGAAAGCCAAATTGTCAAAGCTTGAGGAGAATATTTACTCAGAAATAGGGCATGAGATAAATCTGAACAGTCCAAAACAACTTTCTGAGGTGCTTTTTGATGAATTAAAGTTGCCGGTTGTCAGAAAAACTAAAACCGGCCGTTCCACTGATGAAGATACTTTGCGCGAACTTTCATCTGCTCATCCTGCAATATCGTTACTGCTCCAATACCGGCAGCTTTTTAAACTGGTTTCCACATATATTGATGCTTTGCCAAAAGCAGTGGCGGAAGATGGACGGATTCATTCCACCTTTAATGTGGAAGGAGCTGCTACAGGCAGGATTTCTTCCAAAGATCCAAATTTACAAAATATCCCGGTTAAAGGCGAAGCTGGTTCGGAAATACGCAAAGCTTTCATTGCTCCCAAAGGTAAAATTTTACTGGCAGCTGATTATTCGCAGATAGAGCTCCGGATAATGGCGCATTTGGCAGATGACCCGGGTTTAAAAGAAGCTTTCAAAAAAGGAGTGGATATACATACTGCCACAGCTTCTAAAGTTTTCAGCATCCCTTTGGGCAAGGTGACAAAAGAACAAAGGATGGTTGGTAAAACCATAAATTTTGCCACCCTTTACGGTCAGGGCCCGCGGGCGCTATCCAGGCAATTAAGTGTCCCGTTTGAGATTGCCCAGCAATATATTTTAGAATATTTTGCGCAATTTCCAAAAGTTAAGGAGTGGATGGAGCAAACTTTGGCATTTGGATATGAAAGAGGTTTTGTTGAGACAATCTGGGGCAGGAAAAGGTATATTCCGGAACTGAAAGCAGACAACAGGATGATTAAATCAGCAGGCGAGCGGGCAGCTGTTAATCATCCGGTACAGGGTACGGCGGCGGATATGATTAAAAAGGCAATGGTGGAGATAGATAAGGAGCTGTTAGCTGTTAGCGGTTCGCAATTGGCAGCTAATATCCAACAGCCAATAGCTAAAAGCTGCCGACTAATTTTGCAGGTTCATGATGAGCTTTTGTTTGAATGTGATCCAAAATGCGTTGAGGATGTAGCCAAAATGGTTAAAGGTAGAATGGAAGATGCTTTAAAGTTGTCTGTGCCGGTGGTTGTTGATTTAAAAGTCGGCCCAAACTGGGGAGAAATGAAGCTTCTGAAAATTTAAACCATAAGTTTTTTTACCGGCCTCATTTCTGTTGTGAATTTTGTAAAGCCTACTTTTTCCAAAATCAAAAAAGTTAACCAAATCAAGGGATAGATTAATAGATTGATAAAAGAAGTAATAGATTGCAGGGTAATAAATAAAAGCACGGTTAGAACAGCCGGAATAAAAGAGGCATAGGGTTTAATAAAATTTTGAACCTGGTCTTTGACTGTTTGTTTGATGGTGTCTTTAATTAAATCTGCCGGCGCTTCAATAGCTTCTTGGGGAACAGATAAACTATCCAGCAGTTTTGGGTCGATGCCTGATTGTTTTAACAATTCAGGGTTGTTTTTCAGCAGTTTGATTTGATCAGAGGAAATGGCAGGCAATTGGGTTTGTTCCGTTTGTCCTGATTGGTTCTGGGCCGGAAGAGGAGTCATTTTGAGGGCTGTATCAATTAATGAATCAGGGATTTGAAAGCCGTTTTGGGCGATAATTTTACTGCTTGAGAAAAAATAGATTAAACAAAAAGATAAGATTAAAAAGCCTGATAAATGCCTGACAGCCGGCCCTAAAAGAGCAGCAGGTTGAAATGTCAGATAGCTTTTTAGCGTGCTTTGAAGAGACAGATAAGTCAGAAATAAACTAATTGTTATGGTTACAACTAAAATAATAGCAAGGCTGGTATTTAGGAAAAGTAACGGTAAAAGAGCAGACAGAATAATGACTGGAAGGATTATTTTTAAGTCTGATGCCAAAGTAACAAACAGGGAAAAGAATAAACAGGCAAGGGATATGAGAAAGGCAATTTTAATAAGCTGAATTAAACTGTTTGCTGATAAGGAAAAAATAAAATCATAAGAAGCAAGAAGGGAATTAATCTGCGGGATCAGTAAAGAAAAAGCTATCAGGAAAAAAGGGGCAAAAGTAAGTTTTTTAAGCATGATCATGGTAGAATCATTATACATGAAAACATTAGTCACGCATATAAACCCGCACCTGGATGATATTGCTGCCATCTGGCTTTTTAAAAAATATCATCCTGATTTTAAAGATGCGAAGATTGAGTTTATATCCGCCTCCCGTGATGCTGCCCAAAAGGAAGAAAATGAAGATAAAATTTTTTTAGGTACAGGCGGAGGCAAATTTGATGAGCACAAAGAAGATCTTGATAATACCTGTGCAGGAACCCTGGTTTATGAATACTTAAAAAAGAAAAATTATATCCCCAAAGATGAAATCTTAAGAGCTGCTTTAGACACGTTAACGGAGTGGAACCGGTTAATTGATACAGGCAGGGCGCCGGACAGCCAGTTTGATGAATTTAGCGTGCAGGCTTTTATCAGGTGTAAAGATTCAACAGCAGAAAATTCCCAAAAATCAGTTGATTTAGGGATTGTGATTTTAGACAGGATTTTATCCGTTTTAAAAAGAAAACAGCAATCTGTTATAGATTGGGAAAAGAAAGTTGAGTTTCAAACCAAATTAGGTAAATCTTTTGCAGTAGTTTCAGAAACTGTAGATAGGGAGTTCTGCAGGGAACAGGAAGGGGATTTATTCTTAATATACCACCCTAAACACCACGGGGTGCAATTTTTTACTCCTTCTTTTGAGATTGATTTAGAACCGATTTATGACAAAGTGAAAGCTTTGGATCCTGACGCTTCCTGGTTTTTGCATCAATCCCATCATATGGTTATTTGCGGTTCTGCTTCTGCCCCGGACAGTAAACCCACCAAATTAAGTTTTGACGAGTTGATTGAAGCAGCTAAAGCAATATGATGGTAGCCCTTCGACTACGCTCAGGGTAAATTTATGAAAAATTTAAAAGTTGCTTTAGTGCATGATTATTTAAGGGAGTACGGCGGAGCAGAAAGAGTCTTGGAGGTTTTGCATGAAATTTTTCCCCAGGCACCCCTTTTTACTGCTTATTATAATCCTGAGAAACTGGGAGAAAATGGAAAAAGATTTGCAGGTTGGGACATTAGAACTTCCTGGTTTCAGAAATTTCCTTTTGCCAACCGGTTACTTTCTCCTTTCCGGATTTTTGGACCGATGATGTTTGAAAGCTTTGATTTGTCAGAATACGACTTGGTGATTTCATCTTCATCTGCTACTCACTTAGCTAAAGCTGTTATCACCAAGCCCGAAACTCTGCATTTAAGTTACATTCATACCCCTCCCAGATTTTTGTATGGTTACGTCACAAGCTTTAATTACAAAAAACACTGGTGGACCAGAATAAGTGGGGAGATTATTAATCATTTTATGCGGATTTATGATTTTGAAGTTTCCCAGCGGCCGGATATTTTAATAGCCAATTCCAAAAATATCGCCGCAAGGATTAAAAAGTTCTACAGAAGAGATAGTGTGGTGATTTACCCGCCAGTGGATTTAGAGCTATTCGCTGTTGGCCATTCGCCATTAGCAGCGAAAAGCTATTTTTTGGTATTGAGTAGACTGGTAAGAGGGAAAGGAGTGGAGGTGGTAGTGGAGGCTTGCGGAAAGTTGGGCTTGCCGCTTAAGGTGGCTGGCACAGGTCCGCAATTAGATGAGCTAAAAGCTAATAGTGAAAAGCTAAAAGCTAAAAGCACTGAATTTCTGGGATGGGTGAGCGATGAAGAAAGAATTCAACTTTTGCAAAATGCCAAAGCCCTGATAGTCGCGGCAGAAGATGAGGATTTTGGGATTACCTCAATTGAGGCACAAGCTGTTGGTACGCCGGTAATAGCGCCTGCCTCAGGGGGTTTTTTGGAAACTGTTATTGATGGTAAAACAGGCGTTTTATATGGAGGTCCTGGTGTAGCAACAGCAGATGATTTAATGGAAGCTTTACAAAAATTTTCCGCCCAAGGCGGACCATCCTCTGGATGGGATCCGGAAGACTGTATAAAAAATGCTGAAAAGTTTTCCAAAGAAAGATTCAAAAAAGAGATTTTAGAATTGGTAAAAAATCATTATGGTAAAAGTTAGAGACTATATTATTCGCGCAACTGAATTGACTGCCATAAATGTTTGGAAACTGATTGTGGAAAAAAGATTTGCTTCAACTGACCTTTTAACAGAAGAAGAGTCAAAGAGTCGCGAAAAGCTGATTGATCAAACAGGCGCAGACACTATGCGCGCTGCTTTGACTGATATTCCATTTACTTTAAAAGTAGTGGGGTCAGAAGGCAGAAAACATGTTCATCAATACGGCGAGGCTTTGCCGACCCTGGAGGGAGTATTCGGATCAGGCAGTCGTAAGATGGATATGGTTAACGATGTGGTAGAAGGATCAAAAGCTGCTAAGTTAAATTCTCCGGGAGCAGTTTCTATAATTGCAGTAAGTTCTGATAAGGGTCTGATGGCGACACCCAAAGATATCGACTACATGGATAAATTATTTGGCCCCCCGCAGCTTAGGGGGAAAATTTCTTTTCAAAAAAGCATTGAGGAGAATTTAATGCAGGTTGTGATTACTTTCGGGGTTAAACCTTCCAAAATAAATGTCGTGGTGATGGATCGTGATAGAAATGCGCATTTGATCAATGCTTGTCAAAGATTCGGGGTTAAGCTGATACTTATTAAGGCAGGCGATCTTATGCCGGCTGTATTGGCTTGTACAGATCCTATTAAGCATAAAAAGGGAATATTTTTAGTAATGGGTATTGGCGGATTTGAAGAAGGAATACTTTCTGCTGTGGCCGCCAAAGCTTTGGGAGCTGTAGGTGAAGGGAGAGGTTGGTCTGCAGACTTGGAAACAAACAAAAAATATTCAAGCTTTTGGAGTTTGGATGAACTTATTTCCGGAAAGAGAGAAGAGTGTCTGGTGTCAATTTCTGCTATAACAGAGGATACTTGGTTCAATCTGCCTAAAGTAAGATTAACGCCTGAAGGTTATGAGGTGACTACCTTGACAGTATCGGATATGGGTGTAAAGATAGAGAAACGGGTTCACCATTAGTGTTATTCTGAGGCGACAAGTCCCGATATAATGGATATTATTTTATTAAAACAAACAGCACAAACCTTGGTAGCGCCGGGAAAAGGAATCCTGGCAGCTGATGAATCTTCTAAAACCATTCAAAAACGGTTTGATAAAATAAATTTACAGTCTGTGCCTGAAACTAATCTGGCTTACAGAAAAATGCTTTTTACCACTCCGGGAATAGAAGAATTTTTATCAGGGGTGATTTTATATGATGAAACAATCAGGCAATCTATTGATGGTGTGACAATTCCTAAGTATCTGGAAGACAGAGGAATCTTGCCGGGGATAAAAGTTGATCAGGGAACAGAAGACTTGCCAAATAGTCCGGGAGAAAAGATTACGAAAGGCATGGAAGGGTTAGAAGAACGCCTTAAAGAATACAAAGAATTGGGAGCAAAGTTTGCCAAATGGAGGGCAGTCATTACAATTGGGGAAAATATTCCAACAGATATTTGTATCGAAGCCAACGCTGAAAGCTTAGCCCAATATGCTGCTTTGTGTCAGGAACAGGATATTGTGCCGATTGTGGAGCCGGAAGTTCTGATGGACGGAGAACACGATCTTGAAAAATGTCGGGAAGTCACAACCAAAACTTTGAAAATAGTTTTTGAGAAATTAGAAGCACATAGAGTTGCGTTAGAAGGAATGCTCTTAAAACCTAATATGGTGATTTCCGGTAAAGATTTTGCAGTGAAAGCTAATCCGCAAGAGATTGCCAAAGCCACAGTAGAAACATTTTTGGAAGCGGTACCAAAAGAGGTGCCGGGAATAGTTTTCCTCTCCGGCGGCCAAACCCCTGATGAAGCCACGGTAAATCTGGCTGCTATTAATAAGATTAGTCCGCCAGCCGGCGGATGGCAATTAAGCTTTTCCTATGGCCGGGCTTTGCAGGATGAAGCATTAAAGGTATGGGCAGGAAAAGAAGAAAATGTTTTAGAGGCCCAAAAAGTATTTTTGGAAAGACTTAGAAAAGTTTCTTCTGCACGCTCTGCAAAATCTGTCTAGTATTTAGCCTCAAATTAATCTACAATATTAATTGTCATTCTGAGCGTAGCGAAGAATCTCTGACGAATGTCAGTAGTATCTCAAATAAGCCGCCAGAGGCGAGCCTCGCCTTCGGCGGGTTGAGAGATCCTTCTGGTCCAATGGACTATCAGGATGATATTAGAGAAGTATGAGTAATGTCATTTTAGAAGTTAAAAATCTGGCCAAAAAGTTTAATGGTTTTGAAGCAATCAAAGATATTTCTTTCTCTGTTGAAGAAGGGCAGATCATGGGGTTTTTGGGTCCTAACGGAGCAGGCAAATCAACCACAATTTATTGTATTTTAGGCCTGATCAGTCCTGACCGGGGCCAAATAAATATTTTCGGCACAAATGTGGCAAAAGGCAGGAGTGAGATTTTTAAAGATGTAAATTATGCTTCGGCAGATTTTAATCTACCCTGGACTTTGTCTATTTGGGAAAATTTACTGGTTTATGCCAAATTATATGAAGTGTTGAATGATAAAAAAAGGATTACAGAACTGCTGGAAATTTTTGAGATGACTGATGTAAAAAATAAGCTCATCCGTGATCTTTCTACCGGCCAGCGGGCCCGGGTTAATCTTTGTAAGGCGCTGCTGAATAAACCCAAACTCTTGTTGCTGGATGAGCCTATGGCTTCCATGGATCCTGATGTGGTTGATAAAGGGATTCGTTTGTTAAAACAGATTCAAAAAAAAGAAGGGATGACGATTCTTTATACCTCGCATAATATGTGGGAGATAGAAGAAATAGCTGGTAATGTGATTTTTATTAATCACGGAAAAATTATTGCCCAGGGCAGCCCTTTAGAACTGACCCAAAAAGTGTTGAATTTGGAAGCCGGGGAGGCCAATTTACGGGATGTGTTTATCCATTTATCAAGAGGAGGAGTATGAATTTTAACCGCGTTTTTGCAATAATTTTAAGGCATATTTTTACAACCATGCATCAGCTGGAAAGGTTTTTTGATGTGATTATCTCGCCAATACTGGTGTTAGTTTTGTGGGGATTTTTGTCGCAATATGTTCAAAATATCCAGTCTCAAACTCTGGCGGCATTTTTGCTCGGGGGGATGATGTTGTGGGTAATTTTTGAAAAAGTCAGTACCGACATCGGGGTTAATTTTATGTATGAGGTGTGGGACCGTAATATCATCAATCTTTTGGCATCTCCGATCACATTTGCAGAATACTTAGGGGCACTTATTGGTATTAGCTTAGTAAAAATCTTAATCGCTTTTACTTCTATGATACTTATGGCAGGCATCTTTTATCATTTTCAGATTACTGCTTTGGGGTTTGGGTTGGCTTTGCTTTGGATTAATTTGTTTATTTTTGCAGCCAGCTTTGGGATTTTTAATGTCTCTTTGGTCTTAAAATATGGTCACTCCATTGGGCCCTTAACCTGGATATTGCCGTTTTTTGTTCAGCCTTTTGCCGCTGTATTTTATCCGATTAGTATTTTACCGCCGTTTTTCCAAAAAATTGCCTTTTTTATCCCTATCTCGCATGTTTTTGAGGGGATGAGGTATGCCCTAAAAACCGGACAATTTGATGTGAACTCTTTTTGGGTGGCACTTGTTTTAAATATTGTTTATTTTTCTGCCTCGGTTGTCTTTTTTGCCTTTACGTTGAAAAAAGCCCTGAAAAGCGGGAGATTAGTTAAGCTGATTTAAGAAGTTTTCCCAATTTAAAATAAGCAAACGAGAAAATGGTCAAATCAAGTGCTAATCCATAAACAGGGAAACCTAGGTGCGCAAAATCCCAAGTTTTGATGGTTAATAAGCTCAAAATTATACTAACAGCAAAAGCCATATAATACCATCCATCTTCAGTCTCAGGGTACTTAAAAGCTTTCACCATAGTCGGTAAGGCTGCCAGCGCGTCTGCCAGAATGGCAAATATTATGGCAATATTCCCTACTTGTGTCAGATACCACAAGAGTAAGCCTAATACAGACAGAAAGCCACAGGTAAAATCAAATAAGCCAAGCTTCCAGTATGCTTTTTTGCTAACAAAAGAGGCTATAAGAATCAGCAGGGGAGAAAATCCAAAACCAAAAGTGATCAGTGATGACATCCCGACGCCTTGCGTAACCTGGGCAGCAAAAGCAATGAGGGGTGCCAAAGTCCACAGGAAGAATGTCACTCTATTAGGTTTTATTTTTCCCTGGATAGTTTCGATTAGATACTTTAGGCTGCCGAGTATTTGTATCAAAATGCCCAATATTACAAAGTTTTCATTGATCATGCTTTGAGTATAGCATCACTTTTGATAAACAATTAAGTCGATAAAGAATCTAATCAATTCCCTCAGGCTGACTAATTGACAAAACATTCAACGATCGTGTAATGTTTTGTGCATGGGATTGCAAAAGAAGAGTGCCGGTTGGTGGGTGCTGTTGGCTTTAGAAAAAGCGGCGGATGGTTATATCAGGTTTGAGGATGTTATGTTTAATACTCATTACTACTACGATGGCAGCGGCTGGGAATATCCTTTAAACAAATCATCATTATCAATAGCAATCAAAAGATTAAGAGAAAAGGGTTATATTAAGGAAGAGAAAATTAATTCCGGAGAGATTATTTTAAAATTAACAGATGAAGGTAGAACTCAAATACTTTTTTCTGACGTTGAGACTGATCAGTGGGATGGCAAGTGGCGGGTAGTTATTTTTGATATTCCGGAACAAAAAAGATTAATAAGGGATTTGTTTAGAAGGAATCTCAAAAAGTGGGGTTTTAAGCACTTCCAAAAAAGTGTCTGGATTTCTAAAAAAAATATTACGGATAAATTATTTGCTTACATTAAAGATTTGGGGGTAGAGAAGTGGGTTTGGGTTTTTGAATCAGATAAGTATGGCCCCAGCGACAAAATATGATACGATCGTGACATATTTTGTCAGATGAATTGACTTAGCATCTTTAATTCTGCTATAAGATAGCCGGTATGGAGAGAATGAAGGTCGCATATATATTTCCCGGTCAAGGATTAGAGCCGCAAATTGGTCTGTGGGATAAATTAGCCTGGTCTCCGGCAGCTCAGAAGGTTTTTGCAAAGGCAGATAAAGTGTTAGGCTATTCTTTTTCGGGTTTAGTGAAAGATGGTCCGGTAGAAGATTTGGCAAAATCCAGCAAGATACAACTTTATACTGGAGTTTACAGCATTGCAGCTCTAGCTGCTGCTAAAGAGATGTATGGGGAATTTTTTGCAGAAGATCCTGATGCAGCAACAGGACATAGTTTGGGGAAATATGCTGCTTCCGCAGCAGCAAGGAAGGTAAGGTTGGAAGATGTAATTTATTTGGTTCGACGAAGAGGGGAGATAATGGAGAAATTTGGCGGAGTGGGTGGAATGGCAGTTGTAATGGGATATAGAGATCCGCAAGTTATTGAAGAACTTCATCGCAGGTCAAATGCTGTGCCGGTAAATTTTAACAGTTCGAAACAAACAGTTTTCAGTGGTAGCCAAGAAGAAATCAAACTAGTCATAGCTGAAGCGCCTAAAGTTGGAGCAAGGGCAACAGCAATTGCAGTACCTTTAGCTGCTCATCATCCAAAACTGATGGCAGTTGCCTCGGATAAGTTTGATGAGAAAGAATTATCTAATATAGAATTCATGGATTCTGAAGTGCCTTTCGTTATTAATGGTGAAGAGCCGAGATTTTCCAAATTAGGATCAGAAATACAGCAAAGTTTAAGGGAGCAAATTAGAAAACCCGTTTACTGGCAGAAAGAGGTGGAATTAATGATTAATTCTGGAATTAGGAATTTCTTGGAATTTGGACCGGAGCCTGTTTTGACGAGACTTTTAAGGTGGATAAATAAAGAAGTGAGGGGGTATTGGATTGGAGATTATGAATCTGCTATTGGTCTTAAGGAATTTTTACTATCCAGTAAAGCTTGAGCTAATGTATAAATGTTAAAATACTAATATGCCTGAATTACCGGAAGTGGAAGTTATCCGTTTGGGGTTGACCAAAAAAATCATCGGGTTGAAAATCCAAAAAATCCAAATTCTTTCTCCTAAATCCTTTATCGGGAACCCTAATTTAGCCCAGGGTAAAAATGTACTCAAAATATGGAGAAGAGCTAAACTGCTCGGTATAGACCTCGTAGGGGAAAAGCTATTAGCTATTCGCCGTTCGCTAATAGCCAAAAGCAAAAAGCTAACAGCCAATAGCGAACAGCAAATAACTCTTCTATTCCATCTAAAAATGTCCGGCCAACTTATTTATATTCCAAGCGAAAAGCGAATAGCCAGTAGCGAAAAGCGTTTTATAGGTGGGCACCCCACAGAAGATATGCTGGGAACTATGCCGAATCCTCACACTAGAGTTATATTTACGTTTTCGAATAACTCCCATCTTTATTTTAATGACCAGCGTCGTTTTGGATGGGTGAAGGTAATTGACAATGGACAATTGGCAATTGACAATTCTCTGAAAAATTTAGGACCTGAGCCGTTGGAAAAAGGATTTACCTGGGAGGTTTTGAAACAGAATTTATTAAGGCATAAATCTATGCCGGTTAAGGTGGCGATTATGGATCAAAGTGCTGTTTCCGGAATAGGGAATATTTATTCAAATGAAGCTTGTTTTAATGCTAAAATTGATCCGCGAACAAAAGTCGGGGATTTAACTGATAAACAGTTTAAATCACTTTTTGAGGGCATTATTAAAGCTTTAAAAGAGGGGATAAAACGCGGCGGGTCCACCCGGGCGCATTTTGTAGATCCGGAAGGCCACAAAGGCTATTTTTTAGATTACGCCTATGTGTATTGGCGGGACAAACATCCTTGCAAAATGTGCAAAACAGAAATTAAAAAAATTGCCTTAGCAGGCCGCGGCACATACTTTTGTCTCCATTGTCAAAAGTGAACTTTCTGAAACTGCTATAATAATCATACAAAGCGTTGTATTATGGCTGAAAAATCTACATTTGCCTCGGTTGTAAGAAATCGGGGTTTTTTAAATCTGTGGTTCAATCAATTTTTAGTTCAATTATCTTTTAATTCGTTAAATTTTGCCCTTATAATTTGGGTTTTTAAATTAACAGACTCCAATACTGCAGTGTCTTTTTTAATCTTTGCAATCTATCTTCCGGCAGTTATTTTGGGTTTATTCAGCGGAGTGCTGGTGGATATTACAGACCGGCGCAAAATTATCATGATGATAGATTTTTTCCTTTGTTTGCTATTTTTCAGCCTGATTTTTCTAAAAGGCAGTTTTCCTGCAATCTTAGGGGTTACTTTTCTGATTAATGCATTGGCCCAATTTTATGCACCAGCTGAGGCTTCTGCTATCCCTATTGTTGTTAAGAAAAATCAACTGCTTGCTGCAAATTCTTTATTTTCTGCAACACTCTATTCCTGCTTTTTACTGGGATTTGGACTAGCAGGGCCTTTAATTAATCATGTAGGTATTAATTTTGTATTTGGTTTGGGAGGAGTATTCCTTGCAATAGCATTCTTGTTTTCTTTAATGTTTCCTTCAATAAAATCTACTCCTGATGCGCAAGGCAAGGAATTGATCTGGGCTCTTGTACACAAGAAATATTCAAGGATGTGGAGGATAGGAGTTTTTGAGATTAAAGAAACGATAGGACTTATAAGAGGTAAGCTGCTTGTTTTATCATCCATAGTCATTTTGGCAGGGGTGCAGATGGGAATAGGCATTATGGCAGTGCTTGCTCCGGGATTTTTGGAAAAATCATTGCAGATTAAGGCAACAGACGCCTCTTATGTATTGGTTATACCTTTGGGGCTTGGAATTGTCATAGGAGGCGTAGTTCTAGGCAAGTTTGGCAGCAGTTTAATTAAAAGAAGGTTGGTTTCTAGGGCAATCCTTTTTGCAGGATTACTGCTTCTTTTAGTGGGTGTTGCTCCGCTTATATCTCCCGCAGTTCATTATTTTGGCAATCCCAGGCCGGTACCTTTTTTGTATCAACTGCCGCTTTCAAAGGTACTGATTGTAGGATCATTTTTAATGGGAGTAGCTTTGGTTTCAATTTTAATTCCCTCGCAAACAGTCCTGCAGGAAAACACTCCGGAAGAGGACAGGGGAAAAGTATTTTCAGTGCTCGGGGTGGCTATGTCCGGCTTATCTTTGATCCCGATTTTTTTAACAGGTATTTTAGCTGATATTTTTGGGACAACTCCAATTTTTATTGCGTTAGGATTGGTAATAATAGTGGTGGGAATGTTTGGGTTAAAGCCAAGCCTTTTTTTCAAGAAAGAAGATCTGTCCTACAAAGTCAGAGAGTTTTTAGGACTAGGGCATTGGGAGGGGAAATAGTATTCAGTATCAAGTAGAATGTATTAAGGGTTTAATGCTTTTTACCCATAATACCTACTACATACTACTTAATACTTACTAAGGGATGTTTCTTAAGCAAATTAATTTAACAAACTTTCGGAATTATTCACAGCTGGAGTTACAATTCGACCAGCGCCCAACGCTTTTAATCGGCAACAATGCTGCCGGTAAATCTAATTTGCTGGAGGCTATATATCTTCTTTCCACCACAAAATCATTACGGGCTGAGACAGAGGATGAACTAATAAAAAAAGATACAGATTTTGCAAGGGTTGAAGGATTCCTAACAAACGGGGGAGACAGTGAGCTTTTGGTGATTATAAACAAACCTACAGAAGAAGTTTTTTTTAAAAAGAAAGTGCTTGTTAACGGGATTCCCCGCAGAGCTGCAGATTTTATTGGCAACTTACCTGCAGTTATTTTTTACCCTTCTGATATAAATATGGTAAGCGGCCCGCCAACACTTAGGAGATGGCATTTGGATTTGTGCCTTGCCCAAATTGATGTGAATTATAAAAAGGTTTTGACTGCTTACGAACAGTTCTTAACAGCCAGAAACAGGGTTTTAAAAAGCATAAGGGAGGGGCATGGCAAGCTTTCCGAGCTTACTTTTTGGACAGATGGTTTAATAGCGCAGGGGCTGAAAATAACTGATAAAAGGCAAAGTTTTTTTGAATTTATCAATGTTTTGGAAAAGCCGCTGGGAGAATTTATATTTGAATATAAGCCCAGTGCAGTAAGTGAAAAAAGGCTGGCGGAGACAAACGGCAGGGAAGTTGCTGCAGCTGCAACCATGATAGGACCTCACAGGGATGATTTTTCATTTTTTCTGGAAGACCGTAATATTGCTCGTTTCGGCTCCAGAGGGGAGCAAAGGACGGCAACTTTGGCTTTTAAGCTTGCCCAGCTTGAATATATGGCCAAGATAATGGGCAAAAGGCCGATACTTTTACTTGATGATGTTTTCTCAGAACTGGACGCTGCGCACAGGGCGCACGTAGTGGAAGTGGTCTCAAAACAGCAAACAGTGATTGCGACAGTGGAGCTTGAACACATCCCGCAGGAATTTTTAGATTCAGCCAGGATATTAAAAGTAGAGGATGGGCAAATTACTTCTTAATTCCCCAGCGGGAGGCTAAACGGGAGAGCTGATAGGTAATTAAGACTGCAAAAAAGGTAATTAAAAGAGCATAAAAGAATTTGGAAATCACGCCGGTTTGGGAAGGAAAGTATGGTTCAATATTGACCTTGACAAAGCTTTGGATGGCTTCATTCCAGGCTAATGCTGCCACCAGACCAAAACCAGAGGTGGATAAAGTTACAAGTTGCTGGAGAAGTTCTTGATGAAACTTTCTTTCTTGTTGTTTAGATTCAGTCATTGTGCCTACTTAATATACATGTATAATTATCTTTATGTCAAAGATAATTACTTTGCCCGGCCTTATTGATACTCATGTACACCTACGGGAACCGGGAGCCACCCAAAAAGAGGATTTTCAAACAGGCACCAAAGCAGCTATTGCCGGCGGTTTTACCCAAGTTTTGGATATGCCCAATAATCCAATTGCCACAATTAACCCGGAAGCTTTATCATCGAAAAAGAAACTGGCTGAGGGTAGGGTGTATTGTGATATTGGATTTCATTTTGGGGCCAGTGAAAGCAGTGTCCAATACTTTCCTCAGGTGGCAGAGCAAGTTTTTGGACTGAAAGTTTATATGAATCAAACCACCGGGGATTTATTGATGAGCGATGATCAGGTTTTAGAGAAAGTTTTTTCTTCCTGGCCAAAAGAAAAAGTATTAATGGTGCATGCAGAAGGGGAGACTTTAGAAAAAGCCATAAGTTTGGCTAAAAGGTTTGGAAATAAGCAAAGCTTGCGATCTGGAGATCTTAAACTGCATGTTTGTCATGTGTCCTTAAAAAGAGAAATTGAATTGATCAAAGCCGCCAAAGCAGAGGGTATGAAAATAAGCTGTGAAGTGGCTTGCCATCATTTGTTTTTAAAAGATACTGATGTTGAAAGGCTGGGATCATATGGCATGATGAAACCGCCTCTTGAAAGCAAAGAGGATCAGGAAGTGCTGTGGCAGGCAGTCATTGATGGAACTATAGATATAGTAGCTTCTGATCATGCGCCTCACACTAGAGAGGAAAAGATGGGAGAAAAACCAATGTTTGGGGTGCCGGGACTTGAAACTACATTACCGCTGCTTTTAACAGCTGTAAATGATGGCAGGTTGAGTTTAGACAGATTAATTGAATTGACACACACAAATCCAAAAAGAATCTTTTCTTTACCTGAGCAGGAAAATACCTTTGTAGAAGTTGATCCAGCTATACGCTATACGCTAAACGCTGAACGCTTATTTACCAAATGCGGCTGGACTCCCTTTAACGGCATGGAAGTTACCGGCAGGGTGAAAAAAGTAGTGCTAAGGGAGCAGCTGGTATACGATGGCCAAAACATCTTCGGCCCATATGGAAAGGTGATATAATATTTGTATGAAAATCAATCAAATTAAAGGTGTTTTACAGAAAAATATGGACATTTTAAAAAGCCAGTATGGAGTAAAAACTATTGGCGTTTTCGGGTCATTTAGCAGAGGGGATGAAAGAGGGGGCAGCGATATTGATATGCTGGTGGAGTTCTCAAAACCAGTGGGGTTTTTCAAATTTATTGAGTTGGAAGAATTCTTAGGTAAGTTAACCGGCAAAAAAGTAGATCTGGTGACCAAAAAGGCATTAAAGCCAGCTATTAAGAATGAAATATTGCAAGAAGTAAGTTATGTCTAAAAGAAAGCCGCTTTTGTATCTTCAGGATATTCTAACCTCGCTTTTAAGGATTGAAGATTATACTAGAAATTTGTCTTTTGATGATCTTAATGATGACTGGAAAACAATAGATGCGGTGGTGAGAAATTTGGAAATTTTGGGTGAAGCAGCCCGGAATATGCCGGAAGAACTTGTAGAGGAATATCCGGATATTCCCTGGAGCAGGATGATTAGTATGAGAAATAAAGTGCTTCATGAGTATTTTGGAGTTGATTTGGAAATACTATGGAAAACCATACAGGAAGATTTACCGTTTCTTAGGAAGCAAATTAAAGAAATGTTAAAAGAGTATACTTAAAATATGAATGATTCAAATGCAATTGAATTAGGTATACAGCTATCAGCTGGACATACAGGGTTGCAAAAGGATATTCCGCCTTCAGCCGAACAAAAAAGATCAGGGTTAGAGAGATTTCTTGATACTCTTGAGCTACCTTCTTTAGAGGAACGCAAGCAACTAAGAGATTATTATGAACCGGTAGAAGCTAAGTGGGAGCAATGGGGAAAAGCTGTTGAAGAACGCAAAGGAAAAGAATTTGGAGGGAGACCAACGCTAGATCCGGGTACCATCCGGTTGGGAGAAGATCCATATAGCCGGGATTTAGTGGTTAAAGAGGCTGGTTTTATTTTAAAAGAGCTTATGCCTCAAGTAGTGGCAAATATAGTAAAAATATTGGAAGAACAGCCGGATATTGATTATACGCGCGGAACAGAGGAATTTTTTGCCAAGCGCACTGCAGATTTAAAATCTTTGTTAAGGTTTGATTTTATGCCTGAGGGGAGACCAGTGAACGCTCAAGAACAACGCCAGCTTTTATATGCTTTATCTGTTGTTCGCTATATGACTGATGATGATGACGTAACTAACAATAAAGGAGGTTTGTATACTAAAGGAATCGACCAACTGTTAATAGGCATGAGAGGAAATCAATCTTACACTAATATGACTGAAGCTCAAAGACCTGAGGTTGTTAAACAAACAATTGAACATGCAAGAATGATCAATAGAGCTTTAAGGTTAGTTTATGGACTAAATTTCCAAAATCTGCCGCATGTAGGCATGGTAGATGGATCAGGAACACGAAATGGACGCAAATGTGACACCTTAACTTTTTATGCACGCAGGGTTGACCCTCAATTTTATACGAATTATGAAGATCAAAAGTTGAAATTAATTCCAAATCCCTCAGGTGTTGAAAAACCCGCTTCCAGACCAATAGTTTTAAAATGAGGTGATTAGTCAAACGTATTTAAAAACTTGACACATTCGGTTTCACTCAGTATTGACAGAAGGGGAGTTTTAACCTAAACTAGCAATAAGTTTGAGTATTTAGTTATGGTAAAACGCATTTTTAATGTAGAGTTTAATAGAATTTAACACCGCCTTGGAGGGGCGGTTTTTTTTGACAATTTACGTAAAATGATTAAAACGTAAATTGTCATCCTGATGGTCCATTGGACCAGAAGGATCTCTTAACTTGTTTAAGATGTATCTAGAATTAATCTAGAGATTCTTCTCCCGATATACATCGGGATCAGAATGACAACAAAATGACAGAAAGGATTCTGGACAGGCCAGAATGACATATGAAAACATTTAAAGGCAGAGATATTATAGATATAAACGACTTCTCAAGGGAAGAATTATTATACGTGCTTTCTGAAGCCAAGAGATTTGATCCGACTTTTGTTAAAAGGGACAGGTCCAATTATGAAATTGCCCAGGGTAAAATCGCCGCTGTTTTGTTTTTTGAACAATCCACCCGCACAGAACAATCTTTCCGCTCTGCTTCCCAAAAAATCGGCATGGGAATAATCGGTTTTAATGACCCTGAATCTACCTCTATTCATAAAGGCGAAAGTTTCCGAGATACGATTCGGATTATGAACGCCTATGCCGATGTTTTAATTATGCGGCATCCGGAGTCCGGCGCTGCCAAAGAAGCAGCAGAGGTGGCAGATATTCCGGTGATAAATGCCGGAGACGGGCCTAACCAGCATCCTACCCAAACAATGCTGGATTTATACACCATTATGAAAGAAGCAGGCAAGATTGACGGAATTAAAGTAGCTTTGATGGGAGATTTAAAATATGGCAGGACTGTTCATGCGTTATCTTTGGCTTTAAGTCAATTTAAGGTTAAGCAGATTTTTATTTCTCACCCGAAGCTTAAAATGCCGGAGGAATTTTTAAAAATATTAAAAGAAAGAAGAGTAGAGTTTGAGGAATTTGAGAAACTTCCGGATGATTTGGATGCGGATTTTTTGTATCAAACCCGTGTGCAAAAAGAAAGGTTTGATGATTTAAAAGAGTATGAAAAAGTAAAAGATTTGTTTGTGCTGGGAGCCCCTTTTAGAAAATATCTGGATAAAGGTGTAAAACTGATGCATCCTTTGCCCCGGGTGAACGAGATCGATCCGGCTTTGGATAGTCATGAAAATGCCATTTATTTTAAGCAGGCAAAGAATGGTTTATATATTCGGGAAGCATTATTGGCTTTAGTTTTGGGTAGACTGTAAGAATTTTAAATATTATGGATGGTAAACTGACACTGTCCGATGGGACAGTTTTTTTAGGAAAAAGTTTTGGATTTGAAGGCAGCACGTCTGGTGAAGTGGTATTTAATACCAGTATGGTGGGTTATCCTGAAGCTTTAACAGATCCTTCTTATTTTGGTCAGATTTTGGTTTTAACCTATCCTTTGCAAGGCAATTACGGGGTTCCAAAAAAGGATTTTTGGGAATCGAAAAAGATACAGGTAAAAGGATTGATTGTGCAAAATTATATTGATCATCCGTCGCATTTTGAAAGTGAAAAAACATTAGGAGAATGGTTAAGAGAGGAAAAAATCCCGGCTTTGCAAGGCATTGACACCCGGGCTTTGACTATAAAGCTCCGGGAACATGGAGTGATGCTGGGCCGGATAGAGGTAGAGTCAAGAGTCAAGAGTCAAGAGTCAAGTAACACAAAGTCTAGACTCTCGACTCTAGCGACTGGCGACTTTACTTATGATCCCAACAAAGAAAATATCCTGCCTTATGTAAGCTGTAAAGAGGTAGAAGTTTATGGATCAGGGAAGAAAAACATTGTTTTAATAGATTGCGGGGCGAAGGAAAATATCATCAGGAGTTTGGTGAAAAGAGGGGTGAAAGTTACCCGGGTGCCTTGGGATTTTAATCCACTGGATGCAAAAATTGATTTTGACGGGGTGCTTATTTCCAATGGTCCCGGAGACCCAAAACAGGCAAAACAAACCATAGAAAATGTAGAGCAGATTCTAAACAAAAATATCCCTACTTTTGGAATCTGTTTAGGCAGTCAGATTTTATCTTTAGCAGCAGGTGGAA
This sequence comes from Candidatus Daviesbacteria bacterium RIFCSPLOWO2_01_FULL_39_23, assembly GCA_001776935.1. Lineage (GTDB taxonomy): Bacteria > Patescibacteriota > Microgenomatia > Daviesbacterales > UBA10151 > UBA10151. Next base: position 27,262 of record MFDN01000005.1, on the reverse strand, counting down.
ATACATACAAACTGAAATTTGGCCATCGGGGCCAAAATCAACCCATACAAGATCAAATTACAAAGAAGGCTATTATTACTTCTCAAAATCATGGTTTTGCAGTAGATATCAAGTCTATGGGTTCAGGTTGGCAGGAATGGTTTGTGAATTTAAATGACGGCACGAATGAGGGGATCAGGCATAAGAAAAAACCATTTATGGCTGTGCAGTTTCATCCGGAAGCAAATCCGGGGCCGGTTGATGGTGGATACTTGTTTGATGAATTTATTAGCTTTCTTTAGTGTCATCCTGAGGCGATTAGCCGAAGGATCTAGTTTGGAACCTTGAACAAGTCAAGAGATTCTTCGCTACGCTCAGAATGACAGAAGGGACATTATGAAAAAAGTACTAGTTTTAGGTTCAGGAGCATTAAAAATCGGGGAAGCAGGCGAGTTTGATTATTCAGGCTCGCAAGCTTTAAAAGCCCTAAAAGAAGAAGGCATTGAATCGGTTTTAATAAACCCTAATATTGCCACTATTCAAACCTCCAAAGAGCTTGCGCGTAAGATTTATTTTTTACCGGTAACTCCATTATTTGTTGAAAAAGTGATAAAAAAGGAAAAACCCGATGCGATACTTTTAAGTTTTGGCGGGCAGACTGCCTTAAATTGCGGTTTGGCTTTGGAAAAGAACGGGATTTTTAAAAAGTATGGCGTTAAGGTTTTAGGTACTCCTGTAAAAAGTATAGAAATTACGGAAGACCGGGAGCTTTTTGCCGGGGAACTTGCAAAAATTGGCGTCAAAGTTCCCGTCGGCGGTTTTGCCAAAAGTTTGAATCAGGCTCTGGAAATTGCTGAGAAGTTAGAGTATCCGCTTCTTATACGATCCGGTTTTTCTTTAGGAGGTTTAGGTTCAGGAGTAGTTGAAAGTAAGGAGGAATTTATTAAAATGGTCACCAGTGCTTTGAGTCAGGCTCCGCAGATTGCTATTGAAGAATATTTAAAACATTGGAAAGAGGTGGAGTATGAAGTGGTCCGGGATAATAAGGGTAATAAAATCACTGTTTGTAATATGGAAAATATGGATCCTTTGGGGATTCATACCGGTGAGAGTATTGTGGTAGCTCCTTCGCAAACTTTAAATAATTACCAGTATCATTTTTTACGCAAGTTATCTCTACAAGTGATTGAGTATTTGGGGATTGTAGGGGAGTGCAATATCCAATTTGCCCTAAATCCGGAGAATAATGATTACCGGGTGATAGAGGTTAATGCCAGGTTGTCGCGTTCTTCAGCTTTAGCCTCTAAAGCCACAGGTTATCCTTTGGCTTATATTGCTGCCAAAATTGCCTTGGGTTACAATCTGCCGCAGCTTAAAAATAGAGTTACTTTATCGACTTCAGCCTTTTTTGAGCCGGCTTTGGATTATATTGTGATTAAGCTTCCAAGGTGGGATTTGCAAAAGTTTGCGGGAGCAAAAGAAGCGATCGGTTCGGAGATGAAAAGCGTGGGAGAGGTGATGGCAATAGGCAGATCTTTTCCGGAAGTGTTGCAAAAAGCCATCAGGATGCTTGAAACAGGGCAGGATGGGCTTTTAGAAAACGGTACAGATGATACACAGCTTTTGCCCACCACAGAGCGGCTTTTTGCCATTGCCAAAAGGCTTAGTAAAGGTGAATCAGTAGAAGATATTTATCAGGCCACAGGGATTGATCCATGGTTTTTGTATCAGATAAAAGAGATGGTGGAGTTTGAGAAAAAGCTATTAGCTATTGGCCATTCGCCATTAGCAGCTAAAAGCCAACAGCCTGCCCGCAATGCTACGCATAGCGTCGCAGGCGGGTTAACAGCGAAAAGCGTTCTTGATGCAAAAAGATTAGGTTTTTCAGATAAAGTACTGGCTAAAGCATTTAAAACCACCCAAGAAAAAGTTAGAGAATTCAGAAAGAAACATGGCATAGTACCGGTTGTAAAACATATTGATACTTTAGCAGGAGAATTCCCGGCTAAAACAAATTATTTATATCTGACATATCATGGAGAAGAATCAGAAGCTAACAGCGAAAAGCTAATAGCGAAAAGCGAAAAAGCAATTGTCCTTGGCTCCGGCCCTTACAGGATTGGTTCTTCTGTGGAATTTGATTGGTGCTGTGTAACAGCAGCCAAAACATTAAGGGAAAAAGGGTTAGAAACAATTATTATAAATTGTAATCCGGAAACAGTTTCTACAGATTTTGACAGCGCGGATAAATTGTATTTTGAACAGCTGACCTTTGAGCGAGTTAGTGACATTTATGATATTGAAGAAAATGCCAACCTTGTTTTAAGTTTTGGGGGACAGGTACCCAACAATTTGGCAATCGCTTGTTTTAAGGCCGGTTATAAAATACTGGGAACTTCCCCTGAAAATATTGACCGGGCAGAAGACCGTAATAAGTTTTCTAAGCTTTTAGACACACTAGGAATAGAACAGCCGGGATGGCAGAGCTTAAAAGGAGTAGATGAGGCTTTAACATTTGCCAAGAAAATCGGTTACCCGGTTTTAGTCAGGCCGTCTTATGTGTTATCCGGTTCTGCCATGAATGTGGCATATTCTTCTATTGAGCTAACCAAGCACTTAAAAAGCGCCTCGGATATTTCTCCCGAACATCCGGTGGTAATTTCCAAGTTTGTAGAAGGGGCGAAAGAAATTGAAGTTGACGGAGTAGGGCAAAGCGGGGAACTTTTGATTTATGCCATCTCAGAACATGTGGAAAATGCCGGCGTACACTCAGGTGATGCCACCATTGTTTTGCCGCCTCAAAGGCTTTATCTTGAGACTGTCAGGAAGGTAAAAGAGGCCACCAAAAAGATTATTCAGGCTTTAAATATCAATGGCCCTTTCAATATTCAATTTTTGGCAAAAGACAATAAAATACAGGTGATTGAATTAAACCTCCGGGCTTCCAGGTCTTTCCCTTTTGTCTCCAAAGTAACAGGATATAACTTTGTGGAATTGGCCACAAAAGTTATGATGGGAGAAAAACTTACCAATGGATTTAAGACCATAGATTTAGATTATGTGGGAGTTAAAGCTCCGCAGTTTTCTTTTTCCCGGATTAAAGGAGCGGATCCGAGACTCCGGGTGGAAATGTCCTCAACAGGGGAGGTGGCTTGTTTTGGGGATGACCTGCAGGAGGCTTATCTTAAAGCCATTTTGGCTGTTGGGTTTAAAATACCCAAAAAAGGAGTATTGCTGTCTTTGGGAGGGGATAAAAATAAACTTGATTTGCTGCTTTCTGCAAAACAGCTTATTAATTTAGGTTTAAAAATATATGCCACCCACCATACTTCAGAGTTTCTAAAAAGTCATGGCATTGAAAATACCAGAATCTATAAAATTGCAGAAAAAAGAGAACCTTCTGTGCTAAGTCTTCTAAACGAGGGGATTGATCTTGTGATAAATATATCTGAGGGAGGGGTGGAAAAAGGCGAAACTGACGGATTTATTTTAAGAAGGAATTGTGTGGATTTGGGTATTCCTTTGATAACTAACCTGCAGGCAGCAGAGCTTTTAATAACCAGCCTGGCTAGCAAAAAAGTAGAAGATCTACAAATTAAAAGTTGGGATGAGTATGTCGGAAACTAGGATTGAGTTTATTCTTGAACCAGAATACCTCCCGCCACTGGGGAGATGGATAGTTTACAGAAGAACTTGCCCGAAGGGATACTCGGCAGTAACTACTGAGTAGTTCATTAATGACTGCGTAGTCTCACCAAGAGGTTTAAGCCCCAACTAATAATTATTAGAATTATTAACCAAATAATTAAGTCCAGCAGTAACGCAATTAAAGCCATTTGAGGAGATAGTACAGCCATACAAGTTACAGTATTTGGAGGTAGTTTCCATTTCGCTAAAATAAAAGCAAAAGGTAGACCTGCTGGTGGTCCGCAATAGATTGCATTTGGCATTTTAATGCCATTAAGAGGCGAATAGACACTAAGAATAGTTGCTGCAAAGCTTCCAATAATAATTACACTTGTTTGTACTATCCTCATGATTATAGTTATATTAAGCCTTTGTATTTAGCTTGGCAAGTCTTGAGGGGTAGGTCTTTTTAAGTTAAAACTTCACAAACAAGGGATTGCCTGCAAAATAGGGTTGTCTTATATAATCTATATTATTGACATTTTGGTGTACGATCGTACAATGAATTGGTATGAGGGTTTATAAAAAGAGTTTAACAAATGCAATTTTGTTTGCTCTAGAAAAAACAATAGATGGTTATATCCGCTTGGAAGATTTTGCCTATCACCATTACCGCTATCACCACGGTATTCCGGATTTAAAAAAATCTTCTCTGTCTCAAGCATTAAAAAGATTAAGAGAAGGCGGGTTAATTGAACAAATTAAGCTTAAAAATGATGTTTTAATTAAGTTAACAGAAGCAGGAAAAGACCTTGTTGATAATCAATCTGAAGAAAAGAAATGGGACGGGAAGTGGAGAGTAGTGATATTTGATATTCCGGAAGAAAAAAGAATAATAAGAAATCTTTTTAGAAGGAATCTTAAGAAATGGGGTTTTAAACATTTACAAAAGAGTGTCTGGATTAGTAAAAGAAGTGTCTTTGATAAATTAGAAAGCTACATCAAAGATTTGGGAATAGAGAAGTGGGTGATCGTGATGGAAATTAATCGCTTGACCTGCGACATTACAACATGATTAGATTTTTTGCGGGAAATGGGTAATAATAGGGTATAGTGGGTAGCGTATAGCGTGTAGTTAAAATTCAACTATACGCTATTATCTATACGCTAAACGCTAACAAAATGTTTATCCCCAAATACACAATCACAAACAAGATATTAAAAGATATCGGCGTAGTGGAGGCCAGTCGCGAAATCATCATGAATGCGCCTTTGGTGCCGGCATGGGAAGCCAAGTTTAGGAAAGAAGCAATTGAGCGGACTATCCATCATGGAACTCATCTGGAAGGAAACCCTTTATCCTCGGAGGAAGTGAGGGATGTTTTAGAAGGCACTGAAGTTATTGCCCGGGACAGAGATGTGCAGGAGGTTATAAATTACCGGAATGTTTTAAAGTTTATTGAGGCAGTGTTTACGCAAATCGGCCCCTCAGGCAGCTACTCTTTCACAATAGAAACAATTTTAGAAATGCACAAACTGACTACGGAGAAGATTTTGCCGCCTGAATCATCCGGTAAGTTTAGATTAAGGCAGGTGGTTGTAAAAAATACCAAAACCGGACAAATTTCCTATACTCCTCCTCCGGCAGTTGAGGTGCCGTATCTGGTGGAGGATCTGGTTAACTGGATTAACTCAGATGAGGCAAGAGAAATTCATCCAATTATCAAAGCAGGGATCATCCATTATGAGCTGGCAAGAATTCACCCTTTTGTGGACGGAAATGGCAGGGTAGCAAGGGCAACTGCCACGCTGATTTTATTTTTGGATGGCTATGATATAAGAAAGTTTTTCTCTTTTGAGGAGTATTTTGATGAAAATCCGATGAACTATTACTTAACACTACAAGCTGTATCAAACCAGCTCGTACTGGATACACATGAGCGTGATTTAACCCCCTGGCTTGAATATTTTACAGAAGGGGTGGCAATAGAGCTAAACAGGGTCAAAGAAAAAGTGCAAAGGATTTCTGTGGATGCCAGGATCAAAGATAAGCTGGGGTCACAGATTATGTTAAATGAGCGGCAAATGATGATTATGGAATATATTCACCGTCACAAAGGCTTATCCAATAAAGATTTCAGGAAGATTTTTCCGGATCATTCTGATGATACAGTTTTGCGTGAACTTAAATTCCTAAGGCAAAAGGGTTTAGTTAAAAAGAGTGGCGGCACTAAGAAGGCCTTGTATGTTTTAAAATAGCTTCCCGGGATTGAGGAATAGGGGCAGGGTCTTCATAGTCGAAGGGCGGTGAGGTGAATCGTTTATTAAAAACGACAGTTTGAATTTTGCCGGTTTCGTAATCCCCAACCCCTATTCTGTTTTTGCCGGCATGTTTTGCTCCTACATATTGAACTCGATCCGCCAATGCATACGCCTTATCGACTGCCTCCTTGAGTTCTTCATCTGACTTGAAATTCCTCTGTGTCAATTCCGGACCTATTATAATCATTCCTATGCTGGCTGTGAGTGGTATGGGTGTCCCCAGCAAGGTTGGCATTTCGGCAATAGCTTCTCTCATTCTTTCTGCTACCATAACTCTCTCGTCACGATGCATATTATTTGTCACTACGACATATTCATCTCCGTGTAATCTGGCTACAATATCTTCTACTCTGACTGCGTTCTTTATAAGACCTCCGGCCAGACCGAGCGCTTTATCTCCTTCAACGTGATTTCCGGAAACAACAGATTGCCCTTCTTCATCAAATGTATCGTTCCTATTGTTGTATTCTCCGAAACCGTCTATATCCATAGCGTACATCACCATATATTGAATATTATTTCGCCTGCAGATTGCTAATCTTATCTTCATGGCTCTGTAAAAGCCATTATACGAAAGAACTTCAGGATTATACGGATCCCTGTCTACTAATTGTTCCATAGCGGCCTTTTCTCTTTTCAATTCAGCAATTTCTCTTTCTTGCGCTAATTGTCTTTCTGTTGCTTCGTCTGCAAATTGTTCAGGGGAAAGCTCTCCTGATTTAATTGCATCACCTGTACTTAAATTTTGAGCAAGTAAGTCCTCGTATCGGACTCTTTTTTCAGCATTAGTCAATGATTGAGTCATATATTGGTGCACTTGTTCTGGGCTAGCATTAGGATCAGTTTTTGCAAACTTCATAAATTCTTCATCTGCATAAATAGGGATTCGAGAATCAATAGGTGCTTTGGGAGTCCCTGAAGGTTCCTGACTTGGTGCTGCTTCTGCCATATAAGTTAAAAGTATCTGTGATTTATTTTACAATACTCTCTGAATTTAATACAATCCAGATACCGCAAATGTCATCCTGAGTCCTGATTTAATCGGGACGAAGGATCTCCAGATTTATTCTGGATACCTAATACCCACATTCGTGGGAGGTTCTTCTCCGCCCACAGCTACGCAGTTGCTGGCGGATCAGAATGACAGAGAGGTTTTTATGTTATTTTCTAAACTAGCAGAATATTTTGAAAAACTAGAAGCAACTTCCTCAAGGCTTTTATTGATTGATATTTTAACCGAGTTGTTTAGAGAAATTAAAACAGAAGAAATTGGCAAAGTTTCCTATTTAATTCAAGGCAGAGTTGCTCCGTTTTATGAACCTTTGGAAATGGGGATGGCAGAAAAAACAGTGGCTGCAAGTATTGCCAAAGCCTACGGCATCGGGAGGGAAGAAGTTTTAAAAGAATATGGAAAAGTAGGGGATTTGGGATTAGTAGTCCAGCAACTTAGTGATATAAAGTGTCATCCTGAGCGTAGCGAAGGATCTCAAGATTCAAAAAGTAAATCTAGAGATTCTTCTCCGCCCACAGCTACGCAGTTGCTGGCGGATCGGAATGACAAATTAAACGTAAGTCAGGTGTTTCATATTCTAACTCAGATTGCCAAAACAACAGGGGAGGGAACTGTAGAGAAAAAACAACAACTTTTGGTAGGACTATTAAAACAAATGGATGCGGTGTCTGCAAAGCATTTAGTCAGGATTCCTTTGGGAGTTTCCCGTTTAGGGATCGGAGACCCGACTATTTTGGATGCTTTTGCCAAATTAAAGCTGGGGGACAGGTCAAAGCGTAAACTTTTAGAGGGAGGCTATAACAGGGTATCTGATTTAGGCTTAATTGGAGAAACTTTATGGCAGGGCGGATTGGAAGCTGTAGAAAAGCTGGAAATACAAGTAGGCAGGCCGATTCGGTCGCAGCTTGCTGAAAGATTACCTTCCGGCAAGACAGTAATTGAAAAGCTGGGAGAAGTAAATGCCCAAAGAAAATTGGATGGTTTTAGGGTACAAATACACATAGATAGACGTCAGTCGTCAGCTGTCAGTCATCAGACAGTAAGATTGTTTTCGAGAAACCTGGAAGAAACTACCCCGATGTTTCCGGAAATTGCCGAAGGGGCAATAAAACAAATTAAAGCAAAATCAGCCATCTTGGATTGTGAAGCCATAGGCTATAACCCTGCTTCGGATGAGTTTTTGCCTTTTCAGGAGACTACACAAAGACGCAGAAAGTATGGAATCGCAGAAATGACAAAAAAGATTCCTCTGAGGGCTTTTTGTTTTGATATCTTATATAAAGATGGGATATCTTTAATTGATTTACCGCTTACTGAAAGATTAAAAGAGCTAAAAGCTGTAGTGGCAGATGGAGACACTTTAGTAGTGGAAGAAGGGGAGATGGTGAGTGAAGCGCAAAGATTGCAGGATCTTTTGGATGAGGCAATATCTTTGGGGCTTGAGGGATTGGTGGTTAAAAGACCTGACTCAAAATATGAAGCAGGAGCCAGGAATTTTAACTGGGTTAAACTAAAAAGGCATTCTTCAGGGGAATTAAAAGATACTATAGATTGTGTAATTTTGGGATATATTTTTGGTAAAGGCAAAAGATCGGGATTTGGGGCAGGGTCGCTTTTGGTGGGAGTTTATGATGATAAAAAAGACGAATTTGTGACAGTTTCTAAAATCGGCACAGGACTCTCTGATGAGGAGTGGAGGGGTATTGAAGTAAAAAGTCAAAAGTTAAAAGTAAAAAGTAAGCCGGCCAGGGTGAATTCTTTAATCATTCCCAGTGTTTGGGTGGAGCCAAGACTTGTTATAGAGGTATTGGCTGATGAAATAACCCGTTCGCCGGTGCATACTGCAGGAAAAACAGAGACAGAACCCGGCTATGCTTTGAGATTTCCAAGACTTGTTCAATTTAGGGAAGCGGACAAAAAAGCTGAGGATGCAACAACTGTGAAAGAGTTAATAGAGATGTATAAGCAGCAATACAAGAAGTAGCTTTTTTGCGGCTCGTCGGTGCGCAAAACCATTAACAGTATGTGCTCGGGGTCCTGTCAGCTCGGCTTCCCGTCGTGCATCCTCGATCGCTTCGCTCTTCCGGCTACGCGCCGGGATCCCCTCTTCGCTGCCACCCCTCGCATAATTTTTTACTGGTATGATAGAATCAGCCCATGGCGTATATTGCAGATTTGCATATTCACTCCAGATTCTCCCGGGCTTGCTCACCCCAATTAAATGTTCCTAATTTAGCCATGTGGGCAAAACTTAAGGGGATTGATGTTTTGGGGACAGGAGATTTTCTGCATCCTCTTTGGCTTGCAGAATTAAAAAGCCAGTTAAAAGAAGACGGCTCAGGATTCTTTCGTCCAAAGGACGACCAGCCTCTGGCTGGAAATGAAGTCAGGTTTGTCCTAACAGTGGAAGTGGCTTCTATTTATTCCCATAAAGGCGCAGGGTGCCGGATTCATAATGTCATAATTTTGCCCTCATTTGAGTCAGCAGAAAAATTGCAAAAAGCTTTGCTTGCTAAACACGCCAATTTATCCTCTGACGGACGTCCGATTGTAGGTATCCCTTCCAAAGAGCTTTTAAGGATGTGTCTTGAGACAGACCAAAAAGCTATTTTTATTCCGGCTCACATTTGGACTCCCTGGTTTGGGGTGTTTGGTTCCCAGTCAGGATATGACAGCCTGGAGGACTGCTTTGAGGATTTAACAGAATATATATACGGCGTAGAAACCGGGCTTTCTTCTGATCCGGCCATGAACTGGAGAATTTCTGAGTTGGATCAAAGGTCAATAATATCCTGTTCTGATGCACATTCTTTGCCGAATTTAGGCAGAGAAGCAACAGTAATTGGAGGAGAAGTGCAAACAGGGTATTTGGGGTTATTTGAAGCCATTAAAGAGCAAAAGATTGCCGGTACTATAGAATTTCATCCTGAGGAAGGCAAATACCATTATACAGGGCACAGAAATTGCAATGTAAAATACTCACCAAAAGATACTAAAGCAAAAGGTACCAAGTGCCCTGTTTGCGGCAGGGGATTAACTGTTGGGGTGATGGAAAGGGTGGAAAGTCTCGCTTCGCGAGGAAATGACAAATTACAAATTTCAAATGACAAAGGGTTAATTAAAACTCAAGCTTTTCCAAATAGAGCTGGATATAGAATGTTAGTGCCGCTTTTGCAAGTGATTGCAGAAGCTTTTGGGACTGCTCCAACAACCCAAAAAGTCTTAAATGAATATAAAAAGTTAACTGGTGTTTTAGGATCGGAAATAAAGATTTTAACCAAAGTTGATACAGCAGAAATTGTAAAAGTATCGGATTCCAGGGTGGCAGAGGGGGTGGAAAAAGTAAGGAAAGGGGAGGTGGTGATTGATCCGGGGTATGACGGGGTGTATGGAGTAGTTAAGATCTGGAACCACGGAGAAGGGTCGGTTAAAGAAGCAGAAGGAGTGCCGCAGTTGGGGCTGTTTGATTAGAAATATCAAATATCAAAAATTAAAATGTAAAATGACAATGTAAAATGTAAAGATTTAGAAAACATTTTTAATTTTAATATGTCATTTTGATCTTTAAATTTTAATTTTTAATTTAATCCATGAAGCTTTTCAAAGATAGGCAGTCTGCAGGGAAATTATTAGCTAACAGATTGAAAGACTTTCGAGCCGATTTGGTTTTAGGAATACCAAGAGGCGGGGTGGTGGTGGCTTATGAAATTGCCAAAGAATCAAATTTACCTTTGGATGTTTTAATTACCAGAAAAATCGGCGCACCGGACCAGCCGGAATTGGCTTTAGGGGCAATTGACCCTGAGGGAGAAGCAGTCTGGGATCAGGACTTGCTAAAGCAATTTAAATTGAAAATTGAAAATTTAAAATTGAAAATTGATGACGAAATAAAGGAGATTAAAAGACGGGAAGAGCTTTATCGTCAAGGTAAAGAATTTCTTGATATAGACACTAAAACAGTCATCTTAGTAGATGATGGTATGGCTACCGGCGCAACAGTTTTGGCTGCTTTAAAGTTCCTAAAAAGACATGAGGCAAAGGTGATCTTGGCTTTGCCTGTTGCCAGTACAGAGGCTTTGGAAAAGGTACAAAATGAGGCAAGCGAGTGTATAGTGTTGGAAGTACCGGAATATTTCCAATCAGTCGGCCAATTTTATTATCAATTTGAGCCTGTAGAAGATGAGGAAGTGATACAATTACTAAATTGAGATGGCTCGTCACAAAAGTAATGATCGCTCGTCGCGGTCACAAAGCACCGCTCGGCTAGTAATATCTGTAACATTTACAATATTCTCTAGCCTCGCTATGTGGAGATTTTATGATGATTATCTGCACATAAAATCTTCAGATTGCTTTGATAGACTCGCGACTCGCTTTTGAGATTGACTAGATTATGGAAAATGATTTTTTAAAAATAGCAAAACAGGCTGCTAAAGAGGCAGGGGAAATTATCCAAAAATATTCCAGCCAAACCTACCGGAAAAATATTAAATATGGGGATGTAACTGATTTTGCAACAGATGCAGATTTGAAGGCAGAGGAAAAAATTATCAGTATTTTAACCAAAGATTTTCCTGACCATAATATTGTTGCAGAAGAAAGCGGTAGAATCAGTAAAAATTCCAAATATACCTGGGTGATTGACCCGATGGACGGGACTATTTCTTTTGCGCATGGCGTTCCTTACTATTCTGTTTCCATAGGCCTGCTGGAAGACAATAAACCTGTTTTAGGGGTTATTAATATTGTAAGTTTTAATGAGCTTTATTGGGCAGAGGCAGGAAAGGGAAGCTATTTAAATGGAGAAAAAATCCATGTCAGTAAAATAAATACCCTTGGAGAGGCAGCTTGCAGTATGGATTTCGGACATAAAAATAAAAGACTGGAGAAAGTAGAAAGATATGTAAGTCCCCTCATAAATAAAGTCGGTTATCCTTACTCGTTTGGTTCAGGGGTTGCAACGCTGGGGTTAGTCGGCAAGGGTGTGCTGGAAGCATATATCTGCCAGGCCTGGATTTGGGATTTTGCAGCAGGTGTGGTTATAGTTAGAGAAGCCGGAGGGGTTGTGACAGATTTTGAAGGTAATAATCCTGATTGGACTAAAGAAAGATTGTCTATTGTTGCTTCTAATGGTTTAATACACAACCAAATTCTGGAGGCGCTTAAATGAAACTGGTGGTAGGTTTGGGAAATCCGGGTGAAAAATACAAAAATACCCGGCATAATTTGGGGTTTGTGGTGGTGGATAAGCTAGGGAAAAAGGTAAAGGGGCAAGGCGAAAGTTGGAAATTTGAAAAGAAATTTAAGGCTGAATTACTAGACTTTACCCTTTTCGCTTCACCCTTAACCCTTGTTAAGCCGCAAACATACATGAATAACTCAGGTTTAGCTGTAAAGATGCTTACTGCATACTACAATATACATACTACTGATCTGATTATTATCCATGATGATTTGGATTTACCTTTGGGAAAAATTAAAGTAAGGCTGGGTGGGTCAGGAGCCGGACATCACGGAGTCGAGTCAATTATTAATACGCTTGGTACTGATCAATTTATCAGGGTGAGGCTGGGGATAGGAAATGAGAAATCCCACAGTGGCGAGCACAAGAGAATTTCTTTTTCCGCAGAAAACTTTGTTACTGAAGAATTTTTGACAAAAGATAAATCAGAGGTTAAATCTATGATCAAACAGGCGCTTAAAGCAATTGAAATAATATTTGATCAGGGATTAGAAGCTGCTCAAAGGCAGTTTAATTAAAGTGTCGCTTGTCACACTACAAAAAATCGCTCGTACGGTAGAGACTTACTCGCTTGTGTTTTATTTTTTTTGTTAGTTTGTGACTTCGCTCCTTTCTAAATATTGACAAGACTGCTTTTTATCTTTAGACTTAAAGTCTGATGGAGCATCCGAAACCATTTTTAACTACCCCGATTGCTATCATTGCAGGATGTTCGTTGATTGCTGTTTCTGTGTTAATCAGCGGGGGAATAATTAAAATAGGCCCTAAGGCAACTAATACAACAACCAATACTGTTCAGCCTTCACCGGCTGCGCAGCAACAGCAAGCGCCTCAGCAACCGCAAGCCACGATTGAACAGGTAAAAGATGTGTTTGCCAAAAGTTTGATTAAATTTGGAGATGCCAACAAAAAGTTGATTGTAATAGAAGCAGCTGATCCGTCTTGTCCGTTTTGCCATGTGGCCGCCGGAAAAAATCCTTCCTTAAATAAAGAAATAGGCTCCCGTTTTACTCTTGTTTCTGATGGGGGAACATATGTGGCCCCGGTTCCTGAGATAGCAAGGCTGGTTAAAGAGGGTAAAGCATCTTTTGCCTGGATTTACACACCGGGTCATGGTAATGGAGAAATGGGAACAAAGGCAATGTATTGTGCTTTTGAAAAGGGTAAATTCTGGGAAGTGCATGATTTACTGATGAATTCAAAAGGGTATGATGTTTTAAATACGGCTGTTAAAAATGATAAAAGCAAATCAGGAGAGATTGCGGACTTTTTGAAAGAAGCTATTGATCCGGCTGCTATGAAAGCCTGTCTTGACAGCGGTAAATATGACGGTAAATTAGCAGAGGATACAGCGCTTGCCCAAAGTCTTGGCATTTCAGGAACCCCCGGATTTTATATTAATACAACTCCGTTTTCCGGCGCATACAGTTATGCAGACATGGAACCGGCAATAAAAAGCGCGTTAGGAATATAACTTCTTACCCCTTTATACAGTTTTAATCCTGTTGCATTGCGACTGAGTTGCATCTATCATTGAGGAATGGAAACCCTGGGATATATTATTATTTTTACTTTAATAGGAAGCATAGTTTCTTTGATTGGGGGAGTTTTGCTCCTTATTAAAGAAAAATTCACCATTAAAATTTCCCATTTTCTAACATCCTTTGCAGCAGGAACTTTACTTGGGACCGCATTTTTTGACCTTTTGCCGGAGGCGCAGGAAGCAGCAGACGGAAGGGGGGCCAATATTTTCCTTTGGGCTTTAATTGGAATTTTAATATTTTTTCTTTTGGAAAGATTTATTCATCACCATAGTCATCATAATCACCATGATCACGGAAAAGATCATGAACACAAAGAAGCAGTCGTGCCGCTTTTGATCATTGGCGACAGCCTGCATAACTTCATTGACGGAGTGGCTATAGCAGCTACTTTTCTGGTAAGCATCCCTTTGGGAATAGTCACATCTTTGGCTGTTGCAACCCACGAAATCCCGCAGGAGATAGGAGATTTTGGATTGATGTTGAATAAAGGAATTCCCCGCAAAAAGGTGATTTGGATTAATTTGTACAGCGCAGCGGCAGCTTTGGGGGGTGCAATATTAACTTATTTGGCAAAAGATTTTTTACAAGGATTATTGCCGGCAGTTTTAGCTTTAACCTCAGGATTTTTTATCTATATTGCGGTTGCCAATTTGATCCCTGAAATACATCTGCGGGAGAACCAAAAAATTGCTTTCTGGGAAACTGTGATGCTTGTTTCAGGAGTTTTTGTTGTATATTTGGTTATATCTTTATTGGAGGGCCGGGTTTAAAATTTTCCTCATGAGCAAGAGGCAAACAATTTTAGCAGTAGATGATAATGGTAGTTTTTTGGGATATATCCCAAAAGAGACAGGACACAGCGGAGAAGGAAAAAGGCATTTGGCCATTACCGTGCTTCTTTTTAATTCCAAAGGTCAAGTGCTTTTGCAAAGGAGAAAGCATAAAATTTTTGACAATATCTGGGATTTTACAGCTTCAACTCATCCCTTGCGCAAAAATGACGGCACCAGTGAGAGTTTGGAAGAGGCCACATATAGAAGTTTAGAGGTTGAGTATGGCATTAAGGGAAAAATACCTCTTAAGAATATGGGATTTTTTAATTATTTTGCCAAATTCGGGGAATATTGCGAAAATGAACATGATGCCTTGCTTGTAGGGGAATATAACGGGGAAATAGACCTTAATCCGGACACAGCTTATGAATGTAAATGGGTGGATAAACAGCAGGTTGTTGCTGATATGGAACAAAATCCGCAAAACTATTCTCCATGGGCTTTGGAAGGTTTGAAACTTTTAAAAAAGGTGGGTTTTTGAAAGTCTGGCGCCTTCTCCGGGAGCATTAACAATAATATCTTTGACAAAATCCAGCCCTGATAATTTGGATTTAACTTTTTCAACATTTTTTGACTCACAAATTAAGTGAATATCCTGTCCGGTATTGATGGTAAAATAAACAGGTATTCCTTCCTGTCTCCAAAAGGGTGTTAATTTCATTATCCTTAAAGTCCCGGGAGTCCAATAAATAAGCGGAGGAATTTGAGTGAGCATAATGGTGTGAAGTTCTAAGGCTTCCTGTTCCAGTAATTCCCCAAATTCTTTGAAATTTTTTTCTTTGATAAGTTTTTTGACTTTTTCATTTTTTTCTTTCATTTTGGAAAGTCTGACAGCCATAAATGGAGAAGAATGTGTTTTTTGCATTCCTTGCGAAGTTGGAACTTCTTTTTTTCCTTCTGAGACAACTGCCACTATGTCTATGATAGCCCAATGGCCAGGAGGGAAGATTTGGATAGCGTAGGAAGTCTCAGAGGTGTCTCCATCCAACCATTCCACAAACCCTGAAGGGATAGATCTGCAAGCTGAGCCGGAGCCCTGGCGGGCCAGTATTGATAATTCTTTCTCGGATAGCTCTAAACCAGCGGCTTTGCTGGCAGCAAGAGTTAAAGCGGCAAAACCGGAAGCAGATGAAGAAAGACCTGTACCAGTGGGAAAATTATTATTTGATACCACTTTGGCTTTCCGGTCAATGCCAGCCGGTTTTCTGATTCTATCCAGATGTTTGATAATCCGCTTAGCTTCACCCGCCTCAAGCCCCCCTCCGTTGATGGTAACTTCATCTTGCTGGTAGCCTTGGGAAAATTCTACAGTAGTAGTGGTCAGGAGATTGCTTAAACACATACAAATGCTGCCATTTTCAGGCAATCTTAAGGTTTCATCCTTGCGGCCCCAATATTTTGTAAAAGCAATGTTTGACGGCGCAATGGCTGTTGCTTTCATAGTAGTGACTAGTCGCTAGAGTCTAGAGTCAAGTGGATTTTAACAAGCCGCTTAAAACTCGAGCTGTTTCCATATGTATCTCTAATATTTTCTCATAATCAACATGACTAATAAATTTTCTTTCATAAGCAAAATCAATAAAAAATTCCAGTTCCGTTAAAGATCCCATTGCCATTTGATAGAAATGTCTTCTATCCTTTAAGCCTCTTCGGCTATAACCCTCTGCAATATTAGCACAAACTGATAGAGCTGCGCGACGCATTTGTGAAGTCATTCCAAAAAGCTCATCCTTGGGGAATTTTGCAGTTAAATCATAAATAAAATGGGCTAGTAGATTACTTTTTTGCCAAGCGATTAAATTTCTGTAGCCGTTGTTGTTTCTCATACTTGTCTCTTGACTCTAGTCCCTCGTCTCTATTCTAGCTCCTTCTGCATTCGTTTCTACCTCAATTATCTGGCCGCCGACAGAGGTTATTCCATCTTTGACGGCTTGCACCTTATCCTCCGGCGCTAAAGCTATCATACAGTCTCCGCCGCCGGCGCCGGACAGCTTTGCCCCATATGCCCCTGCTTTAAGGGCGGCAGCAATCATATCATCAAGCTTGTTTATGCTTACTCCAAGTTTGGTTAGTAGTTTTTGGTTTTCATTCATAAGCTCACCTAAGCTTTGCCAATCTTTACCCAAAAGAGCGAGTTTGGCTTGTTCTACCAGCTTGCCAATATTGTCATAAATATCTTCTACAGCTTGGGGGTTTCCCCCGGCTTTTTCTTTTACCTGATTTATTAAGGTGACAGTATCTGCTTTAATGCCGCTGTAACCAACTATTAAAGGAAGGGAGTCAATGTTTAAAGGTTCAATTGTTTTTCCTCCGGTTACAAAATAAAGTGTGCCTCCAAAGGTGGCTGCTGCTGCATCAAATCCCGAACCTTTGCCCTGTATATCAAGCACTGTCTTGTACGCGAGATCAAAGATCTCTTTGTTATTAAGATTTGCTTCTGTAATTTCTGATAAGGCTTTAATTACGCAAACAGTAGAGGCGGAGGAAGAGCCAAAACCGAATTGGGAAGAAAATTCTGAGGTCGTAGAAACCTTGACTCCCGGTTTTACAAGGTCACTCCTTGAGTACTCAAGGAGTGACCTTAAGAAATTCACCACTGCAATTTCTACAAATTTAGCTCCTTTGGGAAGATCGCCAATTCCTAATTGATCCATTGGCTTTTGATAATTTGCAATTTGTACATCCGGGGCATTAAGCTGGAAAGTTGATTTCTCTGTTAGCTCAACTGTAGCTCTCATTCTTTGTCCGACTGCTGTAACAATACAGGGCCTGTTATAAACAACAGCATGTTCACCAAGTAACATTAATTTTCCGGGGGCTGATATTGTTATTTCTCTTTTCATTTTAGCTTCATTTTTATCATTTTAGTGTGCGATCGTACAATCAAGTGGTTATATTTCCTTTCGCAGGCCTTCGGCTCCCAAGACAACCGTATAATAAGGTAGATCATATGATTTTGCAATTTTTTCCAGTACTGATTTTTCCGGATGATAAGCCAAAAGTACACCTGTTGCTTTGGTTTTTCCTCCTCCTCCGCACACTTTTGCAGCACCTCCGGCTTTTTCTATTTTTCTGATAATAGATTGAACATACCAAGAAACTACACCCATCTTTTCCAAGTTTTTCTCTCCTGCCCTGATAATTTTGATTAATTCCTTTTCATTCCCGCATTGAATGGTCAGTAAAAGCTCTTTAACTAATTGTTCCTGATGATCAAATATTTTCTTGACTCTTGACTCTTGACTCTTGACTCTTAATTTTACTAATCCCACCATTTCTTTGGTAGTTTCTTTTGGTTTTCCGGTGTTAATCAGTATAAAATTTCCAGCTATATTGGCAGGGACAGGGGAGTTAATCGGTTGGATTATTTTTAAATCAGTAGTTTCTTTTCTAAACCAGATTAAGCCCCCAAACACTACTGCGGCATTATCTGCGCCCGAAGGATTTCCATGAAAAGCTTTTTCAGCCTCAAAGGAAAGTTTATTGATAAGGTGTAAGTCCCATTTAATTTTAAGAAAAGTTAAGAGCGCGCCGATGTATGCCGAAGATATGGCAGCAGAAGAGCCAAGCCCTGCTCCTAAAGGAAATTCTGAGGAAATTTCCAATTTATAGGGCGGGATTTGTTTTATTTTCAGATATTTTTTAACGATAGGTTCAATTATTGCCTTTATTTTGTCATTCTGATCCGCCAGCAACTGCGTAGCTGTGGGCGGAGAAGAATCTCTCAGTTCATCTGAGGAGCTTGCATTCGCGAGAGATCCTTCGGGTTTTGCCGTCAGGATGACATTGGTCCTGAGATTTATAGCCGTAAGCAAAGCAGGCTTCCCATATACTACAGAATGTTCGCCAAGCAGGTGTATTTTTCCCGGGGCAGAAACTGTAATTGTCCTGCCGGAGGTCTTCATAAAGGTTTTGCTTTGAGCCCGTATTCAATCACATCTTCTGATTTTACTTTGCCTATTTTTCTAATAACTACTTTAACTTTTTGATTTGGTTTTAACGATTCTTCTTCGCAATCTACAATCTGCAAAGGCAATTTTTCTTTGTCAGCAAATTCTACAATTCCAACAATATAGGGAGTTTGATGCTCAAAACCGGAGGGGGCAATGAATATTTTAGTCCACACCAAAAGCCTGCCTTGTTTCCCAAGGTAGTTATGTAAGTTTTTATGCGATCTCCAAATTTGTACCGGGCTGTTCATAGGTCGGCGTTGCCTTCAATGTACAATGTAAAATGTAGAATGTACAAAGCAGAAAACAAAAATATAGATTGTGAATTCAATTGTAAATTGTACATTGTAAATTGTTAATTTTGTAGTACATGTACTACTACTGTTGCGCCTGTTCCGCCCACATTTTGAGTTAGGCCGACATTGGCTCCTTTGACCTGCCTTTTGCCCAAATTTCCCCTTAATTGATTAGTTATTTCTACAATTTGTTTAACACCGGTAGCTCCCACCGGATGACCGCAGGCTTTTAAGCCTCCTGAGGTGTTTACGGGTAATTTCCCTCCCAGTTTAGTGGTGCCTTTGGCAATAAACCTGCCTCCTTCGCCTTTTTGGCAAAAACCCAAATCTTCCATGGCCAAAATTTCCGCGATGGTAAAGCAATCGTGAACTTCTGCCACTTTAATATCTTTTATTTCCACTCCTGCCTGTTTTAAGGCTTTCTGAGAAGCTGTTTGAGTTGCTGTAATTTCTGTCAATGATTTTCTGTTGGCAAGGTCAATGGTGTCGGTTGCAACAGCTGACCCGCTGATGAAAACCTGCCTGCCGGCCGGCAGGCTCCCAGGTTCATCATCTGCTGATAAAACCAAAGCTCCTGCGCCGTCTGAAACAGGGGAGGCATCAAACAGGGTAAAAGGGGTGCAGATACAGGAACTTTCCAGGACCTTTTCTTCTGTAACTTCATAGGGAAATTGGGCTTTATCGTTTAAAGAAGCATGATAGTGGTTTTTAACAGCCACCTGAGCCAGTTCATTTTTGGTGGTGCCGTATTTTTGCATATGGGCTTTGGCCATCAAAGCATACAGGCCGGGAAAAGTTAAGCCGGCCAGCCTTTCTGTCTGCGAGCCAGCGCCCATTAAAGCAGAAGTAATCTCTGAAGCAGGGGAATCAGTCATTTTTTCCACTCCCACAACCAGGACCTTTTTATAAGTGCCTGAAAGAAGTGATTGGATGGCCAAGTGTACTGCCAGGCCCCCGGAAGCGCAGGCTGCTTCTATTCTAAAAGAGGCGCCGGATAAGCCTAAATTAGAAGCTACGACTGCTCCCAGGTGATCTTGTCCGGATAATTTCCCGGATAACATATTAGCCACAAAGACAGCTTCAATTTGGTTAACAGCTAAATGCGAATCGCCAATAGCTTCCAAAGCTGCCTCCTGTGCCAAATCAAAAAGTGATTTGTCCCAAAGCTCTCCAAATTTTGTTAAACCGGTACCTAAAACTTTAATCTTCATAATTAGTGACTAGTCGCTAGAGTCTAGAGTCAATCCTTCGACTATACTCAGGATGACCCTGAGCGAAGCCAAGTCAGATTTGGCGAAGCCGAATGGGTCAAGTATTATTTTCCTTGACTCTAGTTGCTAGTCTCTTGACTCTTCTTAAATCCTATACTTGCTAATAATATTCTTAGCCAGCAATGAATAGTCTATATATTGTTTATTCTTAATCTGTTTTGCCACACTTTCTTTGTTTTTAGTCTGGTGAGCGGTAATATTTTTTGTTACTTCAAAAACAAAAGCATCAGCACCTGCTCCTGAGCCGTAGGAACAGACAAAAATCTTATCACCATTTTTGGCAATATCCAGAGTAGCTGCAAGTCCTACCATTGATGAGGCAGAGTAGGGGTTACCGATAAAAGGTACCACAAAGCCTGGTTTAAGCTGTTGTTCACTGAAGCCTAATTTTCTGGCTGCCTCTTTGGGGAATTTTCCGTTTGGCATATGAAAAACAGCATAATCAAAATCAGAAGGTTTCATTTTAGTTTTTTCAAATATAAGCTCTGAGGCTTTGCCAACATGGGCAAAATAAGCCGGACCGCCGGTAAACCTGCCGGCATGGGAAGGGAATTTTTCGTTGTCTTTTCTCCAAAAATCAGGGGTATCAGATGAATAAGAGGTAAAATCTAAAAGCTCGGCAATCAAGTTATCACGGCCTAAGATAAAAGCTGCAGCAGCAGATCCGGCAGTATATTCCAAAACATCCGAAGGCTTGGCCTGTGCCACATCTGAACCTATAGCCAGGCAATATTGGGCTTTTTTGGCTTCAACCAAAGAGGAAAGGAGTTGTATTCCGGCAGTGCCGGCTTTACAGGCAAATTCCAAATCAACTGCCAGATATTCACCCTGCATACCTAAAATGCCGGCTACTGTGGTAGAGGAGGGTTTAACAGCATAAGGGTGTGATTCAGAACCAATTGTGATAGCGCCAATTTTTTCCGGTTCAATTTGCCCGTTTGTTAAGGCTCTAAAACTTGACTCAACTGCTAAAGTTACTGCATCTTCATCTACGGATGCTACTGCTTTTTCAAAAACTCCCAAAGAGTTTTCTACCCCTTTGACTTCTTTGCCCCAGGCATGAGCCACTTGTGAGGGCTTTATTCTGTATTTTGGTATGTAAACTCCGTATGAAACAATTCCAGTCATAGATGGTCGCTCGTCGCGGTCACAAAGCACCGCTCGGTTAGTTAATACTGCAACATGATAGTTCTCTCTAGCCTTGCTATATGAGAATTTTGTGAAGTAGGACTGCACACAAAATCCTCAAATTGCTTTGGTTGACTCGCGACTTCGCTCCTTCCTTCCTAATTGTCTATGTGCTTTTATCAGCGAGCCTTCTGCTAGTGAGGCCAAAAGTGAAAGCTCGCCTGCCAATACTGCTGCCCCGACAACTTGAGAATATTCTAGCACATCACAAACCTGCATTATTTTTAAAGCTTCCTGCTGGGTAGGTAAATGCGTGCCTCCTCCTACAGTGCCGACTACCAAAGAGGGGAGATAGATGGAAAAATAAAGGTCCCCATTTTCCAGCACCTCAGCTGAAGTAACTCCCATACTTGCTTCTACTACATGAGCCAGGTCCTGACCGGTGGCGGCAAAAATAGCGGCAACGATGTTAGCGAAATGAGAGTTGTAGCCTAAAGATCCGGATATGATAGAGCCTATGTGGCATTTTCTTTCAACTACTTCCGCAATTTCCTGAGGAGTAACTTTTAAAGTATCAATAACCAGCTTTTTAGGTAAGATGCTTTCGGCCCAAACCTTTTTGCCCCTTCCCAGAATAAAATTTAAATATGAAGGTTTTTTGTCAATACAAAAGTTGCCTGATAAAGATATGCATTTGACGCCTGTTTTGTTTTCAATTATTTTCACCATTTCTCCAGTGGCAATGGTTGCCATATTCATGCCCATGGCATCAGCAGTATCAAAATAAAACCTGACAAATAAATTCCTGCCTGTTATTTGGTATTCTGCTTTAAGCAGTTTCAGGTGAGATGAAGTGCTTTCAGCTGCTTTGGCCAGGGTTTTAAAATTTTTTTCGATCCAGGCTTTTGCTTTAAAGGATTTTTCTAAATTATCTGCTTTAAAAACAGGGCCCCGCGTAATCCCGGTATTTTCCACAAATACCATTGCTCCGCCAGCCTCGTTTACTGCCTTGCATCCCCTGGAAACCGAAGCTACAAGGGCACCTTCGGTGGTAGCAAGGGGAATAAAATAGCTTTTCGCTTTTCGCTTTTCGCTTTTCGCTAACAATAATGGTCCGGCAACTCCCAAGGGGATTTGAGTGGCTCCGATCAGGTTCTCGATGTTTCTGTCTACAGCCTGATCTTCCGGAAAACTGAAACAGCCAATATTATCCAGTCTAATATCCAGTTCTTTTTCCAGAAATTCCCGCCTGTTTTGGGCAGAGTTAAAATCGCGAAGATTAATTTTAGTGCGCATAAGCTTGGATTTTACCACTTTTACCCGGAATGTGTTAAATTAGAAAAATGGATTTTGAGGAATTTTACCAAAAAAATATTACAAAGATTAATGAAGAGCTGAATAAGATTTTAGCTGTCTGGAGAACAGAAATTAGCGTAATCAGCAATGGTTTATTACCATTGGTTGATAAATTTATTGACAGTTGCCGCGGGGGAAAGAGGATTAGAGGGATGTTAGTGGTTTTGGGATATGAGATAGGGAAGGAGTCGTCAGTCATCAGTCCTCAGATTGAAAGCTCTATTATTAAAATTGCTGCAGCTTATGAAATATTTCACAGCGCATTTTTGGCTCATGATGATGTTATAGATCAGAGTGAAGTCAGGCGGGGCAAGCCTTCGCTCTATAAGGCTCTTGGGGCTGATCATAAAGGCATATCCCGGACTATTTGTCTTGGAGACGGGGGGTTTTTCCTGGCAACAAGAATTATTGCGGAAAGCAGGTTTCCGGATAGCAAGAAGAATGAAGTTTTAAAATATCTCTCCGGTATCCTGCTCAATACTGCCATAGGACAGATGCTGGATGTGGAGAAAGGGGATAGCCTGGTAGTTGCTAAATACAAGACTGCGCAGTATTCTGTCTCCGGGCCGCTTGTTTTGGGGGCAACTTTGGCCGGGGCAGGCGAACAATGGTTGAAACATTTGGCTAAATTTGGGGAAAAAATCGGGATTGCTTTTCAGATAAAGGATGATATTTTAGACAATGAGGCGGGTTGGATTGGAGGGATGACTGCGGCACAAAATGAAGCGGATAAATATATAAGTCAAACTAAGAAAATGTTGCCGGAAATTACTAAAGATATAAAAATGAGGAAATTATTACAGCAGATGGCAGAGTATTTAGTAGAAAGGACTAAGTAGCTATTCGCTATTGGCCCGCCTGCGACGCTATGCGTAGCATTGCGGGCAGGCTGTTCGCTTTTAGCAGCAAATAGCTAACAGCTAAAAGCTAATAGCAAAAATATGATTAGTAAACAAAATATCCCCCAACATATCGCCATAATTATGGATGGAAACAGGAGATGGGCAAGAGGGAAGGGTTTGCCTGATATAAAAGGGCACGAAAAAGGCTCAGAGACCTTAGAAAAGGTGGTGGAAGCGGCTGAGAAATTAGGGGTGGAAACTGTTACGGTTTATGCGCTTTCTACTGAAAATATCAAAGAGCGGGCAAAAAGAGAAGTTTTAAGTCTGTTCAGCTTGATTAGAAGGGGCTATCATAAAAGACTTAAGAAAATGATGCAAAAAGGAGTCAGGATCACTATTTTAGGGGAAATGCACGGACTCCCGGCTACTATCACCAAACTGATTGATCAAATCAGAAAAACATATATTAAAAATGAGTCAATCAAATTAAATATTGCTTTAAATTATGGAGGGAAAAAGGAACTGATTGAAGCGATCAAAGATATTGTTAAAGAGGGTATTGAGGTGAAAAAAATTAATGAAACTATTGTGGAAAGACATTTATATACTAATGGTCAAAATGACCCTGAATTGGTAATTCGGACAGGAGGCAGGTCAAGGCTTTCCAATTTTCTGCTTTGGCAAACAGCCTATTCGGAATTCTATTTCACTACAACGCTTTGGCCGGATTTTGATGCGGGTGAACTTAAAAAAGCAGTTGCCTGGTATCAGGAGCAAAGGCGTAATTTTGGTAAATAGTCGTCAGTCGTCAGCTATCAGCTTTCAGACTTTTAATAAGACCGCTAAGCATAGCACTCAATTGATCAGCCTCGCTGATAGCGTCATTTATACTTGTATAATTTGCCATTTTTAGATTGATAGCTATTTCTAAAGCTGCGATTACCTCATAAGCAGAACGTTGAGCCATCCTTAAAAATCTAATAAATTCAGCATCTGATCCGGCTCCTGTGCCTTCTGCTATATTTAAACAGATGCTGACTGCAGCTCGTCTAATTTGATCTATTAAACCGAATTTTTCTTCTTTTGGAAATCTAGAAGTTATATTATAGATTAATGAGACAAACTGTATTGATCTTTGCCATACTGTAAGTTTCCTGAATTTGTGAGTATTCATGTCTGACGACTGATGACTGAAAGCTGAAAGCTATTCATTGAATCTCCGACCATTTTTGCAGGGTATCTGAGAATAGGTCTTTTAAAATAACCAGATATTTAGGTTCCTGATTTATTTTTTCAGCCGGCCAGAGAAAATCATCAGTCAGCTTGCGACAGAATACAATTGAGCCTTCCTTTAAACTAATCAAACTGCCGTTTATGGTTAAAGCATTTGTGCTGGCTCCGACATCTATATTGTTTTTAATGCAGGTGGTAACAGGAGGGTTGGCAAGAAGATCAACCGCTGTGTAAACGGTGTTGTCAGAAATGATGACTGCATTGATCAGTTTAACTGATTTATCAATCATTACATTTCCTTTCACTACAAAAACCAGGCCGCTGGTATTGGTTCCATAAGTTAAATCAGCGGCAATATACAAGCTTCCATCGACAAATATGACGCCGGTAGATGAACCGGCAGGGTTGCCGGAAAAACCCAGGTCTCCGGAAATATAGAAGGCTGAATTTTGAGATATGGTTAGATCATTCTGATCCGCATCACCGGATATGGGAGTTGTTTTATATGCTTTAGATTGTGTGTAATATATTGATTTTAAATCATCATAAGAGGGGATTTTATAAGGAGCAAAGGCAGCCTTGCCCTGGTCAATAGCGCATGTGCCGCCGGGGTTGCCAAATTTCTCGCTTCCGTAAGGAGCGCTGATTAAGCCGTCCTGCACCCGGGGATTAGCAGCTTGCGACGGGCAAATAGGCCCGGTTCCGGAACCAGGTTCGGCGCTGGGAGCAGGGTTTATCGCTATAGATTTGGCAATTAAAGCTTCCGAATTTTGGCCGTCATAGGCATACATGCGGTATTCATAAGTGCCGGATTCGGGTAAAGGATTAGGAGTAATATCACAACCTGAGGGGTTGCTAAGCGAAGGAGTTGTGCCGGCTGTTTGAGGAGTCAGGGTGCAGTTACTGTTGGTATAGGCCCAGAGATGGCCATCTATAAACTTTGGGTCAGTGGTAGAATAAGCTGCAGTTTTACCATCACCAGCAGTTGTATCAAAAAAGCCTATCCAGTCTTTAACAGTGGCAATTTCAGCTGTGGCTGGTTTGGAAGTAAGGGCAATTGCCAATAGTATGATGACTAATACAAATGTTGCGGGTTTAAATTTTAAATAATCCATATTAAACCTTTGCTATTTTATCTTTTCTACTACCAGCGGAGGAATATCGCGTCTGACAGCTTTTACTTCCCAATAGAATTTTTGAGAAAGGTTTTGATTGTCAATTGCTCTGACTGTGAATTTGCCAGTTTTTACTGATGAGGCGGCAAGGTTGCTGACAGGTTCATCAGAATCAAACTTGGGGGTAAGCAGGACTGTCCTGTTGTCAGTTGCTGTTAAAGATTCAAAGTAATCAGGTAAGTTAACAATGGCAATGCCGTTTTGCAGTTGTCCTTCTCCTTTGTAAAATACAGCATTTTCCGGACTTTCTAAAGATGCGTGTACTAATTTATAGCCGGGTTTAGCAGGATGATCTATTTCAAAATTTTTCGATGTACCTGTAATTGATCCTTTGGCTATTAAATTCCCAGCACTAGTAATATCAAGTAAAGTCCCAGTTGGGTTTTTAAATCTATATCCCCGGCTAGATGAATTATTGTAGAAATTGATAGTGTCATCATTTAGTCCGACCTGCATTTCATAACCACTGGTGTTGGTACCAGTTAGGAACTTAATTGTTTGGCCTGCCATCCCGTTTTGAGTACCAATGCTTTTGAAGTTAATAGACTTGGCAGCAGTGGTGTTTGCGTTATTAGAGAAATTAATTCCGTTGTCATTTACTCCAACCTGTAAAGCATAACCGCTGGAACTGGTGCCGGTTAGAAAATTGATTATTTGCTTGTCTTTGATCAAGTCAAGCTTACCTGATATTTGTACATCGCCGCCGACATTTTGGTAAGTGGTGACTGCCTGAGCAAGGGCAGAAGGGATAAAGCTGGTACAGGATTTTTGTGCGGAAGTTTCAGGGTTATCGCAAAATTTATTATTCAATATAAACGGTTGGGTGGCAGTACCGGCTACCTGACCTTCCTGTTTTGTGGGGGAAAAGAATTTATTGTCAATGAGTATTACTGCGCTGATGGCAATAAATGCGGCAAATACTAAAATCAAAACTTGCCTCGTGACAGATTTTAAACTCTTCATATAAGGTTATGATTTAACTGTAGACTTAACATAGGCTTAAAGTCAAGTCAAGAAATTATGGCCCTCCCGGGGCATTAATCCCGGTATTGGAATGTACATCACCCTGCAGAATCTGAATCCAGGGAGTGATGCCGGAGGATGTGTCACAGCTGTAGCAGTAGGCTCTGGTGGAATTAACATTGGTCGCACACCAGCCGTCATAGGGTAAACCGGTGCCGGGGGAGTTGCGATTGGGATTTCCCGGATTACGCTTCCAATTTCCGCTGCAGGTACCAATGCTGTATTTATTACTGGGTTCACCTGAGACACCGGGAATGTTGCCGCAGGCTTTGGGTGTGCCTGCCCCATCCGGACAGGCAGGATATTGGCAGGTAAAAGAAGTGCCGTATTTGATAGTACTGCAGGTTGAAGAGGTAAACCCGCCTTTGCAGGCCTGCACCCCCCAGGTGTAGGTATTGCCGGGGGCGATGAAAGCCGGATTGCCGGTGA
>MFDN01000004.1 GCA_001776935.1 Candidatus Daviesbacteria bacterium RIFCSPLOWO2_01_FULL_39_23 | reverse complement strand
GGGAGAACAGTTGTTTAAGGCTCCTTCGCATTTTTGCCAGTAATGGGTCCAGACATAGTTGGCACCCGGATTTTGGGCAGTGCAGGTTTTGGTAGGGTAAGCTCCGCCGCAACCTGAAACTGAACCGGCACTCCAGGCATCATTAGTACAGGTGGAAGCATCGCCGGAAGTGATATTGAAGTTCATTAAAGAACCCGGACTGCCCGGATTAGGTGAAACTCCCAGATTTACATCGGTATTGCAGGTAATGCTATTGTTGACGGTACAGTTGGGAGCAGGGGGATTACCTCCGCATGAACCGCAGTCTCCGGGGCAGGTAGAACAGGTTTCCCCGCCGTTGCAAGTGCCGTCACCGCACCGCGGCCCGCTGTTTGAACAATTAGGTGCAGTTTCCGGATCAGAGGATTTAAGGTTAGCGCCATACCAGGCCTCCAGTGAATAACCGCCGTTATTGACCACTGCCCCGGCACAGCTGCCCAGGGAAGTGATGTTTGAGATATCTCCTGAGCAATTTGGGCTGATTTGATGGAAGCAGCTGCCTACCCTGATGCCGATATTACAGCTTCCTGAGCCAATATTGCCCCATTGGGCATGTAAAGTCGGGCTTTGCCCGGAACAGCCGGAACCTAAAATTGACCAGGGATTGGAAGAGTTGCATGTATTATTACAGGTTGAAGAATCAAAACCGCCTGAGCCGTTATTTACTACACACGATGCTCCGCTGCAGCCGTATTTAGGAGGGCAGGTGGTAGATTGGGTCCGGTCGTTGGTGCCGTCACTGGCATGCAGGATGTATGGCCCGCCGCCCGGAGATCCGCCATAGGTGCCACTTCCTGAACAGGAGGGGGAGATTTGATGATCGCCGGAGCCGTCTGTCACATAGATGTTGCAGCTTGAGGAACCGGAACCACTCCAGGAAGCGTATAAGGTTCGGGGATCCCCGGAACAGGAAAAACTGCTGATACTGTCTACCCGGGGGGATTCTGTACACCTGCTGTTGCAATCCGAAGTAGTATATGGACCATTAGCATCAACCACACAGGAAGCTCCGCTGCAGCTATAATGGGTGACTCCGCCGCCACCTCCACCACCGCCGCCGCCAGAACATGACCAACTGTTAACAGGCGGCTCATATGCGTTGACACAGGAACCGTTGGAACAGGCAACTGTTGGAGAAACACCTCCTGCGCTGCAGCATTGTTTATACCAGCCTCCGTTGACACAGGCAGTGTTGGGGTTAGATCCATCATAGGCTGCTTCATTGCAGTCTCCGGCTAAAACCCGGCCTAGTGAATCATAGCCTGTGCCTCCACCACCAGTTGCCCCATAACATCTGTCTGCAGAGGAACATTGGGTAGTTGACCAGGTGCAATCAGCTTGAGGAATTTCTTCGCTACCGGGACATAGTATGGTAGGACTGCTTAACCAGTCTTCATACGTACAGCCAAACGATACATTGGTGCAAGTTGGATTGTAATAGAATTTCCAATTAGCTCTATCGCAAAAGGTTGCTGGTGAATTTTGTTTGCATTCAATTCCGGCTATAGTATAGTTTTTGCTTCCGTCTAACCAAGTGGCATAAGTACAATCCACTATCGGATTGGCAAAAGAAGTTTTAGGAGTTAACAGAAAAAAGAAGAGGAATATAGGTATAAAAAGAAGACCATAGAGGATTTTTTTAGGCAGACAAGAATGCATATTATTCTCTAATAATAACAGGTTTACCGTCTTTTAATACCCACATATTTTTATCTGAGAGAGGAGGAGTAATTTTAATTACTTCCCGTGTTTTAGTTCCGTTGGAAGTAACTAAGGGGGGATTATAATCTAAATATTTATAAACTGCAAAAGTAAATCTATTAGCTTCTGCTTGATCTCCATCAACTTTACCTGGTTTTCTACCAAGAAACTTAGAGATATTTACTCCTAATTTTATTTCATTTCCTGTTGTTAATTTAGATTCAAGACTGGCTTCGTCTACTCCAAAATTAACTACATGATAGCTTCCATCAGCCTCTTTTCTATTGGATTTAAATAGCATAAAACTGGGGAATACTTCAATCGTGCCATCAAAAGAAGCGATTATATCGAGATTAGGTGTATAAGCAACTATAATTTTTGATCCATCTCGTTTCATCGTATATTCACCTAAATCAAACGACCCTTTTGGGCTTAGGGGGAAAAGAAGTTTTCCTGGTTGTTCTTTTGCCAATCTTAGAGCTTCTTCTTGTGAAACAAAGCTGTAAAAAGTAGATATATTTGATTCGTTTACTAATTTGGTTTCGGAATTCCCTGTACCTGAGTACACCTTTGAGTCATATGGAGTCATTTCTGATACTTTAGTTGGTGTAGCAGTTGGTTCTTTGGTTGGTCCAATTGTTGGTGTAACAGTAGGGGTATATGGTTTTATTTCTATCGTAGGAGTGGGGGTAGGTGTCTCAGTAATTTTAGCAATGAAAGCATCCAGCTTATCCACTAGCGGAGTGGCAGATGGAGTAGGAGTGGCTGTTTTAACAGAAACTATACCAGGTTCCAGTGCCGGAAGCGGGATTGTCAGAACATGGCCGGAGTCTGCAGTTTGTGCAGGCGGCTTAAAACCTTTATCACGGCCAGTATACATGGATATGGCAACTGCCGGTACGCCTACAAGAGCGACGGCGGAGGCTGTTGCAACAGGATGATCTTTCATCCACCTTAAAGCTTCTCCCAGATCAGGTCTGGGAAGATGAGGTAAATGCCGCGGGGCATGTTCTATCTGAATAGCCATTAGAACTTTCCCCCTTGACTCAAAAAGTAATTTAAGGTACCGTTAGTTAAACGGTATCTCCTGGAAAGAGTGCTGTTTTTCTTTTGGTTAAAGAACGTACGTTCCAAACCTCTTTGATAACTCATAGTGAGTTTTTATTAACTTATATTATACCACATTTTACCTAAAATGGGGTATTTTTTGTGGGGAAAATTATTTGAGCAACCTTTTGAGGTCTTCGATTGTTAAATCAATTGGTTTCAATATGCCCTGCAGCAGTGTGCCTTTGCGGATAACTTTATGATTGGGGATAGTAATAAGCTGTTTTTGGTTTTTGTAACTACGCGCCAGCCTAATGTGGCTACCTTTTTGTCTGGACACTTCAAATCCGATTTTCTTTAATGCTTTAATCAACTCCTGTCCGCTTATTTGAGGAATATTTGACATCTTTTAAGGGGTGGCAACTTGTACTGGAATAATAAAGCGGTCTTTATGCAGCTTTCCTTCTTCGATAAAATCGCTGCTTGCAGCTTCTAAGTACAACTGTATAGCTTCCTTGGCATTATTGATTGCTTTTTCTAAATTATCTCCTTGTGAAGCACATCCCGGCAGATCCGGCACCCAGACAGAATAGCCTCCATCATTTTCTTTTTCAAATATCACATCGTATTGCAAGACTTTCTTTTTCATTGGAGTAATTATATCACCTTTTGGCAGTGTTGGGGTTAACCCCGTCATAGGCCTGCTTCATTACAGTCTCCGGCCAAACTTATGGGCTATTCCAAGTTGAATTCGCCCAAATCTTCTGTTTTAAGCGGCAGGGTTTTACCGGTTTTTTTCTCCACCACTACAAATTTCAAATTTGCTTTATAGTCTCTCAAAACAGTCCCGGGAATGATAGAAAGTACATCTCCGCTTTTGACTTCCACGCCTTTACCAAAAGTCCTTTCTTCGGTGACAGACAGTTTGCTTGCCGGCGTAAAAAGGTATCTTGCTTCATATTTTTCATCAGTTGAGGTAAGCGTTACCAGTCGCGGCGAAGGAGTCGCCCCGTAAGTTTCCTGTTCCTTAAAGCTGCCGTCGAAGGCTGCTTTTACAGCAGAATTATCAGGTAAAGTCCAGCCCAAACCGTCATATTTTTTCTTGCCTTCCGGTAAAGAAAGTTCTAAAATTTTTCCCTTCTGGCAAAGCTCTGCTGATACCGGGCAGGCAATGATTTTTGGCAATGAGGGTTGGGAGGGGATTGATGAAATAGTTGAGCTGTCAGTTCTTTGAGGGTTATTTTTACCCGAAAGGGAAGACAGGCCGGAGAGGATTTGTCCTTTAAAAAAATAAAAGAATAAGGGAATAGCTATAAGCATCACGATCAAAAAGACTGCTATCTTAAGAGTGGGTTTTTTTAAGAATATATCCACACTAACTATAGTATGGGAAAACTCACTGAGTGTCAATTCATGGTAAAATTGCAGGCATGATAAAGCTGAATGCGAAACAATTAAGGAGTCGTCAGTCGTCAGCTATCAGTCGTCAGACGATAAAAAAGAATGATATCTACATTATATTAGATAATGTTTTAGATACCTATAATATAGGCAGTATATTCAGGCTGGCAGATGAGGTAGGGGCAAAAGCGGTATTTTTTGTGGTTAAATGTGTTAAAATAATAGCATATGCCATTTATCTGGGATTATGATGTCAATAAGTTAAAAAAAAGCAAACAAGGACGGCTCTTGATTTTGGAAAGACAGATAAATTACGGTATTTACCCTTCAGATAAAGAGAAAATAAACTTAAATGAGGTAGAAAGGTGCTGGAGAGAACTTAACCTTGAACCTCAAAGAAAAAGGCTGTTCGAGCTATTAATATGGGGAAAGTAATTACAGAAACAACATTTAGTCCTGTCCAGCAAACCGTATTTGACTCTTTTGCAAAAGACAAAAATCTATCCCAAAAATTTTATTTTACCGGAGGCACTGCTTTAAGCGCAGTATATTTACACCATAGAGAATCTGAAGATTTAGATTTTTTCAGCGAGAGTGATTTTGATAATGACGGGATTATTAAATTTATTGATAACATTGCTTCGCTGATAAATACCAGGTCCAGAGTGACTTTGAAAGAAAGGGTGCGGATTTTTGAATTGGTTGACGATGATAAAAATCTGGTTATTAAAATAGATTTTGGTTATTATCCGCATTCCAGGTTGAAAAAAGGGAAAAGATTGCAGGGTGTTGATGTAGACAGTCTGATAGATATTAGCGCCAATAAAATAACTACTATCCTTCAGAGAACTGATATTAAAGATTTTGTTGATCTTTATTTCCTGCTTAAAAAATACACTGTATGGGATTTGTTGCACTGGTCACAGAAAAAATTCAACATGGAAATTGATTTAGTGTGGTTGGCTTCAGGATTTTTAAAGGTAGAAAAATTTGATTATTTACCGAAAATGCTGGTGCCGCTCAAACTTTCTGATTTGCAGGCATTCTATAAAGATTTAGCAAGGAAGATAGGGGACTCTTTTTTACGGTGAAATCATGAAGCTGAATGCGAAACAGTTGAGGAGCTATTCGCCATTAGCTGTTAGCGGTTCGCAGCAAACAGCCAATAGCCAAAAGCCTGCCCGCAATGCTACTGCTAGCGTAGCAGGCGGGCCAATAGCGAGGAATGATATTTATATTGTTTTGGATAACGTACTTGATACCTATAATATAGGCAGCATTTTCAGGCTGGCAGATGCTGTGGCTGCTAAAAAGGTTTTTCTTTGCGGGGGGACAGAAACCCCGCCCAATCACCGGATTAAAAAAGCCTCCATCAATACTACAGAGTGGGTGGAGTGGGAGTATGCCGAAACCGCTTTGCAGGCGGTTCGGAATTTACAATTTACAATTTACAATTTACAAATAATTGCAATAGAACAAAGTACAAAAAGTGTTCCTTATGATGAGTTTAACTATACGACACCTGTCTGTTTGATTGTCGGAAACGAAACAACCGGAGTTTCAAAAGAAGTGCTAAAGATGGCAGATGCTGTTGTCGAAATCCCGATGTTTGGGGTGAATATCAGCCTTAATGTAATGGTTAGCCTGGGAGTAGTTTTATACAAAGTTGTTGAAAGGATGCCGAAAGTCCTGAGCGAAGTCGAAGGATAATGGTAAGCTTGGGGTAGTGCTGTATGAGGTAATTGAGAAAACAACGAAACTTTAAGAATCGCCGAGCGGTATGGTATATTATAATTATCACCGATGAAGCCGATTACCCCCGAAAATCCTACGAATTCTATTGATATAGTTAATCGCTTGAAATCAGTTTTTTTTGGGCAAAGACAAACAAATAGCGAAAGTATTGGAGAGATAACCTGGAGGTCAGATCGGAGGCCAGAACTTGATGAAATGAAGGTTAGATTAGAGCATGAGGGTATCGGTTGGAGCCCATGGAAAATACTTGACAAATTAGAAGTGGCTGCATGTAGGGAGATGGCTGAAGAAGAGGAGACAGGGCGGCTAATTGGGTTATGTGCTGATAGACGAAGATGGCAAGACAATTTAACCCATGCGCGTGAACTAGGATTTAAGCAAGACTTGGGTGGTATGGAAGCCAAAGACGTAGAAGTTGTTTTAGAATATTTAAACACACAGCTTGCAGGAGTTGATCGAAAAGTGATTGAGGTAATAGAAGCTCATAAAAGTGATCCTGTTTATTTCTTGGAACAACTGCATTAGGCTATAATCAATATACGGCTGTAAGCTTTCAGTTTAAAACGGGAACCTTATTTGTTGCAAAATCGGAATCAAAAGTAAAAGCTTTATCAAACAGACCCTGCTGATACAAGGCAAAGGTTGTGCAATCTACAAAACTGACATTTTTAGATGTTTGTTTCTTAAAAATCTCCCAGGCTAATTCTTCTATCTCTGCTGTTAATCTGATGATTTTAAAATTTTTTCTAATATAATTACCGGCAAAAGTTGACTTCTCTTTGCTGACTTTTTGAGATAGGATGGTGATTATTTCGGCAAAGACAAAATTAGATGTAATGAGCTGATCAGAAGCTAATTTATATATTATATTTTTTGCTGGTCTATGATTAGGATCGGTAAGAGAATAGAGCGATACAACAGCTGAAGCATCCATGAAGATTGTCATGTTTTCTTTTTATTTTTATATAAGTAACCAAATTCCGGACTTCCGGGACCATATAGATAATAATCTATCTTTGTAGAAAGATCGCGCGGTCCTCTGACGCGGTGTTTTTTACCAAGTTCAACAAGGCCTAATAAGGTATCCTTCGCAGAAGGATATTCTTTATTAATTTGTTTGGATATTAAATTTCTTGCAGCGCTAGATAAAGAAGTGTTTTCCCTTTGGGCGTAGCTAACCAGTTGATAATAAGTTTTTTCGTCAAGGTTTAATTGAGTTCTTCTCATAAATACATCTTACATCTTACATCTTAATTTTGTCAAGTTTGGATTAATGTATAGCCTACTTTTTTTTGGCTTTCGATAATAAAGCCGCCTTTTTGCATAAACGGGTGTTTTCTGAGCCTGTAGATTAAAGCATCCAAAGCCCAATCTGTTGCATTTTCATCGATTTCGCCCCCGCCCGCCTCGCTACGCGGAGCGTTGCGGGCAGGCCATACCTCAGTAAAAATTTCGTCTTTGGAAACAGTTTTTCCTATATTTTTCCTCAGTAATTTAAACAATTTAGACTCTTTTGCAGGCAGCTTTACCGGCGCATTGGTTTTAATATATTCACTTAAAAGGGGAGTAAATAATGTAAATTTTGATTTTTGATTTTTGATTTTTGAATTTTCTACCATGCCTACGCCCAGCAGGTAATCATCAACTTCAATGACAGCCTTGCCCAAAGCAATATTTTGAATGGTTTTTCTTTGGCTGTAATCCAGATAATCTACCAGTTCTTTCATCTGCAGTTTGACGAATTTATCCAGGACCAGATTCTTTGGTTTTTGGGAGTTTAACAGGATATGCAATAGCTGGTTATGCCCGCCTGATAATTTTAATAATTCTTCCAAAACCGGTTTGGGTAATCCCGGCCTGATAGGTTCGATTGTGCACAGTTTTTTCAGATCATCCCCGGAATAGGGCTTAAAATACAGGTTTTCCGAATAAAAATGTAAATTTCCGCCGGACATGGCTTCTGCATCCACAATTTCAAATAAAGGTTTAGTGGAAGTGAAAATCAGAACTACTTTTTCCGGAAAAGAAGTAGCAAGACTTTGAATATTTGATAAAAAGTTCCAGTTAAATTGGTCTTTAAGGGTATCAAATCTTGAGAATATGATCACAATCTTTGTTCTTTTTTCTGTCAAAGACTTTAAATTTTTCTTAATTTCTTCCAAAAGTTCTTCTTCAGTTTTTTTGTCAGGTGTTCCGTTGAGTTCTGTAAGCAATAACTTATAAAATTCATGTCTGGAAAGTGTCGGCAATAAATACAAATCCACATGAACAAAGGCGGCAAAAGTTTGCATAGCAAGATACCTCAAAAAGTACGATACACCCACTCCCGGCATAGAAAGCACCACAAAGGACAAAGATGCGTCAATCAGTTCTCTGAATTCCTTTAATTTATCCCGGGCAAATTTAGGTCCCAACTCTGCTTCCCTAAAATTGTAGTTTGGTTTTAGTTTCATAGAGTTTGTCATTCTGAACGAAGTGAAGAATCTCTTGCAAATGCAAGTTTCCTCAAACAAGTTGAGAGATCCTTCGCTAATCGCTCAGGATGACAATTCGAGAAAGAGCTTCATTCTCGTCAGGATTTAGATAGTATACGCGATTAGCGGTACTATCGCAAGCTCCGCTTATAACAGTTTAGTATCAAGCAGTCAAGTGGCCTATAGCTTAATATGTGGGAGGAAAGACTTTGGCTAACGGCACCCAGCGGCAAATTTTAGGCTTTATACAACAGAACAGGGTTAGGAGCGGGTAATCTGAAGCTAAAATCGTTAGGATTTTGTGAGGATTAAATCAAGCACCCTGTAATGCTTAAGTATAAACTGAGACAGAAAGGATAAACATAGTATGGGTATTGAAGCAATCGGGTCAATCGGATCAGCAATGGGGAGTGTAGCTTCCGGAATCGGAAAGGTAAGTGCCGGGGCAGCTCCTGCTGTGGCTGGTGTTGGCGGATTAAAAGGATTTGGAGGATTGGAGGGATTAGCGCCTGCAGGTCTTAGTGCTCTTCCTGATGTGGGAGGGATTGCAGGATCTTTGGGAGAATTTAAGGCCAGTGTACCTTTGGCCAGTTTTGATAAGGGGCCTATTACAGGAGGATTTTTGGAGGGATTTAAACCTATGAGCGCAGCTGATATAACTACAATTAATACAGGAGGAGGAGTTGCTTCGGCTCCGCTGGGGGAAATATTGTTTAAAGCTCCAAGTAAGCCTGCTGTGATTTCACAGGCAGAAATTGTGGTTGCTGCAGCCTGGGAAAAAAGCACACTGCCGCTTTCCAAACCAACAGAAGTTTTTCCGGAAGTTGTATTGAAACAGCCTGCCTGGGACGTTTTTGCACCGGAAGCTGTGCCTTTGAAGGCACCGAATATTGTGGAATTTCCAAAACCACAAATAATAACTTTGCCTATTTTGGAGCCAAATACTGAAACTGCAGGGAAAGCAATGACTAAAACCAGTACCGAGAATCGGATATCTGCCGCAGTGACCCCAGCTGTTTTACCGCAAGCTGTTTTACAAGAGCAGGAAGTGGAAGAAATAGTAGAGGAAAAGATGGAGAAACAAAAGCTGGAGGAAAGATTAGAGGAAGAGGAGGAGATTGAAAGGCAAGTGTATCTGGAAGACGAAGACGCCAGTGCTCAAAGAAAAATAGAAATAAGGGCGGCTGTGGTTAAAGCCAGGGCAGAAGCAGACAGGTTGGGTTTGGACAAGATTGCCGGTTGGTTGGTAAGCAAGTTTTTACCCGGTGAGCACGCTGGTAACAGAAGCCAGGTGGTTAGAAAAACAGGTCCTGACGGATCTTATCAGGAAACTGTTGAGGCAATTGGCGGGGCAGGTGAGTTTGAATCAGGAGAAAAAGCAGTTGAAAGATTTGACGGGATAGTAGCGGAGAAAAAACCTGTAAAGCTGGGAAAGAATGGTAATCCTGTGGGCAATAAAGACGTGGCAAGGGTTTTTATGCACTGGCTGGTTAAGCCTATACAGGCCACCGAAGAAGTTGTAAAAAGGGTAGTCAAAAAGAAAGCACCCCCAGCCCAACAAAGCACAGCTTCTGCAGTAGCTACTGAGAAAAAAATAATTATGACTGAGCCTAATCTGGAACAGTTAAGTCCGGCTCTGGCAGGTGTTTTCCAAAAAGCAGCATAATCAATTAAGATTTATTGACTTTTATTTTCGGAAAGTAGTACTGTTAATTTATGGAAGCCCCAGTGACAGCACGACCTGAAGGAGCGGTTCAAACCTCTGCTTTGGAAGTTATAAATACAGGTATTCCGCCTATTGCAACAATAGAAGCCGGTAAAACAAATTTTCTAAATGAAAAGCCTCCCGGGAGTTGTGCTGTCATGATGCATCTGCATCAGGGCGTGCACGGTTTAAATGAAGGCCGGCCAGGTGAATTTAATTTGTTTGTACAGATGCGGGATAATGGCGAGATACATTTTCCTGACGGCACAAAGCCGGACGAAATGCGCGAGGCCTGGAGACTGACACAAAATGCAGGCAGTCTTTATATTATTAAAAATAACCGGGTATACGGAATATTCAGCAGAGAACAACTTCAAAACGGAGCTGTGGCATTACCTACTGGTGTAAAGGGGGAGCAAATCGGAATCAGTTATTTCAACCCGAATTCTCCTGCTACAGATCCTGACGGCACATCAGTGGGAATATTTAAACTTAATCGTGAATGGGCACCAGTGCCGGTTACGGTGTCCCGGACAGAGAATCGTAAGTCTGTTGTGGAAAGATTCAGAAAACATGCAGAAAATGTGAGGCGGTGGCTTCCTTTCTTTCTTGTGTTGCGTTTTGCAGAGACTAATCTGCCTCCTGTATATGATGCTGTTCCTCCGTCGTCAGCACCCCCACCCGAAGCACCCTGGATACCGCAGGATCCGGGATTTGTAGTTGAGCCTAGTCCTGCTCCAACTTTTGAGCCATCTCCAACTGCTACGCCAGAGCTCTCGACAGCTACACCTACTAACAGTCCGACAAGAGCTGTTCCTTCTGCAACTCCCACAGAAGCACAGCCTACTTCTACGTCCACTCCGACCAGATCTCCGGTAACCCCCGGGTCTCAAAAAGGGTAGGGAGTGAAGAATATGGATCAAATACAAAATTTATTATCGGAAGCTGACAAACAAAACCTTATAGCCAGGCTTGGTTTAACAAATGCTACGGAGGATCAAAAACAACAGGCTGTAAATGAGGTAGTGCAAAATATCTATACCAGGATTGCCGGTGCTTTGGTGGAAGAAGATGTAAAAACGCTTGAAAAGTTAAATGAAGGCGGGATAAATAACGAGGCGATCAAATATTTTCTTTTATCCAGGATTCCCAACCTGGGAAAAATAGTAGCAGAAGAATTAACTTCCCCCTAACGCAAATTTTTACAGGATTGACATCAGTTGGCTATAGAGGTAAAATACAAAATGGCTTTGATGCGCTTTTGGCGTACTTAGCCAAAAAGGAGAAAGTTAGAGATTAGCTATTAGTCATTAGCTGTTAGCTATTAGCAAGAAATTGCAAATAGTGAGTAGCGAAAAGCTATAAAATAATACTACTTCAAAAACGCACATTAACAACCGAAGATTTTTTATATACTACTCTTCGGTTAAAGTATAAGCCCCGAAGGTTCGGGGTTTTTTAATGCTTTAATAGCAGAAGAGTGGTGGGTTAATTTAGCTATTAGCAACTAGCTGTTAGCTGTTGGCAAGAAATTGCAAATTGCAAATAGCGAAAAGCTAATAGCCAATTCTTTTTGAGAGTTTGATCCTGGCTCAGGATAAACGTTGGCGGCGTGCCTTAGGCATGCAAATCAAGGGGCTCCGACGCAAGTCGGAGAACCGGTGGACGGGTGAGTAATACGCAGGAATCTGCCTGGAAGTGGGATATAGCTCGGCGAAAGCCGGGGTAATCTCCCATGTGAACGCAAGTTTAAAGCCGCAAGGCGCTTCTAGATGAGCCTGCGTCCTATCAGCTAGTTGGTGGGGTAATGGCCTACCAAGGCGACGACGGGTAGCTGGACTGAGAGGTCGGTCAGCCACAATGGGACTGCGACCAGAACTGATCGCCTGCATTGGTAACGATGCAGTAAAATCCAACTAATAACGGTGGAGTCCAAACAAGCTACTTGACTTCGGGTAACCTTTGGGTTACGTTAGAAGTATGTACGTTTGGGATAATACCGTGGGAAGTTCTAGAAGAGTTAATCCAACGGCGCTAGCATATATTGCAGGATTTTTAGACGGTGATGGGTGTATTAAAGCAAGACTAGATAAACAACCAAACAATAAGTTTGGCTGGAGAACTAGAATTGCAGTTAGCTTTACCCAACACACTAGAAATCGGCATGTATTGGATTGGATATACAGCCAGCTTAGAAATGGTTCTATAGCTGACTATCCATCTAAAAATTTATCAGAGTATGTAATTACTGATAGTAAATTTGTGGAGCGTTTGTTGAAGGGTTTAAAACTATATGTAGTGAATAAGTTCAAACAATTAGATTTGGCTTTACAGCTTCTAATTTTAAAAGATCGTTTTAAGAATAAAGATTCTTTTAATAAAGGTTTAGAATTAGCGCTACAAATTAGAGGTTTAAATCATTATCACAAAAAACATTTTTCTAGTAACCCCGTAACGACTGACATGGAAGGTACCAGATAATCTGGGATACTAAACTTCCATTACATGTTGGCTCCCCCGATCAAATCGGGGGATGAAGATATAGTCTGATACTCCGAGGGATCGGAGAAAACATTTATGACGGCCCATACACCTACGGGTGGCAGCAACCGGGAATATTCGACAATGGACGAAAGTCTGATCGAGCGACGCCGCGTGGAGGATGAAGGCCCTCGGGTTGTAAACTCCTTTTA
>MFDN01000003.1 GCA_001776935.1 Candidatus Daviesbacteria bacterium RIFCSPLOWO2_01_FULL_39_23 | reverse complement strand
GTGGCCTGCCTATACATATAGTTGACTTTAATATAAACTTATAATAGTATAGGGCAGAAAACTTCTCAATGTATGAAAGAATTAGAGATTGCCGGATCAAATCAGCAATTAAGGCTTTATCTTAAAGCCCTTGAGAGAATTAAGAATATACGAATTATGCAAAGTGCGTTAAACAACACTCAGGGTAAGTTACCCGGTTCACAGGGTATCATTTCAGAATATGTGGTGGGAGAAGAAAAAGAAGCATTCCCTATAGCGGATGAGAATTTTCAAGCTGTAATGAACGGCGTAACTCGTGGTGCATTCCGCGAACTGAAAGCAGCAGGACTAAAAAGAATAGCAAGTCTGCTACTGTTTGAGGTAACTGTCGAAACAGCTGAATGTCTCGAGAGTAAGAAGAGATGAAAAATCTTGAAGCTAATATCTCATCTTTAACAGGCCACTGTGATAATTGTGAATGGGATAATGGTAGAAGGTGTCCAGAAGCCACTTTTATACCAGAAGGGTACAAAATATATCATATTGCAGTAAGCGAAACGATGAGACGAACTATACAAGGAAAACCGAGTAATTGCCCGATACTTCGTCTTAATAGTAGGTTCAAAAACGGCACTATAAAGCTATAGTAACACCTATTGAGTGGGAAAACATTCCGCCGTTATTATCTTCCAAAGTAACTGTTATGGTATGCGAACCTTTATCTCCCTGCGGAAATTCGAC
The DNA here is from genome assembly GCA_001776935.1 of Candidatus Daviesbacteria bacterium RIFCSPLOWO2_01_FULL_39_23. GTDB lineage: Bacteria > Patescibacteriota > Microgenomatia > Daviesbacterales > UBA10151 > UBA10151. The sequence goes on along the minus strand of MFDN01000003.1, from coordinate 62,164 downwards.
GTGCAGCGCAAACGGTTCAGATGTTTGGGTGCTTTTTTGCGCGCTGTCTATTGACCAGGTGATTTTCTTAACTCCGGCAGGGGAATTAGCTTTAGCCAAAACATCAAAAACTCTCGGCACATTTGCCCCATTTCCTACATTAACAATCTCTATAACCCCCCCTGTGCCTGCAGTAAACCCGGGCACTCCCGCACATCCTACAGTTGCTCCCACAAAGCGCGGGTCAGCTGAAGTTAGCACCCATGCATCTATTCCTGCCTGCCATTTATTAGCACCTGTCGGGTCATTTTCCTGCAAAACTATAACGTCTTTTTCTTCATTATCTTCATTATCGTTTGCCAACCTGTGCGGATTAGCCTTACAAACCTTTCTGCGCTGATAGACCCCTGATTCTCCTTTAGGCTCTGTACCTGCTATGAAATATTCTTTTCTGGTGGGAGAACCTCCATGAGTCCTACCAGTCATCAACCCGTCAACTTCTGCCTGCACTACGTTTGAAGGCTTTTCAAAAGGCTCATTTTGCTTATCCTGCAAAACAGCCTTCATGATTTTATTCCAAATAGGGGAAGCGCCTGTGACGCCGGAAGCAATGGTTGAACTCATCACCGAATTATCATTATTACCGACCCAAACCCCCACCACCACCGAAGGCGTATATCCCACAGCCAAATTGCTCTCTTTTTTATCCGTAGTACCGGTTTTTACAGCCACAGCTTTACCGGGAATATTTAATACTGAATTTGAACCAAAAGCCGCAGTTCTTGCGCCGTTATCAGATAAAATATCAGAAATAATATAGGCAATACCCGGATCCAAAACCTTTCTACCCTCAGGCTGGCGGTATTCAAAAAGGGTTTTGCCTTTGCTGTTTGTAACCTTCAGTATGGAAACCGGATCAAGCTGCGCACCTTTATTTGCAAAAACTGCATAAGCAGATGTTAAATCCAATAGCCTCGTTTCTCTTCCTCCAAGCACCAAACTAAGACCTACATTAGAAATATTTTCCTCCGACGGCTCCCATGTGGTCAAGCCCATCCTATACCCAAGCTCCATCACATCTTTTACGCCTGTTAAAGCCAAATTCTTAACAGCCGCAATATTATAAGAATTGCCCAGTGAATATCTCATTTGTACCGGCCCGTGATATTGCCCGTCATAATTTACAGGAACGTAATTAGGCTGATCTCCGCCGGGAAATTCAGTACGGACATCCATATAAACCTGACTTGCCGTATATCCTTTTTCCAAAGCTTTGGCATAAGCAACCGGCTTGGTGGCTGAACCCGGCTGTCTCGGGCGGAGTGTCACATTCACATTCGGCTCAAATTTACATTCCAATCCTTCCTTACAGCCTTCCGGCAAAGAATCCCCAAAATAATCCTTACTGCCCACCATAGACAAAATTTGCCCAGTTTTTGCTTCCAACACAACTGCCGCGCCGTTGCCGACTTTAGCAGAAGCAAGACTTTCAATTTCCTTTTTAACTATCTCTTCTGCCTTTTTTTGCAATTCGTAATCCAAAGTTGTGGTAACGCGCAAGCCACCCTGCTCCACCATTTTGTCACCGAATTGTTCTATTAATTTTTCTTTAACATATAAAACAAAGTGGGGTGCTTTAAAACCCTGCTCGCTTTTACTGGTCCTGTAGGTAAGTTCCTCATTTTCAGCCTCTTTTGCCTGCGCTTGAGTAATATAGCCGTCATCTACCATTCTTCTTAAAACTTCCTTTTGTCTTACTTTGGCCAGTTCAGGACGCGAACCGTAAGGGGAATAAACAGACGGCCTCTGCGGAAGTCCTGCAAGAAGTGAAGCTTCTGCGAGATTAAGATCATGGGCTGATTTGCCAAAATATAAATTCGCAGCAGATTCTATACCATAAGCAGTCCCTCCATATGGGATTTCATTTAAATACATCTCCAAAATTGTATTCTTGTCATAAGCCCCCTCCACCTGTATAGCCAGAATAAATTCTTTCAGCTTCCGGGTCAGGGTTCTTTCATCCGTCAGTAGAGCATTTTTAATAAGCTGCTGGGTAAGCGTGGAACCGCCCTCAACCCGCCTGTGAACAATTAGTTCAAAGACTGACCTTGTAATACCCATTATCGAAAAACCAGAATGCTTATAAAAATCTTTATCTTCTATGGCAATTGTTGCCTGCTTAACAACCTCAGGAATATCTGCAAGTTTTACAGGGGTCCTGTTTTCATCAGAATAAATGTCATACAAAAGTTCGCCGTTTTTATCAAATATTTTAGTTGCTTCTGCGATGTCGCGGTTTGTTAATTCCTGAGGGCTTGGAATTTGGGTAGCAAAGAAAATTATTGACCCAAACAAAAGAAGTAAAAACCCTACCACAATTACCAGCATTCCGGTAGATAATTTGGATAAAAATTTAAAGCGCCAGATCTTTTTACTGTCCTGTCTGGCTTTCCACGAACCCGAAGTCATATATTGAAATTATTATAGCAGAAGCAGAAGTAAATCTCACATTGAAGCAAAGTTAAATTGAGGGTATAATTGGTACCAAACCGGAGGTGGCAGAGTGGCCAATTGCTCCAGACTGTAAATCTGGCGGGATTTCCCTACGGAGGTTCGAACCCTCCCCTCCGGACTTTAAAAATTAGGATGACGAGCATCCAATTTTTAAAGTTTGAGGATTAAGAATTCAAACTGCGTAGTCCCGTCTTCGAGGGACAAGACTGTTCGTTCCGGCAGAGCCGGACGCTTTCTATCCCTCCCTCCGGACATTAAAAAACAACCCGCCGATTGAAAAACCGATGGGTTGTTTTAAAATCCTACCAAAACTAATATGCCCCGTAACCTGCAGGTTTCAACAACACATCCCAGTAATGTACATTATCTGACCCTGATCCCTGACTTTGCAGCATTGCAAAAGGACCCCAAATACAATAAGCAGCTCCTTTCTCAGCTGCTCCTGATGGAGTACCTGAGTCTGCACAACCTCTATCCCAGGCTATTTTGTAATGCCAAATCTCGCCTGATCCATTAGCTCTTCCATTCCATTCATTATCTGTCCATGCCTGATAACCATTAGGATCAGTCCATCCTTCAGCATTCCCCCTATCCCATTCAGCATTCCATTTCATGACTAATTTGTCATTTGCGTAAATGCCCATATAAGCATCACAGACAGCTTTGCTCCAATGCAGTTTGCCCTGGCACCAGCTGGAACCTGTACCATTAAAAATCCTTGCTGTATCGTTATAGCCATACTGGTCAAATCCGCCGGCGGCAAAAGCCGGAATTGCTGTAATACCCAGCATCATAATACTGGCAGCGCTGCCCGCTAAAAATTTTTTTATATTCATATATTCACCCCCTCCCTTTAAAGAATTAATTAAACTATTACATATCCAAAAAATAATGTAAATGAGATATACCAAATTCCACATAAACGAATTCCCACATCGAATGTGGGAAGGTATTTCATTAATTGCGAAATAGCCCCATAGTTTGACTATTTAAAAAATTTCTTGTATGATCCTTGCTTACTATGAAGGAAAGGGAACCACTTAGTCAGCAGACCTTAGGATATGCAAGAATGCTAGACAGGGCGCTCAAAGGCGCTTATGACTTTACAGAAGAATTAAATAAACTGGGAGGCAAAGATTTTCAAATGGGAGATGGTGAAGAGAATAGTGTTTTTGTAGACAGAGAATTTGTAGCAATGCTTAGGGGAGCCGCTTCAGGAGCATATGAAGAATTAAAAAGTGAAGGACATAAAGATTTCGCAGATAAAATAGTTTCAAAAATACAGGAAAGATCTCAAATAAAAAAATAGGGAAGCATTTCAAAAAATAATTACCTTGAACTGAACTGAGCTGATTTTTTGACCAGTTTGGCTGTGTAGACAATCTCCCGGAGTTCTCCGTCTTCTCCCTCAATCTCATTAGAACCTGATAATCTTTGATACTCTCTTAGATAGTCAGACAAGCCTTCTTTTAGCTCTTTCTGCTCAGACTTTAAAGATTTTAGCTGGTTAGATAAATCCGCAGCATCCGGCCTTTTCATAATTTGCTGTTTTGTTCCGGTGCGCACTTTGGCTGCTTCTTTGGCAATTTTATCATGCTCCTGATAAGTTTCATCATTTGTAAAAATATCATTCAACATATCTTTGCGCTTTGTAATATCTTCCTGCAGGGTATCTATTTGAGACATATGGGTTTTGATCATTTCTTCTATCCGAAGAAGCAAAACCGCATCATTTTCTGCAGGCTTTTCTGCTGCTGTTTGGGGTTGCTGGTCATCCATAGAATAACTATAATATCCAGAAAGCTTCTAAAAAAGCAAGGGTTATCTGTTTAAAAATTAAGCAGTTTTCAAATGTTTTACTAAAAAGAATATGCCGAGTCCTTCTATTGCTCCCATTAACAAATTCAAGCTGTCTGTTGACGGACTGGTCCAGCCAAATCCCAACCAAAAATTAATATTTAAAAATAATCCTCCCAAAAGTCCGGCAATTAAAAATAGAGTCGCCAATCTGTCAACTTTGGCTTTAAACAATAATAAACTGCTTCCTAAAATTAAAGAAATTGCCACCAGCGCTTCTCCATACAAAACCATGGTCCCAAAAATTTGGGAGTTTGGGATAGCAAAATTAGATAAGAACTCTTTGAAGAAAGGGTAGGGATTTTTGGGCTGGACTTTGGATAAAGATATTCCAAGTTCTGCAACAAAATTGCCAGAAGCAAATTTTGCATAACTTATCTTAGCCCACAGGAGGCCTAAAGTTAAAATTATATAAAGCAATGGTTTATTAATCATCTTTTGTCCATCTGCAAGTAGGAGTTTTTACCCGGCCGAATTTTTGGCCCAAGCGTAAAACTAAAGTGAGCAGTGTGTAATAAAATATCCCGTGATAATGCTTTGAGGCCCGGACTAAATGTTCATTGGCTTTTTCAAGGCCGATTTTTTGCGTAGATGCACCGTGATGGTGGATAAATTTTGCCTGGGATGCAAAATAAACCGGTACACCATATTTTTTAAGTCTCCGGCAGTATTCAATATCTTCAAAAAAGATAAATGTTTTCTCATCCAACAGGCCTACTTTATTTAATATCTTTTTGGGAATCATAAAACAGGCCATAACCAAACCTTCCACTCTTGCCGGTTTATAGCTTTCCGGTTCAAACATAAAATACGACCCCCACTTAGCCAGGAAATATTCGCCAAAAGCACCGGAAAGAGTAGGCAGATGAAAAGCGCTGTCCTGACTGCTCATATCCGGAAAGACCAATCTCCCGCCCAAAACAGCATTACCCACAAATTCGTCTTCTGTTTTTATTAATTCATAGAGCCCGTTTTCTAAAACTTCTATATCGGAATTCAACATTAAATAATATTCTCCTCTGGAAAATTTTATTGTTTTGTTGTAGCCCCTGGAAAAACCTTCATTTTCTTTATTCTGAAGGTATTTAATCCTGTGAATAAATTCTTTGATTTTGTCTTTGCAGGGATCAATTAAACCATTATCTAAAACAATCACTTCCATGGTTTCAGGATCAAACCCGGAGTTTTTGTTAAAAATACTTATCAGGAGTTTTTTTGTTAAATCAGCGGTGTTGTAGTTTACTATCCCAATAGACAATTTCAGGGGATATTCTATTCGTCGTGGCTGCACACTTCCAGGGTGTAATAGATGGACACCCATATAAAAATCTAAAACGCCCTTTTTTTGCGCCGGTCTTCCAAAAATTAAAAGTTTTATGGATTCCCGCAACAGCGCAAACTTAGTTCTGCCTTTTGCGTATTTCATTCCAAAAATAAGCCTGTTTCTGGTGTGATAATAATCAGTGACAGGCGAACCAATACCTGTAGAACGGGAAACTTTATGATATATAGATGTCTTTCCGGTGTAATATGTTTTAAAACCTATATCTTTGACTCTTTTTACAAAATCACTGTCTTCAAAATACAAAAAATAGCTTTCATCAAATCCGCCAGCTGGCGGACCAACTCTTTCCAATACTTCTTTTTTAATCAACAAACAAGCTCCGCTTATAAGTTCTGTCTCTTCTTCGCCATCATATTGTCCGCTATCCGCCTCATCAAGCCCCCTGTGAATGGAACTAATATTATCCCAGTCAAATTTTCCTCCCGCATACCAAATTATTTTTCCCAAGTCACTGCTTTTATATCTGTCTTTGTGAAATTCAAATCCCGGGGCAAAATAAATTTTCGGAGAAACCAAACCGATTTTTGCATCTTTCTTTGCAGTTTCAATAAGCCTTGTAACTAAATCTGTATCTTTAATTAAACAATCATTATTAATCAGCAAAAAATAATCTGCTCCCCAGACTTTTGCATAATCTATACCTTTATTAAAACCTCCGGCAAAACCTAAATTAGCTCCTGTTTGTAAAATATTGGCTTCCGGAAACTGCTTTTTGATTTCAGAGACACTGCCGTCAGAAGATGCGTTATCAACTACAATAGTGTGTAGCTCGTAGGAGGTAGGTTGTAGTTTTTGAAGTGATTCCAAAAGTTCCAGCGTATCTTCTTTACCATTATAATTAAGCGTAATTATTGCAATTCTCATATGGCTTTCAATCCTTCCAAATAAACCCTGGCTCTTTTATTTTTCCGCAAAAGCGAAAAAGCAATCATTCTTAAAATTAAGCCTAAAATTAAAACGGGCTTGAGTATAAAATAATACACGCCATAATGCTTTTTTAGATAATATTTAATTCCTTTAAGTTCGTTTGAAAAACTTGCGTTTAAATCAAAGTTAGTTGATGCGCCGTGCAAATGAACAACTTCAACTTGCGGAACATACCAAATTTTATAGCCTTTTTGCCAAATCCTTTTGCACCATTCAACTTCTTCCATATGCATAAAAAAATTCTCGTCAAAGCCTCCTGTAACATCATATACTTTTTTCTTTAGCATAAAAAAAGCTCCCATAATCCAGCCGGTTTTGTGTGCTTTGGCAAAGTATTTTTTTTCTTTTGGATGAAACGGAGAAACTATCATATTAAAAAACGGCAATAAAGACAAACCCAAAATCCAAAAAATAATATTCAAAATATTCGGCAAGCTGCCCGCGCTTGGCTGCAGCAAACCGCTGGCATAATTTAACCGGGCGCCTAAAACATCACAATTTAAATTTACCCTAAAATAAGCAATGGCTTTATATAAACTTTCTTCCTGTAAGTAACAATCAGAATTTAAAAGTAAAATAAAGGGATTTTTAATTTTTTGCATGACTAAATTGTTTCCTTTGGCAAAACCCAGATTTTCCTTTTGGGCAATAAGTTTTACTTTTGGGAAATCTTTTTTAATAGCCAGCGCTGAACCGTCAGCAGAAGCATTATCCAAAACTATCACTTCTACCTTATTTTTTAATTTTTTTTCGCAGTACTCTTTTGCTGCCAAAGCTTTCGCAAGACACCTTCCGGTTACATCTTTTGTGTTATAGCTTAAAATAACTACTGATAAATTTAAATTGCTCATATATCTATTGTCATCCTGAGGCGATTAGCCGAAGGATCTCTCAACTTGTTTGAGGTACCTTGCATTCGCAAGAGATTCTTCTGTCACTGTGGCGACCTCAGAATGACATTTACTCATACCTTAATCCAGTTAATATTTTAAACTTCCTGTATTTTTCCAAAAGCAATATTCCCCAAAGCACAAAATCCCGAAACAAGGGAGGGTATTTAACATAATAGTGTTTTTTATAAAATAATTTCATAGCAGAAGCAGCATGAGAAGCAGAAGTTAGTTTTGTCGTCTTTTGCACTTTCATACCCGATGTACGCCAAAGCCCGGAAGATGAACCTTTATAATGAATTATTTTAACCAACGGATAATAATAAATCTGCCATCCTTTTTCTTTTAAACGGTAGCAAAATTCTATATCTTCGCCGTTAAAAAAATAATCCTTATCCCAAAAACCAACCTGCTCTCCGGCTATTTTTCTGACCATAAAAAAAGTTCCGCTGATGCAATCTACAACGTGCGGACTAGTCATATCCAAATAACTGGCGGTGTATCCAGAGAAAATTGGGGATTTTCTAAATCTTTTGGAAATTCCCCCAAAATAACAAAATGAATTCCAGGGAGTAGGGAAGCCCCTGTGGCAGGAGTAGTCTAATCTTCCATCAGGCAGTTCCACCTTACAGGTCAAAGCTCCTAAATCCGGATTTGAAAGTAAAACCTCCAAAGATTTTTGTATGGCATCGCCGACAATAATAGTATCAGGATTTAAAAATAAAATAACAGGAGCTTTAGCGCATTTTACACCTTCGTTATTCCCGGCCGCAAATCCCAAATTCTCCTTATTTTCTATTAGTTCTACAACGTTGTCATTCCGAGCACCTTTTTTGTCATTCTGAGCGAAGCGAAGAATCCCTGAATTTATTTCAGCTACCTTATACTTTTCCTTTACTGCCTCCACTGACCCGTCTGTTGAAGCATTATCCACCACAATAACCTGCCAATTATCTTCTTTTGTAATATTTTTGAAAATTGACTCCAGGCAATTTAGTAATAAATCCCGGACGTTGTAACTTAAAATTACTATGCTCAAATCAGGATTTTTTTCACCCATATTGATAATTGTATAACGACAATAGCTTAATTACCAATCGAATTTGCATATTTTATATACAAACCCTATGATTTTAAGTATGAGTATTAATAATCAGGAGTCTGAAGGACCAAAAGATCCCGGCAAAAGATTAACACTTAAAAGAATTGGCAAAGCAGCTGCAGCTTTCGGAATTGCATATATTGCATCAAAAATACCCGGTGCTTTAGTAAATTCCGGAACCAATACTGCCCAGGCTTCTCAAGCAGATATACCTACTGCAAATCAAAACCAAAGTAATCAATTAATACAGTCGGATATATCACAAACTGCGCCAGCAATAAAAGAAATAACGAAAATCGACCCTCCTCCGCAAAATGAGCCAAAAGAAGAAATAGATCACGGGTTTAACCGTCTTAATGAAATCCTGGCGCTACCCCTAACCTCTGAAATTAGGCTACAAAAAGAAGCAGAATATGTTGAGTGGGCAGAAAGCTTAGAACAAATAGACAACGGGTTTTTAGGGGTTTTTGATACAAACTTACGAGGAAAATTACTTGATAAAAGATTTTCACTCCGCGAAAAAGGGCACCCTAATCTACCGCAACTAACCGGAGAAAACAGGGTATGGGCCGAGAATAACCGCTTCCATCCTGAGAGCTTTGCTGTTTGTATAGATAGCTACAACGAAGCAAAAGAAATACTGCATCGTAAGTTTGAAAAATTACGCGGGGAGCAATTTTATGAAATTTTCAGACCTGATTTGGCAGCTTTGTCAAAACAAGAAGATTCAGGTTTTTCTAAGGTTGATTTAGTAGATTTACAAACCAGAGAAAACAGCGTTGATGAACTGCTGATGAATCCGGGAGGAATGCTCTACCTTATAAACAGGGAAACTGGCATGGGGCTGTCTCCCAGAGGATTAAGATACTTATTTGTACATATCGGAAACGAGCCTGCAAAAAATGCGTTGCTAAGAACTTACCCGGAAAGCAGGGAACCGGGTAAAGCCAAAGGCTTGATAACAGCATTAGAAAATATTTGTCAAAAACTTTCAGCAGGAGGACCCCTAAAATACCGCGCTGATAACGTACCGGGTTCAAGCCTAAGCGGCGATATCGGTTCTTATCAGGCCCTAACGGAAACTTTTCAAAGGGAAAATAAATTCTCAGAAACTTTTTTTAACAGGAGTTTTAATCCATTTGGCTTGGAAGCAGTAGTTTTAGCCTATTTGTTTTTAGCTCATGGCTGGGCCTGGAAAACCCCGGCTGGCAAACAGCAATACCAGATTGGTTATTTGAAAGATTCAATTGACGGCAAAGACAGAAGCACGTTTAGAAAAGATGCATTAATTAAGTGGAACGAAACTTTAGCGAAAGAAACATTGGAATGGGCAGAAAAGTATTATAAAGAAGTTATTCTCAAATGATATATTTGATCCATCTTGTACTCTTAATTTAAGTCAACTATCATATAAATTATGAACAAACAGGATTTAAACCAAATCAGGACAATTGTAAAAGAAGAAGTTTCTACTATTGTAAAAGAAGAAGTAACTACTATTGTAAAAGAAGAAGTTTCTGCTTCTGAAAAAAGGCTGGAAAAAAGACTATCGGAAGAAATAGGGAAATCTGAAAAAAGAGTACTCGGTGAAATTGGTAAATTTGTAGAAGACCAACTATTGCCTCTAATCGAAGAGAAAGCAGATAAATCTGATATAGATAGACTGGAACGCAAAATTGACCATATCACTGGTAAAGTTTCCGAACACGACGTCAGGATCACCCGAATAGAATCTGTTCGTGTTGTAGCTCACGAGTTAAAACATAAAAAAGCTAAGTAACTTTTAAAACCCCTATCTGACTTTGTAGCGGGTATTGACTCTGATATATATAAAGTATATACTATGTATATATGAATACAGCAGTAATTAATATTAAAATTAATCCTCAGGTTAAAAAAGATGCCCAAAAAGTTGCCGGAAAACTGGGCTTATCCTTAAGCAGCCTGATAAATGGCTATTTGAGACAGCTTATAAAAACTAAGACTGTAACTTTTAGCTTAAGAGAAGAACCGTCTGAATACATGATCCAAGCCTTGAAGGAGTCTAGAAAAGATATAAAAGCAGGCAGAGTAATCTCTTTCAAAAAGCCCAATGATGCTTTAGACTACTTAGATAAAATCATTGCTGATGAAAAAAAGTCTAAGCAGAATTGATTATTCCAAAGGCTTTAACAAACAACTTAAAAAAGCTCCACTTTCCATAAAAATTGCTTTACGCCAACGGCTCGGCTTATTTATAGCTGACCAGTTTCATCCACAGCTTAATAATCACACGCTTACCGGCAAATACAAAGGCTATAGAAGTATCAATATCACAGGGGACTGGCGGGCTATTTATTCAGAAGAAAAAGATGCGGTTATATTTGAACTTCTCGGCACTCACAGCCAGTTGTATAAGTAGCTATCTAACTTTGTGGCGGCGTTTGATGCGAAGTTGGGCTAAAGATTTTTCCAAGTTTGCCAGGGTTTCTGCATATTCTTCATCAGATAAAGTTTGAGTCAAAGCCTGCTCTGCCCGCTTTTTAGCTTCCTCAACAGCCCTTTCATCAATATCAGTGGCATAAGTTGCTAAATCTGTCATTACTGTCACAATATTGTCGGAAACCTGTAAAAACCCTCCTCCAATTGCCAAAGAGTCAATTTTACCGCTTCTTTTGATAACCAACTCTCCGGGTTTTACTTTAGCCATTAAATTAGCATGATGGGGAAGTATGCCGATTTCCCCTTCCTGAGTGGAAACATTAACCTGAGACACTTCCTCATCTAATATTAACTTTTCAGGGGTAACAATTTTCAAATGCAGTTGTGACATAATTATTTGATTATATCATCTGTTGGCGATTGCGCGATTATTCACTACTGCTCTAATAATTCTAGTCTGATAATCATAAAGTAATGAGAAAACTTTTAATTTACCAGCTTTATATAAATCAAATTTAGTAGCACCATTCTCGCTCTCAATTTTAGTAGGATCACTAATCATATGATGGAATAATTCAGCACTAGTATTTAAAGCAGCCACATAATTATGATTCCTCTGAGTAAGTTCTCCATAAACCGGTGTAGTTAAAAATATTAAAATCTCATCTGGCATTCTAGTGTGCGAGTTTCTTGTCTTTGCCTCCTCGTGATAATGATTCCAAATATCGATCATTGTGTTTGCGTAAATATTTGTTCTCTCTGGTTCGGGTGGTGTAGCAACAAAGCTCTGGATATCGGGGAAATACACAAAAGGAGGATTGCCTTCTGGGCTAATCACTAAACATCTTTCATTATGCCATTTATAAGGATGTTCTGCTTCTTTATAGGCTGAACCTTGTAAATAAACTAATGAACCATTATTAGAAAACTTAAATAATACTCCCTGCCGTTGCTGAGCAGTTAAATCAGCATAATGTTCAGAAAGATAGGTTAAAATATCTTCTCTGAATGGGCGCAGCTGATCATCCTGCATTAAGCCGCGGGTTATCTCGTATCTTACCAAAGCTAAATCAGTTATTTTTGCTGGGTTGAGTAACCATTCTGCCTTAGACCCATAACTGCCCACTAGTTTCCCTAAACTCGCTTCTATCCTACCTCTATAGACTTTTATCAATTCCGCTACAGATAAAGGGGAATATAAATTCTTTTTGTCTAGATCTAAAACATAGCCTCTGGTTTCAGCATCCAACATCAAAGGTACACACACCATTTTTAGAATATCCCTTCCCTGCATATCCAGACAATCGTCATACCAATCAGTTACAGCTGGTACTGTTATTTCATTAAGCTTACCAATATGGCCTCTGATTAAATCAGGATCCTTGATTTCTCCTTGATCCTGCATTTTGGCGGCCTGTCCGCAGGTCTGAAAAGGAGATAAATGTTTACCATTGGCATCTTTTAAAGGTTCCTCCATAAAGTGGCCTTTGGGAAATTCAACTAGATCCTTACCCTCATAAGCGGCTGCTTTAATTCCTCCCCTTAAAAAGGCTGACCTCGGGATATGCTTTCCGCCTGATTCATGCTTTTTTCTTTGGTAAAGCCTAGGTGCTCTTTTAGTAAAACCGCCTGGTTCGGTATGTGTTGGACCTTCTTCTTGTTGTTTCCCTCCACGACGCCCATCCACGCAATCAATATCAGCAGTATTAGCTTCTGCTTGTACTTTATTCATGTCTCTCACCTTTAATCGCTCGGGGGAAGTATATATCCCGGCCACAAAATTGTTATAAACAATTAATCCATGAGCCTCCTCCAGCAGTAATCTATCAGAAGCCAATGAAGGATCCGCCTCCAAGAGTTCCTGGCGGAGGATTTGCGAATCTGGTTTTAGTTGAAATTCAGGCGGCACTCTGTCTAAAATTCGTTCAGGCATATTTTAAAAAATCCGACCCCTGTTGGGTCGAATTAAGGTTGTAGTATAACAAATCTGGTCAAAAAATCCAAAATAGTGTAATATCTTTGTTTATGAGTAACCATACATGCGATGCATTAATAGCCACCTGCATTGATTTCCGCTTTCAGGAATATATAAATAAATTTATCTCGGAAAATTTTGCCCCCAAAACCTATGATAGGGTAAGTCTGGCCGGAGGAGTGTTTGATTTTGAATATGTTCTAAAACAAGTTAGTATTTCCAAAAGACTGCATCAAATTAATAAAGTGATACTCGTAAATCACGAAGACTGCGGAGCATACGGAGAAGCGGGTACTGCAGAAAAACACAGTGAAGATTTAAAAAATGCTGCCGAAAAAATTAAAGGGCAATACCCTGATCTGGAAGTTAATACTTACTACCTTCACCTTGATGGAACTTTTGAACAAATTTCCTAGCCCTATAGTTGGAATATAAACGAACTTTTTGTTAAAATGCTCTGCATGGGCCTTGTTGAAACCTGCAAAGGCGGCTACCGGGAAATTAATAATAGATATCAAAATCTTGCCGACACAATTGCTTATAAAATAGCCGAGATACTTCCGGCCCGCTACTTTAAGCCATTTCCTTGGGAAACAGCACAAAAAGGCATCTTATATAAATTACTCGGCGTGGAACTGATTAAAAGATATATCCCAAACGGGGGAGATTTAGAAGTCAGAGAAAGAAGGAAAATAGATCCAAAATACCATCAGAAAGGATTTACACTAAAAACCCCTACTTTAGAAGAAATACTCAAATATGAAACATACTCAAGAAAGCATGAAATACTTCATACCGCAGGCACACTTTTAGGAATAACAGGCTTGATAACAGCAACTAGCTTAAATAATAATATTCTTATAGTCGCATCTGCCGCATGGGGAGCAGGAAATTTATACCCTGTGATGATACAAAGATCATCACGGGCAAGAATGCACCGGGTTTTGGAAAGAGCTAAAAGAATCAAAAACTACTAAAAGATTAAGTTGCAACCTCTTCTATCGTTCCCTTCATGTAGAAGGCTTGTTCGGGTTTACTATCATGTTTACCTTCCAAAATCTCTTTAAATCCTTTAACAGTGTCTTTAATGGCAACATATTTGCCTTTTCTGCCGGTAAAGCCTTCTCCTACGAAGAATGGCTGAGTCAAAAATCTTTGAATTTTTCTGGCCCTTGCAACTGTTAATTTATCATCATCTGATAATTCCTCAATACCCAAAATTGAGATAATATCCTGTAAATCCTTATACCTTTGCAACACTTTTTGCACAGCCACTGCCACATCATAATGCTCCTGTCCCACAACCTCGGGAGTTAAGGCTCTGGAAGCAGAGCCCAGGGCATCAACTGCAGGGTAGAGTCCCTGTTCTGTTAAACCCCGGTCTAAAGCAATAGTTGAATCAAGGTGAGCAAAAGTTGTGGCCGGAGCAGGATCTGTATAATCATCTGCCGGCACATATACAGCCTGCACAGAAGTAATTGATCCTTTTTTGGTAGAAGTTATTCTTTCCTGAAGCTGTCCCATTTCAGTTGCCAAAGTCGGCTGATAACCTACAGCAGAAGGAATGCGTCCCAAAAGAGCGGAGACTTCTGAACCTGCCTGCGAAAACCTGAAAATATTATCAATAAAAAGTAAAACATCCTTGCCTTCCTCATCACGGAAATATTCTGCCATAGTCAGACCGGTCAATCCTACCCGAAGTCTTGCTCCGGGAGGTTCGTTCATTTGTCCGAAAACCATGGCTGTTTTATCAATCACCCCGGATGCAATCATCTCATGATATAAATCATTTCCCTCGCGGGTCCGTTCACCAACGCCTGCAAATACGGAAAATCCGCCATGTTCTGAGGCAATATTTCGGATAAGCTCCTGAATTAAAACTGTTTTTCCAACTCCAGCACCACCAAACAAACCAACTTTTCCTCCCTTAACAAAAGGGGCAATTAAATCAATGACTTTAATTCCTGTTTCCAAAACTTCAGAAGTTGTGGACTGTTCTTCAAAAGAGGGAGCCGAACGGTGAATAGGGAGGCGTTTTTTAGGATTAAATGTGCCTTTTTCATCTATAGTATCTCCCAACACATTAAATAGCCTGCCTAAAACCTCTTTACCTACAGGAACTGAAATAGGCGCACCAGTATCTGTAACCTCCGTACCTCTTTTTAAACCGTCTGTTGCTCCCATAGCAACCGCACGCACCTGACCCTGCCCCAAATGCTGCTGTGTTTCCAAAATTAACTTTTCTTTGCCGCGAATAATCTCCAAGGCATTATAGATGGCAGGAATCGTTTTAGAATCAAACTCTACATCTACAACTGCACCTATAATCTGAACAACCCTTCCTTTATTCATATTTCCTTTCTGTCATTCTGAACGATTAGTGAAGAATCTCTCAACTTGTTTGAGTCCCACATTCGTGGGAGATCCTTCGCTCGCCTCGCTGAATTGGCGAAGCGGGCTCCGCTCAGGATGACACTTCATGTCATCGCGGCTGCAGCCGTTGTAATCTCCAAAAGTTCTTTTGTTATAGAATCCTGACGCGTTTGATTATATGCAAGATTTAGGTCATCCACAAGTTCCAAAGCATTATCTGTTGCATTCTGCATGGCAATCATTCTGCTTGAAAACTCTGAAGCTTTGGTTTCCAAAAGAGCCTGATAAATTTTAGTTTGAATTTGATGAACTAAAATATAATCCAACAAAATCTTTGGATTCGGCTCAAACAGGAATTCTCCTGCCTTGTCATTGCGAGGAGCCGCAGGCGAGGTGTCAATCTCTTTTTCTATACCTGCAATAACTGATTCTAAATCTATCGGCAATAGCTTTATTTTGATTGATTCCTGGCGCAGAGTTGAAATAAAATGAGGATAAACAATAAAAACTTCGCTTACCTCTTTTGCCATAAAAGAATCAACAGCCATTCTTGCCAGCTGTGCTGCCTGTCTGAAGGTTATAATATCCAAATTCTCAAAATCAGCCAAAAGTTGCCCGCCGGATTTGACCACAAAGCTCCTGCCTCTTTTGCCGACAGTATAAAATATAGTATTCCCCCCAGTTAAATTTGAAGAGAGCATCAGTCTGAATAAATTTGTGTTTAAAGCCCCACATAAACCCTTATCCGTAGAAAGTAACACAATTCCTTTTTTCAAAGACTCATTTCCCAAAAGCAGGGGATGAGAACCAATATCCACCAGTGGTAAAAGCCTTGAGAGCGCATTATTTAAATTAAAACTGTAAGGCCTGCCGCTTATTGCCTGATTTTGCGCCCTTCTCATTTTAGTTGCAGCCACCATCTGCATGGCTTTGGTAATTTGAGCCGTATTTTTTATAGATTTTATTCTTCTCCGAAGTTCTCTTGTATTAGCCATGTGTTAGATATAAGCGATACGTAATATGTGATAAGTTAAAACATATCTCTTATTACTTATCTCGTATCTCCCTTCTTGCCTTTATTAAACATTCCCGCAAACGCTTTAGTGGCTTTTTCAAGTTCTTTGATCAGCCTTTCATCCAATTCTTTTTTCTCTGCAATATCTTTAAGAAGTGCTTTCTCCCGGGTCTTTAGATAATCAATATATTTAGTCTCAAATTCTTTCACTCTTTCAATTTCCACTTCATCCAAATACCCGTTAGTAACTGCCCAAAGCGATGCTACCTGTTCTGCTACCGGAACAGGCTGATATGGAGGCTGTTTTAGGATCTCTGTAATTCTTTTACCTCTTTCAATTTGCGTCTTTGTGGCCGGGTCTAAATCAGAAGAAAATTGGGCAAAAGCCTGCAATGCCCTAAATTGCGCCAAATCAAGTCTTAATTTTCCTGCAACCGCTTTCATAGCTTTTGTCTGCGCGGCACCTCCCACACGGGAAACAGAAATACCAACGTTTAAAGCCGGCCGAAAGCCTGCATAAAAAAGATCTGCTTCCAGGTAAATTTGCCCATCCGTAATTGAAATAACATTAGTGGGAATATATGCAGAAACATCACCGGCTTGAGTTTCAATAATAGGCAAAGCAGTTAAAGATCCGCCGCCGTAATCCTTATTTAATTTTGCAGCCCGTTCCAAAAGTCTTGAGTGCAGATAAAATACATCTCCCGGATAAGCCTCCCTGCCGGATGGACGGCGCAAAAGTAAAGATATTTGCCGGTATGCCCAGGCATGCTTTGACAGATCATCATAAACAATTAATGCATCTTTACCCTGATCCATAAAATATTCACCCATAGCACAACCGGAGTAGGGGGCAATATACTGCATGGTGGCTGAATCAGAAGCTGTTGCAGACACAATAATGGTATGCTTCATTGCACCTTTTTCCTCAAGTTTTGCCACCAACTGGGCAATTTTGGAGGTTTTTTGGCCGATTGCCACATAAATGCAAATAACATCTTTCTGGTTGATTATGGTATCTATGGCGATGGTGGTTTTCCCTGTGTTTCGGTCTCCGATAATAAGCTCACGCTGACCCCGACCGACGGGAATCATGGAATCAACCGCTTTTATGCCGGTTTGCAGGGGAGTATTAACACCCTGTCTTGTGATAACACCAGGAGCAATTTTTTCCACAGGATAATAATCACTTGCTTTTATTTTGCCCTTCCCATCCAAAGGATTACCCAATGCATCTACCACCCGGCCGATCAAACCTTCTCCAACAGGAACCTGTAAAACATTACCCGTAGTCTTAACCTCATCGCCTTCTTTAATCTTGGGAAACTCCCCAAAAATAACTGATCCGACATTATATTGCTCTAAATTCAATGCAAGTCCGGTTATTCCTTTGCCAAAATCTATAAGCTCCGAGTACTGAACGCCGGATAAGCCTTCTATTCTGGCCACACCGTCACCAATTTCTGTAACAACCCCAATGTTCTGCTTCTGAGTCTTTAATTTAAGGCCTTTTATTTGGTTTTCTATATCAGCAATTAAATCGCTCATCCCTGGATTACCTCCTTAACTTTTTCTATCCTGCCTGAAATAGAATCATCCCAAATTTCATCACCGATTCTTATCTTAAATCCTCCAAGTATTCCTGTATTGCTGTTTACCAAAACTTTCGTGATTTTAACCTTTTTTTCTACAATTTTTTTCATCTTTTTAATTTGCTCCGGCGTTAAGGGGATCGCTGTTTCTATATATAAAGTATGCTCTCTTTCCTTCCGCTTTAATTGCCGCAAATATTCCGAGAGGGCATCGATAGCCTGAGCTTGCGGCAGAGATTTTAAAATCTTAATAGATTTTGTCACCTGACCTTCAATAATCCTGTCCTCTTTCAAACTTAAATCTACCAGTTTATTAATCAGTTTTTGCAAATATTTATTTTTTTTCATAATAGTACGATTGGTTTATACCAGCCCTTTTATGGACTTTTCGATCATGTCTTTTTGATCTTTCTTAGAAAGTACCTTACCGGTAACTTTTTGTAAAGCCGCAGCTACTATCTCTGAAAATTCCACCCTTAATTCTGTTTGCATTTTTTCTTTTTCCACCCTTAATGCTTCTTCACCTTTTTTAATTATTTCCTGAGATAATTTAGAAGCATTTTGTTTAACATCCTCCAAGTACACACTTGCTTCTTTTTTTGATTCTTCCCTGATTTTTTGTCCTTCATCTAAGGCTTTAGCAAGCATTTTATCGATTTTCTCATTAGTTTCCTGCAGTTTTGCTTCTATTTCTTCTGCATTTTTTAAACTTTCTTCAATCTTTTTCTTTCTTTCATCCAAGACTTTCAAAATCGGTTTGTATAAAAGTTTTTTAAAGATAAAAAGAAGCACTATAAAATTGACCACCTGTGCAGCCAACAGTATTGGATTTATGCCAAATTGTTTAATAATCTCCATATATTTTAGAACAGCTACTTTTAAGCAGCGAAGTCGAGTGCAATCAAAGCAATTTGAAGATTTTATGTGTAGTATTCCTCCATAAAATCTTCATATAGCGAGGCTAGAGAAACTGTTAATGTTTCAGGCCTTTCTAGCCGAGGGGTGCTTTGTGCACCGACGAGCTGCGAACTATTTTGTGAAAGCTATGACTAATGCATAAATAGCAATAGCCTCAGCAAAAGCCATACCCAAAAGCATTGCGGGCAATATCTTGCTTTGAGCATCAGGATTTCTGCCTATTGCTTCCATAGCTTTTGCACCAATTAAACCAATGCCAAGTGCCGGCCCTAAAGCGCCTACACCGATTGCTATGGCGGATGGTAAGTTTTCCATATTATCTCCTTTCTTTAAGTGATAGTGATAAGTAATACGAGATAAGTGATAAGTTAATAACATATCCCGTATCGCGTATCTCTTATCTCCTATTTAGTGACTCTCAGCTCCATGTTTTTCTGACAATAACACCATGAATACCAAAGTCAGCATCATAAAAACAGCAGCCTGTACAAATCCTACAATAATCTCCAAAAAATAAAAAGGGAGCGGTATCAAAAAGGCAAAGATTGATGAAACCGTTGCCAAAACCACTTCCCCTGCAAATATATTACCAAAAAGCCTAAAAGATAGCGATACTATTTTTGTCACCTCACCCACAAGTTCCAATATTCCCACAAATAAAAATATCGGGTTTAGGGTAAACCATTTTTTTAAGTAATCAAAAATGCCCAAATAGCGGATGGCAAAAGCATGGGTTAAAAATGCAGAAGTTAAAGCAAGCGCCAAAGTCATATTCAGGTCTGAATTTACAGAACGAAGCAGGGGCTCACCGCGGAAGGTGATTGTTGCAAAACCCGGCAAAAGACCAAGCCAATTGGAAAAAAGTATAAACAGAAAAAACGTCATTACAATCGGGAAAAACACCCTGGCTTTTTTACTGCCTGCCAAATCTTCAACCATATTGTATCCTGCATCAATAATCACCTCAAATAAATTTTGCAAACCCGAAGGAACCATTTTAATTTTCCAGGTTGCCAAAAAAGACAAAACAGTCAAAATTATTATTGTTATCCAGGAAACTAAAAGGGTATTTGTGACAGGAAAATTTTTTATAAATCCTAATGTTTCAGGTTGTAAAACTATTGCATGCTCCATTGATATTATTTTCCTTGAATTCCAGGTATTTTACAAGAAGCTCCTAAAATCCGTCAACGTCCACTTTTCTAGTCCAACTTTTCGCGCTGGGAGCGCAGGAAAAGAAACCATTGTTCAAAAAAGGCAAATACACCCTTAAAAGGAGTTTCAATAATAAAATCAAACACAAATAAAAATATATTCACTTGTGAAATTGCCAGCGTCAATCTTCTTCCCACCTGAATAAAAGGCATAAAGAAAAAGTCTGCAAAAAGCGACTTTAAATTTTCTTTTCTTTCTTTGATGATATACATATGGGCTGTCCTGTTGATCCTAAAACTCACAAATGAGACTATTGCAAGGAAAAACATAAATAT
Source organism: Candidatus Daviesbacteria bacterium RIFCSPLOWO2_01_FULL_39_23 (assembly GCA_001776935.1). Classification (GTDB taxonomy): domain Bacteria; phylum Patescibacteriota; class Microgenomatia; order Daviesbacterales; family UBA10151; genus UBA10151. The sequence goes on along the minus strand of MFDN01000003.1, from coordinate 41,766 downwards.
CGCCTGCGAAAGGGGATTAATATGCAGTTTATTGAGGACAAACACAATCGCCCCAAAGCTCAAGACAAAAGTTGTCAGCCAAAGCAAAATAAATATAGTCCAAAGCAATGGATCTGTTTTATTTTGTTTTTTCTTCACAACAAGCGGGGGAGCAAGCGCCGGGTGCTCATCATACAAAATTGTACTAATTTTTTTTAATATTCTAAAAGAATTATCCCTGCCCGGGGTTTTAATCAAAACTCCCACTAAAATCATAAGCATGGGGGGAGTCAGAGTATTTAAGGCAATGGATGACCAAAGAATCCGGCCGTATAAAAATCTTTCAAAAGTTCCTTCCACGGCAAGAGCAAAGATTGCCTTAGTAAAAAATATAAAAATAACGCTTCTTACTATTGCCCTTTTAACTTTTCCTTTAATATTCCGGTAGCGGGTATTGCAGGCTGAAAAAATCTCCGAATTTAAAAGATCCTCATCAGTTGCCAAGGAAAGGGCTTTGCCATTATGCTTTTTTAAAACATCATCCAAAATTATAAAGGGAATAGTTTGATTTTTTACATATGAGTAGATCCTGTCTTTTGCTGGATAATTGAATTGATTTTCAATGTTTGTAGCCACCTTGGGAAACGCTGTCGCAATTTCATCTAAGTTATGCTCATTAATTGTTCCAAAATATTGTTTAAAAAGATGATAACGAAGCAGGGCAAGGTCATCATTTGCATACGCTCTTCTTACTGCAATAAAAGTCTGCACGTCTTTTGTTTCTTCGCTGTCATCAGAAATGGTAATCATATCTTTAAAAATCCTGAATATAAAATTACACATCACATCTTTTGAATCCTTAGGTTTTAAAGTATGCTCTATCTCAGAAGACAAAAGATGCACTATCCACTCATTAACTTTTCCCTTGTTAATGCTGTGTTTTTTATTTATTTGCATCTCAAGCTCTAAATATAGATCAACTATTTCTTCAACTTTAGAAACTAACGATTCGGGGATAGAAGAATCCGGAAAATAGCGCGCCCATACAAGCTCCCGAATCAGCGGCGCAGCAACTGTTTGCCCTTTTCCGCCAAAAGTCAGCCTTCTTTTTAGAATGCGCTCAATAGCAGAACGCAGGATTACCTCATCTTCCCGGTAATCCATAGCTGTACGGAATTTTTCATACCAGCTGGCCAGCTCTGCAACTAAAGGATTTACTGAGATAGTTTTATCATGGTTTGGCGCAGAAATCCGATCGTATGTTGCAATCAAAGCAGAAGATAACTTATTTAATGTTTTAGCCATTTGTTATACTATATCTAAATATTACCATACCCTAATTAAACTATGACAACTGAGGAACGCACTAATTTAATAACCAGGAATTTAGAAGAAGTTTTAACTGAAGAAGAATTGAAATCTTTAGTTGAATCAGGTCAAGCCTTACGCCACTATATTGGCTTTGAAATCTCCGGCAAAGTTCATCTCGGAACAGGCTTTGCCAGCATGCTTAAAATAAAAGACTTACAGGACGCCGGTGTGCAAACAACCGTACTTTTGGCTGACTGGCATACCTGGATTAATAAAAAGTTAGATGGAACATTGGAAACCGCCAGAAAAATGGCCAGAGAATATTTTGAGGAAGGTATGAAGGCTGCAGCTTTGTGCATAGGGGCAGATCCGGATAAAATTGAGTTTGTTTTAGGAAGTGATTTATATGAGAAATTAGGACAAAATTATTGGGCAAATGTGGTAAGAGTATCTAAGGCAACCACTCTTGCGAGAATGATCCGGTCGACCACTATCATGGGACGCAAAGAAAGCGACATTTCAGACGCTGCCATGCTGATTTATCCGGCTATGCAATCTTCTGATATTTTTGCTTTAGAGGTAAATATTGCTCATGCCGGAACCGACCAGCGGAATGTTCATGTTGTAGCACGGGAGGCAGCCAAAGATTTAGACAAACAAAAACCAGCAGCCCTGCATCACCATTTATTGCAGGGATTGCTCCAACCTGTTTTGATCACTGGTGAAAATGGACAAAAAAGTTTGGATATGGAAGCAGCGAAAATGAGCAAATCCAAACCTGACAGCGCTATTTTTATTCATGATAATCCGGATGAAATTAAAAGGAAAATAAATAATGCATATTGCCCGGAAGGCATAGTGGAATTTAATCCTATTCTAGACTGGACTAAGTATTTGATATTTTATAATTCCGCCAACTTAACTATTAAAAGGCCTGAAAAATGGGGAGGAGATATACCTTACTCAACTTATGAGGATTTAGAAAAAGATTATGCAGATAAAAAATTACACCCTCAGGATTTAAAAAATGCCGTAGCAGAATGGTTGATTGCTCAACTTGAACCGGCAAGAAAATATTTTGAAGACCCAAAAAGAAAAGCAGCTTTGGAAGAAATTGAAAGGTTAACTGCAAAATAATGTATAACCCGAAGTTTAGAATTTTTTGGATAATTTTGTCTGTTGTTGCCGGAATAGCCATTATCCTTTTTTCTCTTCTGCCGCTTCTAACCGCATTTTAAATGCGTGCGGAGGAATACTGATATATAATTCCCTCATGGATCTTAATTCTTCACTTGCCGCCATCTCAGGTATTGGCCCATCGCTTTTATACAAGCTTAATAAGCTGAACCTAAATACTGTAGAAGATTTAATTTATCATTTTCCTTTCAGGTATGATGATTTTTCGAATAATACATCTGCACTGGATGCACAAATAGGGGAAAGTGTAACCCTGCAGGGGGAAATCTGGTCAATTTCCAATATTTATACAAGATCCCGCAAAATTATCACCAAAGCAATTTTTAATGACGGCACCTCACCCATAGAATTAACATGGTTTAACTCTTCATGGCTGACAAAACAAATCCAAACAGGCGACAGGTTGCAGGTTTCAGGAAAAATCAGTAAATATAAAAACAAACTCTCTATCATTGCCCCAAGATGGGAAAAAATAGAGAGTCTTCAGTCTTCAGCTATCAGTCGTCAGACAATACATACGGGAAGATTAGTACCAATCTATCCGGAAACTGAGGGACTTTCATCCAAATGGCTGCGTGCAAAAATTACCAAACTTCTGCCGCAAATTACAGGTAAAATACAGGACCCTTTGCCGGATGATATCCGCAGCACGATGATTTGCCTTACTTCTGCTTTAGAACAAATCCACTTCCCCAAAACCTGGGAAGATCTGGAAAAAAGCAGAGAAAGACTAAGCTTTGATGAGCTATTTTACGTCTCTTTAGCCACCCAAAAAGCAAGACTTGCATGGCGCAGAAAACCTCTCGTAGAACCTTTAAAGATCAAGCAATCAGACCTTAGGGATTTTATCGGTAAGCTTCCCTTTAAATTGACTTCTGCCCAGCACAAAGTATTAAAAGAAATTCTCCGGAACCTTGTAAAAAACCAGCCGATGAACAGACTGATACAGGGGGAAGTCGGTTCAGGGAAAACAGTAGTTGCCGCAATTGCCGCATATTTGGTGCACAAAAATAATCTCCGGACACTTTTTATGGCTCCAACGGAAATTTTAGCATTCCAACATTTTGAGACTTTAACCAAGCTTCTATCACCATTTGAGGTGACGGTTGGAATTTATACGGGAAGCCGAAAGTATCAAGTATTAAGTAGCAAGTATTATGGAAAAAAACAAAAAACCATTAATACTAAATACATAATACATACTACAATTCCCGATATTACAATTGGAACTCATGCCTTACTCTCGCCTAAATTAAGTATTGAAAATGTCGGGCTTATCATAGTAGACGAACAGCAGCGCTTCGGTGTCGAGCAAAGAACCTTTCTTCGTAAAAGAGCTAAAGTGCCGCATTTTTTAACAATGACTGCCACACCAATTCCGCGGACTGTCGCCTTAACTCTATACGGCGATTTGGATATGTCGGTGATTGATGAACTTCCAAAGGGCCGGCAAATTGTCAAAACTTATCTGGTACCTGAAAGAAAAAGACTGGATTCTTATAAATTTATTGCCAAAAAAGTTGCAGGCGGCGATCAGGCCTATATCATCACGCCTTTAATCGAGGCCTCAGAAACACTAAAGACAGTCAAAGCCGCAAAAGTTGAATTTGAAAATCTACAAAAAGTCTTTCCAAATTTTAAGCTGGGCTTACTTCATGGCAGGTTAAAAGGTAAGGAAAAAGAAGAAATTACCCACGATTTCCGCCAAGGCAAAATCCAAATTTTAGTCTCCACTTCTGTAGTGGAAGTGGGAATGGATAATCCAAATGCCACCATTATTGTGATCGAAGGAGCAGAACGTTTCGGCCTTGCCCAACTGCATCAGCTCAGGGGCAGAGTTGGCAGGGGAACAAAAGAATCCTATTGTCTGCTTTATACTTCAAACACCTCAGGCGATGATTCAAGGCGGCTGAAATTCTTAGAAAAAACTTTTGACGGCTTAAAACTTGCAGAGCTTGATTTAAAAATAAGAGGCAGCGGACAAATCTTTGGAAGCGCACAATCCGGAAGATTTGAATTTAAAATTGCATCTTTTTCTAATATTTCCCTCCTTGAAAAAACCAAACAGGCAGCACGGGATTTGCTTGCAAAAGATCCTGCTCTTGACAAACACCCACTAATCAAGGCAAAATTACAGGATATTGCATCAGAAGTGATGCCTGATTGACCAAAATAAAATGGCTGGAGAACCAAAAAGAAGACATTCTAAAACCAGAAAACGCGTAAGAAGAGCCGCTATAAAATTGTCGGTTAATTTAGTAACCTGTAAAAGCTGCAGTAAATTGACACTGCCGCATGTAGTATGCAAGTATTGTGGTTTTTATGGAGGGAAAAAGATTAAAACCCCAAAAACAGCGGAGGTAATAAGGGCTTAACTTCTTAAACGGGCAAGAGGTCGTAGTGGACAATTCGGCAAGAGAAATAAACAAAAGAGGTTAGTGCTGATTAGTCCAAAATCATGAAGAAAAAATCCGACCCGCGGCACAAAAAAAGAGCTGAACTCATGCAGGACCTTTTCTCCTGGCAGTTTAAAACTGACCGGAAACCAACCATCAAGATCAGACCAGTTGTTTCAAACCTTAGTGATATTGATGAGTTGATATCAAAGTCTGCTCCGGACCGGCCGATCTCGGAAATTAATAGAATTGATTTAGCTATCTTGCGTCTTGCAGTTTTTGAGTTAATAATAGAGAAAGGGGTTCCGCCAAAAGTGGTGATAGACGAGGCTGTGGAACTTGGTAAAGAATATGGTTCTGATTCCTCAGCTGCTTTTATTAACGGAGCCTTAGGAAAATTAATACAATTGGAAAAGATCAAAACCGATTAAGTAAAATGACAACAGAAAAACAAATAATACAGGCAATAGCAGAACATTTGGGCGTCTCTGTGGAGGATTTAGACCGTCATGCCCTGCTCCGTGAAGAATTAGATTTGGGGCCGATTGAATTAAACGACCTGCTGGTTGATTTATCCCAAAAATTTGATGTGTCTTTCGACAGCTCTGATATAGAAGGCTTACGGAAAATTGATGATTTAATTGTCCTAATTGAAGATAATTTATTAGATTAATGTCAACACAAGATTTCGCAGACCTCCTTAAACTGCTCAATGTAAAATTTAACAATCCTCAGATCTTAAACAGAGCTTTCTTGCACAGGTCATATTTGAATGAGGTTAAAATAGTCTTAGAGTCAAATGAGCGGTTGGAGTTTTTAGGAGATTCAGTACTATCCTTAGTAGTCTCATCCTATCTTTTTTCCTTAAGGACTTCTGATACCGAAGGCGAACTGACCAACCTGCGGGCCCATATAGTACGGACAGAATCTTTGGCCGAAGCCGCAAAAAAATTAAACTTAGGGAAATATTTAAGCTTATCCAAAGGAGAAGAAATATCCGGGGGAAGGAATAACCCGCAAATACTTGCAAATACTTATGAGGCGCTTTTAGGCAGTTTATATTTAGATCAGGGACTGGAAGTTACAAAAGAAGTTATTTATAAAACACTATTATCTTTATTTGAAAAAGAATTAAAAATGGGACCCCCAAAAGATGCAAAATCTTCTTTGCAGGAAATAGCACAACAAAAGTTCAAAACTTCGCCCTACTATAAAATTCTGAAAACCGCAGGCCCGGATCATGCCAAGCGCTTTACCGTTGCCTGTTTTGTTGGAGGCCGGGAAATGGGCCGGGGCGAAGGCACCAGTAAACAAATAGCAGAAGAGCAGGCAGCCACCCAAACCCTAGGACATCTGACCTCAAAATAAGCTCCAAGATCTCTCCTTGCGAAGCAGGTTAATATCAGATATACTAGTCCCCATGCTTAAAATTCGTTTGATGAGAATTGGAACAAAGAAAAAGCCCTTTTACCGGGTGGTTGCCGTGGATGAGCGCGCCAAAAGAACAGGCGCTTATATTGAACTATTGGGTACTTATAATCCATTAACAGAACCAAAAGAAATTAAATTAATTCAAGACAGAATTGATTACTGGGTGAAACAAGGAGCTGTTAAAAGCACCGGATTTTTACGTATAATTGGTCAGGCACCTCAAAGACTTCCAAGAAAACCAAAGAAACCTGCCCGCAATGTTTCGCATAGTGACGCGAGTGGACAAAGCGATGCAGGCGGGGAGAAAAAAGCAGAGCCATCAGCTCAACCGGAAGAAAAAGTTGCTGATACTGCTGAAACTCCGACCACGCAAACACCCACTGAATCTGCATCTCAACAAGCCGGCACTGAGGCTCAGAGTGAAACTTCCCAACCGCAAACTAGTGAGCCGGCAACTAAAGAGGAACCAGCTGTAGAAGAAAGTGAGAAAAAAGATGAAAGACCTTCTTGATTTTATTGTTAAAAACCTCGTTACCAAACCGGAAGCTGTTATTGTTGACGAAACTGAAAACGAAGGTAATTTGGATTTAAACTTAACAGTTGACCCTTCAGACATGGGAATCATTATCGGTAAAAACGGGCAAACAATAAGGGCAATCAGAAAACTCCTGACAGTCAGGGCCATTGCTGAAAATGTCAGGGTGAACCTTCAGCTTACAGAACCTCAAAAAGAGCCGGGAGCCGAGAATCAAGATTCTAGCGAAAAATTGACTGCTTAATCTCTGTGATTCCGGAATCCGGTAACTAGACTCTAATGAAGATTTCCATTATCACTCTTTTTCCCCAAGTCTTTGAACCCATTTTAAATTCTTCTATCTTAAAAAGAGCTCAAAAAAAAGGTCTTGTCGAATTTGAACTTATAAACCTCCGGGATTTTGGAGAAGGCAAACATCAGATAGTTGACGATAGGCCGTACAGCGGGGGAGCAGGGATGATTTTGCGGGCAGATATTTTGGCAAAAGCATTAAAACGGGCTATTAGCAATTCGCTTTTAGCTATTCGCAGCCAAAAGCTAACAGCTAAAAGCAAAAAGCCGTACACAATCCTTACTTCAGCATCTGGAAAACCCTACAAGCAGGCGCAAGCCCGGAAGTTATCAAAACTTGCCCATCTAATCATTGTCTGCGGCCATTACGAAGGGGTTGACCAGCGGTTTATAGAAAATTACGTTGACGAGGAAATCTCCATTGGAGATTATGTCTTAACGGGCGGCGAGATCCCAGCTATGGCAATAGTTGATTCAATTACAAGACTTATTCCCGGTGTACTGGAAAAACCCGAAGCCATACAAGATGAATCATTTTCCGAAAATTTATTGGAGTACCCGCATTACACAAGACCCGAAGAATTCGAAGGTAAAAAAGTACCCCAAGTTTTACTTTCCGGAAACCATGCAGAAATAAAAAAATGGCGGTTAAAAAAATCACTTGAAAAAACTAAAAAAGTCAGGCCTGATTTAGCAAATGAATCTACCCACGACCTAACGGTCGGGGTATCTTCTCTCGATCGGACTTCGTCCGGTTTTGGAAAACCCTCGACTTCGCAGTCGGGATTTTATCGAGATAAAGCAAAAATCACTCAAAAGGATTAGTTTTACCCCGTGGGGATTGGACAAAGGAAGATGAAGTTGTCGGAGCTTTTTGACTTATCCTTTCAAGAGTGTTTAAAACTTCTTCGTCTTTTTGAGTAAGGGACGGCAAAGCTGAGTCTATGGATCCGAGAGCGCTGGGCAGACGCGAATACAAAACTTCCAATATTAAAGATATATCTGCTCCTCCGGCACTCTGAACCGACCCAACATCCATCGAATTAATCCTGACAAGACGCGGCGCATTTTCCAAATTATTTATTAAGAGCTTAAGTAAATCTTTAGCACCTTTAACAGTCAACCTTACCTCATAACTTTCTGCATTCCCTAATTTACCGGCATGACCAAAAGATATTGAACTGATAATATAACCTGACTCTGCTGTTGCCTGCTGAAGTATGCCCAAAATACTTCCAAAATCCTTATCTTCGGGTAAAGCCCCCATTACAATTTGTATTTTTTGAGATAGATCTTCTCCGTTATAGTCTTCTAAAGTCTGCGCTTTTGCCTCCAATAAATTAGACTTATTCATATACTCCTGCGCTGCTTTCTGATTATCCATTAATTTAATTGTCTGGGGTATTATTGCAAATGCAATTAAAAACAAGCTTGAAAGCGCAACAGCAGAAGGAAAAATAAACAGCTTATAGGTTTGATAAAATTTACTTATTTCTTTCTTCATACTATTGGGAAGTTATTTTTAAACTGATACGGAAAACCCCATCTCTCCCTCTGTTAAGATTATCCACCGAAACCTGACTGATCTTATTTTCATTCCATTCTACAGAAGTCAAATTATTTACAAATTCATCCAGGCTTACAGGATCGGATACAAATGCCTGAAGGGTCACATCTCCTCCTTTGCCAACAGTGATTGAATTCACCGCCACAGATAAGGGCGTTAATTTCTCAATCAATTTATACATTTCAGTCTGCTGGGAAGACACACCAAAGTACTGGTTTACCACCATCAACCTATTTTTTAGCAGCATTAAAGAAGTTTCCGTGCTTTTTAAATCCGAGATTCTTTGTTCAGCTTTAGCCAATTTTACCTGCACTTCAGAAATATTCCTGCTTTGTAAAATACGCAGAGCTAAGGTCAGGGAAGTGAGAAAAACAAGAACTAATACAACGCCCACGCCCGCTGCCTGAATTTTATAAAATCTTGCTTTTTTTACTTCCTGCGCCAGAATTTCCGGAGGAAGCAGATTGATAGATATTTTTGACATTTTCAGTCTTCCCTTAAAGCCAAGCCTACAGCTACAGAATAAGACGGAGCATCCTGCACAAGACGCGAAGCCGATTCTTTATCTTTGACAATGGAATACCAGGGATCAGCTTCCTGAACCTCAAGCCCGAAAGCATTTGCAAGGTAGATAACAAATCCCGGCATTTTTGCTCCTCCACCTGATAAAACTACTCTTTTGATGGGGTTTTGAGGGTATTTTGTTTCAAAAGCCCGGATCATCCTTTTACCCTCTTCGGCAATAATGTCAATTATTGGCTTGAGCGCTTCAAAAACTTTTCCCTCCAGCTGATCTTCCATTAAACCGTAAATCTTTTTATACTGTTCTGCCTGATTTGCTTCAAAATTAAAATGCTGAGCCAGGGACCGGGTAAGAGCCATGCCGCCGGTAGAAATCGAACGCGTCAGCCAAATCAAGCCTTTAGATACTGCTGCAAAATCTGTTGTTGTAGCGCCAAACTGCATAATCATTGTGCTGGGAGAAAAAGGATTGCTGCCTGCTAAAGACCGCGTAACAGCAATAGTCTCTGTTTCTAAAGCTCTCGGGTGGAGTCCCGCAAGATCCAAAACATGGACATATTTGGAAACCACATGTTTGGGAGAGGCGATTACGAGTACCACCGTCTTTGCATCCCCGCCTTTTACATTTGACCTGATTAATACCTGCCAGTTTAAATTCACATCTGCAAGAGGCATAGGGATAAATTCTTCTGCCGTATAACGGATAGCAGAGGACAGTTCATTATCAGTCAGATAGGGCAGCTCATCAATAACTCTGGTAAAAACTTTCGATTCAGGCAAGGCAACAATAACTTCCTTCGTATCGATCTTTGTTGCGGCAAAAAGCTGTTTTATGGAATTTGCCAAAGTCTCCAAATCAGTATCAGAGTCAGATATTATGCCCGGCCTGGGAGAGGGGATAGACCCCAGCGAAACAAGCTTGAAATTATCATTATCTTTTAATAAAGAAACAACTTTAATAGAAGAAAAGCCTATATCTAAACCAACTGATATCTTGGACATATGAGCAGCAACCAGATACTAGATATCAAGTCTAATAACCAGTCCTAAAATTATTTTAGAACAAACTATACCCTAAACGCTATACCCTAAACCCTTATTTTACCTGATATGTTCCTTTAACCAAAGAATATGAACCTTGCGGCCCTGATGAAAAAAGCGTTGAAGCCAATCCAGTTTCATAATCTATGATTGAATCATTGGTGAGGGTTATTTTCCAGGCTGTCAGCTCTTTAAACTTGTTGCTATTCCCCGGATCAATAATCCCTTTATCAGCGTAAAACACTCCTGAATTCCCGACATTACCTATAGTAATAGCAGTTTGTTGGTTCACTCTTGAATCATATGTTGTTAAAAGGACCAGAATACTGCTACCTTCGCCAGTACCCAAAATTTTATTTTGATTACCCATGGTGGCATACCCCTGAGTTCCATCCGTCCCTAAAATAATCACCCCTGAGGTACTGCCATAGGATGAGTCCAAAATAAAGCTATTACCGTTCTCCAAAGTAAGGTTTCCTGTTATCCATACAGGAGTCTTAACTTTTATGGAACAGGAACTACCCAGTATCAGGTTTCCGCTATATTTACCCGGCCCCCAGGCTACCGGCGATCCACAGGTTGGTGAAGGAAGCGGACCGGCCGACTCAGCCCCGCTTTTCCAACTGTTTATGTTTGCTTCAGATATGGGGAAAGCCTGCGGAGCAGGATCTTCTGAACCGGGGTGACATTTTGGATTCGGACAAGCACTTCCGCCGACTGTTGAATTGGCGATTGCCTGATAATATGCCTCTTTTTGTATTGTCAATCCGTTTATTGTGTTCGCATGAACATCCCCCAAAACCTTAGAGTTATTGCCGGAAGTAATAGAATTTATAGTCCCGCCCATATAGATATTAAAGCTGAAATCATTCAAATTAGGACCCCCGGTTAAATCATTCCAGACAGGGTTGCCGGCTCCCCAGTCAGCAGACCACTTAGGCTGTCCTCTGTTGTAGCTGGCTGCGGTGTCATTTTGCCAAACCCAGTAATTGGTGTTATTTGCTGAGGTATCTATCATTATCCAGTAAGTAGTTTCTGCTATTAAAGTAGGATTAGTGAAAAAAGTTACATCAATAAAACCGGGGTCTCCGGTAACAAGCAGATTATTTAAAACTCCTGTAGCCAGCACTTCATTTCTTTTAGGCTTACCATTATCATCACCCATAATCCTGACTATCGGATCAGCGTGCGGACCCGGTCCTGTTTTTTTAACCTTTAGGGCAACTTTCCTGATCTTATCGGTTATAGAAGGTTTAAAGCTCTGAGCAATATCCAGTCTGGTTTGCCCGTCGATAATTTTGCCAAAAACAAACTCAGCGCACACCTGACAGTCTGCCTGTTGGTTAGCTGTTGGAGAAACACCTGCAGCCACCCAGGCATCTCCTGTAATTTCATTAACATTACCCATAATAATACTGCCGTTTGAATATATTGAACCTTTAATAATGTTTCCGTTACCCAGCTCCAGTCCGCCTTCTCCTACCTGAAGTCCGTAATTAAAGGATACACCTGTCCCTCTTAAGGCGTTGATTTTAACGGTTCTTTTAACCTTCGGATTGTTCTTATCCGGAATAAAACCTGTAGATTCAATCACTTTGGTGATAGCATCCTTGTTAGTAACTGTCACTGAATATGCCCCGTCACCAAGTATAGTTGATTCATCTGTATAACTTCCTCCTGTTTTATTAAGTGATGCTATGGCTTTATCCACCCCTGCCTCGGCTATTGCTATTGCTTTCTCTGCATTTGCTGAATATGAGGCATTTTGGAAATAAAGTTGTGCGCCGCCGATTATAAAAAGTACGGTAAAAAGCATGACTCCCAGGGCAATAAAAGCGAGTATTATAATTTGCCCTGACTGATCCTTAATCATTTCTCAAATTTGCCTCCGATGTTGCAGTATTAATTTCAACTCTGGTTCCAATTCTTTGTCTTAAACTTATACTAATACGCACTTTGGAAGCCTGGGAGGGATTTACCTCAAGCGGGGGATTATCCAGGTTGAAGTAATTAAAAACCACACTTTCCAAAGAAGCAGTAAGCACCTCATTACTAACTTTTCTAAAGCTTGAAGGATCCGGAAACACTTTAAAACGCAAATAGCTTTGATCTTTAAAAAACACAAAATAATCAGATAAATTCTCGATAATATTGCCTTCCCCGTCAACAGATGCGACTTTTAAAACAAGCTGGTCTGAGCCGGTTGTATATACAGTTTGACCGTCGGTATAAGAGTTGGCTATAGCGCTCGCCTGCTTTGCGCTTGCCCGGATTTTAGAGAGAGCGTCATTAACATTCAGGCCGGTCTGTACTTTTGACGATTGTCCCTGAAACAATCCGGCGCTGTTTACTATAATTACAAGAAGCAGCATTCCGGCAACTGTCGCAATCCCCATAGCCACCAAAATTTCTATTAAGGTTAGTCCCCGGTTTTTTAAATTTTGCACTTTGCACTTTGCACTTTGCACTTTACTGGTTTATCCCTCCTTCTCCGATCATAGTTTTTAATGTTATTGTTTGAGGTTTATTATCATGCCAGTTAACTGTAACTGTTAGCTGTTTCACATCTTCTCCGTTTGCACAAATTGAGGCATCACAGTTTACCCATTCTCCTTCCTCATCTTCCACTCCCACCGTTACTGTGCCGCTTCCCCTGGGCAGCATACCTAAGCGGTAATCAGAAACAGCAGAACTGCCAAGGGCAATATCTGCATAATCTATTGCTCTTTTATCCTCAATTTGTTTTACGGCTATTTCCCGCGCTAAATTCATGTGTTTGCTCTTGCCAACCAACTGAAGCGCATTAGGAATATTTGCCATAAGAAATAATATCGAGCCTATCACTACAATAACCAGCAAAGACTCAATTAAAGAAACACCCTTTTCATTTAACATTACTTACTTATTAATTTCTCCGGTGGAAAATATGGCGTAGTCGAAATAAGGCGGGACTACTTTATCAAGACGGAATACCTGAATTCTTCTCTGGGTTTGACCGGAAATACCAGTGGCAATTAATTTTCTTGCCTGCGGAGGAAGCGAGCAGTCTGCTCCGCAAATCCCAACAGCATGCACTGCAAAAGGCTGCGAGGAGCTGTTATACAAGAGTCGTGCCCGAATTAACATCAAACCAGCAGGCAGGCTATTTATCGTATATTTACATTGATAAGTATTTGTCCCCGGTTTGTATCCGCCGCTACATGGAACTGGAGTAAATTTGTTATCTGGAGTTCTGGTAACAGTATGGTCAAGATACCATTTGGTATTTTGAGTGGTATATTGACTGCCATTATAATAAACCAGTGTCAGCTCTAAAGCAGCCTGATCAAAATTGGAATTTCCCCAATAAATATCCAGACTTGGCTGCTTGTAAAATGCTGCAGGAGGATTAGTGGCAGAATCCGGATCAGCCAACCAAACATGAGCAATTTCTTCTTTGGCTAAATTCGGGTATTCCAAAGGATCCTGACGAGTGCCATCAGCCGGAACAGCCGGAATCAAATCTGTACCCGTTACCGTAGCGCTGGAATTGTTTTCCGGAAAACTTACTGCTGTTGCATCGCCTCTTAAGGCTTTTTCTATCCCTGCCTCAGCGGCAGAAAAAGCCCGGGAAGATTGTTCAACTTTAGTGGCTGTTGAAATATCTGACAAGGATCTTTGAATTACAGATATCCCAATAGCTAAAGCTACAGTCATCACCAAAACCAGTATTAAGATAATCTGACCTTTTTCTTCTTTTTTCATCTTACTTCCATTGTCAGTTGTTGTTCGCTCATTGTCAAATATTTACCGCAGCTGCACTGTTGTCTGAAATTTCACCGGATCAATTTGTTCTTTGATTGCTTGAGGCACTCCGGCACCCGGGCCTAACTTAAATTCAATCGTCAGCTGATCCTTATATCCTGCAGATTTATTCCGGGTAAAAAACCCATCTTCTACCGAGACTCCGGTTTGAGAATTGGTATCAGTTAAAACCGCAGCTTGACTCATTAAAGAATTTGGCAGGCAAACATCATTAATAAATTGAGAATCTGATTTCAACTGTCCGGTATTAGGATCAAGGTCATTCTCCTTAGACGGCTGATCCCAGGCAATACAGCCGTTTTCATTGCAGGATAGCGGCACGGGATCAGATGAATCCGGCAGAACCATCCGATACCTTGTATAAACACCGTCTTTGACAACAACTAAAATGCTGCCACTAGGAGAAATACCAGTCGGACAAATTATATTATCTGCATCCCTTACTGTTTTATCAATATTGCCTAAAACCGACTGCCCATTCTGCTTTATAACCGCCAGTATTTGCGATTTACCGCTGCCTCTTAACGTATTGGTAAATATTAAAACCAAAATTGTTCCGACAACAGCAGTAATAGCCATCACCACCATAATTTCAGCCAGGGTAAAACCATTTTCTCTCCCCTCATCCTGAGCTTGTTCCTTTGTCATCCTGAGGCGATTAGCCGAAGGATCTCCCACGAATGTGGGTCTGACATTCGTCAGAGATTCTTCACTTCGTTCAGAATGACAATCAAATCTTCTCATAGTTTTCTTAATATAGTAGTCAACCTTGATTCATGAGTCCCTGCAAAATCATTCCAGGTAACAATAACTGTCACTTCTTTTTGGTTTTGATAATCATCGTTAGTAAAATTTTTATCATGATTAAGATCATCTGACAGAAGAATTACCCTCTTAAATACCGGGTTAGTTGTAGGAATACCTTCTGCCTGAGCAGGTAATGGGACAGAGGATGTTGGTGTAAACGAAAAACCAATATTTGTTAATTGTCCGGTAGTTGAATTAACCTTAAAATAGCAAAAACCTGCTTGAGGTAAATCAGGTTTGTCGCAGTCACCTGATATAGGATAAGTCCAAATCGATCCTGATCCAGATACGGCAGAACAATCCGTGCTACCGTTCCAGGAGTTAACATTAGTCAAACCTTCTATGCATTGATTTCGGTCTCTGCTGCTTCTGACCCTTTCTATCCCTTCCTGAGCCAGTTTTGTGGCCTGGGCAGAGTTTTTGGCAAAATTAGCATTTCTTAAAGAAAAAATAGTTGCAAAAGTTAAAGCCGCCACCACCAGGGTGCCAATAGCCACAGCCACTGTGACCTCCAAAAGCGACTGACCATTAGCATTTAACATTTGAGATTTAACATTTAACAAGTTAACCTTTGCTTTCTTCACAATAACAGAAAAAATCGCACAAAGCTCATCCGCTTCCTTTAGTTCGCGCTCCACTGAATAGCTGGACTGCAGGTGAGAGAGCCGGATAAGCTTAAGCCAATATTTGCTTTCTTTTGCCTCTTTTAAAGCAATATGCATTTTATTTATGAAATCTCTCCTTGAAGAAGCTCCTTGGGCTTCTTCTGTATTAGCTCCGATTGATGTTGCCGACCTAACCAGCTGATTTGCAATATTCATACCTGCAGGACTCCGGGGAAGTTTATCAACAAGACTAATAATATCAATTGCAAATCGTAATATTCTGTCCAGTAACTGATTTTTACTTGTTAACTGTTCATTGTTAACTGTTAATTGGTTACTCTGCATATATCCTTCCTCCTTTTTCAATAATTAATTTTTTTTGTATAGGAGGAATTGTTTTAGTATTTTCTAAGGTTAGCGTAATTTTCGAACAACCATCCAAAATACCTCCTCCCGGATTATCATCCTTAAAATTTATATTACCGCTTAGTGGATTGAAAATTACACTAAAAGCTGTCTCCGCCGGGCAGGATGCGTCTGGCTCTCCCCGTACTGATGTTAGTATAATGTTACCCAAATTTATGGTTTTTTTTGTATAGATATTATCAGGTAATTCCCTGCAGTTTAAATTAACAGCATTATCATTTTCAAACCCAACTTCCCAAGTAGCATTATACTGGGTATCACATTTTGTATTGGAAGTGGCATTAGCTTGAGCTGTACGCAGCTTGCTTTGGATATCTAAAACCGAATTTTTTAAATTTTGATCCTCCCCAAAGGATTTATAATTGGAAAGTGCATATACTCCTATAATAGAAATTATGGCAACTACCACTAAAAGCTCCATAAGGGTAAAACCACGGGCAGAAAATTTCATCTGATTCTATTGTAAACTGAAACCTGCACCCTGTAAACTGCAACCTTTCTTATGGGGGAGTGAGGGCAAAATTATAGGTGGAAACTTCTCGACATCCTTTTAAGTCATTTGCAGAAAGGCTTTCCAATTGAGTATAAAGACAATAAGTTGTGCATTTGTTAGTAGTACTATTGTCACATGATGATAAATTGCTTGAAAACGCTTCATAATAATAATCTATTTCTGCCGGATCATGAGGCAATTGGTTAATGTATTTTTTAATTATGCCGGAAGTTACAGGATTGCCTGTATTGCTGTCAAAAGCAGGAGGCGGGGTAGTGGTAGACGCTAACAGATCATTAAGCCCCTGTTGCTGTTGGGTACCAACTGGACCTGCCGTAGGGTAAAACCCCTGGTCGCTGTAATACTGCTCCAGGGCAGATTGAATGGATCGCAAATCCGATTGCCTTTTTGAATCCCGTCCCTGCGCTAAAATAGAAGAGTAGGCAATAAGGCCGATGGTTGCCAATATGGCAATAATACTCACAGTCACCAAAAGTTCTATAAGGGTGAATCCGCGTAAAGATTTGGGCATTAAATCTATTATTTCAAGTAAGCAATATTATTTCAAGTAGAAAAGGCATTATTGTCTGCTGCCAAAACAAATTACATCGTCTTTTTTTTCATTAACTGCGCATACTTTATAATAAGGAAAATTATTGGTTCCAATTGTAGCAGCATTATCAATGTTAGTTGGGATACCAACAGGGCAGGTACTGCCGGTCCAGACAGATGGGTTATCAATCGGTGTATTATCCTCGCCGTAACAGTATTTTTCATCCCTTCCTGTTGGCTCCTTGGGAATAACCCCTCCCGTAAAAGAACCTGCTTTAATTAATTGATAATTGGAATTAGTACCTTTTTTTGCTTCTAACGCATCTGAGATGGCTTTCAGATCTCCTCTCCTTCTGGAATCATTTCCTGAGGTGGAAAGACCACTGAAAACTGCATATCCGATGGCAGATAAAACAGCAATGATAGTGACAACAATAAGGAGTTCAATCAGGGTAAAACCTTTTGTATTCCGGAACATTAATAAGTTCTATTAAACTACTGGGAGTTACGTCTGCAGTATGTTTGAGCCGCCTTGGTTGGATTAACTTCAGCTTCTAACCAGGCGCATGCTTTCCATTGAACTGTAGTAGCCGGAACAGCATCAGCAACAGTAGACCACTCATTAGCTGGTAGAACAGCGCTACATGCTCCCCAAGCGCTAGGATTCGATGCCGTTACATTTGTAGCGGTTACTGTTACACAATAAGAAGTACTTGTACCAGGATCAGTTGGCACTATCCCATTAGAAAATTGGGCATTATCTAACTCAGCATAGTTTCCTTCCGGAATCTTATTAACTTCCAATGCTTTAGAAATTGCATCAATATCAGCTTTTCTTCTGTCATTTCTTGATTTTGCTTGCAAACCAAGATTTGCATAAACTGCATATCCGATCGCAGATAAAACTGCAATGATAGTGACAACAATAAGGAGTTCAATCAGGGTAAAACCTTTTGGGTTATTAGCAGTTTTGGGCAGTAGTTTTTTCATTAAAAATTTGTTACTAATCTATTATTCACATACCTAAAAATACTTGTCAATACCCCAAAATAGCCTCAATTTATTCAGCATTAGACCTGCAATAAGCCTTTGCATTTTCACCTCCCGCACCTTCCAGCCAGGCACAAATTTTCCAACTGGTACCTGCTTGAGGATGAGCACCCAATACGCCGTAGCTTGTTGGACACGTTATTCCCCAGAATGCAGTTGGATCAGCAGGATCGTTTTGTGTAGAATTCCCGCAATAGACATTCCTTTGACTGTCAGTCAGGGGAATACCGCCGCTTCCGAATTGTGAATTAGCAAGTGGAATATAGCCGTTTGAAGTCTGGTGAACTTCCAAAGCTTTGGCTATTGCATCAATATCACCCATTCTTTTGGCGTTTCTTGCGCCGGCCCCAATATCGGTATAAACAGCGATTCCCACCATAGACAATACCGCAATTATTGCAATCACCACTAAGAGTTCAATTAAGGTGAAGCCCCTTTTAGAAAATTTCATCTGCCTTCATTGTAAATTGTACATTGTAAATTGTAAATTATTTTATCTTCCCAAATGCAAATACCAATCAAGTATTTGATCGCCCCAAAAAAGCGCAGTTAAACTGCCTAAAACTAAAAAAGGCCCAAAGGGAATAGATTGACCAAAACTTTTCTTTCCTAGAATAATTAAGAATAAAGAAAAAATAGCTCCCGTAAAAAACGCCAGCATAAGCGCTAAAAGAGCCTGCGGAAATCCCAGTATTATCCCCATAAATGCTCCCAGCTTTACATCCCCTCCGCCCATGCCTTTGCCGCGGGTAATTATGATCAGCCCAGTAAAAAACAAACCGATCAAAAAACCTGCAGCAATTCCGTAAATTAAAGGCTCAACAGATAAAAAAGCATGCCTTTGAAAGTAGTCGCTGTGCGGCGGCAGAAGTTTGCGTCCGAAAGAAGACTGGGAAAGCAGGTAATAAAGATAGGAAACTTTATATATAGTGACGATCACTAAGCAGGTAATACCGATTATAATGGAAGGAATAATTATCCTGTCCGGAATAAGCATTTTCTTAATATCAGTCAAAAAAAGAATCGCCAAAACTACTATAAAGAAGGTTTTATAAAAAAGGTTCCATAAAAAAATTGAAAAGCGGAATCTTTCCTCATATGAAACCGAAAGTTCAGTAAGGGAAAATTGAAATCCAAGAAAAGTTTGCCAAAACAAAAAAGCTATTAAAAATCCCAGTACCACTTCAACTACTAGGTATTCTGTCCCGATATTTTTTTTGCAGTATCGGCATTTTCCTTTTAGAAATAAATATGAAAAAATAGGGATAAGGTCATACCATTGTAATTTCTTCTTACACATCAAACAATACGATCTTCCCCAGAAAGATTTTCTGGTTAGACTTCTATCAGCAAGTGCTTTGACAAAACTTCCGAGTACGCTTCCCAGGATAAAACCAATAACCGTGAATAAATAACTCATATCTGTATTTTCTAAAAACCTGACTAAAAAAAGAAAGGCCGTGCCGCAAATTTTTCTCGCAAGCACGACCTTTCAAAGCATACTAAAACCTAATCTAATAGGCGCATGTCAAAGCCATATTAGAACCAACTTCGTAAAGATTATCGCTACCTCCGGTACCTGTGCTACCACCTGTGGTATTGGTACCCCCGTCCTGTGTTTCCTTAGGCGTCTGTTGGGTTGATTCCAAATCGGTCACGATTTTCCAGGTGTCGCCATTAGAACAGTAAGTGTAATGATTGGCGGCAGTATTGGGACTGGAAGCCGGATCAACAGGCAAAATCGGCACGGATACGCTGGTCTGTGCTGACAAATTAGCCTTCACCCATCCGTCTCCGTCTGCAGCCCTTGAATCGCTAACGCTGTTTCCGGTACAAATTCCGCCTTTGCACAAAATTTCCGTGGCAGAACCTGTGGCTTCTTGCAAAGTCACATTAATCGCCTGTTGTAAATTAGACAAATCGGAAAGTCTGGCTGCGTCACGACCTCTTCTTGTGAGTTCCAACGGATTAATAATCAAGACAACGACAGCTGCCAATATGGCAATAATTGCAATAACTACTAAAAGTTCAACAAGGGTAAAACCTTTGTGAACCTGAGCAGATTTTTTCAAATTTCTCACCTCCTTACCTTTCATTGTAGACATAACTTGTAACATACAGTCAAGAGACCAAATTAGAAGCTGGTAGTTAATTTTAGAGAATGGAATGGCTATTGAAACAACGATTTCAATAGCATATGCAGTTCTCGCAAACTCACGAAGTCTAAAAAGGCGTAGTGAGTTTTAGATCCGAAGGATCACAAACTTAGAACGAAGTTGTAAGTTTATAAATCGGTAATATTATTGAAAGCACTAAAAATGCCACTCCGATACCCAAAATAATTAAAACAATCGGTTCAATAGCCACTGTTAAATTTTTAATCATATGATCCGACTCGGCTTCAAAATATTCGGAAAGCTTAAAAAAAACTTCATCCACTTTACCTGTTTCCTCACCCACTTTAATCATTTGGCCTACGATCTTAGGAAATATATCGCCCGCCAAAAGCATGGAAAACGGCAAACCCTTTTCAACCCCGTTATAAGCGTCCCTAAGGGCGTTTTTATATACGGGGTTTGGCATCAAATCCGTTACTATGCCGATAGAATTTAAAAGGGGGATACCGGCAGATGTCAAAAGCCCAAACGTCCGGTTAAAATTAGTCAAAATTGCAGAAGTAACAATTTTCCCAACAAGCGGAGTTTTTAAAATCACTCTGCCGAAAAACAAATTACCCTCGGGTGTCCGGTTCCACCTTGTAACAGCAAACGCACCTGCAATCAAAAGGATTATTACAAGCCACCAATAATTTGTAAAGAGCGCCGATACAGTAATTAAGATTTTAGTGGGGAGAGGCAAGTCCATAGTGGATTGGCTATATAAAGAAGTGAGCTTAGGGATAACAAAAACCATCATTATAATGATAACAACCACCATCATGGATAAAACAACAATAGGATAAATCATCGCTCCTTTAATCTTTGCTTTAAATTCTCTGTCTTTTTCCAATCCGTCAGCCATCTGCAAAAGCACCGAATCAAGCTTACCGGAAGCTTCGCCGCTTTTCACCAGATTTATATATAAACGGGGGAATATATCCGGATATTTACTCAAAGACTGGGACAGGGTTAATCCACCCTTTACATTCTCCGAAATATCTGCAAGGGCTTTTTTTAAAGTTTTATTTGTCTGCTGTTCTTCCAAAATATCCAGCGCCTCGGATAAAACCAGTCCGCTTGAAACCATAGTGGCAAGCTGCCTGGTAATAATAACCAACTCCGTAAAGCCGACCCTGTCTATAAAACGGCTTAAGAATTTATTGGCAAAAGGATTTTTGGAATTTAAAGAAATAATGATCAAACCTTTTTTTTGCAGTATAGAGACAGCAGAATGTGCATCAGGAGACTGAACGCTTCCGATATGATCATTGCCTTGCAAATCCTTTGCTTTATAGATAAATTCTGCCATTTTATATAATTTTCTTTTATCCAGAGTTTCTCATAGCTGATAGCTACCGCAACAACTTACTTAATAGCTCCGGTCTGAGGGCATACCTTAAAGCCACATCCTGCGAGATTTTTCCGCTTTTTATTAAACCGGCAAGCGATCTTTCCAAAGTCTGCATACCAAGTTCGGCAGATGTTTCTATGGTATTGTCTATTAGGTACGTTTTCCCTTCCCGGATAATATTCCTCACTGCAGGCGTTGCAAATAAAATTTCCGACGCCAGTGCTCTTCCCGGATCAATTGTAGGTATTAACCTTAAAGACAAAATAGCCTCCAGGGTTGATGCAAGCTGAAGCCTTATCTGAGGCTGCTGAATTTCCGGAAAAACATCGATGATTCTATCCACAGACTGGGCGGCAGAATTTGTATGCAGGGTCGCAAAAACCAAGTGCCCGGTTTCTGCAATCGTCATAGCTGAGGAAATAGTTTCTAAATCCCGCATTTCTCCGACCAAAAGCACATCAGGATCTTCCCGTAAAGCAGAACGTAAAGCATTATCCCACGAGCGGGTGTCAGAATACATTTCTCTTTGTTCAATTAAAGATTTGCCGTAAGGGTACACGTATTCTATCGGGTCTTCAACTGTAAGGATATGTGATGCGCGGGTTTGATTAATCTTATTTATAAAAGAGGCCAGAGTTGTAGATTTGCCGTGGCCGGTGGGACCTGTCACCAAAATAAAGCCCTGTTTAAGATCCACCAATTTATTTACAACCTGGGGAAAGCCTAACTGCTCAAGCGGCGGTATTTGAAAAGGGATAAGTCTTAAAGCCACCGAGGGGTGACCTTTCTGTCTGAACAAATTTGCCCTGAACCTGGCTTTTTTTTCAACCTGGAAAGAAAAATCAAGCTCAAGTGTTTCTATGTAAATCTTTTTTTGCATTTCGGAAAGAAGCGGGAGAATCAGACTATCAATTTGTGCAGACGTAATTACCGGTTCGCCGGGTACGGGAAAAAGTTCGCCGTAAATACGGAGAGTGGGGGGAAATCCAACCGAAAGATGTAAATCAGAAGCATTTCTTTGAATGGTTAAATCCAGTAATTGTTGTATATTCATAACAATAGTCATCAGCTTTCAGTCTTCAGTCGTCAGATTTTTTAAGTCTGATAGCTGAAGTCTGATGACTGACAGCTAGTCTTGGGCTACCCTGAGCACTTCCTCCATAGTTGTCACTCCTTCCAAAACTTTCAAATATCCATCCTGCTTCATTGTCACCATGCCCTGGTTTACGGCCGCTTCCTCGATTTTTCCTGAAGAAGCATGCTCCAGCACTAATTTCGCAATACTTTCGGAAAGAGAAAGCACTTCAAAAATGCCTACTCTCCCCAAATAACCGGTGTTTGCGCAATACGAACATCCTTTTCCTTTATAAAGCTTTAAAGAACCGGGCGCAGACGAAGCAGACAAGATTTTGCCCAAAACGGATTTAATATCCTCTACGACCTCAGGCGGGGCTGTAAGTTCCATCCGGCAGTGCGGACAAATTTTACGCACAACTCTTTGCCCGACAACCGCATTTAAAGCAGAGATCAGCAAAAAAGGCTCTATCCCCATATCCAAAAGCCGGGGAGGAGCGCCTGCCGAAGAGTTGGTATGAACCGTTGAAAAAACCTGATGGCCTGTCAAAGCAGCCTGGATTGCCAAATCAGCTGTTTCAGTATCACGTATCTCACCGACCATGATAATATTCGGATCCTGGCGCAGAAAGCTTCTTAGAGCTGATGCAAATGTAAGCCCGGCAGAAGTGTTAGCCTGCACCTGGTTTACACCCGGGATTTGATATTCCACAGGATCCTCAATAGTGACAATATTTACTTTCGTGGTGGAAATCTTACTCAAAACTGAATAAAGGGTTGTGGTTTTTCCGCTTCCTGTCGGGCCGCAGATTAATATTATCCCGTGCGGCCTTTGCAATTGAGTTTCCAGACTCTTTAAAGATGAGCCTCTCAGTCCTAATTCCAAAAAAGTCGGAGCCGCCGTTGATTTAGGAAGCAGTCTCAAAACCACCTTTTCACCAAAAACAGTGGGTACGGTAGATACACGAAGATCCACCACATTATCCCCAAAAGTAAACGTAAACCTGCCGTCCTGCGGGAGTCTTTTCTCATCAATCTTTAAAACAGACAAAATCTTGACCCTTGAGACCAAAGCATCATGCACTCCTTTTGGTAAAAGTATTCTTTCCTGCAAAATTCCGTCAATCCTGTACCTGACCCTTGTCCGGTCCTCCTGAGGTTCAATGTGAATATCAGATGCGCGGCTTTTAATAGCATATTCCAGAAGCTGGTCTATGATATTTGAAACAGGCGCCTCACGTAAAACCTCCGGGGTATTTTGAAATGATTCTTCGGGCTTTATATCTTCGACTTCCTTTAGAGCCGAAGTCACCTCTGAAGTCAGGTTTTGAGAGTATTGTTCAGAAATTGCCTTCAAAATATCCTCTACTTGCGAAAGAAACGGCTTAACCCTAAGTCCTGCTCTTTTTTCAATAAATTGTGCAATCTGAATATCCAGAGGATCTGCCATTGCCACCCAGATCTCATCATCTTTCTTTTCAAACGGAATAATATGATAACGGCGCGCAGCCGGCTCTGGAATCAAATTTAAAACGTCAGCTGCAATTGCCCGGCCTGCAAGCTGAATATAAGGCACATTTAAAAGCTGCGCTTTTGCCTGGGTCATCTTATCAGCTGTCACTAAATTATGCGCAGCAATAAGTTTCTCTACGGGCTGACCGGAATTAATACTTTCAAGCTTTATTGATGAAAGCTGATCAGCGCTTATAAAACCTTGTTTAAAAAGAATATCCTCCAGGGATTGGGCAGCTATGTTGGGCATATACCCATTATGTTAAAATACCGCCGTGATTGCAAGGCTTTTATTATCCCCGGACAAAGAAAGAATCAAAGAAGAAATTCAAAAAACTTTAGCTTCCCACATCGAATGTGGGAACGTAAAGCATCCGGACATTTTGTTTTTTCCGGCTGGAGAAAAGTTAGGCATAGCTGAAGCCAGAAAAATAAAAGAACACTTTTCTTTAAAACCATTCTCTGCCAAAGGCAGGGCAGCAGTTTTAGAAGATGCCTCAATTTTAACCCCGGAAGCCCAAAATGCCCTTTTGAAAACAATTGAGGAATTAACCAGGGATGCTCTCTTAATATTGGGCGCAAGCTCCGATGCTAACTTTTTACCCACTGTTTTATCCAGGTGCGAAATTGTCCGCCTTGAGACAACCGGCCTCGCAGGCGGCGAGCCTACGACCTACGAGGTCTATATAAAAGAAATAGAAAAATTGCTTGACTCATCTTTTGAAAATCGCTTTGAATATGTTGAAAAAATTAAAAATAAAGAGGAGTTTTTACACTGCCTGGTTTACTTTTTCCGTCAGGAAATGCTTAAAAATGCATACAAAAAGCCTGATGTCCTACAGTTTTTAAAAGAGCTTTTACCGGCGGAGCAATGGGCCAAACAAAATGTAAATATTCGGGCAATATTGGAATATTTAATGCTCGTAATGCCAAAGTTAGAATCAAGAGTCTAGAATCTAGAGTCTAGGAGAACAAATAATCTTACTCAACTCTTGACTCTAGCGACTAGTCTCTAATTATGCTAAACTATATTTAAAGCCTTAGGGCTTTTCTTATTTTCATCATGTCAGCATCCAGTAAGTATTCAGCAGAACAGATTCAAGTTTTAGAAGGTTTAGAGCCGGTTCGAAAAAGGCCAGGCATGTATATTGGTTCCACCGATCTTCGGGGCCTACATCACCTTATTAAAGAGGTGGTGGATAATTCCATCGATGAAGCATTGGCAGGTTATGCCACAAATATCTGGGTCACTCTGCATGAAGAAAATTTCGTGACTGTCGCTGATGACGGAAGAGGAATACCGGTAGAAATTCACCCCAAAGTGGGAAAATCAGCCCTGGAAGTCATTATGACCACCCTGCACGCCGGAGGAAAATTCGGCGAAGGCGGATATAAAGTCTCGACCGGACTTCATGGTGTCGGAGTTTCAGCAGTAAATGCGCTTTCTGATTATTTACGGGCAGAAGTGCGCAGGGAAGGCAAAGAATACTTTCAGGAATATGCTCAAGGTAAAGCCAAATCCAAGGTAACTGAAACAGAAAAAAATCCCAGCCTGCCTTTTAAGTCAAATTTTGTCTGGACAGCCAAAACAGGAACAAAAACTACGTTTTTGGCAGATAAAACTATTTTTTCCACCATAACACCTGAGTTTGAGCGGCTGGAAAAACAGGTTAAACAACTTGCTTACCTTGTGGCAAAGATATTTTTTCATATCTATGATGAAAGATCAGGTCAGGAGCGACATTTTTACTTCCAGTCAGGTCTTGCCACCTTAATTAAACACTTAAACAAAAATAAATCTCTGGTTCATCCTGAACCAATACTTATTCACAGGGTCGTAAATGATGTAGATGTGGAAGTGGCAATCCAATATAACGACAGTTTTGTAGAAAATGTTGAAAGCTTTGCCAACGTTGTTCCCACAACAGAAGGCGGATCCCATCTTACCGGATTCCGGATTGCATTAACCCGGGCGATCAATGATTACGGACGCAAAATAGAAGCAATCAAGGAAAAAGATGAAAACTTAACCGGAGAAGATGTAAAAGAAGGATTAACAGCTGTAATTTCCCTTAAGATGGATTCGGACTCAATACAATTTGAATCCCAGACCAAAGAGAAATTAGGAAATGCCGAAGTCCAGCCGATTGTTGCGCAAGTTGTTAAAGAAGGACTGGATACTTATTTTGAAGAAAATCCACAGGACGGCCGGGCTATTTTGGAAAAAGTCATGCTGGCAGCAAGAGCCAGGGCTGCTGCAAGAGCTGCCAAAGATGCAGTCATTAGAAAAGGCGCCTTGGAAGGAATGACTTTGCCGGGTAAACTGGCAGACTGTCAGAATCGGGATGCAGCAGAATCAGAACTTTATATTGTGGAAGGAGATTCTGCCGGAGGAAGCGCCAAGCAGGGAAGAGACCGGAAATTCCAGGCAATCCTGCCCTTAAGAGGAAAAATCCTCAATACGGAAAGAGCACGGTTGGATAAAATATTGGAATTTGAAGAAATTAAAGCTTTGGTGATTGCTTTGGGAACAGGCATTGGAGATACGGTTGATTATGGGAGGGTCCGTTATCATCGGATTATTATTATGACGGATGCAGATGTTGACGGAGAACATATCCGGACTTTGCTTTTGACATTTTTCTTCAGATATTTGCCTGAAGTTATCACTAGAGGCTATATGTATATTGCCCAACCGCCCCTGTTTAAAGTCCAAAAAGGCAAAGAAGTCCATTATGCCTATTCGGATGAGGAAAGAGATCAGGTGTTAAAGATGATTGGCGGCAAGGTGAGGGGTGACGGCGAGGAGGGATCCCGACGCGTAGCCGCAGTGAGTGAAGCAAACGAGGATGCACGGCGGGAAACCGAGCCGGCAGGACCGCGAACAGGCAACGTAATCATCCAAAGGTATAAAGGTTTGGGAGAAATGAACCCTGACCAGCTTTGGGAAACTACTATGAATCCTGAAAACCGGGTCTTAAAACAAGTCACAGTTGAAGATGCCTCAGCAGCAGATGAAGTATTCACCATGCTGATGGGTGATGAAGTTCCTCCCCGCAAAAAATTCATCCAAACGCATGCCAAGTTAGCTACCTTAGATATATGATAAAGCTGCTAACGCGGTCCTGAGCGAAGTCGAAGGACGAAGATGGCCACCTTGGACATTTAATTTTCCCCTCTTTTAAAAAAGAATTCAACCGTATATCATGTATTTTCCCTGACCTAAAATCATGCCAGAGCAGTATTTTATCATTGATTTTGATTCTACTTTTATCCAGACAGAGGGGCTTGAAGAACTTGCAGAAGTGGTCTTGAAAGACAATCCTAAAAAAGAAGAAATTCTAGAAGAGATTAAAAAAATTACCAATTTAGGGATGGAGGGTAAAATCGGTTTTAGGGAAAGTTTGAAAAAAAGATTAGCTCTTTTGAAAGCAAACAGAACGCATCTTGAGAAAGTAAAAAAAGTTTTAAAAAAGAAAATTTCTCCCTCAATTTTAAGAAACAAAAAATTTCTCAAAAAAAACAAAAACAGGATTTATATTGTCACAGGCGGTTTTGCCGAATGGGTTTTGCCTATTGCTGAAAAATTTGGCATCCAAAAAAACCATATTCTCGCTAATACTTTTATTTTCAATAAAAAAGGAGAAGTTAGCGGCTTTGATCCTAAAAATGCGCTCTCAGAAGATAACGGTAAAGTAAAAGCTGTTAAAAAATTAAAGCTTAAGGGGGAAATTTTAGTAATAGGGGACGGAATTACCGATTACCAAATTAAACAAATGGGAGCAGCTTCCCGTTTTATTGCTTTCACCGAAAATGTCAAAAGAGAACAGGTTTTAAAAAGGGCTGATCAAATAGTTTCCAGTTTTGATGAATTTTTATATCTGCATAAATTGCAGGGCTCCCTGTCTTATCCAAAATCTAAAATTAAAGCTCTGCTTTTGGAAAATATAGAAGACTCGGCAAAGCAAGCTTTGGAGAAAGAAGGCTATCAGGTTGAGCTTTTAAAAACTGCCCTTGACGAAGAAGAGCTTGCAGAAAAAATAAAAGACATCTCAGTCCTTGGAATCAGGTCTAAAACAGAAATAACCGGAAAAGTTTTGGCAAACGCCCATATGTTAAAAGTTGTAGGCGCTTTTTGCATCGGCACAAACCAAATGGATCTTCCTGCCTTAACCGAAAAAGGGATAGCTGCCTTCAATGCTCCTTTTCAAAACACCCGCTCAGTTGTGGAGCTGGCAATCGGGGAGATGATTATACTGATTAGAGGAGTTTTTGATAAAAGCAATAAGGCCCATCAGGGAATGTGGGAAAAATCAGCAAAAAATTCTAATGAAGTAAGAGGTAAAACACTTGGAATAATCGGCTATGGAAATATCGGCTCTCAACTATCTATTTTAGCGGAAAGTTTGGGGATTAATGTAATTTACTATGATGCGCTTGAAAGACTTCCCCTGGGCAATGCCAAAAAGGTTAAGAATTTAACCGAACTTTTAAAAATTTCCGATATTATCTCTGTTCATGTAAGCGGAGAAAAATCAAATACCAACCTAATAGGCGAAAAAGAATTTTCTCTTATGAGAGACGGGGTGATTTTTATAAATTTAAGCAGGGGATTTATAGTGGATAATACTGCTTTAGTAAAATTTATTAAATCAGGCAAAGTGCGCGGAACCGGCCTTGATGTTTTCCCGTCTGAACCAAAAAGTAAAGACGAACCGTTTAAATCGCAGCTGCAAAATTTACCTAATGTCATATTAACTCCTCATATAGCCGGATCCACAGAAGAAGCGCAAAGGGAAATTGCCCGCTATGTCTCGGGCAAAATAACCGACTTTATAAATTCCGGTAATACTTACCTTTGCGTAAACCTCCCTCAACTGCAGCTTCCCCAGCAAAACGATTCTCACAGGTTACTGCATTTACATAAGAATGTTCCCGGAGTACTGGCTCAAATAAATAAAATTTTTGCAGATTACAAAATAAATATTAACGGGCAATATTTAAAAACTTCAGACAATATTGGCTATGTGATTACGGACGTAAATAAGAAATATAACCAGGATGTAATCACCCAGTTGAAAAAAATCCCGGAAACGATTAGATTTAGAGTGCTTTATTAATTAATCTTCTGTCATCCTGAGGAGCGTAGCGACGAAGGATCTCTGACTTTATGTCAGTTACATTACTGTACTTGCATACGCAAGAGATTCTTCGTTAGTCACTCAGAATGACGGAAGGGGAAATCATGAAAAAAATATATTTTACTGTCGGACCATCGCAAGTTTACCCAACACTGCATAAACATATGGGTAAAGCTATAAAAGAGGAAATATGTTCCTTAAACCATAGGAGCCAGCAATTTAAGAATTTATATAAGGAAACCGCAGACGGCCTAAAAAAACTCCTTAATGTTCCTGAAAATTTCCAGATCTTTTTTGTTTCTTCCGCAACAGAAAGCATGGAAAGAGTTATCCAAAGCTGCTGCCAGGACACCTCATTTCATATCGTCGCCGGAGCCTTTGGAAAAGCATGGTCAAATTATGCCTCTCAAGTGGGGAAAAATGCAGTGACTCATATATTTGAAAACACCCCGGATGTAAATCTGGACAATCTAACAGTGCCTAAAGCTGCAGAAATTATCTGCATTACTCAAAACGAAACATCCACAGGCTGTTCTATACCGATTGAGGAAATTATTAACCTCAAAAAGAAAAATCCGGAAAAATTAGTCGCAATAGATATTGTTTCTTCTGCGCCATATATTGACATTAATTTTAAATATATAGATATAGCCTTTTTCTCTGTTCAAAAAGGTTTTGGTCTGCCTGCAGGGCTTGCAGTAATTATAGCAGGACCTAAAGCTTTGGAAAAAACAGAAAAGATGATCAAGAAGGGTATAAAAGTGGGTAGTTATCATAGTTTCAGAAGCCTTTCAGAAAAAGCCAAAGATTATCAAACCCCACTTACTCCTAATGTTTTGAATATTTATCTTTTAAATTCAGTTGTAAAAGACATGTTGAAGTTGAGTGCAAATAAAATCAGAAAAGATACAGAAAAAAAGGCACAAATGATATATGGGTATTTCAAAACTTCCACAAGATATTTTCCTTTTATAAAAAACCCGTTGTTTTGCTCGCCAACAACACCAGTACTTGATGTTTTAGGAGACTCCGAGCAAATAAGAAAAAAACTTTCTAAAAAGGGTTTTATAATCGGAGCAGGGTATGGGACAAATAGAGAAAACCATATAAGGATTGCCAACTTTCCGGCCCACACTATCAAAAATGTAAGTACCCTGTTAAAGCACATCCGGTATATAATTTGATCATGGGAGTAAAAGTCCATTTTTTAGGAACAGGAGGAAGTGGAATTTCAGGAGCTGCGGCAATTGCACAATCTCTTGGGTTTGAAGTCACAGGCTGTGATTTAAACCCTCATAATGAATTCACAACCCAATTTAAACCTGATCAGCTTTTTACCGGCCACAGCAGTCAGCATTTATCTTCCCACATCGGAAGTGGGAACGTAGATATTTTGGCACTTACTCCGGCAATTTTTTCGCTGGACCCAAATAATCCGGAACTACTGGCTGCCAAAGAAAAAGGGATTACAGTAATGACCTGGCAGCAATTTTTGGGAGAGTATTTAACAAAAGATAAATTCGTTATTGCTGTTTGCGGCACACACGGCAAAACCACCACAACAGCCATGATTGCCAAAACGCTGGAAGATGCAAATTTAGATCCGACCGCAGAACTCGGGGCAATAGTTCCATCATGGAAATCAAATTACAGAATTGGTAAAGGTAAATATTTCGTTGTAGAAGCGGATGAATTTAATGACAATTTTTTGCATTTGAAACCGGATATTACAATAGTTACCAATATTGAAATGGACCACCCGGAATATTTCGAAAACTTTGAAGCAGTAAAAGAAAGCTTTAAAAAATTTTTGCTGCAGACTAAACAAACAATTGTGGCGAATTTAAAAGATCCTGCTATTGCCTTAATTTTAAAAGATGTCATGAAACAAACTTCTGTTACAAGCTTTGATTATTCAAACGATGACTATAACTTAAATCTAAAAATTCCGGGGGAATTTAATAAACTAAATGCTTCTGCTGCTTTTAGGGTGGGATTATTACTTGGTCTAAACCCGCAAATTATCAAGGAAAGTTTGCAAAACTATACCGGAGTAGGCAGAAGATTTGAATATATCGGTGACTATAAAAATGCACAGGTTTACTCAGATTTTGGCCACCATCCGACAGAAATAAAAAAAACTATGGAAGCAGCCAGGCAGAAATTTCCTAAACAAAGAATAGTTTTAGTTTATCAACCTCACATGTTTTCCAGAACAAAAGCATTATTTAATGATTTTATAAAAGTTTTTGGAAGTATTCCTGTTAACAAGATTATTTTGACAGATATTTATCCCAGCAGGGAAGCAGATGCTGGACTAGTCCATGCCAAAGATTTAGTTGATACAGCAAACTTAGATATTCTTGTCTATCATAGTAAAAATGAGCTGGTAGAAATTTTGGGGGGGGAAATCAAACCTGATGATGTAGTTTTTTTTATGGGAGCAGGGGATATAGATAAACTGGCAAGAAAAATTGTTCTTAATCCAAACTGACTTTTTTTAGTCTGCCGTTTATAGTATCTCCAAAAAATCTGCCTGCCACCTGCAAAACCCGTTTTGGTGCATCTGTCACAAAAAATTCATACGAAGGATCTCTGTTATCTGCTAAAAGATTTCTAGCCTTGAGTAATTCCTGCAGCTGCTTTGCAGTAGGCCCAGCAGAATCTATTAAACTTACTTCCGGCCCCATGATTTTTTTAACGATACCGGAAAGAATCGGGTAATGGGTGCATCCCAGGATTAAAGTATCTGCTCCCGAAGATTTTACAGACCCCAAATAATCTTTTGCAACCAACCCTGCTGCAGGGTGGTCTGAAAAACCTTCCTCGGCCAAAGGCACAAAAAGAGGACATCCGGTAGAACAAATTTCAACATCAGGGTTTTGTTTTTTAATTTCTTTTTCGTATGCTCTGCTGTTTATTGTTGCATATGTGCCTATCACACCAATTTTTTTATTTTTAGTTGTGTTTAGAGCTTCTGAAACAGCAGGCTTTATCACTCCCAAGACCGGAACTTTTGAAATTTTCTCAATTTCTTCCAAAGCTACAGCGGAAATAGTATTACAGGCCACCACCAAACATTTAACATTTCTTTTTAATAGAAAATCTGTTAATTGAATTCCGAATTTGGCAATAATTTCATTTGATCTTGTACCATACGGAACCCTTGCAGTATCACCAATATAAATAATGCTTTCATGGGGGAGCAACCTTATTATTTCTTTAGCAACTGTCAAACCGCCTATGCCTGAATCAAAAATACCAATTGGTCTATTTTTCATTTGTTAGTTATAATACCACTTATGATTAAAAACAGACAAAGGTATTGCACTCTTTATATAGTAAGGCATGGGCAGACCGAATGGAATGTAAAAGAGTTAAACCAGGGACAAACCGATATTCCTCTAAACCCGGAAGGTATAAAGCAGGCAGAAACTTTAAGGAAAAACTTAAAAGACATTGATTTTGACACAGTATTTTCTTCTGATTTAATCCGCGCCAAGAAAACTGCAGAAATAATAAGTTTGGAAAAAAAGCTGGCAATCAAAACAGCAAAAGCGCTTAGGGAAAGGCGTTTTGGGAAATATGAAGGTCTTCCATACAATGATATGAAAGACTTTCATAAAACATGGGAAAGCTTAACCCGAAAAGCAAGACTCAGCTACAAACCATATGATGATTACGAAACAGATGAAGAAATAATCAGCAGGTATATTACATTTTTAAGAGAAGTGGCTGTTGCTCATTTAGGAATAAAGGTCTTAATTGTTTCGCACGGCGGAGTTATGAGGGTTTTACTAAACCATTTATCAGATAAAACTTATTTTACTAACGCAATTTCTAATTTAGGATATATAAAATTGGAATCGGATGGAGTTGATTTCTTTATTAAGGAGTTAAGCGGGATTAAAAATGATAAATAAAACATTTATAGACAAAAAAGTGCTTATTTTTGGTTTAGGTTTAAATCAAGGCGGGGTGGGGTGTGCTAAATTTTTTGCTTCTCAAGGAGCAAAAGTAAAAGTCACTGATTTAAAATCAGAAGATGTTTTAAAACCCTCTTTAGAACAGTTAAAAGAAATTCACAATATTGAATACTCATTAGGGGGCCACAAAAACGAAGATATTGAATGGGCGGATCTAATTATTCAAAATCCTTCTGTTAAACCCGGTAATCCTTATATGGACTATGCAAAAAAACAAGGAAAGGAAATTGAAACGGATTTTTCTATCTTTTTAAATTTTGCAAACCAAAAGAAGATCATCGCTGTCACCGGCACCAAAGGCAAATCAACAACTGCTTCACTAATTTATGAAGCATTAAAAGAAGCAGGAAAAAAAGTTGTTTTTGCAGGCAACATCGGCAAAAGTATATTAGATACCATTCCATATCTGAAAGAAGATCCTTGGATAGTGGTGGAAATTTCTTCTTTTCAGCTGCAAGCGTTAAAGGATAAAAATTTTGCTCCAAAAGTCGCGGTAATTACCAATATTTATCCGGACCATCTTAATTGGCACTCCTCTATGGAGGAATATATTGAAGCAAAAAAAGAGATTGCCAAAAATCAAACTAGGACAGATTTTTTAATTATTCCCTGCGGTGATAGCGGCGGAAGAAGAGCTGCAAAAGATTTAACTACGGGAATAAAATCAAAAATTATTACAAGTTGTATAGGAGATTTTGAGGAAGAATATCTAAATATAGATCTACCTTTAAAGGGGTATGCTTATCGGGAAAATTATTCCCTTGCATTAACAGTCACAGAAACTTTAGGTATTAATGACAAAGTTACACTTAAGGCTTTTAGCGCTTTTAAAGGGGGAGAGTTTAGAATGCAAACCATGGGCGATTTTAACGGAATAACAATTATAAATGACTCTGCTGCTACAAATCCGGTATCAATTATAAGTGCCATAGAAGCTTCATCTGATAAGAAAAATATAATCCTGATTGCCGGCGGCATGAATAAAGGATTGGAGTACCACGAAGTAGCTGCTGCCATTGAAACAGCCAAAAGTATTAAATTAGTTTACTTTTTGGAAGGAGATGCCAGTAAAGAAATTGCCAAATATATTCGCGATACTGCAATCATCGGCGGGAAAGGATTTTATAATGATTTAGTTAATCTTTTAAAAGAGATAAAAAAAGAAGCAAGAGAAGGTGACACTATTTTATTTTCTCCCGGAGCAACCTCATTTAATTTATTCCAAAATGAATTTGACAGAGGTAGAAAATTTAACGAAGCTGTCCAAAAAATATTTAATGCAAGTTAAATCTGTCAAGCCTTTTGATCCGGCTTTAAGAAAAATCTCAAAAGAAATTCCCCAAACGGAATTCAATTCAACGGAACTTCAACAAACTGTCAAAAAAATGCTTCAGATTGCTTATGGTGAGCAAAAAGATAAAAGCAAACCTTTAATGGTAGGGCTGGCTGCGCCGCAGATTGGTATTTTTAAAAGAATAATTTTGGTTGATGTAAAAGCAGAAGGTAAAGGCCAAGTAGGCGGTATTAACGTATTTATAAATCCTAAAATAGTTTGGGAATCAAAAAGGCAAGAAGAGTGGTATGAGGGATGTTATTCAACCGGCCTGCCCGCAACACCTCGCAAGCTCGGCTTGCGTGGCGGGCGGGGCGGGGTCTGCGGAATAGTCTCCCGTCCAGCCTTAATTAAAATACAAGCTTTGAAGCTACAATCCCGGTTTGTAAGTTCAAATTCAATCCGGGATTGGGAAGCTAAAGTTGTGGAGGAAAAATATGGCGGATATACAGCCAGGATTTTTCAACACGAGATAGATCACCTAAACGGAAAATTATTTACAGATTGCATCAAAGATCCTGATAAATTACACTGGGTAGAAGAAAAAGAGTTTCCTTTATATAGAAATAAAGAAGCTTGGAGAAATTGGCTAAAAAAATACAACATGAAAAAGAAAGTTTTAGTAATCACCGGAGGCATATCCTCCGAAAGAAAAATATCTTTAATATCTGCTAAAGAGGTTAAGAAAGCTCTGGAAGAGGAGGGTTTTGAAGTTAAATTATTTGATTTAAAAAAAGGATATTCTGCTTTAAGCAGGATGCTGCCCTTGTACGACGTATTTTTCCCCATGCTTCACGGAGAAGAAGGAGAAGGTGGATCATTACAGGAATTTTTAGCGAAAAACGGCAAAACTTATGTCGGCGGAGATCCCAAAGGTTTTAAACAGGGATGGTTTAAAATTCCTTTTAAAAAATATTGCGACAAAAATAAAATCCTTTCTTCCCGGTGGAAAATTGTCAAAAACGAAAACGACATTATGGAGTTTGGTTTCCCTGTTGTTTTAAAAGCTTCTCACGGCGGATCTTCCAAAGAAGTTATCATTTTAAAAACAAGGCGTGATCTAAAAAGAAAAAATTTCCGTGATTTAATCAATTCAAAGGCAGAAATATTCATTGAAAAATATTTACCTGGAATAGAAGTAACTGTACCAATTTTAGACAATAATGCCTTACCGGTTATCGAAATAGTCCCTCCTGAAGGAAAGTGGTTTGACTATAAAAATAAATATTCCGGAGCCACCAAAGAAATTGTAGGAGCACCATCTTTAAATGAAAACCAAAAGAGGAAAGTTCAGCAAATTGCTGAAAATATCCACCGAAAGTTAAATCTGGGCCAATACTCAAGGATTGATTTCATATTATCAGAAGGTATCCCTTATGTTTTAGAAGTAAATACTATACCGGGTTTTACTTCCGAATCCCTATTCCCAAGAGCTGCCAAAGCAATAGGATTACCCTTCCCAAAACTGGTAAAAAAATTGGTTGAATTAGCATGAGCAAATTAAGATTTGAGGAAGTTAATTTTAGGGAAGATATTTCCTATATTGCTCCTTCTTGGGAAGAAATGGGAAAACTGATATTTGAACTGGGCAAACAAATTTTAAAAAGCGAAAGAAAATATGATTGGCTGATATCCATAGCCAAAGGCGGCTGGACCTGGAGCAGGACTTTAGCTGATTTTTTGGATACCGATAATCTAGCCTCTGTTAAGGCTAAATTATATTCAGGTATCGGACAAACTGCCCCTGAGTTAATTTTGGAACAAAGCTTACCTGTTAGTGTTATTGTTAAAAATAAAACTGTCCTTCTTTTTGACGATGTAACGGATTCTGGTAAAACATTTTTAGAAGTTAAAAAGTACCTGCAAAAATTGGGCGCCAAAAAAGTGGAAACTGCATCGCTATTTCTTAAACCACATTCAGTTATTATTCCTGACTTTTTTGCTTGTAAAACGAAAGCCTGGATAATTTTCCCACACGAGATAAGGGAATTTATCACCCTCACAAAAAAATCCTGGAAAAACTTACCAAAAAAAGAAGTTTTAAGAAGATACCAAAAGCTGGGATTACCCAAAGACCAGGTAAAGTTTTTCTACGATCACCGCTAGAACATCCCCTAAAAGTCCTTGCCTTTTGAGATCAAAAAAAGGTATAATTAAATCTGAGCTGCAAGCTCAATTTTTGTTTAAAAACCGCATGAATATAGGCAAAATTCAATTAATTCCCATCATTGATGAAATGAAAAAGTCGTACCTCGACTACGCCATGTCTGTTATTGTATCCCGGGCGCTACCTGATGTCCGGGACGGCTTAAAGCCGGTCCAACGAAGAATTATCTATGCCATGCATCAGCAGGGCCTGCATCACACTTCGCGTTTTCAAAAAAGCGCAGCAGTTGTCGGAGAAGTGTTAAAGAATTTCCACCCGCACGGGGATGCCCCTGTTTATGAAGCTATGGTCAGAATGGCCCAAAATTTTTCCATGAGATATATGCTGGTGGACGGGCAGGGAAATTTCGGTTCAATTGACGGCGATTCTCCGGCTGCCATGCGTTATACCGAAGCCCGTCTTTCTGCAATTTCCGAAGAACTGCTTCGGGATATCAATAAAAATACAGTAGAATTTATAGATAATTACTCCGGCACTACGCAAGAACCGGTACTTTTGCCTTCTGTAATCCCGAATTTACTTTTAAACGGCGCTTCCGGTATTGCTGTGGGTATGGCCACTCAAATCCCGCCTCATAATTTGGGAGAAGTCTGCGATGCGTTGGTTTATATGATAGAACATCCGGAGAAAGAGTCGTCAGTCGTCAGTCGTCAGTCGTCAGAAAATTCAGAAAGTCTGACAGCTGACAGCGGAGCCACGCCCGCTCCGCCGGATCGAGGCGAGCCGAAGGCAAGCGAAGCGATACTGAAAACTGATAGCTTCCACTCCACTACCACCGTTGAAGATCTGGTGCAATTTGTGAAAGGTCCGGACTTTCCAACAGGTGCTTCTATTTACGACCAAACAGAAATTTTGGCAGCATACGGTACAGGCAAAGGAAGAATTGTGATGCGGGCAAAAGCGGAAATAGATGAAACAGCTGCCGGAAAAATGCAGATTATAGTTTCCGAACTGCCTTATCAGGTTAATAAAGCCACTTTAATTGCTAAAATTGCAGATTTGGTAAAAGACAAAAAACTGGAAGGTGTTGCGGATTTGCGCGATGAATCCGACAGAAAACAGATGGTTAGAATTGTTTTCGATTTGAAACGGGATGCCAAACCCCAATCCCTTTTAAATAACCTTTATAAGCATACTGCAATGCAGTCTGTTTTTAATGTTAATTTAGTTGCCCTTTCAGACGGTGTACCGCACCTTTTAACTTTAAAACATATCCTGGAAGAATTTATCCGCCACAGACAAGTAGTTGTCAGACGGCGTTCAGAATTTGAACTCTCGGAAGCAAAAGCAAGAGAACACATTTTAGAAGGATTAAAAATAGCAGTAGATAATATTGATGCAGTAATAGAAATCATTAAAAAATCCAAAGACGCAGATACTGCCAAACAGAATTTAATGGAAAAGTTTAAATTAACAGAAATTCAATCCGTGGCAATTTTGGATATGCAGCTTAGGCGGCTTGCAGCATTAGAGAGGCAAAAAATTGACGATGAGCTTAAGATGGTACGGGAAACAATTACATATTTAGAAGATCTGCTGGCACACCCAGAGAAAATTTTAAAGGTTATAAAAGACGAACTTATCAGGATTAAGGAAAAATATGCAGACGAACGCAGAACCCGCGTTTATAAACAAAAAGTAGGGGAGTTTTCAGAAGAAGATCTAGTGCCGAATGAAGTAACGATCGCCACCATAACCGAAGGAGGTTATATCAAGCGCCAGTCTCCGCATTCTTTCAGGACGCAAGGCAGAGGCGGAAAAGGAGTTATGGGTATTTCCACCAAAGAAACAGATGCTGTTTCCCATATCTTTTATACTCAAACACATGACAATATTTTATTTTTTACGGATAAAGGAAGAGTTTTTCAAATTAAGGTTTGGGAAATTCCGGAAACCCAGCGGACTGCCAAAGGACAGGCTGTTGTTAATTTAATAAATGTTGAACAGGGAGAAAAAATAACGGCAGTTTTAACCACCCGCCAAAAAGGTGAAAGCGCTAAATACTTCTTTATGTGTACCAAAAAAGGCACAGTCAAAAAAACGAGCCTGGAAGAATATGCCAATATCCGCAAAAATGGCCTGACTGCTATAAAGTTGGATTCAGGAGACGAGCTTGGTTGGGTGGCTGCAACAGGCGGCAAAGATGATTTGATTATTGTTTCAAAAGACGGGAAATCCATTCGCTTTACGGAAGCCCAGGTCAAACCAACCCACAGGGACACCTCAGGAGTAAGAGGCATAAGGCTTACCGGCAAAGACGAAGTGGTTTCTTTAAATACTGTTCAAAGCGACGAGGAAACACTTTTGGTTATTATGGAAAACGGATTAGGTAAAAAAACCAAGTTTTCTGCATGGAGCAGACAGGGCAGAGGAGGACAAGGCGTAAAAGCGGCCCAAGTTACTGCTAAAACCGGCCCCATTGTCACAGCCCAGGCTTTAAATGAAAATATGGATACCTTAGTTATGACTTCAACTAAAGGACAACTCATAAAGATGAACCTGGCAGAAGTTCCCACATTACAGCGGCAAACTCAAGGTGTAATCTTAATGAGGGTAAGACCCGGTGAGAAAGTGGCTGCCGCAACAGTGGTTTCATCCAAAGAAACAACTTAATGAAAAGATCAAATATAGTCTCAAGTATTGCAATTGTTTATTTTATGCTTGGTTTTATATTTGCAATCGCTTTTGCCCTTTATTACCGCTGGCCGTTTTTATCTTTTTTATCACCCGGGTTTTATAGCGTTATCCTATCCTGGCCGATTCAGTCAATTGGTTTTGTAAGAGATCTTCTACTATACGGCTTAGCCGGCAAACCTATTTAAGCTATGATGGAATTTATTCATGGTGTCTTTAGAAAAGAACCAGCCGAAAAACCGAATAACCCAACACTTCAAAAAAAGAGAGCAGGCATTATCAACTCTATTCTCCTCGATGGCCTTAGATCCTCTAAGGAACTTAATATGGAAGGTACGCATTATTTCGGATCAGTTGATGGAAGTCCAGGATCATTGCATGGACGTATACTCAATAATTTTAGCAATCCAACCGAACAAATAGGAGATGCCCTATATGCAGGTGGGGATTCTATTTTGCCCGTTATGATTGAACGGGAGCGAGAGCACAAAGTCTATATCGATCTTTCCCCAGACGAAAAAGGTCTGCTTACAAGAAGAGTGTGTTCTGTAGTATTAATTGTTTGTAAAGTTCCTTATTATCATGACAATAAACGTATTATTACTAATGGAATTATGCCAACAGAAAAATTTTCATATTTATTGTTTCCTGATACTATATGGCAGGAAACTCAACCCTATTTAAATTTGGAAAAAATTAAGGAAGTTCCAGTTAGGGTAATTAAAAAGGAAATAACTAGAATGGTTTCTAGAAACAAATTAAGAGTACCTGATTTTGAAGGTGAGCTTTTGGAAATCTTGAAGAACTCTAGGACATCTTTATGGGTTCATGGTGTTAGATTACCAACAGAAGAGGACGTGACTACCCACCTGCCATCCCACCTGTGCCATCCCACCTGGAAGGTGGAATGGCTTGACACCTACTCTTTTTAACACTATTCTTAAAATATGTCCTCTAATAGAAAATTAGTTTTCGCAATTGAGGAAATTTATCATGCATTTAACAGGGGAGTTGAGAAAAGACCTACCTTTACAAATAAGCGAGAATTAGATAGAGCGCTACTTACCTTAAATTTCTACAGATTTGCCGAATTACCTGTTAAATTATCAAAGTTTCTAATCCAACCTGAAAACGAACAATTAAAGTTGTTGGGGAAGCTAGAAAATGATTATGAGAAACTGGTAGAAATAGTTTGTTTTTGTTTAATGCCTAATCATTTTCATCTAATGCTCAAACAAAAAATGGAGGATGGAATCTCGATTTTTGTATCAAATTTTACAAATAGCTATACCCGATATTTCAATACCAAGCATGACCGTATAGGTCCTCTCTTTCAAGGAACATTTAAGGCTGTAAGGATAGAATCAGATGAGCAACTTGTGCATGTATCGAGGTATATTCATTTAAATCCTGTTTCTTCTTTTTTGATTAAGCTGGAAGTGCTGAAAAATTATCAATGGTCATCTTATCCTGAATTTTTAGGACTTTCCGACAAAAAACTTGTGAGTGGAAATATTGTATTAGGTCTTTTTCCTTCAAAAAAGAAATACGAAAAGTTCGTTTTAGATCAGGTAGATTATGCGAGACAGCTGGAATCAATTAAACACTTGGTAATAGAATAGTCTTGCGGAAGATAAGGTGCCAATGTAATCCACCTGGAAGGTGGGATTATTTACTTCCCAGATATTTTTGGGCTAAGTCGTTTAAAAAGTTAGACAGTCTGGCAACTACAAAGGCTGAGAGCAAAAAGTCAAAAAAGGGATTTATTACTTCTGTACCCAAAAAAATATGAAACAAACTTACCTGATAGCCAAACGCCAATAGAATTGCAGTAGCCAAAGATAAAAGGGGAATATAGATACGCAAAGATTTAATGTTCCCAATAAAATATTCAATGATTGCCTCATTTAAGACAACAAAAATTAAAATTACAATTAAATTCATTTATTGATAGGGGCAGATTGTTCTTCTCCGGGCGGGAATGTAAACTTGTAAAGCTTAATTAAGCCTCCAACTATTGTCAAGGTATCATCAGCCCGGGAAGGAACCGGCTCTACCAATGATGCAACCCTAGGCGGTATGTTAACCGTCTCCGGATGTGCTGCGGTTAGCATATCTTCCAGCTGTGTAATCTTTCTGTCTCTTTCCTGCACCTCTTCCTGCAAGCTGATAATTTTTTGGTTTAAAGATGCAAGTGTGGTTTGCAAACTCTCAATTTGAGATTCCAAAGAAACCTGAGAGGTTGGCGGGTTAAAAACAATTTCGAACATATCTTGAGGGCAGAGTGCAATCATACTACAGGAGGATAAATCGGATGTCAAATGAATGTATAGGCAGGCCACATAGGTAACACTTTGTTAAAGAAGATTTTGTCAGCATACTCCAGGGGTGTATCTAAATCA
>MFDN01000002.1 GCA_001776935.1 Candidatus Daviesbacteria bacterium RIFCSPLOWO2_01_FULL_39_23 | reverse complement strand
TGGAGTATGCTGACAAAATCTTCTTTAACAAAGTGTTACCTATGTGGCCTGCCTATACATGTAGTTGCATTTTGTCATTATTTTTGATAATATGGTGTTGTATTTCCAAAAGAAATACATTTGATTTGCTAACTCCCCCCGGCTCAACTCGACCCGGGGGTTTTTCTTGCTTAAAAGTTTCCAATAACCTAAGATAAAATAGTGAAGAAGAAAATCTTAGTTCAATTTGATGGGAGTAATTTTTATAAGAAAGTTAAGAGAATTTTACCCCAAGTCCATCTAACAAATTTTGATTATGTAGGATTAGCCCATTCTCTGACGAAAGATAAATCTGCTCAAGTAATTTATTATGTAGGTGAAATCAGAAAATATCCTGGGAATAAGAAATCTCAATCCCTTTATGCAAATCAACAAAAGCTATTCACTAACCTAAGAAATCAAAATATTGAAATAAAACTAGGATATCTTTTATTTTCAGATGGAAAATTCAATGAAAAAGGTGTGGACGTACAAATTGCAGTAGATCAGGTACGCGGAGCCATTAAAAATGAATACGATAAATGTTTTCTTATTTCATCAGATACAGATTTATTACCAGCTATTAAAACAGCAAGGGATGAAAAGAAAGAAGTTATTTATGTTGGCTTTGAAAACTTTATCAGTAGGGCTCTGCAAAAGAACTGTTCATCCTACCTGATTTTAAAGAAAGACCAAATTCTAAAATTTGCTAAAGTTAAAAGAAGTTGATGTACTTTATTATACATCTTTTAAACCAAAGGTATAAGCAAACTCTGAGTTTAGACCGTCAGACAGGAATAATATGAAGAATTCCCGCAGTCTGTTTAAGGTACTAGCGGGCTCACTTACACAAAAATGCAGTCGTTGTGACTGCATTTTTTGTAAATGCCGCAACGATTCAACTGCGTCGTCCTGAGTCCTCGAAGGACAAGACTGTTCGACGTTTTGCGAAGCAAAAGGCAAGATTTTCTTATCCCCTGCCGGCTCACCAAAACCCTGGTGTGTCTACCTATCACACACCCGGTGTGGGTATAATAATCTCACTGGTAAAATAAGTTTTGTTCTTGGCCACAAGAATCGAATTAGGTCCTCTGGTTTACTACGTAATAATCAATAAGCCTTCTAATCATACCCTGATAGGAAGCGTTATGTTTTTTAGCAGCACTTTTAAAAAACTTTAAACTTTTCTCCGAAAGTGTTAAGGTCACCTTTGTCTTCTTTTCTTTAAATATCAGATCGTCTGGACTCGGCAAGAAATTTTCTATAACTCTTGCGTTAATTGGTTCATTTGTGTATAAGATTTTTTTCTTCATAGATTTTTTTACCCTTTCTCCAATAGCCCGCACCAATTATCCTAATGCGGTTTTTCCTATAGGTGAAACGGATAGTTAATACACCTCCTTTCACTTTTCCGAAACAGTAGAACCTTTTTTCCTTTTGACTATGCTCTAGATCTTCAGCGATTACCAGACTTGGGTCAGCAAACGCATATTGAGCTGTTTCAAAATCTACTCCATGCTTTTTAATATTCTCGGCATTTTTATCCTCGTCCCATTCAAAAGAAGTATTCATAAGTATATTACCATATTGCCATACATTTTGCCATACTCAAAATTACTTTCGTCATTCAATATAATCATCATAACAAATTTGTAAAAGTAAAAAGAGTTAATATACTCTATTATGCATTTCTTAGCCCAAATAAATATGCAGACTCAGAGTTTGGGCCGCCATACAAA
The DNA here is from genome assembly GCA_001776935.1 of Candidatus Daviesbacteria bacterium RIFCSPLOWO2_01_FULL_39_23. Lineage (GTDB taxonomy): Bacteria > Patescibacteriota > Microgenomatia > Daviesbacterales > UBA10151 > UBA10151. The sequence continues at coordinate 23,261 of MFDN01000002.1, read as the reverse complement.
AACAAATTGATAAACTTATTCAGTCTGTTTAAGATATCACGAGGCTCACCAAAATCCTGATGTGTCTACCTATCACACACCCGGTGTAGGTATAATATAAATTCAGCCGCTGGATTTAATTTTGTAAAACAGTTCGAATCCCAAACAGCGCAATAGGATTTTATCTAACTGCAATAGTTATTAATTTTTCGTGGTACTCGGGTTTTTGCGAAGTATCGACTCCATATAAAACTACTTCTGTAATCTCAAATGTCCAATTGACCTTTTTCAGGCAAGGGGTTAATTCTGCTTTACATGCATTAAATGCTACTTGAGCATCAGGATCTCCTACCCAAGCTACAGTAACATGTGGATGGAATGGTAAGTTATTATCATAGGCTGAATAAGTAGAAAGACTTTTTGAAATTACTTCATTAAACTCTTTTAATTTAGACGGGTATTGAACATCCAGGAACAGTATCCTTGGTTTATCTTCTCCAAAATAGCCAAAACCGCCAACCTTTAATTTGGTTTCTTTTAATACTGAAACATGTTTTTTAACTTCTTTTATTATCTCTACTAAGTTAGATTGTGATTGTTTATCTAGATAGTAAACAGTGATATGAGGAGATTTAGGATGGGTTGTTTTACATAAAGGACTAATTTTAAAAACATCAGTTTGCAAATCCTCAAAATCTTGTTGATACTTTTGGGGAAGAGGGATTCCAATGAAATATGAGCTAAAATCATTCACAGCAGCAGTATATCAAATTTTGACTTTATGAACTTATAGATCTACAACCCAACTATTATGTCAGCTGAAGTACCAAAACCTTCACTTTCCCTTCTATTTTTATATATAATCAAAGAAAGTTAGATTTCTTTAAGCGGTTATAAAATTACACTATTATTACCGGATTCTTCCCATAAATTTTTGTTAAATCAGGATAATTCTTTTAAGGTGAATTTTAATCCGGAAAGAAGACGGTTTTTAAAAGCTGCAGGAGTGGCGCTGGCTAGCCTAGCGCTTGCTGCATGCACGCAAGGGCAGGAGCCAGTAAAAACCATCCCTTCTGAAAAATACCTGACCCTTCCTTTTAGAGAAAGGGATCTAAAAGGCCAATACCAAATCACCGAAGGCTGGGAATACTCCGCGGAAGAACAGGCAATCCATGGCCAAAAAATACATCTTGGAATAGATTTTGCTGTTCCATACGGCACTCCGGTTGTGGCTCCTTTTGATGGTTTTGCTATGTCCTCTTATCATGCCCACTGGTTAATGGAAGGGGACAGGAAAAGGTTATATCAGGAAGAACCGATCAGATTCAGCTTAGGATATTTTGTTCAAGTTTATAATCCAAGGGTTAACCGGTTTATTCAGCTTGCGCATCTTTCTGACATTGATCCTTCAATTCCTTTCAGCAAACCTGTATATGATAAGGAGGAGGATAACTGGAATCCCGTAAACCACACTTTAACTATTGAGCAACTTATTAACCACCCGATGGTGGCAGCAATAAAAAGAGGAGATCCTTTAGGCAGGGTAGGGTTTTCCGGCCTTGCACTGGGCAAAGAGCAGATTGAATATATTGAAGAGGCAGAAAGACCTTTAGTTTTGGATAAACCCATCAGGAGCTGGGATGAGCCGCATGTCCATTTTGAAGAAACTTTCAGAAACCAAAAAACCGGAGCAAAAGAAGGCCAAAGGGATCCTTATGATCTTTATACAACTTTTGAAAATTACCCTACTCCTCAAAACCCTGCAAAAATGGGTCCAAAATCCCTTTGGATATTAGGACAAGACAGCCTTCCCCTTTTTGCTGCCTAAAAACTTGCTTTCTGAGCCTGAAACTGCTATAATATCTGGCTCATTATGAGTCTTGAAGCAATAAGTCAATACAAAATCCATGGAGAAAACCCATCTAATCGTACAGATCCAGAAGGGCCCTCTATTTTAAATAAGGATTGGGCAATACACTTCCCCAAAGAGCTGCAGCTTTCGGATATTCCGGATTTTGTAGCTAATTATCCTCAGGATCAGAGATGTGTAGATATTATTCGAAATTACCTAATTTCCTATCATCCAACTTGTGTTAGCACTACAAGCAAAGAAGCGGCTAGATCCTACCCCTTGCTGGAAACAAGCCAATATAGGGAAAACCGAATCACAGAGCCTCAAGTTGCAATGGATATGCTGGCAAGAAATTATGAACAAAGGGGAGACTATCGAACTTCTCAAGTTTTACACTATTTATCACGGGAACTGAAAACCAAGATTGAAGGTAAAGATGAAAGAGGAAATGTTTTAGGAACACCTTACAGCAAGATGACCACCATACCGCAAAGGCGGGAAGTTTTATATTTTGTCATAGGAGTTAGCTTGCACGTCCTTGAAATGCTGAAACCCGAAAACCCGGTTATTTCTGCTCCTTGCGAAAAACAAGGTCCATATACAACTACCCCCATGCAGCTTTTGGGCTCAAATTAAAATACTTTTAAAGAAACTATTTGCACCTTAAGCACCGGTTAGTATATATTCATATTTATGAAAAAGGTGGCTGTAATCGGAACAGGAATAATGGGACACGGGATAGCTTTAAATTTTTTAAAAAAGGGTTTTGAAACTTTTGTCTGGAACAGGAATAGGGAAAGGCTAAAAGATCTAAAAGGCGCCAAGATTGCCAATACCCCTAAAGAGGCAACTGAAAATGCAGACATAATTTTTGAAGTAACAGCCAATGATGCTTCTTCTAAATCCGTCTGGTTAGGTAAGAATGGAATCATGAAGGGAGCAGATCCCGGGAAAATTTTAATAGTTTGCGCTACTTTATCCGTTGAATGGACAGAAAAATTGGCAGGACTTTGTGCTAAAAAAGGCATTACCTTTTTTGACATGCCGATGACCGGCAGCAGGGCAGGGGCAGAATCCGGAAAATTAGTGCTTTTGGTTGGGGGTGACAGGGAAAAACTCAGTAAAGTTAAGCCTGTTTTAAAAGCCATCAGCGGTGAAGTTTTGTATTTTGGCAAAGCAGGGGCAGGCATGAAATATAAGCTGATTTTAAATTTGCTTCAGGCAATCCATGTTTTTGGAATGGGGGAGGCATTAAAATTGGCAAAAGATGCAAATTTAGATATTAAAGCAGTAGGGGATGCGCTTTCGGTAAGGCCCGGCGGGCTGGCTACCAATATGGCCTGGAAAAACTACCAGCAGGAACCTACGCAAACAAATTTTTCAGTGGAATGGATTACAAAGGACTTAAAATATGCCAAAAAATTATCAAAATCCCCTACCCTGTTTTTAAATGCTGCTTTAAAAAGACTGCAAAAAGGTCTTAAAAAAAGTATGCACCAAAAAGACTGGACTTTGGTAAATAAATTAACTTAAATCCATCCTGTCAATTTCTTCTTTTAGTTTTGGATTCTGACGCACTTCAAAGTTAATAACCCCAATAATATCGGCAGGATTGTTGCCGAATTCATTCAGTCTATCTTTAAATCCAGGATTACCAAATGCCACCTGTGCAATTTTCTGCAGACGTTTTTCCGTCAGTTCGTTTTGAAAGCCAGTCAAATATTCTCTTAAGCTGCTTTTTAGTCCATGTATAATTGCTTTGTAGTTCCCTAACCGTCGATAGCTTCGTAAAACTCCTCTAAGCTCCTCTTCATCCAAGGCAAGCACATCCCTAATTGTCATCTCTTTAGGGAATTTTCCTCTTCTTGTCTTCCAATGCCAGAATCTATTTAGCGCATCGATTGTTTTTTCATTAACAGTTGGACCAAGCAACACAGTAACAGGTACTGACTCAAGCTGCATGCCGCTGGTATTAATCGGTTGTTCTCTTCGCAAAAATTGGTTTTTAAAACCCTTTGGCTGAGAAATTTCTAAGAAATCAGTCAATTTGACGACAACCTCTTCTTTTTGTAGGCTAAAAAATGCCCGGGACTGTAGGGATTTTAGCCTTGCCCTGGTAGTTATTTCATCTAAATCTCTTCCAGGCGTACCCACCTTAAATCTTTTAGCAAGCAAATCTCTCTCATCACGAGGAAGCCCGCTTAGAACATCAGACATTACGGCTTCGAGACGTTGAGCTTCTAATTCCGTAGTTGGAGGCTTAACCCTAATCCCCGGCATTGCTTGAAAAGCTAATTTTAATAACCGTACTTCAGGAGCAGTTCTTCCTCTTTCTACTGACATAACGTCTTATAGTTTATCATAAAGCAGTTTTAAAATCTATCGGGGGATGATTTTTTGATTAAATATAAAGTCTGCAATTTGTTTTTGGATAAATTCTATACCTTCCTGCGAAGGATGAATAAAATCCTTTTGGCTTATAAATTCTGCTCTTCCTTCCCCGCTTTCGGTCTGGCTGATATCAAAAAGATTTATTAAAGAAATATTGTGTGTTTGGGCATATTTAATGTGGTTTTTAATGTATGCAATCCGCTCATTTGCCCAACTTATTCTTTGTTCAGCAGTTAAATCCACAATCCCCAGGGCATATTTTTCTTTTAAAGGCGCAATCGTACCCACAAATATTAAAACTGTTTTAGGTCTTTCTTCTTCTATTATTTTTACAATCCTATCTAAAGTTTCATTTTGTTTTTTTAAGCCCTCACTTAATGGTAATTCTGATAAAGGGTTATTACCCATAGATTCAAGCAAAATAATATCCGGTTTAGTATCCAAAATTGCAGGTAAGCCCTCATCTTCTCTTTGGGTTTGTGTAAGCAGCCTTTCCGGGACTGTTAAAATGGAGGTGGCGCCAATACCAAAATTTAAAATACCAAATTCTTTTTCAGGATAATAAGACTTTAAGGCATCTCTTAAAGGGTCTGCAGTGCTCAGGGTATGCGTCATCGAATCCCCCACCAAAGCAATAGTGTAGCTTTTTGCATTTTTTGTCTGTGCGGGCAAGGAATTAGAAGAAAAAATAGACTGCAAAAAATAAGCCGGCGCAGCTAAAGAATTTTTCAAAAGCCCATCAGATGGATTAAAAGTTAAAAGCGAAGCAAACAAACTGCAGCAGACAAATAATCCGGACATTTTTTAATATTGCCGGAATATAGTTTAAATTCTGTAAGGAGATTGATTGAAGAAGGTAAGTAAATGTATAATTAGCCTCATGGTAATACTTGGGGTAGCGGCACATCCTGATGATTTGGATTTTGGGGCCTCCGGCACTTTTGCCAAGTGGGCCAAAGAAGGCAATGATTGCTACTACTTAATCTGTACAAACGGCTCAAAAGGTTCTGATGACCCTCAAATGTCAGAAGAAAAATTAATCAGTCTCAGAAAAGAAGAGCAAAAAGAAGCTGCAAAAATTTTGGGACTAAAAGATGTATTTTTTCTGGATCATCAGGACACAGAACTTCTAGCGGATTTAACACTAAAAAAGGAAATTACTCAAATCATCAGAAAATTAAAACCGGAAATTGTAGTCACTTCTGATCCAACTTTTGTTTATTCCAAAGAAAGAGGATTTATTAACCATACAGACCACCGGGCTTGCGGACAAGCCACCATTGATGCAGTTTTCCCCCTGGCCCGTGACAGACTGACCTTTCCGGAACTTGCAAGTGAAGGCCTATTACCTCACAAGGTTAAAACTTTGTATCTAACAAGGTCAGATGTCCCCACTGATATTTTGGATATTACGGATACTTTTGATTTAAAAATAAAAGCTTTAAAAGCACATACTTCTCAAATAAACGATTCTCATATCCAAAAAGTGGAAGCAGGAAGCAGGAAGCTTGGCAAGAAGGCCGGATTTGAATACGCAGAAGGATTTATAATATTAACCCTGCCCGGGTAAATACTCTGTCATTCTGATCCGCCAGCAACTGCGTAGCTGTGGGCGGAGAAGAATCTCTCACGAATGTGAGTATTAAGGAAACTAGGATGAACCTAGAGATCCTTCACTTCGTTCAGGATGACAAGGAAATAAAATGAAAATTCATAATACTTTAACTAAAAGGCTGGAAAGTTTTAAACCTATCGATGATAAAAGTGTAACAATCTATGTCTGCGGCATCACGCCTTATGACACCACCCATTTAGGCCATGCTTCAACTTATATTTTCTTTGATGCCTTAATCAGGTATTTGAAATTTAAAGGCTACACCGTAATTTATACCCAAAATGTCACAGATATAAACGACCGGGACAAAGATATTTTGCAAAAAGCCAAAGAACAAAAAATCCCCTGGAGCAAACTAGCCGAATTTTGGACAAAAAAATTTCTAAACGATATGCACTCTTTGAACTGGACTCCTCCTGATAATTTCTTAAAAGCTTCAGAACAAATTCCTGCCATGATTACGCTTATTCAAAAACTTTTAAAAAACAATCTTTCATATCAGGTAAAAGGAAGCATATATTTGGATATTTCCAAAGTAAAAAATTACGGGAAGCTATCAAAATTTTCAAATCCTAAAATGCTTAAAGTTGCAGAAGAATTTGAGGAGGATTTAAAAAATCCTGACAAAAAAAATCCCCTGGACATAACTTTATGGCGGGCAACTGAAAAAAACCAGCCATCACACATCCCCTCTTTTGATTCTCCTTTTGGAAAAGGGCGGCCCGGCTGGCATATAGAATGTTCTGCCATGAGCATATCTTCACTTGGGGAACAAATTGACCCATTCGATGAACTCAGGGTCAATGGTGAGCGTAGTCGAACCATTGATATTCATGGCGGGGGCGCGGATTTAATTTTTCCGCACCACGAGGCGGAAATTGCCCAGTCAGAAGGCGCAACCGGCAAAATTCCTTTTGCAAAATTTTGGATTCATACCCAGCCGGTTTTTTACAGGGGGCAAAAAATGAGCAAATCAAAAGGCAATCTTGTAATGGTTTCAGATCTTTTAAAGAAGTACTCCCCAAATGCAATAAGATGGCTGCTTTTATCAAACCACTTTAGAAAGAAATGGGAATATAAAGAGGAAGATTTAATCAAAGCTCAAAAAAATATAGATGCAATTGAAAAGGTATTAGCCTTGCAAGGCGTCCCCCGGGAGCCTATCGCTACAGGATATAAGGATCAATTTATCAAAATTATGGATGAGAATGTAAATACTCCGAAGGCCTTAAAATTTTTATTGAAACTGGCAAAAGAAAATTCTAAAAAGGATCTTTTAAAACTGATGTCAGTTTTAGGATTTGATACTAAAAAACTTATTTAAGGTTTGAGGATAGCTTAGTTGTAGTAAAGAGTGATTGGTTTTAAATTGGCATTTTCTATTTCTATAACTATCCTTTTGTTGCTGGGATATAAATTACCCTTAAAACCTATCTCTCCCTGGTATTTTACAAATAAAATATTACATTTACCTGAAGCCCTGCCGTTAATTTTTCCACCCTCTCCCCCTGCATACTCTCCGCCGACAGTTGCCGTACATGCCCCTTCAATGCTGCCGCTAAACCCCCCACCTCTACTTGGAATTATAAAGAAATATTTAATTGACTGGCCGACATATGAATAAGTCCCCCGAACCCAGATGTAATTATCCCCTGTCAAAGGCAAGGGGGAACCGGATGAGGACGGACTGGAAAGAGGAGTTGCCGATGTACCGACAATTGGTGCCGGAGCAGAAGTAACGGACGGACTTTGCGCAGAAACAGAAGCAGAAGGTGAAGCTATGGGAGAACTGGAAGGGGCAATTTTTGGGAGAGAAGGCAAAACAGGCGCTACTATTATATTGACAGCTGTTAAAATCCCTACAATTGCGGCTTTAATGCCGGAGAAAAAATCCATTAAGTACTATTATAATATTTTATGGAGCCGTAAGCAAACTAAAGTTATTTTAAAGCTAATTAATTTTATCAACAATAACAAATGGCTGTGCCAAACCATCCATTATTTGCCGGACGTATTTTGAACCTAATTGGTTGGAAGCAGAATCAATCCGGTCTTGAACTGTTTGATCAAGAGGACTTTTATTATTTTGCATATGAGCCTGGTCTGAAATTTCCACTAAAGCAGCCTTACTTAAAAGAACGCTTAAATACTCTCTTCTTCTTTCTTCTGTTACCAAAGGGGAATTCGGCAACCTTGCCTCTTTATCCAGAGTCGCCAGAAAATATGGCACCACGATTTCTGATATTCCGCTTTTTGTCTGCGGATTAAAATATGTTTCCGCTCCGGTTGAACCAGGTTGAGCAGGGATATCTACAACCTTTAATGTTAAAGGCTGGTTAAGCTGCAAAAGTCCTGCCTCAGTTCCAATTTGATCACTTATTCTGGACATAACCAAACTTAAATCAACAAGCCGGCTCTCTCCCCTAAATTCCATTTTTCCTCCTATGTTAATCATGTCACCATAATTAAGGCGCAGCCTAATTTCATTTGCTTCTGGTGAGAACCCTTTTTCTTTAGCAGATTTAGTGGCAGTTGGCACAGGGGGTAAACCGGGCCCTGATGGCCCTATGATTTTTTGATCCTTTGAACCTGTACAACCAATTAAGGTTGAAACACCATAAGCCACTACAAACAATGCAGCAGCTAATTTTGGAGATTTTTGTCTATCAATACTCATAATAAAGGCCTAATTATATACAATAGAATGAATGTGTCAATTTACTATATACCAATGCTGCACTTAGAAACCTTGAGATAGAAGCTTATTTCCAGTATAATCTCTTAGCTTGCCGCCGAGTCAAATTCGGCTGGAAACGCCGCCATCGTCTAGTGGCCTAGGACGCTGGGTTTTCATCCCAGAAATCACGGGTTCGACTCCCGTTGGCGGTACCCAATCCCGAGTTGTCGGGGCGGCGCAAAGCGCCGCCCATTGGTTTAGGGCTTCAGAGCAAACTATTTTGTCTTTTAGTGTTAAGTTCGAGCCGAAGATTTTTTGAGCAAGTACCTTTTTTGCCTCTTTGTCCTCACCCCTTGCGGTATTGGCTGCGTTAGCAGCTTCCACTATCCAGTTTTTGAAAGGTTCGAGCCAAACATTTTGCTTTTGTTGAAAAGAAGAAATTTGCTCTTCAAATTTCTTCTTCAAAGCAAGCAGGTCAGCTTTTTTATTAAGATAAGTATTTCTATCAATGTCCTGATCAAGATATGAATCAAGCAACCTTTGGAGTTTTTCATTGATAGAAATAATTTCTGCTTGCTTTTCCCCAACAAAAACACGGCAGGTTTGGGCTACATCTTTTTCTTCTACAGATAATTTGTTTAACATTTCATCTGCCCAATCCTGCCTCAAAGAAACTTCTTCTATGGATTTAGAAAGTTGTCCGTCTACCTCTTCCTCCCTAATGTAAGGCTGGTTGCATTTGATGATTTTGGACTTTTTCGTGCAGCGGTAATAGATGTGACCTTTTTGTATTTCTGCGGTCACCATCATACGGCACTCACCGCACTGAAAAAGTCCCAGGTAAGCTTTCATCACTTTAGGCTTTTTCCAGGATTTACTTCTCTGACGGACAACTTCTACCGCTTTATCAAAAAGTTTCTTTGTAATGATTGGCTCGTGTTTCCCTTCGTGGATCTCGCCCCAATATTTAAAATGGCCATAGTAGAAAGGGTTAGTTAAAATTTGCCGGGTTACCCGATCAGCCTTCCATTCCTGACCCTTTCTGGTAACTATGCCATTTTTCGCCAAAAAGTCCCGAATATCCATTATCCGGTAGTGACCGGCAGCAAACATTTCAAAAGCTTTTTTAATGATCGGAGCTTTTTTCCTATCCAGAACAATGGTTTTTGAGCGAAGATCATTTAGATACCCAACTGGTGGGATACCTGGATAAATACCGTTTCTGACTTTTTGGCGCAGTCCTCTTTTGGTATTTTCAGAAAGCGAGTCCACGAAGTATTTACTCTGCCCAAATGCGATGGTGAGCATAAATTTTCCCTGAGGAGTGGCGTCAAACCAAAATTGAGGAAACTTCAGGAATTTAATTTTACCTCCGTCAATTAAATAGATAATTTTGCCACCATCTACACTATTACGAGCAAGTCGGTCCGGATGCCATGCCAAAATACCACAGGCTTCATCCTTTTCAATTCTCTCAATCATGGAATTGAAAATCGGCCTGCCGGGTATTTTGGCTGATTGTTTTTCTATAAGTTCTTCGAGGATAACAATGCTCTCGCGTTTGGCATATTCTCTCAGTTCAGTAATTTGAGCAACTATAGATAAAGCTTGTTTATCCTCGACATCCGTAGACTTGCGAGCATATAAAAAGAATTTTTGCGATTGAGTCTGCATGGCAGTTTACCTCTTAATTTAAGTGGATTCATTCCACTTAAATGGCCGTTCCGGTGTCCTCAACTCAAGTCGCCCTGAATTGTCCGAAACGGCCATTAAAAAAGACGACTCTATAAGAGTTGAGGACAAAATTATTATTACAAACTGCCAGCAGAAAATACAAGAAGCAAAAATTCAAATAATGCATTTGGGCAGAGTTCCCCCGCTACAGGCGGGGATTAAATCTTCAAAAACTTACAGATATTATTGCAGGGGTGATTGTTTTTCAAAAAAAGGTACTTCAGTTAAAACCTTTGGCTCCTTTGTTATCTGCTTTTTCCGACAAAATAGTCTGTTCTGAAGCCCTAAACCAATGGGCGGCGCTTTGCGCCGCCCCGACAACTCGGGATTGGGTAGCGATCTATGATACCGCTCGAATATATTTTATCAGGAATTGCTAGGTGATCAAAGCTTGCAAGGGAAAGGGGTCAAGGGGAAAAGGAATTGCAAGCCACATTTGCATTTGCGCCCAGCTCTTCTTCGTACCCGACCGCATTACAAATCCCAACCTCCAACAACAAATCGACGCATCGGTTCGGTCGCTCAGCCCCGCTTCGCGGGGCTTCGCTAACTCCTGCATTGTCGTCGTGACGCTTCGCTCAGTCGCCTTCGGCGACTTCGCTGCAAACAAATTTACAGGAAGAAATTTTCGCCTGCCTTTTCTCCTGAATTTTCTTGCTTGAGCGCAATTGAGTAACTTTTGTCTAAAGAATACTTTTGTTACTCAATCGAGTTATAGTTATGACATTGGATTATATTTGGTTTATCTTTAATTTCTTGCCAATTAAAATCATATCTATCTTCTGCAGCCCAGTTAGGATATTTAACTCTAAAGTAACCGTCAATTGATGACTCCATACCATCCCCGGAACCTTGTAAAGCGAGGTAACCGACATTTGGAGAAAAATCTTCATCTAGGAATTGAGCAGACAACAAGGCAACTAAACCACAGGTGGCCTCAACTAAATTTTTTATGTTTGCATGTTTGAAGTTTGAATGGATATCGTGTTTTACGCCGTTGTAGTATTGATACCATTGAAGTCCTTTATCTTCAGCCCATCTACTAAAGGGTTTATAGCGACCATATTTTCCATCCCATCTTGGTAATGTAATTTCATACTCAGATAACTTATGTGTTTGCTCGATCAGTCGATAATCAGACATATTCAAGTCATTCTTTTTAACATATCCATTTTCAAGCAGTATAGCTTTACAATTAGCTTCTACTTCAATACAAACTCGAACAAACAACTCGTGTATTCTGTAAGAATAAGAAAGTTTATTTTTATCTGCGGGTTCGACATATTCAAAAAGTTTTTGGAGATCATTTTGTATCAACAAAAAAGATCGGATATGTTTCTCTGGTGAGATTGCATAATCAGGATGTTTTAAATATCTTGAATTGCCACTATTGCTATATGAGCCGTCTGCAAATTGTCTAACTGTTCTTTTATACGGTTTTTTCAATCCCATATTTATACATGTATCTAGCCCAAACGTAAGTTCTTATATATGATGAAACGCCCAAATACACTTTAATACTAGCTAGCTTACCTAGATTTCCTAAAGCCACTGATCTTTTACATCCTTCAATTAGGGTATAAGGCCCTTCTGGGTTATCTGCAACTAAGATTAATTTGGTATCTAATTCGTTGAGATCTTTTTCAAAAATATTCTCCTTAGCTTTAATATCTGCATATTTTCCCGAACTAAAATCTGATTTCTTGTAATTTGCTATGGCAGTACCCAGTCTAAAATCTGGTATACAAAGCCCATCTTGCAACCAATCATCGGATGAACAAATAAAAATTTTATTGATGTCGGCATCTTCAATTTCAGTTATATTCCAAACAAGATCATTATAAGCAAGAAGAGGAAGAACTATATCTTGTCGATTCCAAATACTTATCTTCTCTACTCTTTCCCAATGACTAAAAACCTCACCTTGTTTTACTGATTTTAATATTTTCATTTAGAGATTAAGGTTATCAAATGCGATACTATCTGTAATAAAAGCATAAAACTGTTCACCAAAAAAAGTAACAAAATGGGTTTGGTTTTCTTCCTGAACATCAGCATTATTTTGATTTACTAATCCGTTACTTTCTAAAACTCTTATTGATTGCAATAGCAATGCACCAGTAATGCCTTTTGATTCATATTCTTTATGCAGCTTTTCCCAACTAAAACCTTTATGGGGAGTGGATTTAGGATCTGCAGCCCTTTGTTTTATTTCAATCATAGCTCGTTGCAAAATTGAAAGCTGAAGAACATTTAAAGCGTCAAGGATATCTACATAAATCTCCCTCTCGTCAACATTCAATTTGGATTTTTGAAATAGGTTTACTGTAAGATTAGCCATAGCTGTTAGTTTTTCTATTCTATTATCTCTTGCTATATCTCTGAAAATTTTACCTATAATGCGTTTCCCATCACTGGATTCTAAAAATTTTTGATCGATTTTCTGATTCTCAATATTTCTCAATTTTGCATTTATTAAATCTATAAAACTAGCAAGATTTTCAAATTGTTCTTGTTGATAAGTTCCCCCAAAATATGTAGAAACAGCCGCAGAAACAGGATTGAGTTGGCACATAGCGGCTATATCAGGATTTGCAAAAAATTCCCCTACACTTCGAAATACTACTTTTCTGACTATTGTTAACGCGCTCATATTATTGAGTTCATTTTAGCAAAAAGTTAGATTGCAAGATAGGGATTGAAGAAAAGAAGTGGTGTAAAGCGTGTTACCCAAAGGCGTAAACTCAAAAATTATTTAGCTTTTTTCTTAGGTTCTTTAACTAAAACTTCCCTTGGTTTGCTACCTTCACCCGGACCTACAAATCCTGCTTCCTCTAGTTCATCTAAAATTCTGGCTGCCCGGGCATAACCAATAGCTAATCTTCTTTGAATTAAAGAAGCGCTAGCCCGGTCGTATTTGACTATCAGCTTTTTTGCTTCCTCAATTAAATCATCATCAAATTCTTCGTGGTTGATCCATTCTTCAGGGTTGGGGATACAGGATAGAAAATCCTCGACTCTTCTTAGTCTAATCTTGAGACTTGTCACTTGTGTTTTTAAATCCTCAATTTCCTGTTTTGTTTTTGACATATAATTTTACATTATGCCAAACTTTATCTGAAGTCCAGATAGAAACCTTAAGAAATATTAACTATTTTCTTTAATCCTTTTTGCAACATACTCCGTCTGTTTTCTGTAAGAATATAGAAATATAAATAGTAGCAGTCCAATCAATATATAAGGATCCCAATTTTTGATAAATTGAAATTTAAACTCAATTAGCTCATAAAACTTTAAAAGTAAAAGTAATATTAACATTGAAATAAAAGTTCTATACATATTGTTTGACTCAGAAAGTATTTCAATTTTTGGATCTTTTTGACAAGCTAAAATAAATTCCTTGTAATTACAAAATTTTAGGAAAGAAATCTTTATTAGTGTCGGTTCGATTATTAACGAACCAAATCTACTGACAACTAATCCCACAAAATAGTATGTAAAAGCTGCAATAATAAGGTTGTCATCAATCAATGAGTAGCTTGTGAATTTATTGGCAATGGTAATAAATAGTGTTCCTGGCAACAGATAATTAAAAAGATTGTAAGACGATAATTTATCTAAAATTTCTTTCATAGTTTAATCAATTGTAAAACTTCGGTAGGTTCTGCCCCCGTTAGAATAAAAACTAATCCACAAGTGCCCATCACTACGAGTAGTTAGAACTTTTCTAAGTGGATTAATTCCATTAAGACTCACTCCTGTATTTACATGTTGTGCATATTTGCTTGCCATACCGCCTTGCGTATCATACATAATGTCTTTATCTGAAATAATTATGCAATCCGGATTTATACAGTGCAAGAAAATATTTTCATGGTAACCATTATCATGTCCGTGATGCGGTGCTACTAAAACATTAGTAGTATTAAGGTGATTTTGTATTTCTTGCTTTTGTAACAACTTTTCCCAAGCAGGAGACCTTTGAAGATCTCCTGTAATACAAATTTTTGATCCTCCATATTCAACAAACACAATCTGACTTAAATGGTTGGTTAGGTGATCGGTATTAAATTGATCCAATGCAAGCTCGTTCTGAGTTAGTGAGTATATATATTTATTGTACGGTGGCATGTGATATGGAGCTGGTGCAGTATATGTATCTTTTAGAAAACAAAGATGCTTTAATGGTTCTGTAATTTCGGGCTTAATACTTTTTAATTCACTTGAGGAAATATTTTGAGCTAAAGATACTGTCTGAATATGCATTTTTTGTCTGACATTGGAAAGCCCAAAAAAATGATCGTGGTCATAGTTTGTAATAGTAAGATTTCCAAGTATATGTCTTGTTCCGTCGTGATGAATTAGGTTTTGTTTTATTAAAAAATCGATTGGGTCATAATTTTCTCCTGAAGCACAATCAACAAACATTCCGTATTCAGGATGACTTTGTGGATAAAAAAAGATACATTGTGCTTGGCCAACATTGAATATCAATATTTCTAAAATATTATTATCCATATTACTTTTTTATTTTCAGTCTTGTTTGCGAAAGATGGTTTGACATGACTGTAAAATTATCATAAAATAACTGTAAATGCAAGCTACAAAATCAATTACAAAAAGACAAAAAGAAGTCCTTAACTTTGTAATCCAATTCATGGCTAAAAATGGTTATTCTCCTTCTCTTCAAGAAATTGCCCGCTTTTTAGGCACAAAAAATATAAGTACAGCACAATATTTTATCCAAGAGCTGGAAGAAAAAGGGTATTTAAAAAAGAAATCTCATATTGCACGCGGCGTATCACCTCTTTCTCAAACAACAACAGTTCCGTTACTTGGTCTGATTGCTGCTGGTGACCCGATAGAACCTATTGAGAACCCAGAAGAAATTTCTGTACCAGAAAGCATATCCATTGATAGTAGATATCCTCACTATGCACTACAAATAAAAGGAGACAGTATGATGGATATGGGAATATTAAATGGGGATATAGTCTTAATTAAACACCAACTTACCGCTCAAAATGGTGACGTGGTAGTTGGGATTACTGAAAAAGGTGCAACCTTAAAAGTATTGTGTAGAGAAGGTAGCAAGATTTTCTTGGAGCCTAGAAACAAAGATTATCCTATTATTCAGCCAAAACATCTGGAAATTCGGGGAAAATTTGTCGGATTATTAAGAAAGGGGTAAACTACGAGGAAAGCGATAAATTTTATATGAAACTATATCATGGTACGGATAATCCCAATTTTAAATTACAGCCAATTAAGGAGGGTGTCGGCTATCATCCAGGTGCGGGGCCGGTTGAATTTTTAGGTCCCTCGTTTAGTGACAATGAAGAAGTGGCAGGTTCTTACGGTAAAATCATAATACAAAAAGAGTTTACTCCGGTAAATCCCAAGAAATTCAGAAGTTTGGAAGCCCTTAAGAATAATATATTAAAAACCTTTGGTCCACCTGCATCAGGTCAAAACTTGGGTGCATATTACCGGGATATAGCAGACAGTTATAAAGCGAAATTATTGACTGAAGGATATGATTCGGTAATTTTTAGTGAAGGGCTGAAAGGGGCTACGAATGAAAAGGTATCAACAACCGTAATACCTTTATCGGAAAATTTTTATAATTAAGGGAAAAGTTTCCCCTTCCCTATTAAAAATCCAGTCATCATTTGCAATTTCTTCTGGCGTGAGACCGTAGAGTTTATAAACTAAAGGATTAATTCAAGCAAAAAGTTGGGTTGCAAGATAGGGATATATAGATCATTCTTCATATAATTTTCTACCTGTAAGTAATCAGTTAAAACTACCAGGGAGAAATAAAATGGTTAATCTTCTTCAAGCTTTGCAAGCCGCTCAAGAATTTTAGAAAGAGTCTTAAGGTCATCTTCCAGGATTAGAATAGTTTTGGTAATTATCATTTATGAATTAAATCCATTTGCATTAATAGGTGCCTGAGGATTTAGAAATTCGTTCACATCCGGAATATTAAAGTTTTCTTCCGGACATGCAGACTGAGGAACAATGGTGAAGTAATTCAAAAGTCCCATGTGGCCCTGGTTCTCGTCATAGATTTTATTGTACTTATCATATGCCTTATTACTTTTGTCGGTTTCCTCCATAATAGTATCTGATAATGCTTTTTGTTTCTCAGCATCTATATCCTTATAATTTTCCAATAACTCGACTATGGTGCTTGTAGACTTCATTTCCGCTTCTCTTGATTCATATTGGTACTTCGCTGCTTCCTGAATATATGAAGGGATGTAGGTTTTAAAATCCTGACTATCCATGTAGGTTTTCTGAACAATAAGCCAGGTTTTTTCTGCCTCAATATATTTTTTAGAATTATCCAGGTATTTATCGTTCTCAGCCCAATATTCCTCAGCGCTTCCCGAAGCCAGAAGAACCTTCATGGAATCTATATAGTTGTTTTTTCTGGCAATAACTAATGGATTAACTTTAAGACAATGTTGATCAGCAATTATGGACCCTGCACTTATAAGATTTTGGTATTTCCAGACCCTAAAAACAAACAGGCCGAGAACCAACAAGATCGAGAAGAATATAATCTTAACTTTTTTTGAGTGGAAGTTATGGTAAAGATAGAGAGATAATCTGTACAGCAAAGAGGGGAAAAAATAAATAACTCCAATAAGAACAAATATGAAAGCCACAGGTCCTATTATTGGTACAGGCAACAATGAGCGAAATAAAACCCCGTAAATCGGAAAACGGGACAGAATACTTGTAATATTAAGAGGTATATAAGCAAGCAGGTAAGAAGCATGATAAATAGGAGAGTATAGTGGTGAATCCATCCAGGATTTCGGTAAGAAGAAAAACAGAGTAATCATCCAGAGAATTGTGTAAATAGAAGTAGCTGAAACAATTATGGTTATAATTCTTATTAGTTTATGCCACCAAAATTTTTGAAGCCTATTATCATCTGGAAAATAAGGCAAAAGTATCTTTTTGAAATTATCCTGAGAAAGTTTCATTCTTGTTATTCCTTGATCCAATATAAACCATTACCGGCGTTCTCAAATTTAGAATAAAGTAAAGCTCTCAATGTTGCTTCACTGGTATATTTATATTTACTCACATAATGATAAATTTGTTCCCAATGAATCGGAAATCCTGCGTTAGTGATGTATTCTTTTACAAGTTCAAGCGTTGACTCTTTTCTTATTCCCCACTCAGTTAAACCATATGTTCCTTTAATACCGGTATGTGCAAAAGCCGGATTCTCAATAAGTATTGAATGGGCTCTACGTTGATCGAGGTGAACATCCTGGGAAATTAATAAATCGTTTACCCTTTCAGATATTTCTGTAAAATGTAATGGTTCTCCTTCATCAGTTAATACCTTATTTATTAAAGGAACCCATTTGCCGAATATTCTACTATTTCCGTAAAGAGCGAACTTACCGTTGGTTTTGTCTTCGATTCGAGGATCTAATTTACAACACTTAAGTACGATATTAGATAAAATTTTATATTCATCACTTTGTTTTAAAGATAAATTAGTCAGTATCTCGTTCAAATCAAGTTGTAAACTACTTTTTCTTAATATTTGAACTATATCTTCCATTAATATAGATAATTTTATTCTTTGGGAGATTTTGATTGTGGAATAAAAAAATACATCACCTACCCGATGTTTTTGTATCCACGCTAAATCCGCAAATAAATCCAATAAAGAACTACCGTCGTATGGTAGTTTCTTGAAAATCTTGGGAATTATCCTATCAGCTTCCTCATCCGAAATTACTAGATCATTCTTAAGAAAGAGTTCGTCAAGTAAATCAATAATTGGTTTTCTGGATAAAGTTGATGGGTGCCGTAATTTTTTTATAGCCTTTTTTTGAAGTTGTCTTACCCTCTCTCTTGTGATTCCGTAACTTTCTCCAATTTCTTCTAAGGTTTCTTTTTCTCCGTTTAGCAACCCGTACCTCCTTTGAATAACTTCAATATTTCTGTAATCTCCACAACGTTTCATTAGATCGTCAATCAATTCATCGGGGGATAGCGTGATGGTTTTTACTTCTATTTTTGAATTTTGAGAAACCTCACTGGAATCAACACCAAATATCAAATTTTTCCTGTATGCTAATAACAGATTTACAGATTTTGCACCTATATTTTTAATTCTATAAAGTTTTTTTTCCGGATAATCGAATAATTCACCCAATCTGTATATATCAGCCATTTTTAGAGCATTCTCAAGTCTTACAGGTAAACCCAATACGCCAATAGACTGATTCCTTGAGAATCTCATAGGTACATTTAATTTCTGAAGCTGGTCGTATTTGAGATGAGGATTAAAATTTGATCCTGAATTATCTAATAAGATGGAAATCGTAGACGTCGTTGGAGACTTTTTAGGGGTTTTTTTCTTCATCATCGTTTCCTTCGTTAAATTTGTCTTCAAGAAGGAATGATTCAAGGTCAACAGTAGCTTTGTCGTAGACTAAAGAAGCCACCTGCATTATTCTTGTATCCACCATTTCAGGAGTTAAACTGCCACCTTCCTCTTTTGCTAATCTATACAGAGCTTCTTTTATAAATATGTCTACATATCTTTGAAATAAATAATTTCTCCATTGAGGAGAATGAACACCATACTTTTCAATAATTTTTTTGGCAAGTAGCTTGTTTCTGTTTATCCAATAAATTCCTCTATCTACATCCTGTTGTCTTTGTTCAACCGGAAAGTGCCTCTCGGAAAAAGATACAAATACACCGGGAAAGTCCGGATCATCTCTTTCTGATAATAAAACCTGAGGCATCGTTGGTCCCTTTGTTTTGTTTTGGCCTTCACCGCCGCCTTCGCCCATTCCGGAACCCAATCCGCCTTTTTCGTCAGAATTATCATGTTTTCCTCCACCCGATCCTTCTAAACCTAGTCCACCAGTTGCCTTTCCTTTTCCTGGACCTCCGAGTATTTCGGCAAACAGTTTAGACATAAACTGATTTTTCCATTTATTAAGAATTTGATTAAATTCATCGGTTGTTTTGACATTTTTCTTCTCCTGATCTTTTTGCTCAATTTCAGCAATTCTTGTACCCAGTTCATCTATTCTGGAACACATCCACTCACGAAGTGCCTGAGTTCTTTCATTATCTGTTAACTGTTCTCTATCGTTTGAAACACAATCATATTCAGGATCTTCAAGAATTGGGCATCTGCATTCTCCGTAAATAGACTGAGCTTGAGGATAATATCTGAGCGGCCCTATCTCCCGCATGCTATAGGAGGCAATTACACCGATCTCTCCGATAATATCCACACAATTTAATTCAGATTTTTTACCGCCATGTCCAAAAGGAAGTGCAGAAGTTCTGAGGATTAAACTTCCTGTTTGGTATTTTTTGTTAGCCATTTCTATTTTTTCTGTCGGCCTGTTCTTAAGTTCTAAAATTTCCGGTATTTCAAATATGACCGGTTCTTCAAATCCTTTCAGGGGTTCTAAATCCTCCATTCTCAAACTTTTTGCAAATAGCTTATTGTTATAAATAACCGAAACATCTGAAAATTTTAATGGTCTTCGTGCTTGTGGATGATATTTTAGTTTCTCGCAGATACTTGAGACATTTAATACTTTGCCAACAATTTTCTTAGGTCTAATTCCGCTCACAACAGTAAATCCTGTTTTTCCGGTTTCGATTTTTCTCAGAACATCTTCCGGAATCATAGATTTATCCAGTCCTGCAAATTCAAGAGCCTTCTCCGGATCCGTATCTTTGTTTTCGTATCCGATTGCAAATCCATATTTTTTATTTTCATTGAATCCGAAGACATTTAATTTTCCGTCTCTGTAGGTAATAAATCTTGCAGATTGAAACATTTGCCTCATATAAAACTTCCCTCCGTTCCCGTGTCCTCCGTATGTTTTAATATTTAGCCCCCTTTTAGCTGCTGTAGGATCCCCCCACCATTTAAAGGCTTTCTGAATATCGTTGTGGGTCATACCAACAAAATCTATGCATTCTATTTTTGGTAGGGTCGTTCCGTTACCGTCGGTAAATCTAAAAATTATATGCTGATCTTTATCAGATAATCCGACCCGGATGTAAGCATCAATAGAATTTTTTAACCACTCGGCAAGCCCCTTCTCGTGGCTGAAATTAAAGGCATTACCCCAGATATCTAAAAGATTATCGTGAAAAGCATTTGCCTCTTCTTTAATTTTTAAGTCATCAGCTAACATTATTTACCGCCTTTGCTGTTCTTTACATAATCTATATTTTCCTTGAATTTATTTATTAAAAACTGATGGCATTCTGATAATTGCTTAAAAAGTGAGGGGCTTTTATTCACAGTTGCATTGATAGCATCTTCTACTGTAGTCATGCGACCAAGAAAATCAAATTTTCTGGATCGAACTGTTACCCCTAAATATGAATAGAAATCAATATCGATTATCTCATCCTTTTTACCAGTAATATAAAGCTCAAACGCAGCGGATTCCCTAATCCTCTGTATTTCTTTTTCTTGAGTTGTTGTTAATTTTACAAAGTCCTTATTTTGGGCATCCATTATAAATTCACCATTATCTTCGGAAAAGTTTAGAAGCTTTTTTCCGTACTCAATTCCTTTAGAAGTCAGTGAAAAATATTTGTCCCCGGACAAAACATATCCATTCTTTTTAAGGTCACTATATAATGGTTTGTGCACGATATCTCCGGTATCCGGATATTGAGGATAACCTTTTAGTTGGAAATCCGCCTGAAACAGTTTATAGACCTTAACAGCTATATCTTCAAAACGGACTTGTTTTTTAGATCCATTTGAAAGCTTATATAAGGCAATAAGGATTTTTTGTGCTCTTGTGAAATTAATATTAGCTATTCCTTTTGTCATATTTTCCCTATTATTATAATTTTATTCTTCTTCCCTTATTTAATCCGACTAAAAATCTGGATTTCGAAAGACGAACTTCTTCCTCAATGGCGTCGTAAATAGATTTAACATCACTTTCAGTATAGCTATAATTATGTTTATTGGAAAGATTGCCGAGTAAGTTAATACTTTTAACTATCCTGTTGCCTCTTTTAGTAGCTAATCTTTTAAATGTAGATCTTTTAGTTTCTCCTGATTTCATAAATTCAATTCCTTTCGAAATATACTACATATTGTAAATATAGTCAATATATAGAATATATCTACATAGGTAAATAATGTACTAATATATTATTAGTCAACAATTTTCTTCTATGATATACTAAATTAGTGAATAAGCCGTTAAAGGTCATAGATCTATTTTCCGGCTGTGGAGGTTCAGCACTTGGCTTTAAACAAGCGGGTTTTGATATTAAGGTAGCCGTGGATATCAATAAATTGGCAAGCCAATCGTTTAAGTTAAACTTCCCAAAGGCCAAAGTATTTAGCTCAGACATATCAACTATTAGTAGCGAAGAATTACTAAAAGCAGCTAATGCTTCAAGCGGTAATGAGGTAGTAATTATAGCTTGTCCACCATGCCAGGGATTTTCAACTGCCAGAAGAAAATCTGAAGCAATAAATGACCCGAGGAACACACTTATTTATGAATTTCTGAGAGTTGTGAGGGACATCAGACCTTTTGCTTTTGTAATGGAAAATGTTCCCGGATTGGCGAATGGAATTGGAAAACCTCTTTTTCAGGATATACTCAAAAAACTTAAGGAATTAGGCTATGATACGGTTTATGGAGTAGTTGATACAGCAGATTATGGAGTACCACAAAGAAGGAAAAGGCTTGTACTGATTGGTACGAATGACTCAAAAATCAGACTAACCTTTCCCAAACAAACTAACCAAGACCCGGATCTTCCAGATAGATACCTAACTCCATGGAATACTGTCAGAAATGCGATAGGTGATCTACCCCAAATTAATGCAGGTGAGAAATCTGAAAAAGATCCTATACATTCTGCATCAAATTTAGCAGAGATTAATCTTAAGAGAATGGCCATAACTCCTCATGATGGAGGGGATAGGTTGTCCTGGCCTGAATATTTGGTTTTGGAGTGTCATAAAAAGGTATCCGGATACAAAGATATCTATGGTCGAATGAAGTGGGATTCTCCTTCTCCGACAATTACCGGAGGCTGTGTTATGATTTCAAAAGGCAGATTTGGGCATCCGGAACAGGATAGAGCGATTTCGCTCCGTGAGGCTGCCAGATTACAAACTTTCCCGGATGATTATAAATTCGCTGGAAATACAGGACATATTGCGGCACAATTAGGTAACGCAGTTCCTCCGTTGCTTGCAAAAAGAATAGGTGAAACCTTAGCTGCATCTATTCGGGAATCAAAAAGTTTCGAAAATCTCATGACCGTATCCAATAATGAAGCTATGCCCCAGGGTAGCTTTTTTCAAGAAGCTTAAGAATTTTCGAGTAAGCCTTTGTAGGGTTTTTCACAACATCTCTGCCCCATAAACGAAGGATAGTCCATCCCGCTTTCTTTAGTAAATTAAAATTTTTCTTATCACGGGTTATGTTCTTACCGATTTTATCCAACCAAAAATGAGTTATTTTTTCTTTCCAGTCATTAAAGTCTTTACCATGCCAGAATTCACCGTCAATAAATACGGCTATTTTTAACTTCGGAAAAGCAATATCAGGTTTTCCGGGAACCGGATAATGTTTTCTGAATTTTATTTTACTTAATCTCAATACTTCGAAGATGATCGTTTCCGGCTTAGTATTTTTGGATTTAATCCGGGACATGTTGTAACTTCTTTGTTCTTTGGTGTGTACGTCCATGGGGCTATTTTACAGCAAACTATTTCCGGAGGTAGGGTTTGTTCTTAATATCAGGGATTACAAACTCCAAATGCCTAATTTTTTCTGTTTGGCTTCTTCCTGAAGTTTTAATAATTGGTCTTGATAGATGAAAGGCTTTTTGTGCTGGTATACAACTACTTGGGCCATGCCGGATTTGGTTAGTTCCATGGAGACGTTTTTACCATCAATAATGACATAGGCTAATATGCGACCAAATTTGTCTGCTTTATAGTG
>MFDN01000001.1 GCA_001776935.1 Candidatus Daviesbacteria bacterium RIFCSPLOWO2_01_FULL_39_23 | reverse complement strand
AGAAAGAAGCCAAAAAGAGGAGGGTCTTCTTTTTCAGTAGGTTTAGTATTTTGATTTATTTCAATGATGGGAGGGAGAAAGCCCGACTTCGTTGAAGCTTCGCTGGGTAAAGAAGGATTTGGGGGATTAGGGGAAGTTGGGGGTGTTTGGGGATCTGGATTAGTATGAATAAGCGGAGCTTGCGAGCTGTTGCTCTTGAAGTGGCCATGTTCATCTCTTGGTTTGTTTTGGGCTGCTTCTGAATAGTGTTCGTGTTTTAAAGCATCAGGGTTTTCATCCTCCTTCGCCAAGGCTTCGGAGGACAAGGGGGTGTTAAGGGTATTGGGGAGATTTGGGACAGGAGGAGCTGGTTGTTGAGGTGGTTGGGCTTGGTACGAGTTATTTGGATCTATTGGGTTGGTGTGAGGGGCAAAGCCGGAACCAAATGGCGGGGGCCCGCCTTGACTGCCGTCAGGCGAGGCAGGTGGATTGTTGTTGTTTCCGTTGTTTGGATTTGATGGATCATTGGGCAGGTTATCCATATCTTCAGTATAATCCTAAGATGATTTAAGGTGCAACTTTTTAGACTGGGTGATATACTCAAATTAATATGACCGCAGTCATTCAGGGAATTATCGCAGGATTAGCATTTGGTATTTTGGATGTTTTAGTTATGGTTCCTTTGCCTCTGCCAAATAAAGCAACTGCAATGGTTGCTTCTTTCATCAACCGTTTTGCCATTGGGTTTTTGATTGCAACTGTAAACTTGCCTATGCCCAAATGGGCAACTGGTGCATTGATTGGATTATTCTTGAGTTTGCCTGATGCAATTATTACCAAAACCTACGCTCCGATTTTGGGAATTGGTATTGTTGGCGGGATAATCATCGGAATTATTTTAAGTAAAGTATAAATCTTTTTTTCTTTTTGTCGCGGTTCCGCCGCCCCCGCCCTGTCCAGGTATAAAGACCCATCACTGAGGGCAGCACCATTAGAAGGAAATTTCGGGATTTAAAAAAAATAAAATTGGGTGCTGCCCGAATATACGCGAGGGCCGAAAAGATAACTTTGGATTTTGAGAAAACCGGCCCGAGCCATAGGAATCAGCTGTGAGTGTCCCGTCTCGAGACGGGACCGAACGGTATGGAAACAGAACAGGGTAAAAATTGCGGCGGGGGCGAAAGCGGAATACCCCCGCAACGGCAGGCGGAAATAGAAAGAGGAATAGGTAGGCGGGAAACGCGCGAAGCGTTTTTGTGCACCGTTTCCCGCCGTGTTAGAGACTGTATAGACCTTTTCGTAAGGCAAAGATATAGGCGAGTCGCCCCCTAGGGCGACCACTCGCCCAAAAGCGGGGGTGCCGCGACAACTATTTGGGAGGGTGGGTTGCCAGGAACATCAAACTAGCTCCACAACCTACCACAACTCCACAATTGTGGAGTTTTACGCACTCCTACCACAATTGTGGTCCACAACCTAGGGTTGTGGTGATTAGCTTGTTACAACAAGATAAATGTGGTATTCAATAAAATATGTAAATTTTAAAATTATTTCTGGGGAGTGCCACAGTTGCCTCTCCGCTTTTCCTTTTCCCCTTCCCCTTGTTCTGGCGAAAATTTCTTCCTGTAAATTTGTTTGCAGCGAAGTCGCCGAAGGCGACTGAGCGAAGCGTCACGACGACAATGCAGGAGTTAGCGAAGCCCCGCGAAGCGGGGCTGAGCGACCGAACCGATGCGTCGATTTGTTGTTGGAGGTTGGGATTTGTAATGCGGTCGGGTACGAAGAAGAGCTGGGCGCAAATGCAAATGTGGCTTGCAATTCCTTTTCCCCTTGACCCCTTTCCCTTGCAAGCTTTGATCACCTAGCAATTCCTGATAAAATATATTCGAGCGGTATCATAGATCGCTACTGAGTGAGACGCTACTTTCTTCAAAGTTGCGAATAGGTTGATATATAGGGCTAATCTTATGGTTCAATGTACCCTCATACTTCCAAGCCAGTCCGGAAGGAAAGATTGAACCAAGTAGCACCCGAAGCTGGCGTATACGGGATCTTTTATAAGTCTCACTAAAATCTGCAGGCCAAGGGAGATTTGCCGTAAGGAAATATATTAAGTTTTGTGAAGATGGAGCATGGCAGGCAAATACAGAAAACAGCCCTTTTCCCATGATTTTGTTTGTTCAACCAGATGAAAGAAGAAAAAAACATATTTACCATTATGGTAAAGCCAAGCTGGAAAAGACTTTTGAAGATATTTCTCTTTTTCAAACCACCCAGGATGCTATTACCTTTAGTAAAGGTAAAACAAATATCTGGCAAAAGGTAGAGTAAAATCTTATTTTGTCTTTTTCTGATTGCTAATTATTTTGAAGCCCTCATTCATAATTTTATTAACAAGTACAGTAACTATTCCCTGTAAATCACTTCTTGTAAACTCATCCTGATTATCAATAAGATCTAAAATTTCATCCTCGTATTTTGATGTTAGTAATGGATGTATCATAAATTTTTACCTCCTTTCTGTTTTTTTTAAAAACCTGCCGCCGGGGATATCAGCGGCAGGCTTTAGTATCTAATAGCGTCCTTCGTGTAGCCTTTTAATCTCTGAGAGCTTGCACGGTCTAAAATACATATCCCGCTCTATTCCCAATCCCATTGGTCCCTTGAGGCCTTGCAGCTCGGAAAGACTAAAATATCCAAGCTCTGCCTCATGTCCTACTACATAACCAAAGAACGTGTCTTTCCCGTCAAACTCAATCCCGTACCATGTCCAGTTTGACCAAACAGTAAAGAATTTGCAGATAACCATTGGATCCTCTTCGTCTTCCTGTGTATACAAGAATGGAAGCTTACTTGTTATTTCTTTTGTCAGCAGTTGCATTTTTATCACCCCCTTCCCTGGCTTTTTCCTGGAAAATATTTTTTCTGGAAGCAGCCTGCCTGCTTCCAAGATATATTCCGGATAATATGAAGGAAAATTTAGAATTTCTTGTTGGACATGTTTATAAAGGCCCCGAAGAAATGCTTGGCGGAAAATTTGTAAGGATTGGTAAATTATTGGTTGTAACTCCTGATCCTATGATTGATCATCCCGTTATAATCTGTCCAAAAGGATGGGTTTATGGTGAAAAAAATAAATTTGCAGATGTTATTGAAAGATTAAAAAAGGTTAACAGCCCAAGAGTTGATGCTGGTTATATACGTGTTTTACCTGAAGACAGGTCAATAAATATCTGGGATGATTCCTGGAAACTGAAACTTCCTGTGAACGATAGAGCAAGAAATGTAACAGCTGAACTTCTTGGGAAATATCATCAGGACTATAGCGTAGAAACTAGAAGACCAAGGGATTAAAAATACTTTTTAATTCTTCAAACTCATTCTTCTACACAACCGGTTGACTTTTTGGATAAGCATATGATATAGAATATTCAGTTAATTTAAGCTGCCTTTGGGGCAGCTTTTTTGTTATTTTTTAGGGAAGAAGAAGCGTTGATTATTGCTGATCAAAACCATGTTGCCCTAAAAGTAGTTGCCTCAGAAAAAGAACATCCACTGCTTACTACTGATCCAAAAGAGATCTATATCTGATCCTTTTTATTTATTGAAATCTAAAGTAGTTTATTGTTCAAAACAATACAATGAATTAGAGCTCGAACAATAAGCACGATCAAAATCAGACCAATAAGCTGAGGTTTCTGAAGACTTTCCAATTACACCGTTAATACCTGATGAAACAGAAGTCCAATCACCACAGCTAAATGGTTCTTGGTAGCCATCGGGAAGAGTATTTGTCCAAACAGTTGTATCAAGATTTACTCCGCTTTCGGTAACATTAATTGGCGCAAGTAAACTTCCGTCAGTTAAATCATTCCAATTATTTGCAATCACAGTACCGTTTACTAATTTGTAGTAGTCATTCCCATGCACAATGCGGGACAAAGCAGATGTGCCAGGAGTTGATAACCAAGCCTTCCATATGCCACCCAGACTTGCTGATTCAGCAATCTGCTGGCATTTATTATCAGCTCCTGATAAACCACCCAGGTTTCCTTGGTAAGTTGTACTCGTTACAAAAATGCGTTTCACAGAAGATATGGGTGATGGTGCAGGAGTAAGGGTAGGAGTAGGAGTTAAAGTTGGACTCGGCGAAGTAATTGTTGGTCTTGGTGTCGGGCTGGCAGAAGTATTATAAGTAAAGGAAGCTGTAGTTCTTCCGACGTTTCCGGCAATATCACGCCCGAGTACCTCAATATCATAAATTCCGTTTCCTCTCAAAGGAGTTTGAGTGCTCCAGTAATTAGTTAATTTACGGGTTTGTAAAATTTCTTCGGTCCCATTATATGTCACCTTCGCCACCAAGTCGTTGTTGTTGGCATACACGAGAGCAAAAGGATAACCTATACTAGGAGCTGTTGGCCAGCTGAAATGAATTGTATCTTTGTCTCCATATATTGTTGACAAAAACGTCATTTGATTATCAAGTGCTATTTCTCTATCCCAGGACTTTCCGCCATCGCCACTAACTTTCAAGAAAGTGCCATTAAAAATGTCTCTAGTCCAAGAGATATAAAGCTTACCTCCCGCATACGCCAAATTTGGCTGCATATCAAAACGATTTGTGCCTGTGAGATCTCGGGTTATAGCCCATGTTTTACCTCCATCGCTACTTCTGGCAAAATCTATATCCCAATTTGCACCCCATACTATAAAAATATCATTCCCTCGTGAAATAATTGTAGGATAAAATGCTCCATTAAAACTTTCCGCAATCACCTTTGATTCCCAGCCAAAACGCTCAAGTCGCTCGCTCTGAGGGATAGCAAAATAGACTTTGTGATTATATGTATACACCACCCTCAATTTGCCTTTATCAACAGCCAAAGAAGCAGTCATGTCGCCAGATGGTCCATCGCTACTTGCTATCCGCACTGCTTGAGTCCAATTTACTCCGTCATTACTACTCATATAATTGATAAAACGAGGTCGGAATCCCACAGCATCTGTCGTCGTGTATACAAGATGCAGTTTGCCCTCCGAAGCTTTAAGATCTACAACATTAGTATCATAAGGAAAAGGTTCGTTTGTGAAATTAATCGGATTACTCCATGTTTCGCCTTCATCTCTGCTGGAAATTATAGTGTTATCTAAAACTGCATACAAGACGCCACTCAATTTAGCAATTGAGATCGGTGGAAAATTGAAAAATGATCCGGTAAACACACGTAGTGTTTTTGGTCTACCCCAGGTATAACCCCCATCTGAACTTTTAATAAAATCAACTTTATCACTAGAAGTGTCATCGGTAAAAGACTGGTAAAGAATATATACGTTTTGACCATCTGCAAGAATACGGGGCATCCAATGAGAATAATATCCGCTGTTATCTATAAGTGTTTTTGCATAGTCAGGACTGATGCTTTCGTTCGCCGTGATCTGTAAATTAAGATCATTCTGATTAACGGTAGGAGTAATATTAAATACGGGGGGATCTAAATCAACAGTAAATTGCGCGCTGGCGTTATAATTGGCTAATTCGTTAGTACTCGCGTTTATGGTACGAACGCCAGTGCTTTTGTTTACTTGTATAAGTTCTGAAAACCAAGTTGTTTTATTTGATCCAAAGAAACTAGAATAAGGATACATCGGAACACTTATTGGATTACCGGTAGATGAGAATATTGTAAGTTGCGGCGGATCAATTAAATCCAGATATGGAGTTACCACTTTAATATGAAGATAGTTGTTGGTAATCGATGGCTCGGGAATTATCTGCATACTGCTTTTAAAGAACAAAACCGGTATACGGTAGGTTTTACCCGACTGCAAAACATTAATTACCCCGCTATAAACCCCGTTGCTTAGAATATTATTATCCGCAGTTAAGCTCACTTGGATAGTTTTTTGACTATTGGGAAGAATTTGGAAATTATTTTCACTCAAGATAATGGAAGAGCCATTAGGAATACTGCCCGTATTAAGAGAATAACTAGCGGAAATGTTACCGGCATTTTTAATAGTAATTGTTTTTGTTTCTGTCCAAGAACCGCTTGTTTTATTGACCATCCCAAAACTGAGACTTGTTGGATTAATAATAGTAGAAGTCTCAACAGCACTCAAAGCGTTTATTCTACCTCTTCCTTCATTTAGATAATTTTCTCCGATGCTGCCCGAAGAGATAGTAATGACACTTTTAATATCATCAGGCATCCAGGTGGGATTTTTTTGCTTGATCAGGGCAGCCAAACCAGCAACATGAGGCGTTGCCATACTGGTTCCTGAAATGGCAATGTGTTTATTGTCAGCACACCTTTTTGAGCTGTTCCAATTCCCAAATTCGGCAGCGCAGATTTCGACACCGGGAGCGACTATATCAGGCTTACCTAAATCAAATTCTTGGCCCGGGATTGTTAAAACAGGTCCTCGGCTACTGAAATAAGCAAGCCGGTTACTTTTGTCACTTGCTCCAACCGTCAGGGCTTTACGGGCATTACCGGGAGATATTATCGTAGCCTCATTTGGACCACTATTGCCCGCTGCTACAACCGGTAAAACCCCAATTTCAGAAATTCTGTCTATTGCTTGTGACAATGGGTCAGTCGGGTCTCCTGATCCACCCAAACTGAGATTTATAATATCCAAATGATCAGATAAATCGCCATCCTGATTTGGATCCGAGACTCTTTCTATACCGCTGAGTATAGTGGAGAAATAACCACTTCCATTTCCCCCAAGTACTTTGTATGCAAATAAGGTAACCTCGGGAGCTACTCCTTTTAATACAATGCCATTTTGAGTCAAACCGTTCCCTCCGATAGTTGCAGCTACATGTGTTCCATGGCCGTTGTCATCAATTGGATCATTATCATTGTTGATAAAATCATATCCTCCTGCAACTTTACTGCATTGGTTTGACAGAAAAGCCTGCGTACTGCAACTACCTAAATCTTGATGCGTATAATCTATGCCAGTATCAATAACACCTACTTTGATATTTTTACCTGTAAGTTTATTTCCTTGTGAGTCTGAGATTTCCCAAACTTGGGGAGCATTTATCAAAGGGACGGAATCGTTTAAGTATGTTTGGGCTTTATTGTTAGGATATATCTTTTTCACATAAGGCGATTTTTTAACTCTCTCTGATTCTTCATTTGTAATATCAAGCGCTATACCGTTAAACAAAGTTAAGTATTCTCCCAGCAGCGTTACTGAAGTTTTAGACCGTTCAGCAGTTGTTTTTGAGTTAGAAGAAAATGATTCCTTTCCTAACCTGGAAAGAATATCCTTTTTTGCTTCCTGGTGCTCTTTTTGTAATGCTTGTTTGTATTCTGCAAAAGTCCGTAATTTTGCTTGTTTTTTAAAAGAGCTCAGAGGAACACTCTTGAATTCTATAATAAAACCTTTGGCTTCATAAAAATTTTTAGGTTTGTTCCTAGAAGAAGACACCTGAGCATTAATTATGGGTTTCAATTCTTCAAGCGAAATTCTTCCGTCATTGTTTAAATCATACTGGCTCATTAATTTGATTCCTAAATCAGCTTTACCTTTTAGAGAATCAGTTAGTTTCTTAGGGTTATCTGCTGCTCTGGATTTGAATATTTGAGTTTTCTGAATTAAATAAGTACCAATAGGTATTGAGATTAGCAAAATTACAAAAGCAATTAAAGAAATAATCGATGTTTTATTAAATTGGAATCCAGCAGTTTCTTGTTCCATCATATTCACACTAAAGCTAAGCAGTATCTTATGTCAAGACAAGGAGTTTTATGCTACCATTGTTTTAATCGTTTCTTTATTTAAAAAGTTATCAAAAGCTAAAAAATTAGTGCTTTTAGCTTTGTCATTTGTTGTTATTACAATAGCGGGGATAATTTATTTAATTAACTTCTCTCAGATAGTTGCTAATATTCCTTTAGGTTCAAGGTATGCCCAGATAAATATTGAACATAAATCAGTTAATATATTTACCCCAAGGATGATAATACCTGGTTATACTCCTATAATTTTAGACCTTTCCAAATCATTACCCCTGCAAATACCACACGTAAAAATTTAAATTCCGGATCAAATACTACTCAGCAAAAAGACCCTGGCCTCCTTAAAGTAACACTATTACCACCAACCCAAACAGAACCGCCCAAAATAAATGAAAAAATTATCAAAAGTAAATTCTTGAATTTAACTTATATTACTCCGGAGGGAGTAGAATCAAGGTACAGTGATTTAGGAAATAGGGAGGAGATTGAATTTAAGAAAGGTTATAGAATGACAATCTGGATAACTAAAGACAATACTATTTGCCAGGAAACATCCAAGCACAATCAATATTATTCAGAAAGTTGGTTTAGTAGTGTAATGCTAGCAGATAAAATTGAGCTAATCTTTCCGCCAGACCTGGGCAAAAGGGGCTGGTCAAGTAGCCGGGCAGTAAAATTTTTCCAAGATACAAAAACCTGTTTGGAGGTATACAAAGAAGAACACAGTAGTATAGGGAATACCTTTGATCAAATTCTAACCTCTGCTAAAGTTGAGTAGAGCTTGAAGAAAATTTACCGCTAACTCTTGCTGTATAATACCTCTGCCTGCCTAATGGCAGATGAATTTATTTTTACTATATAATCTTTGGTCATTCAAAAGAGAATTAAGGCTTGTTGCTGTTACTTTCTTAATTGTTTTATTACTCCCTATTATTGCTGTTTTTATTCTGGTAAATGCCGGGATTTCGGGGAAATATGGTGGGGATACGGAAAACACATAGTTATAGATAACGGGAATAATATCAGTTCCCTTTATGCCCACTGGATAAAATCTATGTCTATAAAGGCCAAAAAGTAAAACTTACTGATGTTATAGGAAAAGAAGGTTCAACAGGCTGGTCAACAGGTCCCCATCTTCATTTTGAAATCAGGGTCTTCGGAATACCAGTGAATCCAAGAACATTCATGGGTCAGGCTAATCCATAGTATGCTATAATCGAACCATGGTAGAAGCAGCAGGGAAAAATAGTTTGTTGGAGGTTCAAGAAGATAGAGACCGAGAAGGACACAGAGGTCCCTTATTATAGAAGACTTAGACCGGCTCC
This sequence comes from Candidatus Daviesbacteria bacterium RIFCSPLOWO2_01_FULL_39_23, assembly GCA_001776935.1. Lineage (GTDB taxonomy): Bacteria > Patescibacteriota > Microgenomatia > Daviesbacterales > UBA10151 > UBA10151. The sequence goes on along the minus strand of MFDN01000001.1, from coordinate 387,261 downwards.
TTTTGGTACCCCAATTACCACTGATTTACCACCTCATCCGACACCTGAACAGGTAATTAAAGAAGCTGTCAGACTGGAGAAAGGATTCCAAAAAGAACTTATTGAGCTTACTTTAGGACGTACCTTTTCAGACGAATAAATCTCTGCCCCTGCAATTACTGAATTTTTGATATCATCAGGGTAGTATGGTATTGACTGAAGCAAAAAGAAGAAACATCGAGGAAAAGGAGAAATACAGGGCGGAAATGAAGAGTAACTATACTCCTGTTCTTGAATCAAAAACTAATAAAAATAGGATTGCTGCTGCATTATTGGCTATATTTCTTGGTAGCTTTGGAATTCACAAGTTTTATTTAGGTAAACCTAAATTATCTGCCAGGTTTTTTTTATCGTTTAAATTTAACATTTTAGGTTTTAAAAAAAGCAAATGCTTTTAAGCATTTGCCAGCCATTAATCAATATTTTGTTGTAAAATACCCTATTCTTTTAGAAATAATTATATGTAATAGATCTATTTTTTCAATAACTATGCTCAAAAACTAAAATAAACCTCCTCACTTTTCCCCTGCGCGGTACCTGTCTCGTTCTTTTTGTTTCACAAATTTCTGAAAGAAATTAATCTGTGTTCTGCCGTTGGCAGCACTAGCCTCAGGTTTTTAACCCATACTTTCTATTTTCTAAAATTGAAGCTATTTTGCGTCTGAATTTAGTTAGTAGTATAATATGTATTAAGAAATGTCATACTCTAACACTAACTTTTTGTATGAAAACAGAAGGTTATACCCCCTATGATAGTATAGAAGCCGTTGAGCATTGCAGGGAAACTTATTCAGGTTTCTGGAAACAGTTCCCCCGAAAAGCTGCAGTGCGTTTTGCCTCATTAATTAAGAATTCTTCAGACCCATCAGCATTAGTTTTATGCATTGGTTCAGGCTTAGGAGAAGAAGCAGAGTTGCTCACAAATTTAGGATTACGCCCTGTTTGTTTAGACGGTGCAATGGAAATGGCTAAAACATCCCATACTAAAGGATTTTATTCAATAAGAGGTACGTTTTTACATCTTCCTTTCGGACAAATTTTTGACGGTATCTGAGCATATAAATCTTTAAATCATGTCCAGGATTTAGATGAATTAGATATTGCGCTTAGAGAGGCGAAAAGAGTTTTAAAAAATGGAGGAGCTTTTGGGTGGTGTATGCTTAACGGTAAATCAGATTCAGCAAAGGAATCATACTTTGATGGTAAAGTTACCAGACATAATTTATATTTAGGAAAAGATACTTTTCTTGATTTCTTAAAAAAGTATAGTTTTACCGTTGAGAATTTTATCGAATTCAGAAGAGGTCATACTAATTATCTTATAGCAAATGCTGTCGACGCTCGTGAAATCTGATGTAATGAAATTTTTAGGTCTTAACTAAAAAATAACCCTGTTAAGCTGGCCAATATAATTACTCCCATGCTTATTGAGAACTTAACTGCAAATTCTTTTTTACCCTGCAGGAAACTATAGATAACTTTTGCTGCAAGATTTACAAAATTAGCCAAAATAAAAGCTAAAATTGCCAGCTTAAAATCAATTGCATTTCCGGCAATCTGAGCAGTATTGATCATCACAGCATCCAGCCCTACCATTGCTCCTAAACCTGTTGTGACTAAAAATCCGTTACTCCCAAAAACAACTAAAGCAATTTTGGAGACAAGACTAATAAATACAAAAAGCCCTGCAAATTTTAAAGCTGAGCCTAAATTTATAATCTCTTTTTGCGGTGCAATGTTTTCTTTTTCAATTACAGATACATTTTCTTCCTTAGCTGTTAAGAAAAATACCAAAGCAGCAAAAGCAGCGGATATCATAGCCAAAAGTGTTGGTATAAGTTTTATTAAAAAGGCAATATTAAACGAGCCCAAAATAATGGCAATCTGAATAAAACTCACCAGATTGGAAATTACTGCAGCCGAAACCAAATGATTTACACCTTTTGATTTATTGCTTTTTTGGGCCAATGACTGAGTGGTGGCTGTAGAAGAAATAAATCCGCCTGCTATGCTTGCCAGCACCCAGCCCTTTTTTTGCCCTAAGGTTTTCTCCAATGTATAACCCACTAAATTTACCCCTGTAATAAGCGCCACTATCATCCATAATCTAAAAGGATTTATAAGTTCTAAATTAATAATTTGATTAAAGTCTGTTCCGAAGTTTCCAATAAAATTGGAAAAATTCGGGATATCGGAAAGGGAATATGAAAAGTTAGGCAAAAATGGCAATATTACCAAAGCAATAATAGCAAAACTTACAAAGGCATTGACTTCTGTGTGTTTAATATCTTCCATTACATTTTTGATAGTTTCTTTTCTGGAAAGCAGAAAAATCAAAACAACAGCTATTGCCAGAGTAAGCTGCATCGGTATTACCTCCAGTGTAATGAGTAACCCTAAAACAAAACTATAAATTAAGGCAATTTCTGTGGTAATGCCAAAATCCCGGGAGAAAAAACTGTCCAATGTATAAAAAACTATTGTCAAAAACAAAAAAGCCGAAGCTAAAATGATAGAAATAACAGGAAAATTTAAAGAAAGCATTCCGGTTATTGCTCCTAAAATTGCAGTTAAAGAAAAAGTCCTAAGCCCTAATATTGCAGTTTTTTTGGATCCTTCGAGAAGATGCTTTTTCTCATTAACTTCTCTTTCCAGTCCGATAACTGCCCCGATTAAAAATGCCAAAATAAATTTAAATACCAAATTAAAATCCATATTGAAATCTTACCAAAATATTGAGTCCTTTGGGGGACAAATATGCAAAAATGCAGGATTTTAAAAATTCAGCACACATCTTTCGGCAATAGTATCCCGGGGAAAATCCTCACCCTGAAAAGATACTGATCCTGCCTGGTAAAGATATTCAAAAGGTTTTACAGGAACCGAACCGAAAAATTTACTGTCTGCAACGCCATTTCCCTCATACATCACACTGATATCTGCTGCCCTAGAGGCAACCAATACAGGCCGCGGAGTTTTGCTAAAATCTCTGTATCTTTCGTTCCCATTACAATTTTTCCTTCTGAGAATCCTGCCCGGCTGTGTAATTTTTCTTGTTTTTACATATAAGAAATCCAACGGTTCATATCCTGCAATCTGCAGTATTTACTGCGGGGTATTCTGTGTAACTGTTAATCTTCTTCGATGACCTTGAAAAAATCTCCTGTTTAACCTGGATCCGGGATAAACTCCTGATTCCAAGCTACCGCTGCGCATTTTTTGTCCATTTGAAATTCCATTTGCTCTTTCAAATAACCGGACAACAATACATTCCACACACCCAGGTTTTCTCTCCAGATTTCTCTCCAGATTAGAAATACTACTATGAGTTTTTCTGCCTGTCAATAATCTAGTCTAGTAGCAGTTAATTAATATACCCGTGTTTTTTTAACCAGGGGAAGATTGTTCTTTTAGCAATTTCTGAAAGGTTTTTTTGATCAGAATTTGTGTCAAACCAGCCGATTTCCACTATCTCAGAAGAAGCTTTTGGATCACCTATCAACTTACCCTGATACATTCTGACATTAAGCAAAGCATCTTTTCCGTGCGCCACATCTTCAAACTCCGATAAAAACTTTATGGAGCTTTCTTCAATTTCGCAGTCGATTTCTTCTTTTACTTCCCTTTTTAAACACTCTAAATCCGACTCACCTTCTTCAATTTTTCCTCCCAGTGTGTAAAAAACGTCACTTTCCTTATTTGTCCTAACCTGCAACATTTTTTTATCTTTAAAAACTGCCAAAGCCGCTTTATAGATTACGCGCATATATGCATTGTATCATTTGACAATTCATTCCTTTTGATATAATCTAATTTAGCTAAAATGTCACCTGATACATCTCCCACACACGCTGATTGGATAAGCCCTGCAAGAATTGGAATTGTAGGTTTTGGGATCGTAGGCCAAGCTCTTGCATTTGGTTTTTCTCAAAAAGATATCGCCTCCAAATATACCATCAAGTACCACGACAAGTACAAGGAAAGCCCTTCTTTGGAAGAAGTTGTCAGGGATTCTGAATTCATTTTTATCTGCCTGCCAACCCCAATGAAACAGGATGAATCAGGCATTGATCTTTCAATACTTGATGAGATGATCGACCAGACTACCAAATTTACAAACGGCACGGATAAAATTATTGTTATTAAATCCACTATAGTCCCGGGTACGACCAAAAAATTTGAAAGCAAGTATCCAAAAAGCAATTTTGCATTTAACCCTGAATTTTTAACAGAAGCAAATTATCTGGCTGATTTTATCAATGCAGACAGGACTGTAGTCGGCGCCAATAATGATCTAACCTCAAGAAAAGTGATTGCCCTTTTCAGGCAAAGGTTCCCCACTCAAAAGATCTTCCAGACAGACACCACAACTGCGGAAATGATTAAGTACATGGCAAATGCATTTTTGGCTACCAAAGTCATGTTTGCCAATGAGATGTTTGATATTTGTAATTCTTTGGGAGTGAAATATGAGGAAGTAAAAAGCATGGCTGCAGCAGACCGCCGGATCGGCGATTCGCACCTTAATGTAACTACTGCAAGAGGTTTTGGAGGTAAATGTTTACCCAAGGATCTAGTTGCTTTAATAGGAAGTGCAAAAGATTTAAAGATAGAACCAAAACTTCTTAGAACAGTCTGGGCCTTAAATAAAGAAGTGCGCAAGGTTCATGACTGGGAAGAAATCCCTTTTGCTGTTGAGGGAAACCATAAAAAAGTTTAATTATTTAGCCTGTAATATTTTTAATTAATTCAATTTTTGGACTCACTGTATCGGCTGCAAAGTCTACTCCCACAAAATCCAGCCTGTATTCTTTTTCACCCCAGTTTATTTTTTGAATATAAAATTTGGCGGTTTTTAAAAGCGATCTTATTTTCCAGCCTGTCATAGATTCTACCGGGGGGCCATATTCATGCGACCAGCGGGTTTTTACTTCCACAAATACCAGAACTTTTCCTTCCCTTGCCACAATATCTATCTCCCCGCCTTTTATCCTAAAATTTCTTTCCAGAATTTTATATCCCTGTTTTCTTAAAAATTCACAGCCTGTTTGTTCGCCCAGATCCCCATCTTGTTGTTTGGACATTTATTTAATTATATACATCTAATATAATCTGCCTCAATGACAGGCAAAATTCCCTCAACAATGGCAACCCAGCACCCGGATCATGCCGGGGTCCCTTATTGGCACAATGAAGCATATATTTCCACCCAGTTTGAATCAAAAGAAGTTTATTTATCATTTTCCGAACTTGGGATTGAAGAATACAAATGGGATTGGGAAGGAAAATTAGTGGATGAATCTATCTTAGAAAGGCTTTTTAGTAATTATTTTAAGTTCTTTAAGAAAAACCCCCTGGGCTTAAAAACTTATTTGACTTTTAGGTTGCCAAATCCCAAAGTGGAAACAGAATTCCGGATAGGCAGGGCTTTTATGAATCTGGCCTCTGCAGCTTCGGAAGCCCAGCATTTTAACCTACCCACCCCTCCTTTATTTGAGGTCATTCTGCCGATGACCACTTCCGCCGAAGAAATGATTTATATACAGGAAGGCTATCAGCAAATGCATAAGTTAACCCATCCTGTCTATCGGCTTTGGGGGATTTTATCAAACCCCCGGGTCATCCCCTTGTTTGAAGATGTGCCGACTATTATTTCATCAGACAAAATATTGGAAAAATACTTGAGTATTCATAAAAAAATGTTTAAAAAATTGCCGCCTTACATGCGGCCTTATGTGGCCCGGTCTGATCCTGCCTTAAATTTTGGGATTATTCCCACGGTTTTGGCTATTAAAATCGCCCTTTCCAGATATGCAAAACTTGAAAGCAGGATTAATATCCCTCTTTACCCCATAATAGGAGCAGCTGCTTTACCATTCCGGGGAGGCTTAAACCCGTTAAATGTCAAAAAGTTTATCAATGAATACGCCGGGATTAGGACCACCACAATTCAGTCTGCATTCCGGTATGATTTTGAAAAAGAAACAGTTAAAAAAGCAATTTTGACCTTAAATAAATTACTCCCAAAATCCAAAGCAGTTAAAATACCCGAAGATGAAGAAAATTCCCTGCAAAACATTTTTCCTGTTTTTGAAAAATACTACAAAGAAGTAATAGAAAAAATAAGCCCTCTTGTCAATAAGGTGGCTGCATTTATACCAAAGCGGCGGGAAAGGGTACAGCATACAGGTTTGTACGGCTACTCAAGGAGCGTAGGCAAAGTAAAACTCCCAAGAGCTATCACTTTCACCGCTTCTTTTTATTCTTTAGGCGTGCCTCCTGAACTGATCGGAAGCGGCAGAGGACTTATATGGGCAAAAAAGTCGGGGAATTTCAATATCATTAAAAAATATTATAAATATTTAAAAGAAGACCTTGTGGAAGCAGGAAGATACTTAAATAAACAGAATTTAGTAAATTTAAGCAGGCAATCTAGAGCCTGGAAAAAAGTTTTAGAAGATGTGGAAAGTATAGAAGAAATATTTGGCATTACTTTAGGACCCCAAAACGTAAATGAGCATAAACACCGGAATCTGACCGGAAAGATTTTTAACTGCATTAAAAATGCAGAAGATCCGACAAAATATATTTTAAAAGCTGCCCTGCTTAGAAAAAGTTTAGGGTGAAAGGATAATCAAGCTCTGACCGCTTCTTTGCCTGTTAAATCCCTTAAATAGAAAAGCTTGGCCCGTCTTACTTTTGTGGCTTTTTTCTTTACTTCAATTTTAACAATCGAACGCGAATTTAAGGGCCAGATTCTTTCAACTCCCACTCCTCCGGCGCCGATTTTACGGATGGTGAAAGTTTTATTCTCTCCCCTTCCGCGGAGGTTGATTAAAATACCTTCAAAAATTTGAATCCTGGCCTTGGCGCCTTCCACCACTTTATTGTGCACTCTTAAGGTATCGCCAATATGTATATTTTGCTCACCGACAGTAACTGAAATCATTATGGAATATTAACACAATCTAAGCCTGCTTGGCAACCTGGACGATTTTGAATGCGCCTTCCCCTAGTATTTGATTAATCTCTTCTTCCAAAGAAATCCCGGGATCTATGGAAAACGGCAAATTCATTCTTTTCACCCCTTCCTTGCCGGGTAAAAGAAGTACTACCGGAGCGCTTCCGGGAAAACTCCTCAGAGTCCTGTTAACAGACTGTAAAACAGAGATATCTGATCCCTGGGGAATATGAATCTCAACACCGATACCTGTGGGTGTGATTTCAATCGCACCGGGGTCAAATTTACTGATTTTTTCAACAATTAAAGATAATTCTTCCTCCCTTTTTTCCACCCTGCCGGAAAACACCACAACAATATCTTTATCTAAAACTTCTTTACAGGTTTCATATATTTTAGGAAACACCACCACTTCTATGCTTTTGTAGTTATCAGAAATTTTTACAAAAGCCATCTCAGAAGCTGTTTTCTTAGTCAAAACCTTTTTAACAGAAACTATCACTCCGCCCAATTTTAAACTCTTTCCAACATGCATATCTTCAAGCGCAGATAGTTTATTAGGAATAATTTGTGACAATTTCTCCAAAAGCGCAAGGTATGGAGGTTCATGTAAATAAAATCCTAAAAGCTCTTTTTCAAATATTAAAAGCTGCTCCAAAGAAAGTTCCGGCACATCCGGAAGCCTTATTGAGAGAGTGGCCTCGCTCTCGCTGTCAAATAAAGATACCTGCCCGGACAATTTATTTTTATTTAATTTATGAGACTCCTCAAGGTATTGATCCAAAATCAAAAGCTGGGCAGCGCGGCTTCCCAAATGATCCAATGCACCGGCCTTTATTAAACTTTCCAAAGTTTTCCTGTTAACCAGGCGGTTATCAGAACGGGCGCAAAGGTCAGAAAGCGACTTAAATTCTCCGTCTTTTCTTGCAGAAATTATTGATTCGATAGCAGAAATGCCGACATTTTTAATGGCAGACAATCCGAATCTTATACCCTGCTTGACGCCGCTTTCACCAACACTCAAACTTCGTTCCAAATCCGCCTGAGACAGGCTCCTTAATTTCTCCAAAGAAAATCCGACAGTTGATTTATTTACATCCGGCGGTAAAACCACAATCCCAAGTCTTTTGCATTCCTCAATAGCCGCGGCAATTTTATCCGTATCTCCTGATTCAGCTGTCATTACAGCCGCCATAAATTCCACCGGGAAATTGGCCTTCATGTAGGCTGTCTGGTAAGCTACCATGGCATATGAGGCGGCATGCGCTTTATTAAAGCCATACGCAGCAAAGGGAGCAATCAGGGCAAACAATTCTTCCGCCTTTTGCCTTCTCATCCCCTTCTCAATGCATCCTTCGATAAATTTACCTTTTTGCTTGGCCATCTCAGAAGGGATTTTTTTGCCCATTGCTTTCCTGAATTTATCCGCCTCTTCCCACGAATATCCCGCCAAATTTATGGCAGTTAAAAGCACATCGTCCTGATAGACCAAAAGGCCCAAAGAAGCTTCGGTGTAGTCTTTCATTCGGGGATCGAAAAACTTAACCTTTTTAGGGTCGTGTTTTCTTGCGATATATTCAGGGATCATGCTCATCGGGCCCGGCCGGTAAAGAGCCACCATAGCTTGAATATCAAAAATACTGGTGGGCTTCAGTTCCATCACATACCTTGTCATACCGGAACCTTCAAGCTGAAACACCCCTAAAGTCTCTCCTTTTGCCAAAAGTTCAAAGGCTTTTTTTTGGTCAAGCGGGATTTTATTCAAATCAACCAAAACACCCCTGTTTTCTTTAACAAACTCAACAGCTCTTCCCAAAATTGAAAGGTTTCTTATACCCAAAAGGTCCATTTTAACAAGTCCCGCATCTTCCACCGCAAACATGTCATACTGACAGACCAGCCTTTCTCCGCTTGATTCCCTTTGCAAAGGAGTAAAATTGGTGATCTCATCCGGAGCAATTACTACTCCTGCCGCATGAACAGAGGCATGCCGGACTGTCCCTTCAATCTTTGAAGCAAGATCCAGAAGCTTTTTGATCTGACTGTCATTTTTATAGAGGATTTCAAGGTCCGGCACTTCTTTAATAGCTTCGGGGAGCGGTTTATGAAAGCCCTGATGAGGGGGAGGAACAAGTTTGGCAATCCGGTCAACATCCCCATAACTCATCCCCAAAACCCTGCCCACATCCCGGATTGCAGCCCTGCCCATCATGGTTCCAAAGGTCACAATATGCGCAACCCGGTCCCTGCCGTATTTTTCCATCACATAATTTAAAATTTCATCCCGCCTATCATCCGCAATATCAGCGTCTATATCAGGAAGTGAGGGACGGTAAACTGTTAAGAACCGTTCAAAAGGCAAAACATAATCTAAAGGGTTTAAATTGGTTACTCCCAGACAATATAAAACCATAGAAGCAGCTGCAGACCCCCTGGTGTTGGTGATAATTCCTTTCTCATGCGCCCACCGCATAAAATCTGCAACCACTAAAAAATAATCCGCATACTTTTTTTGCTCAATGACTCCTAACTCGTATTCCAGTCTTTCTTTAACTTTTTCCGTAATTTCTATCTTTTCTTCTGCCTGTTTGTAAGTCATCTCCCGCAGGTATTCCATTGAAGATTTTCCTTCGGGAGTTTCAAAAACAGGAAATCTGGCAGTGCCCAAAGGAATTTCCAAATTTACAGAATCTGCAATACGGACAGTGTTTTCCAAAGCCTGCGGCAGATCCCGGTAAAGTTCTTCCATTTCCTGGGGGGTTTTTAAATAATAATCAGGAGTATCTATCATTCGAAGTCTTGCGGTTTCCAGCAAAAATTTTCCGGTCTGAATACACAAAAGAGCATCCTGAGCTTCTGCATCTTCTTTTTTTATGTAGTGGCAGTCATTTGTGGCTGCAATAGGTAAACCCAAGCTTTGAGAGAGCTCCTTAATCCCTGCAAATGTCCTTTCCTGTATCTCCAAAAGTTCGCTTAAATCTTTCCTGATATGTTCATCTGTTGCTGTTTCCAAAGCTTGTTTGTAAGGATGGCGCTGAATCTCAAGGTAAAAATTACCCTCTCCGAAAATATCCAGATAGGTCTTTAAAACATCTTCTGCTTTCCTTAAATCTTTTAGATCCAAAGACCTGATAAATTCACCCGAAGGACAACCTGACAGCGCAATTAACCCTTCGTGGTATTTTTTCAGCAAAGCCCTGTCAACCCTTGGTTTATAGTAATAACCCTCAGTATGGGCAATGGTAGTCAGCTTCATTAAATTTAAATATCCCTGAAAGTTTTTAGCAAGCACTGTTAAATGAAACGGCTCGCTGTCAAGCTTGCCTTCCTTATCTGTATGCGATCTTTTGGCAACATACATTTCTACGCCGACAATAGGCTTAATACCTGCTTCTTTGCAGGCTTTGTAAAATTGTATGGCTCCATACATAACTCCGTGGTCTGTAATGGCCAAAGCTTCCATGCCTAAGTCTTTTGCAGTTTTTACAAGCTGGGGAATCTTGCACAATCCGTCCAGGAGGGAATATTCTGTGTGATTGTGCAGGTGAACAAAGCGTGCCATAGTTATTGTCCCACTACACCGGGCAACATTAGACACCGGAATAAATGCGACTTATCCATTTAACAGCAGTAAAATCTTTAATGCAAGGGGGAAACATTACTCTTTAAGCAGGTTTTCCAAAATGGGTTTTACCAAAGATACATCTGCCTTGCCGCCCGATATTCTCATTACAGCTCCAATTAAAACATTAATTGCAGAGGCTTTGCCTTTTTTACCTTCGCCGATAGGCGGAGGCAAGCTTTGCTTATAATCCTGGACTACTTTGGGATTTTCATCAATTGCCTGTTGTGCCAGTTTTTCAAGCTCTCCTTCATCCCCTATTATTCCCGCTTTTTTACCTTTTATATTATCTATTAGTTGAGCAATTAAGATTTCTTCTATATTTATTTTTGTATTTATAAGGTAATTGGCAATCGAAACAGCCTCAACCCCATGTTCTTTTCCATGCTTTATCGCCATCTCAAAATACGCTGCCAGCTCTTTTGATTCTGTAAGAATTTTTGCCTGAGATTGGATTAATTTAAATTCCGAAACAAATCTTTTCTGTTTATCCCATGGTAATTCCGGCATTTGGTCTTTTATTGTCTGAAGACTGATGTCTGAAGACTGATAACTAATTTCCGGTATATCCGGTTCGGGAAAATAGCGGTAATCATGAGCCTCTTCTTTACTCCTTTGCAAATATGTACACTTTTTGTCTGCATTCCAACCCCTGGTTTCCTGCGAAAGCTTTTCTCCTTTTTCCAAAGCGGCAATTTGGCGTTTTATTTCATATTCTATAGCCGCCACCATAAACCTGAATGAATTTATATTTTTTAACTCTACTCTGTAATTTGGTAATTCTTTCTGACCGGGCAGACGGACCGAAACATTAGCCTCAAGGCGCATATCACCCCGTTCCATATCAGCATTAGAAACTCCTAAGTAGCGGAAAAGCTGCTGGAGTTTTTTGGCATAATCTCTTACTTCCTCAACATCCTTAAAATCCGGCTCAGTCACAATTTCTACAAGCGGCAGCCCGCACCTATTAAAATCAATCAGGGTTTCAGATCCTCTGTGAGTCAGTTTACCTGTATCTTCTTCCTGATGAGCTCTATTGATCCTTATCTTTTTAGAATTACCATGAGGATCTTCCACCTCTACCCAACCATTCACACACAAAGGCCATCTGTATTGGGAAATCTGATAACCTTTGGAAAGATCCGGGTAAAAATAATTTTTTCTTTCGAACAAAGATTTTTCGGAAACTGTACAATTTAGCGCCAAACCTATTTTCATGCATCCCTCAATTGCAGCTTTATTGGTATAGGGGAGTGCGCCGGGTAATCCCAAACAAACAGGGCAGGTATGCGTATTCGGGTCTTTACCAAAATACTCAGCAGAGCACCTGCAAAACATTTTGGTTTTTGTATTAAGCTCAACATGCACTTCTAAACCAATAATTGGTTCATATATCAAATTCATAATAGTCCTCCAGAACCAATTACAAGATATTCGAGCGAAGCGAGAAGAGGTCTTATAATTGGTTCATATATCTGTTTCATAATTACTCCTCTTATGATCAGCGAAGTCCTGTGCAGACAAAAAATGTAGTGCAGTTGAGCGCACCGCTATTTTAGGAATATAGATTATGGTAGGCGCGAAACAAACTTCAAGTGAGCGATCTGATCGCGCGAACGTTTTTTTGCGCACTGACAAGCTGATCATTGTAGTACTGGTTTTTCCTTTCTCCACTCCGTGGCTTGTTCATAGGCATACCCTACCTTCAATATTGTTTCCTCATCCATATATTTGCCTAAAATCTGTAAACCAACAGGCAAGTTATCTGAAAACCCGCAAGGCACAGACAAAGCAGGGATTCCTGCTAAATTGGCAAAAATTGTATAAACATCCGAAAGGTACATAGTCAGGGGATCATCTATTTTTTCTCCTAAACTCCACGCTGTGGTGGGGGAGACAGGGCTCACCATCACATCACACTTTTGAAATGCTTTATCAAAATCCTGTCTTATTAGCGTCCGGACCTTTGCAGCTTTTGCATAATAATCATCATAATATCCTGAAGACAAGCTGTATGTCCCCAGCATTATTCTTCTTTTGACTTCCTGCCCAAATTGATCCCTTTTCCCGCCAAACCTGATCCCGTCAAACCTGGCATAGTTTGAAGATATCTCAGAAGGCACCAGTATATAATAGGCAGCCAAACCATAGTGCGTACTAGGCAGGCTTATTTCCACAATCTCCGCTCCCAATTCCTGCATTTTTTTTATTGCCGCCTCTATCACAACTTTAACTTTTGGATCCAAGCCATCTGTAAAATACCCCTTCGGCATCCCCACCTTTAACCCATTTAGGCTTTCCTTCCATTTTTCATTTTCCATTTTCCATTTTACGCTGATGCAATTACTGTCATAAGCATCCGAACCACTTATCCATTCCAAAACCAAAGCCGCATCTTCCACAGATTTTGTCATAGGTCCGATCTGATCAAAAGAAGAAGCCATGGCAATTGCGCCATACCTTGAGACCCGGCCGTAGCTTGGTTTTAGTCCGACTATGCCACAAAAAGAGGCAGGCTGCCGGATAGACCCTCCTGTATCTGTACCCAAAGCAAAAGCGCACAAATCCGCAGAAACAGCTGCAGCAGAACCGCTGGAAGAACCTCCCGGCACCTTGCTTTGATCCCACGGATTTTTTGTGGGACCAAAGGCAGAATTTTCACCGGATGAACCCATGGTGAATTCATCGCAATTTGTTTTTCCTAAAATGCTTACACCTTTTTCTAAAAGATGATTTATAACTGTTGCGTTATATTGAGGAACAAAATTACTCAATATTTTAGACCCAGCTGTAGTTTTTATTCCTTTTGTTAAAATTGAGTCTTTAATTGCCGCAGGAATACCGCAGGAATTTTTTGAAATTTCCAAAAAAGCATTTAATTTCGGGTTTAATTTTGCTGCCCTTTCAAAATAAGCATTATTTAACTCCTCTTCCGAGAAATCCTTAGCCTCAAGAGCTTCTATAGTTTGTGTTAATGTTAACTTTGTTATGCTATCTGTCATGTTGAGCGTTAGCGAAACATCTCTAGATTCAGACCTTCAGCTAAATCCTTAGTTATGGGGTTTATTGTTCTTATTAGTTCCATTTTCTTTTGTCTACTCCAGCCTTTCAATTTCTTTTCGGCAGCTATTGCATCTTCTACCCTACCAAATACCTCATAATACATAAGCCTAGAAATGTTGTATTTACTTGTAAACCCTGGTATCAGTTTATTTTTATGTTCGCTAATTCTCCTTTCTAAATTATCAGTAATTCCTATATACAATGTTCCTGTTTTACTAGCCAAAATATAAACAAAATAACTTTTCAATCTAGAGATTCCTCACCGCCCACAGCTACGCAGTTGCTGGCGGATCGGAATGACAGATCTCACTCTTCCTCAAACACTCCTTTGGTTGCAAAAAAGCCATCTTTTGCTACAGGCGCGTTAGACAATGCATCTTCCTGAGGCATTGATACTCTTGGCTCATCTTCTGCAAGAATATTTACCTGGCCTGTCACATTAAAAGTTGGCTCAATATTTGAGGTATCAACGCTGTCTAATTGCTCAACATAACTTAAAATCTTTGATAGTTGTTCTGAATATTTCTCTTCTTCCTCAACTGTTAAAGGCAAATTGGCAAGTTTAGCAACTTTTTTAACCTGCTCAGAAGTTAGTTTCATAAATCTAAACTTTGCCTTCCATCTCGCGGAGCGCTTTAACCCTGACTTCTACCGGCGGGTGAGTGTTAAAAAGACCGGCCAGCCAGGCTTTTGCTTCAGAACCTTTCAAAGGATTAATAATATACATATGCGCTGTTCCCCTATTGGCTGCTTCAAGCGGTTCCCGATCAGATGAAATTTTTTGTAAAGCATTTGCAAGTCCTGAAGGATGCCTTGTTAAAAGAACCCCTGATGCATCTGCCAAAAGCTCCCTGCGCCTTGAAACTGCCAGCTGTATTAAAGTTGCCACAATCGGTGCCAAAATTGCTGCAACAATTGCAATAATCATAAAAATACCGCTATTTTTACTGTCCCTGTCCCTTCCTCCATACCACATAGATCTCATGAAAAAATCCGAAAGCAATGCAATTGTTCCCACTAAAATCGAAACTACACTCATAAGCAAAGTGTCCCTGTTGCCGATATGGGAAAGCTCATGAGCTGTCACTCCTTCCAATTCCTCTTTATTCAGTTTTTGCAAAATCCCGGTGGTAAAACAAATCACCCCATGTTTTGGATCCCTGCCTGTTGCAAAAGCATTTGGAGCAGTGTCTTCCAGAATATAAATTTTTGGCAAAGGTAAACCCGCAGCAATGCATAAATTTTCAACGAGGCGATAAATTTCCGGATTATCCTTTTTCTCAACAGGCTTTGCTCCTGAAATCCCCAAAACAATCTTATCCGACCAATAGTATGAAACAAAATTCATAATTCCTGCCAAAATCAATGCAAATCCTGTTATCCCAAGCCCTCCGATCTCACCATAACCAAACCCTTGGGCAATTATATAAATTACCCCAACCGTAAAAAGTGAGAATAAAAACATTATTATCCAGGTTTTGAAGACATTTCCTGAAACATGATCCCATGCGGTATTAATAGTTGCCATAAGAGAATATTAGCACAATGGAGCTTAGAATTGAACCTTGACGTCTGCTTTTTCTTCTTCTGTAGCTTTGAAGAATTCTTCTTTTTTAAAGTTGAATATCTGACCTACCCATGCAGAAGGAATTGTTTCCAAATTATTATTTAAGTCCAAAACATTAGTATTATAAAACTGTCTTGAAGCAGCCACTTTTGTTTCCGTATCAGAAATTTCATCCTGAAGCTGTTTAAAGTTCTCCGAAGCCCTGAGCTGGGGATAATTTTCAGAAACAGCAAACAAGGTTTTTAAAGCACCAGTCAACATATTGTCTGCATCCGCAGCCTCATGAGGATTTTTGGCGCCCATTAACGCCGTTCTTGCCTTTGTTACTTCTTCCAAAACTCCTTTTTCGTGCTTTGCATAACCTTTAACTGTTTCAACCAGGTTAGGGATTAAAGAAGATCTTCTTTTTAATTGAACATCAATTTGGGACCAGGCTTCCCGGACCCGATTGCGGAGCGTAATAAGGCTGTTGTAGGTAAATAAAATCCAAAGCCCAACCAAAACAAGCAGCCCGATTATAATATACAGCGGATTCATCAATTAAATCTTAAACCATTTTGCAAAGCTTGTCCAGTCCCAAGCGTTGACAATATCCTTTTTACCTACCCAGCCTCTTCTTGCCACAGCCACACCAAATTTCATATTTTCCATCTGAGAAATTTCATGAGCATCTGTATTTATTATAAATTTAACACCAAATGAAAGCGCTAACCTGACTAAATCATCCCGTAAATCCAGCCTGTTTGGATAAGAATTAATCTCAAGCAACTTGTTATTTTTAGCAGCTGCTTTAAACACTGCTCCCCAATCAGCATCTGATGACTCTCTTTCGTTCAGCAAGCGGTTGGTGGGATGTGAAATTATATCTACATAAGGGCTTTCCAAAGCTTTCAATAATCTTTTAGTTATTTTTTCTTTTGAGCCTTTGTGGCCTGAATGAATACCTGCTATACAGTAGTCAAGGGTTTTCAAAGCTGCATCCGGAACAGATAAAGATCCGTCAGCAAGTATGTCAATTTCGAGTCCATTTAATACTCGAATACTTTCTGTCCTCTTTTTAAGCCTTTGAATACTATTTGTCCTCTTTTGAATTTCCTGTATAATTTCTTCCTTGGAAAGCGCAGTAAAACCCGGTGGATGGTCAGCTATGCCGACAAATTCATACCCCAGCTGTATTGCTTTATCTATAATTTCTGCAATTGAATTTACTCCCGGTCCATGCGCAGGAGAAGGGAAAGGATAACTAGAATGAAGGTGCAAATCCCCTTTTATATCTGCTGATTTAACCAACTGCGGAAGATTGCCTGCCAAAGCCGCTTCAATTTCGCCGGAATTTTCCCTTATTTCAGGCGGCGGTACCTGCATGCCTAATAACTTGTAAAATTCCTCTTCTGTTTCTGTTTGTATTAATTTGTCACTTGTTGCTTTTCTCTTGTCACTCCTTACTCCATATTCTGACAAAGAAAAACCTTTTCTCTGCGCCAAGGTCCGAAGCTTTATATTGTGCGGCTTTGAACCCGTAAAATGCTGCAGGAGCGCTCCGTAGCTTTGGGGCTTTCCAACAAGCAAATCTGCCTGTATGCCTGAATTTAGCACTACTGTTGCTTTATATTCCCCCTGATCTAAAATTCTTGCTATGCCGGGCATTTTGCAAAAATGTTCGACAACTTTTTTGGGATTTCTTGAAGAGACTGCAAAATCCAAATCCCCTACTGTTGCAACCATCCTGCGCAGAGATCCCAGAGGATGAGCCTGCAAAATATCAGGACTTTTCTTTAAATAATTTAAGATCCTGTCTGCCTGTACAGCGGCATAAGGCAGAAGCATCCTATTCCCCTTTTGTCCGGCCTGGTCAAGCCCTCCCAAAATATTTTGGGCAATTTTTGCCGAAAAGCCTTTTTTAACCAATTCTCCGCTTTTTAATTTTTTCTTTAAATCCTCAAGATTATTAACCCCAAGACCGGCTAATTTCTCCGCAGTTTTCGGGCCCACTCCTGCAATCTCTAAAAATTCAAAAGTGGCAGGCGCCACCCCCTTTTTTATAATCTCCCAATGCTGAACTTGACCGGTCTTAAAAAGCTCATTTAGGTGATCTTTTAAGCTTGCACCAATCCCCGGAATCTGATCCAATTTGCCTTCTTCCCAAAGATCATGAATTTCAGAGGTTAAATTTTCAATAGCAGATGCCGCATTTTCATAAGCCCTTATTTGAAATAAATTCCCATGCTTCAAGCTGTGAGCTGCAGCCACTTCACGAAGCATTTTTGCAACAGAAGCATTACTGAAAATCATTTGGCTTAAATATATACCCCATTAGCTTTTGTTTGCAAGCGCTGCATCAGGAGCGATTTCTTTTAACTTAGGCGCTACTTGCAGCTTTAGCCAGCTGCCTGTACCAGGCAATAATGCTTCCATCATCAACCCGTTCATGAAGCATCCTTTCACTGTATCTGTCCTTTTGCAATAATTCATCTGCATAATCATCCATCCTCATCGGATCAGTAACTACTGTAACTAAATTTCTGATAAATTCCTGCGCCTCCGTATTTTGCATCACCATAGGCAACACCACTTGCTTTCTTGTAGAATCTTTTGGAGCCAACAAATAATTCAAAAAGATTTGTCTGTCTACAGTAAACAACGGCATTTCTGTAATAAAACCCTGAATGTATGCTTTACTGTTATCAACTATAGATGTATATCCCTTTGCCTTTTTCTGGGCTAGCCAACCATTCCGATTATCTTGAACTGCTACAACCTGCAGCTTATCTGTTATGGGCTGAACGCTGCCGCCTGAATAAAGACCTATTAATGCTCTGACCAAATCATGCGTCACCTTTGTGATAGTAGCTCCTGATTGCACTTCATCAATTAATAAGGGCTTGGATAACCAGTCCCTGGTTTCCCTTAAATTCCCCACAATTTTACCAACAATTTCACTTTTATCGCGTTTCCCAGGTCCCCATTCTGCACAGGTAAAAGGATCCACACATGTGCCAATCGGCAGGAAGACCTTGAATCTTTCCTTGCCTCTGTATATCTCTCCAAATCTTTGCAATGCCCAATCAATAGGCCCTGCACCTCTTTCAGGCAAAAAAATTATATCCGGGTCTGCAGCTTCAATTACATTAAATACCGACCTGACTCCCCTGACAAATCCTACTGCCTCAAAGGAAGATATTTTTCTCACTGCCACATCCACCGGACGGACATAACTGCTATTTTGACTTGTCCAAAAAGCCGATTCAGCACGTTGCATCATTCAATATTAGCATGAAACAGATTAAATTTGCAACCTATAGTAGTGGTATGCCCTATAGAACTACAAAATAACTTAGCTAGTTTAAGTTAGTTCAGAGGACTGGAGGAAGTTTTGCTAATCTCTCAGTTAACATCCTAACTGATTCTGGATCTTGCTCAACCTTAGGAAGCAGGTCCTTAGCTAATTTCCGAGCTGCTGCATAGTCCTGTTTTGCGTCTAATGCATCTATTACGCCTGCGCCTGCATTACCAACCCCTCGCATATCATCCACTTGAAGATAGATGCCTAGAGATTCTTGCTGACCAGCTAAAGCTCCGTCTACATCTCCATTTCTTAACAGGCTTACTCCCATAGTAGTTAATGCACGGGCTAATCTATTTTGATATCTGTCATTAGAAGGATCCGTCTCTGTCAACATTCTTGCTCTTCTTGTAGCTTCACGATATTCAGCTAAAGCTCCTTCAATATCGCCCATATCGTTATATAACAATCCTCGTTGATTATATGCCTCAACTCGAGTAAGGTTGAGACCTCGCATCTGTGACATTATTGCATCTGTATCAGGAATAAAAGACTGGGCTACTGTATGTAAATAGGGTAGTCTTTCTTCCTTTTCGACATAAAAGGGGTAGGGAAAAGTAGGACACCTATTTCCAGTTCTCCAAGCATCAATTAATCCGTTCACAGCAGTTAACTGAGCTTCTAAATCTCTTTCCTTTAAAGCCAGTGCCCGGGCATAAGTAAAAGTTGCTATAGCCTCTGGCTGACGATTACGCATCCTTAGCGGTACACCTAATCCATTTAAGACAACTGAACTTGGACCTTGTTCTGTAATAATTGCTTCATATGCTTTAATAGATTGATCCCAATTGTCAGTACCACCTTTAACTTGAAGAGCTTCAGCAGCTACTAATTTATCTTGCAAACCTTCTGCCATATGGTGTGGAAATATAACATAAAATCTTATAGGTGTCAAGCGCTGAGCTAAAAAGTTTTTTGTTCTTTTGACTCTGGAGAATATAAACTGAATACATCTAAGGAGGCGGGTCGCCGCCCTTTGGGCGAGGCGAACCCCGCCAATTTTTTGAAAAAGAAAAAATTGGCGGGGTCGACGGGAATTGAACCCGCTATCTTCTCCGTGACAGGGAGACGTGATGACCGGTTCACTACGACCCCATAAGAACGTTCATATTCTATCAAACAATTCACTCTGCAGCAATCAAGAATAAAATATGACTTTTTTCAAAATGCCCCCTTGACAATAAAACATCTTCGCAGTAAAAAGGAACCGACAGTAATTATCTTAACGCCTGCTCCAAAAAAATGGCCAAAAGAAATTTAAACAAAAAAAAGACAGCTGTAAAAGCTCCTGTTAAAAACAGTTCTTATTTAGAGAAGATTCAAACAGAGGTTCAATCAAACCAATCAAAAGTAAGCATAGTTTTGGGGGCTTTAATCATTTTGGTGGTGGGAGTTTTAATTTTTAACTACTTCAATAAAAACAAAGCCTCCCTGGGCCCGGCACAGGAAGCTCAACTAAACCAGGAAACAGCCAGTAATCTTCCTGCAAAACATACTGTCAAAGAAGGAGATACTTTATATATTCTTGCACAAAAATATTATAATGACGGCTTTAAATTTTCCGAAATTGCAAAAGCAAACAATTTGAAAAATGTTGATCTTATTGAAGCGGGACAAGTCCTTGATATTCCGGAATTGGATAAAACACAAATAGTCCAAAGCTCCCTCCAGCCTTCTCCTGCCGGAAATACAGAATCTTTGGGAGTGGGCGGCGGCAACAGCACAATCTGGGGCGAAAGAATTGAAGGCGATAAATATAATGTCAAAGAAGGGGATTGGCTCTCGTCCATATCCGGACGCGCCTATGGAGATATTTTTGCATTTGAGAAAATAGCCAAAGCAAACAATATCCAAAACCCCAATCAAATAGAAGTGGGCTCTGTTTTAATTATCCCCCGCTGATATTTTTTACAACTTTCTCAAAAAGCTCTTCCATTTCAAAAGGTTTGGATAAATAATCATCAGCTTCTTTAACCTCCTCCGAAGCCTGGTTTTTTGTTAAAGCAGAAAAAATAATAATCGGAATATTTTTTGTGCTGTCTGCCTGTTTGAGCTTCTTGGTGATGTCTTTTCCGCTTAACGCAGGCATCCAAACATCTAAGATAATTAAATCCGGCCCAAAGCCCTCAACTTCCCTAAAAACATCTTCCGTATGATCAAGAATTTTAACCAAATACCCTTTCTCCTCAAGCATAATTTGAATAACTTCTAAAATAGCTTTGGAATCATCAATAACTAAAATCTTTTTTCTCATTATTATCTTTCCGGTAAAGTAAAATAGAACGTTGAACCCTTCCCCAACTCAGAATCCAACCAAAGTTTACCCTTGTGTCTTTCGATTATTTTAACAGCAATATGCAATCCCAAACCTGCCCCTGCAAACTGCCCTTTGCTGACATTCTCCGCACGATAAAAAGATTGCATAATTTTTTTATGTTCCTTTTTAGCAATTCCAATACCAAAATCAGTAACGCTTACCTTAACGAAATTTTTATCTTTCCTTACCCTCACAATAACTTTCTCTTTACCCGGCGAGTATTTAATAGCATTTAAAATCAAGTTGGTCAATACCTGGCTGATTCTGTGACGGTCTGCAAAAACTTTTGATTCAACTTTATTGCCTGCAAAGAAAATCTCATGTCCTGCACAGTTCATATATAAATTATCAATGGTTTCATCAATCAGCTTATCCAAACTAAAACTTTCTCTATTAAGTTCTAATCTGCCAGCATTTATCCTTGTCACATCCAAAAGATCACTAACCAGCATAGACAAATTACGCATTTGTTCGCTCATCCGGTTCAAATAAATAGAGGCTTTAGCGATGCTTTTTTTCTTCAACTCATAACTTAATATTTCACTAAATCCCATTAAAGCGGTTATCGGGGTCTTAAGCTCATGACTGGCAATGGAAATAAACTCGTCTTTTCTCTTCTCAAGTTCTTTCCTTTCAGAGATATCCCGGATTATGCCGGTGAAATACATCCTTCTGCCTAACACCCACGAAGACAAAGAAAGCTCAAGCGGCACTTTTGCTCCGGCTTTGGTTAACCCCTCTACTTCTAAAGTTTTTCCGCTGACACGTAATTTTCTGGTTGTTTTAACCCTTTGCATGCCTTGCTGGTGTTTTTGCTGGTATTCATCCGGCATAATTAAAGTCAAAGGCTTTCCCATAGCCTCTTCTTCGCTATACCCAAAAATTATTTCTGCTCCCCTGTTCCATGAAATAATCTTGCCGTTTGTATCCGCAGAAATAATTGCATCATTTGCAGATTCTGTAACCGAGCGGTACCTGTTCTCAGAACCCTTAAGCTCCCAAAAAAGCAAGTTATAAGGCCTTCTTAACCCTGTTTCGATAACTGCTTTATATAATAAGAAAAAGGAAATAATCCTCAAAAAATGTCCCACCATATTGGAAAAACCATAAACACTAATATAGGTTGTAAAAAACAGCTCAGATAAGACAGTCACTCCTATCGATGCTACTAGAAAATTCAGGACACGCGTATCAAAATACCGGTGCGTCCATATTAAAGTACCTGCAGAAAACAGAAAAAGCAGTGAGATTATATACTCACTGTTTATTTTAAATTGGGCCAAACCCTTTCCTTCAATAAATGCATCCGGAAATATTTTCCAGTAAAAAATGGACAAAAGTATCAAGGCGGTGATGATTGCATAAACTATCACTACTAAATTACTTCTTAACTTCCTGCCTAAAAAAATTGGGGCAATAATAAAAGAAACTGCCTGCAAATAGCGGCCGGCAATCCACATTTGTGTGGGTAAATTGGCATCAAAATCAACAAATACCCCCAGGCCTTTATAAGATAAGGTGTGCAATACATCTATAAGTGCAATAAACAGCAAGGCAATGCCGATAAAGAGAAAATAATTATTCCGCATAAACTGCCGGGTATTCCAGGCCACCATAAATATCCCCCCTGCAACAATAATTGCAAACCACTCGGCCAAAGTGTGGAATAAAACGTAATTGTAAAAAGTGGTTAAATATAAAATAAATAAAGCTGAGGATAAAACTGCAGCTGTTACATACCAGGGATTAGTCTTGTAGCTATCCTGCATAGAAAGAGGGTTAATTCTTCTCATTTTTAGATTACCTCTGTCACTTTGGTTTAATTATATACCATTGGAGCCGGTGGACGGGATCGGACCGTCGCTCCCCACTTTACGAAAGTGGTGCTTTACCACTAAGCTACACCGGCCTTTAAACCTGCGCTTATGAGTATTCTATCAAAATCAGGAAAGAAAATAAGAGTTTTAACCAGCCGAAGAGAGCACATGACTTCTTCCGTAACGAACTAACAATCTAATTAATGGTCTTGGAAGCATTTCGCCTCTTTCTCGACGAAACATCACTTCTGCCGAGACTGCGCTAATTTTTCTATCCAGCTTTTCACGATCGGCAAGAAATATTCTCAATTCTACTCGAGGATCAAAATCTTCATCCGTAGGTTCATGCGGACCATATATTGGTTCTAATAATATGTAGCTGGGTTTTTCAACTTTGTTATACCCTATTCTGTTTCTCTCCCCTCTTGGCCTCATCACTCTCCAGTTTAATTTTAAACTTTGCAGGTCCAACACATCTTCGCATTCTCCTGAGGGAGTGGGTGATTTTCTTACAGGTCTTAGACGGTAATATGTTTCACCGGAACAAGAACCGACAATACGCTCTTTTGTAGAATTTATCATTGATCAAGGATTCTAACAGATCTAAAATTTTCCGTCAAGGCCCATAGCAATTCAGGGTTTATTAAAATCATACATTCTTATTACAAAAACTGTTCTTAAAGCTTTAAGTAAAATGGTAAATTGGAAAAATGATCCCTCTTTCGGATACCAAAACCTCCGGTTCTTTCCCTTTATGGGTCATTATCATTCTTTTGATTAATATATGGGTGTTTTTCCTTGAACTGACTGCTCCAAATCCAGATCTTTTTATCAGGAAATTTGCCCTAATTCCCGCTTTGGTGGATTTTTCCAACATAAATACCTTAATCCCCTTTATCTCCAGTCAATTTCTGCATGGCGGTTTTATTCACATTATTTCCAATATGTGGTTTTTATGGATTTTTGGAGACAATGTGGAAGAAAGCTTTGGATTTTTCCTTTTCCCCCTTTTTTATCTTTTTGCAGGAATTATAGGTGGATTAGCCCAGTATATTTTTATTCCGGGTTCTTCCATCCCCATGCTTGGAGCCTCAGGTGCCATAGCAGGGGTTTTAGGTGCATACATGGCCATATACCCCCATCATAAAGTAAAAACCTTATTGCCAATTTTTGGATTTTTTACTGTTATCGAAGTGTCCGCCTTCTACATTTTATTTTTCTGGTTTTTTACTCAAATATTTGCAGGCAGCGCCTCAATTATGGCTGACACCTCCTCGTTTGGAGGAGTAGCCTTCTTTGCCCACATAGGAGGTTTTATTGCGGGCTGGATTTTGGCAAAACTACTCCAATTGCTTAAATTCATTTGACAAATCCTTTTATATATACAATTATAAGTATGGATCAATTAAATGAGCAAAATCAAAAGATTGCTTTTAGTTCTTTTTCTTTTTATTCTTGGGTTTTACAGCGGCTCCTCATCCCTAAAATCTCTAAAAGTAAATGAACCACCCAAAGTTGCCCAATCTGTACAAACCCCTGCTTCAGAAGTATTGGGAAGATCCTATCAGAGCCCGCAAATTTATATCTCAGGCAGTGATAATGGTTATGCAAGCGGCGGCCTGATATCCCTGGCCTCAACAGACGAACCGGCTGTAATAATTGGCGGCTATAACCTGGCAGGGGATGCAGAAGTTTCCCTGTACGAAGCTGATGAAAATCATCTACTTGACTATCTAACGCACGACAAAGAAGGAAAGCAAACCAAGAAAAGTCCGGATGTCTCAAAACTGCAATTTATCACAACTGTAAACCGTCCGATAAATACCGGGTCCGGTCGGGAAACAAAAATCTCCCTGCCGCTCGGGGAAAAAGGCATCTGGTATTTAAAAGTAAAAACCGGCTCAACTTTAGCAGATGCTTTTGTTTTAAGGTCAAATATCGGGGTTTTATCCAAAGAAGGGGATAATGAATTTATCTTCTGGGGCCAAAATTTTAAAACTAAAAGAAGCATTTCTGAAGGCACTGTTAAAATATTAAACCTGCAGGATGGCCGCAAACAACTGCAGACTGCTTCTTTTAATGCCGAAGGGATCGCAAAAACAACCTTAGTGGCTGAGGCAGATATTGGCTTGTTTTCTCAAAATGATGAGAAAACTATTATCCCGTTAAATCTAAAGTACTTAAACACAGGCTATTCTTATGAAAAGTTTTTGCCGAAAGAAAAATTAACAAGATATTTCATTTTTGTCGACCGCCCGCTTTATAAACCGGGTGATACCGTATATTTTAAAACCGTTTTAAGGGATGATGACGATGCCCGCTACAGTATTCCCCCTGGCGAGGCTTTGGTTAAAATCAGAAACGGCTACAACGATGAAGATACGATTTTTGAAAAAACTTACCCGGTCTCGCCGGAGGGCACAATCAACGGTGAATACAAAATACCCGAAAGTGCCAAAACCGGCTATTATGGGCTGGTTGTCGACCTGTCGGGCGGACAAAAAAAGCAAAACTACTGGAGCAGCGAATACTCCTCAAACTCCATTTCTTTTGATGTGGAATATTTTAAAAAACCGGAATTTTCCATTGATATCACCACTCCCAAAAATGAACTTATTGCTTCGGATAAGACATCTTTTAAAATAACCGGCACCTACTTTTCCGGCCAGCCTTTAATGGATCAGAAAGTTAAATATACTGTCTATTCTTCTGATTTTTCAGACTATCATTATTTGTCTGACCGCCGGGCTTTTTCTAATGAAAATAATTACCGATATGCCTACTGGGGCGGAAACAACAAAGCTTCAGAAGGTACTGCAACATTAAATAAAAGCGGGGAAGCAGAAATTGAACTGGGCACCAGGATGACTTTCAATCAGGGAAAAACACAGGTATTTTCCATTGAGGCGCAGGTTGACTCCGGTGCGCAAACCCCGGCTTTTGCCAAAAAAAATATATTGGTTTATGCCGGCGAATACGGAATTTACCGCAAGGATGACTCATACGGCACAATGGTCAATACTCCCCTGTCTTTGCCGGTTTCCCTGGTTGCAAATAAAAGCGGGGCAAAGCTAACAAACATAAACTTAACTGCCAAAGTGAAGCTGTCAATTTGGGTTAAACATCAGGAACCGGATAAAAAATACCCCACATACAAAGAAGAAATAACAGATCTGCCGGATCTTAATGCAAAAACAGATGCCAAAGGAGACGCCGTATTCAACTTCACTCCGCAAAAAATCGGCTCATATGCCATCACAGCCCAGGGCAGCGACAGCCGGGGAAATACCATATCAAAAACATTCTACTCATACGTTTCCGCCGAAAACCAACCGTTTTATAATAGTGACGCGGAAGAAGAACTTACCATTTCAACCGACAAACAAAAATACGCGCCCGGCGAAACAGTTCAGCTTAAAATCTTCTCACAAATTCCTGACCGCGATATATTTTTTTCTTTGGAAAGAGGCAGGGTTTCAAGATTCCAAATTATCCGCTTAAACGGCGCAAGCGGTTCTTTGGAAGTACCGCTTCAAAATTCGGATATGCCCAATATTTTTGCTCAAGCGCAAAGTTTTTCCGCCGGGGCTTTGAATTCCAGTCAAACCAATATTATTGTTTCTCCGGAAAGTAAAAAAATCGCAGTAAATTTGACTCCGAACAATTTAAATTTCGGCCCTGGAGAAACCGTGACAGTAGATATTTCCACAAAAGATGCAAAAGGAAACCCTGTTTCTTCAGATGTAGCTTTGTGGGCTGTTGATAAAGCGATATTTGAACTTTCAGACAACAAACTGGGAGATATTTTCACAACCTTCTGGAATGAACGGTACAACACAACTGAGGAGGCACATTCTTTGGAAGGCATCCTGGTCCGTATGGCAGAAGGGGGCGGATGCTTTGCCAAAGGCACAAAAATATTGATGGCAGAGGATAAAATCAAAAATATTGAAGATGTAAAAAAAGGAGATTATATTTTAACAAGGGATGAAAAAGACCAAAAATTAATCAAGGCCAAAGTTTTAGGCACTCATTCCGCAGAAGCACCCGGCTACCTGATACTAAATTCTCACTTAAAAGTGACCGCAAATCACATTCTACGGATCAATAATAGCTGGAAAGAGGCCGGCAGCATGCAAACAGGCGACACCTTAACAGATCAATCCGGCGGGGAAGTAAAAATTAATTCAATTGAATGGCAAAGCGGAAAGTTCAAAGTCTACAATCTGGAAATAGAAAAATACCACACCTATTTTGCCGACGGACTGTGGGTGCACAACGAAAAAGGCATAGACAGAAATGCCTTTAAAGATACTGCATACTGGAATCCTTCCGTACATACGGATGAAAACGGCCTTGCCAAGGTAAGCTTTAAGCTGCCTGATAATTTGACTACCTGGACCATTGCAGCCGTAGCCGCCACAACCGATACAAAAGTCGGACAAACCACTGCTGAAATCACGGTAAATAAGGACCTTGTTATCCGCCCTATCCTGCCAAATATCTTAAGGGTGGGGGATGAAATTGTGTTGTCTGCCCTGGTGCAAAATTTTACGGAAAATGCCCAAAACCTGGATATAGATTTAAAATTTGACTCCGGAAACGTAGGGGATGAAAGAAAACAAAATGTTCAAATAAAATCAAACAGCATGCAGGAATTTTTCTGGAAGGTGAAACCGGACACAGAAAACCCGGCAGCAAAACTTACCTTTGGCGCAAGATCAAAAGCCGATAAAAATCTGGCTGATATAGTTACCCTGCAAATACCGGTGAAAAACTTCGGCTTTGAACGCAAACTAAGCTATGCGGCAGAAGGGCCAAAAACTTTTGACGTAAAACTTGCCCCTGACAGCCATAGAGAAAAATCCCAAATCACCCTGTCATTATCCCCTGCCATAACCGGTTCCCTGCCTTCGGCCATGAAATACCTCATTAACTATCCATACGGCTGCACCGAACAAACAACCAGCACCATAGTGCCTGCAATTATTGCAAAATTAAACCCGGATCTTTATGGCGATGCCTTAAAAGATAAAAATACGGACGATATCCTGCAAAAAGGGGTTAAAAGACTGGAAAGCCAGCAACAATCAGATGGCGGCTGGACTTGGTGGGGCCGAGACAATTCCAATCCTTTTGTCAGCGCATATGTTTTAGAATATTTGCTGCTGGCACAAAAATCAGGCACAAAAGTTAATGCTTATATCTTAAATCAGGCAAAATCATACCTGCTGCTGGATAAATACTACGACTCAAGTCAGGAAAAAAAGTTTAGCAATGAAGAAATAATTTCGAAAAATTACGGCCTGGCGCTGCTGGGACAAACCAGTACAAACAAACTGCTTCCTGTTTTCCCCGGCCTGACACCGGACCTTTTGTCTTTGCTGGTGATGTCAAATTACTTAAACGGAGACACCAACCCTCAAACAAACGGACTAAATGCCCTTATCCTGATGGCCCGCGAACAAGGCAATGCGCTTTTTTGGGAAGCCGGGACAAAAATAAACTTCGGTTCCCGGGATGCTTCAACAGCCCTTGCAATCAGGGCAATACTTTTGACAAACGGGGACAGGGAATTGGCTGCAAAAGGCGCCCGCTTCCTGACCAGAAACCGGCAATCAGACTACTGGTCCAACACCTTTGCCACTGCACAGGTTTTGCGGGCCCTGACAGAATTTGCCAAAAGTACTGAGGAACAAACTCCTGCTTATTCCTACGCCGTAACAATTGACGGTAAGCAAATTGCAGGCGGCACGGTTTCCGACCCTAAACAGTCCATCAAAGATATCAATATCCCGGCCGAAAACATAAAATCATCCGGCTCAAAAATTGCCGTAACCAAAAACGGCAGCGGCCAAATTTACTCAACCTTAACAGTAAATGAACTGCGGACCGACAAAAATTCCAAGGCAGAAAATAACGGCTTAACAGTGAAGAGAGAGTACGTAAACGAGAAAAATCCTCAATTTGGCCTCGGGGTCGGAGATACTGCGCTGGTTAAAATTACTGTCGGGGGCTTAAAAACAGAAGAAAATTATGCAGTCATACAAGACGAACTGCCGTCCGGCATGATACCCATAAATGAATCATTTGAAAACGAGCAGTACGGCAATATGTCTTTTAATTCAAACCAAGTCACTGAAAGGGAAATTACGGAAAACGGGATTATCCTGTCTTTGTATCAAATCCCGGCCGGAGAAAAAACCTACACCTACCGGGCCAGGGTAGTCAGCGAGGGCACGTTCTTAACGCCTCCGGGGGTTGCCTCACTGATGTATGCCCCGGAAATAAGCGGCAGTTCAAATGTACAAAAAATAAATATTGCCAAAAAAGCAGAACGCGCCCCGGAAGTTGGCATCATAGGACAAAAACAAATACTTGCAGCAGCAGTAATATTAATAGTGCTTACGGTAGTAATTTTCATGGTTATCATCCGGGTGATCAGAAAAAAACAAACCCCTCCGCAAACTCCAAATGACAATTAAGAAATTCCTTTTTCTTCTGCCTTTTATCTTTTTTCTTATTTTAATTGCCTGGGGACAAATCAACAAAAACTCCGGAAGTGTAAAACCTGAAAATTCTCACACTCCCCTCTTTTTTGAAGAAAAAACTTTTTATGATGCCGTTTCAGAAACTAAAAATTTAGAAGGGTTTGGTTTTCGCGCCGCAGGAGGCGTTGTCCCGCACGATCTTTTTGCAAGCTTTATCATAGCTGACTTTTTCAAAAGACTTGCCTTTCAAAAACCGGATTCCATTATCCTGCTTGGCCCCAACCACTTTGAAAAGGGAAATTTTAAGGTCCTAAGCTCGCTTTACGACTGGGATACTCCTTTCGGGAAGGTCAAGCCGGATAAGATGACCTTAAACAGGCTTCAGGAGTTAAACCTTGTTAAAATAGATGAGGATGTTTTGCCGCAGGATCAGGCCTTGTCTGCCCTGATGCCTTTTATTAAATATTTTCTGCCGGATGCAAAAGTTGTACCCCTGCTTATGAGCAGCCGCCTGAATATAAAAGATGCCGAAATTCTGGCCAACCAGCTTGGCAATTCAGGCAAAAAAGATACGGTTATAATTTCATCCGTGGATTTTTCCCACTATCTTAAAAGCACGCAGGCCAAAGAAAAAGACAAAATAACATTAGGAGCAATTGAAGAATTTAATTTCCAAAAATTGTACCTGCTAAACAGCGACTACCTGGACAGCCCCCCTTCGATTACCGTACTTTTAAAAACAATGCAGAATCTGGGAACAACCGGAATGGACCTTTTGTATCATACAAATTCCGGCCAATTGCAAAAAAAAGAAAATATCCCTGTCATAAGTTACTATTCTTTAGTATATCATTAAAAACATGGTCAAATTAATTCTTGCCTTAGTATTAATTGCCGGGCTGGTTTTTTTCCTGCTTCCTAAAAAGCCTTTAGAAATTATCAAACCTGTATTCCTTGAAGGTAAAAATATAATTACTAAACCGGAAAAACCCTCCTATATTGAAAAAATACCCGCAATTGATCAAATATTTAGCCCCGGTCATAATCAAATTTCCTCTTTTCCCAAAGAAAAACTAAGAACCATTATTGCAACAGGAGACATTATTCCTGCCCGCTCGGTGAATTTTCAGGCCAATATTAGAAAAGATTTTAAATGGCCGTACCTGGAAACTGCTCAAATTTTAAAAAGCGCTGATATTACTTTCATAAATCTGGAAACTCCGCTTTTTCCAAATTGTCCTTTAACCAATGAGGGAATGATTTTTTGCGGAGATGCCGGGAATTTAGAAGGCTTAAAATACAGCGGAGTTGATATTGCCTCTTTGGCCAACAACCATGCCGGAAATTTTGGTAAAGAGGGCGTGCAAAAAACATATGACCTTCTGGTAAAAAACAGGGTCCTGGTAACCGGAGTAAACGGGCCGGTTGTTATGGATATCCGGGGACTAAAATTTGCCTTTTTAGGGTATAACGATATAACCAAACCCCAGCCGGGTATTTCCAATGCAGATGAAGAAAAAATAAAATCTGAAATTCTTAAGGCAAAGAAAATCGCTGATGTAGTCATAGTTGCTTTCCACTGGGGTGTTGAATATCAGGACCAGCCGGATGAGAGACAAAAATATTTAGCCCGTTTTGCAATAGATGCCGGGGCAGATTTAATCATCGGCAATCACCCGCACTGGATCCAGCCCGTTGAAGTATACAAAAATAAATTAATTACTTACGCTCACGGGAATTTTATTTTTGATCAGGAGTGGAGTTTAAAAACCAAGCAGGGAGTTGTGGGAAAATATACTTTTTATGATAAAACTTTAATTGATGCGGAATTTTTTCCTATTCAAATAGAAGATTTTGGACAACCGCACTTTTTGGAAGGGGAAGAAAAAATAAAAATTCTTGAAGCTATGAAAGTGCAAAGCCAAAATTTAGTTAAATAACTAATTAATTTTCTGATCAATCGAAACTGAACACTGAACATTACCTTCTATTACATCATTTACCAGGCTATATAAAAATTCGGGATCATCTTTATGGCTAACAATCTGCTGGGGTGTTAGCATCTGGTAATAAAATGCTTCTCTTTCAGCTTCCTCATCCGGCATTCTTGGATATTTGATATCTTGAAAAGCGTGAAC
The DNA here is from genome assembly GCA_001776935.1 of Candidatus Daviesbacteria bacterium RIFCSPLOWO2_01_FULL_39_23. Taxonomy (GTDB): domain Bacteria; phylum Patescibacteriota; class Microgenomatia; order Daviesbacterales; family UBA10151; genus UBA10151. Next base: position 355,903 of record MFDN01000001.1, on the reverse strand, counting down.
CGACTCATGAGCTAACTGATTAGCGCGGGCTCTAAGCTTAAACCATTCCCCGTCAGAAGCCTCTTCTACCGCAACAGTTGAATCTCTAAAAACATTAGGACCGGAATGTAATGCAATAGCGCCTGGGTTTTCCTTAAAGAAGGTGGAAAATTCATGTTTCCCTCTTACCTGTACTCCGTTTTCTTTCAGCAAGCCTTCCGCTTCGCTGATATACCTTATCGGATCCTCCCACCTGTAGCCGCATTCCGGCAAGCCGTATTTGACCCGGACTGCTTCCCGATATCTCCAGGCCTCAGAAACTTTTATTCCCTGACTACCCTCAGACTTTTCATCCGCCTCTTTTAAAATGTCTTCAAGGCTCTTTTTTGCGTTTTGGTTAATTTCTACGCCGGCATTTTCCATACATCAATCTATTTTTCCGGGGGTAAAAATTCCTCTCCTGCACTGCTTGGAGTTTGGGGGATTTCCCCTGGTTTTAGCCACTGGACATATGTACAACCTGTTGCTTTCCTTGCTTCCCTGTCCCAGCCTGCCGTTGAACATTTCTTCATCTTTTTACCTGCTGCTGTTGTATATAAAACCAAAGACTCCCCGCAGTCAGGACATTTTTCATCCAAAGGCTCAGAACTGCCGTTTATCCACTCAACAAAATCACAACCCGTTGCTTTTTTGGCCTCTTTATCCCAGCCGCCACTAGCGCACTTTTTCATTTTCTTGCCAAAACGCGTGGTCTGCAAAATCAATCCTGCACCGCATTTGGGGCATTTTTCATCCAAATTTTGCGGTTCAACAGCAAGCCATAAAACATATTCGCATCCCTCATTTTTTTTGGTCTGGGGGTTCCAGGCTCCGGCAGAACACCTCCTAAGCTTTTTACCGGTAGCAGTTTGCACAACCTCGCCTAAGCTTGAGCCGCATTTGGGACAAATCTCTTGTGTATCTGACATATTCCTACATTACCATATTTAGTATTAAAATTCACAGGTATGATTAATCTCTCAAAAGACCAGCAAAATGTTTTGGATTCAATTTTGGCCTGGTCTGCCGGCTGGCGGAAAAAAGAAAAAGAAAAAAAGCAATTCATCACCCTGGGAGGATATGCAGGCACCGGCAAAACTACTTTAATTGCCATTTTAAGGCAAAAACTTGCCAAAGAAAATAAAAACTTAAAAGTGGGGTTTGCATCATACACCGGCAAAGCAGCCCGGGTTTTGAAAAATAAACTAAAAATGCAAAATGTCATCTTAAAAAAAGATACAGTCAGCACGATTCATTCCTTAATTTACTCCCCTATTGTTAATGAAAAAGAAGAAATTATCGGCTGGCAGACAAAAGATGAAATTGAATGCAACTTAATTATCATAGATGAGGCCTCCATGGTAGATGAAACAATCTGGAATCATCTCCTGGGTTATCATGTACCGATTATTGTAGTTGGCGATCATGGTCAGCTTCCCCCGATTAAAGGAAATTTTAATTTAATGGAGGATCCCAATTTGCGTTTGGAAGAAATACACCGTCAGGCAAGGCAAAACCCGATAATCGGATTATCTATTCAGGCAAGAGAACACGGCTTAATCCGTCCGGGCAAATATTCCTCCGGTGTCAAAAAATTTTCTCCTGATGATCCGGATGCCCGGGAAGAAATGGGAGAAATGCTTGCAAATTTTCAAACAGATACCCTGATCCTCTGCGGTTACAACTCCACCCGCAGAAAATTAAATAATCATATAAGAAACATCTTAGGATTTGAATCACCCGAACCACAATCAGGAGACAGGGTGATCTGCCTGCGGAATAATCACAAAAAAAATATCGCAAACGGCATGCTGGGAACAATTATCAATATAAAGAAAAAAGACAACAGCTGGTATGAAGCAGAAATTTGTATGGATGATGAAGACAAAAATTATGAGGGGCTTATTTCTGTTATGCAGTTTAACTCTGATAAACCCTTAAATTTTACGGAAAAGCGCTCACAAATTATGGCAGGGGATTTATTTGATTTTGGGTATGCCTTAACTGTGCACAAAGCACAGGGGTCGCAATCAAAAAAAGTGATTTTATTTGAGGAAAGATTTAAACAAATGACAGATGATATCTGGCGCAGATGGCTTTATACTGCTGTCACAAGAGCCGAAGAAGAACTCTATATTTTCTCAACCTGATTTAAGCAATATTTGGCAACATATGGCAAGATTCGGCAATATTTGGTAAAATAGGGTTATGTGGATCCCTCCTTTATACACTACAACCAACAGGATAATCTCTCTTATAACAAAAATCGAAGTCTTAAGAATACACTTCTCTTCTGCCAATCTTCCTCCCAAAATCATGGATAAAATCAAAAGAATAAGTCTCTTAAAAAGCTCTCTTTACTCTGCCCGTATCGAAGGAAATACTCTTGAGATTTCTGATCTGGAATCTAAGAATACGGAAAAACAAAAGAAAAAAGAAATTTTTAACCTTATAGATGCGGCAAATTTAATTAACCGGATAAAGGTCGATGAACCTCTTTCTAAAAACATTCTTTTAAAATTACACCTTGTAGTGCTTAAAGATTTAAGTCCTGATGCCGGACAAATCCGGACCGAAGTAAGTGTAATTTTTAATCAGGCCAATGTTGCGGTATATTTACCACCCCGCCCCTCACAAATTAATCCCCTTTTGAACCAATTACTTCAATTTATCAATTCCAAAAAAGAAGGGTTTCCTCTTGTAACGGCGTTCCTTAGCCATCTTATCTTTGAGAAAATCCACCCGTTCCTGGATGGGAACGGCAGAGTAGGCAGGCTCCTGATATCAGCTGTTTTAAAGTCTTACGGATGGAACTTTGCCTTTGCGGTCCCGTTTGAAGAATATCTCGATGCCCACAAAAGTGACTACTATTTTCATCTGGATAAAGGATTGCAGAATACAAATGAATACCTTGAGTTTATGCTGGAGGCTTATCTTGATCAACTGGAAACATTAAAAAACCAACTTGAGGAAGAAATTGCAAATAAACAAAGGTTTCTTGCCCCAAGACAAGAGGAAATAGTTAATATTATGAAAGACCATAAAGTTATATCTTTTGATATGATAAGAAGAAGATTTCCAAAAATCCCCGGGAGAACCCTGCGGTATGATCTGAAAAGCCTAGTTGACAAAGGTTTAATAGAAACAAGCGGGAAAACCCGTGGTAGATACTACAGAATCGTCCAAAAATAATATTTCCTTTACCTTTGGAACTAAAAATATCTATTCCGGTTCAGGGAATAATAAACAGTTGACTGGTTATAAGGCCTTTATTGAACATAACTGACACCTAGTATCATCCCAGCTACCCCTACTTACTACTTACTACTAATCAGTCTAGCTTTTCCATACATTCAGAGTTAAAATGAAAGCAGAAAATAATGCAATTGAAATTAAAGAAATAACCTCCTTTAAGAAACTTGTTCCACTTATTCCCAATATCTCCAAATACTCTCCTGCTACTAATTCCGCTCAACCTGACAACCTATGAAAACCTATGAAAGAAAAACTTGACAAATTGATGCCATTAGTATATTCTTACTGCCAACACACAAATATGGATTCAGATTATATCCGAGAAAAAATTCTTGAAGCACTTTACCGCATCCATAACAAAGCACGGGGAAAAAAGTCATTACTTGTTGGTATCAGAGACCTCACTCAAGAAGTTAAAAAAGATTTACCAAAAATAAAGGAAAACGAAGTATTCTCAAATACACGGTTTCTTATAGAAAATGAATTTGTAAAAGAAGAGGCAATAGAAAATTATTTTGCAAATAATAAATTTGGTAATTCTAAGCCCTCATATAAATATTGCCTTACTAAAGAGGGTCTTGCATACTTTGAACATGGATCAAAATTTGACAAGAGTAACGTCTTCGCAGGCATAGGTGATATAACAGGAGATGGCAATAACATTATTATTGGAAATCAAAATACAATTGCAAATATTGCAAACGCCCAGTTTGTGGAAGGACATAAGCTTGCAGAGGATCTCCGGCGTCGAGTAAATGCCCTTGGTGAGTTACCCGACGAGCAAAAAATCTCAATTCAAAGTGACCTTGAGACAATTAAAAGCCAACTAGCAAAACAGCAGCCTGACACCGGCATACTTCAAAAAGCTAAAGATAATATTGCTTTTCTTGCCGACATTACCGCAGTTGCCACACCAACGATTGCGTTATTAACCTGGCTTAGTACACAGTTCCATTTTTAAAATGAAAATAAACCAATTTATTACATCTACCGATCTTCTGACCATTGGTGAGGTATCCAAGTTATTTCAAATTCATCGTGATACCCTCCGAAACTGGGAAAAAGCCGGAAAGTTGACTCCTTTGAGAGTTGGGCCAAGACAAGATCGTAAATATCGAAGAGAAGATATTCAAATTTTAGCTGATGAAATGGGAAGCAAGCTTACCTTGGCTCAACTTGAGCAATTTTTATGGAAAAGTGCAGATATTTTACGAGGTAAAATTGACAGTTCGGACTATAAAAAATATATCTTTGGCCTACTTTTTTACAAGAGAATAAGCGATGTTTGGGATGAGGAATACAAAAAAGTCATTGATGAATATAAAGACAAAACTCTTGCGGAGGCTGATTATAACCACAGATTCCAAGTGCCCAAAGATTGTAAATGGTCCGTCATTTCTGAGACCTCGGAGAATATTGGTCAAAGACTTAATGATATTTTTGACAAAATAACTAACGTAAATAGCCCCAAATTAGACAAGATTTTTGATGATCTGGATTTTGCTAATAAAGACCGGTTCCCTAATGAAACCATACAAAGATTGATAAACCATTTCTCGCAATATAATTTTGGCAGTAATTACATTAGCTCTGATCTTTTAGGTGATGCTTATGAATATTTAATAAAGCAATTTGCCGCAGATGCTGGAAAAAAGGGCGGGGAATTTTATACCCCACGAGAAGTTGAACGAATCATCATCGGGATTGTTAAACCTCATCAAAAAGACCATGTATATGATCCTGCAGTGGGATCGGGTGGTTTTCTCCTTGAGGCATATAACTATCTTAAAGATAAATCGAGCGAGCACGTTGCGCGAACATTATATTTTTATGGGCAGGAAATTAACATCAGCACTTTTGCCATTGCCAAGATCAATATGTTTTTACATGGTTTAGATAGTGCGGATATACGGCGCGGTGATACATTAGCCAATCCACAGTTTTTGAACAACATAGGCAATTTGCAAACTTTTGACATCGTAGTGGCGAATCCACCCTACTCAATTAAGGACTGGGAGTTTGAACTATTTAAAAACGACAAATATGGCCGTACCGCAGGTTATGACCAGCCTCCACAAAAAAATGCCGACTATGCTTTCGTACTTCACATACTCAAGTCATTAAATGTAAATGGTCGTGCTGGCATTGTGTTGCCTCATGGTGTGCTATTTAGAAGTGGGAGTGAGGGCAGAATTCGAGAACAGATTATTAAAAATGATCTTCTGGAAGCAGTCGTTGGACTTCCTCCAAAACTTTTCTACGGAACTGGTATTCCAGCAGCTATTCTTATTTTTAATAGAAATAAGCTAGAAAATAAAAAAGGTAAAGTTTTGATAATTGATGCCGAGCGTGATTTTCTTGAAGGTAAAAACCAAAACACCCTCAGAAAACAGGACATAGACAAAATTATTAAGGCTTATGACCAATACCAGGATATCGAAAAATATGCCCGTGTGGTAGATGTAAAAGAAATTGAGAAAAATGATTACAATCTAAGCGTGAAAAGATATATTGATTCAAGTGATGAGCAGAAGGAAATTGATGTCAAAAATATCTGGAACGAGCTTCAAGGTATAGAAAGAGAGCGGGACACATCTATGTCTAAAGTTTCAGGATTTATGAAGGAGCTGGGATATGACAAATAAGTGGATTCAGCAGAAAATTGGTGATTCTTTTGAAGTTACTAATGGCAAAACGAATACGGATGACGCTGTAGTAGATGGAGCCTATCCTTTATTTGATCGCTCAACAGAAATAAAGCACAGTAATAAATACTTGTTTGATACAGAAGCCATCATTATTCCAGGTGAGGGTAAGGAATTTATCCCTCAATACTATTTTGGTAAGTTTGATTTACATCAACGTGCATACGCTATTTTCTCGAAGAAAAAAAATCAGATAAGTATAAAATTCCTTTATTATTGGATAGATTACAATAAAAGATACTTTTTAAAAATGGCTGTTGGTTCAACAGTGAAGTCTTTACGACTTTATATGTTGCAAAATTTTCCACTTAGTCTACCTAGATACGAAGGTCAGAAAAAAATTGTTGAAATCTTATCTTCTATTGATGAAGCAATCCAAAAGACTGATCAGATTATCCAGAAAACTGAAAGTTTGAAGCAAGGATTGATGCGAGAGTTACTTACAAAAGGAATTGGACATAAAAAGTTTAAGAAAACAAAAATCGGAGATATTCCTGAAGAATGGAGCGTTAGCTCTATGTTGGAATCTGATATTGAAATAATAGATGGTGATCGTGGTGTAAATTATCCAAAACAGCATGAATTTTACTCAGAAGGATTTTGTTTATTTTTAAGTAATAGAAATATCCGCAATGACTCTTTTGACTTTAGTGAGCCTATCTTTATTTCTCAGGAAAAAGACAAGCAATTGCGGAAAGGAAAGTTAAACAGATGGGATGTGATACTTACAACTAGAGGAACAGTAGGAAATGTTGCAATTTATGACGATTCAATAATTTATGACCATATTCGCATTAACTCTGGGATGTTGATATTTCGTGCAGGAAAATCAATTGCTCCAGAGTTCCTGTACTACCTGTTAAAGAGTCCGCTCTTTAAGGAACGTTATATCCAACTTGGGTCTGGTTCAGCGCAACCACAACTCCCGATTGGAAGTTTGAAGAATTTGTTAATTCCAATTCTTCCACAAGACGAACAGTTAAAGATCGTATGTCAATTAAAAACGTTAGACTTGAAGCATTACTCGGAAATTAAACAAATAGCTATTTTAAAAGACCTAAAAAATGGACTTATGCAAGATATTTTTAGTCAGAAAGTACAAATTAACTGATATGAATAACGACACAATAAAACTATCAGAGCAGGATTATAGAGAGCTTTACGAGGGAGTCTTTTCAAAGGGTTTGAAGACGGAGGGTGAAGCGATGGCAGAGTACGGAAAGAATGAAATAGATTTGTTATATCGCTTTATTGGCTTTACTTACCAGATGCTTTCAATTGTTGGCATTTTTGCAGGTTTTGGGTTTACAGCGATAGACAGAGTAAAAAACCTTTACATCTTTCTAACTGGAGAGGCAATGTTGGTATCGTCAATCCTTGTCGGTTTATGGTGGTTAAAACGCTTTTACGAATCCAATCTTTCAGCAATACAAAAATCATCAAATACAGTTTCTGAGTTGTATAAAGATCGAGACAAGGTCTACTTGGAAATAAGTAAAGATTACATGAACAGTCAAACATTAAAAAAATCTAATATGTTGGCTATTTCAGAAAAGAACAATAAAATCCTTGAATTCATTGGAAGAAAAAAAGAACAGAAGGATGAAATACCTCCCCATAGAGTGATTCTTATTTTATCTGTAGTTGGAATTTTACTTTTACTATCATCATTTCTAATTTGTCCATTAAAGTAATTTAACTATGAAACTTAAAAATAAATACACAGACGATCAAATTAAAAGTTATTTAATTAACCGCATTAAACAATCAATTATAAATGATGTGGGCGGAGCTTTTGAAGGTTGGTCTAGTCAAATCGATCAAACCGGTGGAGCTGGTTTTTATGCCATTCCTAGAATGCTTTTTCCTGAGATTGATGGGTTGGGTTCTTATATAACTGGAAATCCTCACTCAACTGGATTAAATATTAAGACCTATTTATCAGAAGTCATGGGTATTAAAAGATCACGTTATAAAGAAGTTGCAGCTTTTATGGTTTTTGTGTATCGGCATGGTTTGCTCCATCAGCATGAACCAAAATGCTTTAGTTACAAAAAGAAAGTAATCGGTCTACAATTTACAATCGGAAATCAAAATAATCCGCAAGAAGTACAGGCTGGAAATCATCTAGTATTTATTGATAACGTGTTGATGTTAGACGCGAATACGTTTTATTATGATGTAGTTAACTCAATAGATGATTTTGCAAACGATATTATTACTAAGTATAAAAAAACATTCGAAGCTTCAATCAAAATCCAGTCTAAACCATTAACAAAGACAGAACTGTTATTCAAGAGAACAAATAAATATATTTCAGAAAAGGACTTTGATTTTCTTAAAACTATATGAAATTTAACGAACAATATACAGTTGAAAAACATATCATCAAATTCTTATCCCAAAATCTGGGCTATGAGTACATTACTCCTGAAAAATTTGCGCTTTTGAGAGAATTAGAAAATGAATATCTGATCAATTCTCATCTTGCGGAAGCTATAAAGCGAATCAATAACATTACAGATGATACAGAAGTACAAAGTGTTATCCGAGAAATAAAGAAAATTGATACAAACGAAGGTTTTTTGAATATGCTCCGTAATGGCATAAATCTAAAGGATTCAGAAACAGGCAAAATGCGTGACTATATGATTGTTGATTACGACAATCCTGAAAATAATCACTTTATAGTCACAAATCAATTCTACTTTGAAGGCAATCTGGAAAATATACGCCCTGATATTTTGATCTTTCTTAATGGTGTCCCCATTGCTGATATAGAAGCAAAAAGCCCTACCGCATCAACAAGCGTTAGTTACGAAAATGCAATTGGCCAAATAAAACGTTATGAACGAGTTGCAATGAAGCTGTATTGGCCGAACTGCTTTAATGTTGCGACAGATGGCTTAAAAACTGTTTATGCAACCACTTATGCTCCAGAGCAGTATTTCTTGCAGTGGAAAGATGAAAAACTTGAAAAAAAACTTGACGGACAGCTTGAAATGACCCTGACATCCTTACTTGAGAAAAAAAGATTGTTAGACATAGTCAAAAACTTTATTGTCTTTGAGCAGACAAAAGATGGTCGAGTCAAAAAGATCGCCCGCTATCAACAGCTTCGTGCAACCAATAAAATTGTTGAACGAGTACAGGATCGAGAAAAGAGAAAAGGCTTAATCTGGCATACACAAGGATCTGGAAAATCTTTAACAATGTTCTTTACAGCATGGAAACTTAGATTTGATAAGACGCTCAGGAATCCAAAGGTGTTTGTCCTTGTTGATCGTATTGATCTTGATGATCAGATTCATGATACATTCGTCAATGCGGGCGGTAAAAACGTAATCAGGGTTACTTCTTGTCGAGACCTTGAGAAAAAAATCACCAATGATGAAAGAGGAATCTTTATTTCAACTATCGAGAAGTTCAACGAGCTTCCGCTACACCTTGAGAATCCTAATGAAAACGTCATTATCCTTTCAGATGAAGCTCATCGATCAAACGAAGGTGTGGCTGGGATAAAATTGCGAGATTCAATGCAAAGAGCCTTTTTCTTTGGATTTACAGGCACACCAATTGATAAAACAACCTTAAATACTCACCGAAACTTTGGCCAAGAAGGCGAAAGATATCTTGATTACTATTCGATTCAACAAGCAATTGATGATGGTGCAACATTACCTGTAACATATGAAGCTCGTCTTTCGAAATTCTTTATTGATGAAGAAAAAATTGATCAGCAATTTGATGAGATGACAACTGATCTTTCTCCTGAACAAAAGCAACTAGTTATGCGTAGATATGGTAAGAAAGAGGCGCTAATAAAGCTGGATAAACGAATGAGGGCTGTTGCTCAAGATATTGTTGATCATTACAGGCTTTACATTGAGCCGAATGGCTTTAAAGCCCAGGTTGTTTGTTATGATCGGGAAGCCACAGCCAGATTCAAGGAGCTTTTTGACGAGTTAATCCCTGCTGATTGGACAGAAGTTATTTATTCATCTGGTGATCCTAACACTGATGCTGATAATCTAAAAAAATATAATACTAGCAAAGCTCAAAGAGAAAAGATTATTGATAAGTTCAAAGACCACAGAAGTCCTTTGAGATTACTATTGGTATGCGACATGCTCCTAACAGGTTTTGATGCTCAGATTGAACAAGCAATGTATCTTGACAAGCCTTTGAGAGATCATAATTTGCTGCAAGCCATAGCTCGTACGAACAGGGTTTACCCGAACAAGGGATGTGGAAAAATTATTGATTATTATGGTATTACTAGAAACCTCTATGAAGCCTTAAATTTTGATGAAAGCATAATTGACTCAGCACTTATAGACCTTGATCACCTAAAAAAGGAATTCCTAGAAATATTAACCGAAATTAAAGATATTTTTATTGGCATTAATCAAGAAGATCCATCTATCGAAAACTTGAGGACTTGCCTTAAGATCTTTATTGATAACGAAGGAAAACAACGTTATTTTACTGATAAGTATAGTCGATTAAAATTATTATTTGAGGTTTTGTCACCAGATCCATTCCTCGCGGACTACATTCGAGCGTTTGAATGGATTACCAGTGTTTATATTGCCTTCCTTAATGATTTCCGTGCAGAAAATATTGCAATGGAAGCCTTCCGCACTGGCGATATACCAACCTTTGGACAATATGGGGAGAAAGTTAAGAAATTGATTCAAGAACAAATTGACTACGAAGGAATTACTAAAAATTTTAGAGAGTTAAAAATCAACGATATTTATACTCTTGAACGATTAGACAAAATGGACGATGAAGAAAAAGCGTTAAATCTTGAAAAAATGCTTAAGCAGGAAATTTCTATTAATATTGATACTAATCCTATTTTTCAAAAGTTTAGCGAAAGATTAACTGCCATTCGCAAGGAGTTTGAACAGCACCAAATTGATCTTTCCGAAAGAATCAAACGTTACTTTGATTTAATGAATGATATCAAGAGCAAGGCAGATGAAGCAAAAGACTTAGGACTTAATTTGAGAGAGTATGGATTATTTGTGATTTCTCAAGAGTTTTTACCAAAAACAGATCAACCACTCCTGCTAACTTTGTCAAAAGACCTTTCAAAAAGATTGCAGTCTATTCTTGACGAGGGCTGGCAAAATTCATCAAAACGTGAGGAATTTCTCAAAGGTGTAAAGCAAATTGTCCAAGAACTCCTTCTCAAAGAGTATAAGGATAGAATACAAGTTGAGGATTTCCCAAAATTCTTAAATAGACTTGTTGATATTGTGATCAAAAAATTCTAATGAAACGAAAGATTACCTTGCATAATCGAATCGTAACTTACTTAATCCGTCGAAGTAGAAAAGCAAAACGGATGAGATTAGCTGTCTATTGCGATGGTAATTTTGTAGTTACGCTGCCTAAAGGGCTAAATGAGACTACAGCAGAGAAATACATTATTGGGAAATCAAAGTGGGTATTATCAAAACTAGATTTCTTTAAAAATGCGTCTTTATCTAAAACTTTCAAACTAACATCCAAAGCTTATATTCAGCATAAAGAAATAGCATTACAGATTACTAGCGTACGAATCGAACACTTTAATAAGATATATAGGTACAAATTTAATAAGCTTGCTATTAAAAATCAGAGAACACGTTGGGGAAGCTGTTCAAAGAAAAAGAACCTTAACTTCAACTTTAAAATTGCTTTACTTCCTACTGAATTGCAAGATTACATTATTGTTCACGAATTATGTCATTTGAAAGAATTCAATCATTCATCAAAATTTTGGAATCTAGTTAGCAGAACAATCCCTAATTATAGAGAGATCATTAATGATTTGAAGCTAGAAGGATTAAATTTGTTATAGCCTAAGACAAATAAATTTTTTGGAAAGCTTTTTGAAAATTTTTGCGTAATATTTATAATCCCGCACCTGATGGTATAGGACAAACTCGGCCGACTGTTTCATAGTCATATCAAAGGATCTGAAATTGCAATTGTGGAACCTGCATTTTGCAATTCTTTTTTGCTTGTTCTTATCATTCTTGTTGGCATATTCGTGTTGGCATTGACTGAAAAAGCGTCAAAAAACACAATCCCATCCCACCTGGGGAGTGGATCAGAGAGGACACTTGGGGATTTCGGAAATTTTTTGACTGCATCCTGGATAAATCCATGCCTCCACAATACGAAACTATGAGGGGTAAGAAGGAGAAATGGAAGATAAAATTACTTGCAGAAAACTTACAAAACTATGATATTATTTGTTTATGGCAATAGATTGGACGCAAATCTATAAAAAATATAAAGGCCTCTGGGTGGCTTTAAAAAATGATGAAAAGACTGTTTTAGCAAGCGGTAGAACTGCTAAATCAGTGTGGGATAAGGCACGAAAATTGGGTTATAATAAACCAATTTTAACTAAATTCCCTTCCAAACTTACCTCATACGTTGGCTCTCATCAATGAAATTTAGGTATAAAAAATACGGCCCTAGAGTGCTTCGTCCTGTGATTCCAATTGAAATTATTAAAAATAGTGTAGAAGTACCATATGAAGTTTTAGTGGATTCAGGAGCAGATCTTTGTATTTTTGACGCACACATAGCCGAGATTTTAGGAATAGATATACTCAAAGGAGAACGCCAACAAGTTTCGGGATTAACTGGTTTTCCGGAATTCTACTATCTCCATGAAATTCTGATAAAGGTAGGAGGCTTGGAATATAAAACAGAAGCTGGATTTATGTCTATGAGAAGTTCAGCTTATGGAATTGTTGGACAAAAAGGATTTTTTGATAAGTTCGTTGTGAAGTTCGATCTTCAAAAAGAAGATTTAGAATTAAAACCCAAATAAGAAAATTCTACGTTTAAACCAACACCGTTGTGTGTAAGGTACCAAAGACGCAAAAACTTTTGTATAAAAATTACTCTTGACTTCAGATTAATTTTTATCATAGTCTGAATATGTGCCGCAATCTAAAGATGATAAATTATATAAACTGAGTCCTTCGGATTTTGCTTACCTTTGGAATGACTGTAAACATTGCTATTACCAAAAAGTAAAACTGGGTGTCTTCCACTCCGGTATATTCCCCTCCATGTTTGGCCGGATTAATAAATTATTGCAGGATTCAATCATGGGAATGAATTTATCCGATATTCACCCGGACTTGCCAAGCGGAATTATAGAAATTCAGGAAGGCTATATGAAATCAATAACTATTGACGGTACAAACTGCTATCTTAGCGGCAGGTTTGATATTTTAAGTAAGCTTGATGATGGCACTTTTGCAATAATAGATTTTAAAATAACCACTCCGGACAGCGAAAAAATATCCAAATATATAAGTCAACTACACGCATATAAATTTGCGCTGGAAAACCCAAGCAGCGGAAAACCGATTAAAGTTTCAAAAATGGGTATTGTAAGTATTAACCCTGATGAAATGAAATTAGTAGATGGAAAAGTAATTTTTACTACCACTCCAAAATATCATCCGGTAGAAGAAGATACGGAAAGCTTCCATAACTTAATCCGCGAAATTTCAACTTTGTTAAACGGAGATTTGCCTGCAGTTTCAAAAACTTGTAGTTTATGTATTTACAGAAGCAAATTTTGATATACTTCTGTTGGGTAGGAGATCCGGAGGCTCAAATTGTATTTAAAGCTTCCAAGGCAGAATTAACTTCCAGACTTAAAAAAGTAAGTTGGACATTTGATATTACAGAAATAGTTTTATATGGAGTGGATACTACAATAAAGCCGGAATATCACGAAAAATTAATATCTATTGCAGTTAAATAGAATCCTTGGCTTGCACCTTAAATTATCTAACAATGTCTGCAGCATCAGTAAGGTAGAATTCCCATCAAGGGCCTGCATTGTTAAACCCACACCTTATGAATTAGATGCTTGTTTTCCCAATATCGGAAAATAACCCTTGCAGGACTTTTGCACAGTTAACCCTATAGTTTTGACTATTTCCTATTTTTTTGTTATTATTTATATTTGTGTGGGAAATATAATACTATAATAAAATGTCAAAAGCAGAAGTACTTATTGCTGGTGTATTAGGAGTTGCATTCAATAAAGATAATCAGGTGTTGTTAACCAAACGTTATCAACCAGACAATCCTGAGGAACATAATAAGTGGCAATTGCCCGGGGGCGCTTTGGAATTTGGAGAGCATCCGGAAGATACATTAAAAAGGGAAATAGGAGAAGAACTTAACTCGGACGCAAGGATTATCATTCCCGGGCCGATTATCCGTTCATCAACTTTTCAAAAGCAACAGCCGGACGGGAAAGTAATTTCCTATCACCGGCTTATGTTTGCTTATATTATTGATTTGGCAAATGAAGATATCAATATAGGCGCTAATCATGAATCCTCTGCTTTTACTTGGGTGCCTTTAGATGCCCTAAAAAGATTGCCCACATTACCACAAGTCCCGGGAATCATTACAGAAGCACTGGAGCGGCTAAATAATTCTTTAAACCTTCCCAATAGATCTATAACCGGAGGATAAATGTCAATAGAATCAAATAATTCTAATAAATACGTCCGCCCAATGGGACGAGAAGCAGAAGGCAATCCTGTTTTTGGAACGTTTACACCTCTGGAAGGCGTAAGCTTACCTTCTGCAGATCTCATATTTTCTGAACACATTGACCAGAGCTTGCGTCCGACTGCTCTTTGGAAAAAAACCGGAATTGTTCATGCTGGAGAAAGCGGTCCCGGATGCGCAGTCGGATGTATTTATTGCAACCAAATCTCTTTAGATAAAAACACAAATGGAGATAAAATAGCCGGATATTTGTCCTGTGGGGTGGACGGAGGCATATCAGTTAATTCCAGACTCATGGTTGGCAACAAAATAGATCAAGAAATTGCCGCAGATGATTTAATAAATGCAATAGGGCAATATCCATACTACGAAACAAGCTCTTCAGTTATATTGGAAAACTTCAATGATCCTGGAATGGATTGGGGCAAAACTGTTGAAATCATGAAAAGAATGGTAACCGAGTTACAACACACCGGGCCAATTTTGTTTATTACAAAAATGGGCATTACTCCAAACTATGCAGAACAAATAAGAAAAGTGAAAGAAATGGGAGGAAGGCCTATCTGCATTGTAACCTACAGCGGAATGCCACAGGAAATTGAACCAATAAACGGAAAAGCACGCTTAAAAACAATGGAGCAAATGCACAATGCAGGCATTCCGGTTATTGTTTCTATGCGTCCTATGATCACAGGAATTAATGCAACTGAAGGTAAAATTAAAGAAACTATTCATGATACGCAACAATTTGCCGATATTTATACGGTTGGAGGTCTTTTTGTATATCGGGGTGTTACAGCAGAAGCTTTTAGTAAAGCCGGGTATCCGTTACCACCCGAATACACTGCGATTGATTATCCTGTAGCAAAAATTTTACCCGACGGTATAAAAAAACTTGTTAGACAAGTCGCATCAGATATGGGGATCAGCACCCCAGTGCACAATAACACAAGTTGCGCTGTTTCACAGCTGATGACATTAAAATATCATCAGCCCACACCGGATAGATTGGCACATTGGTCGGGCGATACAAAACCAAAGTTTGAATCCGTCTGTTCTGCCTACTGTCATAGAGACCAGCTGGCAGTATGCAAGGAGAAAAGTGAAGAAAGTCCGCAGAAAGTTGCTGAATTGGCTAAACGAAAACTTGAGCGAATGGGCTATCCAGATTATAGAGTTATCCCCTCTGTTACCCAAGCAGGCTTATTGCTGGTAGAAGGCAACTATAAACGGCCGGGATCATTTCTAATTGAGCAATTATTTGCTGTATCAGAAAGTTCGGGTTGGTATGTGAATAATTTACCCTCTTATGAGGGCTTAGTTCACAGAAGCAGGCAAGCAATAGAAGAAGATATGGGATTGACAGATTTTAATTCCATATTTGCGGGTGCAATATTAGTTGGACAAGAATGGCATGTGTTTGTTGATGGCACTATCGATCAATGGAATAATGAATTAGCAGCACGTTGGCTGAGAAGTAGAAACAGAGCAAGAATTCAAGTTGAAAACGCCCGGCAATTACTCAGTCCTGCTGGATTTGAAGAAATAAAAAAAAGATTTATGAAAAGTTCCCAAGAGGCCGGACAGCTGCAAACTGAGAAAGAATTATCAGAACAACTGTTTGATCTATTACGAAAAATGCAGGTCTATCATCTACAAGAATCCAGTCGGTAAAATTACACAAATTTGTAAATACACTTAAAGCAAGTTAAGACTTGTGAGCGGGGGAGCGTAATTGGCTCGGACCTATTTAGCCTCAGGGACTATATCACACTAGATCTCCAGCTACAGCTCCAATCTCTTAAAGACCACATGGGTATAAAATCTTTTGCTTCTCCCAGCTAACGTTTTTATTATAGCATCTTCCTTGCGTATTTTATCCACGTTTATTGTATAATACATTCTAATAAACTTAAGAGATTTAAGATTTCTCTTATCTAAGATTTTACACTGCCCAAAATTTAGTTTCAATATATGAAAAACAAAACAAAGCAAAAAGAGGGCAAAGCAGTAAGAAAAGAGGCAAAAACTGTTGTTTATGGAACATCTCCAGTAAGTTCTAGAGGCCAGTTGGTTATTCCTGCAAAATTAAGAAAGGCACAAAATATCCAGCCCGGCGATACACTTATATTTACAGGTGTACCTGATACAAATTACTTCACTGTTTTGAATGCCAATGCCTTTGAAGGCTTTACAAAGGATCTCCAAAATCTTCTGGGTCACGAACCACTTCCTACCAAAGAAAAGAAGAAGGGTAAATAATACCTTCATCTAAAGAAAAAGCGGAAGGCAATATCCACAATGATAGTCGCTATTGCCACAGCAATGCTTATTTTTACAGCCAATGTATTAACCTGGATTTTTAGCTCACTCACATCTGCCTGCAGATGTTGCAAGTGATTTTCCTTTATTTCCGTCAGTTCTTTCTCGACATAGCTGAACCCGCCATCAACCCGCTCTTCGAGTTTGGCTACTCTTTCAAGCATGTTTATAGTATTTACTGGTCCGCTTTTTTCCATAGTTTCTAGAATGGCAGTTTATCTACTAAACCATCCTTTCCCTTTGAACCTAATAGATCACGCAACAGCTTTCCAACGGCATTAATTCCTGCAATTGCCCCTGATAAAAAGAAAGGCATTATTAATGTATTTAGGAATTTATCCTCATTAGTGAGAGATTCTGGCTGTGCATTCATAAGAACCAGTGATCCTGTAAAAAGGAAGGCGGATATAAAAACACGAATAAATCGCCAGGCTACTTTTTTCCATTCGGGATAGAGATTATCCATGCTTATCACCCCCTTTTGGTTTGAGACTATTTCCTATGTACTGAATAATTAACGAGAAGATAATTTGCGGAGTAGGTATTAGTGTGCCTTTTTGGGATGACTCGAACTTTGTTTTATATTCTTCAGCTCCCAGTAACGCTCCCCCTTTTGCTTTATTAGCTTCGTCAAGTTCCTTTTCCAGTACCCCTATCCTAGCCTGTGCCAAGGGTAGAGATTCAGAGCCGTTTTTAATCTGTTTATTTAGTGCGTCTATTTGGGACTTGTAATACTTTTCCTTATCTAGCAGTCCTTTTTCCATTCTGCTAACTTGTTCTTTTCTATTCTCTAGTTCTCTGTTGGCAACATCAATCTGTTGTTGTTTCTCATTTAGCTTGTTGTTTAAGTCTGTTTCCCTACTTTTATACCCAGCGATGGTGCTTTTAATTCTATCGGGAGGGGTAGTGTTAGGGTCATCAGTTATCTCTAAAATCTTTAGCGTTTCTGCCCATTTATTAGCGCTACTTACAATTTCTTCGTACTTTTGCCTCCATTCTAGAGTGTTGGGGACAAGACAGCCTTCTGGGTTTTGTGTTGTACCTTTCTCTTTTTTATACTGTCTTAATTCATCATAGAATTCTTGTGGTTCAATTGCTCCGAAGTAGCCGTTATTGTAGTTATCGCTTATAAACTTTCCATTTTGGAGTGAACCTCTTTTTACTGTCAGATGAAGGTGACTGCCGGTACTGTTTCCAGTGTTATCACTTATGCCCATTGCTTCACCTTCGTTTTTTGTTTGAAAGTTTTCTATCGAATTGCAATGTGCGTAAGTGAGTTTATATGTGTTATAAAGTTGTACAATAACTTCAAAATAGAGCCCGAAACCATCGTTTCCTTCGTTTCCTTGGGTATAAAATTTGCTCAACCATGAAGTCAGTATGTTCCTGAAGCCTTTAGGAGTATCCGGATATTGAGTTCTTAAATCCCAACCGTTATGACCTTTTAGTCCAAAACGGGCGTAAGCCTGAGGGTTGTCTCCGAATCCCTGTGTCAGTTCAAATGGTTCTATTGATCGTATGATATCTGCCATAGTTTTTATCGATAAATTAAGTTTTTAATGGTTTGATCATCTCCGCTTTGTTTATTACCCGGGAAAAATTGACCCATTGTTGGTTGTGCTTGAGATGCACCTGCAGGCGGTTGGCTACCTCTTAATAAATTTTTAATACCTCTAATCTCTGAGCCTTTCGGTTGACTTGTGTTTTCTGCAGGAGGATTTAATTTCAGTAGTCTCTGTATATCGTCATTACCGAATGTGACGCTTTTCTGAAAACTGGCAGCTTCTTTAGGATCATCTTTCATAAGAAGCGGAACTATAACGGGTACAATTTGTGCAGCTTTTGTATTCCACTCTGTAGCGATCCGTTGTGCTTCCTGCATATTACCTTCCTGCATGGCTTTCTGAATTTGCAAGCGGGTCGTGTTGTAGCCAACTTCGGTGTCATACTTCAAATCCCACGCAAGGCGTTGTTTCTCGCCACCTGATGCCCTGTAAAAGCGCTGCGCTGTCATTCCGAGGATATCTGTCGGATTGATTAATTCTTTGGAGAAACTGCCTGTTAAGCCGTAGATTGCGTGAGTCAGTTTCATAGGACTTACTCCCGATGCTCTGCCTACTGTTATTGCCAGTTCCGGAGTTCTTTCATCATATTGCTCAGAGGGTGCTACCTTTTCCAGCTTTCTTGGCACTACAGGAAAGCCTGTAAAGAAGTTTGTATTGGTTGCCAGCTCTATTGGTGTTTTTAATGCCGGAGGAAGAGCGCCTCCCAAAAATGCCTGCGCTGATAATTCACCATCTCTGGTAAATGGCACAGGCGAGAGCTGGCTGGTCCATTCCAACCCCAGCGCGAAGAGGTTTTGCGGTTCTTGCTTTCTTACATATTCCAGTGCGTACATGATTGGATTGAAGAAAATTGCGCCGATATCTCCTTTTGGAATTTGCACCACTTTTGGTACTGTATTGCCGTCTTTATCTTTTTCTTCTCCTACGATAATGATGAAGTAGGTGTCTTTTGCCCATTGTGGAATATCATCCCAAAGTTCCTCATGATTCATGACGTTATAAAAATAGGTTGCTACTCCTGGCAGAACAGTCATTGCCAGCGCTCTTGCTGCAGTTCTTAGCGGATTGTCCTTCATTACACGCCCTACGTTGAGTAACCCCTGCCATCTGGCATTTACGAATGGAATCCACATATTAATAAGCCTTCCTTCTATACCTGCTTTGGCAAAGTCGACTGTGACGTTTCTTGCCTCAAATGCTGCTTCCAGAGGTGTTACTCCCTCTTTGCCTATTCCTTTTTTGTAAATTCCAAGACGGGGAGCCAGTTCTATTGCTTCTGAAAAATTACTTATCAATTCAAATGGATTAAGGACTGCTTTTGTTCTTTGCATCCATTGGGGTGCGAATAATTCTTTTGACGCTATAGCGAGTCCTTTGGCAGATTGTATATAGCCTCCATAGCCACCCTCATTTCTCATGAATTCGTCATAGGCTTTTGACTCCCATTTGAATGCACCTTTGAGTCCATCTCCAAAACCTGAGAGCCAGACTGCCGGATTAAAGCCCCATTTAGATACCATTGTGGCTGTCTGGTAGTCCCTGATTGCATTGGACAGAGTGAATGGAAAATAGAGAGTAGTTGTACCCGCTTTGAATGCTTTGGAGGACAACAGAATCATTTTCCCAAGAAGGTTTGCTTCCGGCGGAGTCATAGCATGCATTGCTTCTGAGAGTTCGTTTGGTAATGCCCAGCGGATTGCTTTACCTTTTATAAATACAGAGATGCTGTCCCATCCTTCTTGTGGTCTTTGATCTCCTGGCAGGAATTTAATAAACTCTTTTGCTTCCGGATGAACGTTCCTCAAGTCTATTAACTTACGAGCTACTTCATTTCTTTTGGTTAGCGATACTGCTTTTGTCAGGTTGTCGAGAATAGACTCGAAAGGATCTCTGATAATTTTCTCTGTTCCTTCCAGCGCTTTTACTACTCCTTGTTTACTCACTGAAAAGGTTTCACTGCCAATTGGTATCTTGTCTGCCTGTTCCGGACTTGGCAGGTAATCGAGAACATGGAAGGGCATCCAGTGCTTATTCTTTTCGGTTATCGCGTTGAATGCTTCGTTACTAAGAATACCTGCATTCTTCATAGGTTTTAGGATTGTGTTTATGGACCAGTCCTGGATATTTTGCCCAGCTTGTTCAAATTGTTGGTATACTTTTTCGCCGACCTTTGCTCTTAGTTCTTCAAGTGCTTGTTTGGCAGTCTCCTGAGTTACTCCAGCTGGGTTTTGAAATCCTCTCTCACCCCTTTCAATGGCACGTTGTGCTAATACGAACCTTGTGAAATCTGGCCGCAGCTTTCTTACTGACTCTAATATTTTTTGTAAATCTCGAAAACTTCCTTCCACAATACCAAACCTTCCGGCATACATTCTGGCTGCTACGTAAGGACTGGAGTTTATATCTATTGGTTGTCCTTGCAGTTTACTGACATCATCTTCAAATTTTCTGATAGCCGCAAACCTATCAGTAAACAAACGGGGGAATGATCTGATTGCTCCTGTTATCATTTCACCAATATTCCTTACTGCGGACTTTTTGCCCACCATCGCATCTATTGCACTAAGTGCACTGCCTTCAGGCGGAGGAGTTGAACCTGATAAGGGTGTTTCTTCTGGGGATCTAGGTGGCTGCCCTGAGGGGGCATCTTTTAATTCATCTGCTCTTGGTGTATCAGGCGCAGTTACCTTTCCGGAGATTCTATCTTTGAATTTTGTGCTTCGCATGATTTCACCAATACTAGGGATTCGTTCTACATCGAGCAATTCTTTTTCTTCCGGCCTATATTTCAACCTGATTTCTTCGGCTCTGGCAGCTTTTTGCTCGGCTGGGGTAAATTTATCAGTTATTAAAGGTTTTACAGTAGGTTCGGTTTCCTTTATAAACTTAAATACATGTCTATCTATTTCCTGATCCTTATATGTGTTTGTGAGTATAAGAGCATCATAACCCTCCACTTTTAATCCTTTGGAAATTATCAGATCCATGGCTGCGTCGATTTTGTTCGATGATTTGACTACATTGGCAATCTGATCTTTACCGTCTCCATTTCTGATTAAGATATCACTTATGATCCCTTCTGTTTCCGTTTCGTCTGGGATTTCTTCAGGTGTATGAATTCTTTCCCATAATTCATTTGCAAGGTTTTTCTGTTGCTCTGGCAGGAAGTTTTCATAACCTTCGTTCACCACAGCAAACGAACCATCTTCTGTGTTTGCTCCCTTAATCACAAGAGGATTTTTAACTTCTACCGCTGTTTCAGTTTTTAGATTTCCTCCAATGCCTTCTTCTTTGCTGAAATCAAATGTTTTGCTTTCCGGTGTTGCATACCAAGTCCCGCCTCTAAATTCATCGGTATTGACTGTTTTTTCTGTTGAATAACGGACGACTCGGATTGTACCTTCTTTTGTTATCTCAGACACATGCTTTGGTTCTGGTGTAGATGGAAGTTTTTCTTCTTTTACACTCCAAGGTTTTATAAATCTGTCTGCATTTTTCGTCCACCACTTAGCTGCTTTTTCTTCGGCAAATAACTTTTTGTCAAAATAGATTGTCTGTACTTCTGTATTCCCGGTTTGAGTATTCTTACCCATTAAGTAGGACACTCCAGTATCTTTTCCTTTCTGTCGGAAGAACGTTCCTTTCTCGAAGATGCTTGAGTCTTTGACTATCACTTTGCCCTGATTTACTGTTGAATTGGGATCAAATTGAAAACCCTCTGCCGGTTTCACTTCAGGTTCAGAGATAGAAACAGGTTGTGCTGGTGACTGAGCTTTAGCAGCAAACTCCTGGGTTTTTTCTATTACCGCAGGTTTTAATCCTTTTAAAGTTGCCATTACTTTTTTGTAGCCTTCAATATCATAGTCGTGGGATTTAAACATTGCATAGAGTTTTTTATACTGGTATCTGTCCATGTGTACCCCTTTTGTTTTTCTGGCTTCGGCCATTAAGTCTTTTTTGCTTGCCAGTCCGTTTTCTAGGGTGTCGATAATCCAGAAGACCGCTCCTTTATTTTTTGTTATATCTTTGCCCCAGGTGTTGGTCATGCCGTATTGATTGCGCATGGTATTCCAGAGCATCTTGCTATGCTTCCAGGTAGGTTTGCCTTTGACTGGCATAAGATCGCCTGGCACATTCCAAATCTCTGTTCTTTCAACTGTTGGCTGGGTTGCTTTGGGTGTTTTTGCTGCCTCGGCAATTGCCTGTTCTAGTATTCCTTTTGATGGACTTACCTTGATGTTGTTCTCCATTGCTACTGCCACTAAGTCTGCATCTGTTAATTCTGCAACTCTGCCGAGTCGGGTTTTTGCATTTTCTCCACCTAATGCTGTGATAATTTCATTTCTTTGAGAATCTTCCAGGGTTGCTCTTACTGATAATCCTGCAGGCAAATTGCGGATCGTTATTACAATTAACGCTCTTTTGTCTGGTACTGTCTGCCAGAGTTCATAGTAAAGATCCTGAAATTCCTGGCGGAATGATTTGCCTGTATATCCTGCCGGATTGCTCGCTTTTGTTATAAATTCATATGCGCGATTTGCTGTATTCCAAGCTTGATTGAATTGCCCCATCTTTTGAGGGGTTTGTTTCGCCTGAGCTGGAAATGCTTTGGTAATTTCTACTACTTTATTTTTCCAGGCTTGTTTGATTTGTTCTGCAGTGGCTTTTTCTTCCACACCTAGATATTTCAGTGCCTCCTGCTTTGTTATATTTAGTTGTTCTCCAGTGGCTTTCTCCATTTGTTTCTGGGGGTTGCCTCCATATGGAAGGTATTTAGCTACAGCAAAATTGAGAGAATGAAGTCCCATCATGGCTGCTGTGTTTTTTAATGCATCTTCATTTGAATCTCCTTTAAGAAGTGAAGTCACATAAGTTGCCGGTCCAATAATTGCAGAGGATTTAAAGAATGAAGGTTTCATCCCTGCTATTGAAAATGCTCCACCTAATGCAAAATCACTAACAAAGTCCTTTGCTCTTTGGCCAGCATCTTTTTGGGCTTCGTCTTTCTGGACCTGGGTAAGACCTGCAAAGGTAAGACCGTTTGATAGTAAGCTGAATGTTCTCGGAGCTATTGTTGCTGCTCTGGCAAGAAGAGGAATTCCTTTTAGTGCGCCCGCCACAAGCCCACCTCCTACGAGAAATGTACCTACAGTTCCGATGACATTGAATTCAACCTCTGTCATTTTGCCAGCCTGTTCTTCGATGTCGTTGGCATACTTTATCTCCGGATTCCACCAGCCAAAGGTGAGCGATTGTGCCAGTCCGTCAGTTGCTCCTTTGAATGCCCCGATAGTGGCGCTGGGAAGTCTTTCCAAAACATCAGTATCTCTGCCTCCAAGACCGAGTGCTTGCGCTGCTGTTTCGACATATAGGTTTTTAAATGCTTTGTACTTTTGTCCTGAAGGTCCCTCTATTTCAATATCATATTGTTCAGGCATGAGTTTCCCGATTGGCTCAAAAATGTTTTTTTGCGTTCCTTTAACCAATGAAGAAATGCTTTCTGAAACTCCACGCTGGGTATTGGAGAAGAAATCCCCAATATTTTTACTCACCTGATTTGCAGCTGAACTGACATTTTGTCCTAACTGTTTTAGAAAATCGTTCATATCTATACTCCTGGTGTAAATAACCTTCTCAGGAAGCCCATGACTCCTGGCTGAGTTTTTAACTGCCATTCCTCATCGACTATTGCTGCTGCACTTTTGCCCTTATCAGTTGTGACATTTGCTAAGTTTTTCTTGAGCTGGTCCGGTTGGTAACCGTCTTTCCATGATGATCTGATTTCTGTTCTTAGGTCACCTTCTTTAACTGTAGTTTTCTGGGATTGCTGTGACTCTGGTGTTTGGTAGTAATTTGTCTGTCCTGTACCTGGGTCGAAGTATCCGACTACATTTCCGAATGCATCTTTGACCGATTCTTTGCTGTAGGTTTTTGCTCCACCACCTGAACTGGTAGTATTAATTCTGGATGTCTGGGCATTGTAAAGCTGAAGCCCGAATTCTTTCTCCCAACGTTCTGCTTCTTTCTGTGAGGCAAGTTCTGCTGATCTTACTTTATTGTAGCTATCCAGAAGTCCGCCTAAAAATTGCAGGTCATATCTTAAATTGTTTAGCTCAAATTCTTTATCTTTTGTTTCCGTTGCTACTTTCTGGGTAATTTCACCTAGTCCTGCGTTATAACTCTGTGCTTTTGTATTTCTTTCTTCTATTAAATTATTAATCTTGGCATTGGCCAGTCTTTGAATCTCTCCGGTTTCACCTGTAATGGTTGCTGCGGAGTACCCTGGGTTTTTCCTGACTTTACTGACTGACTCATCCCGGGTATTTTTCTCACCTGCGATACTGCTGTCTAAAAGAGAAATTTCATCCTTTATTTTCCCAAGTCCTGCCTTTCCGTATTCTCCTTCGTATTTTCTGGATTGGTATCCCTGAAGATCATTTTGCAGAGAACCTACTTTGCTGTAGGTGTCCTGAAACCGGGTATTTAATGTCCCCAAGTCAAAACCGAGCACACTGTCACTTCCTATACCCGAAAGCCCACTTGATAAACTGGTAACTGATTGCCGCTTGTTGGGTTCTTCGCCTTCGGTATAAATATCCTTACCACTGGTATCAGCACCCCACCAGCGAAGTGCCTTATTTTGTTCAGGCTGCCAGTACCATCCGCCGTATTGTTTGTCTGCCATTATTCGCCACCTCCCTTCTTTGGTTGCTTTACTTCTGTAATTTCGCCTGTTTTAAGGCTAAAACTCCATTCTTTATTACCATCAAGGCCATATTTGGAAAACTTGCTGATAAGCCATGTGTTCTTTTGCATCTCCAATGCCTGGGCTATGGCAAGATGCTGTTTAATTAGTTTTTCTTTTTCCCTAAACTCCTCAAGATCTGCCTTGTCTAGTTTTTTGGTTTTATTAAACATATCTATTCACCCCTCTCTCTGTACTTTCTTTGTATACTTTTCTGGAAATCTTGAATTTGTTTTTTCTTTTTGAACATTTCATCTTGTGCTTTTTGAACATCAATCTGTTTATAAAGCCCTTTATTCTTAGGGTGGAGCTTGCCAGCAAGAAAGGCCATTTCATTTCTGGCTGTTCCTTCTTCCAGAAGTGGTTCTATCTCCACATCCTCATAGCCTTTTCTGACGCTTCGTGCATACCAGTTGACTTTTGCGCCATCCGGAGCGTTTTGCGCCACAATACCAAAGCCTTGTTCGTCTGGACTTTCTACATATAAATCTCCAAACCAGCCGACTTTTGTCAGCTGAATTATTGGTGTTCCTGAAGTAACTGCAATGTGATAGACAGGGAAGTTTATTTTTGCTCTATTATTTTTAATAACCACCTCTCCATGAATATCCAAAAATACTCCGTTGCTTTCAATGCCTGAATAAACAATCCAGCGCTTTGGATTTAAAGGATGAGGAATTTTGAAGTTCTTTGTTCCGCCAACGTTTAAATCACCATCAACATCCAAATTACAATCAAATAAATGCACATAATTAGTGGCAGAGAGAACGATCTGGTAGTTAATACCGGAAATAATGCCAATGTTATCACTGTAGGTTTGAATATAACCTGCTAGAGTTATACTGTTATAAACCTCGAATCTGTTATCCAAGCCACTCATTTGTACCCTGGCACCCGAATCTGCGGTCCTTACTGTTCTTCCAGTCATTATTCCCGCATTGATCTTTCCTGCATTCAGATTGGCGATTTCAGCATCGGTCACTGCCAGATCTTGTATCTTAGCTGTACTTATTGCTGCGTTAGCTATTCGGGAGTTTCCTACTTCCAGCATGCCGATTTTGGCGTTAGTTATCGCTGCATCTGCTATTTCAGCGTTTGTGACTGCGAGATCCTGTATCTTTGCTGTTGAGATAGCAGCGTCCATAATCTTGCTGTTTCCTACCTGAAGTGCGCCTATGTGAGCTGAAAGAATAGTGGCATCTGCAATTTGAGCAGAGAGGGTTATAACATTTCCACCTTTCCAGACTTTAGCTGCGGTTATGGCATCATCTTTTATTTTCTGTGTCGCTACTGCTGTATCTGCTAGCTTCTGTTCTGTTACTGAAAAGTCAGCAATTTTTGTATCTCCGATAGCTCCTGGCTTAATGTTCACACCATCTACACTGCTAGGAGCAAGCGGAGGAGAATCCACAGAATTGTGGCTATGTGGGGCTATCTCCGGAAACGGGACATCCGGTGTTTCCTTATTTATAAATATTTTTTTGATTAAGTTGGTTAACATATGTTTATAAAATTCCTACTGGTTCAAAGTAGGAGGTTACTGATTTAACTTCCGGTGTATTGTTTCCGCTTGGATGAATGTTAAGCGCTACTTCATATTCTTCCCCTTGTCCCGGTTCGTCCTCATCTCCGCCTGTTTCAATGGAAAAAATAGCTTTTGTTTTTCCTTCTTTATCAAACGATTCTGAACTATCCTGCATGGCGGCTGTTTGCCACTCATCATCTTCATTTACTCTGTAGAACACTTCTACGCTGGTATCTTTGGGAAGTTTTTTCGTGACGAGTTTTATAGTTCTGAAGGATTTCTGAGTGAAAGGTTCGCCTCCATCAAAAACCATACCTTCATATCTGCCCTCAGCTTTGTTATCCGCATCAATCCGGTCTACTCCAAACTCTATGCCATCCTTCCAGGAGACATGCAAGACATCTCCATACATTGTTAAAGCTCCAATATTTACATTTTCCATCTTTTCGTGAGAGGGAATGTATTCGAGGTTCAAAGCATAAGGGTCGTTTTTAGTTAGCCTGCCGTAGGAATAAACCCCGCATTTATTTGAACCGTTCAAACCAAATAAGGGAAGACCCCCCATGATTGTCACACCTCCTGGGTTAACCCATCCGAATTCCCCTGGAAATTTCTTGATTCTTATAAGAGAAGATGTATCCCAGAAGTAAAGCCCGCCTTTTACGCCTGCCTGGATTGCCATAAACTCGCCCTGCAGGATTGCGTTTATACCTCTTTCTGCGATCATTCTTCTTTGTATCCAGGAGGGCTGGATTTTGTCCCAGGTCCAGAGCCAGCCTTCTTCGACTTTATCTCCCTTAGTTGAGCCGAATACAACCAGTTGATCCAATCCTAAAAGACATTTATTCCGATGGCCTCTGGGTAAATCGAGAGCTGGATTTGCTCCGGCAGCGAATGCTCCTTCGTAGTCAACCATTGCCAGATCTTTACCGTCACAAATAAGCAATACTCCCAGCGCTTCTGCCATTGTATGCCAGGAGGGATCTCCGTTTAGAGTTCCCCAGTCATGCTCTACATCTGTCGGCCAAATGCCGGAGAGTTTTATTCTGCTTACTTTTGTTTCGGTTGCCCAGTAAAGATAGGGGATGTAGTTATCAACACCATCATTGTTTGTGTATTCTGCAGCTCCGGTTATTTTGCCGTTTGCATCGGTATAAACTACCTCCCATGTTCCATCAACGCCGTTTTTTCTGTAGATTTTTCCGGTGTCTCCAAAGCCATAGAGAATTCCGTTTGATGCCGGAATATAGAAAAGAATCAGGTCAACAATTACCTCATTACCCAGGTCCACTTTTAATTTCTGATTGCATTTAAGGACATTGGTTTCGCCTCTGATATTCAAGCCATAGCCGAAACGGAATGCTTCCCGCACTCCTGAATATGGATCGTCTGCAATGCCTCCTCTGTATCCCTGTACTTTGTATGCATTCATATATTTACTGCCACCTTGTGCTTGTTGCCTGCCCCTTAAAGACAGCATTCGGTTCTTCATCTTCCCGCTCTTTTATCTGCTGAAGCAATGCATGGGCTTCTATAACTTCCTTTTCTGCATCACCTTTTTTACCTGGCTCTTTTGCCAGACAGGTTGCCAGTGCCAGCTTAAGAATTGGCTCATCCATTTCTTCCGGGGTTATCGGTTCGTCTGTGTCTTCAACCAGCCTTACGGGACGGCGTTTGTAAAACAAATCAATTACTAATCCTTCCTCTGCAGATACCGGGTTTATAAAGTACTCATCGCCTATAACGGCATATATTTTGTTCCATCTCCAGTCTGTATTAGATCCTGAGTGAAGAATATCCTGCTGCGGACTGATCAGCACTCCTATTTTGTCATCTGATTTTCGGCTTAAGAATGCTTCCTCGCTTACCTTGTGATATTCTTCTCCGTCTACAGACAGATAAATCATTCCTCCTGGCTTGTAATCAAAGGGCAGGAAGTAGGATTCTCTGCCTGTTCCATCTGGCAGTAATTCCGTAAGCTGGGTTGCATGTTTGCTTAAAAATTTGAAACGGGCATAATTGCATGCTCTGATTATTGCCTTATTAATCCAGCGGTCTTTATCTGCATCTTTCCAGAAACCTGATACTTTGGCTGCTGCTATCCTGGCATTTAAATCTTGTCTGAATTCTTGTAATTGCATATATTTATCTCTCCTTTCTACTGAAGTTGACCGGTCCTCCTGTAGTTTTGAACATAGGGAAGCAGAGCGTTGCCTGGGCAATCGGTTGCCGATTCCGGCACTTCCTTATGTCCGAGGACTCTTTCCCTTGGAATACCCCGCTCAACACGAAGGTCATCTAAAACTGTCTGTAATGTTGCAAGCTGTGCTGTTGTCGGAGTTTCGGAGTTCTGAAAATTTCCGCAGAGGACTATCCCTAAAGATCTGTAATTCATTTTGTTGGTGTCTGTGTGAGCACCTATCATGTTGTCTTTTCTGCCTAAAATAAGCACTCCGTCTCCATCGAGCGCTCCGGATACCCATCTGTGGTATCCGATATCATCCCAGCCAAAACCAATATGTGACTTTTTGATGGTTTCAAACCTAGTGGTATCTCGTGGAGTAGCGGAGTGGTGGACAATGATGTATTCGGGATAGTTGGCCTTGTTGAATGATTCGGTATCTTTTGTTCGGGTTATTACCCTTCGGATATTAGTCCAAGCAATAAGAAGCTTTGCTCTATGCGCTCCTGCATCCTGGTTATAATCCCAGCAGTATTTCACATTACCTTGCCCTGAGTTGTAGTTTTCTATAACAATGCCAAGTTTGCTTTTTGCCCAGCCTGGTTTGTCAATTATTTCCTGTATGATTTCCTTTATCTCCGGGGATTCGTAGTAGCTTTCTGCTGTCCAGTGGTCACCAATTAGCACTCCTGCCTCTGCATGCCCTAAGTTCCATTGAACTTGAGCTTGTGTCTTTGTTCTGGTTGAAGGTCTGTTTGAGCCGTCTGATGCAAAAACTGCAGCATTGTCTTCTGCAAAGCCCTTAATTAAGACATTGGGCATGCCGTTGTTTTGAATGGGGCTTGGTATAAGAAGACTGGCAGAGATGATTTCTGCTCCTCTGGGAATATTTATCGGGCTTAATATAAAGCCTGCATCATTTGCGGACTCATTCGGAGATAAACTGCCATCATCACCAAAGGTTATTTGGTTATTAGCAAAGCCGTTAGGATACCAAGTAGTTTTATAATCTTCTTCGCCATCACGATCATTACCCTGAAGGAGTCCTATGGTTATTTGCTCATGCAGGCCCTGTGGAAGATAATAAACCTCAAGTTCTGCCTGATAACCGTCCCCATGGCTGAAATCCCAACAGGTTTTTGAATTATCAGCTAAACTACTGTCATCTTCAATAACAAACGCCATCGAATTGCCTGGTTTCCAGGTGGTTTGAGCTACCAGTTCTTCCACGATTAAATTCAAATTTGGGGTTTGAACCCATTCGTGGACATTCCACTTTTTTAAGATATCCCAATCTATTAAATTAACAGTTTTCGACCTGGTAGAAGGTCTTGTGTTTTGACTGAAAGGCTGGGGGTCAGGCTCCTTAATCCCTTTTATTTTTAAATTTACAGTAAAGTCTACGGCGTCAGTGAATGCAGGACGTAGCCTCATCCGCGCAAGCAGTATTTTTGATAATCTGGGAATATCGATCCCACGGAATCTGAAAGCCACATTTTGTGCTCCGGTGTAGTTTCCAAAGGTAATTATTTGTGAAGTATTGCCGTCTTTATCCCAAGTTGCAGTACCAATTTCTCTGCCGTCATCAGAGTTTTGTTGTATCTTCGTTTTGATCTTTAAGACTTGGTTCAACATGATGTTTTTTGCTCCATTTGGGAACATCTAATTTGACATTGATTCTGGCGTTATTCTTCATACCAACAATTTTCATAATTTTTCTAATTGACTGAATGGTTGATCCATCCTTACCAATTACTGCTCCTGCGTCCTTTTCATCCATAGCAACTATCAGAAGTACTCCCATCTCATCGACCTTGCGGTTTACTTTTACTGACTGCGAATTTTCGACGATAGCTTTTATGATTGTTTCCAGTAACACTGCATCGCTTCCTTGCATTCTTTACCACCTCCTTTGCTTTTATCTTTATATGTCCGGTTCCAGCGTCAGCACCAATTGTGCTGTATTAGTTGCTCCGCTGTTAAAATCCCAGATGTTTTCATACTGATTTACTGGACTGGCATTGTCCTCAATTACAATGCCGATTGCCTTATTAGTAAATTCCGTCTGGTCGATAATTTCCTGGATGATTGCTTTGACATCAGGACTCTCATACCAGGTGTTAATCACCCAATCTTGGGTTATATTCCATGCAACAGTGTTTGTTGTTTTTGGTTTTGTCGATGGGCGGTTAGTCGAATCGTAGCTTAAGGCACTGGGCTGTTTAATACCTTTAATAATAAGAGTGGGCCGTTTGGTAGAGTTAACTGCTGATTTAACTCTCAAGACAGCTTTGGTAATTTTAACGTTGTTAGGTATTGGAACCCTTAAGAATCGTAGCCCCGCATCGTTGCTGCCTGTGCCGTCATTGCCAATTGAGATTTGATTACCGGAAAAACCATTAGGATACCAGGTTGTATCGTAATCTTCCTCTCCATCATCAGTGTTAACAAGTATTCTATACTTTGAGAGCATTCTCCTAATGTTTACAAAAGATGGTTCAAATTTAGCCATAGTTTTATTTTTCCGTTATAACTTCTGCTATCTGTCCTGCTGTACCTGAGCTTAGTACCACCTGTTCGGTACCTTTTATTTTTAGCCTGACACTGTCTCCCGGGTTATCGAGTAAAAATGGCGCTGCTTTACTGTCTGCATCGTCATGAGCTACTTTAATTGCTGCAGTGTTTCCGTTTTTGGACTTTATAACCACATCGCACCCTTCGCCAACCTGGATAGATGGCAGAGGGTACCATGTGTCCGCAAGAGTTAAGGTGACATTTGCTGTTGTAAATGCTGGCCTGCTTGTCATATTTTTACCTCTTTAAAACTTTGGTCGGTCAGTTGTACTTCTGATACCGGTAACCGTTTCTTGCTGCGGAGCACCTTCTTCTGACCCTTTTAGCTCAATCTTTTTTTTGCGAAGTAATTCTTCTCTGGCAGCCAATTCTTTTTCGCGCTCCTCCAAGGTTTTAAATTTATCCTGGTATATCTGTTCAATGCTTTTACCTCCACTTAGATCGGATCTTTCTATCTTCCTAAAAACGCTGCCTAAGTTGGGGTGATTGTCGAGAAATTCAATTTCTTCAGGATTACTGGTTTTATATGCACCATCATGGAACTGAATATATGTGCCTCGGATAATAAGCACTTTGCCTCCAACCTCTTTTAAGTATGATGGGCTCATTACCAATTTAAGCTCGTAATACCTGGAGATATAAATAGTTTCCTTTAATACCTCAGATTTACTATTCTTAGGCTGCTCAGTGTTGTCCTCTTCTTCCTGGGCCTCTTTAATACGTATAATTAGTTCCTCTTTCCTGCCGTCTTTTGAAATACCTAATCGTTTAGCTTCACTCCAAAGTTCTGGCATAGACATTTCTTCTAATGATTTTTTAACTTCATCTGTCATATTTTTCACCCCGCTTTCCGTTTAAATTGAAGGGGTGATAACGCTCACCCCTTCACAGGCGACTACACTGAGTAAGAAAGTGTGCAGTGACTTCCGATGTTTGTGATTTCGTTCATAAAGTATTTTCAGTAATAAACTCTCTTAAAGGGCACCGACGCTCATGATGGCATGGCGTTGCTCCTGTTCCATCTGCAATCCGCATTCAGTGAGATACTCGTCAACCTGACTGTCTTCACCGGGATTTTGGCGGTTGGTCAAAAGCTTCGTATCTCTGTTAGTCAAATAGCGGTATGTCAAAGCTTCCATATCCAAACCGATGGCATAATTCCCATAGGTTGTTCCAATCAAAAGTGGATGCTTAATAATGTGTAGCGTTCCGTGCGGTGAATCATAAGTGACAATCCTGAGCCCGTAGGCTTTGGTAGGATTCACCACCTGAAGCTTACCCTTAGCCCAGCTGTTAACCATAGAGACTACCGCAGCTGAAGCAAAAAGGTATTTTTCTGTGTTTCCGTGAGCAAATAAACTCTCCAACCATGAGTCAAATTCAGATTCCGTATCAACGTTGGCAGTAGCATATGTAGCAATTCTTCCTAAAACCCCACTGGTGAATCTCTTAGGATGAGTACCACTTGTGATAATCCCTTTCTTGCCGAAAATAAACGTCCGTTCGATATCGACATAATGCTCAATACCTTTTTTGCGTCTCTGGTAATCGAAATCATTTTCCTTAACCCATCCTTGTGTGTTTCTGGCAGTTTCCGTAATACCTACCGGAGTTCTGAAAATCTGACAATAATTTGATACTTCCGCAATAGTTGTGGATTTAATGTCCCTTAGACCTGCGCCTTCTTCATTGGCATTTCCGATTAACCACACATCTCCTGTTGCATCTGCCGCTACACCTGTTGCGCCCCCTAGCTCTGCTCCTACTGTGACGGTATTGGCGTCAACGATAGCAGTAACCTGAAAAACCCATTTCTGGGATGAGACTAGAATGATGTCACCGACCTGCAGATATTGTGATTGTCCTGTGATGGTTAAGTTACCCCCGTCCGGATCAACAGTTCCTGAACCGGTTAGTTGTCTTTTACCAAATTCATCTTCAAACCACTTGAATTCCGGATCAGTTGCTTCCTTCTTTTTTAGAGCTTCTCCTTCGCCGGTTGCAGGATCTTTACCAGCGTTAGTTAGTATCGCAATAAGCGGATATCGGTTAACATCCAAAAGCGATACAACATCAGACACGTCATATCTGCGTGTTACCCCTAAGCTACCTGAACCTCTAATTCCTGTTGTTGATGCTGGCATAATATTTTTTCACCTCCCTCCTTTTGAAAATACAGGAGGTTAGATTCCTAACCCTCCCAATGGGCTTTTTGACCCGCTTCCGGCGAGAGCTTTCTGGATGCGTTTTGTCTCGGCATCCGAGCCATCGGGTTGAGTCGGAGCGCCCGCTCCACTCTCAACTTGAGCTTTTGCTTTTTTAAGGCGGCTCTTTTCTTCGTCTGATAAATTTTCGGATTGTCCTTTATGTTTGCCTAAGAAGGAATCAACTTGGCTGCAGGCATCTTTGAGTGGAATAGTTGTCCCCTTAGCGCTGGCAGAATCAATAATTGCCAGGACCATTTTTCGATAGTCGGGATCTTGCAGTGGATGCTCTTTCCTGGCATCAGAAATTTCCTGATGAACAGCATCACGGATTTTCTCCTGCGTTTCGATAGTGCGCTTGACTCCTTCGTCAATTCGTCCCAAAACCCATTTTGCAAAATCAGTCGGAGTCATTTTTTGAAGTTCATCAGCAGAGGGAATCCCAGGATTATTATCTTCGTTTTCATCGCTTTCGGTTTTCTCGTCTGCCTTCTCGTCGGTGGCAGTGTCGTCCTTGTCAGTTTTATTTTCTGAATCAGCCTTATTTTCCAAAGCAATGATACGAGCTTCCAAAGACTCATAAGCTTTTATAACTTCCTCTCTGCTTTTACCATGCCAGCGGTCTTTATTGTCCTTATCTTCATCCTCCTCGCCGGAAGCGGTATCGCTTTTAGCTTTATCTTTATTATCTTCAGAACCATTACCAGCTTCAGGATTGTTTTTTGTGTTCTTGGAAGAAGTATCATCACCAGTGTCATCGTATTCAGAAGAACTTTTATCTTCATCCTGATCGCCTTTATTATCCTGATCATCTTCATCTGAAAAAGTACCCTCATCTGGGGTATCCAGCAGTGCTCTTAATTCTTCCTGTTCTTTGTCTTTTAACTTATCATCCTCCATAGTTTTTACTCCTATTTTTGCAATTGTTTATTAACTTCTTCTGCACGAATAATTGAAGCTTTACAAACTGCGATAGCGGCTTCTTTTTTATCTTGTCCTGTTTTAGGTTTAAAATTTGGATCCTTCATTACCTGAGCTACACAACGTTCGACCTTTTGGCCTACTTCATTGAGAGTTCCATCTTTGTTTGTTGTTTCTGGTCCGTATGGCATATTTGTTATTACGTAAGTAACAAACTTGTTTATTCTTTTTGTAAATCTTTAGAAATTTCCTCACGTTCTTTAAGTAAGCTCTCAACAGTGTTTAAAATTCTTTTATATGCTTTGATCATTTGTTTATGCTCAAGATCTTCTGCTACTGGACACTCCAGTAAATCATTAGTCTCAATTTCTATCTCCCGATCGATCAACCCTTTAATGATTTGCCATCCTTCAGTCTGGGTCATTTCCCAAACAGCTCTGCTTCGTTCAAGCTTTTCATCAACTGTATCCATCATGTATTTTGATCCTCAGGAATTTCTTCTTCTGACTCAGATGGCTCCTGAATTTTCATTTTGGATTCTGCGGTACCTAAACCACCCAAAGGGCGGACTTCGTTTTCTCTCATATCTTGAAGGGTAGCAATAAGACTGTCCAAAACTTCCAGGAAATTGGACTGTCCTTGATAAAGGGCATTGCGGGCTGCTACAAAAACAGCATCTACTTTATCCCAAACCTGCGTTTCACTAGATTGGGAGGAGTCGTTTTTATCTTCATTATGAGAATTTTGCTCTTGATCTGACATGTGCGGTTTATTTTGTTTCATATGCATATCGTCCATACTTTTCCTGTTATAAATAAAAAAAGGCTGCAACTTCTAAGCACACGCATAGCGTATATTCAAAAGTCACAGCCCCGATAGTTTCGTTAGGCGCTAACTTCTTATGCTTTCATCCTAGTGGAAGCAGACAAATAACATCAATAACATTTCTGTCATTTTCTAGCATTTGTTACAAAACTGCGGGGTCAAAATTAAAGAGATTCGAGTATAATTACTCTTGAAGTTAAGGACAGAGACTGATAGAAAAATTCTTTATCATCTACCCTTAACAAGGATATTTTTATGGCATCTCGTCCAAAGTTAAAACAAATTAAGCAGTTCAGTTTTCAGGATCCTCGTAACACCAAGGTATATGAGGGCTTGAAGCGTGGAGTCGGCGAGGCTACAGCCTCGTTTTATAAAGATGCTTGCAAGATTTACTATGGCGACGCGGATTTGGAATCAAAAACTCACTTGATAGGACACTTGCTTAGAGAAATCTTGGGCGATCTCACCACTGTTTTACTTCCTGCTGATTACAAGCCCAGAGGTAATGGTAAAAATGAAAAGAAGATTAAAAAGGTGCTCCGGACTTATAAGATAAAGGCTGACCAAGAACCGGTTCAACTTTGGATGGATATAGCCAAAAGTAAAGATAATGTGGCTCTACATCGGTGGGCGCATAGGAGGGGGCTATTATCGGTGAGGCCAGCAGATGAGCAGTTTGACTATCTTTGGGATAAGGTCCAAATATTGTTTGCCTTCTTAATTGACGTCGTTGAAAAAAACTTCGTTCATTATGTTGATTACTTAGATAAGTTACTTGTAAAACCTGCTATTGCCAAGAAAGATTTGGATGAGTTTAAACAAAAAATACCTTGTAATGCTGTTACTTTAGGCTACTTTTTTGAACGGCTTGATAAACCAGACTGTCTGAATACTTTATTAGAGAAAGGCTTCTTCGATGATCCCACCCCTCCTCTTGAGCATCCGGATGGTGGTATAAGTTATCCTTATTGGCCACAGCTGACTTATCTGGTCAAGATGTCCAAGATCCCCTCTGCGCAGAAGAAGGTTTTGGAGATTTGTTTGGGAATAGAAACGGATAACATCAGGACGCAGGCGGAGTTGCTTGAGGTAGCACTAAACCTGCCTGGGAAAATGTCCATCCAAATCGTTGAGAAATCTTACAGCAAGTTAGATCAAATTAACTCTTGGTTTCATCCAGAAAAATATGGAGCACTCATAGTTTATTTGGCTAAAGAAGGATTTTCAAGCGAAGCACTTACCCTGGCAAGGAAAGTATTGGCTGTTAAACCAGATCCTCGAAAACCGACTGTAATAGAGGGTCATACTTTCTCTCATGATCCGATAGCCTTCTTTGATGACTGGCACTACGAGAAGATTCTTAATGAAAATTACCCAGGGTTTGTTGATCAAACCGGCATGGAGGCAGTAAAAGTCTTGGTCGATTTAATCCAGGACTATGTAAATCTTTCAGATGAGGGAAGAAAATCAGGTTCAAAGGATGATTATTCCTATATCTGGAGACCTGCCATTGAAGACAACTCCCAAAACCATAAATTTGGAGTAAGAGACCTGCTGGTTACAGGGCTTAGGGATGCTTGTGAGCAATTCTTGCGCTCTCATCCGGATCAGATTTTAGTAATGGTAAAAGAACTTGAGTCAAAGAAGTTGAGCATTTTCAAGCGTTTATCCCTTCACTTGCTTAGGCTTTTTCCCAAAGGTGCCGAGGAAAAAATTGCTCAGGAATTACTGAATAAGGAGGAATTTCAAGGAGAGTCTAGAGTTACCCATGAATATTTCCTCCTGGCAGAGGCTCATGGAAGTCTACTAAACAAAGAACAAAAAGAGCAGGTTTGGTCTTGGATTATGAATGGAGCTGATGTAGAAAGTTATAAAAAATGGCGTGCTCAAAATGGTCATAAAACCACCCAGGCAGAGATTGAAAAGTATATTAAGAACTGGCAAATGTATCATCTCATGCCTTTTAAGGATATTGATCCCAAGTGGAAGAAATATTTTGACGAGATAGTTGCTTTGGTGGGAGAACCAGAATTTCCTTCTTTTAGGTCCTGGTCTAGTGGTGGAAGCTGGGGACCCAACAGTACTGTTTCTCAGGAACAGTTAAAAGAAATGGAGCCTCAAAAAGTTGTAGAGTTTCTTGAGAAATGGGAGCCTCCGGCAAACGATCCTCTTGACCGTTCAAGAGAGGGAACTGGGAGACAACTCGCCGAACAAGTAGCTTCTGATCCTGAAAAATGGAGCAAGGTTACTCAGTCTTTTGGCAAACTAGACCCTACCTATGTAAGATCACTGCTTGGTGGGTATCGCGATGCCCTTAAACAGGGAAAAAGCTTTGATTGGGAACCTGTTCTTGAACTATGCGAAATTGCACTGTCAAAGCCAATCCAGGTGGAAAAAAGAAAACCAACAGTTCCTTTTGGAGAAGATCCTGACTGGAGTTGGTGCAGGAATACAATTGTCGAACTTTTGAGTGAAGGAATGAGTGGACATGCAGGTAAATTACCACCATCTCTTCGTGAACAGGCGTGGAGGCTTATTGAAAAGCTTACAAATGATCCGGATCCTACTCCAAAACACGAAGAAGAATACCTTAAATCCCATGAAGATCCTCTTACTCTGGCTATCAACTCTACTCGGGGAGATGCGATGTTGGCAGCAATTCAATATGGCGTATGGTTGAAAGAATCTGAAAGCAAAGAAGCTCAGGGTAGTTGGTCATTCCAAGCAAAAGCGCCGGAGCTTTTAAAGGTACTGGATACCCATTTAGATATAAAGAAAGATTCTTCGTTAGCAATTAGGGCAGTTTATGGAGAAAAACTAGGAACGCTTACTTGGCTCGATAAAAGTTGGGTAATTAGCAAAGAAGATACCATTTTCCCCATAGATGAGAAACAGCAAGCATACTTTGATGCAGCCTGGGAAGCTTATATCATTTTTGTTCAACCTTTCAAAGAGCTACTGAGGATCTTAGGAAAACAGTATAAAAGAGCGCTTAAGGAAGCAGGAAAACATGCCGATACAAAACATCATTTAGAAAGTCCTGATCAAAGACTGGCGCAACATTTGATGGTTTTTTATTGGGTTGGAGAATTAAATCTTTCCAAAGGCGGTTTAGTGGATCAATTCTTTAGAGATGCTCCGGTTTCTCTTAGAGCAGAAGCAGTAGAATTTATTGGTCGTAACCTCAAGGAAGACACGACCCTTCCGGAAGAAGTAAAAAAACGCATAAAGTTATTATGGGAGAATAGGCTGAGTACTGTAAAACGCACAAAGGGGGCAGAAGATGTGCAAGAGCTTGCAGGGTTTAGCTGGTGGTTCGCTTCTGGAAAGTTTGATGAGAAGTGGGTTTTAGAGCAACTGCTGGAAATTCTAACATTGGGATGTGTGCTGGAGGGAGACCATCTTATTCTTGAGCAGTTACCTAGGATGACTTCTCATTATCCTCTAGAAATTATCAGATGTGCAGAGAAGATGGTGGAGCAGGATAAGAAAGGCTGGGGAGTTCTAACTTGGAGAGGCGAGCTTCTAGAAACAATAAAAGCAGTTTTAGCTTCAAAACGTAGAGATGCAGTTCAAACAGCAAAAGACTTGGCTAACAGTTTG
This sequence comes from Candidatus Daviesbacteria bacterium RIFCSPLOWO2_01_FULL_39_23, assembly GCA_001776935.1. GTDB lineage: Bacteria > Patescibacteriota > Microgenomatia > Daviesbacterales > UBA10151 > UBA10151. Next base: position 316,903 of record MFDN01000001.1, on the reverse strand, counting down.
GTTTTGAAAGGCCATCTGGAGTTCAAAGATTTAGTTTAATCAGCTCAGCCCATTTATAACATGCAGTCACTACCTATTAAAATTTTATCAATTGCTACTATATTAGGATTAATAATTTTTTTGTTGTGGCAAAGCAATATTTTTAAAAAGTTACCTTTGGCACAAAATAATCCGGAGGTAAATCAAAACATAGGGAGTACTGCTGAGAACGGTGCTGAATCATTCATTGAAAATTTGCGTAAAAGAGAATTTAAAGGTGGAGAAATTAAAATAGAAGAAACTATATCGAGCAATAATTTATACACCAGCTATCTCTTTTCCTACCCTTCCGATGATTTAACAATTTATGGAAAGATGAATATTCCCGCGGGTGTTGGTCCATTTTCGGTAATTCTTTTAAACCATGGCTATTTTAACCAGTCCACTTATATTTCAGGTAACGGCACAGATGGAATAGCCAATATACTGGCAGCTAACGGTTATCTTACTTTGGCCTCGGACTACCGGGGTTTTGGGAAATCGGAAAATGATGGCCTAGGATCACGAGGACACAATCCCAATTATGCTATAGATATATTAAATTTGATTGCCTCACTAAAAAGTTTGCCTAAAGCTGATCAAAATAAAATTGGTATGTGGGGACACAGCATGGGAGGTGAGGTATCTTTAAGAACAATTGAGGTCACAAGTAGAGTAAAAGCTCTGGTTCTTTGGGCACCAACCAGTGGAAGGTCTTCTGATAATGCTGCTTTCTATGGTGGAAGAAGAGGCACTCCAGGACCTTCAAGTCCTAATCTTGAAGATGTATCACCGATCAATTATCTAAAATACATTACAACTCCAATCAGTCTGCACCAGGGGTTAGCAGATACCGAAGTAAGGCCGGAATGGTCCAAAGAGTTAAATGAGGCTCTGAAAAGAGAAGGTAAATCTGTTGAGTATTTTGAATACGAAGATCAGGATCACAATTTCAGAAATTTGGGCTGGGATGTAATTTCACCGAGGACTATTGATTTCTTTGACAAATATCTTAGATGAAGTAAGCTTCTTAAGCTATCAGTAACTTCCCGTAATACTAGACCACAGAACTTTTATGGTTTCCTCTTGAGTGAGGTGTAATTCTCTTTCTCTATTCCACCAGTTATCAGGCTTCCAACTGGAATAAATTGAGGGACTATTTTGTAACTTAACCTTTGATCCTTTAAACACATTTTTAAAAGTTTCATATACTCTCCTTTGATGATAAGGAGAGGTAACTAAAATAATATTTTGCATTCCTTGGGAAAGTACTATTTCTTTCGTGTACAAAGCGTTTTCATAGGTATTATTTGCTTTTTCTTCCAAAATTACTGCTTCGTTAGGTATTCCTGATTGAGATGCTTCAATATGCATAGCTAAAGCATTCGAGGTTATCCCATCTCTTGCAGCACCCGAGAGGATTAGTTTTGGAGCGTAACCTTGCTTATATAAATCTATCGCTTGTCTCATTCGGTCACTATCTCCACTAACAACCACTATTGCATCAGCTCGGGATAAATTATCTGAGGGAGCAAGATATCGACCAATAAGAAGATGTGGGACCTTTAACCAATAAAGTATTACTGCTATAGAAATTAAGCCTAAACAGATAAAAAGTAGTTTTTTCTTCATTCACGTATTTATTACGCCAGCAACAAACGTAGTTTATCTCCTACTACTTATTGTAGTATAATTAGCAATATAACAATCACCAATTTATGAAAAAATTCCTTACTATCATTATTTTACTACTTATCATTATTATCCAGCCTGTTAATACTTTTGCTCAAGGATCAATAAACCCGCTACAAGCAGGTTCTCAATCAGCAGTTTCCCCAAATGGTCATACTGCCCGTGAGGAAGCAGAAGGCAAAGAAATTTGGGATAAACTGCAGTCTAAGCAGCTTGAATGTAAAAATATTACAGATAATCAATACGGATCTCTTGGCGAGTACTTCATGGGCCAGATGATGGGTTCATCTCACGAGGCAATGAACAACATGATGATACAAATGATGGGTGAAGAAGGAGAAGAGCAAATGCATATCGCTATGGGAAAAAGATTAAGCAGCTGTGATCCTGATGCCCAACTCCCTGCAAATGGGATTGGATTTATGCCTATGATGTGGATGATGAAAGGAGGTGGCAATTCTATGATGGGTCCGGGATTTGGAATGATGAATGGCTGGAGCGGTAATGGTTGGAGTGGTTTTGGAGTTTTGGGATGGATTTTCATGCTTGCCTTTTGGCTTCTTATCATTCTTGGTGTAGTAACTTTAATCCGTTATCTTGCTCGGTCTGGACAAGGTAAAGGAGACAAAAGCTCTCTAGATATTCTCAAAGAGCGTTATGCTAGAGGAGAAATTGACAAAAAGGAATTTGAAGAGAAGAAAAAAGACTTATTGTAGATATGCTTTAATTGACTAAATGTAGAGTAAGATACTACAATAGTTAGTAGTATGAACAAGAAACGTGTTACCGGTAAGGTTTTAGGTGATCTGGAATCCGAGGTAATGGAAATTATCTGGGGTCAAAAGGGTGCAGTTTCAGTCAAAAGTGTGACTGAAATTTTAAGCAAAAGACGCCAGATTGCTTATACAACTGTGATGACTATCATGGCAAGACTTGTAAATAAGGGTGTCCTGGTAAGACACATGAGTGGGCCAAGCTACCTGTATAAACCTAAAGTTTCTAAAGAACAATTTGTCGCAAAAGCTGTTCATGGTATCTTTTCATCAGCAGTTTCAACCCTAGGAGAAGAGGTACTTGCTCATTTTATAAAAGAAATTCAAAAAATCAGTCCAAAGAAACGACAAGATCTGTTAAAAAAACTAAGCGAAGGTTAAAACAGACTTTACCGTTTAAGATTGATATGAAAAGAATTAACATTAGCTTTTATGCACTCATCCTTTCTGCATTAACTGTCAGTCTAGTTATAACTACTCTTCTATATAAAGCTTCCCCTCTATTTACTTCAAAGACCTTATTCTTGTGCCAAAAATTTATTTCCAACATCATGCTCGAAATCCCCCGCTCGCTTCCTAATACGCTTATTTTGGCAGTTGGGGCGGTTTTAGGAATAGGCTTTTTGTCTTTCCTGATACAACTTATTAAAACTCGCATTTTTTTAAGACGATTGCTTATAAAAAAGATTACCATCTCTTCAGACTTAGCAAAAACTTTAGTGGCTTTAAATCTCACAAAAAAAGTTATTTTAGTTAAAGATAAAAATTTGTTTTCTTTTTGTTGCGGTATTTTTTCTCCTTTCATTGTGGTAAGCACAGGTCTTGTAAAATCCTTGACAGATAAAGAATTGGAAGCAGTTTTACTCCATGAACAATCTCATCTGATAAGCCGGGATCCGATTAAAGTTCTTATAGGAAAAACATTTTCTTCAATGTTTTTCTTCTTGCCTATTTTCAGGGAACTTCATAAAAACATAGAGGCAATTAATGAACTTTTAGCAGACCAATGGACAATAAGCCATCAACAAAAATCAATATTTCTCCGTAGTGCACTCAAAAAAATCTTAGCCGCACCGGATCTAAATTTAGCAACAGTCTCTAATGCTTCCGGTCCTGATTATTTTGAAATAAGAATTCATCGACTGATAGATCCGGGAACAAAATGTAAGCTTAGACTATCAATAGTTAGCTTACTTACAACTTTTTTATTTGTTCTCGTGAGTTGGTTTTTACTTCAAACCCCCGTTAGTGCTTTTCACACAAATTCAATGGAAACTTCTGCCTATTTTCTATGTTCGGCAGATCAATCCTGTTCAGAGCAGTGTCACGCTGAAACCGAAAAGCCTTCGAACTATATCCCAGCACATCTATTGCGAAGCAAGACTAACGGAGCGTCATTCTTACCAGAGAAGAAATGCGATGACCATCTAGAAGATGTAAACAAGTCTTTATTGAATTCTAAATCTTCGACGAATCAGACACTATTTACTGCACAGGTTTCTAAATACCAGGTGCCTCTTTCCAGCCACTAATTAACCATTTCCTCATTGACAAAGCAAAGATTATTCTACTACACTAAGTAGTAGTCTAATTAGAAAGGAGGTGCTTTATGACAGAAAATCAACGGATAGAAACAAACGCAACACGTCATTCTCCGAGTCAAGAAAACAATAATACTGTAGTATTGCGTGTCCCAAAACCTAACTTACAAATTGTGGTGCTTGGACTTATAGCTGTGATCACTCTTTTCCAAACATTTCAATTAGTACGTATCAGCTCTAAAGCCAGTACGTCTACGGTAAAAGCTGCTCCTGCTACTACAAACAGCGGAGCTGGCACAGGAAGCAATGCGGACGTGCCGCAGTCCATGGTTGGAGGATGCTAGTGATGCACAAACTGTCTAAATATTATGAACAGGAAAGATGTTGTATCTAGTATCGGCTCGAGGTTAAGTAGCAAGAAAAAGAAGCTAAATATTACATGGCCAAAGATAATTTTGATTGTCACGCTTACCGCCACTGTTATAGGAGCGCTTGTTTCTACTAAAACCCTTGTTGCTGTCAATAAAAATATTGCTGCTGCAAAAGAAGCAGCCCGACCAGCCAATGTCAAAATTGTTAAAATTTCTGTACCTGGTTGTCAGGACTGCTTTAACATTGATGCTGCTGTCAATGACTTTAAGAAGCAAAATGTTAAAGTAGAAGACGAAATTACATTAAACTTTGATTCACCGGAAGCCAGCGCCTCTATTAAAGAGTTAGCTATTAAAAGAATTCCAGCTTATATTGTTTCAGGAGAAGTAACCAAAAGCAATCTTGAGGGTTTTGTTAAAAACAATGGTGAGATAAAAAATAATAATTTTGTCTTTACCAAAGTTACTCCTGTTTTTATTGATACTGACAGCAAACAAGAAGTGGGTAAGGTAATTGCAACTATACTGACTGATCCGTCTTGCACGGAGTGTATCGATCCTAAGTTAACATTAGAGAGTTTCAAAAAATCCGGAATAAAAATCGTGGATCAAAAAGAAATCGTATGGAATTCCTTTGAGGGACAAAGAATTATCAATCAGTACAAAATTACCAAGCTGCCAACTTTCGTTCTTTCATCTGATATAGATTTCTACGACAATGTTAAATCAAGCTGGGCAAATATTGGTACGGTTGAGCAAGATAAAACTTACGTAGCACGCAATTTATTTTTACCATATAGAGATTTAGAGAAGAATCAAATCTTAGGTTTAGTTGATTTAATCTATTTAACTGACTCTAACTGTAGCGATTGTTATAAAGCAGATGCGGTTCAAAAACCTATTCTTAAACAAGGATATGGTGTAGGTATCCGGTCTGAACGGACTGTTGATGTGTCTTCAGGTGAGGGACAGGGTTTGATTAGCAAGTATAAGATTACCAAAATTCCTACTATTCTTACGTCACCCGAATCAGATCAGTATACGAATTTGAAGAATGTTTGGAAAAATGTGGGGACAGTGGAAACAGACGGCTGGTATGTGTTTAGGGAAATGCAACAACTGAGAGGTGTCGTTTATAAGGATTTAACAACTAATCAGATAGTGGGTAAGGTTCAGTCAGCTACACCATCAGCCACGCCAAGCGGAGCGCAACAATAATTATGTATACAATATTAACATCATTAAAAATTATATTTAGGGAATCTTTTTACAGATATGTAACCTTCTATACAACTCTGGCATTTTCTTATCTTTCTTACTGGCTGTTTTATAAAACCACAACTATCCAAACTTTCTTACAAAACATGAAGAGCGGAGACTTTGGTTCATACAGCGTTTTGTATGGTATCACCTATATAGCTACATCAATCTTGATAATTCTTTTATCCGGTGTAAGCGTAGCCACTGCCCTTTGGCTTTATCGTCATTCCAGGTTGAGTCAAACTAAGAACATCAGTGCAAATTTCGGGGGTTTATTAGCAGCTGCTTTTAGTATGGGTTGCCCTGTTTGCGGGGCATTTCTATTATCAGCAATCGGTGTAGCGGGTGGATTAGCTGTATTCCCCTTGCAAGGTTTAGAACTTAAATTTTTAAGTTTAATCCTTTTGATCGGATCATTGCTCTATGGCATTAGCAAAGTTAAGGCAGCTATTCATTGCAAGGAGTGTAACGATATATCTCACAATCTTAAAAGTTCCGTTGCAAAACAAGGGGCACAAAAACGATTTGTCATTTTACCACTACAAAATATTTTTGTTTTTTCTTTGGCAGGACTTTTCCTTGTAAACCAGCTTTTGATGTCTCAGGTTGCTGCTACAATGGGTATGACTTCAAATAAAGGATTTGTAGCAAAGCTACTTGGTATCCAAACTAAATCCACCTACACTATTATCGCACCTAAAATAAATCCTGATGGAAAAACCACTTCCTTGTTTGAATGGCCGACAATCACGGAAGTATCTGCCAACCCAAATTCAGGAAACGCACTCGCTGATGCCAAAGTGGTAATGATTGCAACCGGTAAACCTTTTTATGCTCCTGATGATGTTGCTTTTGATGATCCTATCAATGCCCAAAAAAAGTGGGGGGTATTTGAAACTTCCATAAAACTTTCAACCGAGCAAGAGACAAGATATCAAAAGCTGATCTCTACTATGATGACTTGTAGCTACTGTTGCGGCAGCGCTAATAATGTGACAATGAATAAAAACTGCGGATGTGCCCATGCAAAAGCAGTCAGGGGCTTTTACCGCTTTATGATCACAAATTTCGGCGATAAATATTCAGATGAGCAACTTGTTGGCGAATCTCATCGTTGGTATGCCCTGTGGTATCCAAAAGGAATGCTGGAAGATTATCTGTTAGCAACCGGGAACGACAGCGCCCTCCCACATGAGTCACATGGTGGCGCAGGTTCTGATGGAAGGCATGGAATTGCAAGATGATTAATTTGACCGACTACAATGATTTTTTTCTATTTCTGGGTAGCGTCCTGATAATCGGAGGCATACTTTACTTCCTGTTTCGCCATTCTTTGCAAAATATTTTCATATCGGAAGAAGAGATATCTAAGCTTAAAATTTCAAAGCAAGCGCCGGTCACACAAATCATATTTCCCATAAGCCTAAAAAATACTGACTCGCAGGCTTTAATGAAAAAGTTGAGTGTGATCCTTTTAATCGTAATTATTGGAGCATTTTTATTTAACCAATTCCTAATGTGGAGGATGAATTCTTCCGGTTTTTTGAGCAAACTTTTCAATATAAATATTACTGTTACAAAAAAATGAGAAATATATGACGACAGAAACTAAAATTATTATAGGAGTTGTAATAGCCACTGTTATTATTCTTGGTGGAGGCATCTGGTTTCTAAACATCCAAGGCGCCAAGGATCAGGCAAAATTAAACCAACCTTTAATAGGAGAGGCCATTGCCAGTCAGGGTGCAAATCATGTACCAGAAAGTACAAAAGAAGAATATAGCACGAATCCGCCAACATCAGGTCCCCATTATGCCAACTCCCAACCTGCTGGTATCTATGACAAACCTATCCCGGATGGGAATCTAATACACAGCATGGAACACGGAGCCGTTATACTTTGGTACAAACCATCCAGTGGCACAGATAATCAAGTAACAGAAGGAACGGAATCAGCAAAGACAAATGGTTTATCTGAGCAAGATATTGACAGGTTAAAACAAATTTTTGGATCTGTTTCAGTTAGTAAAAAGATTATGATCCCAAGGGACAGCCTTGATGTTCCAATTGCTTTAACTTCATGGGGCAGGTTACTTAAGCTCCAAACAATTGATGAGGATCGAATCAAAACTTTCATGGAAACAAATGAAGACCGGGGTCCTGAAAAAGCACCACTCTAGAGTATGGATCTAGTTTTAGTTTCCTTCTCGTTTCTGGCAGGTCTGCAGGCTTTCTTTGCTCCATGTAGTATTGCCTTAATTCCGGCGTACGTCGGGTACTATGTTAAGCAGGAAACGGGAGATAACAATAAAATACAACAGCTTCTTTTTGGCCTTAAGGCTGGCAGCTTAGCCAGCTTAGGACTTATCAGTGTTTATATTGTCTTTGGCATCATTCTGGCTCTTTTTGGGCGCCTTATTGCTCCAATTTTTCCCTGGATAGAATTGGTTACCGGCGGACTCCTTTTATTTATGGGGTCATCAACACTGCTTGGCTATGAATTCGCCGTCAGACCGCCTCTTGTTATCCAAACTAGAACTAATGGCGGAAGAAGGTTCTATCTTTTTGGCGTAGCTTATGCTTTTGGGGCGATAGGGTGTACTTTACCAATTTTTTTGTTGGTGATTTTTCAATCATTAGCCCAGAAGGGAATGTTTGGAGGAGTAATTAATTTTGCAGTTTATGCTTTAGCTATGTCGTCCCTGATGATCCTATTTTCTCTCATCTCATCTTTGTCAAAAAGCGCCATGCATAAGTTTTTAACAAGGTATATGGGAACATTGCAGAAAAGCGCAGGAGTATTGATTATTTTGGCCGGAATTTATTTAATTTATTTAGCGTTACAAGTAATTTCAATATGAGCTTACCAAAAATTGTTTGGACAGACCAACAGATTTTTAAAAAAACACCTTTATTTTTAGTGGTGTTAGTAACACTGTTTATTGGTTTTAATGTTTACCTAAACTTAGGAATTAAAAATACTAGCCAGGAAATTACTCAAATTGAGAAAGCTGCAAATAAACCTCCGAGGATGGTTGCGGCTGAGTTTAGTAAGAAAATTGAGTTAGGTGAAAAAAACTGTCCTAATATTAAAGCTGGTAATCCCGCTGCTCCTTTAAAGTTTAAAGTCTTTGAATCGGAAACCTGTCCTTATTGTGTTGCCCAAAATAAAGTTTTGGATCAAATACTACCTGAGCATGGAGATCACTTTTACGGGGAATGGTATGGGCTGGATTCTTGTGGTGAGGAGGCTCAAAAATATAAAATCTCGGGAGTCCCTACGTTTATTTTTGATGCTAAAGGGATAGAAAAATCTCCTGCTTACGGCTTTTTGGATAAGCAACAGTTAACAGATTATATTTGCAGAGTCAGTGAACAATGCTAGAGGAAATATAAGATTACTTCCACCCCCTAATATTCATTAAATATTCATCAATCTTTAGTAATATGAGCATTAAAATGAAGTTTTCTAAAGTAATTGGACAACAAGTTTCTGATGATTTGGAAGTGCCCATTGACGAAGAAGAATTTGTTATAGATCCGATTTGCGAATTAGAACTTCAACCTTACGAAACAGAGTATAGATCATATCACAAAGGAAAGTTGTATTATTTTTGCTCAGAAGATTGTTTACAACGTTTTGAAGACTGTCCAGAGAAATATGCAAGTGAATTTATCTATGAGCATGGGTAAGCAGGAGTTTAATGGTATTCATGAATTCTTAATCTTTTTTACATATAATTTAATCCAGTGAATGTAATCAAAAAGTTTGCCGGAACAACCATCCCCTTTTTGTTTTTCCATGTACTTTGTTGTGGTGCATTGCTGTTTTTCTTGATCTCCTCAGGGTATTTGTTAGTACTAACCAACGAAGGAAGAAATAAGACGCTGCTAATTCCCATTCTTCTTTTGGGAGGATTATTTTTATGGTGGCATCATCACCATGGTAAATGTTGTAAAGAAAAAGGTTATAAAACTTTTGGTGACCATACCCTAAGCATTATTTTATACATTGCTTTTTCTATAATTTTTGGTATTGCTTTCATGATTTATGTCTTTCTTCCCTGGTGGATTCCTAATTACCAGGGCGGGCCTTTGCTTCCTTAATTCACCTTCAATTTGACTAAGACCAATAGAATCTTCATAATATCTTAACCTTTTTATTGTAGAATGCTACTTATAAGGTGATTTATGCGTATTTTGGTTGTTGATGACGAACACCGTTTGGCTAATAGTGTTAAAAAGGGTCTAGCTGAGGAAGGGTTTGCAGTTGATGTGGCTTATGATGGTGAAGAAGGCCAGTATATGGCTGAAACTGAGGAGTACGATTTGATTGTTTTAGATGTTATGCTGCCGAAAGTTGATGGAGTAACGGTTTGTAAAGAACTTCGTAGTAAAAATATTAAAACCCCAATTATTATGCTGACGGCAAAGTCAAATATCGAAGATAGGATTGCCGGATTGGATGGTGGTGCAGATGACTACCTGACAAAACCATTTTCCTTTTTGGAACTTAGATCCAGAATTCAAGCACTTATTAGAAGAAGTAAGCAGGAAGCCACTCTGGTTTTAAAAATCGCTGATCTTGAAATTGATCCCCTGAAACATATAGTAAAGCGTTCAGACAACTTAATCACACTTACATCCAAGGAATTTGCCATACTAGAATACTTATTGAGACACAAAGATGAAGTACTGACTAGAACTATGATTATTGAGCATGTTTGGGATTATAATTTTGAAGGGATGAGTAATATTGTTGATGCCTTTATAGCTGCTATCAGACGAAAGGTTGACCGAGGAGCCAAAGTTAAACTTATCCATACTGTTCATGGAGTAGGATATAAAATAGGCTTGCCGCTTGATAAAGGTAAAATCAGCGCCGATGCATGAGAAAAAAAGGAATCCGTTTTCAGCTTATTATTTGGTATAGCTGCGCTTTATTTGCAGCTACAATTTTAGTGTTTGCAGCTTTTTATTTTGTTACCCGTCAGGTTCTTTTTACTCATACTGATCAGATTCTTACCTCTCATGGAGATAAGGTGGCAGAGGTCATGTTACGCCAAAGTACCGATATGCGTCAGGCGATGCAAAAAGAAGCATTTATTAATGAATTCAATGATTTGCCTGGAATGTTTGTTGTCTTAATAAACAATCAAGGGGAGGTCTTAAACAGCTCGTATACTATAAACTCCGGTGATCAGGTATTTACCCGTCTCTACCAGGAAACTCTACAGTTACAAAAGCCGTTTTTTCGTGATGAGCAAGTTGGGTCGGTTGCAATGCGGTTCTATACCGTACCGCTTAACATTCAAAACCAATTTGCCGGTGCAGTTATGATAGGGCATCCTATTGATGTAATTCAAAAATCACTTAATACGTTGCTTTTAGTTCTAGTTGTCACCTTTCTCGTTTTATCAATTCCAACCGTGGGAGGTGGGTATTTTCTGGCAAATCGGGCGATTCGGCCTATTAGTACTATGTCTTCGCAGCTTCGCAGAATAAACTCTGAAAACCTTAATTTGGATGAGCAGGTATCAAATCCTCAAACTGGTGATGAAATAGAAGAATTGGCAGTAACCTTTAATAGTCTACTGGAGAGACTGCGTCTGACTTTTAACAGGGAAAGACAATTTATTGGTGATGTAGCTCACGAGCTAAAAACTCCCCTATCTACCCTGCATAATGATATTGAAGTGGCAATATCGAAAGAGCGAACAAAGGAAGAATACAAAGGTGTCCTTAAGGAAGCCTTTATTGATACCAACAGGGTTATTTCCACACTCAAAAATATTCTGGATTTAGCTTGGTCAGAGGCAGATTCTGGCAGAATGAAACCTGATGAAATAAATCTTTCGGAACTTATTGAAGAATTAAAGGATGTGGCATCAAAAATGGCTACTTCCAAACACATTACAGTTGAGGGTGTAGTCGAACAAAATATTACTATTTTAGGTAAACAGGATAAACTCTATAGAGCCATGCTTAATCTTATTGATAATGCTATCAAATATACCCCTACCCCGGGCAAGGTAACTTTATCTCTTCATAAAAAAGGTAGTAAAGCTATGATTTATGTAAAAGATACCGGAATAGGAATAGCTCCGGTAGATTTACCTCACATTTTTGAAAGGTTCTATCGGGGTTCTAAAGCCGATAAAGTTTTTGGGTCAGGTTTAGGTTTGGCAATCGTTTTAGGGGTTATAAAGGCCCATCGGGGAACAATTGAAGCTAATAGTAAAATTGGGAAAGGAACTACAATTACTATCGCACTTCCTCTGGTAAAAGCTTTTTCTACTTAAAAATGAATAAATCTTCATAGGCTCTTCACTACGGTTTCATGGCGCTTTTTGTATGATTAGCACTATCTTTAAGTTAAGTTTAACTTAAAGTCAGCTTTGGGGTAGGAATGGTCATTTAGAACCCTTGCTGGGAAGTCAGGGGAAGTGGAATACCTACTAAAAGGTTTATGAATTCTTAAAGTCCTAGACTCCGCGGCCCTACCCTTAAAGCACCTAATTTTTAAGGAGGTGATGCTTACGAGTTGTTGCCAAAGCCCAATTCGCAGTCCTACTTAACTAATCTGTATTAGTAGATGAAAACACCCTCAACTGAGGGTGTTTTTTAATCCCTAAAATCTTCATTAAACCTTCATGAACGTTTCATATAATTAAAGTCGGGAAAATCATTATGGAGTACGCATATGGAAATTGGTTTGTTGCAATAACATTAAGCGTGGTTTTTCTTGTATTTGCTTATCAGTCCTTCAAACCTAGGACAGGGGTTGACTGGCGGTCATTCGGGGCTTTCTCTGCCTTTATCATTGCCCTTTTTACTGAAATGTATGGTTTTCCCTTAACCATATACCTACTCTCTTCCTGGTTAGGAAATAGGTTTCCACAAATTAACTTCTCTCATAATTCCGGTCATTTATGGGAAGATTTATTGGGAAATACAGGAGATCCACATTTTAGTATTTTACATATTTTAAGCTATATATTAATTATCGGGGGATTAATCTTAATCAGTGCTTCTTGGAAGATCCTTTATCAAGCCACGAGGAGACAGACGATTGCCAGAACCGGTCCTTATAAATACATCAGGCATCCGCAATACGTTGGTTTTGTAGTGATTATTTTAGGGTTCTTAATGCAATGGCCAACACTTCCAACTTTGATTATGGCACCAGTTTTAACTTTTATGTATATCAGGCTGTCCCGAAAGGAAGAAAGAGAAGTTTTGCTAAAACACCCAGAGTATCAACATTACCTTAAAAATACACCTGCCTTTTTACCGTCAGCCAAATCGTTTAAATTAATATTAGCTTATGGAAAACGTTAGAAAAAAAGAACATGAGTAATAACGAGAGAAAAGCACTAAAACTATTAAAAACTGCCGCGCAGCACCTGCGCAAAGTCTTAAAGATGGTCGAACAGAGAAGATACTACCTTGATATTATTCACGAATCCCAGGTAGTCCAAAAATATCTCAGGATGTCTGACGAGGAGATTCTGTCGGGTCATTTAAAAAGATGCGTCAAGAAAATATTAGGTGGTGAAAATAAAGATCAGCAGTTTCAAGAAATGCTGCTTATTTTCAAGAAAGGACATAGATAGTAACCATTTAAATGGTACTACACATTGTAGTATCTTTTATGCTAGACTTAATCAAGATGAATAATTTAACTGTAAATGTGGATATTTTGAAGAAATCCTTGCTAAAGGGATTGTTAGCCTTTTCTATTCTTTTATCTGTATATTTTTTGATTATTACGCTTATTTCTGGGTGGAAGTTTGCCTGGGATCAATTCGCCCAATTTTGGTATTACGTTATAAGTCTTGCTTTAGGTTTTGGAGTTCAAGTTACCCTTTACAGCTATCTTAAGGGTGCTATTAAACAACAGGCTACCGGACAGGTATTAGCTACAACAGGGACCACTTCCACCGCTACCATGATTTCCTGTTGTGCTCATTATTTAACTAATATATTACCGATTCTTGGCGTAACGGGGATAATTACTTTTATTGGTCAATATCAGGTTCAATTTTTTTGGATTGGCTTATTTTTTAATCTTTTAGGGATATTTTACATAGGAAGTAAGGTATTAAAACTTTCTCAACAATGAAAAACTTAACTATTATCTTTATTGTTATATTACTTGTAATTTTTGTGGTTAATCTTAAGGATAATTTTTCTATAAACATAGGCCCAAAAAATCCAAGCATATCTACTAATACAGCTAACCCAACCCAAAACACAAATAGTAATAGCAACCAAAAAACAAAAGAGAGTAGTGAGGGGCCTGTTACTGTTGCCGTCACTCCACGCAGTTTAGAAAGTGGTTCTTCCAGTTGGGATTTTGATATCACCTTAAATACTCATTCAGAAGAGCTTAGTGAAGACTTGGTCGCTGTTTCTGAACTTTTGGATGATCAAGGAAAGGCATATAAACCTACCTCTTGGGACGGCTCGCCCCCCGGTGGTCATCATCGTAATGGTGTTCTGAAATTTAATCCAATTTCACCAAAACCTAGGTCGCTGGAGTTAAAAATTAAAAATGTAGGCGGAGTTGTTGAAAGGAGCTTTAAATGGGATCTTTGAAACTTACTAAGGGTAAATTGTTGCTAGGTTGTTTAGTAGTTCTTGCGGGGACAATTATAGCTGTCACAATTTTTAAAGTCCCTTTTGGAAGCTTGCTCTACTTTGGTATTTTTCTGGCCTGCCCTTTGATGCATATATTCATGATGAAAGGCCATGGGGATCATAATCAGGAAGGAAAGGATAATACTAAGCAAGATGGTAAGTCTTGCCACTAAAAAATATGGGTAAAGATAAGATAATTATTATGATTGGTGTGTTAGTCACAGTTGCCATACTTGTTGGTGGGGTCTTTTTACTAAGCGGCAGCAGTAATCAAGGTTCTTCTACTAATCAAAATGCAAGTACTCCACTTAATGATTTAATTGGTAAACCTGCTCCTGATTTTACCCTGGAGAGTTACACCGGCGATAAAATTACTCTGAGCAGTCTTAAAGGTAAAAATGTCATTCTCTTTTTCAATGAAGGCTTAGTATGCTATCCGGCCTGCTGGAATCAGATTGCTGCCTTTGGACAAGCTAAAGATTTTACTGACAAAAATACTGTTGTACTATCAATTGTTAATGACAAAAAAGATGACTGGAAAGGAGCAATTGACAAGATGCCGGAATTAGCTCAATCAACTGTTCTATTAGATACTGACAAAAAGACTTCTATCTTGTATAACGTGCTCACCCTACCTTCTTCAATGCATAAAGGTCAGCTCCCTGGTCATACTTATATAATTGTTGATAAAGATGGAATTGTCCGTTTCGTTAAAGACGATCCTCAGATGGGAACAAGAAACCAAGAGTTAATAGCAGAGATTGAAAAACTTTAAATTATGGATCTTTTAGTTAGTGCATCATTTATAGCTTCATTTGTGGCAGGGATTGCCGCGCTCTTTGCACCCTGTTGTATCACTGTGCTTTTGCCAAGCTATTTTGCTTCCATCTTTAAACAAAAAGCCACAGTATTTTTGATGACCTTTGTTTATTTCCTGGGTATCTTAACTATTTTTCTTCCAATTGGTCTTGGCGTATCGTTGCTCACTCAAATTTTCAGTCAGTATCATGACGTAATCTTTCTTGTAGGTGGAGTTTTCTTGCTCTTCCTGGGTATGACTTTACTTTTAGGACAACAATTTTCGCTACCTTTTAGTGTTCATCCGGAGTTAAAGAGGCAGGATTTTATATCGGTGTACGTCCTGGGTATATTTTCTGCCATTGCTACTACTTGTTGCGCTCCGGTGCTGGCAGGAGTACTGACCTTATCAATGCTTCCTGGTTCAGTTTTCTTGGGAGGAGTTTATACTCTGGCTTATGTGCTGGGAATGGTTCTTCCTCTCTTCCTCATTGCCCTTTTCTTGGACAAAGTTGACTTTACCAAGAAGTTTTTTGCTTTCAGGAAAAGCATCTCTTATACCGTGTTGGGTCAAAAGATTAGTCTTACCTTTGCTAATCTTTTCTCAGGGTTAATGTTTCTGATTTTAGGAGTTGTTATCATCTATCTCGCAAGAACCAGCCAACTCACTTCCCATAATTCGTATCAGGTGGCACTAAATATCTATATGACAAAATTCATAAAATCTATCAGCCAGTTTACTCAGATTATTCCCGAAATAGGTTGGGCAGTTATTTTCGTTGGCATTGCCTTATCTATTGTTTATCTTGCTGTTAAACAATTTATCTCTTTGAAGAAAAGGAGGTGAAACTATGAACAAAAATGGACTTATTGCAATTTTAGGAACAGGGGTAGTATTAGCTTTAATCTTACTTGTTAGTAATTTTAATATCCAGATAAATATAAATACTAAGGGAGATGAGGTTTCTGCCAACCAACCAACTACTCAAACAAACCAGAATGCACAAGCTAACTCTATGGCCAGTCATCACGGAGGAGGGACTCCCGCTGATGCTACTATTTTTAATAGTTTACTTGGCAAGATTGCTCCCGACTTTACTCTAGAAGACTATAGTGGGAAAAAGATCATCTTGAGTGAATTAAAGGGCAAAAATGTCATTCTCTTTTTTAATGAAGGGTTAATGTGCTATCCGGCTTGCTGGAACCAAATCGCAGCTTTTGGTAAGGATACAGAACTGGCTAAAAAGGCAGTTATTTTCAATATTACAGCTGATCCAAAAAATAATTGGAAACAAGCTATAGATAAAATGCCCGAGCTTGCGGGGGCAACTGTACTTTTTGACAGCAACAGGCAGATTTCCCAAAAATATGGAGTTTTAACTCTTCCTTCATCAATGCATAAAGGCCAATTCCCTGGACATACTTATGTAATAATCAATAAGGAAGGGATTATAAAGTTTGTCAGGGATGATGTTACTATGGCTGTAAGAAATAACGAGCTATCGACAGAGATAGATAAATTATAGTTCATAGAGGAGGTGAAACCTTTGAAGATACCTAAGATTGTAAAAAATATTGCCAAAAAGGTTGATGAAGAAATAAATGAAGTTAAAGACCCAATTTGTGGGATGAAGGTTAATTTGGAAAAGACAAAATATAAAAGCACTTACGAGGGCAAAGAATATGGTTTCTGCTCTGAAAATTGTAAAGCCGAGTTTGATAAGAACCCTTATCAATATGCAGAAGCAAATTGCTAAACTTTTGTTAATTTCTGTTTTATACTTATATGAGTATGCAGGTATTTGATTTAATTATTGTCGGTGGTGGAGCAGGAGCATTTGCTGCTGCTATTAAAGCCAACGAACTGGGCGCAAAAACATTGATGGTAAATAAAGGGTTGCCTTTGGGTGGCACTTGTGTGAATGTTGGTTGTGTTCCCTCAAAAACACTTCTTTGGGCAGGTGAGGTAATGCATCTTGCCAAGAACCACAGTATTCCGGGAGTTAATATCGAAGTTAAAGATTTTGATTTTTCACAAGTTGTTCAGCATGAGCTTGATTTAGTAGCCAAACTAAGAACTGAAAAATACGAGAAAGTCTTAAATGGTTTAGAAAATATTGCTCATATAGAAGGTAAAGCTGCCTTTGTTTCCCCTAACGAGATAGAAGTCGACGGACAAAAATTTCAAGCCAAAAAATTTATTATTGCTGCAGGTTCTACTGCAACTGTACCACCAATAGATGGTATTAAAAAAGTAGGATATTTAACTCATATTGAAGCATTGCAAATTAAAAAACAGCCTAAGGAACTGATTGTAGTTGGTGCAGGACCATTAGGTTTAGAGTTTGCACAAATGTATTCAAGATTCGGCACTAAAGTAACAATTCTACAAAGAAGTGATTCTATTTTCCCTCCGGCAGAAAGAGAACTAACTGATAAATTAACAGAAATTCTTACCAATGAAGGAATAATTATTAGAACTGGTGTACAAGTGCAGTCTGCCCGTAGAGAAGGAGATAAAAAGATACTTACTTACATAGTTGACGATAAACAAGAAGAGGTATCAGCGGATGAAATATTACTCGCAACAGGTAAAACTCCCAATACCGAAAGATTAGCTCTTGATAAAGCAGATGTTGAGGTGGATGAGAAACAAGCTATAAAGGTAAGTCCCGGTTTTCAATCATCTCAAGCCAACATTTTTGCAGTAGGTGATGTAACAAATTTACTAATTAGGCAAGAACCAACTGCTGGCAGGGAAGGTACATTAGCAGCAGAAAATGCCCTAAAGAATGCACAAAATAGTATTGATTATCATTCTGTACCTTGGACTATCTTTACTGACCCGCAGCTTGCCGGAGTCGGTTTAACTGAGGAACAAGAGATAAAACAAATAGGAAGTTGTCTTTGCCGTACTGTTTCATTTGCCGATGTTCCCAAAGCTCATATCATTGGCAGAACAGAAGGGTTAATTAAAATGATTATTCATCCTGAGACAAAAGTAATTCTTGGGGTGCATATTCTGTCTCCTAATGCAGGTGACCTAGTTGCTCAAGCTATGTGGTTAGTTAAAAATAAAAATACTGTTGACGATGTAGTTTCCTCTTTGCCGATGTTTCCAACCCTTTCTGAGGCTCTAAAGATAGTTGCGTTATCTTTTACTAAAGATATCTCCAAATTGAGTTGTTGTGTTTAACAGCAGGATTTAGTGTTTTGCTGGCAGCAGTTCTTTGTGGGAATGTTTTCTTGCTGGGCATATTTTCCTGGTTCTTCATCAAAACTTTTCTTACAATTTTCAGAACAAAGATAGTACTTCTCGCCTTTATGTTCTGAAGAATATTTAGCTTTGTTTTTATCTACTTTCATTCTACAAACTGGGTCTGTAACTTTACTAAATAATCCAAACATACTTTTACCTCCTTTCGTAGTTTAATCAAGTTTTGCTCTTCTTAAAAGCAAGGCATTAAAGACAACAATAATCGAGGATGCGCTCATAAGTAAAGCTGCCCATTCAGGCCTAAGAACGATACCAAATGCAGGATATAGTACTCCTGCAGCAGTTGGGATAGCAAAGATATTGTATCCGGTTGCCCAAATAAGGTTTTGAACCATTTTAGTATTAGTTTTACGGCTTAAGGAGATTGCTTTGACTACATCCATGGGATCGTTTTTCATCAGCACTATACCTGCCGATTCAACTGCCACATCTGTACCTGCACCGATGGCAATACCGACATGTGATTGGGTTAAAGATGGTGCGTCATTAACTCCATCTCCCACCATCGCCACCACATTGCCTTTTTCCTGCAGCTCTTTTATCTTATTTACCTTATCTTCTGGTAGAACCTGGGCAAAGACAGTATCCATATCAAGCTGTTTACCTACCTCATTGGCAACATCCTGGGTATCTCCTGTGAGCATGGCAGTTTTTATTCCCATATCGTGAAGCCTTTTAACAGCCTCTTTGGATTCTTCTCTGATGATGTCAGCAAGGAGAATGATCCCTGCTAATTTATTATTTATAGCAATGTAAACCGGCGTATTAGCCTTTTGTTCCATCTTCAAATTATCTATCTCTACTTTCAATTCTTCCATCAAAGTTTTATTACCAGCAGCAACCTTTTTACCTTCAACGCTTCCAACTGCTCCTTTACCCGGGAAGGATTTAAATTCTTTGACACTGGGAATCTCCAGTTTTTTGTTTTTAGCATCATTAACAATTCCTTGGGCTATAGAATGCTGTGATTGAACCTCCACTGATGAAGCCAATCTCAATAATTCACCCTGATCCTTAATACCTGCATCTGGATTTAGAATGATATCCGTTACCCCAAATTCGCCTTTGGTCAAAGTACCGGTCTTATCAAACACTACATAACTGATTTTTCTGGCAATTTCCAAACCCTTCATGTCTTTTATTAAAATTCCATTTTTAGCGCCTAGAGTAGAAGTAATAGTAGTAACTGTGGGAATAGCCAGACCTAAAGCATGAGGACAGGCGACAACAACAGCAGCTACGGCAACTGTTGCAGCAAAGACCGCACCTTGTGGAGAAATAAACATCCAATAAGCAAATGAGGATGCTCCGGC
Organism: Candidatus Daviesbacteria bacterium RIFCSPLOWO2_01_FULL_39_23; assembly: GCA_001776935.1. GTDB lineage: Bacteria > Patescibacteriota > Microgenomatia > Daviesbacterales > UBA10151 > UBA10151. The sequence goes on along the minus strand of MFDN01000001.1, from coordinate 297,217 downwards.
AACCACCGCTACATAAAACAAAACAGCTGCGGCCTGATCAGCTAAATGCTGTACATTAGGTTTTGAGGCCTGGGCTTCTCTTATCAGCTTCATAATCTGGGAGATGGCCGTATCGGCTCCGGTTTTAGATACCTCAATTGTCAAAGACCCATCCTGGTTGATCGTACCCCCAATTACTTTGTCACCTTTTTTCTTACTTATGGGCCTTGATTCACCTGTCACCATTGATTCATTAACGGAACTTTCTCCATCAATTACCACTCCATCAACCGGGATTTTCTCTCCCGGTTTTACTAAAACTCCGTCGCTAATTTTTAGCTCACTAGTTTGAACATCTACCACATTTCCATCTTTCAAAAGATGGGCAGAGGGGGGGATAAGTTTGGCAAGCTCTGCCAAAGCGCCTGTTGCGCCTCTGACAGCCCGCATCTCTAACCAGTGGCCGAGTAGAAAGACAGAAATAAGAGTGGAAATTTCCCAATATAATGATTCTCCGGGAAAAAGAAATGTAGCAGCTACAGAAAAAGTATACCCAATCGTTATGGCAAAAGCCACTAAAGTCATCATCCCCGGGTTTCTGCGTGACAATTCACCTTTAGCGCCTTTGAAAAAAGGTAACCCGCCGAAAAAGAAAATAAAGGTTCCAATAGCAAACAGTAGTAACTCCTGTCCCGGAATAGCAAGATCAAGGCCAAGCCACATCTGAATCATTCTTGAGAGTAAAATGGACAAAATAACAAATGGAAGAGTAATGAAAAAACGTCTCTTAAAATCCCGCTCCATTGAAGCATGGTCCTCATGTCCTTCATGTTCTGAAGTCATAGGCACAAGTTTCATCCCGCACTTCGGGCAATTGCCAGGAGCATCCTGCATAACGTCAGGATCCATGGGACAGGTATAAAGAACTCCCTGACCATGATTAGTATTTTCTTTAGGTGTATGAGAGGTGTGTTGCATGGATTCCGTTCCACGATGTGATTGCTCATCCTTCTCAATCAAAGTCATCCCACATTTAGGGCATTTTCCCGGCTTGTCACTCTGTACTTCAGGGTGCATTGGACAGGTATACATTTTCATAGATAATTTATTTATTGATGTATTCTCTTAAATAATCTTAGCAGTTCTTCAATCGCTTTGTCCTGTTTGTTTTGGAATTGATCCACAACATGTGTTTTTAAGTGCTTCTCGAATATAAGAGCATCAAGGCTTTTAATGGAATTCTGGATAGCTAGACTTTGATTGAGCAGATCTATACAATATTCATCTTCCTCAATCATTTTAAGCAAACCATCAAGTTGACCTTTGATAATATTAATCCTTTTCCTGGACTGACCCTTGACATCTTTATCATTTTTCATATAAGCTAATGTTATACCCCCAGGGGGTGTCTGTCAAGGTTTAATATGGATATTATTCAAGTTAAAAAAGCTTCCGGGCAATTAGAACCATTCAGTGAAGAAAAAGTCATACTTTCATTGAAAAGAGCAAGTGTTGATCAAAATTTGACAAAAACAATACTTACTCAGCTTAAAAATGAGCTTTACGATGGTATACCCACAAATAAAATTTACTCAGGTATTTTTGAGTCTCTCAAAAAAGAAAACCCCCTGCTTCTTGGTAAATTTAATCTTAAAAGAGCCATTATGGAATTGGGGCCAACAGGCTATCCCTTTGAAAAATTTATTGGAGCACTACTTAAACATAACGGCTATACGATTGAAGTCGGAGCTAATGTTTTTGGAAAGTGTGTAAACCATGAGGTTGATGTAGTGGCAGAAAAAGATAACCAGCATTTCATGGTGGAATGTAAATTCCATAACCAACCGGGAGGCTACTCTGACGTTAAGGTAACTCTGTATGTTAAGGCTCGCTTTGATGATATTGCAGCAGTCTGGAGGGAAAAAGTAGGTCATCAGACAAAATTCCATCAGGCATGGCTTGTAACCAACACTAAATTAACTTCAGATGCTATCCAATATGGTGAGTGCGCAGGGATGAAATTAATAGGCTGGAATTACCCAAATAAAGGCTCTTTAAGGGATTTAATAGAAGATTCAGGTTTACATCCTATAACTTGCCTTTCTTCTTTATCGGCTACCCAGAAACAAATATTACTTTCTCACGACATTGTTTTGTGCAAAGACCTCTTGAATATTAGGTCTAACATTCTTACATACCTTAACCTGCCTGTTAGCCAAATGGAAAAGCTCAAGGATGAAGTTGAACAGTTATGCAGATCTTCACAGATGCAAAAGGTGTCAATAGTATGAAATCAAATTTTTCTATTTCCGATGAATAAAGAAATGCGGCATTTTGAGAAAAGCGCGAACATCAAGGCTTCTCCGCAGGAGATCTTTGAGTATGCAGATAATCATGCTAATTTTTCTGCACATATGAGTAAGTCCTCCTGGATGATGGCTGGTGGAAAAATGGAAACTCAAGTAGATGAAGGAAAGGGACAAAAAGTTGGCTCTCATATTAGGTTAAAAGGGAAGATCCTAGGAATTAACCTATATCTTGATGAGTTTGTGACAGTTCACGAACATCCTTTTAGGAAAGCGTGGCAAACGGTGGGAGATTTAAGTCTTTTGGTTATTGGTCATTACAAGATGGGTTTGGAAATTAACCCTGAGAATAATGAGTCCAAATTTAAGGTATATATTGATTATGAGCTCCCGGGATCATTTAGAACCAGATGGTTAGGGTATTTGTTCGGCAGAATATATGCCAAGTGGTGCGTAAATCAGATGTTGCAGGATACCTATAAACATTTTAGTCAAAATTAAAAATAAAATATGGTAGGCATTCCATTAATTATCCAGAATAATAAAAAGTTTCATCTGCATTCCTATCAATCGGAAAAAGAGTTGGAGGAAATTGTTACACAATACACACCAGATATATTTGGAAAGAATTCTGTTTATATTAACCTCAAAAGAAAAATAACCAGCGTTAAAGGTATTTCCGGTATTCCTGATGGATTTTTGTTGGACTTTGAAAGAAATAAACTTTTTATTGTCGAAGTTGAATTAAGCTCCCATGACATAATCCGCCATATCTCAAATCAGTTAATTCGTTTTAAGGTTGCTATGAACAATCCTGACCTTAAAGAGAGTCTAGCTCAAGACTTTCATAAAAAGATCACAGAAAATAATTCGAAAAGAGCAAGCTTAGCGGACATTCAAAATCTAATCGGAAAAAACTTTGGTATAGCCATATTAATTGACAATATCTCTGAACAATTAGTTGAAATAGTTAATATGCTTTCGCAAGACGGGACAGATGTGCTTGCTGTTCCATTCGAGATGTATACAGATCAAAATAATAAGATTTTTAAATTTACTACTTTTACAAAAGAGGCTTTTGAGAATGAATCCAAAAAATGGACTTTCAAATGGAGCACGATTCCTGTAGAAAAGCACCTTGAAAAAGGTAAAGGAGATTTTAAAAAGGTGTTTTCAATGCTGAACTCTGAAATTTGCTCAATCTCAGGTGTGTCTCAAAAATCGAGGAAGAATTGGATTACCTATCAAACATCACCTCTAAAAAATTTTTGCACAATTAGATTCCTCCCTGATTCTTTAGAGATCCACTTAAAATGTAGTCATGAATTTAGAGACGAAAAAGGTATTTCAAGAGTTATTAAAAGAACCCCAGCCTGGGCTTTTGATAGAGTATTTAATGTAACATCCGAAGACGAGATTGAATATGCCATAAATCTTATTAAACAAGCATATAGGTGTATTTGTAATAAAAAAATAAAAATTTGATACACTGAATATATGCACTATCTGCTCGGTTCATTGCTGCTACTTGTTATCTGGCTTTTAATTTTTATTTCCCAAAAGAAATTAAGGAAAGAGATGCTTATTGCAAGCCTTATTATTACCCCTGCTGCTCTATCTGAGCTTTTCTTTGTTCCTGGCTATTGGCTTCCTGATACTATTGGCAACCCCAAGCTCTCTATTGAAGATTTCATTTTTACTTTTGCTGTAGGGGGTATTGTTGCAGTGCTGTATGAGTTATTTATGAAAGGCAAGATTAAACATCAGAGGCTTTGTAGTTGTTTCAAAGGAGAACTTTTACCTGGCTTGGTTTTAGGTGTTGGAATTTTGGCTATATTTCTTGCCTACTCAATATTTAAGATAAATTTTATGTACGCAGTTTATATCGGAATAATAATTAATATTGCCCTTATGACTATTACCAGGCCGGATCTGCTGGGAAAGATCCTTTATTCAGGTTTGCTCTTTGGGCTTTTTTATTTCCTGTTCTTCTCAGCATTTGCTTTCTTTATCCCTGATTTTATCATGCATTGGAATATAAACAATCTTTCGGGACTTATTCTTCGAGGTGTTCCTCTTGAGGAGATTGTCTGGGCATTTGGGGTGGGAGCTCTTCTTGGACCAATTTATGAATATCTTTTGGGAATTAAACTTACAGAAGGGAGGTGAAAATATGGCAACAAAAAATAACAGTGGTAGCAATCTCATCGTTTATTTAGTGGTGGCTGTTTTAGTGGGTGGTTTTATTGGTTATCTTATCGGTCAAAATAATAAACCTTTTTCTCAAGCCTATATGAATCAAACAGCTTCTATGATGAAGGATAACGGTTCTACTATGATGCAGATGGGTAAAATGATGATGAGTGGCGGTGCTATGATGCAGCAAAAGGGTCAAGCATATGGAGATCAGGAAATGATGCAACAAGGTAAAGAGCTAGAAGAAAATGGCCAGATGATGCAGACTAAAGGAAACAGTATGTCGGAAAGAGGAACTGGTATGACACAAATGATGGGTCAATAATATTTTTCCGTTAATTCGAGAGAAAGGAGGTGACTTTCATGAAAACGCAATCATATGCTATTCCCAATGCTTTAGCTGTTACAACAGCTATTGTTTATGTGGTTTGCCGGTTACTGGTGGGTCTATTTCCAGATATTTCGTTTGCTATTGCGGAGTCTTGGTTTCATGGTATTGAACTAAGTAAATTAGGGAATTGGAATTTAACAATGTCATCATTTATTTTGGGGATAATCTCATCCGCCATAACAGCTTGGATTGTTGGCTATATTTTTATTAAGGTTTATGGTTTGTTGAAAAAATAATTAAAATTCAAGGGATTTTCTGCCTCCGAGGAGCCAAAAGCACTCGGAGGTATTTTTTTAAGATTTAAGCATTAATACTATTTTCATCATATCTTAATGTCTGTAGTGTATTATTATCAGAGCTTGAAGACTACGTTTGAAAGTGAGTTTTCAAGCTTGTTTATTTATACCACCTAAAATATGTTAGCTAAATTTTTATTCACATCAGTCCCAGGAGCAATCATCTTGGGAGCGCTAATTGTTTCTACTACAATTCTAGTTGCCATCAGGAGCTTAAAAAGCAATAATTCAGTAGCACAAAATAAAGGAACTAATATTGCCCAGGCAGCTCAGCCAACTCAAGCTCCTTCGCAAGTTTTAGCTGCTACTACCAATAGTCCATTTGAGGCGCCTAAATCAAAAAAGTTTTCAATTACAGGAGATCCTCTCCTTGGTGAGAAGAACAATAAACTTACCTTAGTGGGGTTTTCCGACTACGGTTGTCCTCAATGTAAGAAATTCTTTACGGAAGTTTTACCGGAAATAAGAAAAACATATGTTGATTCAGGAAAAATCAAACTCGTTTATAAGGATCTTCCTATTCCTTCCACAGCTTCATTAGTTGGAGCTGCACTTTGTGCAAAAGATCAAGGGGGAGATAGTGCTTACTTTAAATTCCATGACCAACTTGTGGCTAATATGAAATCGGATGGAACAAATGTTACTGCCGATGATCTCCCCGCTCTGGCAAAAAAAACAAATTTAAATGTAACCACTTTCCAAAAATGTTTGGATAGCAGTAAATTCCAATCTGAGTTTGAGAAAAATTTTGCAGTAGCACAAGATATTGGGATCAATAAAATTCCACTTTGGTTTCTAGGAAAAACCAATACTTCAGGAGAAGTGGAGGGAACAATCTTGGAGTTTGCGCAAACCTTTGGCGATTTAAAAACAGCCATTGATCAACAACTTTCCCAGTAAAGTTATTACTATATGGAAAACACAACAATACATATTAAGGGGATGCATTGCCGGTCCTGTGAAATCCTCATTGAGGATGAGCTACTTAAGGTTCCAGGAGTGGAAAAATGCGCTGTCAGCCATACAAAAGGAACGGCAGAGATTTATTATAACGGTATAATAGATGAGGAGAAGGTTGCTCAAGCAGTAGGTGCAGCTGGGTATGAGGTTGGGAAGGAAGAAAAACCTCTCCTTTCAAAAAATCCGCATGATTATTTAGACTTGCTTGCAGCGGCTGGAATTCTATTTTTTGTATATCTTTTGGCAAGTAATGCAGGAATCTTCAGTTTGGTTGGTTCTACATCTAATAATTTTTCCAGTTTACCGGTTGTACTTTTAATTGGCTTAACAGCGGGTTTTTCTACTTGTATGGCCTTAGTTGGAGGATTGGTATTGGGAGCATCAGCCAAGTTTGCCGAGAAACACCCAACTGCTACCTCATTACAAAAATTTAAACCACACATATTTTTTAATATTGGCAGGATTGCTTCTTACTTTTTCTTTGGAGGAGTGATTGGTTTTGCCGGTTCATTTTTTAGTCTTTCACCAACAGTTTTGGGACTACTAACCATTGTTGTTGGAGGGGTAATGTTCCTTCTGGGGGCTCAGCTTATCGATATTTCCCCTCGTTTACGCTCTGTAAATATAACTTTGCCTAAATTCATAAGCCGGGCACTAGGCATCAAAGAGCATCACGAAAAAGAATACAGCCATACAAACTCAATGATCGGTGGCGCCATGACGTTCTTTCTACCCTGTGGATTCACTCAGGCAATGCAGCTTTTTGCTATTAGTACAGGTGATCCAGTTAAAGGAGCTTTAACAATGGGCTTCTTTGCTATTGGAACAGCTCCAGGACTTTTAGGGATTGGTGGTCTTACTTCGGTTGTGAAAGGCGCTTTTGCTAAAAGTTTCTTTAAGTTTGCAGGGATTGTTGTAATTGTTCTGGCTATATTTAATATCTCTAACGGTTATAATCTAACTGGTTTAAATCTACTCTCACCTTTAAACGTCACTGCCACAGCTTCATCTGATACTGCTGACCCTAACGTTACTTTGGAGAATGGTGTTCAAGTAGCTAAAATGGTCCAAAACGCTTCCGGATATTCACCAAATACCCTTACTGTCAAAAAAGGTATTCCTGTTAAGTGGGTTATTACCTCCAAAGATGTCAACACCTGTGCCAGCTCACTTGTATCCTCTTCGTTAAAAATCCGTAAAGGCCTAAGCTTGGGAGAGAATATTATCGAGTTTACGCCAACTGAGACTGGAGTTTTGAAATTTAGTTGTTCCATGGGTATGTACCGTGGATCATTTAATGTTATAGAAAATGATGGAAGCGATAGTATTGTTGCCGTACAAAGTACTCCTCAACCAACACCATCTTCAACCCCCACTTCTACTCCGGCCCCTATTTCCCAAAGGAAAATAACTCCTACCCCAGCTGCTACAAGTGAACCTGTCGTATCTAAGCCTACATCCCAAGAGGATGTCCAGATACTCAAAATGACCTACACTCAAGATAATGATATTCAACCAAACACATTTACAGCTAAAGTTGGCCAACCAGTGCGGATGGAGATTGACGTTCAAGACGATGGTTATGGCTGTATGGGTAGTATAATGGTACCAGGTTTAACTCAAACACCGGAAGTATTTGAAAAAGGTAAGCCAATTGTGTTTAACTTTACCCCAAATAAGGCAGGTGAATATTTAATCACCTGTGCTATGGGTATACCGAGGGGGGTGATAAAAGTAAATTAATATGGAAAACAAATTTAAAGTGCTAGGTATGCATTGCCAAGCCTGCCAAAAAGTCATCGAGAAGAAATTGATGAAGATTGAGGGAGTTTCGCAGGTTATTGCTTTACTTTCCGGTGAAGTAACTGTTGTTGCTAATCGCTCAATAACTTCTGATGAGGTTAAACTTGCCCTAGAAGGGACTGAGTACCAAATTAGTTAATGGTCTACAAATAGAAGATTAATTAAATTTTCATCAAATCTTAATGTTTCATTTGTATACTATGACCCATAATCTAAAAGATTACAGCATGTGAAGCACACTATAACAATATGGACAAGCAAAAAATTAATTTTACAGTTTCAGGAATGCACTGCGGTTCTTGTGAGATGTTAATCAAGGACGAGTTAGGAGAGCTGCCTGGAGCAAGTGATGCAGAAATTGATTTTAAATCTGGTAAAGGATCGGTTTTTCTTAACTTAGGCCAGAGTAAGCCAGATGATATTATCAAAGCTGTGGCCAATGCTGGCTACAAAGCGACAATAGAGACTCTTTTACAAAAGCAAACAAACGGAATCTCTGACATGAAGGTCACTCAAAAAATATTGTCTAATGGTAAACCCATGAAAATCAAGTTTCAGTCAGTTACTACAGCCGATGGAAAGGTTTTGGAAGGACAAGATGGGAAGTTATATTTTGATGGCAGGGTTGATAATAAAAAGGCTGCCCAATTTTCTATACCAAAGGATAAAACGGAAGACTCGAAAGACTTTATTGATAGACTACTTAGGTCTGTAAATCTTCTTAATACCCTCGACGTTAACAAGGGTGAATCAAGAACAATATCAGAAAGTATACCAAATGGAATTACAACTGGCGTTGCACAACAAATTACACCTCCACAAAATTCAGGATCAGAAAAAGTTGCTCTTTCGCTTTCCGGCATGCATTGTACGTCTTGTGCCGGGATTATTGAGAGATCTCTTAAAAAAGTTCCGGGAGTAAAAGAAGCCCGCGTTAATTTCACAGCGGAAAAAGCATCTGTAACAGTTGATTCAGGATCTGTATCTGAAGACGCGCTGATAGAAGCAGTTAAGAAAGCTGGTTATAAAGCTACTGTGTTAGATGAAGCAGACCCGGAATTTGAAACACGGAAGCAACAGGAAGAAATTTCCGGTCAATTTAAGAAATTTATCATAAGTTTTATTTTAAGCGTACCAATGCTCTACTTTATGTTCTTTGAATTTTTCCAAGGACTTCCAGGTAGTGCAATTTTATCCCCGTATATTGGAATTGCTTCCCTAATACTTACCACTCCGGTCCAATTCATTATCGGTAAAGGTTTTTATAAAGGCATGTGGTCTGCTCTTAGAATGAGGACTTTTAACATGGACAGCTTGATTGCTATTGGTACGTCAACTGCCTACTTCTACAGTTTATTTAATTTCATAAATTACTTCTTAACAAAAGGCTCGCTTATTGGCTTAAACGGAGCAAGGATTCCTGATCTATATTTTGAGACAGCAGCCTTCCTGATTACCTTTGTTATCTTAGGCAAGTGGTTAGAAGCTAAGGCCAAAGGCAGAACTTCAGAGGCTATTAAGAAATTAATGGGTCTTCAGGCTAAAACAGCCAGAGTCATCAGGAATGGCCAGACTTTAGATATTCCAATTGACCAGGTAGTTAAGGGAGATTTATTGATGGTTAGACCTGGAGAAAAAGTGCCTGTTGATGGGGTAATTGCCAGTGGCACCTCAGCTATAGATGAATCAATGATTACAGGGGAAAGTATGCCTGTTGAGAAAAAGGAGGGAGATAATGTAATTGGTGGAACGATAAACAAAACCGGTAGTTTTCAATTTACTGCGACACGTGTTGGGGCTGAAACAACTTTATCCCAGATTATACGTTTAGTTGAAGATGCTCAAGGTTCTAAAGCGCCTATTCAGGCCTTTGCGGATAGGATCTCTGCTTATTTTGTTCCGGCAGTTATTGGTATTGCTGCTTTAACCTTTATAGTGTGGTTCTTTGTGCTTGGAGCCCCCCTTGCCTTCGCTTTAATGGCCTTTACAGCAGTTATCGTGATTGCTTGCCCTTGTGCCCTAGGTTTAGCTACCCCTACAGCTATTATGGTAGGAACTGGTAAAGGAGCAGAGCATGGAATTTTAGTCAAAGGTGGAGAACCTTTGGAAAGTGCCTGCAAAATTAACGCCATTGTTTTTGACAAGACCGGAACTTTGACTAAGGGTAAGCCGGAAGTTACTGATATCGAAAGCTTGGGAAGCCTGGATGAAGATGAAGTGTTAGAAATTGCAGCAAGTATTGAAAAACAATCAGAACATCCCCTAGCTGAAGCAATCTATAACTATGCTCAGGAAGAAGAAGTTAAACTTCAAGAAGTTACTAACTTTAAAGCCATCCCCGGACATGGAGTTCAGGCGGAAATAAACGGCAAAGTTTACTACTTCGGCAACCGAAAGCTGATCTCCGATATTGTTGGTCTACCTATTGATCGGGTAAACCGTAAAATGACCCGCCTGGAGGACCAAGGGATTACGGTTATGATACTGGCTACAAAAGAAGAGATTTTAGGTCTTATTGGCGTAGCTGATACTGTCAAAGAGACCTCCGCTGAAGCTGTCGAAAAATTACAAAGGATGGGTATCGAGGTATGGATGATTACAGGAGACAACGAAAGAACTGCCAGAGCTATTGCCGAGCAGGTAGGAATCACTAATGTTCTGGCGGAGGTTTTACCGGAGGATAAAGCAAATGAGGTAAAGAAACTCCAAAATCTTGGTAAAAAGGTGGCTATGGTGGGAGATGGTATCAATGATGCCCCGGCCTTAGCACAGGCTGAACTAGGAATCGCCATGGGTTCAGGAACAGATGTTGCCATGGAAACAGGAGGAATAGTCATTATCAAGAATGACCTGCGAGATGTTGTCCATGCTATTTCTTTGTCAAAAGAAACAATGGGCAAGATTAAACAAAATATGTTCTTTGCGCTCTTTTATAATGTAATTGGTATTCCTGTAGCAGCTAGAGTATTCGCAGGCATGGGATTGGTCCTAAAACCAGAACTTGCAGGGTTGGCTATGGCATTAAGCTCAATTTCGGTAGTCAGTAATTCACTTCTTTTAAGGCGTTATCTACCTGGGAAAACGAACTATCTCTCAATCTTTGCTCCAGCATTAATGATGCTATTATTTACCTTCGTCTTCTTTGAATTTGCTCGCTTTAGCTCGAATATGAGCAAAGAAACACCTATGATAGCAGCCGCTGAAGGCATATCCCCCATAAATAAACAAGCAGGGGAAATGTTGTCTCAAGGACAAAATAAAATTAATTTTGCCGATAATAATCCTAAACTCTTTTTACAGACTGTCTCTTTAAATAATAAGTCCTTAAAAGCTAAGGAGGGTGTGCTTACTTTAGGTAGAGATGAAGTAGTTGTCGGTTATGAGGAAGCAATGGCCATGAAAGAGAAGCAATTATTCCAGAAACCTGGGGACATAATCAATGATTTCTTTGGCATACCTCAAGTAAAGGTTGTTGGTATTCTAGAACAAACAGGAACATTACTTGATAAATACTACTTCGTAAACTCTGATACCTTCGGGGAGCTTTCTTCTACTGGAAATATAAAGGTATCCCTAGCTTCTGATGGGACGTCCAAATTCTTTTACTCTGCTTCGGGCAATATTCCAGAAAAGGTAAAAGACAATATTAGATCTGACGGTTTTAACCCTGTTTATATTGCTAATAATAAATATGAACCAGTTTATATCGGCGTAGACGAGGCAGAAATGATGAAAAAAGAAAAGGTGTTCAGTAGAGATGGCGATTTAATAAAAAACTTCTTTAGTAGAAACATTATAGTTGCTGGAGTATTGCCTAAAACCAACACTGTCTTAGATACCTTCCACTTTGTAAACACAAATTAGTCAGCTTTTTAGATATTGACAACCAAGCAGAAGTAAGCTATTCTAAAATAAGCTTTGTGACGCAAGTCATAAAGTTAGGGAGTTTCTAGCAATAGATGCTTTCGGGAAAGGCCTCAGCAATGGGGTCTTTTTTTTGAGTAATTCGCTTAAATATGTTTCGCCCAGGGTTATATTTAGATCTTCTTCTTTAGATAAGTAGCATATTTTTCACACTCTACAGCAAATAATGCACATATTGTCGACAATCGTTTTAATGCTTTAAGGAGTTCTTTTCTCTGCTTATTTATAGCTGCAATCTCTTTCGTTGTTAAAGCTTTTTCATCCATTACAGTCATTATAAAAAATACCATAAATGAATACAAGGAGTATGTCGAAAATGATACAAGCAGTCTCTAGGATTGAAGAGTATGGGAAAACCTATAACGCACCGTGATATTCTTGAGAAATTTGGTGCAAGACTCCAGAAAGTAAGAAAGGAGAAGCGTATCAGCCAGGAAGAGCTTGCTGCCCGATTGTCTATGCATCGCACCTATGTAGGTATGATAGAAAGGGGTGAAAGGAACCCCACCATAAGAACGTTGTATAAAATAGCCAAAGCTTTGAAGGTAAATGCTTCTGAACTGCTTCCTTTTTAGTTAGCCGATTAAAAAGTAGATAAATGCAGTAACTGCGATTATAAGAATAACTCCAATAACCATTGGAGTTCGACTATACGATTGCCTGTGTTCTATTATCGCTCCATAAGAAAATGGTCGTTTCTCCGGTCCTTTCTTGAAGAATTTCATATTAATTTCAGTATAACAAAATTATCTCATGAGAAGATTGGTTTTGTTGAGTCTGACTTAGTGTTCTCCCCTTTTGCTTTGGTGTATTTGCTGTATTTGTTCTGTAAGCGATGCTCCGATGCCTTGACGGTTCAGGAACAATACCGATGCTCCTATAATAACAAGAATGATAATTGCAATAACAACCCAAGTTAATTTCATACATTCACCTCCCTACAGGTAGGCTAGCGCTTCGCGAACAGTTAGTCTGGATGCCCGATATGCAGGTGCCAGGGTAGCCACAGTCGCGCCAAGAGTAACCACAATGATCCAGATAATGATTGCCTGTGTCGAGATTTGAAATGGTACGGGAGCGCTGAAAAATAGATTGCCAATTCCCACAGACATAACTTGGGTAAGCACCAGAGCAGGAATTACCGCAGCTACACAGCTTACTAAAGCTATAAATATGCCTTCAAAAAGCACCAAACGACGTACCATAGCAGGACGTGCTCCAATAGCACTCATGACTCCAAGCTCACGGGTTCGCTCAATCACGTTGGTACTCATTGCGGAACCCAGTCCCATTAGTCCAACCGTGCCGATGGCAATAGCGATAAGCATAATCAGATAAATCAATATGCCCGAATGCCCTTCGGCTGATTCAAGCAGCGAATCAAGTGGCTGGGCATTCTGGGCTTTAATAGATGCTTCTTGCAGCGCTTGTGTGGTTGCCTTCCCTATGGCAATTCTGCTTTGTTTGTCATGGCGATCAGTCGTGATCCGCAGAAGATTTGTCTGGTTAGGTCGGCTGACTGCTTGCTCAAAGCCTGTCTTGGTTACACAAGGGCAGGTTCCACCTGCCACCTCTTCAGCCATGCCAATAACACGCCAGGTAGTGACTTGATCCTCAATTGGTAATTGAATGGTGCTGCCAACTTTCACATCAGGAAGTGTTTTTCGTATAGTCTGAGGAAGAACAATCGCATCAGTGTCACTCGCACTTAGCCATCGTCCATCTGTAATGTATGGTGTGGTGAACATCGTGGTATTTGCAGGAAGAGCGCTCAACCCCAGCAAGCCGTGACCTTGATCCGGATAGGTACGGGTAACATTGATTTCCCCTGGATATTGAATGCCTGTTGTAGCAGAGTTCCAGGTTTCAACGGCAGTTACATCAGGAACATTCTCAACTATCTTTTTAAGCTGGTTAGTATCAGCCGGTGTGGTGAGCCTTATCTGGATATCCCAGCGTTGGGCATCTGTTATTATCTTTGGGATTGCCTGAAAACCTGCCATCAGATTCAATCCACCAACAAATATAGCCCCTGCTATTCCTAACAGTCCGACTGATAGGAGAAAGCGTGCTTGGCGACGGAACAGGTTACGAAACGCCATCAAGAGTATGCGGTCTATGCCGTCAAGCCTGCCCAGCCAACTGTACAATCGCGTTATGGCACGTCCTTGATTATCAACAACGCCTCTATCGTCAAGCGCTTCCCGCACTGTCCGACGGCTGGCTCGTAGCAGCGGTGGCAATGCAATAAGTAACGGTATAAGAATACCTGCAGCGATAGTTGTTGCATAAACCCAGAGTGGAACAGCCAGACTCGTAACATCGATGTTGAGTGCGCTACTGAGCAATAACTGTGCCAAAGCGCGGCCTAATGCAAGGCCTGGGAGAAAAGCCAAAGCCGTAGCTGCCACTACTACAACTAACACCATAATTCCATAAAGCTGCAGGATGCGACTGGTACTTGCGCCGATGGCTTTCATGATACCGATTTGCGAGATATGCTGTGTAAGCAAACCGTCTAACATAGTAGCAATCAGAATAGCGCTCAGTAGGAGCGACAAAGCGCCAAAAGCGAGAAGTGCACCCAGTAAGGCATTTGCTATCCCTTGGTGAGGATGTTCATAAGGTGGAGGCACTGCGACTTGTTCGATTTCCATATTACCCGTTGCTTTCAGTTTATTAGCTACTTCAAGGGCAGTACTCACAATTGTGTCCCGATTACGACTCGGTGTAGTCTGACCAGCTTGGTCTGAGACAGTGATTGCCAATTGATTAAGCAGCGGTGGCCTGCCAAGTAGTGGCAGGGAATCGGTTGAAATATAGCCAGCGCCTCCTTCTGAACCTGCTGGAGCCAGACTCTGGTCATGAACAACACCGGTGATCTTGAACTTAACCGGTTTATCATCAAAACTGGTGACCGTAATTGTATCGCCAGCTTTTACATTCAGTGAGTTTAACGCTGATCTCTCAACTAAGATGCCGTCTTCTGGTGGTGGCCACTCACCTTGTTCAATTTTGAACGTAGCGAGTTTCATTGGATCATCGGGTGCAGCAACAAATAGCTGAAGCGAAGAGGAATCATCGCCGTCTTTCTGAAGCTTGAGGCTAATCACTGAACGCATCGTAGCATCGATGACATTCGTTTCAGCCTTGACTTCATTTACGATAGTCTCGATTTGGTCAGGAGCGACACCAGGGTTAAGGGTAATTCTCGCTGATGCAGGACTCGTGCTCATGTACCCGCTGGTCATATTGGACTGGACCAGGGTTAGGCTGTAGAGCATGGCGCTAAAGACAACGAGGCTAAGGCTGATAGCGAGGACCATCATTACGATACGGCCCCAGACTGTCCGCATATCCTTTAGTAGTTTAATGAAAAGCAGTTTTGTCATGATAAGTTAGCCTTTCTTGGTATCATTGGTGATATGGCCATCTATCAGCGTCACCTGTCGACTTGCATAGAAATTGACATCCCGCTCGTGTGTTACCACAATAATAGTGAGACCTTCGGCGTTCAGTTTATCGAACAACTCTAAAACTGACTTTCTGGTATGTTCGTCTAGGTTACCAGTTGGTTCATCAGCCAATAAGATTGGTGGATTATTTGCCAATGCCCTCGCTATTGCTGCCCGCTGTTGCTGTCCACCTGACAAACTAGCTGGTAATTTATCGGCTTGATCTTTGATGCCAACCTGATCTAAAAGTTTTAATGCCCTAGATCTGCGTTCTGGTGCCGGAATGATACCAACAAAGTCCATCGCAAGCATCACGTTCTCTGCTATAGTTAAGGTTGGAAGTAGTTGGAAGAACTGAAATACGAGACCAATTGACCTACCACGCCATTCTGCAAGCTGCGACTCTGAAAGTGAATGCACAGGTGTACTCCCAACTGAGATTTCTCCTTTGGTTGGCCTATCAATGCCTGCCAGGATATTTAGGAAGGTTGTCTTACCGCTGCCTGACTTACCAACTATAGCGACAAACTCTCCTGACTGAATACGCAGGTTAATTCCTTGAAGTGCGGGGAAGGGTCCGGAGGGAGTCTCGTAAGTTTTGATCACCTTATGTAATTCAATCAAATGTTCTTCATTTGAGGACTGATTGTTAGATTTTTTAATTCCATTTTTCACTTTGATCATATATTTGTTTTATTTACTTCTTTTAGCAACTTCATTAATCATCTTGAGCTTTTTTGAAAGATGAGAAGTAATTTTTTCAATATGTGAAAGTTTTGCAACTGCAAGCATATCCTCGTCCATGCCGAAAATCAGCAAACGTTCACCCTTTTTCAGTTTCATATTCTCTCGTGCTTCCTGGGGAATAACAATTTGCCCTTTTTCTCCAACGGTGGCTGTGCCGTAAAATTGTCCTTCAGGATGTAAGTGGTGATTTTTCATATCTATATTCCTACAAGTTAGAAAAGTATGATTACAAAATAATAGTAGCAAGTAGTTAAAATAAAGTCAAGCTGAAAATTTTTTCTGCTCAATAATTGTTCCATAAGAGAAAGGCCGTTTCTCCGGTTCTTTTTTAAAGAATTTCATACCCACTTTAGTATACTATTTTTTAACCGCCAAGCATCTGGCCAATCAGTGGTATCTTGCTCATCATTTGGCGAATTCCTCCAGAAGGCTGTCTTATCCCTGGACCAGATGGCAAAGGACCTTCAGCGGGCGACACAGCGCCATTTTGGGGGTTATCCATTGGGGTTTCAGTTGTTGTTGCTTTCCCACTGTCATCTGGTCCCAGAAGAACTTCAATATAGCTGTCCAGATCCAGTTCCTCCAGCATCATCTTCTGCAGTTCTTTCTTTCGCTTCAACCATCGCTGTATGTCTGCCGGATCTTTTGGATCTGGTTTATCCTGAGCGATTAGCTTGTCATATAAAAGTAGTATTTGATTGATACGTGCCTGCTGGTCCGGAGGAATAACCGGCTCTACTTCTACAATTGCATCTACCTGGACCTTTTTATCCTCCTCTTTAAATTCTCTGAAATCTATTTTTTCTCCCACAATTCTATAGAGTTTATCTTTGTCTATAAACTCCTGGTTCATTTGAATGAGGATATTGGCCAACTGGGTTAGTGCTATTGCCACTGTCTGTGCGTTCATACTCAAACGAAGGTTGCTTTGTCCAAGAAGCATCGCTACTTTCCCTAAAGGTTCATTTGTGGATTGTGGCATTCCCTGCATATATTCTCCCATCGCCAGAGTTCTGGAGATCTCGTCCCGCATCAGTTTGTCTTCGTTAATACCCATCAGGCTTATCTCCGGAGGTCTTTCTATCACAGCATCATCCATTTTCCTAAGTTCCCAGATTGCTCCTGGAGAAAATATAATGTCATTTTTTGTAATACCCGAATCTTTCCTGATTTTTACTACCGGATCAAGCATGAGGACGACATCATCCATCCTTTGGTTTCGAAGATCTGCAATTTCCAGGATAGTTGTTTCAACCGGTTCAATATGTCCTGTTGCCCAAAATTCCCAAAGCAAAGGCATATCGGGCAGATCTATAAAGATTTTACCTGTATTTACCCCTAGATACGGATTCTCATCATCCCTGATAACAATTTCATTGTTGCAAATCACAACCAGCTTATCTTCTTCATAATCCCAGCATTCCCACAGCTCAAGTTGTTTTTCACTATCTGCCTTAAGAGGGAGGACTTTTCCTTCGACATCTTCTTGTTTCTTGAGGCTACCTGATACCTGTGACATCTTTTTGGTGTTAATTTCATAGCGTTCCTTTTTCCAGTCTTCGACTATTTTTGGCTCACAAAAATCAAGATTTTTATAAATCTTATTGTCGCCTCTGGCTTTTTCTTCTTTCTCTATTTTCTCCTTAGTTTTTACAATGCGGTGAATAAGCCAGGGGCAATCTTCCTGCAGGTCAGTTGTTTCAGGAGCGGGTAAAAAGTCCCAAAGATCTACTAGGCTAGCTGTAGGATCATCATAGATAGTTATGGTCTTACCGTCTTTAGTAATGGTTGATACCTTCCAGGCTAATTTAAAAATCCCGTTTCCATATAAAACTGAAGACTCTATCCAGCGGGGGAGTTTCTTTACCAACTCAATAATGTCAAAATCATAATTTACTAAGTTACCCCAGGACTCAAGCATTCCTGAACCTACATCATTTTTCTCTCTGGGGATTATGCGTGTTTTCCGTTTTGCTGTAGCCAGCCGGGATACTACAGTCTGGACTATTTCAAAGGCGATAGGAGGCATAAGACGGGTATTGTAGGCGTAGTTTTGCTTGTTTTGATATGCTCTGTAGAGCATATACATGCGTAACCATTTGGCCTGGTATGGCTCCCGGAACTCTTTGGCGCGTTTGAACCTTGCTTTCCACTTAGTCAGGAGCTTCTGCTCTTCCTCAGTGGGATCATATCTTTTTATCTGGGTTATTTTTTCTTCTTTTATTTCTGGTTTGGGCATAGTTTTTTGAGCAACAAAAAAGGAGCTCAGGTTCGTCTACTTCTGTAAATAGAAAAACCTGAGCCCCGAAAGATTCGTTAGGCAAATTTGGTTATAGCTTCATGCTACAAAAACAAAACTATACTTTTCAAGTACGTTACTGTTAGATAATTACTGAAAGTTAATGGTGGAAAAAATTTGATCTGTGATTGCCTTATTTTCCAAGGTGGGTGGAATCGTGGAGAGTGTGATGAATTTGCCATTTTTAATAATAACGGTAAGGTATCTGTTTTTTGGACCGGTAACTAGTCCCTCTACTCCTTTGTATCCTCCAATTTCAACATCTTTAATTGTTGAAGGATCCATCCCTTTTTTATTTATTTCTAATGCCTCCTGGGAAGCCTCACTCTTTGCCTGATACAATCCGTATAATTGATAACCTGACTCATTTTCTATATAAAAACCGAGGTAGCGTATATCACCACTATCACTTGCTACCTCTTGTCTAAAGTTCATTCCTTCCGGCACAGTAATATAAAGACCAGCTGGCGCAATAAATTTTTCATTTGGTTTTAGTTCTCTATTTGGCGATGCCAGTGGAGTTGGGGAAGGAGTTGTTGGCTGTACGGCTACTGTTGTCTGCTTGGATGAGCTGATTTTATCTGAATAATAAATTACTCCGGCAACTGTAAGTGCCAAAAGAGCGAAGATTGTTAGTGGTTTTATTTTCATAGTTTAACTCTACGGTCTTCTGCCTGAATCCTGCGGTCCACTTGGCATAAAGAGGTAATTGTAATCGTTGAATTTTTCACTGTAGCGTCCTTTATTAAGAAGGGTATCTGCTATCTCCTTATCGATCATTTGGTAGTTAAGATAATAACTACTGTTGGTATCTATAGTGTTGTTTCCGACTTTGATTGCATTTTCTCTGCCTGAGGTTGTATCGGCAGTTGTCTCCAGGAGCTTTGTGAATGTCTTTTCGTTGTCAATAAAACCGTAGTAGTAAAGATTGCCTACAATACCTGTAAGTGTAGTATCTTTGCTTACTCTTAAATCTACGCCTTTTGAAGCCATTTCTGTGGCTTCTGCTGGGCTTACCCTCATGTTTTCTACAAAGTACGCTTCAACGTTCTTTCGCTGCTCTTTAGGAAGGTAATCTTCAGAGGAGTTTTGGTTATTGAGGTAAAGATAGCCTCCGGCAAATAATAAAATCATGCCTATAATTATTGCTATCGCTTGATTTCTCATATTAGCCTAGTCTCAATATATCAAAGGTAAGCTCAGAAGTCCAGCGGAATTCTTTATTTTCTTATTTGTCTTACTATACGCCTCAATAACAAACCTAGCCCCTTGATCAGGGGGGCTAGGAGAGAACTAATAAGAAGATAGCTTAAATCTTAATCTGCAACCTTCTGTTCGTCAAAGCCAATCTTGGAAGTACCATTGCATGGATTATCATCCAGCCATACATTTCCAATGTTGTACCACCATGGGTCGGAAGGATCTGTCCTGACCCAGGCATCATAGTAAGAATTCTGGTTGATGGTAAAGTGATATTGGCTTCCTGAGTTATAACCTAACAGGTACGGTGCTCCTGGATTTGTAGCATTTGTACCTGGGATGTAGGCATCATGTGTTGCCCATCCATTTGGTCCAGCGCCGTTAGTCCATACAGCGTAGTTAACAGGATCGCCACATCCTGACCAGGTGTACTTCATATTATTTGGACTACAGTTTCCTCCTCCATTTCCACAGTAACCTTCATTATCTACGTTGTACCAGTATTGGCTTGGTCCATAAGCTGTGTAGTAGCTTCCGTTATTAGCGTAGATGGAAACTGCTGCATGAGCAGCCTGTGCTCCTGTCGAAAAGACAGCAAGGGCCATGAGCAATCCGAAGAATAATCTTGATATTTTTTTCATTTGCTTTTTATTTCACCTCCTTCCTTTTTTATTTGCCCTCACTTACAATCCCAGCGTATTTGTATAGCTGAGAAGGTCGCCTCCGACAGTAAATCCTACCTGTACGAAAGCCTTAACTCCTTCTACGTCTTTTGATTCGTCTGTGAATCTGAAGAAGTAGTTTGTTCCGCCTTTTTCACCAGTACTTGCTTTCAGATTGCTTAAGTTAGCATCTGGAGCATTTTGGGCGATGAACTCCCTGGCTTTTGCTTCTAATTGCTCAGGAGTAAACTTTGCTTCGGTGTTATAAACCTTAACAGGTTGTCCTTTTGCAACAGGAGCGGGTCCAAATTGAACGATTTCGTTCGTTTTGGTGTTGACCTCAAAGTAGTCCTGGCCTGCTGAGTAGTATTCAGCAATAGTTATATTGCTGTAACTTGATTTTGCAGTAGAGAGATACTCCGGGTTTAGCCCTGGATTGCCAGCGAAAGCTCGGATTTTTGCGACTGCTGCAGATCTCTCAGACGCAGGCCGTGCGAGAGTTTCTGACTTGGCTTTTGAGCCTTGTTGACGCAATGTTTCTAACTCGGCAGCTACATTGCCTGTAAAGGCTACTTCGCCTTCACGCGGACCTTTTACTGTTTGGCCACCTTTTACAGCTTGTTCAGCTTTAGTCTGCATTTGCGCTGTTAAGGCATCCAGCGTTTCCTGCGGATTAACTGATTGTGCTGAGACAGCAGTTACCAGTCCGGCGAGGACTGCTACTCCAGCGACAGCTGGAAGTATTGTTGCTTTAGCTTTTGTTATGATTGTCATGTATTTCACCTCCTTCCTTGTTAATAAACCCAGGATTTATAATTAGTAATCTGGGTTTTCAAATAAAAAAGATATGAGGTAAATTGGGGGGTTCTGAAATGGGGCAGATCGTAAAAGGTAAGAATATACTTACTTTTCTTACTTCTCATACATATACAATCTCAAAATTATTGAGAATTGTCAAGGGCTGTTTTTTTGTGGTGATTTTATGCAGTGCCTGTTATTTGAAAAGAAGGTTAGAGAAGTTAACTAGCTGCCCGCCTTGGGTAAACGTAATGGTTAATTGAGGGGTAAAACCACCATCTGTTTTACCTTTCCAGATAAAAATATACTCTATCTTGTTATCATCACCATCTTTTAAGTGTGTTTCTAATAATAAAAGTTGTGGGTCTATTTTTCCGATTGATTTCTCATGGTTTTTAATAAAATCATTGGCGAGTTGTTCTGCTTCTGCTTGGTCATATTTCGGGGTGTAGTCATATTGTTTTCTTTGGCTGAACCAGCGTGAGCCATCTTTATTTACTCCCCAGTTGTTATCTTCGATCAACGACATTTCTATGACCCGATTGGTCTTTGTATCGATAAAAAATCTATCAAAATCTGCCTTATATGTTTCAGTTTGCGGTTTTTCGTCAGGTTTATTCGGATTTCTAACTGCACATTCATACTCAACACTTGCATCTGGCCTATCTAAAAAATCCCTTATTGCTGCTACTGACTTCTCCTGCTCCTCTGGCGCACTGGCGCTAACCGAACACCATTCTTTCTGAGCTTGTTTATATTTTTGCGTGTTTTTGTCTCTGTATGACGGATCATTGCTAAGTAGAGTAGTCAGTTCCTGTTGGAGTTGGTTCTTCAGATTTATAAGTACATCTAAAATTGTACCTTTTGCCATTACCGGATTCTTTGTGCTTATACCAAAGAAAAGTACAAATAATAGCAATGCTGCAAATGCGTAGGGTAATTTAGTTGTCCAGAAGGATTTAGGCTGGGGAAAATAAGTCTTCACTTCTTGATCCAAATCTTCTTCTTCATGGATTTTTGACAGGATCTGCTTCTCCAATGCTTTTATATGCATTGTGTCTTTTTGTCCTTCCTTTTCAAATACTGATTTGATTACATTTTTTAATTTCATAGTAGTGCTTCTTTGAGCTTGATAAGCGCTCTATAAAAACGCATTTTAACGGCTGCTTCCTTACTCGCCAGGGTGATAGCTATCTCCTTGAATTCCATCTCCTCAACAATCCGCAGGCGAATAATTTCCTGTTCTGCCGCCTTTAGGTTTAATAATTCCTTCTTGACCATCTCTATATCCTTTTCCTGAGTAATCTCTGCGTCCAGCATGTCTTCTACGTCATTATGGTCGAAGAGTTCGATGTTGTTCTGCTCGATAGAGATTGTGTTCTTCTTAGATCTTATCTGGTCAGTGATTAAATGTCTGCAGATAGTAAGAAGCCAGCTTTTCAGCTCTCCATCGCTCCGGAATGTAAATTGTTTATAATTACTCATTGCTTTCAGAAATGTCTCCTGTACTATGTCATCTACATCATCCTGCTGATATAGTGACTTTTTTGCAAAAAAGTACACGAGCTTTATATAATTTTTGACTACATCTTCGAACGGTGGCTTCAGCATATTTCAATGATCCGCTTCAACCGTTCTACATAAGTAAACGGAAGAGTCGGGAAAAGTAACATTTTTAATTATAGCGAAAACTACAGGAAGTAGTAATCAACAGTTAGGTAAAGTTAAATCTCGATATTGCTTTGCTTCTTGGGGAATGTTCCGGCACTTCCACCTTCTTCCGGACCAATGCGTTTTTGCTCTACAATCTCTTTTCTGTAGGGTTTGCCGTCCTGGATATAAATATCTACCCGCCCATACTGCACCTTCCGGATATCTTCCAAGATTTTAGCTTCCGCTTCTGTGACAGTGACTGTTATTTTCTTTGGTTCTTTATTTGTTTGGCTCATATTTTGATCGTTTTAATAAAGCAATATGCCAGTAAACTAATGCCAGCCAGAAGTCGTTTGGTCCGGTGTTTGCCCATTCACGCTTTACCTGACCCAATTTATCGGTTACGTTGCGTGCATACATCGTTTGTGCGTGCTCTGTGAGGATTTTAAGAGTGAGGCTGTTTGATGGCATGGCAAACTTAATTTCTCCTTTCCGAAGTGCTGAGATAGTATCATCCATAATTCTTGTTCGGGAAGAAAATACCCTTACTTCTTCCTCAAACTCTGATTCTTTTCCTTCTTTCTCATCAAAAAACCTTATTACCTCCAACATCTTTGGGTCGTCTTTGAACCAGTTTAAATAGACTCTATAGGGGAATTGTTTTGCCAGATCAAATGCTTCTCTGGTATAAGGTTGTCCATCGACTACCACAACCCGGACATCAAAAAAAGTTATAAGTTCTGCTGCCTGCTGCCATCTGTCTTTACCTTCATGGTCTGTAAGGATGCCAATCCAGAAAATTCCCAGCTTGTTGCCAATAATAACGTGATTTCCCTTTCCTGTGCCTGCTCCTGTATCAATGCCCATTACGTTGTATTCCTCTGTAGAATCGGCCTTTACGTCGCTCACGTTGCGTATAAAAAGACTTACCGGGATTCTTTGCTCTGCTGATAAGTAGGGTAGTCCTAAAACAAAATTAAAAAAATAGGTATCATCATCTGCATCCTTCCTCTCTTTGATTAAGTCTGCTGCAGACTTCCAGGGCGCGTGCATCTGGCTTATCCAGTATCCGGAAATTGGCCTTCCTGGATATCTGGCTTCCCATCTCCCTGAATCGTTTATTTGCTTTGGTGCTATCTCTTTATTGCATTGCTGGCAGATATAAATACCTCTCTCTACGTCTACGTTTTTGTCCCATTCCATATGCTGCCTGAAATTGCAATGAGGACAGTTAAACCTCCAGTACTTTTGGTCTGACTGTTCAAACAATTTGTCCACTCCAAAATCGGGAGTAGTGGGAGTAGAGAAAAAGTGCTGGCTCCTTATTTTGGAATAACCCATACGTGAGGTATAATCTCTTACCACCTCAGTCTTTGATTTATCCAGTTCATCATGGATATTCCGGTCAGATGTAAGCATGATTGCCTCTTTTTCGGTGTACGTTCCTTTGAAAAATAAAAAGGATTTGCCGATTTGCTTTTGCTCAACTGAGTCAGCATCTTTACCGCTTACACCTTCCAAGATACAGGGATTTACTTTAATTAAACGGTTTACTTTGCTTTTTACAAATTCTGCAACGTCATCAGCAGTAGGGAGAGTATAGATCTGGTTTATGCCCCAAAAACGTGCTGCATGGAAAGCCCGCAGGATTTCCATTGTACTTGCTCCTACCTGCGATCCCTTGCGTATGACCTGAACCGGTGTACGATCTGCATAAATATCCAGCATGAAACGATGAGCTTTAAATTCAATCGGCTCGCCGTTCTCATTCTTAATCTTATTAATTCTAATCCAATGTAAAATACTGTTTTTCTGTCTGTGAAAGGTGCTATTCGTCATAATGTTGTTTCTCCAGTTCATCCAGTTTTTTTCCAAATTCTTCATCCTGAGGAGTAGGAGGGGTTTGTTCATCTTCGTTTATAGTGTGACGAATCTCCGTATTCCCGGTTGATAACCCTGATTCAGTTCGGAACATCTCCCAGGCTTTTTTAAATTCATCAACAGTAATAGCTCTGTCTCTATTTACTTGCTGGAGGAGATGAGTAGATATTTTTTCAAATAAGCGGGAAACCTTAACAGATCTCTGGCTTTCAGTTCTTTGAAATTCTAAAGTCATCAATTTCTTTTTTTCCTCATCCCAAATCTGTACCCGTCTGACCCAGCTATATTTCTTAGACCACTTGAATAAGGTTTTTGCGGATGGTTGTTTCCCCAACCTGTATTTTGAGTTTTGTTCCCCCAATTCCCGCCCTATTTCTGCCCACCTTTTGCTCACCTCCCTGATACTTCTGTTAATCATGGAACAATATGCCAGAAAGGCAGCGTACTGTTCCTGTGTTTCATCAGGCATCTGTTCAACTAGAATCTTTAGCTTATTTTCTTTTTTTGCTTTCATAGGCACAACTAGTCCACTTATTCTGAGAAGAGCCCACAAATCGCCACACAGGGACTTACATTTTGAGCCGATGGCATCTTTTGCGGATTAAATCGCAGAATAGCGGATCTCTTTCCATAAGATAGGCTATTCGTCCTATCTTGTGAGCTGCCATTAAAGTGCTTCCTGAACCACCGAATAAATCAACTACTAACTGGCCGACTCTGCTTCCGCCTTTGATCGCTTTCATAATGAGCCACTCAGGTTTCTCTGTCGGGTGGACCATTTCGGTTACTGCCTTTCGTGGCATTTCCCAGACATCGCTTTCATTTGCTTCACCAAAGAATTGGTGACGCTCTCCTTTTTTCCAGCCGTACATAATTGCCTGCGCTTTTGGTTTGCCTGTCGGTTTCTTGCCTTTCATTATTTGTTCGTATTGCTTTTTGTAGTTACCCCAACCGATTGCAAAGCTAGGTTTTACCCAGACAATATTGCTGCTAAAAATAAACCCGGAACTGAGCATTTGATAATAAAAAAGGGGGTAGGAGGAGTACCCGGTGCAGACGTATATTGTTCCACCTGACTTCAACAACATATTGAGATTTTGAAAGAATGCTTCAGTGAATAACTTGAATTCATCATCACTTTGGTCATCACCAAGGATAACTCCTTGTTCTGTATGGAATTTTCCTTTCTTTTCATAACTCTTGTGCGCCACATTATAAGGTGGATCAGTAAAGATCATATCTGCTGTTTTGCCGTCCATGAGGCTCTTTACATCTTCTGGATCAGTTGAATCTCCGCACATCAGCCGGTGTGGACCTATCTGGTACACCTCACCAAGTTTAGATATCGGTTCTTTTATTTTTTTGATTTCTTCTTCCGTATCCCAAGGCTTTTCTTCTTCCTGATCCAAAAACATAGTGGTATCCAGAATATTACTTATTTCTACTTCACTAAACCCTGTTAACGATAAATCAAAGTCTGCTTTAGTAAGATCCGTTATAATCTCTGCCAGTTTGGTTTCATCCCATTGATCTTCAATTTTATTAAGCGCAAGGTTTAATGCTTTTTCTTTCTCCAGAGGAAGATTAACTGTGCTGCAAGGCACTTCTTTCCAGCCCAATTCTATAGCTGCCCTTACTCTTTTTTCACCACCAATAATTACATTTTCTCTGTCTTTGTAGGTATTTATTACAATCGGCACCGGCATTCCGAATTCCTTGATGGAATTCTTCAGTTGTTCTATTACGCTGCGGGTTATCTTCCTTGGGTTGTACTCGGCAAAGCGTAGAGCAGTTATTTCTATTGTTGGTATTAATGTTTTTTCCATATTTTTTTAATGTTTAGCTTTAGCGTCAGCCAGATTCTCACATAAAACGGTAGGTGTCCGGCTTTCTGGGGGATTATCGGAATCTTCCGTTTCTTCTCCTCCTTTCTCAGGTAAGACGAGATATAATCCTCCTTCAGTAACGGATATATAAGATCTTTCATGCTTTCTCTGCTAATAATTGTTTAATTACTTTAAGGACTTTCTCCCGTTTGCTAATGTCTTCTGTATAGCGTGCTATTACATCCTTTTTGGTCAACTGCTCCTCTCTCGTACCAAGAGGTGAACGTCTGGTTACTGTTTCGATTATTTTGTCATCATCAACATCTGCCAGTGTTTCCGTTGCAATCTCCATGCGCAGCATTTCCTCATGTACACTGTTATAAATTTCTTCCAATAATTCAGTTTCGGTTTTTATCATAGGTTTTAGTATTCGATGAGCGACTGATTCTTTTTAAATGTTGCCTCATCCCATTCCAGGAGTTCTTCTGTTTTAATTACGATAACCATGTAAACTGTTTCTCCAGCTTTATTTATTTTCTGTCCTTCGAAATGATATTTAAGGTTTTTAGGCCTTAGTTCTTTTTGTCCTGGCTTCATATTCATTCCGCCTCCTCTCTGACTTATTTACGACCTTTAATAGTCTTTTACCTATTTCCGTAACAACCTTTGTCGTTACAGCATTTCCCAACTGCTTATATCTCTGAGTATCGCTTACTCCTTCAGTCCAACCATCCGGGAAACCCTGTAATCTCTCACATTCTGTGGGGGTTAATAATCTGATCCTCAATTTGTCACTTACTTTTAATCCATTCCTACCACTTCTAAGAGTCGGGCTTTTTTCAAACCCTCTAACTCTGTCAGGGTAAAAATCATCGATAATGACCGGTTGGCCGCTGCCATCTGTCCTGGCTCTTGCAGAAATAGTGGGTGCTATTCCTCGTTTGATTTCCCTAAATCCATTTCCATCTTTATGAGTACGTAAAGTACCGACTATTACTCCATGTCTATCTTGACCAGTTAAAGTAAACATTGGTTCTCCTTCTTTTTTAAATCTTCTTCCGTTTTGCCGTTTATTGATTCTTTCCGGTGTGAGAACTGGTTGCGCTTTAATAACGTAGCCGCCAGTCCTGTCTCTTTTTCCGTAGTCTGCCTGAAGTGTACCCGCCACATCCCCTGAGTGAGTAGTTTCTGGGATTTCTCCTCTGATAGGAAATACTTGGGGTCTACATGTTCTTCTAAGATTTCCGACAATGAACAATCTCTCCCGATTCTGGGGAACTCCGAAATTTTTGCTGTTAAGAACCTGCCATTGATACTCATACCCCAAGTTGGTGAGAACCCCAAGTATTGTCTGGAAAGTTTTTCCTTGGTTGTGACTAAGTAAGCCTTTAACATTTTCAAGCAAAAGATATCTGGGTCTTTTGTCCTGGATAATCCGAGCGATTTCAAAAAACATAGTTCCTCTTGTGTCTTCAAATCCCAATCTTTTTCCTGCAATACTAAATGATTGACAAGGAAAGCCAGCACAGAGTAGATCATGGTCTGGGATTTCGTTTGTAATAACTGTTCTGATATCTCTTGTGTCGCATTCTCCATAATGGTTTTTATATACTTCACTTGCATATCTGTCCCATTCATTTGACCAGACGCAATGGATTGAACTTCGAGTTTGTCTTGCTGCTTTTTGTAAGCCATATCTAAAACCTCCGATACCTGCAAATAAATCTATAAATTTCATAGTTCATACCGGTTCGTTGGCGTAGCGCCAGTAAAATAATTTCTCCATGTCATTCACCTTGGTTGCGTCCTTGCAGTAAGAAAGGGCAATTTGTAATCTGCCCTGTCTTTTCTTCTTGAATGCCAGCTTAACGTGTCGGAAGAATTCGTCTGTTGGCCTTCCGGATAAACCCAGTTCTACCCACATTCGTTCTGCTTCGGACTGCCATTCATAAAAAATCGGGTTATCGCTTCGAGAGGTCAGGGACTGACCATTTAATATTTCTCCTATTTTTTTGACAGAGCCGTTAGGCTTAGCTGTAAAATTGTCATTGTCCTTGTTAGTATCTTTGTATGTTCTCATTTTGAGACGAGTGGGAGTATCATTTTGAGACTGTCCGTATCTCTTATTGATATAGGGAGTCTCACTTTGAGATTCGTTTTTAATCATTACCGATTCATACCATTTACTGGTTCCTCTTAAGAAAGCAGGTTGTTCTGGATGTTTTTCCAAAAGGCCATTCCTCAAGCCTTTATTAATTGCACGAAAAACAGTAGCTCTACCTATATCTAAATAATCGCCGAGTGTTTCTTTCTTGGCATAGCACCATCCCATCTGAGCATTTTTAGGGTTATTGGAGAGGTTATAAATTAAATCGAAGACACAGTATTCGTTAATACTTAAACCCAATCTAATTCTCGCATCGTGATTTATAGTTGTGTAATTGAATCTGACCATTTTTGTCATGTTGCTTTCTAATGTAGCTGGTAACATTCATTTTCATGAGCTATAAACATCTTGAAGCCATAAAAGCAATCAATTTGCTCAACAGCCAAGTCGCAACAGCGATATAAATCAGGATTAATATCAGTGGTCTGAATTTCCTGAACATCAATCTTCTTTTTCTGGCACTCAATCTATACTTCAATTCTGCATTCATATCTATTTTTCTACCGAAACTTCCCGCCTTATATACCAGTCTTTAGCAGGGATTTCTAAAAATTCACCAACTTTTTTAACAGTCGATGGTCGTGGGTCGCCATCTATTACAAGGACACGTCTGACTGTTTGGGGAGATAACTCTACTTCCAGTGCCAATTGAAAACGGGAGAGACCTTTGGTGAGCCTTACTTCATCAAATAACTCACTATTAACTCTCTTTTCTTTATTGATGAAAATTGTCTTTTTAGATTTATTAGCAGTCATTTATAATACTTAAATTACAGACTCTGGTAATTTATCTCAATAAACTTTATGGTTGTTTATGTTCATTTCTGTTGACAATTATCATTATAGTATGTAAAAATAAGAAATGTAAGAATTATCTTACTATCTATTGTAGTAGTATGAAGAGAAGACAAAAACCATTGCTAAAAAGTCCTGATGATTTTGAGACAATTGGCGAGTATGTAAGCTATATTCGCCAGATAAGAGACTACACTCTAAAAGATGTTGTGGAGTTAGTTAGAACTGCCATTGAAAACAAAGAGATTGATTCACAGTGTTCACTCTCACGAGGTTATATTTCTAATCTGGAAACAGG
Organism: Candidatus Daviesbacteria bacterium RIFCSPLOWO2_01_FULL_39_23; assembly: GCA_001776935.1. Classification (GTDB taxonomy): domain Bacteria; phylum Patescibacteriota; class Microgenomatia; order Daviesbacterales; family UBA10151; genus UBA10151. The sequence goes on along the minus strand of MFDN01000001.1, from coordinate 267,581 downwards.
TAAACATTCCCAACCTTCCCCTTTTAAATTAAAAGCCCTTGCCTTTGCTTATAAAATCCCTTATGAGTCATTGCTGCAAAAAGTAGGATACTGGGAAAAGCAAGTTGATAAGTTGAAGCAGGATACGACCCTTACATTGATGCTGAAAGAGGTTGACAATATGACAGACTCTGAAATCCAATCAGTAATGGAGTATATAGATTTTGTAAAGTCCAGACGGACTAAGAATCATGAAAAACGCCCGGAAAAGGGCTAGGCAAATTGTACGAAAGTATAATTTGTCCACTGCCCCAATAGATTTATATAAAATTATTGATAATGAATATTTAACCCTTGATGAATGGGTATTTCAAGGCCGGGTCAAGGAAATGTATGTGGGTGATAGTATTGGTATTCTTCAAAGCGCAACCCCTAGAAAAAAGCGTGAGTTAATTGCTCATGCACTCGGACATCATTTTCTGCATAGAGGAAATCATATGTATTTTGAGGAAAGCGACCAGTTTAAAAAATTTAAACAGGAAATTGAGGCACAGTGTTTTGCTACAGAATTATTGATTCCTCACGCAATATTCAATCAGGTTAAGCACCTATCAATCAAAAATCTTTCTAATTATTTCTGTGTAGACGAGGAGGTTGTGCGATTTCACGCAAAATTTTTTTATCGGGAGATCCTATGCCAGTAGCTATGCTTATTTTTATGGATGAGTCCGGTGATACCGGATTTAAATTTGATAAAGTATCAAGCCAATATTTCGTGCTGGTCATGGTGACTTTTGATAGTCTAGAGGCAGCTGAAAAAGCTAACGAGGCAGTTAAGGAAGTACGTAAGGAACTCAAAAGATCTGAGTCGCTTGAATTTAAATTTAGTACCGGGACAAATAATAAGGCAAAAGCAACCTTTCTGCGAAAGCTTTCCCGCCAGGACTTTCACTATCGGGCCGTAGTAATTGACAAAAAAATACTCATGAAGCGAGAGTCTAATCCTATTGATAGTTTATATATGCTCGTTGCAGACCAACTGTTTCTTAGAGCACAAAGCCACATCAAGAATGCGTCAGTTTTTGTAGATCATATAACCAAGTCTTTTGTTCAGGATTTTAACAAATATTTAAGAAGACGCTTAAATACAGACATGGAAAAACTCATCGGAGAAATTAAACACCGGGATTCAAAAGGGAATAATCTTTTACAACTTGCCGACATGGTCTGCGGAGCGATTTATCGCAAATACAACCGTAGTGATGACACCTACTACAAAATTATCAAGAAAAGGGAAGAAGATCTCTGGAAGCCTTACTGAAATTTTCCCAAAAAAATCGACCCCTGTAGCCAAGACGGTCATCTGTTGCCAGTGCCGACATTCGCTCCCTAATGATAAGGTACTTTCACTACAGGGATCATTCGGTATCTATACTTTATCAAAATCACCCAAATTTGTCAAACGGCGTGTTTCGCTTTGTGCCTGAAAATTACACAAATCATACATTGTTTACAGAAGTAAACATATTCGAACAGAAAGTTTATTGAGATAAATCAACCATTTCTGTACCTTGAAGTACAGGAATGGAAAATAATAACCCAAAATCTCCAGAAGAGGAAAATAAAGAACTACCGGCTAATTCTTTGGTTACTCGTGAGGAACTGGATAAGTTTAAGGAACTTACCCGCAAGGAGTATGGTATCGAACTAACCGATGCTCAGGCTTTTGAGCAAGCCACAGCTTTATTGCTTTTGGTCGACATTGTTATAGATAAGACTCTTGTTTACAGGGAAAATCGAGCTAACATCAACGACAAGCTGTAGTTATCAGTTACGAAAGGAGTTCATGAAAAGATGTTTTATATACTGTAGGAAATCTTCAGAGGATAAAGACAGGCAGATTCTCTCCCTGGATGATCAGGAAAGAATTTGCCGCGAGCTTGCAGCAGACAAGGGTCTTGTTGTTGTAGGCATTTATAAAGAAAGTAAATCTGCCAAACGACCCGATAAGAGACCGGAGTTTAAAGCGATGCTTGCCCGCATTGCCAATGGTGAAGCTGACAATATCCTCTGCTGGAAAGCTGACAGGCTCTGCCGTAACGCAAAAGAGGGAGGCACTCTTATTGACCACGTTGACTATAATGGCATGCTTATTGTTACTCCGACTATGGACTATGACCGCAATAACTCCACTTTCCTTTTTATAGAGTTTGGAATGGCCACCAAGTTTAGTAAAGACCTCTCTGATAATGTTAAAAGAGGCATGAATTCTAAAATTCAGATGGGATGGATGCCTGGTGAGGCTCCTTTGGGCTATTTGAATGATAAATATAAACCTAAAGGGTCAAAAGACATTATGCCTGATCCTGACAGATTTGAACTTTGTCGGAAGTGGTGGGATCTTATGCTTATCGGAGATGAGACAGTTGCCAGCTCTCTGGAGAAAATCACAGCTTTAGGACTACGAAGTAAAAGAAGACAAGGTAGGCCGGTAAGTTTGACTGAGGCGTTCCGATTCTTCCGGAATATTTTTTATACAGGTTTGTTTGATTACCATAGTGAAAGGTACGAGGGCAGGCATAAGCCAATGATTACCCTTGACCAGTACAGAGTTGTTCAAGATATAATCGATGGCAGAAAAAGAGTGATAGTAAACCATAATGATTTCTATTTCATGAAAATTCTTAAGTGTGGGGAATGTGGCGCTTCTATTACTGCAGAGAGAAAAACAAAGCATTATAAAACTACAGGCAAATCCCAGACCTTTGTTTATGCGCGCTGTACTAAGAAAAAAGGGCCATGCAGCCAACCTTACCTTAATGGCATTGAAGTTGAGAAGCAGGTGCGGGAGTTTGTCCAGAATATTGAAATAAAACATTCGTTTGTAGAATGGGTAAAAGATAACCTCAGAAGAAGAAACGAGAAAGAGTTCGAATTCGAAAGACAGCAAAAGGGTAAATTAACGAAACGTCTTGACGCTATTCTGCTGGAAAAGAAAAACCTTTATGGGATGAAAATCGAGGGTATGGTTAGTGAGGAGGATTACCAGAAAGAAAAAAGCAGGCTTCTTGAGGAAGAAAAACAATTGCAAAAAACTATAGCAACTGACAGCGTTTCTGCCTGGAGTGAGGTAATGGAAGAGGTTTTAGGATTTGCGTCAAATGTTAGTGTAATCTTTGAAAATGGTGATATTGAAACAAAAAGGATGGTACTTCGTATTCTTGGCTCGGACCTCTATCTAAAAGATAGATTAGTGTGTATTGACGCCAAAAACGCATTTATCTTTTTGAAGAAGGTTGAAAATGCAGTAAATGGTAAAAAAGGCCCGCTCGAACCTCAAAACGGCTTGTCAAATCGATCTAATCAAGCCGTTTCAGAATTTCATTACGGTCTGGAGCGGTGGAGGGGACTCGAACCCCCGACCTTCTCCTTGGGAAGGAGACATTCTACCACTGAACTACCACCGCATAGCTTTGGCAGGCGGGGGAAGGTAGCATACTACCGGTGTACTAACCCCGCATATTCCCACACATTTTACCAGATTTTGGTATACTTGGTGGGTATGGCAAACAGCTATCATTCCAGAAGATCAGTTAAAAGGCTGGCAAAAAAGAGCAAAAGAAATTTTATAATCACTTTAATAATCACCCTTGTTTTGGGCTATTCCACAATCACCTGGATCCTACCCTCTTTTGTAAACGGAATTGGTTTTGTAAAGAATATCACAAATCCCTCCCAGAAAGCCCCTGTAAAGTCTTTTGAAAATGCAGAAGGCGCCCCTCCTGTTTTAAATATCCCTTTTGAGGCAACCTTAAGCTCCCCCATAGACATTAAAGGTTTTGGCACTCCTGGTACGAAGGTCAAACTTTATATAGATGATGAAGAAAAGCAAACCGCAGAAGTGGGAAGTGACGGATCCTTCACTTTTGAAAAAGTTTCTCTTTCTTTGGGAATAAATAATATCTTCGGCACAACTTTGGATGAGGCAGGCAAAGAAAGCCTCCCTTCTAAAACCATCAAAATAACCTACGATAATGAAAAACCCACACTCAGCCTTTCTGAACCGGAAGACAATAAAAAAATAGAAGGCGGCGACAAAAAAGTAAAAGTTGCGGGCAAAACCGATCCGGGTGCAAAAGTTTTTATAAATGATTCCCAAACAATAGTTGATAAAGACGGAAATTTTGCAACGGATTTTTCCTTAAACGACGGCGACAACACACTCACCATAAAAGCAGTTGATACAGCCGCAAATTCCATTGAAATTCAAAGACTGGTAAATTATGCGCCTCCCCCCTCCCCTTCGCCTTCTCCCAGTCCTTCGCCGTCTTCCTAAGAAACCCAAAAGCCGGTTATAAAAAGCGTGCTAAAATAGGCAAGCAGCAGAAGGGAAATCACCTGGTACCCTAAAGCCAAATAGCGGTTTTTAATTAAGGCAACTAAAATAAATATGGGAAAAATCATCAGCAGAAATCTTGGGATAGAAGATAATGTCGGAGTAAAAAGCGGTATTAAAACCGCAGCAAATGTGTAAATTGCAAAAATTGAGGGCAAAAACCGAAAAGCCCTAATTGCCATCCCCACTCCAAAAACTGCAAAAATCAAATCAAGAAAAATATTTATACTAACACCTGTAAATCCGCCAACAGAAATCTGCCTGATAGTTTCCCAAAATCCCAAAACCGGAGCAGTCAGTGTCCTTTGCCAGTGGGTTTGGGCGGTTAAAAAATAGAAAAAATCCCCTGTTTGAAAGTATAAATAAACGCAATAAATAATAAACCCCAAAGGGGCAAATAAAATATAAAAGTTTCTCCGGTTTATCCCCTGCCGCCCCAAAATATCCACCCAAAGCCCCAAAACAATCGCCAGTCCCACCAGCCTGGTGGCAGATGCAAGTGATGCAGCCACTACCGCCCAAAACAAAAGATTTTTCCGATAAAAATAAAAAGCCGAAACCGTTAAAAAGAAAAATAGCCCTTCCGAATATGCAGTAAGCAAAAAAAACGAGGTGGGAAAAAATAAAAAAGCTAAAACCGTTTTCTCCCCGATCTTTTTGTCAAAAGTTTCAATAATAAGTCTGTATAAAATCTGCAGGCCAAAAAATGTTGATACGGTACTTATCAAAATTGCCGATAATAAATAATTTCCTGTAATTTGGGAAAGCATCCTTACAAACAAGGGATAGAACGGAAAAAAAGCATACTGGAACTTTTGGCTGTACCCCACTTCGGCAATCCCTAAAAAATGTCCGCCGTCCCAGTTTGCAAAACTTCTAAAAAAATCGTCAGGAAATTTTCCAGAATGGGGGAGTGAATAAAAACTTAAATAAAAAATAACCAGCAAAGATACTATCCATATAATAAATATGTAGGTTATACTAGAATATAATTTCATCAATGAATTTAGCCAGTCTGATATTAACACTAGCAATAATTTCCGGTCAATTAATCAGGGTGCCGCTTTTTTCGCAGGGCGCGCTAACCATGCTTGATATTATTGTTATATTAACCGGAAGCCTGGGCCTTCTAAAACTTAAATTCAAACTGAAACGCCCTCCTCTTTTTGTAATTTCTGCTTTTATTTTCATCCTCTTTGCCACAATATCTTTACTGCTTACACCCCTTTTTCTGACTCCCATGCAAAAACTAAACGCTTTCTCGTACACCCTAAGATTTTCTTCCTATATTTTTCTGGGCTGGGTTATCTATTCAGGCGCATTCCCCAAAGTTGCGGAAAAAATTCACCTGATCCTGGTCTCCTCCGGTGCAGGCCTTGCCGCACTAGGTCTTTTACAGCTTTTGTTTTTACCCAATCTGAATTTTATGGCCCAATTCGGCTGGGATCCGCATTATTTCCGGACAGTTTCCACTTTCTTTGACCCGAACTTTGCCGGAGCTTTTTTTGTCTTAACAATAATCTTGATCCTATATTTTCAACCTTTTAAAAACCCTAAAATTTTTTACCTGATATTTGCAGTAACTTTTCTTGCCCTTTTAACCACCTTCTCCCGCTCAAGCTATTTAATGTTTTTAACTAGCGGCCTAAGTTTGTCTTTTTTGAAAAAATCAAAAATACTGGCTCTTAAAATAATACTGCTTTTTCTAATACTTATTTTAGGGTTTCAAATATATACTCAGATGGTTTCCAAACCCCGCAATATAGACAGGGGACAATCCGCCTCTTTCCGCATAAACACCTGGCAGCAGGGCCTGCAGATATTTGAAAAAAACCCTGTCTTAGGGGTTGGATTTAACGCTTACAGATATGCATTAATACAATACAACTTAGGTGACGAACAATTTTTGCAAAGCCGCGGATCCTCAAGCAATGATTCCTCGCTTTTATATGTTGCATCCACAACCGGCATAATCGGATTGCTTTCCTATCTTTATTTCCTCCTCATTCTTGTAAAAGGCAATGAAACCTACCGCATTATTATGTTTGCATTAGTTTTAGGACTTTTGGTTCATTCGGTATTTGCAAATTCGCTTTTTTATCCTGCAATTTTTATCTTCCTGATACTTCTTTGCGCAAGCCCCAGAAAGTGATTTTTTTCTCCTGTAAAAAACTCTCAATATAATCATTGCTGACTTTAATATTTTTTTGGATTTTTCTTCTTTCCGCCAAAAGATGCGGCAGATGTAAAATATTCCATCCCAAAGCAAAAAAAGGCGGCCAAAAATATCCGTTTTTGATTTGATAGAAAACAGTATTCAGGTGCACCAAAATAATCTTTAAAATACGCCAATTTTTAAACAAAAGGGGAGCGGGGAAATCCTTAATGATTGTTTGGGTCATATTCCTAAACTGCCAATACTCAACTTTATCCGGAAATTTCCCGGATGTTGCCTTATGTTTATGAAATACAACAGCCTCTGGGCAAAATATAGATTTATACCCTAAAAACTGCGCCCTGAAAGCAAAATCCACTTCCTCAGAGTACATAAAATAATGCTCATCAAACATTCCCACTTTTATAAAATCTTCCTTCCTAAAAAGCGATGCGCCTCCTGTTGCACCAAAAATATACAGCTCTCCGCCAGCTGGCGGATCAAACTGGCCCTTATCTTCTTCCTGCCAGCCGACAGATCTTGCCTGCCCCACCTCATTTATCAAAATCCCCACTCCGTCAATTTCTTTCTTATTATTAAAGTTTAATAACTTGGAATTTACGGAAATTACTTCGGGATGAAAATCCGCACACTCCACTAAACTTTTTATCCAATCCCTCTCTGCAACCGTATCATTGTTTAAAAATACAACATACTGCGCTTCCGACACCCTGACTCCCTCATTGATAGCTTTTGCAAACCCGTAGTTTTTATCAAGCCTTAACACCCTGACCTTTGGAAAACTACCTTCAACAAACTTCAAACTCTCATCCTCAGAGTTATTGTCCACTAAAATTATTTCAAAGTCCTCAAAGCTTTGACTCTGCAAAGATTCAAGGCAATCCTTGAGTAGCTCTTTTCCGTTCCAGTTTGGGATAATAACCGATACTTTAATTTTTTTCATTAGGTATTGCAGCAACCAGAAAATGATAATAAGATAAATTCTTAAAAGCATTAACCAGTCTTTGATAAAAAACCTTTTTAAAAATAAACCCAAAGACAGGAATTTTTGATATAAGCCCCTCAAAAGGCAAACGGGTGATTGTCCCCTTTATCTCCTGCGCCTTCCAGCCGTTTTTTGTTAAAATTTCAGGCAGGCTGTTAACAGTATAAAAATGCAGATGGGTCTTATCTAAAAGCCCGCTATCCTGATAGGTGAAATCCCCATTAAAAAACAACTGCTTCCGCATAGCCCAGCAGGCAACATTCGGCAATGAAATTAAAAGTACAGTATTTGCAGATGCAGTTTTCAAAAGCTTTTGTAAAACCTCACAGGGATTAACCAGATGCTCCAAAACATCTGCCATGATTATAAAATCGTACTTTCCCAACTTTGTAAAAACAGTTTTGTTTTCAATTGATTCGTTAAATATTTTTCTAATCCCCTTTGGCAGTTTTTCTGATGCTTTTTGATCCCTTTCCACCACGTCAAGTATGCATCCTGCTTTTAAAAAGGCCCTGCTCATATAGCCTGCGGATGCCCCAATCTCCAAAACTGCTTTGCCCTCCCCCACTAGTCTTAAAATTTCCTGCTGCGTTAGGGAAAAACCAAACTTCTTAAAAGTTTCCTCGTAGACATTCATTAAGTTTTATCCAAAATCCTTTTTTTAATAAGCAGGAAAAATACAACAAAAGATAAAATTTCAGAAAGAACAGTAACATATGCAGCGGCAAACAGTCCGTATTTTGGGATAAATATCAAATTGGCAATAATATTAAAAGAAACAGCCAGCACCGAAAGAATCAAAACATCTTTTAAATATTTATCCGTTGATAAAAGCAAAGAAACAGCTGGTGCATGAATAAACATAAAAGGAATTGCCAAAGACAAAATCTTAATTACAGGAATTGACTGTGAATAATTTGGCAAAAGTGTCTCAATAATCCGCGGCAATACTAAAAAATATCCCAATACTGCAAAAACCCCTATCAAAAGCATAATCTTAAAAGATTTAAAATAAATTTTTCTTAAATCCCCGCCTGCACCCTCATGCATCCTGGCAAGCACCGGAAAAAGCGCCAGGGAAAAAGCAGCCGGTACGAAAGTTGCAGCCTCCAAAAACCTAAAGCCAACACCGTATAATCCTGTTTCAAAATTGCCCCGCAAATACGAAAGCAAAACCGTATCTATCCGAAAATATACAAGCCCTAAAACAGATAAAAGTCCGTAAGGCAAAGACCCCTTTATTGCATCCTTAACCTGAGTAAAATTGACTTTGGAAAAGTTAAAAACTTTATATTTTATTAAAAATAAAATCAAAGCTATCATATAAACAAACTGCCCAAAAATTAAGGCATTCACAGCCCCCATTGTCCCAAAGCCCCTGCTTATTAAGAAAAATCCTGCAATAACCGTAGATATTGAGGATATAAAAAGCGCAACAGCGGAAAACTGCAGTTTCTGAAATGCGGCAAACACCGCGTCCAAAGTTAAAGCAACTGCCTGAGGTAAAATTGCCAAAGTTGCCAAAAGTATCAGGCTAACCCTGACCTTATCGGGATCCTGCACGTATAACACAAGTGAAAACACGGCAAATAAAACCGATGTTAAACTTAACCGCAAAAGCGTCACGGTCCATAAAATTTCCGGAGCTTTAAGCTTATCTTTTGCAATTTCCCTGGTTAAAAACCTGTTAAAACCAAAATCTGCAAATCCCGAGATTATGGAAAAATATGCCAAAGCCACGCTAAAAAGTCCAAAATCAGAAACCCCCAGGTTGCGCGCCAAAAATATCACATAAAAAAAACCAATTACCCGCGTTATGCTTTGCGCAAAAAAAACATAAAAACCCTGCGTTAAAATTGCCTTCACATCTCAATTGTATCAGAAATTTAATTCAGATAATTAATTAACTAACGGCATAAACTTCTCAAGTAATAATCTTTAATATAATTACAGAAGTATTTGCTACTGCAATGAGTATCGGTAAGACAGTCCATTCTGAAATGGTTTTCTAATGTACAAAGGTCTCCCTTATAATCTCCTGTACGGGGACAATCAATACCAATACCATCGCAAAGATTAGTATTTTCATCACATTTTATATCGCATAAGGGGTTTTGTATTTGGAAAAAAGTTTTTTTCCGGTTGCACTCGGCAACAGGATCACCATTTGAATCTAATAATACTACCGGGTCATCAGTTCCTGTCCTTGATGGATATAATGAATAATAATTACCACATTTATATAACGCTCGAGGATAACCATATGTTGAATATTTAGTGCATTGATTCTGTATTAGCAAAGAAGAAGGCGATACAGCTTTTACGTCAAAATTAAAATTAATAGTGGAAAGAATAGTATCAATAATCTGTTTGAAACCTTCATCCGGATAATAGTAACCTCGCAAAATAAGTTGTTCTGTTTCGTCATTTCCTCCTAAATAAAGAAGGCTCATGTAATCCATTCTTGGTTTAGTCCAACATTCGTATCCAGATGTCCAGAGAACATTTCTCAAAACTGCCTTTTTATTTCCCAGCGGTAATATTTTCATCGTAATATCGGAAGTTCCTCCACCCCCTGTTCCTACATTCCAAAATTCACTATTTACATTATAAAATTCTGACTCGGTAACTACTTTATATAATCCTAAACCTCTCTCTGTTGGTGTAATACGGCTTTCCAAAGTAGCCCTTGATTCTGAAGGACTGCAAACATAATTTCCTGTTTCTTTGAATTCAGCGTTTGTCAAATAAATTTGTCCGTCCAGATAATTTTTTAAAACCCAATCAGGCGGATATTGTAGTGAAAAATGAGATCCATAAAAAGTTTTCCACCCTTTTATAGTTTTAGCCGGCTCAAGAAAGTTTTGCGTAGAAGTTACAACCGGTATGTTTGTGGGGGTGGCCAAATTTTTCTGAGGAATCCGAATTGCTTCCTGCCTAGTTAGGTATATTCCGAAAATAAGACCAAGCACCAAAATCAAACCCCCTGCAATTGACCATAAGTTATTTTTATTCATTTAAGTGGAGTTGACAGGACTTGAACCTGTGACCTCTTCGATGTGAACGAAGCGCTCTAGCCAACTGAGCTACAACTCCTAATCATGCTCATTTTAGCATTCTAGCCCTTGCTTCACAACCTAAATCTTTGAGATAATCAGCCTTATGGATCCGAATACCCCCTACACCAGCGACCAATATTTGGGAGATACTAATCAAAAAGGGTTCTTTGAACGCTTAAGCGGATATTTAGTTGAGTTCATAGAAACATTAGTGGTGTTTGGGGCAATTTTTGCCAGTATTTATCTTTTTGTAGCTCAATTTCATAAGGTCTCAGGAAATTCGATGGTTCCCACCATGCATAATGGCGATTATCTTGTCACCGAAAAAGTAAGCTACAGGTTCAGAGCCCCAAAAAGCGGGGAAATTATTGTACTTAAAAACCCCCGCAATGAATCCCAGGATTTTATAAAAAGAATAATTGCCGTACCGGGGGACACAGTAGAAATTTCAAATGGCAATGTGCTTGTAAACGGCAAAATCTTAGAAGAAAAATATCTGCCGCCCAGCACCCCGACTCATTCAGGCGCTTTTTTAACAGAAGGCTCATCTGTTAAAGTGGGGAGTAATCAATATTTTGCTTTCGGCGACAATAGGGAACACTCATCCGATTCAAGGGAATGGGGACCGGTCACAAAAGAAGAAATTGTCGGCAGGGCGCTTTTCAGATACTTCCCCGTGCCGGACGTCGGCTTATTAACCAATAAGTAACTCAGTTTTCCTTCAAATTAAAATACCCCACAATTGCCTGATGAAGGTCTTCCAAAAGGGGAGTGGTTTTATCAGGATCACCGTCAATCAACATCTCAAGTCTTGCCCTTTTGCCGGTTAACTGACATTTAACATGAAACTTTTCTGCCCGGCGCGCTAAAACATTGGAAATATTTTCCTGCATCTTATCAATATCTTCTGAAAAAATACGCATGGAATCCACATCAGCCAGCTTTTTTGGTCCGATCCCCTTCTCCACCCTCAGTCTGCGGACCAGCTCCTCTGTCCCCCTCACAGACAAATTTCTTTTTAGAACATCTTTATATGCATTAATGATCAAATGCGGATCTTCCAAAGCCGCCAGCGCCCTGGCATGACCTTCTGAGGTTGCCCCTGCCATTAAAGCATCTTTTAATGCATCAGGCAAAATAAGCAGTCTTATTGTATTGGAAATGTATGAGGGGCTTTTGGATACTTTTTCGGAAATTTCCTGATTGGTCATGTTAAACTCATCCATCAGTCTTCTGTAAGCCTGTGCGCGCTCAAGGGGGTTTAAGTCAATCCTTTGTACGTTTTCTACAATAGCCATCTCCAGCATTCCCTGCGGACTGGTTTCGCGGATTATCACCGGCACTTTGGATAATCCAACAACTTTAGAAGCTCTCCATCTCCGTTCGCCTGCGATTATCTGGTATCCGGCAGGTGTTTTTGCAACCACTAAAGGCTCAAGTATTCCATGGGCTTTTATTGAATGCGCAAGTTCTGCTAGCGAATCAGGACTTATAAGTCCTCTTGGCTGCAGAGGGTTGGGCTGTAGAAGATCTATCTCAAGTTCGTATATTTGCTCATCCATAAATAGCGGACTAATTTAAACAATACTAACTATTTTTTTGCCTACTTTTTTCTTGAATTCCACTTTACCTGAAATTATAGAGTAAATCGTAAAATCATTTCCCTGTTTTGTGCCTGTTCCGGGATAAAACTTATTTCCTTTTTGGCGGATTATAATATTTCCGGCTTCTGCTTTTTGACCGCCAAAAAGCTTAACGCCCAAGCGCTTTGATACTGAATCTCTATTTTTTCTGGTGCTTCCTCCGCCTGTTTTATGTGCCATTTTATTTTGGACCTTTCTGAACTAACCTTTTTCTTATTTAGTTTTTAAATATTAATCCCTGTGAAAAATTAAGTCAATACATTCTGCTTAGCTTTTCACGCTTTTTTTAGCTTCATTCTTCACTTCTGCTTTCTTAACTGGTAGATCCCAAACCACTTTTGTAAGCTTAGATCTGTAGCCAATTGTCTTCCTGAAGTTTGCTTTAGCATGAAATTTAGAAACCCTGATCTTCTCACCCTTAATGTTTTCAACTCTTTTTAAAGTCAGTTTTTCCTTCAAAAAAGGACTGCCTATTTGCAACTTACCATCATCAGATAAAAGTAATACATTCACTTCAAGATCTTTTCCCTCTTCTCCCAAAAAATCCACTTCTAAATTCTGACCGGGAACAACTTTATACTGCTTTCCCGAAATCTCGCAAATTGCGTAGTTTGACATGCTGATGATTTTACCCTTTTTTAGCACAAGATGCAACCATCCCAAGCGATATCAGCGTAGCCACCAGGGAACTGCCTCCGTATGATATCAGCGGCAAAGTAATTCCGGTGATCGGCAAAACCCCTATATTCATCCCGATATTAACAACAGTCTGAAATAAAAACATTGATACTACCCCTAATATAATAAGGAAGCTAAATGAGCTGTCTGCCATGAAGGCAAGCTTTAAACAACAAAATAGCAAGAATAAATAAAGCGACAGTATCAGCATAGAACCCACAAATCCCATTTCTTCCGCAATAAAAGCAAAAATAAAATCAGTTCGAAATTCCGGTAAAAACTGCAGCCTGGACTGGGTTCCCCTCCCAAGTCCCCTGCCAAACAGCTCACCTGATCCAACAGCAATTGTTGACTGGATTACGTTATAACCCTTGCCTAAAGGATCAGACTGCGGCGCCAAAAAAGAAACAATCCTTTCTTTTTGATAAGGCTGCAAAAATATCCAGCCCACAGGAATCACCATAAGAAAAATCAAAGCAAGCAGTATGATTTTTTTGAAAGAAACGCGGGCCGCTATCAGCATACCAAGCCAAATAGCTGTTATAGTAAGAGTTGATCCCAAATCCGGCTGCTTAAAAATCAACAGCATCACCGGTGAAGTCCAAAGCAGGCTTTTAAAAATATTAATCCAGGTTGCAGGCTTCTCCGACCAGAATTTTGCCAAAAGTAAAATTAATGCAGGTTTTGCAAATTCCGAGGGCTGAACATTAAATATTCCAAGAGGGATCCACCTCAAAGATCCCCTTGTCTCAATACCCAAAATTAAAACAACAACCAACAAAAAAGCAATAAAAATGTAAAATGGCTTGATTAAGCTTCTGATTGAAGAAAGCTCTATTTGTGAAACCAAAAAAAAGAAAATCAATCCTGCAAAAGTAAAAATAGTTTGCTGGATAGCCAACTCAGCAGAAGATGAATAAATCACCAGCACGCCTATAGAAACAAGTAAAAAACTTGTTAAAACAATAGGAAGATTAACAATTTTTAGAAGGTTCATTATACCTTTGATACTTTAAGCTCAGGACCTTTTTCTATAGAAACAGAGGTCGTCCCCTGCAAAATTTGACTTTCAAAAGCATCGGGATAAGAAGGAGTAATAATTTTTGTCTTATCTGCCAAAGTTAAACCCTGTTCCTTGCGCAGCTGTTGTATCTGCCTGATTAAATCCCTTGCCTCGCCTTCTTCCTTAAGCTCCTGAGTAAGACTTGTTTCCAATATCACCTGGGGCTCTTCTTTTGATGACTTTTCATACCCAACTTTTTTAACATTAAGTTCTGCCGCAAGTATTACCTCAAGTTCCCCGCTTAACCTTTCAGGTGATTTGTATAAAACCTGCGCAAGCGGCTGTCTCAACTTTATCCCTGCTTCTTTTCTTTTAGCAAGACCCATCTCCGCAATTTTTCTTATTAAAACCATGCCTCTTATTAATTCTTCATCCGGTGCTGATTTTTCTTCCTTAGGAAATTCCGCAAGATGCACTGACTCCCCACCGGTCAAATTCCTAAAAATTTCCTCGGATATAAACGGGGCAAGGGGCGCCAAAAGCTTTGCATAAGTAACCAAAACTTCATACAATATACTGAGAGCCGTATTTCTTTCCGCCGCATTTTCACCGCTTATTCTATCCCTTGATCTTCTGATGTACCAGGTTGATAAATCATTAACAATAAATTCCCTAAGGAGCTTTACCACTGTAAAAGTATCGTATTTTTCATAGTTTTTTGTCACATCTGACGTAACTTTTACAAGCTTTGATAAAATCCACCTGTCCAAGATATTTAAATTCTCAGGACCGCTTTTCTCCCATCCAAAAGTGTTGGCATAATCAATAAAGTATTTGTAGCTGTTCCATAAAATCAGCATAAATCCCCTGGTCACTTCCGGCACTCCGTCATTTGAAAAATTTACATCCTCCCCTTTCATAATCGGAGACCCCAAAAGGTAAAGCCTTAACGCATCTCCTCCATACTGCTGCATCAAACCTTTAGGATCCGGGTAATTATTATAATTTTTACTCATTTTCCTGCCGTCTATCCCCAGCATCACCCCTTCCACCAAAACATTTTTAAAAGCAGGGCTGTCAAAAAGGGCTGTTCCCAAAACATGCAGCACATAAAACCAGGCCCGGATTTGTCCTGTGTATTCTGCAATAAAATCAGGAGGGAAAAAATCCTCCAGCTTTACACCTTCCTTAAACGGGAAATGTCTCTCTGCAAAAGATGCAGATCCCGCCTCAATCCAGGAATCCAAAACCTCTGGAACCCTGCTTGCAATTTGCCCGCATTTTGAACATTTAATCTTAACCTCATCAATATCCGGTTTGTGTAAATTTGTAATCTTTTTACCCGATAATTCCTCAAGCTCTTTGATTGATCCGGGAACAAACCTTTCTCCGCATCCACATTCCCAAACCGGAACAGGCGACCCCCAGTATCTGTTTCTTGAAATATTCCAATCAGGCGCCGCTTCCATGCTTTTGGCAAACCTTCCGTATTTGAAATGCTTAGGAAACCAATTTATGGCTTCATTATTTTTAAACAGCCTCTGTTTTATTTTTTGAATATTTACAAACCATGCATCTTTTGGTGCATAATAAAGCCGGGTTGCACATCTCCAGCAAAAAGGCACCGAGTGAGTGTAGCTGTCGGTTTTATATATTAATCGCCGGGAATTTAGGTCTTGCAGGACTTTGTCGTTTGCCTCAAGATAGTTAAGTCCTCCAAAATTGGGGACATAATCTTCAATTGTGCCTTCCTCATCCAGATGCATCACGAGCTGTATATTTTCCCTTTGCATCACCTTTAAATCTTCTTCTCCGTAAACTGCCAGGGTCACAACTCCCGTACCCTCCTCTTCCGTAACAAACTCATCCCCCACCACAATGAATGCTTTTTTACCAGGATTAATTTTGTAAAAGTTGTAGTGAGGAATAAATTCTTTGCCTAATAATTTCTTGCCCCTAAATTCCTCAATTTTTTCAAATTTTCCGTCAAGCATTTTTAATGTACCTTTTGCCAAAATATAAAACTCCTCACCCTGCTTAACTTTTACATAATTTAGTTTAGGGTTTATTGCCAAAGCAGGTGTAACTAATTTATTCCATGGCGTAGTAGACCAGGCCAAAAGAAAAGTATTTTTTTCATCCTTTAAAGGATACTTAAAAACTGCCGTGGGCTCAGAAATATCTTTGTAATTATCAGCATCCATTGCCACCTCAAAATTGGAAATCGGAGTCGAACAATGCGGACAATACAGGGAAACCCGTAAACCTTTATAAATTAAGTCCTTATCATACATTTGCTTAAACACCCACATGACAGACTCCATGTACGGCAGATCCCACGTTTTATAAGCATTTTTAAAATCAACCCACCTGCCGATATGGTCAATGTACCATTCCCACTCAGACGACACCTGGTTCACATACCCCAAACACTCTTCAATAAATTTTTTTACCCCAACACTTTCTTCAATGTCTTTTTTCCTTTTAATTTTAAGCTTATTTTCAACCTTATTTTCAATTGGCAAACCGTGTCCGTCCCATCCCCAAACCCGCCTGACCCGGTATCCTTTCATTGTCCAATATCTGCCGAATACGTCTTTTGGGATGCTTGAAAGAAGTGATCCGTAATGAGGAGTGCCGGTCACAAAAGGAGGTCCGTCTAAAAAAGTCCATTTCTTATCCTGCGGCCGGCTTTCAAGGGATTTTTCAAATATTTTATTTTCTTTCCAGAAATTTATTAGCTCTTCTTCATTTTGGGCAAAATTGACCTGTGAAGAAACCGGTTTAAATTTAGCCATAACTTTAGATATTTTAACAGAATAGAAGACTCGAGGCTACCTGCATTCATTTAATTTAATTGGCAAAATCATCTTTTACCGCGAGGGCGAGGGGCGGCAGTGAGGAGGGAATCCCGGCGCATGACCGCAGCGAGCCATTAGCAAGTGAGGACGTACGACGGGAAACCGAGCTGACAGGACCCCGAGCAGACGGGGACAACTTCAAAGAAAACCTGCTCAACGACAGTAAATTAAATAACGGCGGAGTCACGAACTAACAAAATAATTATAACAGGATTTTAGCGGTTAGACCTTAAAAATGCGGGGATTTCCAAATCTTCCTCATCTTCCCCATCCTGGACTCTCTCTTCTTTTTCCTCTTCCTCAGGTTCAGACACAGCTTGTTGTGTATGAGAATTATTCGTAGGTGCCGGTTGATTATTCCAGGAATTTTGCTGCTGCTGGGGCATGGATGCAGAACCTATACCATTTCCTATATATTCCCTAAGCCTTCTTCTTGTTTCATCAAAGCCTGTGGCAATAACCGAAATTTTAACCTGATCTAACTGGTCTTCTTTTATAGTTGCACCAAAAATAATGTTTGCATCAGGATCTGCAGCCTGAGCTATAATCTGGGCCGCCTCATTTACTTCTGTCATAGAAAGATCAGCGCCGCCTACAATATTAAACAGCACTCCTTTTGCTCCCTCAATGGAAACCTCAAGAAGCGGCGATGCAATTGCCATCCTGGCTGCTGCTGCCGCTCTGTTTTCCCCTCCGGCCACACCAATACCCATCAAAGCTGAACCTGCAGAAGACATAATGGTTTTTACATCTGCAAAATCCACATTAATAAGTCCCGGCATTGTAATAAGATCTGAAATTCCCTGAACACCCTGGCCTAAAACCGAGTCTGCCAGCTTAAAAGCCTCCTGTAAAGTCATATTTTTCTCAACTGTTTCCAAAAGTCTCTGGTTTGGAATAACAATTAATGCATCCACTTTATCTTTTAACTTCTCAATTCCATCCTCAGCCACCACCATTCTTCTTGTGCCTTCAAAAGAGAAAGGTTTTGTCACAACCGCCACAGTTAATGCGCCCAAAGATTTGGCAACCCCTGCCACAACAGGGATAGAACCTGTTCCTGTTCCCCCTCCCATTCCGGCTGTTAAAAATACCATGTCAGCATCCTGTAAAACATCCTCCAATTTTTGCGCAGACTCCTCAGCCGCCTGTTTCCCCACTTCCGGATCTCCTCCTGAACCCAATCCGCGGGTTAAAGTCTCTCCGATTTGAACTTTGGTAGGGGACTGATTATTCATTAGTGCCTGGGCATCAGTATTCACAGACACAAATTCAACGCCTTGAATTTGCTGCAATGAAATCATGGAATTTAAGGAATTTGAACCACCGCCGCCAAGGCCCATTACTTTTATCTTTGCAAAACGCGCAACATCGGGTTTGATTAACATATTTACAGATACCTATCTTCGGGCAGAATATAACAGATTTACAATAGCAATATCAAGTCCTCTCTAGGGCAGAAAGGATTTCACTAAATCTATTCCCTTTTGTATCATGCCTTTTATAGGCAAATTTCCGGAAAGCACCGGTATATGCATTTGGCTGCCGGTACTTTGAGTCGCCCCATAAAGGATCAAACCTGCAGCAGCTGCAAACGCAGGAGAATCTATTTCCTCCACCAAACCGCCTAATCCTTCTATCTGGCCCAGCCTTGCAGGAAACCCAAGCACATATTTTGCCTGCTCTAAAACTCCCACAGTCAAAGCTCCTCCTCCGCAAATCACAAGTCCTGATGGAACCTGCGTTGCAAAGCCGCTCTTTTTTAATTCCTTGCCGACAAATTTAAATATCTCCTGCAGTCTCGGCCTGATAATCCCATCCACAACCGCTTTCCGGGAAATTTTCTGCACATCTTCCGTAATCCCCAGTGCCTTAATATCGATTGATTCTTCTTCCTTTTTGCGCACAGTTTTACCTGTATCATCTGCAGGCATTACAGGAGTTTTTTGTAATCTGCCAAGCGATAGTTTAATTTTTTCTGCCGATTCCAACGAGACACGCAGTCCGACAGCCATATCCGATGTAATATGACGTGCGCCAATGGGTATAACGGAGGAATATGCCACAGATCCGTCAATAAACACCACCACATCCGTGGTCTCCCCCCCAACATCCACAAGCACAACCCCCAGCTCCTTTTCCGTATCAGAAAGCACTGCCACAGAAGATCCTATGCCGGAAAAAACCAGTTCCGAGACGTCTATACCCACCTCGGATACGCATTTAACTAAATTTCTCATAGAGGTGGAGGAGCCTGTGATAATATGTGTCTGAGTCTCAAGCCTAACACCGGTCATGCCGATCGGATCTTTAATGCCTTCCTGTCCGTCTACAGTAAAATTACGGGGAATAACATGAAGGATTTCCCGTGAAGACGGCAGCGGAATTGCCCGGGCCGCATCATTGACCCTTTTCACATCAGATTCTTTAATTTCCTCATCAGGTTCGGACACAGCCACCACTGCATGCTGGTTCACGCTTTCCACCTGCGGTCCGCCTAAAGAAATAAATGCCTGGGAAATAGAATAACCGGCCATTCTTTCAGCCGCTTCAACCGATTCTGTTATTGCACCTATTGCTTCTTCAATATCAACAACCTGTGTTTTTTTTACACCCTTTGAAGGAGTAGAAGAAACACCGATTAAATTTATTTTTCCTCCGCCGGAGGGAGACTCATCTACTGAAGCAATAAGAGTGGCTATTTTTGATGAGCCGACATCTATCCCACAAACAATTCTGTCCTTTGCCATATATTTATTGCGAACTTCGTTTATTTTGGACTTTTCTCCACAAATCTAATAATGGGTTTATCAAATCTTAGATCGATAAACTCTAACTTGCTTGAATCTATTTTAGCTTTATCCAGAATCAGTTGTAAAGATGCAATTTGAATATCAATTTCATCTTCTAAGGCAAAAATTATCCGGGGCGTCCCGTCTCCCTCTTTAATGACAAAAGAGGAATCCGTTATCCAGCCCTCTCGTACATTTATCCCAAACGTTTTAACTTTCCCCAAAATCACCAAAAGATTTGAATATATCCCATTTAATCTTTTTCCCAAAGCAACACCAGGGTCATAAAGATATATATTTGGTATCCCGCCAATATCATCTTTTGCAAAAACCACGCCTTCCTCATCAACAATAAAAAATCCTTCCGGGTTTTGGGCAGCAGGAGAGGCCTCTTTATCTTTTAAGATGAGTATCTTTGCAAAGGGCGTTCTGCCTGCAATTTGCAGTTTTACCGTATCAGGAAACTTTTTATTCACCCGGGTAGATTTTACGCAGAAATATTTACTTTTTAAACTGTTTTCTGCATCTTTAGGATTTAAAAGAAAAAAACTTTGTCCCAAAAGGTTTGACGATTTTCTAAATTCCTCCTCATCTGCACACCCTGCTTGCGCGGACTCTATATCAACTTTATTTATAATGAATAACTTTGCCCTGATAAAAGAAACTACAAAGATCAGGATCAATATAAAAATAGCCAAAAGTATAATTTTTTTACTCTGGAAAACCTGTTTTGGTTTAAACCTTCTTCTCTTCCACATATTCAATTTTTAGGACTATTCACAAGCAGCAAAGTTTCAAGCGTAAGTCTTTTGGCGCCATCAGGAATGATCAGCTCCTTAGCTTTCTGTGCTTTTTGGGATGATGTTTTTAGGTCACTCAGCATCAATTTTACTTGTTCCAACAATGTTTCTCCGGTTAATTTTGATTCAGGCAGAATTTTGGCAAGCCCGATACCGGAGAAATATTGGGCATTTTTCTTCTGCTCTGAATTTCCAATGGGAATCAAAAGCACAGGTTTTCCCAAAAACGCAAGCTCTGTTAAGCTGTTAATTCCCGCCCGCGATACAACCAGGTCGCACTCCTCAAGAATTTTTGTCCACTGGTTTCCGATAAACTTAAACACCTTGTAGTTTTCCCCTGAAAAATTGTTTAATCTTTCAAAATCCCCATATTTGGAATCGCCTGTCTGATGATAGACTTTGGCTATCTTAGTAAGCTTATCCAGAATTTTCTCTACTGCAGTATTAATTGCATGCGATCCCTGATTTCCGCCTATTATTAAAACAGCCGGCATTTTTTTCTCCCTAAAAACTGCCTGCGCTGCCTTTTTTGAGAGTTCGTAAATATCGCGCCTTATCGGATTGCCGGTTAACACAACTTTTTCCCCCTTAAATTCACCGTCTTTAAAAGAAACCGCAATTTTATCCGCAAAATATGAACATATTCTATTTGCCAGGCCTGCAAATAATGTTTGTTCATGAATAATAACCGGCACTGAAAAAAGCCAGCCCGTAATGACAACCGGCACGGATACATATCCTCCAAACGATAAAATCACATCCGGCTTCTGCGACAAAAGAATAAAAATTGACTGCAAAAATCCAATCGGGATCTTAAAAAGAGAAGGGATCGTATAAAGGGTGAAAGTCCTTTGAAGTCTCCCTGTAATTATGGGGATAAATTTTACGCCTAAAGAAGGAAGTATTGCTGATTCTGCAGATTTTGCCTTATCTCCTTCAAAAGTTGTTTTCCTGCCGACATATACAACTTCCAAGCCGCTTACTTTTTTTAACTGCTCAATAACTGCAACAGCCGGCGTAAAATGCGCGCCTGTGATTAAAACTTTCATTACCTGTAATCATACGTCATTACCGCTCACCTGTTCAAGTCCATAAGGTGTATCCTTTAAGGTCTATCCCTAAGGGATAGACCTTGATGTATTTCACAATCCAGGATAATATAAGATTGTGCCCTCTAAGAATAGAATTAAGCAGTATATTAATAATAGTTATTATCACATTTATAATCGTGGAGTCGAAAAAAGGCTAATATTTCTTGACGAACAGGATTACGCTGTTTTCCTATCTTATTTAAAAAATTATTTATTACCCAAGAACGAAACAATTCTTTTTGAAAAACTATCCGATCCGAGCATCTCCTTTAAAGAGAAGGACAACACATTAAAGCTTCTGCGGCTAAATAACTTTTTTGGTGAAGTTACTTTACTTGCTTATTGCTTAATGCCAAATCATTTCCATTTTTTTATCAAACAGAACAGTGCAATTTCGATGGATAAATTTATGCACTCATTAGGCACTAGATATTCTATGTACTTTAATCGAAAACACAAAAGAGTAGGATCTTTGTACCAGGACACATATAAGGCAGTTTCTATAGCGAGCGAGACGCAATTTATATACCTATCTAAATATATTCATAAACAAGCACTAATTCATAGTACTTCAAAAAGGATACACCCTAAAGGAGAGACCTTACAGGTTGATGAACAACCCTCTTCTTATCCTGAATATCTTGGAAAAAGAAAAACAGAGTGGGTACATCCTGAAGAAGTTTTAACCTATTTTTCAAGAACTAATCCTAAACTTTCATACAAAGCATTTGTAGGGGAAAAAGATGATTTTTCTATTATACAAAACAAAATATTAGAAGAAAATTTTTAATTCAAAAGCCTTGTTACTTCCATTAAATTCCCTGTAATTATCTGATGGTCATCAATGATTTTTAATTTAATTTTGTCTTTCTGAAAAAGTACAACTAATCCAAAACCCATTCGTTCTTTAGGCACTTGGAGATCTCCCTCAAAAGAATCACCAATCATAATGGCATGCTCCGTGTTAATCGGACAACCTAATTCCTGTTCGGCTATTTTTAATCCTTTTTGAAAAAAATTCAAATTCGGTTTATCTTCAGGATCACCAATTGATAAAGCATTAAAAATAATTCCTTTTTCCCTTAATAATTCAATTCTGTTTTTTTTAAATGCTTCTGAATACTGCGGGTCATAATCAAATTGTCCTTTCTCGTCCATTCGTAACCGTCCATCACTACTCGTCAGCAAATATATTGGCCTGCTATATCCTTTAATTATTTGCATCAATTCAAGAACATGAGGATAAACTACAGTTTGTTCCGTTAAAATTAACCAATACGCATCTGCAGCTTTATTCACTATTTCAGGGGTTACACTCAAATTTGCTTTATCAGCTGCAAGTTTCACAAAAACTTCTCTGCTCCATTTTTTAATTGTTCCATATTTTTCTTTTACCCTAATCTGATGGTTCTCAATATCCTCTAAAATTTTATCAAAAGCTTTTTTTCCACCCGGCACTAACTGCCATTCATCTGCATTTTTTACTCTGTATCCAGCCATCATCAAATGAAAAATATTATTAAAATTATTTTTAACTTGCATTGCTTGCTCTGGAGTATATTTTGCTAAAAATACTTTCCTAATTTCTTCTGAAGCAGGTATTGTTGTACTTACCGTATCAATAAGAGTATCATCAATATCAAAAAACCAAATTGAATTTGACCAAGATATTTTATTCATGTTATGTATTCTGTCTCGAGATATTAAGAAGAATCCCGACGGCTGTTAAGTTTGCAACCAAAGCCGAACCTCCATAGGAAATAAACGGAAGGGGAACCCCTGTCAGGGGTAAAAGCGCAGTCATGGATGAAAGATTTATAATAATCTGCACCCCCAGCCATGACGTCAAACCTAAAGCCAAAATCCTGCCAAAATTATCGGGACAATTCTGCGCAATTTTTAAACCTCTGATTATTAATACAGCAAAAAACACCAGCAATAAGCTGCTGCCCAAAAAACCCAGTTCTTCTCCGATGATGCCAAAAATAGAATCTGTTGAGACTTCGGGAATATATTCAAATTTCTGCCTTGACTGCCCCAAACCCAAACCCAGTAATCCCCCTGAACCTAAAGCTATCAGAACCTGCGAAATATGGTAAGTAAAACCCTGGGGATCGGAAAATGGGTCCAAAAAAGCAAGGATTCTTTTGCTTCTATATGCAGAGGTTGATATTAATAACCACAGAGCGATCACTCCTGCAGGAAGTGCAATAATGAAGTGCCAGATTGATCCGCCGGCTGCAAAATATATAGCAGCCACAGTTGCCACAAACACAGCCGACGACCCTAAATCTCTTTGGAAAACAGCCATCACCAAACCTACTCCAATAACAACCATCAAAAACGGAGCAAGTCTCACCTTTTTTTCAAAAAGCCTGGCTAAATAAAGCACTGCTGTTAATTTAATTATTTCTGCAGGCTGCACTACAATTTTTCCAAACTTTAACCAGCGGTGGGCTCCGCCGCCCGATACTCCAAGTCCGGGAATCAAAACCGCAAAAAGCAAAACCACAGAAATGAAAAAAACCGGCACAGAAAGAGGCTTTAATCTTTTGTAGTGAAAATTGGCAAAAAAAATCATGGAGCTTATCCCGATCGCCACCCAAATTAATTGCTGCCTGATATAATATCCGCTGTCTTTAAAATCCTTAAGGCCGGAAATAGCAGAAGCATCATAAACCATCATTAAACCAAAAATAACCAGAACAACTACTGTTAAAAGAAGCAAATAATCATTCTTTTTCTGTTGAGACTGCAAGCTGGCTTTTACGAAACCCATATTATCTTGAAAGCATGGCTATCCACAAACCCAAAATAGCAAATATCCCCTGAGCAAGCCAAAACCTGGTGACTATTTTTGGCTCTTCCCACCCCAGGAATTTAAAATACATATGAATAGGAGAAACCGGCCAAATCTTCTTTTTAAGGATTTTTTTAGACAAAATCTGGAAAAAAGAGGAAGCAACAATTACAACAAACATCCCGCCTATTATTGCCAAAGCCAAAATCTTCCCTGTCAAAAGTCCCACAACCGCCAGTGTTGCCCCGAATGCAAAAGCTCCCGCATCGCCTAAAAAAATTCTGGCAGGCCAAACATTAAAATACAGAAAAGAAAACAAAAGCCCGATCCAAATGCCGATAAATGAAGCCAGAGTCAAATCCAAGCTTTGCACTGTAAGAGCCAAAAAAGCAAACAGACAAATCAGCAAAAGTCCTGCCGATAGTCCGTCTAAACCGTCCGATATATTATACGCATTTGCAAAAGCAATAATAACAAAAGCAGCAAGCGGGATATACCACATTTGAATTATAAAGTTACCAAGCCCTAAAATATAAAAATTATTTAGCCCTCCCATAAAATAAAGCATTGAAGAAATTGCAATAGCAAAAAGCGCTTGTATCAATAATATTTTTCTTCTGCCCAGTCCCAGGATTTTACCTTTTCTCCTTGTAATTATGAATTTAATATCATCAACTAACCCCAAGGATCCAAAAGATACAAGAGTAAAAAGTAAAATCACTAAACTGACCCTGTCTACTGAGGAACTAAAAAATGCATACCCCAAACTTAAAACTATTAAAATTAAAATCAAAAGGATACCCGCCCCGGAGGGAGTACCAATATCCCCTTTCATAAGCTGATCATGTATCGGCGTCTCTGACTTTTTTTCATTTTCAGTTCGGTTTTTCTCAAAGCGCCTTTTAAGATAAAAAAGCAAATCAATAAAAGGCACCATAAAAAAAGAAGTCACTATAAAAGATAAAAGCAAAAGTCCCAGTAATAAAACCATAAGTTAAGATTTTTTTGCAATCCTTTTTACCACCTCGTCTAATCGGACAACTCTTGAACCCTTAATAAGGCATACATCGCCTTTACCCAGATTTTTCAGAAGTTTGGATACGATTTGGGAATTTGTTAAATTAGACTCGAGTCTTTCCTGCCAAAATCCCAAACTTTTTAACTCGTCCCCGATAATTTGGGCCTCACCCTGACCCAAAAAAACAAGATCTAACTTTTCCTGATAAATTCTTTGCGCCACTTGTCTGTGCAGTTTTTCGCTGTAAGGACCAAGCTCCCGCATCTCGCCCAATACAATAACCTTTCTTCGTGACGGAACGGCAAGTAAAGTATCAATAGCCGCATCCATAGCCGCAGGAGATGAATTGTAAGTATCATCCAAAAGTATTGATCCGTTTGGACCTGCAAGCGCCTGCATCCGGTGCTCTAAAGGTTCTACTGATTCCAGCGCCTTTTTTATTTTTGTCAGGGGAATACCTAAACTCACCCCTAAAAGAGCAGCGGCCAATGCAGGGTAAACCTGGTGCAGTCCTAACAGCTTAAAGTTTACTTTCACTCTTTCAACTCCCAAATTCAACTCAAAATTAGTTGTAAAATTTTCTATTTTGGGATTGCCTGCCCAAACAGTACAGTTTTTGGGATCCATTCCGTAATACATCACAGTTCCTCTGCAGGAAGCGGCAAGCCTTCTGCTTGATAAATCATCCCAGTTTAATATCGCAAGCCCGTTTTCATCCAAACTTTCCACCAGTTTTCCTTTCTCCTGTAAAATCCCGTCAATGTCTCCCAAAGTTTCACTATGAGCATACGAAATCCTGGTGACAACCACTGTCTTCGGCCGGACTTGTGAAAGGTAAAAATCCATTTCACCCTTATATTCCACACCCATCTCCAGGATAACCTTTTTAGTTGAAGGGTTTAATTTAAGCAAAGTGGCCGGAATATTTAAAACAGGATCCAGGTCCTGTTTGGTTGCAAGCGTTTTATATTTTTGAGAACAAACTGCGGCACAGGCTGCAACACACGCTGTCTTTCCCACAGATCCTGTTACCCCAACGAACATATCCTGAGGGTACAGTTTTGCATACTGCCTTGCCAGATAAATGCGAAGCAAATGAAAGGGCTTTTTAAACGAAGGGATTTTTGTCTTATATGGCGTAACCTGGTTCCAAATAGGATGTTTCGCAATATCCATAACTAATCAGTTCTTCCAATATCCGCACCCAGCTTTCTTAATTTCTCAACAACGTTTTCGTATCCCCGCTCAATTAGTTCCGCCTGATTAACAACACTTTTCCCTTTTGCAACCAAAGCCGCCACCACCAGCGCCATACCTGCCCTGATATCAGGACTCTCTAAATTCTTGCCTTTTAATTTGCTTGGGCCATACACCAACACCCTGTGCGGATCAGCCAAAATTATTTTGGCACCCATAGAAATAAGTTTATCAATGAAAAACATCCTTCCCTCATACATCCAGTCATGACATAAAATCACACCCTTAGACTGGGTTGCCAAAACTATTGCCACACTCATTAAATCTGTCGGAAATCCCGGCCAAAGATTTGTCACCAATTTAGGAATAGATTTTAATCTTGAAGGATAAACCAAAATAGCACCATCAATCACTTCTGCTTTAACACCAAAGCTCCGAAGAGGCACCAAAACAGGATCCATGAATGCGCCGTCTATCCCCTCAATTGTAATTTCCCCTCCGGTTAAGGCTCCTGCTATTGCATAAGTGCCTGCTTCCACAAAATCCGCGCCGATTTTAAATTTTGTTCCGTATAATTTTTCCACCCCTCTTATTTTTATGGTTTCTGTCCCTACTCCCAGGATTTGAGCGCCCATGGCAATGAGCATATTGCACAGGTCAACAATGTGGGGTTCTTTGGCGCAGTTTCTTAAAACAACAGACCGCTTGCCTAAAACCGATGCTAAAATTAAATTTTCTGTTGCAGTCACCGAAGCTTCTTTTAAAAAAATGCCGCAATCAGAAGAAGTTTGAGCGAAATTATTCTGCAGGCTGTATTTGGAATTATTTTTTTTCAAAGATGCGCCCAATTCCAAAAAACCCTCAAGGTGAACCTCTATGCTTCTTCTGCCGATAATATCCCCTCCCGGATGGTGGAAATTCACCCTGCCCAACCTTCCAAGAACTGCTCCGACTAAAACAATCGACCCTCTCAGTTTAACCATTAAATCCTCCGGCAAACTGAATCTGCTGATTTCGGAAGCCTTTATTTTTACAATGGAATCATCCTTTTCCGCCATAACCCCCAGCTTTTTTATAATCTGAAGCAATACATCCGTATCTTTTAAATCAGGCACATTCTCCAAAATAACTTCTTCCGAAGTCAAAAGTGCAGCAGCCATACAAGGGAATATGGAGTTTTTGTTCCCGGATACACGGACTTTCCCCTTAAGCTGATGTCCGCCATTGATTATATATTTCATATTATTTTTGCCTTCACCCTAAATACTCCTGATAATATTATATGCCTTTTTGGACTTAAAATATCAACATTTACCACTTTCGCTTCCGACCGTGAATCTAATACTTTAATACTTTTAACCGAGGATTGCAAAAATTTATTTAAAAACATGTTGCCGCCGATACTGCCCGGAATGCCTGCAAACTTAGCGCTTTCCAGACCCTGCGAATCCAAATACTCAATCCACTTATTCAAACTCACGCCGGAATCCACCTCTATTAAAGCTTCATCCACTCCTATACCGTATTTTGTAACCTTACCTTTAACAGAAAGAGTTTGAATATTTTTGGTTCTGTTTTTAATCACCAGTCCTTCAAAGCCTGCATCTGAGATCGCAATTTTAGTGCCGGTTCCAAACAGAAAATAAGGTATCTCAAGCTGCCTTGCTATTTTTATTATTTTTATAAGTTCTGTTTGCGTAAAAGCTATAAAAAACAAACGCGCCGGCCCGCCCAATGAGCAGGCAGTGTAACCTTTTAAAGGCTCATCAAACTTAAACCTTTCTTTCCCAAACGAATCAACAATCAGTTTAAATTTTGAATCCATATAAGTCGTAAATACGGTCAGCAGCGAAGTTTGAGTCAGCCAAAAAATGTGGCGAGTCAATCGTGCAGTCCTGCTTCGATTGACGAGCTTCAAGTAAGACTAGAGAGAATCTAAATTATTCAGACTACCTAGTCGAACGGTTTTTTGCGACCAAACGAGCTGCTGCGCAAACTACTTTCTATCGCTTCCTTATCTGACCATGGAACTTCTTTTTTCCCATCCAAATTTATAGACTGTTCATGCCCTTTGCCAAAAATACCCACAATATCTCCTTTTTTGGCAATTTTATTTATGGCAAAATCTATCGCCCGGCTTCTGTCCTCAACAACAAAAAGATTTTTTTCCATAATTTTACCTGCTTCTATTGCTCCGCTTACAACCTGTCTGTTTATAATCTCAAGCTCTCCCCTTGGATCTTCTGCTGTCACTATTACGATATCTGCAAGCTCTCCGCCCGCCCTTCCCATTAAGCTCCTTTTCTTGACATCTCTTTTGCCGGCAGACCCAAAAACCGCAATCAATCTACCCTTAGCCTGTTCCCTTAAGGATTTCAAAACCTGTTCCAAAGCATTGGGAGTATGGGCAAAATCAATAAAAATTCTAATTCCCCTGTTATTTTCTATTTCCTCCATTCTGCCTGTCACACCTGTAAAACTCTCCAAAGCTCTTCGTGCTATATCTTTATTTATATTTAAAGCAAACGCCACGGATAAAGCTGCTAAAGCATTCTCAATATTATAATCACCTGGCATTTTCAATTTTAATCCCACCTGTTTTTGATTCAGATCTCCTGCACTCAATCCAAAAGTGACCACTTTCTTCCCCTTTCCTTTTACTGACTGGTTTAAAATGGCAAACTCACAGTTTTCAATCAGTTTAAGTTTGGTTTTTAAATAATTTTCCTGCGTTTTATGATAATCAAGGTGTTCGTGAGCAACATTGGTTATGACGCCAATATCAAATTTTATCCCCCAAAACCTGTACTGGTCCAAAGCATGCGAAGTCACTTCAAGCACTAAATATTCATCACCATTTTCTTTTGCAAGCTTGATAAATTTCTGCACCTTAAACGGATCCGGAGAAGTCACATGAAATCCGGTGTCATAAATTTTCCCTCCAATTACGGCGCAAACCGTAGAAATCATTGAAACCTTTTTACCGGCAGTTTTTAAGATCTGGTAAATCATATTCACTGTGGTAGTCTTCCCGTCAGTCCCGCTCACGCCGATAATTTTTAGTCCTCCCGGGGCAGAGGAACGATAAATTATATTTGCCAATGCCGCTTTGGGAAGATGATATAGATTATTAATCACTCTCTGCGGAATAAAAGCTTTAACCAGTGTCTTCATTATGGGTATTATAACGCAACGCTTATTTTTTTATACTCATTGCACTATTCAGAAGGTGCAATCTTATAATATAAAAGCAGTTGTTTTGCTATCTCAAAAAAAGTGGGGGCGGCAGTTTCCGATCCGAAAATAGAAGAAGAAGGCTCATCATACCGCACCAGCATGACAAATTTCGGGTCATCAGCCGGAGCAAAGCCTACAAAAGAGGCTATTGTTTTATTAGGATCATAATGACCTGCCACCGGAATTTGTGCCGTTCCTGTTTTACCGGCAATTTTAAAGCCTTTTGGTTTTACAAATTTAGACTCCCCTTCCTGTACAGCCGCCACCATCATCTCCATAACCTGTTGAGCCACCGCAGGCTTAAGAACCTGTTTTGATTTTGGCTTTATTTCATAAACGCTTTTGCCGTCATCAGATAAAACTTTGCTAACAACATGAGGCTCCATCAAATTTCCTCCGTTGGCAATTGCAGAAATTGCTCTCACCATCTGAACCGGCGTTACTGCTATCCCCTGTCCAAATGAGGCCGTTGCCAAATCAATCTCTCTCCAGGCTTCTTTTACCCTGATATCAGGAGACGCTTCGTCCTGCAAATCAATATTAGTTGGTTGACCAAAACCAAAATTTTCAAGGTATGAATAAAATTTATCCAGCCCTATTTTTTTACCCGCAAACACCATTCCGGTATTATCTGAGTGAACTATCACATCTTTCATGGTTGTATCCGCATAATACTTATTATTCCAAGTCCTGATAGTAAAACCGCTGATAGACACAGGTCCTGAGCAAATATCACACTTTGTATCCGGCCGGATTAATCCCTCGTTTAAGGCAGCAGCCAATACTAAAACCTTAAAGGTTGATCCCGGTTCATACTGGTCTGCCACAATAGGGTTTCTAAAATATTCTTTTGGAAAATCATAATAAGTTAAAGGATCATAGCTTGGATAAGCAGCCAATGCCAAAATTCCCCCTGTTTTTGGATCCATCACCACTACAGAGCCGCTTTTTGCCCCGTACTTTTTTATTCCTGCCCTAAGAGATTCCTCCACAATAAACTGGACTGTCTGATTAACATTTAAAATTAAAGACTTTCCATTGCTTGCCTGGCTCTCTAAAAAATTACCAATAAGTATTGGCAGTCCCAAAGCATCCCGTTCATTTCTTAAAAGCCCGGAAATTCCTTTGAGTTCGCCGTTAAAATATCCTTCCAAGCCAAAATATCCTTTGGAAGCACCTGCGTCTTTAGTATCCGGCACCACAAAGCCTAAAAGATGCGCAGCGGAAGATCCTTCCGGATAAAACCTGACGCTGCTGCCTTCAAACTCAACTCCTTTTAAATTTAATTGCTCAATTTGTTTTTTCTGGTCTGGGGAGATATTCCTTTTCAATAAAACCCAATATAAATCCTGCGATAATTTATTTGTTATTTCCTTTGCCAAACCATCCACTTCTTCTTGCTTCCCCGTTAAAACTTTTGCCAGAAGGTAAGCAGTGGTTACTTTTTGCTCATCATCAAGCTGTTTTGGCAGTCCATATAGAG
Source organism: Candidatus Daviesbacteria bacterium RIFCSPLOWO2_01_FULL_39_23 (assembly GCA_001776935.1). Lineage (GTDB taxonomy): Bacteria > Patescibacteriota > Microgenomatia > Daviesbacterales > UBA10151 > UBA10151. The sequence goes on along the minus strand of MFDN01000001.1, from coordinate 236,383 downwards.
AAAACGCCGGGTTGGAAGAAGTTAAAATAGATCCGTCTGCAAAAAGGATATTACCCCTGACAGCTTCTATCTTTGTATTTTTATAATGCTGATTCTCTGCCTGGGATTGCAAAAATTCCGCTCTCACTACCTGCCAATAGAATAAGCGTATGCATATTGCAAAAAGAAAAAATAAAAGAATAGTTTTTACCCAGAATATTCGCATACAAGAAAAAAGATTCAGCGAATATATTGTATACTCTCGGGCTTTGAAAAACCAAGCTCTGCAGATTTTGAGGCAACATTTGTTAAGGAAACCTGCTTAGCTATTTCATTTTCTAAAATCTGGTTTTCCAAATTTAAGGTTTTTTGTAAAAAAGATAATTTCTGAAGTTTCTCGCCATAAACCGCCACATTATTATTTGCCCAAATCTCAATCACCATCAGCACAAAAAGACTGATCACCACAAGGGCGATATATTTTTTTGAGAATGTTTTTCTTGGTTCAGCCGGCTCAAATTTTTTAATAATTGTCATAGCGATTAGCTCCTTTTGAACACCCTCATTTTTGCAGATCTGGATCTGGGATTATCTACAACTTCTTTCTCAGTTGGAACTATTGGTTTTTTAGTTAAAACCTCACCAAATCCCGCAAACTGCCACTCTCTAAAAGTATTTTTAACGATCCGGTCCTCCAATGAGTGAAAACTAATAACAACAATGTAGCCATCTTTTTTTATTTCATTTCTAACTTTATCCAAGCCTTCTTTTAAAGCGCCCAGCTCATCATTCACCGTCATCCTCAAAGCCTGAAACACCCTTGTGGCCGGATGAATTTTCTCCCTTTTCCCGCCTACCACCTTCTCTACAGCTTTTGAAAGCTCCAAAGTATTTGTAAAAGGCTTTACTTCACGGGCGAGCACCAAAGCATTAGCCAAACGCCAAGAATATTTTTCTTCACCCAGCTGGTTAAATATTTCATAAAGCTCCTTTCTTGATAAACTGTTCAAAAGATCCAAAGCCCGTACTGCCAAAGTCGGATCCATCCTCATATCTAAAGGTCCCATCATTCCAAAAGAAAAACCCCTTTCGGGGCTTTCAAGTTGCAAACTGGAAACCCCGAGATCAAAAATTGCACCTGCCAAGTTTGACTTGACGCTTGCAAATTTCTGATCGCCAGATTCCGTCTGCGATATGATATTTTCTAAGTCTCTAAAATTTCCCTGTACTAACCTTAATCCCTGGTCTTCAAAATACCCCAAATCACATAGCCTTTCCTTTGCTCTTTTTAAAGCTTGCGGGTCAACATCCATTCCGATTACTTTTCCGCCCTGCTTTAAAATCTCTAAAGTATGGCCCCCATCACCCAAGGTGCAATCTAAATACCACTCCCCTTTTTTTACGTGAAGCGCTTTTATCGCTTCCTCCAAAAGAACGGACCTATGATATCCTACCATGTGACCTCTCAATCTTCCTGATATGCTTTTTCCAACGCTTAACATCCCAAATCTCAAAATGATCTCCCGCACCAATAATAACAACTTCTTTTTTAACGCTAGCAAAATCCAGCAGGGCAGACGGTATGATAATCCGACCTTGAGCGTCTAACTCCACTGATTCGCTGCCAGAAAATAGGTATCTGCGCATATACCTGGCCCGTTCTTCTGTTGCCGAAATTTCAAGCTGCTTGCCGGCCTCTTTTTCAAATCCTTTTTGTGTAAATCCCCAAATGCAACTCTCAAATCCCTTACTTAAGATTACTGTTTTTTCTTCTTTAAGCTCCGAACGCATTCTTTTTGGCAGGACAATCCTGCCGCGTCCGGAAAAGCTGGTTTTATATTCGCCCAAGAACATAAGGACATCCTTAATCTGGGCAGAATATTAACCATTTTTCACCATCTAAAACCATTTTCCGCCATTTTACACGAAGTTGTCAAGGGGTAATTACGATTACATAATTACCCCGCAGACCCTGAGCGAACCTGTACTGAGGGGAGTCGAAGTAGTCGAAGGGTCAAGAGGTATTTTCTAGTTTTAAAAGAGTATATGCTTGTCGAAGAGGAATAAAAATTTTACTTGGAGACTAGCACCGCAAATATTCCTGCTCCATCTGCCTTGGCGGATAATTTACTGCCCTCTATTTTTGTAGAGAGTTCCTGCCACTCGCTTTTGCTTCCGTTGTAGCGGTATAGCTTTGCACCGGCCGACGGATTCTCTGCAAGCTCTAAACTTATAAGTCCTGCAGGCAGCTGTTTAGCAATAGGTACATTCAATGAATAAACTTTACCTAAAACGATTTTTGCTGAAGGAAGCTTAGGCACTCCTGTTAAATCATTAATAATTGTAAACCCGATATTGGAAAGGACTTGTCTGTCTCCTTCAACCTCATAAACAAGATGCTCATCTCCGGAGGTTAACCTTCCTAAAGCCACATCCGGCTTTTGCAAATGCCATTGTGTAATCATCCGGTAAGCCTTATTGCCTTTTTTAATATGCAAAGTCAAAGTCCCGTTTTCCACTCCTTTATCATATTTACAAACATTCTTGCTGCAGCTGCCGAACAAAATTTCCTGCTCATACTCACCCTTTTTCTCCTTGGTGTCAATATTACCTACCACTCCCCTGTCAATGGTATCCAAACTATTTTTATTATCTTCATCATCTGATATCTTACTGCCTGCAACCACTGTCTCGTCTGCTTTGCTGGTGTAGGCAAGCTCATAAGAAATACCATCATAAGATCCTGTTCTTTTAAGATTTAACACCAGTGCATTTCCGTCTCTTCTGGGAAAAAGCGCGGCATAAGGTCCCTCTGCATCAAACGAAATATCCACCTCCTCAAGAGGACCCTCGGACTTAGAGGTAAATCTTCCAAAAGCGTATACTCCCCCAACAGCAACAAGAATAAGAACTATTGCTAAAATCACCGTAGCTTTATGAAGAAAAATAAGGCTTTTTAACTTATCCATATGGCAGATATCAAATTCTCTGAGCTAAATAATTTTTAATTTCCTCAATCTTTACCCTGTCCTGCTTTGCGCTATCCCTGTCTCTTACTGTCACCATCTTATCTTCCAGGCTTTGAAAATCAACTGTAATGCAAAAAGGCGTACCGATTTCATCCTGGGATGCATATCTTTTTCCGATATTACCCCTATCATCCCACGCTATCATGAAATCTGCTTTCAGGTCAAGATAAATCTTACGCGCCAGCGCAGCAAGTTCCGGTTTATTTGCAAGAAGCGGGAAAACTGCCGCTTTAAACGGCGCAAGCTTAGGTCTTAGCTTTAAAATCACCTTTCCTTCTTTTTCGCAATATGCGGAAAGAAGCGCCACAAGCACTGATCTGTCCACTCCCCATGTCGGCTCTATAACATGCGGTATAAACTCCTCGCCGCTGTCCGGATCCCGGTAACTTAAATTTTGTCCGGAGAATTTTTGATGATTTTGTAAATCAAAATCAGTCCGGTATGCAAGTCCGTAAAGCTCGCTTGTTCCAAACGGAAAATCATATTCAAAATCAACAGTCCTTTTTGAATAATGGGCCCTGTCAGCTGCCTCTATTTCCTGCTCATGCACTTTACTCATATCCGCTCCCAGATCATCGCGGATCCAACTAACCATCTCTTTCTTCCAATGCTCAAATACCCCCTGCCAATCGCTGTCATTTTGCGGAGGCGGAATAAAATATTCAATCTCCATTTGCTCAAATTCGCGTGTGCGGAAAATAAAATTTCCGGGAGTAATTTCGTTCCTGAAAGCTTTACCGATTTGGGCGATTCCGAAAGGAATTCTCATCCTGGTAGTATCCAAAACGCTTCTGAAATCCACAAACATTGCCTGGGCAGTTTCCGGCCGGAAGTAAGCAGTATTAGAAGACTCTTCTGCCGGGCCGATAAATGTTTTAAACATCAAGTTAAACATCCGTTCTCCTGTAAAAGAATCTTTTGCTCCGCAGCCCGGACAAATCCCTTCACTGATTTGATCTGCCCTGAACCGTCCGTGGCATTTTTTACATTCCACCAAAGGATCTGTAAAGTTTGCAATGTGGCCGGATGCCTCCCAAACTTTTGGATTCATAACCAAAGCCGCATCAATCCCCACAATATCCTCCCTAAGCTGAACAAACCTTTTCCACCAAGCCTGTTTGATATTGTTTTTAAGCTCAACCCCTAAAGGACCATAATCCCATGAATTAGCAAGCCCTCCATAAATTTCAGAGCCGGGAAATACAAATCCTCTCCTTTTACAAAGTGCTACAACTTTATCCATTAAGTTATTATCCATAATTATTTATATTGATTCCCTTCTAAAGCGATAGAATCTTATAGCGCCTGCGAAGTCGCGAGTCTATCAAAGCAATTTGAGGATTTTGTGTGCAATACTAATTCACAAAATACTCATATAGTGAGACTAGAGATAGAGTTAATGTTTCAGACCTTCTAGTCGAACGGTGCTTTGTGACCGCGACGAGCCAGGCAGCAGCAGTCAGCATTATATCTTCCTCAATAATTGTCTACTCTTTAACCTCCCTTCAATCACTCTTTCAATATGATACCGTAAGACAATCTCAAGTTCCATAGCCTCTTTTTCTTCTATTTTTAGCTTCTCAATCCCATCCCACGACATACTCTCCAGGCTTTTTAATAGATTAATAATTTTTATATTCACACCATCAAGCTGCAAACCTTCCTGAAAATTAACAAAGCCCATAAGCGAAAGTATTTTTGCTTCAAATGCACGCACAAAAATCTGCCGGGGGTTTCTGGAAAGTTTTTGCAAAACGTACACTAAATTCTCATACAGAATACTGTTTTCCTGGTTTTCCGCAGTAAGCTTATCAACAAGCTCTATGATATGAAAAGCATAGGTGGATAAAGTTAAATCCTCTTTTAATTTTTGATAAGTATCTATGCTGCTTGCCTCAGTTAAAATCAAAAAAGTTTTTGCCTGATGCAAATATAACAAACACCGGTTTAAAAGCTCTACATTTCCGGCCCGCCTTGAGGCGATCCTTCTTACCCCTTTTGCCAAAACGGAAATTTTGCCTTTTTGAAGCGTTAATACGGTTAAAATCCTGTCAGCTTCCCCCAAATTTCGCCTCTTTAAAATAATCCCCTCAACTTTAATTCCATGCATCGTAAGGGTCTTATCCCCGGTTAAATTTTAATTTTAAATTCCTTATCAGTATCAAGCAAAAAGTCGGCCTTTTTCGCTCCGTTAATTTTAATAATGTAGCGGAAATCTTTAGCTCCCGGCTGTTTTTGAACCATTAAGTTATACTCTCCCTTTGGTGAGTAGGGAAGGGAATATTCTATTTCCAGTTTTCTGGTATTCTGCGGCCTGATCTGAACAAATGCTTCAAAAACTGTTTTGCCCAACTCAGAAGTTGCACCAACCGGATCTTCCGATCCTTTGGAAGAAATCAGCTTGCTGCCCTCGGGCACATACAGCCTGACATAATCCCTGTTTATCCCGTTTAACCAGATTCCAAAAGGCTGGTCATTTTTATACTCAATAGTAATTTTTTTCTTGGCCGTTCCGTCTTTTTGTATATCTATTTCCTGGGTGACTGTTTGGAAAACATACAAATTAGATTTGCCTCCTGCAAAATTGGAATCATTAATATGCAGATAATCTCCGTCAAAATCTTTAATCTCTCCTGTCCAATTAAGCTTTGCCAAAGAATTCTGCACTGCAGAATCATGCATATAAAAAATAACATGCTTGTGGTTTGCAAGCCTGGCTATAGTTTCCACAAGCTGCGGCACTTTTTCAACATCCGCCCCAATTGAACGGGCTAAAATCTGCTGCATTAAAACTCCTAAAATTGCCTTCCTGTCTTTTTCTCCTTTTGCCGCAATCTCAGCATATGATTCCAGCTCATATATAACATTGGGGCAATTACACCTTGGGTCTTTTTCTCCCGAATATTTGGTGCCCAAAACATCTATCGGTCCTGTAACCTCAATCAACTCTTCAACAACCTGCGAATCTATAAAAATTATCCCGTCAAAAGGAAGCCCATCCCCTAAAAGCTGATACATTCTTTCAAATTCTTTGGCAGAAGTAGCCACATCGGGCGACATATTGGAATCTCTCATGCTCCATGCAGACCTTGGCTTACCTGTAACCTCAGGTAAATATTTCACAATCGGCGCAGGAGGAGTCAGAGGGCAAATCTTAGTCAAACAAACTTTAAGCAGATTCTCATCAAGCCGGTAAATATCATCAGAAGTTGTGGCGCTCACCTGGCCGTTTTCTATTGTCAGAGTTGCAAAAGCCGTCATAAATCCTCCGGTCGGCCTAATCTCTTTATCATTTTGAAAAAGCAGCAGATAATTTTTCGCGCTTGGTATCCCAAGCGACAAAGGAGCAGTCATCAATGCATCTTTGCCATCCCTGACTGCAACAGCAGCACCCTGGATAAAGCTTTTTAAAACCTCTAAATTTTTCCTCACTGTTTTACCCTTAAGCTTTTCCGGATATTTTTCCGTATTAATATTTGCAACTAAATTTGCAGCCTTAGTCAAATTACCTTCAACTTTATCTAAAAGAGGCAGGGATTTATTTAAAATAGCAAGGGCCTGCGTAACTCTTTCCGGTCCGCTTTTGGGATGGCCGTTAAAACCCAGATTCTCTTTTTCGCTTTCCAAATTTGATAAAATTTTATCAAGAGCCGAAAGCTCCTCCACACCTGCGCCGACAAAATTCTTGGCATCCTGGTAATACCCTCCAAGAAAGGGAACAGCGCGCAGCCAAAACAAAAAACCCAGGGAAATATTTGCTTTCTGCATACCGCCTTTGGAAATCGAAACTTCTTTTCTCAACTCATCAAAATTTTGGCTTTTATATGCAGCCACCAATTTTTTCGCAGAAGATGCAGTCTCGCTAAGACCTAAAAAAGCAAAAAAAGAGGGAATAACAAGGGCAATAAGTATTAAACATAAAATAACAACTAATCTTTTTTTACCCTTCCCTGAAGTTTTCCTCAGATATTTTTTATTATAATCTAACTTCCTGTTTAAATTAGTAAGCATATTACACCGCGCCCCTTCCCGATATTACAGCCGGTATTGTTTTTGCCATAATCCAAAAATCGTATAAAATAGATTTTCTTTTAACATAATCTGCATCCATCTGAACCCTTTTGTCAAAATTTATTTCCGATCTTCCTGTAACCTGCCAGACCCCTGTTAAACCCGGTTTCCCGGATAAAATAACCTTAACATATTTCCTGGATGCGGGATAGTTTTTCTGCTGCTCCTCAAGCTCATACGGGTAATATGCGCGCGGTCCCACCAAGCTCATATCGCCTTTTAAAATATTAAAAAATTGCGGAAATTCATCAATTGAGTATTTTCTAATAAACTTTCCCACTCTTGTGACTCTTGGATCATTAAATATTTTATAGCTGTTTTTTTTATATTCTTCCAAAAGCTTAGGATTTTTCTCTAAAATCTCGTGTGCATTCTGCACCATTGAGCGGAATTTATAGATTTTAAAAAGCTTGCCGTCTTTACCGGATCGGGCCGGAGTATCTGCCATAACCGGACCCTCGGAATCCAGTTTAATAGCCAAGGCAACAAGAAAAAGCAGGGGAGAGAGAATAATTAATCCGAAAAGGGACCCGCCAATATCCACTAACCTTTTTAAAACATTATAAAGCATAGATAAAATATCCATTATTTAGTGTACAACAAACTATCAACTGCTTGCTTGAAATTTTTTATAAATTCATCCTTGCTGAATTTTTCTGCGTTTTTCCTGCAGTCTTTGGGATTTATTTTAAGGGAGTTTAACTTAATTAATGCACTTTGTAAACTGTCTTCTGAGTATTTTTCAAAAAAAACTCCCGTAATAGATGGCACCACGGTTTCTAAAGCCCCGCCTTCTTTAAACGCCACAACCGGCTTGCCCAAAACCTGCGCTTCCAGACTGGTTAATCCAAAGTCCTCAATTCCGGGTATTATTAAAGCTTTGCAGCCTGCCAAAATCCAAACAACCATTTCATCATCCCACCCTCCGGAAATAACCCTAAGCTGTATCCCTCTTTTATTGCAAAAATCTTTTACAAATTCAAATCTTTTGTAGCTTTTTGGCCTGCCGATCATCAAATAATATCCGCCGTCAAAACCCTCAATATCTTGGTAAATTTTCAAATCAACAAATGGATGAATAACTTTTGAGTCTTTCCCATAAATTTTCTTAATCCTTTTTCGGGCATTTTCTGAACCTGCAATAAAATGATCCACTCTCCGGGCCGACAACTGATCATAAGCCCTAAGTCCGGATAGCAATATCTCGCCTATTCCGAAACGGCCGACACCTGAAAAATGCCATAAAAATCTGGGCGGCGTATGACAATAACAAATATGTTTTGTCTGTGGTTTGGTTATTATGCATTTTGCAAAACGGGTGGTGTGGGAAATCACTAAATCATATCGGGAGAAATCGAACTGCTCAAAAACCATAGGATAGAGAGGTAAAAGCATCTTATATAGAATTTTCCAACCGGGGATTTTCTGCAGAAAAGAGGTAATTATTTTTTTTGACCCGAACTTCTCTGTAAGCTGCTTATTGCCGCTATCATACACAGATGTATAAATAGGAGCATCCGGATAAATTTCCGATAGTCCCAGCAATACCTTTTCTGCCCCTCCCCATTGAACTAAATCATCATGAACTATTGCAACGCGCATTTTTCGTAAACCTCCAAAGTCTTCTGCGCTAGCGTCAGCCAACTGAATTGAGCGCATCTTGTTAGTCCTTTATCTCTTAAGCTCTTTCTTAACCCCGCATCATCCAAAATTTTAGAAATTTTTTCGCTCATATCGCCTATGCTCTTGGAGTTAAAATAAACAGCCGCATCTCCGCCAACCTCCGGCAGACTTCCCGCATCAGAAGAAACTACCGGACAGCCGCAGGCCATAGCTTCAAGCAAAGGAATTCCAAAGCCTTCCTCCAAAGACGGTGATACAAATGCCAAAGCATTTGTATAAAGACCCACCAATTCCTCATCGCTAACATAGTCCGTATAGATAATATTTTTATCCTGAAATTCTTTTTTAATCCTTTGCCAAAAGTAATGATCATTCCCTGATAACACCAATAAAAGATCCGGGTATTTTGCCCTTATGTCTTGAAACGCTTTAATTAACCCTTCCACATTTTTATGCGGATGCGCATTTCCCACATAGAAAATATAAGGGGCTTTAATACCGAATTTTTCTAAAATTTTATTAATTTTATTTTTATTCAAAGCACGCACAATTTTAAATATCCCCTCATCCACCGCCTCATACGTCACTTCAACTTTATCATCATCAACTCTCCAATCCTTTATTAATTGATCTTTAACAAAATCCGAAGGCACCAGGATTTTTACTGATCTTTTCAACGCCATTTTAAATACTTTTTTATAGCCGATTTTTTTCAGTTTATATACGATTGGCCCGTGAGTAGTTGCTCTTTGCATAGAAAAATTCTGGTGGATCAAATCATGCACTGTTACCACATATTTCCCGCGGTAAAAAAGCGGTGCGTTAAAATGAGGGAAGTGTACTAAATCTGCCTTTATTTCACTCAAAAGCTTTGGCAGTCTGAGCTGTTCCCCAACTCCATACCACCGAAAATTAGCAAGCACTTTATGAAAATTACCGCCATATTCCAAATTATCATAATCATTTTTTAGATGAAGAATAAAATATTCATTTTCCTTATCAATAATTTTAAGCTTGGAAATTAAATTCCTTATATACCTGCCTATCCCTGATTCCCGATACATTCTGCCGTCTATAATTATTTTTAGTTTATTCATTTTTTACCGAGATCTTCGTAAACCTCGCTCAGCTTTCTGGCAATAGGATCCCAATCATATTTTTCCCTAACCATTTTTCTTGCGTTTTCCGCAATCTTTTTTGCCAGGATTTGATCGGTTAATAAGCGTACGGCCGCGCCTGCAATCTCATCCGGTTTATCCCTGATAATAACTTCGCCGCCGTCATGAGCATCTGTTCCTCTTATACCTATAGAAGTGGTGACCACAGGAAGTCCGGACGCAAAAGCCTCAAAATTCTTATATCTTGTACCGCCTCCGCCGTAAATAGGCGCAACTAAAACAGATGCTTTTTGATAAACAGCTCTCACATCTAAAACCTCTGTAACTTCAATATCTCCGGATTGTAAATTTGCAAAAAAACTCTTTGCTTCCTTGCCGACAATCCAAAGCTTGGCCGCAGGCATCTTTTCCTTAATTTTCCCCCATACTTCTTTAATTAAAACCTCAACTGCTTCCCTGTTTTGCAGCCAGGTAAAGTTTCCTAAATATAAAACAATAGGCGAGCGAGATCTTTTAGTGATCGACTCGTTAAAATAATCACTGTCCACTCCGTTGGGTACGATATCCACATCAAGTCCGCTAATTTCATTTATCATGGTTTTTTTATCCTCATCAGACATCGCAACAACCCTTGCAGCCATTTTCCAATACTTAAGCTCCCAGTATTTCATTTTTATAACATCCGTATATAAAAGCGGTTTTAACATTGGTATCTTAAATTGATCCACAAAATGCCGGTAAACCAAATATTCAATTGTTTGCTCAACCAAAAGGATCGGTATTTGGGTTTTTGGAATATGGGGCATAACGTAAAAAGTTTCCGCATGAATTAAGTCAAATTTTGCTTCTTTCAATTTTTCCGAAATAGCGTTTTTTTCTCCTTTTGCCCAATTCCTGACAACTAAAAAAGGATAGAAAGAAAAACCGGTCCTTAAAATATTTCCTGCTGTCCATGGTTTTTCTGACCGGTTAAACACCTTAACCTCCTCGCAAAACTTTTCAAGCTCCCCTACATACTTTCTTTCGTTATTGCTTTTAACCAAACAAAAAAGAGTGATCTTGTGTCCCAAAGCAGACAGTCTTTTAATTAAATTAAACGATCTGGTCTGCCCTCCGGTCAAAAGCGGATAAGGAAGATACGGTGTCAGCATGAGTACTTTCATGATTAAAGCTTTATGGTTCCGGGTCGCCTTCCAGAGAGTTCACAACTTTTGTTAAATCAGCAATAACAAAGCCGGGATTATTTTCTAAAACCTGAAAGTGGCGGATCACCCAATTCGTTTTATCATCATGCGTGGTGGAAACAAAATGAGTGGCACCATAATCCGTTGCCAGCTCTTTTAAAGGCAGGGCTGTCACCGGCCATCCTTTTCTGTTTGTCTGATACAAAAAAGCAGTATCGCCGTTATATGGGGCCACCACAACAGCATCCTTGGGCAAAAGCTTGTCTGCCGCTTTGCCTGCCTCAATTATAACCGGATTATTGATTTGATAAAACCCCTTTACCTGGTACCAGGTAAAGTAAAATGCCAAAATCAAAAAGAAAAACGCCAACGGTATTGTCCATATTCTTGGCAAAAAGTCCCTGATTCCCGAAATTAATTTAACAAATCCCAAAGTGAAAAAAACAGCCGCCACCGGAACAAAAATATACTGGTAATAATTATGCCTTATATTGCCGGTTGCAAAAATTATAAAATATGAAAACATCGAAAGAAGCCAAACATGCATAAAAAAGCTTTTTTTGGGCTTTGTTAATAATCCGACAACAAAAAGCACCACTCCCGGCACAGCTAAAATTTCTCTTCCCAGCCTTTCCGAAATTAACCACCACCAAAAGGCCGGTCTAAAACGGATATTATCCGAATTCATAAGCCAGCTTGAAGCAGGTATGCCCTGCGGCTGCTGCAGAATCCAAAGCCTCCAAAATATAAAAGGCGCAATTGCTAAAATAAGCAGAAAAAACTTATGTGGAATTTTAAAGCCATATTTTGAAAAAAGAGAATATAAAATAGGGGGTATAAAAAATATTGCCCATGGTTTCATCAAAAAAGCTAAAGCAGTAAAAATAAATCCCCACACTCCCCAAACTCCTTTACCGCTTCCAATCCACAAATCAACAAAATACATCATCCCCAGCGCAAAAAACAAAAAAGTAGGTTCAGGCAAGATTGTTCTTGAGAAAAAAACATTAAACGGCAACAAAGCATAAATTAACGCTGTCAAAAGTGATACAAAAGTCCCAAAATATCTTTTACTTATCAGGTATAGAAAAACAATACTTCCCAGAGAAAACAGAACAGACACTAAACGGGAAAATCTATCTTCTACTCCAAAAAGCAAATAAAAAGGATATGTTGCTATATTATATATTGGAAATTCCACAAACCTGAAAGTATTAGGATTAACAAGAGGCTTTTCCGAAACTCCGGACATATCATCATATTTTGGTATAAAAGGATTAAAACCTTCTTTAACAAAATTCCTGGTGACTGCCGCGGTGTCCGCCTGTCTCCAGGAATGCCAATCAGCAATAGGGGAATCAATCTTATAAAGCCGCGCTAAAAGACCAAAAAAAACTATAAGCAGTAACCAAAAATATTGACTTGTAAAAATTTTTAACACTCTCATCTATTCTTCCTTAAGATTTAAAACAGCTAAATTTAATCCTAATATCATCCAAAAAAGAGATGCTACTTTTGATGCCTCAAATACATCAATAAATAAACCGTTTACCAAAAAGACAATTATTGCAGCAAGTGAACCTGCAGAAAAAAATCTGATTATCTTATCTCCGCTTTTTACTCCTTGAGATATCTTTTTCCAGATAGAAATTAGTATCAAAGAAAATGCAATCGTCCCCAAAAGCCCCACCTCTCCCAGAGACCTTAAAAAGTCATTATCGGTAGCAATTCCTATTGATGAATACCCTGTACCCAAAAAGGGATTTTTTAGAAAGGCCCTTACGGCTCTTGGCCACTCTATATTTAACCTTATTTGAAATGACCTATAAACGCCTAACTGTGTCCCGTCAACCGGTTCACCGGGAGCTATATCAGCCGGCACACCGGCAGCAGTAGCGGAGAAAGCTGGGAAATTTGCCGAACGGCTTGCCATTTTATAAGCTAAAGTAGGAATATTTAATTTATTTTCCAGCTGTTGGTTTACGTTCCTACCTTCATATCTTTTACCTGTATTAAGCAGATTGACTGTTATTGTTGAAATAAATCTATCCCTAAGCTGAGATGGATAAACAGCAATTAATGTAAGCGCAACAATAACCAATAACAGATATTTTTTCTTTTTGGCAAAAATTAGTGCAAAGATTAAACCGACAAAAATCGATACAAACGATACCCTTGCAGCTGTCAGTATTAATACAAAAAGGGAAAGACCGCCTAAAATTAATATCGGCATTTTCCAAAACTTATTTAATGCAAAAAATAATGCTGCAAGAAAAACAATGGCAGCCGATAAAAACACTGCAAAATCGTAATGCCCGGCAAAAGTAGAATTTACCCTTGCACCCGGAGTGAGCCTTAATATTAAACCTTTGGCAAATTCAGAATTTGTTGTAGATATAACCGGCCAGTCCAAATATTGCTGTCCTAATCCATATAAGTTAGTTACTATCAGGGTTAAGAATAAAACAATTAATACAGAAATCAATCTTTTCTTTGTATTAAAAATTGTCACAACAACAGGCAAAAGAAAAATTAATTCCACCCTTCTGAGAAAATGCAGTACCCCTATATGCGGCGTAATCGAGTGCGTTAAAAACAGCGCTGAAAAGAGGGATAATATGCCGATTGAGAAAAATAGCAATATTGCCTTATTAGTATTATCCTTTAAAACAACGGATAATTTTTTATTAATCAATATGTAAGATATCCATAACCCAATAGTTAAGGCAATTAGAAAATCTTCGATTCTTACCGCTACAAAGGTACCTTTAATGTTAAAAAGCGGGAACTTAGGGTAAAGGGGAATAAAAGCAAAAAGAAATAAAGTTAAGTAAAAAAGCGCTTTATTCATTCTTTGGCTATTTTCCTCCCTAATCTATAAATTGCTAGAATCGAAACAACTATTCCAAACCAAACTAAGCTCCTAACCAAAATATTACTTGGATAATATCTCAATTTTGTTTTTGTATACCAAGACTTTGTTGATTCCGTAAGCTCTGGTGCACCCCAAAAAACCGGAGTCCCATCAGGGCGGTAAGTTTCAAAACCATTTACAAACAGTGAGTCCCTTAATGGGTATACGAATTCTTCTAGGTATGTTGTATCTGTATTCACATTTATCACTACCCAAGAGTATTCGGGAGGATGGTTTAATACGAGCGGCGGAAACGGCAAGCGGGAAACTCCTTGGTAATTTTTAAAATAGAAAGGGATCACAAAATCCCTGAAATTATTGGAAAAATAAGCAGCCACATTGGGAATTTGAAATGTATCGCCCGAAAGCGTAGATTTTGTTGAATTAGGCAATGGTTTAAACTGTGAAATTTTGTTTGGCCCCGGCCAAATCATATAAATAAGAAGTAATATAGAAAATAAAATGAAAATTCTTTTAATCATACTCACGATTCTACTAAATAATGTCAAAATCCAAATTACAAATGAATGTCCTATGACTAAAGAATCAATGTTTAATTATTTAACATTAAGACTTTAGATTTGATTTGCCATTTGAGCTTTGACATTTGAATTTATTGAAAAAGCCTTGCGCGACCTAAACGGTAATGAGGATCCTTTATCTTGCGCTCCCCTATTATCTGTGCCGGAACTCCCCCCGCTACCGCAAAATCAGGTATATCTTTAGTAACCACAGCTCCAGCAGCTACCACAGCTCCTTTTCCGATATTAACTCCGGGCAGAATAATTGACCTTGGCCCTATAAAAACATAATCCCCAATAATAACCGGAGCAATAATAGGGTGAAAATCTTCCGAGTTTATATCATGTTCGGAATTTAAAATCATTACCCCAGAGGCAATATCCACATGATCGCCTATTATTAACTTATCTCTTCCGTCTAAAAAAATATTGTCTCCGATAATTGTTCCTGTTCCGATCTTTATGTTAGACGGATAAAAAAACCTTGCCCCAATATGAATCCTTGAACCTCTACCTATCTTAATCCCTGCCAGAGAGTATACAAACAAACGAAACAAATGAAAAGGCATAAGCCCCGCCCAAGTGATCAGCAACAACTCAAAATCCAAAAGCCAGTTTAACCCTCTCATCACAATCTTTACAGAAGCCTCAGCTGTTGTTAAAGATCTTCCCATCCTGTCCCGAAATAGAGCCATAGATATAATTATATGGGGAAAGACCACATTAAGCAAACATTACCCCTTCTTTTCCACACGGTCAAAAACTTTTAATACTTCCTTCGCCATTTTACCCCATGAGAACATTTTGACTCGCTCAAGTCCTGCTTTTGAATATTTTTTTCGCAATTTTTTATCAGCTACTATAGTCCTTATCGCCTGCTCCATCTGATCAACTGAATAAGGATTTACCAAAAGCCCTGCTTGCCCGACTACTTCAGGCAACGACGAGACATCAGAAACAATTACCGGCACACCGCAAGCCATAGCCTCCGCTACGGGAATCCCAAACCCCTCATAAAGCGAAGGCTGGATAAAAGCTGTT
Organism: Candidatus Daviesbacteria bacterium RIFCSPLOWO2_01_FULL_39_23; assembly: GCA_001776935.1. Classification (GTDB taxonomy): domain Bacteria; phylum Patescibacteriota; class Microgenomatia; order Daviesbacterales; family UBA10151; genus UBA10151. Next base: position 220,903 of record MFDN01000001.1, on the reverse strand, counting down.
GCTCCTGATATAAGAAAGGCCAATTCATCTGTCGGCACAAAACCTAAAAACTTAACGCGGCTTTCTATGCCTAATTTTTGGGGAGATTTTAATATATCTTCATATTTCCAACCCTGTTTCCCCTCACCCTTATGTTTACCGACAATCACCAATTCCAACTCATTTTTTGAACGTTCCCGCACACCTCGAAGGTGAGTTTTGACTCCTTCGAGGTGGATTGCATTACCAAATGCCTCCATCAGCCTTATAATATTTTTCCTCGGCTGTATCGTTCCTATATATATAAGGTAGTTATCCCCTACGTTATACTTCTTTTTCACCTCTCCCACCCTAAACTCTAAACTCTGAACTCTGAACTTTTCTTTATCATATCCGGGATAAGCGATAGTTATTTTTTTCTTTGGGGTACTGTATTCTTTATAAATATCTTCCTTTGAAAATTTAGAAATCGTAACTATACAATCTGCATTATTTACGGAAAATTTTGTCCAGTTTTTTAATTTCCAAAGATCATCTCTGTTAAACATTTCCGGAAAATGTAAAAAAGACAAATCAAATATTACTACAACTTTTTTTATCTTCGAGGGTAAAAATCTCGGGAGATAGTGCGAAGGAGAAAAAAATAAATCAGGTTTTTGTCTTGCAGTATAAAGCGCAAAAGGTAAGGCTATCCGCGTCCAAAGTCTTTTAGGTTTTAAGACCCTATACTTCCACCCTTTTCTTTCTTTTGGTAAGTCAGACAAAGGCGGATCTGGTAAAAATATTGTATATTCGTTTTTTTTATCAATTCTCTCAAATTGGGTAAGCAGCTCAAATGCTACCTGTGACGATCCAAGCCTTTGAGGTACATTCGCTTCATACCCGTCAATCCAAAACCTCATTTCATAATCCTCCTGTAAACTTTTGCAGTTTCTTCCGCGCATTTTTCCCAGGAAAATTGCTTTACCCGCTTAAAACCTTTTTCTATCAGCTCTTCTCTTAAATTTTTATCTCCTAAAACCGAATCAATTTTTTCCTTAATATCTTCTACGCTTAATGGATCAGCATACAAGGCTGCCTCTCCTCCTATTTCAGGCATAGAAGAAACGTTTGAAGTTATCACCGGAAGGCCGGATGCAAATGAATCCAGTATAGGCAAACCAAACCCCTCATAAAGTGAGGCATACACAAGCACGCTTGCGCTGCTGTAAAGCAGCTTTAACTCCTCCATGCTCAAGCGGGGAAGTGTCTGTCCTAATATAACTAAATTATAATCTTTGCAGGATTGCTCAATTCTCTTCAAATTCTTTCGTTCTCCCACCCCGCCGATTGCCAGAATAAAGTTTTGAGGCAAATTATATTTTTCTTTAAATCCCCTAATCTTGGGTTCCAAAGCCTCCCCTGCAAAACGGGCATCTTCCGAAAAGACGTCGTTATCCGAAAAAGACGCCCCCTCATAAATAACAGTTATTTTACTTTCAGGAATTTTGGAGATTTCCAGCAGATCACGCTTCGTAGACTCTGACACAGCAATAACACAATCTGTTTCTTCTTCAATCAACTTAAGCTTTCTTTTATGAACACTTACTATCTTAGGATGCGACCAGCGGGGAAATTTTAAAGGACTTAAATCATGCACTGTGGTTACTTTTTTTGCTTTACTTGGGGGTTCGGTCCAATCAGAAGAATGAAAAACATCAAGCGGACCTAAAAATTTTTCAATTGATACATTCCTCCATCTGTTAAAAAGCATTTCAAAAAGCGTAGGAGGCAGGCGGTAAGACTTAACATTTTTCAGCTTTCCTTTGTAGGGTTTACGCAAAGAGGAGTAGAAATAAACCATTTCCAAATCGGCTATTTTAGATAATTGTTCAGCTAAATTTTGGGTATAAACCCCAACTCCTCCCTGATGAGCTAATTGTGATATATCAAATCCTACTCGCATCATAATTATTGTAACAAAATTGGAACAACTTGACGCGGGTCGGCTCTTAAAATACCCAGTAAGTAAAATAAAAAGATGATTATCAAAATTCCAATACAAATCTTTTGCAACCGGGGAGATAATTTAACCAGCAAATAACTAAAAATTATACCCAATACAACATGTATCATTGGATAAAAAATTAATGCTGAAATTGGATTGTCCCATACATATTTTAAGTCTATTTTTAAAAAAGCTGACGAAAGATAAGATGGAAAATCCAATTTTACAAAAGTAATATTAAGAAATGGTTTAACCTCAAAACCCACAAAATTTAAAGCATCCCTCATAAATCCCACATAATACTTTTCCGATATATACGACACTCTGATTGACAAAACTAAAAAATCTAACCCAAAAATTAATGGGATAAGCCATAACAAATATGGATTTTTCCCCATAAATTTTAATCTGCTTAAGAACCAAATAACAAAAAATGATCCAAGGACTAAAAGTATCTGAAAAAATTCCAAAAAAGGAAGCTGTGGTCCAAAATAAATTTTCCACCCCATCTGGTAATAAGACCTAAGAATAAGTCCAAAAGATGCAAAAGCAAAAAGCATACCAGCTAGCCATACCCTGATTATTCCTCTTTGATAAGAAAAAAGTAAAAGCGCTAAAGATGCAATCAAAAAATAGGGAAACCAGAAAAGATTTCTTTGTTGGGTTTTTTCGGGCAATCTCCTGTCCAAAAAGTGACTTTTATCTGCAGTAAAGTAATCTGCAAAAGGAATCTCCGCGTTGTAGCTGATGTTTTCCTTAAATTTTTCATTAAGCCGATCTTTAGTAGTCATTTTCCAAATCGAATCATATAAACTAACTTCTGCATAATGGGGGATTTCTGGATAAACTTTAGCAAACTCCTCACTCATCCTACTCATTGTTATAAATTTTAAATTACTAATCTCTCTTAAAACAGCTAGTTGGTTTCTATACTCTTTAATATGCCCTACGCTTTCTATACCCGTTTCTAAACCAACGGTAATTTGACCCACAGGATTTTTGCAATCCAAATAAGAATCAACCAATTGTTTAAAATACAGAGTATCTTTTCCTCTTTCTGTATAATCATTAGCCTGAAGGGAATAGTTAGAAAACTTGGTACCATCTCCAAAAGCAAGCAGCGGATCTCTTTGCGCCCACTGGATCACTAAAACATTTAATTTATTTTCCAAACTAGTGGCTGGAGTCAGGATATTTACTTTAGAAGGATAATAAGGCACCCCCCACCACTGTCCCCAAATTCCATAACTATCAGTGGTTTTTTGGTCCGCTACTATCATGGCAGCTTTAATACCATACTTTTCTTTAAGGTAATTTAGCGAATATGAATCAATCCACCATGCACCTACTGATTTTGGATAATATCCGAATGATTCTCTAAAATCCGTAAATAACTTATCTATCAGCTTGCGTCTGTCTGATTGGGAATAACCTGAAAGAAACACGGCATTAGGATTAAACCAGGGGACTGCATGGGGGTAAATTACCCTGGCTGCTTCTGCAGAAGACTGTGATACTTCCAAAAGTACCCCCAACTCCGAAGAATCATCAAATTTTTTTATTTCTTCTAAAACTTTTGCATCTTTTAAAACATCATACTGCAAAAGCCAAGTAGCCGGAAATTTATACACGCTTATTGTTGTGTATTGATCCTGGATCGGATTTAAACTTTTATCCTTCCATAAATCCCTGCCTCTCACCGGATTTACCAATGTTACAAATCGATTATTGCAGTTAGTTGATACGGCAAATACTGACTGAGGCGCAATAAAGTATATTTGGCTTATAAAAAGCACTAACACAAATGTTACTAACAAGATTTTATTTTTTATTTTCATTAACATTTAAAATCTGTGGGTACAAAAAGATCGGTCCGCACCCCCAAGTATGCAAATAGCTTCCTCCTAAAACATCAAATTAAAGGAAAAAATTTTGATGAAATAAATTGTAGAATAAATAAAACAAACAATATTAAAACAAAAATAACAATCCCCTTTCTCGGAAAATAGTTACTGCTAATCATAGAAGCCGTTTTCATCTGAAGAATATATCCTTGATTAAATATGGATTAGGAGCTAATTTAGTTTCTTCATCAGACAAATTGTATTTTTCAATCACAAAACCATTTTCAAATACGAATTTAAAATCAGGATCCTTGGATATTCTTATATCATTGCTTCTCCAAATTCCGCTATTGGTATTTTTTTGATACCACAAACTGTTGGGATCTTTTCCGTATTCAGGGGCCGGCGCAATCACCAGGTATGTAACTGTTTTCTTTTCATAAGGATAAACCTTTTTTTCCAAGATTTTCTTTTGATAATAATTTAATGCATACCTTGGAGAATAACCATATAGATCCGGAGTGAAGATAAAATAACCAAATTCATTCTCTCTGCTGTCAAAAACTTTCTGAGCCACAAGTTTATTAAATTTCCAGGTGCTGACATCTGATTTAGAAGCATCTGGATTATAAGTACCAATATCCAAAAAAGCAGTGTATAAATTAAAAGAATAAACCAATATAAAAATAGAATAAAAAATTATCTTATTTACTGCTCTCTTTAATAAAACAAAAAATAAAATTATCAAAGGGATAAAAGGCAAATAATAATAATTCCAAACCGGCCCTTTAAAAAAGATCGTAAAAAACCAAAAACCAAAATAAAAAAATAAGAAAACATTAACAAATGTAACTACTTTCGAATCTTTTCCTTTTTTATATATTCTAAAAATTCCAAGAATAAATACAAAAATTAACAAAATTGTAAGATATAGATTATTTTGAGTTATAGCTCCTAATCCATCAACTGCTGATTCTTTAATCCTCATCGTCAAAAGTTGAAACCAGTCCAACGATAATTTACCATGAGATTGCGAACCCAAAACGTAGCTTGAAAGAGATTTTAACTGAATAAACTGGTTTCTCAGGTCAAATATCAAAAAACTTGATAAGGGAATTATCAAAACTGCAGAAGAAACCAAATGAATTATCTTCTTATTCTTTATAAGATAATAAATAAGGTAAGGCATCAGTAAAAGCAGAATCGGAACCCCAAATGCCATCTGAAACTGAATAATAAAGCCTAATATTAAAAAAGATAAAACTAAGTTCTTAATTTTAAAATCTTTTAGGTAGCTGATAAAAAAATAGAAAAAAAGCGGAGATAAAAGCAATGCGCCATATGGATTGAACAAAGACCTAACATGTAAAATAGTCACTGAAGAAAGCAACAGTGCAGCTAGCATCCCCTCTTCCCTGCCAAACATTTTCCTTCCCGCATAGTAAATAAAAACTAAGCTTAAAATGTAAAGGATCACCCAAAACCACCCCACAAACACAGGGTCTCCTTCTCCGGCTATAAAGGCGGGTATATTTAAATATAGCCAAAAAGGCCCATGGAATAAACCGGGTATTGCTCCCGAGCGGGGGCCCAAAAGCGTCAAATTCTTATTTTCCACAATATCTTCCATTAAGAGGAAATCACGTGCAATATCCGTATGAAAAAAAATATTACCGTCAATTACCCATCTTGAGGCCAGAAAAATATTAAATATTATTGGTATTAATATTAAGTATTTTAAATATCTTTTTATCATTTTGGCTTTTGTATTAATACCCTTAGCGTTCCTATCTTTTTTTCACCGGTCACTTCTGTATAATTTTCTTCACCCGACAAAAATGCTTTTGCAAGATAAGAAGGAATTCCCTCCTGTGGCTCAATAATCAAATAACGCCTTATAGGCAACCTGCTTCTTGCATTCTCAACTTGTAAATTGCCTGGAAATCCATCTGCTGCATCCCCTCCCCAGACAGGGACATACCCGTAATTTTTCTTCCCATACCATTCAAAAAGATAACTCCAGGTTGTATTAACATTGTAAGGCATAGTAAGCGCATTCACAGCAAAAACTTCTCCCCGGGCGTCCTGATAGATAAAATCTATAACTTTCTGCTCATCTTTAAGCAATAATCCAATTTGGGGATTAATCTTTTGATTGGGTCCCAATGGGTTATTTTTAGTTATTAAATAGATATTGGAAATAAATATTAATGCCAATATGGAAAATGTTAAGAATTTATTTTTTGAAAATAAGTAGGATAATAAAAATGCAGAAAATATTATTAAAGCAATTGATGTACCGGTATTGTAAAAATAAGCATCATTATTTGTAAAAAAATACACCAACAATCCCCCAAAAAACCAAAGGCATAAAAAAGTAAGCTGAATTCTGTATTCCCGTTTATGAATAAAAAGAACTAACAGAATCAAAAATATCAACTGAATAATAACTGCCACTGATTCATTTGCGGCCAAATTATCCATGAAATAACGGTTAATTATAAATAAGAACGGAAAAGATGCACCGGGGGACCCTGCATCTGATTGGTTAAATATTAAACCCGGCAGCTTTGAAATAGTAAAAAAGCTATTTTTAATTTCTGATATAAGGTAAGGAGATACCGGTAAAAGGAACATTAGAGATGATGTAACTATACTTTTAAAATCTAATTTAGGGAGAGTTTTTCTAAATACCAGGATAAATAGAACAAATACCGCTAAAAGCTGTGTTTCCACAAATTCAAACTGAATGGAAAGGCCCAACCCAAATAATGCAATATAAAGACCCCGGAGCTTTTTCTTAAAAATCCAATAGGATAACCCCAAATAAAAAATTAAAACAGAAATTACGGCCAACGCAGGATGGTTAAGAAAAAGCGAAAATTGCGTTTGTTCATACGAAACAGCAAAAAGGAAAGCAGCAAACAAAGCCGCTCTTGCGCCAAAAAGCGGAACAACAACCAAAAATATTAGAAATATTCCGGACGCATTTAGCACTCTTAAAAAAACCGAAGCAGCTGTTGGATCTCCTCCCGAAAGAAAGTAAAATGGAGCAAAAATATAATAGTATAAAACCCCATGATGAAGCACGCCGTTTGCTGTAGGCGGTCCTACTATTTTTAAATTACCTGAAAGAATTTCCCTTACAGCAAAGACATCCCTGGCCTGATCAAAACCAAAGTAGGTATTTTGAGGATAATATAAAAATCGGAGCACCAGAGCAAGGATGAAAATAGGCAGCAAAAGTAATAATATTTTCTTTTTAAAAAGATTCATATTTATCTAGTATAGAATCTCACAAATCCAACTCCATCAAAATCATAAGTTTCTTTCTCGGTAAAATTAAGGCTTTTAATCTTTTGCTCAACTCCTCTTTTAGGATCATACACATCTGCTAAATATTCAAAAAAGTAGACTTTATTTTTATCTGCCAAATCACCGGTTAAATTATCCGATAACCCAGGTTTAAAACCGGACAAATCATTGGCATAATATCTAACAGGCGCAGGAATTTCATTATTCTCAAAAATAACTAATGCCTGGCTATCCACCTCTTTTGAAACAAAACTGATTGCCCCTCTCCAATCTTCCCTTTGAAATTTTGGGTTTATGTAATACCCAAATAATGAGGCAAACGAAATTAAACAGATTAAAGTGGTAGCTGCTACAGTAATCTTATTAGGCAAACTTATTAAGCTCTTTGCTAAAAATAAATAAAATGCCGGCAGAATAAAGATCATTCTAAAATATGCCAAAACCGGAATGAAAATAGAAACCAAAAGGGCTAGTATCGCAGGGACAAAAATCCAGCTTATCAAAAGCTTTGTTGCATCGTCTCTCTTCTTAAGGCCATAAAAAAATATGCTAGCAAATATTATTCCGGCAATGCCTGCAGCTGCTGCGTAAAGAAGCTCGTTTGAAATAGTAATCCGGCCATAAAAGGTCTTTATAGGAAAGAGGATTAAATCTTTAAAGTTGCTGCCAACTACATTTGCCCATCCGGGCAAACTAATTGCAGCATTAATACCTGTTTTAAGCTGATTGGGGAAAATAGCAAACCAAGGAAGAAAAATTAAGCCGGCAGCCAATAAGCTGACCAAAACGTTTTTTCGCAGCTTGTTAACCCAGGCAAGACAAATTACCTGCGCCGGTATGGCAAAATATGCCAGGTAATCAGAAGATAGAACCAACACAAGGCTAGCTATAAATCCCAACCCTGCCCATTTTTTCTGTAAAATAAGCCTATTTAGAAAATAAAAGGAAAGCGTTACGCTAAAAGCAGCCAGCACATACATCCTTGCTTCCTGTGAATAGTAAACATGAAGCGGGGCAATCGCCAAAAGGAATGCTGACAAAAAGCCTACCCTTCTGTTAAAAAGTTCTTTCCCCAAAAGAAATGTAAGTCCCACAGTAGCTGCTCCCAAAATAACCGATGGCATCCTGACCATAATTTCTGAAAAGCCAAAAAGGTGTCCCCATACCCAGAGAATGGCAAACCAACCGGGCGGATGAAAGTCACCAACCGGATATTTTGTAATAAACCACCAAAAATCTGAAGTTTGAGCATAAACAACATTTATAGCCTCATCCCACCAAAGACTCTGATTTAAATTAATAAATCTAAAAAACAATGCTAAAAATAGTATCAACCAAATCATATATTTAAGTTTATGCCACAAAATACCCTCTTGAAAATAGCATCAGCAATATAAAAAGCAAAATAGGCGAAATAATTATATAGCTTAGCTTTAAAATCTTATTTTTAAGCAAAGCAAGAGCCATAAAAATTGGAAATATTGTAATAATATACCGTGGCAAACCGGAAAAAGTACCTGTTGATATGGTAATTGCAAAGTTTATAAATGCAAATATCAAATAGCTTCTACGCAGTTTTTTCTTCCATGCAAAATACAACATAAAAGCTGTAAACAAAAAAGATATAAGCTCAAGCAGAGCAATCATCCAATCATAAGAGTTTGCCGGCACAGATGTTAAAATTTTAAAATACCTGAAAACAGTTTGAGGAAAAAGTACAATTCCCGAAACAGAGCGGCTGTTGCCCAGCTCGCCCTGCGCTTGAATAAAATAAAATAAATTATTCCATTCATACAAATTAAAAAGCGAATAAAATATTAGTCCTGCCGGGACAATCAAAAAAGGCGTAAGCTTCTTAATTAGCATAAAGATGTTCTTTTTTGTAAAAACAATCTTTCCGCTTACAAAATACTCATAAAGCAGGGCCGGCAAAATTGCAATTCCTACAAACCTTGTAGCCGTAAGCAGCAATGCGCAAGAAATGGAAAAAAGCCACATTTTCTTCCGGGCAAAATAAAAAACAAGCAATGTTAAAAATAAAAATAGTCCTTCTGAATAAATGCTGACAAAGAAAAAGGAAGTAGGGAATATTAAAAGAAGTATTAACACTTTTTTTGAAACACTTTTAGGAAAATCAATTTCTATCAGTCTTTTAAAAATGAATAACGCTAATAAAAACAATATGCTAACTAACAAAAGACTTGCTATAACGTTGGTGCTCAATAGCTTGATTAGGATTGGAAATAGCGGAAAAAACCTTGCCTGATTTGTATATCCGAATTCGGCAATATTAAAATAATGAATGCCGTCAAAATTAGCCCATGGAAATAGAAAAACCGAATTAAAAGATAAGCCAAAGTTTTTAAAATTATATACATAAGAAACTGGAACTGGAGGATTAAGAGGAATCAAATACGCCGCGGCTACCAGCGGAATAAAAAGCAGTAAACGCCATAGAATAAAAATACCCATTAAATCAAATCGCCTCAAAAACCTACTGGCCATCTTTTTCTTTTAGTTTCACGGAATATATATTACATTGATCAAAACAACCTGATAAGACAAGATCTGTATTAAATTCTTCCACTATTTTATTAAAATCCCTGTTCGTATACCCCTCGTTCCCCAGGCCCGCTCTGGAAACATATACACTATACCCCTCACTAAGGTATTTCTTATATAATTTTGGCAAATTCGAATAATCATTTGGTCCCCAAACTAGCTGGCGGAGTTCCAAATCTCTAAATTCCTGCCCATAAGATAGCGGCAACAGCGTGTAATTACCGTTAGTATAATAATCTACCAAATACGGCGGCAGAGCAGAGATTAGGATTGGCTTTTTGCCGTTTATTACCGTGTCTTTTGTAAAATATTCATTTGATTTCAATATTGAAATATAGTACCAGGGAGTCTCTGCATACTTTAAGTTTAAACTAATCTGGCTTTTTATTCTCACAAAGTTAGTTACAAGGTAGAAAATTAAAAAAAGAAAAATTAAACTTTTAAAAATGAATTTCTTTTCCATAGATATCCTGTTTTCAACAGATGTTAAAAAAAGTCCAAAACCAAAAATCAATGCAGGTATTGCTATATAGATATACCTTGCATCAAAAGAATAAAATGTGGACATAAATATAACTGAGGAAAAAACAGAAAGAAAAAGCGCTAAAGAAAACATGCTAAAATTTTTTCGGGTAATACTGGCAAATATCCCGATAACCCCGGTTATTCCTATAAACTTGGGAATTATTGGTGTATTATCCCATAAAAATTTATTTGGCATACCCAATAATGAATTTATGTATAACGGCAGATTATCCCTGATATATCCAACCCCAAACCAGGAAGAAGTAACTGCTGTTTTTGACAATGGTATATCACTTTTGGGAACGCTCTTATAAATCGAGTCTAGATGTCCCAAAATCTGAGAAAAGATATTATTTCCCTGAGTAAATCCTTCAAAAATCCCCAACGCAAGGAAGAAAACGATTAAAAATATCAGATTTGAGAACATCTGTTTAATCTTTTGATTTGTTGTTAAATTACCAAAAAAAACTTTCCCAAAAAAAAGAAAAATTAATGAAATGCTGGTAGCAATATTGGCATATTTTGTAGCATAGAGACCCACTACCAGAACAGCCATCAGTAAATTATTTACTTTCGTTGTTTTGGATAAGAGAAAGAAAATAGCAGCAAGATATAAAGTTAATGTAAGATTTTCTGCCATAACAAGTGTTGGAACCCAATAAATAAAGTAATTTGTAATATAAAGAATTAATAGCAAATAGAGGATTAATTTATTGACAAATATTCTCTTTAGGATTAACCAAAAGAAAAGTAGAGAAACTAGTGCTAAAACTGTATTGGAATAGTAAGACATTCTGGGGTCTGATTTAATAAGAAATACAGGAATTAAACTTATTGAATAAAAAGGCGGCACGCTTGGCTTAATTACTCTTCCCTCTCTGCCAATAACAAAGCCCTCTCTTTTTGTGAAATTAAGGGCAGGATTAATATAATGGAAGGTATCAGGATGTGGTTCAAAATTCGGAATTAAGGTTCTCTGAGAAAAAGGATCTTTAAAAATTAACAGCAGATATAATAATGCAATAAAAATGCCGGAAATTATCGTAATTCTTTTTGAATTAAATATGCTCACCGATACATCATAACAGTTGGTAAAGTATTTTAAAACACAGCTATTTGTGTTATAACTTTATACTAGATGAAGACATTATCGATCGTTATTCCAATTTTTAACGAGGAGGATTTTATCGAAAAAACATTATTGGCTGTTTGCAAGTCTACCACGCCTTCTTTTGATAAAGAGATTATTATCGTAGACGATGGATCCAAAGACAACACCCGGCAATCTATTGAAAAAAGCATTCTTAGTCTTAAGTCTAAATACAAAAATATTATTTTTAAAACTTACTTTAAAAAAGTAAACGCAGGAAAAGGAGCCGCCCTAAAAGACGGATTTCAACTTTCGACCGGAAACATTGTATTAGTTCAGGATGCTGACTTGGAATATAACCCTGACGATTACTCTATTCTTCTTGAGCCTTTTTCAAAAAATGATGCTGACGTTGTTTATGGCTCCAGGTTCATCTCTAACCGACCTCATAGAGTTTTATATTTTTGGCATTCTGTAATGAATATATTTCTTACCACCTATTCCAATATGCTCACAAATCTAAATTTGTCAGATATGGAAACCGGATACAAAGCTTTTAAAGGTGAGGTCATTCGGACTATTGCACCAAAATTAGAAAGCAAAAGATTTGGGTTTGAACCGGAAATAACAGCAAGAGTTGCAAAAATTAAAGGGCTCAAGATTTACGAAGTAGGTATTTCCTATTCAGGCAGAACTTATGCCGAAGGTAAAAAAATCAGTTGGAAAGATGGTGCAAAAGCTCTCTGGGAAATATTTAAGTTTAATTTACTTAGAAGCTAGTTTTTATATTGAAATTTAGATGTCAAAAAAAAATGCTTTCTATTTCATTTTATTTCTACTGGTTCTGCTCTTCGTTTTCAAAGACTTAGTTTTAAACTTATCAACCAATCTATTAGACTGGCGGGATTATCCTTTCATTATCTGGACAATATTCCAAAATATTACGCATGTAAATACGTTGGATTTTGCTAACTTCTTTGAAACAAACGCATTCTATCCCCATAGATTAACACTCCTTTTTAGCGATCTCTTACTACCTCAGTCTTTAGTATTATGGCCAATTTTATATTTAACAAAAAATATAATCTTAAGCTTTAATTTGGTATTTATCATTAGTTTTATTCTTAATTATATTTCACTATTTTTATTTTGGAAGCAACTTTTTAAAAAAGATTCAATTGCTTTTTTTGGCAGCATATTCGTCATTTTTTCACCCTTTTTTCAAATGGAGTTATCTCACTTCCAGATGATATCGTATTGGCCTTTCTTCTTTACACTTTATTTTGTCTTTAGAAATGAAGAAAAACGTCAAACAAAAAACCTCATCTCTGCCGGACTACTTTTAACAATTCAATTCCTTGCGAGTGTATATTTATCTGTATATTTAATTTTTTCTCTTTTGATCTTCTATCTTTTAAAGTACCTGTCGAACAAACAATTCAAACCAATACTTTCTAAACTTTTTATTATTTTTTTTGTTTTCCTAATCACCGGAGGAATATTCATTAAAGGTTATGCGGACATGAAAAAATTCTATAACATTAAGCGTGATATTAAAGAATATATTACCTACTCTGCTAACTTAAGTGATTACATATTTACGTCGCCTATAAATTCCTTTGTTCACAACTCATCTCTTATGCAAAAATGGAATAGGTTAGATAAAAACTCTGGTACTCATTCCTCATTTCCGGGTTTTCTAATATTCATTTTAGCTATATTTGCTTTATTTAAAATCTCAAAGAGTAAAAGCCTTACCACCATAAGTTTGGAGCTTACTCGGGAAAAAGCATTTTTTCTTATATTAATTATTGCAGGCTTTTTATTTTCTTTAGGACCAAGATTAAAATTTAATGGAAATTATGCTCATATTCCTCTTCCTTATAGCGCTGTACTTGAATTTATTCCAGTTGCAGAAGCAACAAGAGTGCTCAGCCGCTGGAGTTTCCTTTTCTTTCTTGGTTTTACCTATTTTTCTTTAATATCTCTCAATAAACTGGGACAAAAACCCTATGGTAGATTACTTTTATTTTCTGTGTCTATACTTTTCATTTTAGAATATCTACCACTCAATATCAAAACCGTAAAAGACTCTTATATTAACAATGATTATGAACTTCTAAGAAACACATGCTCTCAAAAAAAGAAAGTGCTTCTGGAACTGCCTCTTACTCACCTTGATGCATACCCTAATGTAATTGAAGGGCTAAGATACATCACTGTCACAGAACTATCATCAACATATCATGGCTGTTATTTGGTTAACGGTTACAGCGGTTATGACTTACCGGAAAACCTTTCTTTAGCTAATACGATCAATAAATATATAGAAAACCAACAAATTGCAGAATTTACAGATGAACTTAGACAGAGAAAAATTGATATAGTAAAATTTAATCAATATTATTTTATTAAAGAGCTTAAGCCTCAAATTGTAGGGTTTGTTACTCTCTTTGCAAACGAAAAAGATGTTGAAAAAATTAACGGGAATCTTTTTTATATCAAGAGGGATTGACCGATATTCTCCTAATCTTTAGGTAAATATTTTTGTAACTCCCCCTTAAAATTTTCTTTGCTAAAAAATTTACTTCTTTCTAATGCTCCCTGACTTTTTTTTCTTAACAAGCTTGAATTTTTAATTAATTTTATTGTAAACTCAAGCAGTTCGTCTCTGCTGTTCCAAAGAAATCCTGAATCTTCAGTAACAATTTCTGATTGTCCCCCTTTATTTATAACTACAGGCACACAGCCGGAAGCCATTGCCTCAACAGTAGTTATGCCGAAATGCTCCATCCTGATAGGAGTTCTATTAGAATCTTCATCCAGCCCGGTTGCATGCCAATAAATTTTTGCCACAGAAAGAATTTCTTTTAATTGATTAAAAGGGATATTTATATGAAAAAAAACAGGGTATCCTTGCGATTCTTCCTGAACTGTCCTAAAGTAACGCTGGTGAGCTTCTCCTTCGGCAACGCTCCCTATAAAATGCAGCTCCCAATCCGAAAAGCCTTTATCCGCCAACTTCTTAAAAACGCGTACCATATCAAGCTGTTTTTTACAGTGCCCTGTAACAAAGAACCTGCCTATATTGACGATAATATTTTTTTTGTTTTTACTGGGTTGGAATTTATTAATGGAGGCAGGAGGATAAAGCACCTCACTGGATAATCCCCAATATCGTTTGACCCAATACCTGGAAAACTCAGAGATAGTAATCACCTTATTATAAGTTTCTATATCGGAAAACCTGGTCATAGAAGGTCCCCCATGCAACCTCATCTCCAGTCTCGGAAAAAAAGTTTTAAAGAGGTTGTAGAGAAAATATCGGTAATTAGGTATCAAAATCCCTATCACAGCTACAGCACAAGTATTGCCTTCAGGTAATTTTATAGTTAAATTAAACCCTTTTGTTTTTTTGGGTATTTCAAATGAATAAACTGCTGTATTCTCAAAAATATTTAATGTTCGGCCTTTAGGCTTAATTGGACTGCCGTTTAAAAGAAAAGTGATGCCATCTATACAGGAAAAAAATAGGTAGTCAAAAAATAATTCAATTTTGAACCTACCAATGTGTTTATTAAAAGTTATCACCGATTCTTTATCCAACCATTTATAAATCGTACCCTTAACACACTCATCGTAACGGAAACCCTCAAAACGGGAAGGATATATAAAAAAATTCTTGAGCGAAGGAACAATATGAGCCCTTTTTAAATATTCATACAATGAAATGTTAATTCTTGAAGGGAAAAATACTGATAAAATCCCATATTTACTTCTATTAGGGATATAATCCAGGTATGAATTCGAGACAAAAATATCATATTGTTCCGTATGCTGTCCTAACTGTGAATCTACCATATTGGGAATATACTTTAAATTAATCCCCTTAAGATTTAAATCCATTTTAGCTTTAGCAGCTTCAATATCCACTTTTCTGTGAGTAATTAAATCTGTTTGGTACCCAAGGTCACGCAAAGCTTCTGCGTATGCAAAAGCTACCTGCTCTCCGCCTCCAAGCACATATAACCAACGGTCATAAACACCGGCTTTTTTCATTTTAATATAATTTTTTGATTATCTCCGCCATGCTCTTTTTCTGGCTCATATTAATTTGCATCCTTTTTATTGCAAAGTAAATAAAATGCTGGAATATCCACATTAGTACAGATATTCTAATTTCCACTTTTTCCCTCCATTGGTCGTACAGCTCCCAATGCTCACTTGCCCTCCATTTAATCATTTTTAAGCTTGATATAATCAGCATACCAATATATCTTGTAAAACCTGTAAGTATAGTATTAACAGGAAAATGTTTAACAAGGGTCGCCAGATGGTTTTTTTCAACATGGTAGGTAAAAAACCGCGACCATTCTTTACTTGAACCGCTATGAATATGATAAACCACTGATTCTGGTTCATAGACAATTTTATACCCTTGCCTCTGCATCCTTAAACCTAAATCAACATCCTCATAATACATAAAGTATTTATCATCAAATCCCCCTAACTTTTCAAAAATTTCTTTTCTGATAATCACACTTGCACCTGTAAAAGCATGGATTTCCGCTTTTTGGCTAAAAAAGGGATTGTCTATTTCGTAAAATTGAGTTGTTCCCCGTACAACTGCTCCACGGTCACGCCCATACCCATTCTTAAAGACAACAACACCTGAATTTTGTACAGCATACAACAGATATTTCCTTAGCTCTTTTGTTTCCAGTGAAATTTTGTATTGTTTTACTTCGTATGATTTTAATTTATCCACTATCAAATCTTTCTCTCCGAGCTTTAAAGCGATTTGTGTTTCCAGCCCTGATATTGATTTTCCCGATCTGATAGTAACAGTCATTCCTATGGTATTCTTACGGGGGTCTACCGGAATAAGAATACTCGCATCACCTTTTGTCCATCTGACAGGAATAATTCCATATTCATTTTCATAAAATCCCTTTTCATACCTAACCAAAGGTTGCAAATTATCATCGTCAATAATTACACTCTCAACCAAGACACCTACTGACTGGAAATTAACACTGTCAGAAAAATCAGATCTCATAAAAATATCTGAATGAATCAATAACTCGAAGAATGGATTATACAGAAGCAGTTTTGAATTAACAGCTCCAATGCCCTTATCTGATTTTATGCTTTTAACCAATGCTTTTAACCAATTCCTTTCTACTTTTGTATCTGTGTTCAAAAAAACAACAAAATTGCCTAAAGCATTTTTAACTCCTAAATTACATCCTTCCGCAAATCCTAAATTACTAATACTTTGTACTACCTTTACCTCAGAAAAATTCTTGAGCACGTAATCTACAGAGTCATCCTTTGAATCATTATCAACCATAATAATTTCATACTGGCTTTTAGGAAAGTCTATGTTAAAAACCGAGCTTAAACACTCTTTCAGGAAGTGTTTGCCATTATAATTAACGATTATAATTGAAACTTGAGGTATCTTTTTCATTAAAATAGTTTAAATTTTTTTCTTTTGACTAGTTTAACTTTTTCAAATTTTAAAAACAAGTATATTCTCTGCAGGGCTCCCAATTTCTTGTAAAAACACTTTATTTAGTGTATCTTGAATATTATGTTCAAGCAATTAATCAAACCGTTTGTATCTTATAAGTACCTGTTGTTTCAACTGACAACAAGGGAAATTAAAGCAAGATATAAACAATCAATCATAGGGTATGCATGGATAATATTTAACCCCTTATTGCAGCTTTTGGTGTATTCTTTTGTTTTTTCAGTGATATTTAGATTCCCGACAGGAGGCATACCGTATTCAATATTTCTTTTTGTAGGCTTATTGCCCTGGATATATTTACAAACATCCTTATCATCATCCGCCCTTGTGCTTGTTGATAATTCCAACCTTTTGAAAAAAGTATACTTCCCCAGAGAAATACTTCCATATTCTATAATACTGGCAAAAAGCATAGACCTCGCCCTCTCTTTGCTGCTTCTTGCTGGTTTTATGTTATTTTATAGAATACCTTTCCATCCTGCTATTATTTTTACGGTTCCGCTTCTTCTGCTACAAATAATACTTATGTGTGGAATTTCTCTGTTGCTATCTTCGGCGAATCTTTTTTATAGAGATATTCAGTATGTAACAACTCTAATGTTGTTAATGTGGATGTATTTAACACCCATTGTTTACCCCCTTTCTCTAATACCGGGAAATCTTGTTTGGCTTTATAAGTTAAATCCTATGGTAGGAATTATAGAAGGCTACAGATCATCAGTTTTTAACTATCCTTTTGACCTGGGAACCATTCTCTGGTCTATAATAAGCTCCCTGACAATTTTTATTTTAGGTTTCTGGTTTTTTAAAAAAAGTGAAAAAGTTTTTGCGGATATTGCATAATGATATGTTTAATAATTTTCCATCTATTATTTTTAAAAATGTATCCAAAAAATTCTTCCTTCAGGAAGATAAGACTTTTAAAGAAGCACTCCCCAGTCTCCTGCTTGGAAAACCATGGGCAAAGGAATTTTCTGCCTTAAATGATATTTCTTTTGAAATCAAATGCGGAGAGACAGTTGGTATTGTGGGAAATAACGGAGCGGGAAAATCAACGATACTAAAATTGATCGCCGGAGTAACGGTTCCAACCGAAGGTGCTATTAAAGTAAACGGAAACGTTGCTCCCCTAATTGAACTGGGTGCAGGCTTTCACCAGGAATTAAGTGGTTTAGAAAATATTTATCTGAATGCTGCAATCTTAGGTATGCATAAAAAGGAAATTGATTTGGTAATTGATAAAATCATAGACTTTAGCGGCTTAGCCGGGTTTATACACCAGCCACTTAAGAGGTATTCATCCGGAATGTATACCCGACTGGGATTTGCAGTCGCAGTTTGCGTAAATGCACCCATTCTTTTAATCGATGAGGTATTGGCTGTTGGAGATGTCGGATTTCAAAAAAAATGCCTAAACCACCTTAAAAAAATTAAACAAAGAAAAGATAAAATAATTATTTTTGTAAGCCATAGTGAGCAATCGGTTAAAAATTTTTGCGAGAGAGTAATACTTATAAATCAAGGCCGTCTGTTGGATGACGGCCCGGCAAAAATAGTTTTTGATAAATATCACCAACTTAATAGCGAAAAGGTTTGATGACATCCAAAGCCTTATCTTTCATCTTGTGGTAAAACTTCCATAATTTATAGATCTTAGAAACTCCGAAAGCCTCTATCCTCTCAAACTCTTCTTTTTCTAAGATAGCATCTAAAAGCTCGTTCTGATTAAATACTTCAGGATAACCCTTCCTTTCCCACCAGTTCACAAATTCCAAAAATTTATAATATTCCCTGAATTTGGCTATAATAAATCCCCTTATCCCGTCCTTGTATCCCTTCTCTTCAATATAACGGTACCTAAACTCGCCCTTGTAATAATTAATTAAGTTTTCAGGAGTAAATTTATTTTTCTTAAAATAATCCCCGCTCCCTTCCAAAGTAGTGTACCAAACAATTTTCGAAAGAAGGTGCTTAAGATTCTCAATATTATAATGAATAAATGCATTTTCCTCTTTTGGCTCAAGAGTCAATATCCGGCCCTTAAGTATAGGCAAAATATGGGCCTGATTAATCTTATCCGGCCACCTCATAGCGCTTTTTTTAAATAGAATTAATTGTGAATCCGGCCAATGACCTCCATATCTGATCCATTTATTAAACCTTATGCATTTTCTGGGAGCAAGCACCACATCAAACTTGTCTTCTTTAACAATTTTAAGAAACTTTTTTTGTAATTCCCTGGTAATTCTCTCGTCTGCATCAAAATTCAGTATCCACTCAAATTTTGCTTTAGCGATGGCAAGATTTCTAAAATTATCAACAAATCCAACAGCAGGCAGTTCAAGTATTAAAGCACCAAGAGATTTTGCTATCTTTAGAGTCTTATCTGTACTAGCCATGTCGGCAACAATAATCTCATCAACTATCCTTTTTGCAGATAAAATACAATCTTTAATATTTCTCTCTTCATTTTTAGTATGAATGATTAAACTTATGCCTTGAGAATTTTTCATCTTTAAACCTGGTATTAGTATACCAAAACATATTAGCGTAATATCAATAGGTGAAAGCTCCTGTACTATCTGATAAGATTACTGCATGAAAATTGCCATAATCGGTGCCGGCTTTACAGGTCTCGTGGCCGGGTTGCGATTACTGCAAAAAGGACATAGCGTATATATTTTTGAAAAAGAAATGTCTGCAGGCGGACTAGCCAGTGGATTTAAAAAGAAAAGTTGGGATTGGGCTCTGGAAAAAAGCTATCATCACTGGTTTACAAATGATGATAAAATACTTGCCCTAGCAAAAGAACTTAATTACAAAGTTGTTGTTAAAAAACCGCACACCGATATACTGATAAACGATAAAATCTTACCGCTTGATAACGGCATATCGCTTATATTATTCTCCGGCCTTCCGTTACTTTCCCGAATTAGAGTGGGCCTTTCACTGGCTTATTTTAAACTACTTAATAACTATAAAAGGCTGGAAAACAAATTGGCTTTAAAATGGATAGAGCAATGGATGGGTAAAAAAGCAACAAAGCTGATATGGGAACCTCTATTTTACGGAAAGTTCGGAAGCTACAAAAATACAATCTCATTATCCTGGTTCTGGGCAAGAATTAAAAAAAGAACTGCATCATTAGCTTATCCTCAAAAAGGTTTTAAAAATTTTACAGATGAAATAGTCAGAGAAATAGAAAAGCTGGGAGGAGAAATCAATTTTAAATCCGAAGTAAAATCAATTAACTCATCTAAAAACAGTTGTTCTTTGCAAACACCCAAAAATATATTTAAGTTCGATAAGATTATCTGTACTTCGCCTTCACCAGTTTTTACCGGTATTGCACCAAATCTCCCTCAAAAGTACGTTGAAAAAATAGGTATAATCCAACATCTTGATGCGTTAAATTTAATATTAGTATTAAAAAAATCTTTTCTAAAAAATACCTACTGGTTAAACATTGCCCGAAAAGAATTTCCTTTTCTGGTCCTTGTCGAACACACAAATTTTATAAATCCAACCCATTACAATAATCAGCATATAGTTTATATCGGTAATTATCTACCCAAAGATCACCCCTATTTAAAAATGACAGGCAACCAACTGCTAAAATTATTTAACGATTATTTATTGAAATTAAACCCAAACTTTCAAGAAAATTTAATCAGTGTACATAAATTCGTAAGCTCTTTCGCACAACCCATTGTCGCACTAAAACACTCCAGACATATCCCCAAATTCCAAACCCCTCTTAAAAATATATACCTCGCCAATCTAGACATGGTATACCCCTGGGACAGGGGAACAAATTATGCTGCTGATTTAGGGGAGAAAATAGCAAAATTATTGACTAAATAACCCATAACTCGCATAATGTATAGCCATATGAACAAAATTCCTCTAATAGATTTGCCCCTGCAGTATCAACGGCTTAAGAAAGAGATTGACCCGGTAATCAAACGTATTATTAAAAACGGTGATTTTATTTTAGGTGAGGACCTGCGCATGTTTGAAAGAGAATTTGCCAGATATTGTGGTGCTAAATATTGTTGCGGTCTCTCTTCCGGCAGTACAGCCTTAGATCTGGCATTAAAAGCCATAGGGATAAAAACCGGGGATCAGGTAATATGTCCTACTCTTACCTTTACCGCTTCTGCAGCAGCAATTGCAAACCTCGGCGCAATTCCTGTATTTATTGATACCAATCCCATAACTTACAACCTTGATAAAAATCAAATTGCTAAAAAAATTACCAAAAAAACAAAAGCAATAATTGTGGTTCATTTATATGGGCAAATTACTGACATGGATGAGATAGGCGAAATTGCAAAAAAATACAAATTAAAAATTATTGAAGACGCTGCGCAAGCTCATGGAGCTACTTACAAAAACAAAAAAACAGGTTTCTGGGGTGATATTGCCTGTTTTAGTTTTTACCCGTCGAAAAACCTTGGCTGCTTTGGTGATGGTGGAGCAATTGTAACCAATAGCTCTAAAATCGCAAAAACTATTTTTTTATTAAGAGACCATGGTAGAACTTCTAAATATAGCCATAAGCTGGTAGGCTACAATGGACGTCTGGACAACCTGCAAGCAGCAATACTACGTATCAAATTAAAATATCTTGATATCTGGAATGAAAATAGACGGCAAATTGCCCGCTATTACAACAGCAATCTTTCAAGTATTTACACCATCCCTCAAACATTTCCGAAAAGTAAACATGTATATTATACATATACGCTGGCACACAAAAAACGCAATCTGATAATAAGCATGCTGGCCAGCAACGGAATAAGCTCGGCAATATATTATCCCATCCCTCTGCATTTACAAGAGGCTTATTCTAATCTAGAATACCGTAAGAAAGATTTACCTGTGGCAGAAAATATTTGCAAGAATATTTTCTCAATACCTATTTATCCTGAAATGACTGAAAAACAAATACATCACGTTGTCACAGTGTTAAATAAAATAGCAAATAACATAAAAAATGCTTAAAATTGCACTGATTGGTTACGGTTACTGGGGCCCGATCCTGCTTAGAAATTTATTATTACATCCCAAAGTAAAAGTTGAATACATTTGTGATTTGTCTTTGAAACAATTAAAAAAAGCTAAAACGAGTTATCCAAATATTTCCCTAACACAGGATATTAAGGAAGTTCTGAATAATAAAGACATTTCCTGCGTCGTTATCGCAGTCCCTATATTAGAACACTTTAATATTTCTCTGCAATGCCTTCTGGCCGGAAAAAATATCCTTATCGAAAAACCCATGACTGCCACAGTTAAAGATGCCCAAAAGTTAATTAAGTTAGCTACAGATAAGGGGGTTATTCTTTGCGTAGATCATCCCTATATTTTCTCAAAACCTCTTGAGAAAATTAAATCCTTGATTAATGGCAACCTTCTTGGGAAACTTTATTATTATCACTCTATAAGGGCAAACTTAGGAAAAATAGACAAATCAACAAACGTATTTATGGATCTTGCTCCCCACGAGCTCTCGATACTTGATTATTTATTAAATAAAGAACAGCCTGAGGAGTTTTTCGTTACAGGTTCATCGCATATATTTCATAAACCAAAATATACAGAAAGCGGAACCGTCATTCTAAGATATAAAAGTGGCTTTGTCGCAAATATATATTTAAGCTGGCTTTCTCCAGTAAAAATCCGCAATATAACAATAGCCGGAAGTAAAAAAATGCTCCTTTGGGATGATAATAATTTGAAAAATCAGCTGCAAATATTCCATTCAAGTATAGAAATAAACAAAGTCGATATTAACCTGTTAAAATATAAATCCGGTAAAGTATTAACTCCTAAAATTGAACCATCAGAACCACTATACAAAGTTATTGATTCATTTGTTCAGGCAGTCTTATCTAAAAAACCCGCCTTAAACGACGGCACTCATGGGCTTAGAATAGTCAGGATACTAGAAAAAATCAATAATTATCTTATTTAAAACTTTGTTCTGTATATCCATACTTCATCATTATTGAAAATATTATCCAAATATCTTGCTGGCCTTAAAGTATCCTTAGCTGTAAAGACATAAGAAATATTGTTTTCTTTCAGGAATTTTTCCTTATACTCGCTGCTTGTAAAATTATCAAAAAAAAGTTTCGTTCTTTGGTCCCTGGTATACCAATCCAAAAACAGATTTGATAATATGCTTTCATCGGCAAAGTAAGCATTCTTTTCCGAAATTGCCATAATAAAAGGGGTTTGTGAGTATTTTGAGTCTAAGAGTAATACGCCATCAGGCTGACCAGATAAAAACCTTGCAGCTTTATAAGATTCCTGCGTACCTTGAAAATTATATGTTGTTAAGTTACCTGCATCTGATAAATAAAATTTACTATAGTGTAATACCCCCGGTAGATAAGAAACCCATACAGACAACAGTATAATCAAAATTAGCTTTAATCCTATTTTCTTTTGAAAACCTGAAATCAATAAGACTGAAAGTATCCCTAAACCAAAGCTTGAATACCAGATAAATTGTATCGTATTCCACTTTACCCCCCCTTGAGTAAAAATAAGCGGCATAATAATACCGGTTAATGCGATAATGGATATTAATAATATTACATCTCTCTCCTTATTCTCTTTAATCTTCAAGATATATAAAAACCCCAAAATTTTTAATCCGAACTGAGTAAAAAGAAAAATTACTAAACCTTTAAAGTAAAGGTACGCAATACCTGGATAATTGTTACTATCTAAATAGTAACTCCTGCTTGCTGCCCAGCCAGCAGAACTGAATCTTAATGGGTCAGTGAATATATTCCCTATCAACCAAAACGGGTCAAAGGTGAATACAGTTTTTATAGCCTGACCGCTCCCTAAAAATAGATAAACTAAAACTGCTATAAAAATACTGCTTAAAAACGCAATCTTAATTAAGTCAAATTTTTTTCTGAATATATTATAAAACCCGACTATATATAAAGCCGGAATAATAAGGATTGTCCCGTACGACTTAAAACCAATCCCGCTACTAATAAGAAACGATGCAATTATGATAAATCTAAACGAATCTTTTCTGTGAAGCAAAAGGTACAAAAAACTTGTAATAATTAAATACGAGAACGATAGTTGGTAATTCACCATCCTGCTGACATAATCATTCCCAAAAAAAGTACTTGGGTTAATATTCAAACCGGGCTTAAAAATTCCAAATATATAGTAATATGTACTGGCCAATGTAATCAGTAAAACTCCCATTCCGGCTATTATTTGATTCCCTGTAAGCACCTTCAAAATAAAATAAAGTGACACGGCACAAAGAAGGGCCAAGAAAGGGCCTATTAATTTGAAATACAAAGTTAGAGTCTTGATATGTGTAAATTTTTGTATTACAGCAATATAGATATCTGAAAAATAGTTATAATTTGTTAATTTTTCCCCTGCAAAAATAGGGTTTGAGGGAGGAATAGATTTTTTAAGGTTATTTATTATTGCAATATGCCACATACCATCCTCTGTAAAAACATTTTTAACCCGTAAGATTCCACCAGTACTCACCCCATTAGGAAACACTATGAATGACTGTATTAAAACACATAACAGGATTGTTGATATAACAACTAAATCCGGCAATTTTAGGATTCCCCTTATATTAAACTTTGAAAATTTTATATTTCTTATTTGAAGAAAAAATAGGATTAAGGAGATTACAGCTATTAATGGCAGTAAATAATAATTATTTGTATAGCCTAAAATTAAAGCAGCTATTGTTAAAACAACAATACCAATATTTACCCCAAAAACAAGGCTGGGAATTAACCAAAACTTCATTCCCATAAAATTTAAGATAGTCTTGCCCAACGGATAAACAATCAACAATTGAAAGACAATAAAAAGCAGGAAATCAGTTAGAAACATTATCAAAAGTATATATTTCACTTATAACTATTACAAGACCTCGAATAATTTTTTGCGGCTATAAAAGTTGATTTTCATAGATTAAAGAATTACAATATAATTGTTTATTATCAGTCATTTATTGCTATTTATTAACTTTCCTTCATGTTCAAAATCTTTGGTTTTACTAAAAAAAATAAAGAGATAATCCGCAGATGCTACTTAACGGCTTTAGAAAGAGAACCTGACGAAGTTGGCCTCAATCATTATTTAAAAATGATGAGAAGCATAATAAAACCCAATGGCATTGATGAAAAAAAATTGATCAAAATTCTAAAAGAATCTGGTGAGGGTAAAAAAGTTAAATTAGCAAAGGTTTATGACCATAAACCCCCATATGTCTTTACTGGTTTATATAATATTAAATATTGGATTCGGCCAAATTCTGTTTTGGATAATGCAATTGTTAAAAACGGAATATTTAACGGTTGGTTATGCACAAAACTTAAAGGATTAATAAATAAAGATTCGGTAATTTTTGATGTTGGCGCAAATGCAGGTTTACTTAGTTTACCATTTGCAAAAAAATGTGTTCCCCTGGGAAAAGTTTATTCCTTTGATCCTGACGAAAAAGTTGTAAGCCAACTGAAAAAAAATATCAAACTAAATAGTTTCAGCAATATTATCGTGGAGGAAATGGCTTTACAGGATAATCCAGCAACCGAAAAGGTAACACTTAATATAAATCGTGCCGTGCAAGACAATGGACTTCGTAATGACGGCCTGTCAACAATAGTAGCAAACCTTACCTATAAAATAAGTGAGAAGATTGTTAACGCTTCCACCATTGATAGGTATGTAAAAGAAAATAAAATTAAAAAAATAGAATTTATCAAGATTGATGCGGAAGGAGCTGACTTAAAGGTCCTAAAAGGAGGCAGGGAAACTATTAAGAAAAGCCGACCGATAGTTTTTTATGAACATTCTCCTGTCTTAGAAAGGTTTGGTAACTTTAAAAACCTTCAAAAAGCATTTATGTTTATGCAAAAATTAGGTTATAAACAGTATTTAAAAGTAAAGAATAAGAAGTTAGACCTAATTGAAATAAAAAAATATTCTCAAGGTTTACCTGATGGTGATATAATTTGTTTTCATAAATTAAATCTGCCTAATTAATTACTATAAACCTCCGCGGCTTTTAAGCCACGGTTTTCTGTCAAAGTTTACGACCGCTTCGTCACCAAATGCCGCGGAAGACTGTAACCTTACTTCGCTCGCCTCGCTTCGCTTGCGAAGCGGGCCTTCATCCACGCACTAAGAGTACGTGGTTTTGGCGAAGCGGTTATAAACGAATTGTAAATCTTCTCTGCAATACGCCTACTACTGTTACCATCAGGGTATGTATGAAAAAATTCTTTCATTTTTTGGCGTTGCTTTTTATAGTTATCTTTTTTAAGTTGTTTACTCAGTGTTGGAATAAGCTGCTCCCAAGAAGACACTTTTGGTCCGGGGGTTACCTCTTCATAAGGAAAAAAAAGTTCTCTGTCTAAAGCTGTGTATCTCTCAAGATCGTAATTTAGAAAAACAACCGGCTTGTTGACTAAAAGATAATCAATATAAATGGTTGAATAATCAGTTATCAAAAAATCAGTCTTTGGTAAGAATGGATATATGTCATCATTTAAATCCTGACTACTGACATAGATTATGTTTTTAAAATGCTCAGAGCTTGATTCAGATTGATGAAATTGATGCAATTTTACAAACAGATAAATATTTTTCTCTTCAAGCATTTTTTGACATGATCTTAAATTATCATTAATTACCTTCAGCATCTCCTCACCGCCTTCTTGTCTATGAGTAGGCATATAAAAACCAATAAAACCATTGCTATTGTGGACATCCTCGATGATTTTAGAAATTTTGCCGGTGATTATAAATTTATTGCCAAAAAGACCGTCGTTCCTCGGTGACCCGGTAATAATAACCTTCTCATTCGGAAGATTAAATGATTCAACTGCCATTTTTTTAGTACTCGGAGACAGCGTAGGGAAAAAGGTGTAGTTTTGAAAAAGTTCTAATTTATAAACTAAATGGTTTATCTTGGTTGCAGTTGAGTTAAATAATATTTTTGATAAGCGTAGAATTATTTTCGTTAGATAAGGATTTTGGATATAAGGATATATTTTTTTATTGGTGTCTTTTTGCTTTGTATTCATTACACCTATTTTCTTTGTACCAATCCCATGCCATAACTGAATTAACTTTTTGGAATTTGATATGCAAAATCCCGGCAAATCTGCAGTGTAGCCAACACAAAATATTGCCACACCTGCCCGCAAGGCATACCAAATTCCCGATAAGCTGTAAAAACAATAAGCCTTATATCCTCTCCTTCTCACGTTTAAAACAATGTCTTTTTTTCTGCTTAGCCATACAGCGGTAATATCTGGAAGATTTGCGTTGACGTATTCAAATATATATTTGCTGTTGTCATTATAAGTTTCACCAAACCAGGATCCGAAAATCCAAATCCTATTACTGAGAGGCATCCTATGGGCAATCCAATATAAAAATAGATGCACTATTTCCTTACAGAATAAGCAAGTCTCTTTCCACATATTAGGCTTCATACCAGACATCATTCTAGCAAACAGATTTATAAAATACTATAAAGCATTTCTTCTAGCTCCAAGGGGGAAGGAACTTTTGGAGTATTTTTTGACCGGCTTGGATCGAACCCTTCCTCAACTATTAAATCTACATCTTTTTTTGTAATACCCAAATCGGAAAATTTTGTTTTTAATCCAATTCCAATCATAAGGTCATTTATTATTTGTGATGCTTCTATAATATTTTTTACCTTCATCGCGCTTAAAATTTTAGACAGCTTTCCCTTTGACAATACGGGAAATACATATTTAATAAACAACGGCAAAGTAATTGAAGTCGCTTGTCCGTGAGGAATACTCCAATGAGCAGTCATCGGATAAGAAACAGCGTGACATATTGTTGTCCTTGTATTAGAAAAAGCTAATCCTGCTAAAAGCGAGCCCCAAGCCATTGCATCTCTTACTTTGGGCTCAGGGTTATTAACAGCCTGCTCCAGATTCATTAAAATTATTTTGATAGATTCTAAGGCGTATTTATCCGAGATAGCATTGTTGTGGATGTTCCAATAAGCTTCGATCGCCTGACACAGAGCATCTATCCCAGGTTCAGACGTAAGGTTTTTTGAAAGCGAATCTGTTAAAGCAGGGTCAACTATTGCTACCTCGGGAAAAATATATTTCGAATCCAGAGAATACTTCTTGCCTTTATCCCAAACAGTTGCCCATGGCGTTACCTCGCTGCCCGTACCGGCAGTAGTAGGAATTGCTAAAAAAGATAAACCCTTCCTGGAAACTTCTTTTTTCTTGGAAATCAAATAATCTTCTACCAAACAGCCATCGACGGATACGGCCGAAGCACATTTTACAGCATCCAACACCGTTCCTCCTCCAATAGCTGCAATTGCATCAAACGAATCCTCTCTGCAAAATTTGATAAGCTTATTAATATTTATAAAATCACATCTTTTTACTACATTTTCATAAATTTTCACATCTTTAATTTTCCGCACAATTTCATTGAATTTATTTGATTTTTTAAAATGTTCCCCTGCCACCAAAAGTAATTTTTTAAATTTTCTTTCTTGAATTATTTCAGGGAACAGATCGATAGCTCCTCTTCCAAAATAAACTTTTGTGGGTAATTGGTAACTTGATTTTCTTTGGGGGTTAATGATTTTTAACACGTTTGAAGTTCTCCATAAACCTCTCTTTAATTTGAGGACAGGTGTATTTATCAGAAACCCTTTTCTCGGATACTTTCTGACTACTGTTTACTATCTTTACGTGGATAAATGATGATTCTTTTGCTGTCTTTAACTTCCTTAATACCTCTTTTAATCCAGCTTCTTTTGAAACCTCATAAATGTTTTTAAAGTTAAACGATTTTGCAAGCAATTTAAAATTAACATTAGGCGAAACCGTTGGTTGGCCCCCTGTACTCTCGTACCCTTCATTATCTAAGATAAAGTAATTAATGTTTTTAATCCTATCGGGATTAAAAGAAGCAAGACCCCCCAGATGCATCAATGACGATCCCTCACCATCCAACACAACTATTTTCTTTTTTGTATTAGGAGCTATCCCCAGTGCAATAGAAAATGTATGCCCCATCGAACCAACCATATAAAAATCCGGTGAATCTAAAACTGAAAATGAGTCCCTTGAAGGAAAACCTGTAGATGAGATGCAAAGCGCCCCGCCCGAGCTTTCTTTAATCAGTTTTATAGCTTCATATCTGGAAAAGTAATTTTCCTCTGGTTTTAAAAGAGAAGGGAAAGCTTCAAATGAACCTTTTCTAATAACTAAAGCAACCGGTTTTTTAGTTTTTATTGCTATATCTGCAAGTTTACTAATTTGGTTTTGATATTTTGACTCACTGACAATTTCATAAGGCAGGTCAAAAGTTTTTAAGTATTCTTCCATTTTTAGCCCTGTAATGTCGTGTTCGGGCGCATCGTGGCCCAGCTCCCCTCTCCAGGTAATCAGGTAAAAAACAGGGATCTGATACAGCTGATTTAAAGATGTTAAAGCATTCAGGGTATTCATAAATCCTGAGTTCTGTAAGGCCACAATGGGAATTTTTCCCGTTGATAAATAATATCCGGAAGCAATTCCCATTACCAGCGCCTCATTTACCGGATTAATAACTTCAAGCCTTTTTGTTTGATTCAGGTAATTAAGAATATCTTTCAGGTAAGAACAAGGAACCTCAATAACAAGTCCTAAATTATGTTTAATTAAGCAAGTGGTAAATTCTTCGGAATTAATCATTGAGAATCAGGGATTAGTTTTATAACCTCCCCTATCGGCAAGCACAACTCATCCGCCTCCTGAGCACGCCCATTCTTTAATATCAGCTCTGCAGTATTTTGCATGGCAGGATATGCACTCCGTAAAAGCTGATTTGCATAAATTACCATCCTCACACCTGCTTTTTCAAACTCCTCTTCTCTCACACTGCTGAATGTTGAGGGAACTACAGTAAGAGGCACCTTATACTCAAATTTCTGATATTCCTTGCAGAATTCAAAAATTTCATCCGGCGTTTTTTCTTTGCTGTGTATTAATATCCCATCAGCTCCAGCTTTAATGTAATTCTTCGCTCTTTTTAAAGCATCAGCTATCCCCTGTTTTAAAATCAGACTTTCAATACGGGCTATAATCATAAAATCAGTTTCGACCTGTGCTTTTTTACCTCTGTTAATTTTTTCACAAAAAGCCTCTATTGAATCCTGGGTCTGGTCAACATCAGTTCCAAAAAGGGAATTTCTTTTAATCCCAATTTTATCTTCAATAACAACAGCTGATACCCCCAGCCTCTCTAATGATTTAACTGTAAAAACAAAGTGCTCCGGCACCCCTCCGTTATCTCCATCCACCACAAGCGGTTTTGTCGTTACTTCTAAAATCTGTTCTATTGTCTGCAGTCTGGACGTTACATCAACAGCTGATGTATCTGGTTTTCCTTTTGAAGCAGAATCCGTTAAGCTGCTCTCCCACATACCGTCAAATGTCACCAGCCGTCCTCTTCTTTGAACATTAGTCTTTTCTATTATAAGCCCAGTTAATCCGTTATGCGCTTCCATGATTCTGACAATTGGCTTAAGTTCGAGCATTCTACGGAATTCTCTTATCCGATAAGATGGACTAACCCCTTCTCTAATTGAACTATTAATAAGCTGTGTAGAAGAAATTCCTGAAGTATAACGTGGCTCAACCAATTTACCTCCCCATTCCTTTAAAACTCTTATTACTCTTTCTCTTGTTTCCCGCTGCACTCCTGTTTTCCAATCATCTCCGTGGACTACAAAATCAGGTTTCACTTTCTTCAGATTCTCGACATAATCAAGGGTTTTTTGTGGAATAACCTTATCAACACCGGCTAAATTCTCAATAATCTGTTTTCTTTGCTCAAAAGTCAGAATGGGAACTCTTTTATAGCTTGCGATCGCCTCATCGGTTAAAAGCCCGACAACCACTTTTCCCAGTTTTCTTGCTGTCGAGATAATATTTATATGCCCATGATGTATAAAATCCGCTGACATTCCCACATATACTATTTTTTCCCCAACGGATCTTCTCATCATATTTTATAGATTCATTGTATAGTCTTTTAGAACTTTTATCAACGACTTACCTCCTTTTTCAATTTAATTGCGGCAAGGATAAATATAGCCAGATTTAAAATAAATGGAATCACAATCCACACCTTTGGTATATCCCAATAATATAAGTTTCTTATCCACCAAAAATCCGGCAATCTTTCAAACACCTGAGTATGAATATCCCAGGCTTTCCAGGGATCTGTGTTTGTTCCACCCCAATTTTGATAGGTCACACCGGCAATTTTAGGCCCGAGTGCTGATACATAAGGAACATCAATACTTTCCAGATTTTGTCTCTGACTGTTAATATCAAAAGATTGCAACCCTAAAATCTGTTTTGTTTTAGTAAGCACCTCAGGGTCTTCATAGTTAACTATAATTTCCAACTTGTTATCTTCTGGCTGCACCAAATTTTTCCTAAGGGGTATTTTAATTATTTTTCTCTCGGTTATGCCCAACTCAAGAGGAGTTTCAAGAAGATTCACATCGTTTAATACAAATTGCAGTTTTGCAGATGATGAGGATTCGGCTATAGGATGATTAATAAGTCCAAAGCTTAACTCCTCTACAAAGTCGTTTTGGTTGTTATCAAAGGAAATATATCCTTTGCCCTCGATTGCTCTCCATCTTTCCTGTCCAACGTTAAAAGGAAAATCTATACCATCATAAAATTTAACATTATGTTTTCCGTGATCATAAGTGTTAGGAAAATTTTTGGCTAGATTTACTACATTTTTTGACATATTAAGAATCGGGGTGTATCGGGGCAGAAGATCACTATAAAGAGCAGCTCCGTATTCGGTACTATTAACGTAAAATTTGCGTTGTAAATTAAAATACTTAGTCTGATAAGGCATTAATATTCCAAGTATTTCTATAAAAATCCCAATTACTACTAAAGGATAGAATATAAAATATCTAACTTTTTTTGAGAAAAATCTATATGTACCTGCTATTACTAATAAGCCCAAAGGTATCACAGGAGTCAGGTATCTGGGTCCCCAACTCGACTCCCCGTGCCACAGGGCGGCAATTCCCTGATCAGGGCTTCCAATTGTGTAGGCTTTTGAATAAAAAGCTACCAGAATTATAGAATAAAAAGTAAAAGCGAAAAGCTCAGGATAAACATTTTTTCGTATCTTATGCCAGAAAAATATAATCATTAACAGTACAGGAGAATAAATGAATATACTTCTGCCGGGACTTAATAATTGACCATAAATTCCCTCAAAAAAAACCGACAACGGCACTTTATAAACTAAATATCTTGTACCTATTAAAGCTAAATTTGTAGTTTGCTGAACTGTTCTTAAACTTTCAAACCAGTTATATATTAATATAAAAGGAAATAAACCGATAAAAAATACCGAGATGTCCTTAAGTATCAAATTTAAAGATTCTTTATTCCAGTGATGCTTAATCAGCAATATGTAATATAAAAACAATGGCGGAATTGCAAGAATAAAAGTAGGGTTATAAGTAATCATAAGTATACCGAAAGATAAGCCCGAAGCAGACATCAGCCACCACTTCCCTTTGATTGAATAAAACTTGATCAATAAAAAAGACAACATTAAAAATGCAACAAACATCATATGAGCCATTGAATGTTTGGTATATACAAATAAATTAGTGGCAATTATTGAGATAATACTCATCAAAATTGCCTGTTTTTTACTAAGTCCCAATGTCAAGAAATATGCAAATAAAATTATTCCTAAGAGAGCTCCGAAAAATGCATTGGTAAAACCAGCCGTTAAAAATATTAGCCAGTCATTTTCTAAAGGGAAATGCACGGATGGATCAATGCCGTAAATTTTGTAAACAATATCTGTTATAGCTACTGCCGGAAGATAAGCCAGAGAAAAACCCAGACCAGTTAAACTGTAAGTTTTACCGTCCTTACCTGTTACTACTGACATATGAATATTTTTCCTTTCAGAATATTCATACGGAGGGGCAGTCGGTGCGCCTTTGTAATAGATGCTTCTGGCAACTACTAGATATTGAAACCCATCAATTGAATCAATGACTCCCGCTGAGAAAATCGATAGCAGGCTAAACAGAAAAACAAAGTAGCATAAAAACAGTTTTTTCATTTAGTATTCCTATTAAACCTTTTAATAATATCATTCCTGCTCTTATGTATGGCAATTATATTCCAACCTTGGTTTTTGCCTGATGACAATTCAATTAGATTAAAATTCTTATCGAACATATAGATATCAAACCCGTATTTACGAAGAAAATAAACTATCTCTTCAACTGTCGTGCCAAACCGGCTAATTGTCCATTTGCTTATCTCAACAATTAAGGCAGCAACCTTTTTCTCCTCAAGCGTTTTCTGTAAGCCTTTTAAAACCAGGAGTTCCGCCCCTTCAACATCTATTTTTATCAGCTTAATATTTTTAATGTTTTTGCCGGAAATAAATTTATCCAAAGTAATAGTTCCTACACGCAAGACCGAATCACCTGCGAAAGAAACTTCAGCTTCTTTCGGATAAACAATATGGTTATAATCCGGACTATCACTCACATCAAAATTAATGTATCCCTCTTTTCCGGATACTGCTTTTTCTATTACTCTAATGCAATTTTTTTTATTATTTAAGGCAATATTTTCATAGAGCTGAGGTAGAATCTTGGGAGAAGGCTCGAATGAAAAAATTCTTCCCTTCTCGATTTTTGAGGATGCCAATAAAGAATAAATGCCCATATTAGCTCCAATATCTATAAAATTGTCATCCTTATTTAAAATTTCCAATAGAAACTTCATTTCTCCATATTCAGGAAGTATTAAATAAACAATCAAGGTACTATAAAGAGAATCGTTCGGATAGCAGATTATCTTAATATTGTGTACCAACTCCACGATACAGGGTAATTTAAAAAACCTTCTGTTAATCTTCCACCAAATCATTTTTGTAAAAAGTCTTAATTTGTGACCTTTAGCGAAAGGGTGATTTAATACATACAAAAGAAATATAAGATATCTATAAATAATCACAAAACGATTATAACCTAAAACCTTGCAATAAATAAACGTTGCAACCTTACTTCTTAAATGGTAACAAGTACGATATAATCTAGTTAATTATCAGATTAAAGACCATATGTCCCGATATAACCAAAACAAACAAATCATTATCCTCCGTCATAATGGCGGCCAGCTGGGCAATCAACTTCTGCTTTTTACCAGTGTTTACGCCTATTGCCTGGAAAAAAATTACATGTGCATAAATCCTTCTTTTTATGCATATAATAAACACTTCAATTTTTCTGCTCCTGGTTTTTTCTCAAAATTGTTTAGTTCTTTGAGTAAATTTAAATTTTATAAATCACATGCTACATTTTATATTCTTTATCGTTTTTTCACCCATGCTATAACTTTTTTTCAAAATGGGTTAATTGTAAAAGATGATCCAAAAAATATATTTTTTTTACCGCCTTCTCCCGATAAAAATCGGAATCATAACCATATCCTTAAACAAATCGAGCTTGAAAAAAATAGAGTTTACTTGGATGGCTGGGCTTTTAGAAACCCTGTTGGTCTTAAAAAGTACAGAAAACAACTTATCAAAGCTTTTCAACCTAAAGAAGCGATTGTAAAAAAAACAGAAAATTTCATAAAACAGATAGGCGGAAAAAATAATCTTATCGGGGTTCATATCCGTCAGGGTGATTATAAAAGTAAAGATTTCATGAACGGTACCTGGTATTTTAACGAAGAAGAAGTCGCAAACATCTTGAGGGCTTATTTAGAGAAAAGGCATAAAGATCCAAAAAAGACGGTCTTTGTAATTTGTTCAGATGGCCCGTTAAGCTTACACCCTTTTAAAGGCTTAAACATCAAACTGGGCATTGGCTCTATGATAGAAGACCTGCTCACTTTATCCATGTGTAATGAAATTATTGGTTCAAACAGCACCTTTGGCTCTCTAGCTGCTTATTTAGGAAATATTCCTTTTTTTGTTTTCGACCGTCAAAAGAAATATATTCGGGGCGAAGGCGATCATTTATTCCCCTAATCTCTCTTTAATTAAAGCTATAATTCAACTCCTTCAGATTACCACAAATTCCCTCTTGTTGCCCATTGTCTTTAACCTGAAAAATTAATATAATTTTTTCTGCCTTTTAAGACGCTGTAAAATGTCTATATTCCAATATATTGATTTATTCTTCCGCAAGAGCTTAATCCCTTTCAATAATCTACGGATGAAAAATAATCCTGATGAGAAATTCCTGATAGAAGAATTAAGAAAAAATACTAAGGCAATTTTTATTCCTAAAAAAAATAAGCTAACTGATAATCAGTGGTTAGGAAATATTTTAATGCTAAAAAAACAGATACTTTCAGAGAATCCTAAAAACTTTTTGCAATGGAATGTTATTAGAAAAACTATGTTTATCGGTAATGCCCTGTTTACCATAAAAGAATTCCTATACCTTAGAATAAATAATTGGAATAAATGGAAAAAAACAATATTAGAAAGCAACTATGTTCCAACAGAACCATATATACTGTATCCGGGCAGCAGCGGAAATTTAATACATCAAGCTTACCATATTGCCAGGTTTGAAAAAATCAGCGGCCAGAGGATAGAAGATTTTGATTCTATTTTTGAATTTGGCGGTGGGTACGGAAGCATGTGTCAACTCATCCATAACCTTGGGTTTAAAGGAAATTATATTATATTCGATCTGCCGGTTTTTTCGACTCTTCAAGCCTTTTTTTTGAAAATGAATGGACTTGATGTTAATCCAAGCAATATGTCAAAAAAAGCAAAAATACTTTGCAAAAGTAATCTTAATGAAGTTAAAAAAATTATCCCTAAGAAAGGAAAAAAATTATTTATCGCGACCTGGTCATTAAGCGAATCGCCTCTACCTATTAGAAAAAAAATATATCCGCTTATTGATAAAGTGGATTCGCATCTCATTAGTTATCAAGCTTTTTTTGGGAAAGTAGATAACCGTAAATATTTTGCAGATTTCCGAAAAAAGATGAAAAAGAAGCAGTGGTATAATCAGGAAATTCTCCAACTGAAAAATAATTATTACCTTTTTGGTTTTTAACTTTAAGAAAACAGAGTTTTCTGCTGAAAATTATAACTAAATCCTTAACAATCAACTTATCATTTTATATTTGCATTGTTAGCCATTCTTCCGGGCAAAATCATATAAATTAATTTTTTGTCATAAACCTTAAGAAAAAGTCCAAAGGAAACAAAAACCAGAGTATAAATCATTCCTATAATGATAAATTCAACCCAGCTTTGGGGATTAACTCCTAATAATTGTATAAAAATATAACAAGCAATTGAAAAAACTAAAAGTTTCAAATATAACCGGTATGGTATTTGAAATACTACAGCTTTTCCAATAATCCTTAAAAATAGAATATTTAGCATTAAATTAATCACGCTGGTTGTGATAACAGCTCCCATCACACCATAATGCCAAATTAAAAATACATTAAGAGCAATACTTACTATTGATGTTATTGCAGCAACTTTTAGCTTCTCCTTAACTTTTCCCGTACCCAATGTTATTGCCCCCAATATACCTGACATAAGCACTAATATGGATCCCAAAGAGAGGATAATTAAAGGCATCTCTACCGACCCTAACCATTTTTGCCCAAACATTAAGCTAATGATGGATGAGGGAAACATAATGATAAATAAAACAAAGTACAATCCTACAAAGGGAACTATTTCTAAAATTTTATAGATTAAGTATGACATCTTCCCCTTTTCTCCCTCCATCAAATGCGAAACCAGTGGCAGTAAAAGAGCATTAACCGGATTAAATAATACGATCGGAATTGACGCCAAAGGATAAATAACATTATAGAAACCTACTTCTCTTACCCCTCTAATAAATGTTAAGAGAAATGTATCAGTCGTTACTGCCAAAGAAAATACAAAAGTCTCCATAAGCGCCGGAATTGCCAACAATGACATCTGTCTAAAAACTTTGCTCTCCCAGGTAATTTTATTACCGGTTAAAAATGTATGTTTTTTAAATAATAGAAAAAGGAAAAGGATTACTGTTAATGCGTGTCCTAAAACCCAGGCTACAGCGAAGAAAATAATGTTAGAAAATCCGAACGCCAAAAAAACGACAGAAAAAACTAAACTAAAAAGCCATCTGGCGGTAGTAATTGAAGAATAGTATTTTTCTTTTTGCATCCCGCTAAAGATTTGAATCAGGCTGTTGATAGCGGTAAAAGTAACCAAGTATGCGCAAAAAATATAAATCAGAATTTCGGACCCTGCTACTTTAAAATAGTATTTTGCCAGCATCGGTGCAAAAATAATTAAAACAATTGAAATAAATAAAGACATAGTAAGAGAAATTAACTGACCATATATAAAGATATTCCAGGCTTTAGAGTATTTTTTTGACTTTATAAATTTTGGCAGAAGATAAACTACCGAATATCCAAAACCCAAATCTGCATAAACTGTGGCCATGCTGAAAAGACCGAAAGTAGCATAAAATAATCCGTAATTTTCTATCGTCAAACTGTGGGAAAGTAAAATTCTGATCAAATACGCACAAACAGACCCCAAAAAAGCCAGTATTAATACTGTTGAACTTCCTTTAATAACTTTTTCTTTTAACTTTTCAGAATTAATCATCTTAAGTAGTACTAAGTATAGCTGAGCAATTGCCGATTATCTACTTTAAGAAAAATTTAAATATCTTTAACATTAAATGAATTATATGTTAAACTGCATCAGAACCCTATTCTGTAAATTATCTTCAAAATGAAAAATGTAGACTTATCTATCATCGTTCCGTTTTATAACGAAAAAGACAATCTTCCTAAGCTGCATCAGGAGCTATTGTCTACTCTTGCTCAAACAAAATTAAATTGTGAAGTAATCTATGTTAACGATGGCAGCTTAGATCAATCAGAAA
Organism: Candidatus Daviesbacteria bacterium RIFCSPLOWO2_01_FULL_39_23; assembly: GCA_001776935.1. GTDB lineage: Bacteria > Patescibacteriota > Microgenomatia > Daviesbacterales > UBA10151 > UBA10151. The sequence goes on along the minus strand of MFDN01000001.1, from coordinate 183,034 downwards.
ATGTCTTGGCAGGTATTGTTAACAAGGCAAACGAGAAAATATTAACAAGGCTTGTTTCCTTACGAAGGAATTTTGGACAAACAGCTGCCACCAGCGCCGGAATTGATCAGGCAAAAGGAGAATTCATCTGTCTTATAGATGCAGACCTGCAAAACGACCCGAATGACATACTATTAATGCTTCAAAAAATAAACGATGGTTTCGATATTGTCATAGGATGGCGCAAAGAAAGAAGAGATAATTTATTAAGAAGTTTTCTCTCGAAATCCGCAAACTACCTGATACAAAAAATATTTAATATTCCCTTTCACGATCTTGGCTGCTCTTTGAAATTAATCAGAAAGGATGCACTGAGCGGATTAAGGCTATACGGCGAATCTCACCGCATTCTCCCCCTGATTTTATACTGGAGGGGAGCAAAAACTTTAGAAATTGTTGTAAATCACCGGAATCGTTTAGCAGGAAAGTCAAAATACGGTTATTCAAGAATAATTAAGCTGATAATAGATGTCATTACTGTAAAATTCTTAAATTCATACGGTACAAAGCCAGCCTATGTCTTTGGCACAATTGGAATACTTAGTAATATTTTAGGAGTTATACTCCTCGCCGTCGTAGGCTACGACAAATTCGTTCAGGGAGTGTATGTCCACAGAAATCCCCTATTTCTGATTGCCAGTTTTTTGATGCTTTTGGGAATCCAGTTTCTGTTAATGGGGCTTATTGCGGAACTTCTGATCAGAACTTACTTTGAAACACGTAATAAAACTATTTATGAGATAAAGAAAGTTAATAACTTCTAAATATGTGCGGCATAGCAGGATATGTAGACTACAATCATCAGCCTCAAAAACATCTTGTTGCAAAAATGCTTCAGGAAATTGCCTATCGGGGACCTGATCAAACAGGTATCTATATTGAAGAAAATGTTGCTTTAGGCATTCAAAGACTTAGCATTATTGATCTAAAAACAGGAAATCAGCCAATGCAAAACAGCGACAAAACAATAACTGTTGTTTTTAACGGAGAAATTTACAATTTTTTGGAACTTAAACAGTCTCTTAAGGAAAAAGGTCATAAATTTAAAACCAAATCCGATACTGAAGTATTAATACATGCTTACAAAGCTTACGGTTTTGAGATGCCCAAATATTTAAAAGGTATGTTTGCTTTTGCAATTTGGGATAAAAAGAAAAATTTAATTTTTATCTCAAGAGATCCTTCAGGCATCAAACCTCTTTACTACTTACAAAAAGGCAATCTTTTACTTTTCGGCTCTGAATTAAAAACAATTTTAATTCATCCTCAAGTGAAAAAAATCATAAATCTTCAAGCTTTAAAAACTTATTCTTCACTGGGCTATATTTTCGGAGAATCAACAATATTTGAAAATATTCATAAATTGCTACCTGGGCAAAATTTAATATTTTCCAAAAAAGGAAAGCAACTAAACACCTATTACGAATTGAAATCAGATAAAATTCATATAGGTAAAAATATAGACTCTTTACTGGAGAAAGCTGTCATGACCCATTCAATCTCTGATGTACCAATAGGGATTCTTTTAAGCGGGGGGATTGATTCCAGTCTGGTTGCCTATTATTTAACAAAAAATATTAAAAAGGGGATAAATACTTTTTCAATAAATTTCGAAGAAAAAAGTTTTGATGAGTCCTTATACGCAAACGCTGTTGCGAAACAATTAGGCACAAAACATCATTTTGAAACCTTTAACTCCAAAGATGTATTAAATCTTTTTCCAAATATTACAAAAAAGTTAGATGAACCCCTGGCGGACCCTTCACTTCTCCCAACCTATAAAGTTTGCGCTTTGGCCAGTAAATTTGTAAAAGTGGTTTTAAGCGGAGACGGGGGAGATGAACTGTTTGGAGGATATCCCACTTATCAGGGACACTTATACGCTGAACAACTTAAAAAAATAGTTCCTAATACTGCTGCTAAACACCTGTTAAACCTTCTTAATGTTTTACCTGTATCTTCTAAAAACTATCCAAAGACTGAGATTTTGAAAGAGTTTATTAAAGGAATGCATTATCCCCCGTTTAAAAGACATCTTCTTTGGATGTCCTTAAAAAATTATAATCATAAGTTATTAAATAACAAGTTATTTAGTACTGAAACAGAACCTTTTGAATCAGATTTTCTGAAAAACCTTATAAAAAGAATCGAGTCAAATACAAAAAAATTAACCACACAAATGCAGCTTTTGGATTTTGAAACTTACCTTAAAGATGATCTGCTGGTAAAAGTAGATAGAGCATCTATGTATAACTCCTTAGAAGTAAGAGTTCCTTTTTTGGATAATGAACTCATAGAAAATGCTTATAGCCTAAATTCTCACGTGAATATAGTTGAAACCAAAAGAGTTTTAAGGGCTCTTCTAAGAGATAAATTCCCGCCTGAAATTTTTAATAGACCAAAAAAGGGATTTGGTATTCCCCTTGCTAAATGGATAACCGGCGATCTGGAAGAACTTGTAACTGAACACTTACAAAATAAAAGGATTTTTGATTATTTTGATAAAAGCAAGATTTCAGAGTGTTGGCAAAATCATAAGATGAGAAAACAAGATAACTCTAAACTTATTTGGATGATGGTTATGTTCAGCGGATGGTTAAATCAATGGTTTAGATAATCCTTTAATAGCATCTTTACACCTTTTTCTATTGATATTTTTGGTTCCCAGCCCAGTATATTTTTAGCTTTACGTATATCCGCCTGTTTAAATTTTTCTTCGTAGCCTCTTTCCGGCAAATACTGAGTCGGGTGATTAAAAAGTTTTGCCAAATAATTAACTTCTATTTGTCTTCCGTAACCTAAATTAATAATTTCGAAGATTTTTTTATCATCAAGTTTTATTCCTCTGACTAACCCATCAATAGAGTCCGCAATATAAGTAAAATCCCTTGTCTGTTTTCCTGAACCAAAAATTGTCAGAGGAATATTACTTTCAATTTGTTCCAGCCATTTGGTGAAAACTAACTTATACGACCCTTTGGAAAACATACCAGGTCCGTACACATTAAATAACCGGAAGACAATAACCGGCATTTTATACAACTGTGCATAAAGCCTGCAGTAATGCTCTCCTAAAAGTTTATGCAAAGCATAGGGGTTTTGCGGATTTGGAATAAGATCTTCTGTTAAAGGAAGTTTTTCCTGATTTCCATATACGGAAGAGCTTGAAACAAAAATAAATCTTTTCGCTTTCAATCTTTTGGAAAGCTCCAGGGCCACCAAAGTGCCGTTTACATTTGCATCGTGAGTTCCCAATGGATCAACAATTGATCTTTCTATGCGGGGCAACGCCGCTAAGTGAAAAATAAATTCCGTATCTTCCAAAATGGCCGGTATTTTCTTTAGAAGAGCGGCTTCCTGATTTAAACTTTGGCGCAATATTTTGATTTTGCTTTTACTGTTATTAAGCCTCTCTATATTTCCCGTTGAAAAATCATCAATTACAATAACCTGATGGCCTAAATTAACAAGTTCATCAACCAAATGCGACCCGATAAACCCTGCGCCTCCCGTAACAATTATCTTACTCATAATTTATGATTATCATAACATAAGCTCTGGAGCTACCAGATGCTTTTATTGAATTAATGCAGGGAAAATTATAAAATACGTGCTTTCTATGGTAGAGAATTTAGGAAGGCTTTAAATCTTCAAGCGAAGATAAAATATCTGAAATTTCTAAAGGATTTAAGTTTACGGTATTTTTAAACTCTTCATAGCTTGATTGTCTCTTGCGATACAACTGCCGGGTTGGCAAAATTATGTTAAACGGTCCGACATCAATCATTAATTCCTGCTCATCATCCGTATACAGCTTCTCATTTATCTTTTCTCTTTCTCTGATACCTATAACTTTTATTTGATGGTTATTGTCTTTTCCAAACCTTTTTATAACTTCTTTGGCTAAGTCATGAATATTATATTTGGGCATCTTTAAAACAAATATTTCATTCCCTAACATGACAGAAGCTACCATAAATACTAAACGGACAGCATCCTGTATACCCATAAAATACCTTTCCATCCTTATATCTGTTACTGTCAGAGGCTTACCTTTTTTAATCTGATCTATCCAAAGCGGTATCACTGAACCTCTTGAATTTATTACGTTTCCAAAACGAACAACAGCAAATTTGATCTCCGGTGCACCGGAATAATTGGAGGCGGCAACAACCAGTCTTTCCATCATCAGCTTGCTGATACCCATAAAAGTATTGGGATAAACTGCCTTGTCGGAAGATACTGCAATAACTTTTTCTACGTGATGATCTATCGCCAAATCCAAAACATTTTGAGTTCCGTATACATTAGTTTTAGTTGCTTCAAATGGGTTATCCTCACAAAAAGGGACATGTTTTAAAGCAGCTGCATGAAAAACTATATCAATACCGTTAAAAGCTCTATTAAGCCTGTCTTTATCCCTGACATCCCCAATTAAAAAACGCAGGATTTTTAAATTATTCTCATGTTCTCCTAATTCCCGCTGCAAAAGATATTGCTTGTTTTCCCCTCTTGAATAAATACGGATTTGTCTCGGTTTATATTTTAAAAGCTGTCTTACTATTTCACTGCCTATGGATCCGGTCCCGCCGGTTACCAGGATTCTTTTATTTTTAAACATCTTTTTAAATTCATCCATTTAATGCATCCTCTATCTTCCAAACTATATATTCTACATCTTTTGCTTCTAGTCCGATATACAAAGGCAAAGCAAGTGTCTCTCTGGAAACATTCTCAGAAACAGGAAAATCACCAACTTTAAAATTAAACATTTTTCTCATAAAAGGTTGAAGGTGTATCACCGGCAAATACGGCTTTGTCTGAATCCCGTCTTTCCCTAATTCATTCATTAACTTATTTCTCTTTCCCTTCTTTACTCTTATAACATAAACAAACCACGAATGCGTTCTGTCCGGGCCTACCCTGGGAATTTCCACACCCTCTATATCTTTTAACGCTTCATTATATAAGGCAACAATCCTTCTTTTTTCCTCAATCATCAGGTTTATTTTTTTTAGTTGTGTTATCCCAAGCGACGCACTCATTTCATCCATCCGGTAATTATAGCCAACTCTTTCATGTATTAACCAATCGCCGTTTTTACTTCTCCCCTGATTCCTCATGCTGTCGCACAAATCATATATTTTTTCAGAATCAGTTACCAGCATCCCACCCTCTCCTGTTGTCATTTGCTTATTAGGATAAAAAGCAAAAGTGCCGATATCTCCCGCAGTTCCTGCCATTTTACCTTTAAATGTTGCCCCCAGGCTCTCACATGCATCCTCTAAAACTTTTAAGTTATATTCTTTGGCAATTTTCATAATTTCATCCGTTTGCGCAGGCTGCCCGAATATATGTACAGGTAAAATGGCTTTAGTCTTTTTAGTAATAGACTTTTCAATAAGAAATGGATCAATATTAAAAGTAGTTTCCTCAATATCTGAGAACACAGGCTTCACGCCCTCATAAAGTAAACAGTTGGAAGATGACACAAAGGAAAAAGGCGAGGTAATCACCTCATCTCCCGCTTTTAAATTAAGACTTTTTACTCCCAAATGGAGGGCTGTTGTGCCGTTTGAAACGGCGAGGGCATATTTTGATCCGACATATTTTGCAAAATCCTGCTCAAATTGTTTATATTTGGGCCCGAGCGAAAGCCAGCCTGATTTTAAAACTTCAATCACACCATCAATATCATCCTGATCAATATTAGGCTTGGCAATTTGGATTTTCATATCTTTTTTACAACCTTTGCAGGAATACCATACGCTAAGGAGTTATCCGGGATATCATCCTTAATAAAGCTGTACGCCCCGACTACAGCGTTTTCCCCAACAGTCACACCGGGCATAATTGTAGAATGCGTACCGATTCTGGCTCCTTTTTTTATAATCACTTTCCCTTTTTTATCATCAATTGTGGATTGAGAATAGATACTACAATGTGAACCTATTTGCGCATGATCTTCTATGATTACACCAAAACTTGCATTTATATAAGTAAACGCTCCTACGTCAGTATATTCCCCCAGGATTAGATTTTCATTATATTGACATACCCAGTGCCACTTAGTTAAACCATTTTTATCAAAGACAGGCTTTTCCCAATTTTGAAAGTTAACCCGTATTTTACCTGCACCCTGCATGCTATAATATCTCCCTTATAAGCATAAAAGCTTCCGCATATGTCAAACCTGCCTCAGACCCTCTTTTTTTTGCCAGCGCCTCAAGCGCTTCCAAAGATCTTGGATGGGGAAATTTCTTAAGCTCGCTTTTATACTCCTCCATAGCCTTTTTCTTTATAATAAAATTATCACTAATATCAACATATACATTGGGCTTAAAAGGCTCAATCCCCCACTCAGTCTCTGACAATATTTCGTAACAAAGAATTTTCTTTATAGCGGAGCCTGTCAAAGGCCGGGTTGCAACCAGTGAACTTTCACAGGTTATTCTATGATCTTTATTCAAATCACCATAAAAAGGAATGAAAACTATTTGCGGCTTCACTTCAGCCACCACTTGATGTAATTCATCGTTGATCTTTTTTTGAGGTATGGTATCTAATTTTACTGTAGGAAAGCCTAAACTATATGTCTTTTTAATTCCCAGAGTCATATTTGACTTCTTTGTCTGAATCAGCTTATCCTTAATATAATCTTTTGTCCAGTCAGGTTCATAAGGTTTGGTCAACACCGCAAGGAATACTTCATCGCCGTTTTGAGAATATTTTTTTATTATTCCCCCGCATCCCAATACCTCATCATCAGGATGAGGAGCTATCACTAAAATTTTCTTATTCATATTAATAAGTTATTTTCTTTTGTAAAAGTTTATCATTTATTTCAAGATCTGATAAGACCCGCGCAACCTTCTTCCCCGCTCCCCCATACCAGTAAGGATTTTTGCAAAGTTTTACTTTTTCTAAAAATGCTCTATCAGACAAAGACTTGCTAATGCTCTCTTCTATTGCCAAAGCCTCGTGATCTGCATGTATTATATTCAAGGACTGCTCCCTACCTTCCTGTCTGATTCCGATATCAACTACAGGCAACTGGAATGAAGACGATTCAATTATCCCACTGCTTGAATTACCTACTAAAACACTCACAATACTTAGCAAACCCAGATAATCAGGCCGGGAAATACTCTTGTAGCCTTTCAGGAAAGAATACTTCCTTAAATACTCTTCAATTATAGTGATAATATTCCTGCTTCCTGCATCCGAGTTTGGGTAGATAATTATAGTCTGATATCCAAAACTAACAACAGCCTCAAGAGTATTTATAATTTGCGCAGAAGCCTGATCCACCTGAGTAGTCACCGGATGCTGCACCAACATAATAATCGGCCTTTCCTGATCCAACTGATATTTCTTCATAAGAACATCTTTAGAGGTAAACTTTCCCGCTGAAATATCATCCAAACCCGGAGCCCCGATAACATGAATGCGCCAATTTTCTTCTCCCATTCTGAGAATCCTTTCAGCGCTTATTTTGCTGGCCGGAAAATGAATATGAGATATTTTGGTAATCGCATGCCTGGTATTTTCATCCAAACCTGCTTTTGCGCTATCGCCTCCATGGATATGCGCAACAGGGATGTTCGAATAAGATGAAGCAATTGCTCCGGCTAAAACTTCAACCCGATCACCCAGTATCAATACCAAATCAGGCTTAATATTCCCCAATGCCTTAGTAAGCCCGATAATACCTACACCTACTGATTCTGCCATAGCTTCCTGACTATCGGTCTTTGGCGTCATCTCAACTTTAATATCTGCCTTAAATCCATCTCTATAAATATCATCTATGGTCATTCCGAATTGCGGACTTAAATGCATACCTGTAACAATCAGCTTTAGTTCAAACTCGCCTTTTCTTATTTCCTCCATTATGGGTTTAAGTAATCCATACTCAGCTCTGGAACCGGTAATAAAACAAATTTTTTTATTCATCATCCTGCCTTTCTGCTTGCCAGATTATCAGCTTTTTTTTGCCTTCTTTAACATACGCACCAAGATAAGGCTTTGAAAAAGCCCTTATCTTTCTATATATTTCCTCCAGCGGATCGGAAAGCTTAATCTCATTATCATGCATATCCCTTCTTTTAAAAATCGTTGCTTTACTCTCGTCCTGTTTTTCTTTCGGAGTTTTATTTCCTAAAATTAAGGGCAAATATTTTCTAATTAAATTTTTTCCGGACTTGATGACTTTATCATATACATCCTGAGCATAATCATCCTCTTCAATATTAAATCTTTCCTGTCCGACTATATCTCCGCTGTCTAAACCTTCGTCGGCATAAAACATTGTTACACCGCTCCGCGTAAAACCTTCTAAAATTGAATTTATTATTGGTGCAGGACCCCTGCCTTGCGGTAGAAGTGTCGGGTGAAACCCCACAACCCCAAGCGGCGGAATTCCCAAAAACTCCTTACTGACAATTTGTCTCCACCCGCACATAACAATTAAATCCGGAGCAAGTTTGGTCATTAAATCAATTGATTCATCGGCCCGGCTGATTCCAAAAACCGGTATGCCTAATTTTTTCCACTCATCAATTCCTATACCATCATACATTTTCGTTTTCGAATCCCTGCTTAGCGTGATGACTGCACCAATTTCCACCTCGTTTAACGAGATGGCTTCTTTTAATAATTCATACCCCAAAAGATTTGCCGATAGCCAAATTGTCTTCACTTTTCAATATTCTTAAACGTTATCTGCTGATCAGTCTTAAGCGATACTTTTAATCTTTTTCCTAAAAATTTTTCAAATTGCAGCGGAGCTACTCCGTCTCCCGGCCGCTTTGCCTCTAAATCATCTTCGTTTAAAATATGCCCTGCTTTAAGATCCTTTGCTGCCACAATACTCCTTCTGACCACTTTAATCATTGATTCCAGTTCGCTTAAGGTAGGAATTTTTTTGCTTTTTCCCAAAACTTCCGGCACATTTCTTATTGCCTCGATTTTTTCCTTTAACTCATCCGATTCACAAGAAGCAATATGATCAGGTCCGGGCAATTTTTTATCTACTGTAAAATGACACTCATAAATGGTCATCCCTAAGGTCGCAGCCATTATTGCAACTTGAATTCCCTGAGTATGATCGGAGTAACCAACAGGTATATCCAGCTCTTCCATCATTGTTTTCATTGCCAAAAGATTTACATCTTTGGGTGGGCAGGGATAATTGGTAGTACAATGCAGAATCGCAATCTGAAAAGCCCCTTTTGATTTAAGAAAATCGACAGCTCCTTTTGCTTCTTTTAAAGTCGCCATACCTGTACTGAGAATAATTGGCTTTTTCGTTTTTGCAACTCTATTTAAAAGGATATAATTTGTTAGATCGCCTGATCCTATTTTGTATACTTTGACTTCTAAAGATTCTAAAAAATCTACCGACTTTATACCCCCGTGCGGTGTAGACATAAACAAAATATTCTTTTCTTCGCATCTTTTAAGAAGTGGCGGATAAAATTCTTCAGGCAGCTCTAAACTTTTTAACATTTCTTTTTGACTGGTTTGTTTGCCGATATTTTTTTTCTGGTAAGAAGCCATTTCACCTGAATCGGTTACTACCTCTTCTGCCTTAAAAGTCTGGAATTTAACCGCATCTGCGCCGGCAGCAGCAGCAATATCCACCAGCTGAAGAGCTAAATCCAACTGCCGGTTATGGTTGACACCGGCTTCAGCAATAACAAAAACCGGATTTCCGTTCCCAATTTTTTTATTATCTATCGTCATATCAATTATTATAATTTGAATCTATTACATTTTACAAATTTTGGATATACTATCATATATAGTGAAAATTATTTTCTTTGGTTTAGGATCCATTGGGCAAAAACATGCGGAAATTCTGCTGAAAAATTATAAACATGAGCTTTTCGCCTTTCGCTCGGGAACGGAAAATACCCCCAATAAATTAGGCATTGCGGAACTTCACTTATGGGATGAAGTAAAAAAATTAAAACCTGATATTGCTTTTATTACAAATCCAACAAGTCTTCATATTGAAACAGCCATCAAATGCGCACAGCTTAACTGCAAGCTTTTTGTAGAAAAACCAATCGGCCAAAATTTAAGCGGTCTAGATGAACTTTTAAAACTTTTAAAAGAGAAAAATCTTGTTACTTATGTCGCTTATAATCTTCGTTTTAACCCTGTGATCAAAAAATTAAAAGATTATTTATCTTCCAAAAAACCTTTGCATATGAGGGTTGTTTGCACTTCTTTCCTGCCCATGTGGAGACCAAATAAAAATTATCTTAAAAGCTATTCTGCCAATACCCAAATGGGCGGAGGAGTCATCCTGGATTTATCACACGAACTGGACTACACTTCTTATCTTCTTGACAACATCCAAAAAATCATCGGAAATTTTGCCCGTATGGGCCAGGTGACTACAGATGCCGAAGACTACGCAGATATGCTTGTTTCAACACCAATGTGTCCTGTTAATATTCACATCAACTTTTTAAGCCATTTCCGCCAAAGATTTATACAAATCGATTTTGAAGACTTAACCGTTATCGGAGATATTGTTAATGCCGAAATTAAAGAGTATCAACATGAAGAACTCAAAAATATTATTAAATTAAAATACAAAAAGGGTCAGGAGTACGAAGAGCAAATAAAGTATTTTTTTGATAATATAGAAAATCCGAGGATGATGAATAATTTAACAAATGCAGTTGATTTGTATAAAAAAATAATTTATTTTAAAAATGAAAATTGAGCATTTAGCACTAATGATGAAAGATCCGGTTGCTGCGGCAAAATGGTATTCTGATAATCTGAGATTTACAGTAATCAAACAGATGAATATTTCTCCCTTCGCGCACTTTATAGCAGATCATCCAAAAAAAATACTGCTTGAGATTTTCCGCTTACCCGATAAAATAGTTCCTGATTACAGATCTTTGGATCCGGTCATTATGCACTTAGGTTTTTCTGTTCTGGATATAGAAACAACTTATCAAAAACTTGTTTCTGCTGGAGCCGAGGTAGTTAGTGAAATTTCCGTTTCGGAAAATGGAGATAAAATGGCAATGCTTAGGGATCCATGGGGATTACCCATTCAATTAATTAAAAGAGGTATGTCTTTAGTCTAATTAAAATGAATAATATATTAATTACAATTTGCGCAAGGGGAGGGTCAAAAGGCGTCAAAGGCAAAAATATCAGAGAGATATTAGGAAAACCCCTGATCTATTACACAATAAAACAGGCAAAAGAGTGGAGCAAAGACACACGTATTATTGTCAGTACGGATTCAGAGGAAATTGCGGTTTTCGCCAGACAATTTGGAGCTGAAGTGCCTTTCATAAGACCTGCTGCGCTTGCTACAGATACAGCTGCCAAGGTTCCGGTCCTTAGGCATGCCCTAAATTACTGTGAAGAATTCTACAAAGAAAAATACGACTGCGTGATGGATCTTGATGTTACTTCCCCTGTCAGGAAAATATCGGATTTAGAAAATTCGTTAAAATTGTTTACAAAAAAGAACCCAAAAACCTTATTCAGTGTTGTTCCTGCACACAGAAACCCCTACTTTAATATGGTTGAAGAAACAAATGACGGCAAAGCAGTTTTAAGCAAAAAGGGTGATTTCGTCCGCCGTCAGGATGCTCCAAAAGTCTACGATATGAACGCATCAATTTATATTTATGACCGGGATTATCTTATAAATGAAGAGAATAACAGCTCCATAAGCGATAATTCTATTGTGTATGTAATGAATGAAATCTCAAAAGATATCGACTCGGAAACCGATTTTAGATTTATAGAATTTTTGGTAAAGGAAGGTATAATATCTTTGTGAAAAATTATTTAAAAAAATTCTCACTGAAAGGAAAAATTGCTTTTGTAACCGGCGGCGCTGGTCTTTTGGGAACAGAGGTAACAAATGCTTTGGCTGATGCCGGAGCGCACGTGGTCATATTGGAAATAGATCAAAAAAGCGGGGAATTGCAAAAAAAACTGCAGGGTGAAGGAAAAAATATATCCTTTGAAGTATTTGACATTACAGATACTATCAATATTGATAAAAAAGTTGATAACTTACACAAAAAGTACGGAAGGATTGATGTTTGGGTAAATGCGGCTTACCCAAGAACCACAGACTGGGGAAAAAAAGTTGAAGATTTATCTTTAGAGTCGTGGCAAAAAAATGTAGATATGCATTTAAACGCTTACAGCTGGATCAGCCGAAAAGTTTGTCTGATAATGAAGGAGCAGAAAAGCGGGAGTTTAATAAATTTTGGCTCAATTTATGGAGTTGTGGGCAATGATTTCTCCGTTTATGAAGGCACGGGCCTAACCAGTCCCATGGCATATTGCGCCATTAAGGGAGGGATAGTTAATTTAGGAAAGTATCTGGCTTCTTATTTCGGAAAATTCCAGGTCAGGATAAACACAATTTGCCCGGGAGGTATCTTTGATAACCAAAACAAGATTTTCGTCAAAAATTATGAGGAAAATACACCTCTTGGCAGGATGGGAAAACCCGAAGAAATTGCCAGTGCAGTTTTATTTTTAGCTTCAGACGCGTCGTCATATATTACAGGAACTGCTTTTATGGTTGATGGAGGCTGGACCGCGATTTAACTTTTCAATGACTCACAGAATTATAGCCCGGCTCGATATAAAAGGTCCTAATCTGGTAAAAGGAATCCATTTAGAAGGCTTACGCGTCCTTGGTAAACCCGAGGATTTTGCTAAATATTATTATGAAAACGGCGCAGACGAACTTCTATATATGGATGTAGTTGCCTCTTTATATAATAGAAACAGCCTGCATGATATTATTTCAAAAACCGCCGGAGACATATTCATCCCCTTAACTGTCGGCGGAGGGATCAGGACAATAGATGATATCCGTGCGGTCTTAAGATCAGGAGCAGATAAAGTCTCCCTTAACACTGCTGCTGTAAAAAACCCCTCCATCATAAAAGAGGCTTCGCGAATCTTTGGCTCATCCACTATTGCCGTGTCCATTGAGGCAATCAAACAACCTGACGGAAAATATTTTTCCTATATTGATAACGGCAGGGAAGAAACAGGACTCGAGGTTTTGGAATGGGCAAAAAAGGTGGAAAGTTTAGGAGCAGGTGAGATTATCATTACCTCCGTAGATAAAGAGGGTACCGGGGAAGGATATGATATCGGTTTAACTAAAATGATTTCGCAAAATATATCCATTCCTGTAGTGGCCTGCGGAGGAGCCGGATCGCCGGATGATATTTACCGTATAATCACGGAAGGCGGAGCAGATGCAGTCGTTGTTGCCTCAATGCTGCATTATGACTTCGTTAAAAATCATGCCAATACCAATAATTTTATAAATGAAGGAAATATTGAATTCTTAAAAAAGGGTCTGATTTTTTCCAAGATAGAACCTGTCAGCTTAAAAGAAATCAAAAATTATCTTAAACATAAAGGAGTATCAATAAGATACTGATGAAAATCGCAATAATAGATTACCAGTTAAGTAACTTATTCAGCATCAAGCATGCCTTGGATTATTTGCAGGTTGATTCACAAATTACTTCCGACAAGTCTGATATAGCTGATTCAGACGCAGCTATCTTACCAGGAGTCGGAGCATTTGGCGATGCAATGAAAAATCTTCAAAATTTGGAGCTTATTAGTGTGATAAAGGAATTCACCTCATCCGGCCGCCCGTTTATGGGAGTTTGTTTAGGTATGCAGTTGCTGTTTTCGCAAAGCGAAGAATTCGGTAACCACAAAGGTTTGGATTTGATTAAGGGTCAGGTTAGAAAATTCTCAAGCAAGGGAAAAAGAATCAAGGTCCCCCAAATTGGCTGGAACCAGATCTTACAAAAAGATAAACAACTCTGGGATAACTCTCCCTTTAAAAATACCCTGCCGGGAGAATTTATGTATTTTGTTCATTCGTTCTATGTGACTGCCGGAGAGACTAATGCTATACTATCCGAAACAATCTATGAGGACATTAGATATTGTTCGGCAATACTTTCAAATAATATATTTGCTACCCAATTCCATCCGGAAAAAAGCGGCGCAGAAGGAATCAAAATATATAAAAACTGGCTCAGTTTAAAATAATTATGGGAAAAGTTAAAAAAAATTTAGATGCAAAATACGGATTACCCGGTAAGGTTATTTTCTGCAAAAAATGCGTAATGTCTAACCAGCGTCCGGTTTCAACAATAGAGTTTAAACATACAAGCGAAAGCAAGAAAGAAACCCTAAATATAAGCACAGACGGGATTTGCGATGCTTGCAGATATGCCCAATACAAAGAGAGTATCAACTGGCAACAAAGGGAAAAAGAGTTACTCGAGCTTTTGGATAAATACCGCAAAAACGATGGCAATTATGATTGTCTGGTACCCGGAAGCGGCGGGAAAGACAGTGCAATGACTGCGCACTTGCTTAAATACAAATACGGCATGCATCCCCTAACCATTACCTGGCCTCCTATTATGTATACGGATTATGGTTACCAAAATTTCAAAAGCTGGATTGAATTAGGCGGATTTGACAATATTACATTTAAACCAAACGGCAACGTTATGAGGTTGTTGACAAAATTGTCAATCGAGAATCTTCTCCATCCTTTTCAAACATTTATCTTAGGACAGAAGAATCTAGCTCCAAAAATCGCCATTAAATACAAAATTCCCTTAATTTTTTATGGTGAAAATGAAGCTGAATACGGCAATCCTATTGTAGATAACTCAAGCTCACTACGGGATAAATCTTATTATACTTTTAAAAATCTTGATGAAATCTATTTCGGCGGGGTACCTGTTAAAGAATTAATCAGCAAATATAAAATTTCTCTTACCGATTTGATGGCATATTTACCTGTAATTTATACCGAGCTGGAGAAAACAAAAATTGAAGTACGATATCTTGGATATTATACAAAATGGGTACCGCAAGAAGCGTACTACTTCGCGGTTGAGCACTGCGGTTTTAAAGCACGGCCGTTTAGAACACAAGGCACTTACAGCAAATACAACAGCATCGATGACAAAATTGATGACCTGCATTATTATACAACATTTATGAAATTTGGCATCGGCCGGGCAACTTACGATGCTTCTCAAGAAATTAGAAATAAACATTTAACACGGGAAGAAGGACAGGCTTTAGTAAAAAAATTTGACGGAGAATTTCCGGACAGATATTTTAATGAAGTAATGAATTATTTAGATATGAAGCCGGAGCACTTTTTATCTCTTTGCAATCAATTTAAATCCCCGCATCTGTGGTCCAAAACAAAGAGTGGATGGAAACTAAGACATACTGTAAATAAAGACGGAGTTGATGATATATAAAAACACAAATGAAAAGAATTGACGCAGAACCTGTATTAATATTTGTAGCTTCCGAGGAAACTTTTGAACAAATCATAGAGTCAATTTTGCCGGAACAAAGAGATCAAATTATAGACTGCCCAACTTATACTCCTGATAGGACAATAGCACACAGACATTGTTATGGACAAACATCCACAATGGAGGAAATCATTCCTCCTGCTTTATTAGCTTCTTTAAATCCAACGAAAGGAATAAAGCTTCTAATGAGTCAGGAAGATTTTCTGCAAGATGTCCGGGGAGAAGCTCTAAACCGTTACGAACAAGCTATAGTTAAGAAAGCAATAGAAGATACCGGGGTATTAAGAGGTGAGTGGCCGCGCTTTGATTTTGTAGGAAGATGTATTGTCGGACCTGAGGAGGTATTAAGAAGCATTTTTCCAAAGTTTGATTTTGTCCACCCGGCTGCCTGATTCTTCCTTGACTTAAGCTTGCTTTTTATATAGACTAGCTTCAATACTAAGCACAAAAAAAATGAAAGTTTCTGATTATTTAGCTTCTTTTCTCGCTAAAAACGGCATCCGGCATGTTTTTCAAATTATTGGTGGGGCTTCTGTCCATATGGTTCAATCACTGGGGACAACGAAAGGTATTGATTATAGATGCGTTCAACACGAACAGGCAGGCGCAATGGCAGCGGAAGCTTATGCCCGCATTACTAAAAATATAGGGGCTGCCATGGCAACCAGCGGACCGGGTATGACCAACCTCATTACAGGAATTGCCTGCGCATACTTTGATTCTATACCAATGATTTGCATCACCGGACAGGTTAACACATCTGAATCGAGACAAAGCCGAAAAGTAAGACAAATAGGTTTTCAGGAAACTGATATTGTTGAGATGGTAAAACCAATCACAAAATTCGCAGTTCAGGTAACAAATCCTGAAGATATCCGATATTATCTTGAGAAGGTCATTTATATCGCCAAATCCGGAAGACCCGGACCGGTGCTTTTAGATATGCCGATGAATGTACAACGGGCAGAAATAATTGTCAGTAAACTCAGAAAATTTAACCCGAGTGAAATTATATTGGATATTGATAACACCCGATTAATTAACCAAAATATATCCAAAGCCATCCAATTATTAAAAAGTGTACAGCGTGCAGTTGTCATAGCCGGTGGAGCAATACGCTACGCTGATCAAATAAAAGAATTTGAAATTTTAGTTAATCTCCTTGGTATACCTGTTGTTTCAACCTGGAGCGGTATAGATGTTTTACATCACAACCATCCGTTTTATATTGGACAAATAGGAGTATATGGCAGCAGGGCAGCAAACTTTACGGTCCAAAACAGCGACTGCATTTTAAGTCTTGGCTCCAGACTGGATACCAGAATCACCGGTGGAAAACCGGCAACTTTTGCAAGAGCAGCACAAAAGATTGTAGTCGATATTGACCGGGCCGAAATTTTTAAAGGAAGGGGGTTAACTCCCGATATTGCAATCTGCGCCGATATTCGTGATGTTATCCCCAAATTTATATCTGAAACCAAAAATGCAAAAATTCCCAAAAACGATTCCTGGTTAAAACAGACTATCGCTTGGAAGGAGAAATATCCTGCTGTACTTAGTGAATGGTATAAGAAGCGTGATTATGTTGATCCTTATGTTTTTATAGAAACTTTATCAAAACACCTTAAAAATGACGCAGTTGTTATTGCGGATTGCGGAGGAAATTTAACATGGACGATTCAGGCATTTCATGTAAGAAAAGGCCAACGGCTTTTTTCTGCCATGGGCAATTCCCCTATGGCCTACTCCTTTCCGGCAAGCATTGGAGCTTCAATTGCTCTGGGAGGAAAAGAAATAATCTGCATTATAGGAGACGGAGGGTTCCAAATGAATATTCAGGAACTTCAAACTTTAAAATATTATAATTTGCCCATAAAGATTTTTATCTTAAACAGCAAATCCTACGCAATAATAAAACAATTCCAGGAAGAATATTTTAACAGCAACTTTCTTGCTACAGAACCGCAAACAGGTTATAGCGTACCGGACTTTATTAAAATCGTTAAAGCTTATGGGCTAAAAAGTTCGCAGATTAAAACAAATAAGCAAATAGAAAGTAAAATCAAGCAGGCTCTTGAATTTAAAGGACCTTTTATATGCGATGTATTGATACCTTCCAATGCAAAGCTGCTTCCAAAAGTCTCTTTTGGAAACCCGATTGAAGATCTTTCACCTCTTCTTCCGCGTGAAGAATTTTACAAAAATATGATTATTGCTCCATTAAAACAACCATGAAACTTGCTTCCCGAATGTCAAAACTGGAACCTGAAGGCGCCTTTAAGGTTCTTGCAGAAGCAGTAGACCTTGAACGACAGGGCAAATCCATCATTCATTTTGAAATTGGCCAACCTGATTTTGAAACTCCTCCAAACATTACGGAAGCCGCCATAAAAGCAATCCGCTCCGGTAAAACCAAATACACTCCCTCCCTTGGAATTCTGCCGCTAAGACATGCGATAGCAGATTGGACAACTAAACAAAAGGGTATAAAAGTTGATGTTTCGCAAATTGCAGTAACTCCCAGTTGCAAAACTGCATTGTTTACAGCTCTTGCCTCCATTGTTTCGCCGGGCGACGAAGTACTATATCCTGACCCTGCTTTCCCTGCCTACAAAATCCTGGTTGAATTTTTCGGCGGTAAGGCTGTATCTGTTCCTCTTACCGAAAAAAAGCAGTTCAGCTTTGATATGAATGTTTTTAGAAGAAAGATTTCCAAAAAGACAAAACTCATCATTTTAAATTATCCGGGAAATCCCACAGGCACCCTTATTCCAAAAAAAGATCTGGAGGAAATTGCTGACCTAGCCTGTCGCTTTAAAAGCTGGATCTTAACAGATGAAATTTACAGCCGCATACTTTATACTCAGGAACCTTATCATAGCATTTACAGCATACCTAAGATACGTAAACAAACAATCATCGTTGATGGTTTTTCAAAAACTTATTCCATGACAGGATGGCGGTTAGGCTGGCTTGTTGCACCTAAAAAAATTATGAAAAAGATAGAATATTTTCTCACCCATTCCTTTGCCTGTACGGCAACATTTACGCAAGAAGCAGGATTAGAAGCATTTTTAGGACCGCAAAAATCAGTAAAAGAAATGGTTGGGGAATTTAAAAAACGCCGTGATTTCGTTATTGAGACTTTAAATTCAATGCCGGGAGTAACAACTCTTTTACCTCACGGCGCTTTCTATGCTTTTCCAAATATTAAATCATTCGGCAGAACTTCCCAGGAGATTGCCTCTTTTCTGCTGAAAGAAGCCAACGTAGCCTTGCTTGCAGGAACCGCATTTGGACGCTTTGGCGAAGGATATCTTCGCATTTCATACGCAACAGACATCCAAAACTTAAGATTGGGCCTTGAGAGAATAAAGAAAGCATTCAAGAAACTCAAAACCCTCCCATAAATGAAGAAGAAAATTTTTGTAACAGGCGCAACAGGTTTCGTTGGAACAAATCTTATCCGAAGACTTATAAGGGAAAATTATGAAGTTCATATTTTAAAAAGGAAAAACTCAAATATTTGGAGAATTAAAGATATTCTCACAAAACTGCATCCGCATGAAGTTGATTTGCTGAACAGAAAACGTCTTTTAAAACTGCTTCATACAATTAAACCAAACGTAGTTATTCACCTTGCAAATTTAGGATTATATGGAGGACTCGATACTTCATTGAATAAGTCAATGCAAGTAAATTTATTCGGTACCGTAAATCTTATCGAAAGCACAGATTCGATTGATTATGAATGTTTCATCAATACGGGTAGTTCCTCTGAATATGGAGATAAGAATACTCCTATGAAGGAGTACAACCGCTGTGAACCAACCAGCAATTACGCCTTAGCAAAACTGGCCACAACTTTATATGCCAAATCCTACGCCGTAAAAACTAAAAAACCACTTGTTACATTAAGACTCTTCTCTCCGTATGGTCCTTTCGACCATCCTTTACGTTTAATCCCTCAAACTATCCATAAAATGCTAAAAGGAGAAACAATCCATATTAAAAACCCAAACACGGTCCGGGATTATATTTTTATCGAAGATGTAATTGAAGCCTTCATTCAATGTATAAATAACCCCGATAAATTAAGTGGAGAGATCCTGAATATCGGTAGTGGCAAACAAACATGCGTTAAAGATATGTTAGAATTGTTAACAAAGAAGGTGGACTTTAAAAACCAAATCATATATGACGATTTGAAAAACCCCCAAAAGTTTATGTGGCAAGCCAACATTCAAAAAACAAAACAAAAACTTAAATGGTATCCTAAAAAGAATTTAAGTCAGGGTATTGAGGAGACGGTTAACTGGTTTAAAGAGAATTCTTGCTATTATGACTAATAAAAAAACAGTCTCCATTGGAATAATTTGTTTTAACGAAGAGCTTAATGTTCCTCTTGCTTATCAGGAATTGGCAAAGCTGGCTGATAGTGAAAAAAAATACAATTTCGAATTTATATTTGTAGATAACGGCAGCACTGACGCGACAAAAAAGGAAATTAAAAAAGTAGCAAAAGACAAAAGAGTATCCGGTATTTTTCTTTCCAGAAACTTTGGTCCAGAATCTTCTTCGCAGGCATCACTGGATTATGCAACCGGCGATGCGTTTGTTTTATATGAATGCGATATGCAGGACCCTCCGGAAATTATTTCTACATTTATTAGAGAGTGGGAAAAAGGTTTTAAGGTTGTTGTCGGCACAAGAAATAAGATTGAGGATACCCTTGTTATGACATTTATAAGAAAAGCTTATTATAGAATTTTAAGGGCTATCTCAAACATTGATGTTCCCGTTGATACAGGCAGCTTTGCATTACTCGATAAAAACGTTATGGATGCCATGAGGAAATTACCTGAAAAATACAGATTCTATAGAGGCTTAAGAGCATGGGTTGGTTTTAAAACAACGTTTATCATCTACCAGCGCCGGAAAAGACAATACGGAAAAACCTCTTATAACATATTTAGATATATTCATCATTCAGAAAGAAGTTTTTTTGGATTTTCGTATTTACCTTTAGATATTATTGTATATTTGGGCCTTATTATAGTCATTTTCTCATTCATTTGCATAATTGTATATTTGTTCTTATTCTATTTATTCGGACAGACCATAAGAGAATCAATGTTGATAATATTCTCCATTGTTCTTTTTGGCGGAATTCAACTTTTAGCTTTAAGCGTTATTGGAAAATATATACAAGTAATAGTGGAAGAAACAAAAGCACGCCCGGTATATCTGGTAGAGGAAATTGTATCGCGCCGGAATTTGAACAATACGCTTCTACCAGATAGACATTAATCATTCCATTACAGCCATTACTTATGAATTCCGTACTTAGAGTAAATCCAGAATTAATAGCAATTGCAGCAACTACTCTTTACCCTAACTGGTATCCCGGGCCTCTCGAAAATATCGGGGACACAGATAAGGTTCGCGGAGATCTTGCTTTAGAGTTAGTACGAATAGTAAAAATGGCGGGCTATCAACTGGTAATTGCTGACGGCGCAAGTTCAGAAGCATTTAAACAGGAACTATCAGAGCTTAAAGTTCTCGTCGTTTCAAGAAACAACCCCCAGCGAGCCATGGGAAGAAAATTGGCTATCCAAAAAGCCGCAAAGCTGGATGGAGTAAAAGTGATTATCCGGACAGAGCCGGAAAAAATCAGTATTGTCGAAATGTTTGCCCAAACTATCGCGTTACCAATTATCAACGGAGAAGCAGATATAGTTGTTCCTAACAGGGAGGATAACCATTTTCGTCAAAGCTATCCCGGTTATATGTATGATTCAGAAAAAATTTGGAACAAAAAATACAATCACCTGCTTCATAAGACAGGATTATTACCTCCAAACCAGATACTGGATATAGCCTTTGGTCCTGTGGCTCTACGAAATGATCAGCTTATTACTTCTCTATTTGAAGAATATTCAGAGGCACAAACATTCCCCCTGGTAAAAGCTCTTTCTTTTGGATTAAGGATTCTCACCATAGAAATACCATTTGCGTATCCACCCACTCAAAAACAAAATGAAAATACAGAAGAAGGCGGAGCGAAGGCAAAATTTATAGAAAAGAGGAACCAGCAAAGAAAAACAGCTTTAACAGAACTTACTGACTATATCCGTCTGTTAAAACACAAAAAAAGTAACAAAATTATTTGATATCATTAAGAAATGACCAATCTAAAATCCTTAAGGCACGTAAATCCAACAACTATTTCGTTGTTATTAATTACCGTTTTGAGTCTTTTGGCTTATTTTCCTCTTATCCCATATTTGGGTTTTTACAGCGATGACTTCTTCTTTGGTTATGTCGCCCATTTCTATGGCTCACAAGGCTTAATAGAAAGTTTGATAATCGACAGACCGGCACATGGATATTTGCTTGCTTTTTTATATCAATTACTGGGGGATAACGTATTACTCTGGCATATTTGTATGTTTATTGTCAGATTATTTGGAGGATATGCTTTGTTCTATCTGCTTAAAAAACTCTGGCCGGACAAATTATCAGTTATAACTTCAATTACATTACTATTCCTAATTTATCCTGGTTTCTTAGAACAACCACTTCCACTTGGGTTTGGTATATGGATACTCACTTTAACAGTGTGGACTTATTCTGTATTTTTCACCATACTCGCCATAAAGGCAAACAAAAAACTTAAGGCTTTTCTTTTTACTTTTTTCGCACTAATACTACAAATCAGTGTCTTTTTCTTACTGGAATTTTTCATAGGCACAGAAATCCTCAGAATATTACTGATAATGTATGTTCTAAAAGTTAACTTTAACTTTCTTTCTCTTAATACATTCAGAAAAATATTGTCATACTGGAAATATTGGAGTCCTTATGTCACCAGCATGGGGATATTTTTATTATGGCGTATTCTCATATTTAAAAGCATCCGTCCGGAAACAGATATTAATTGGGTAATGCAAACATATTACTCAAATCCTTTATGGATTGCCAAAATACCCCTGGAAGTACTCTACAGTGGATTTTCAACCATAGCACTCTCGTATTTTCTCCCGATTCTTATAAGAATCCCCCGCATACCTTTGAATGCATCTGTTATTGCTTTATCATTAGGTGCTATTGCTGCCTTATTGCTTTATCTTTATTTTAAGACGGCTGATAAATGGAAAAAAGACCAAAACCTTGATAACTCCCTGTCTGTAAAGATGTTGGGCAAACAGCTTCTAATTATTGGATTAATCACTGTAACAGGAGCACTTATACCAATAATTATTTCAGGACGTTACGTCAGATTGTTTTATGCTTTTGACCGCTATACTATTACCAGCATAGCTGGAGCATCTTTTTTCTTAATAGGGTTCTTATTATATAAAATCTCATCCCCTTTGCGAAAGGTAATTATAATATCCCTCGTAGCATTATCTGTCACAACCCATATTACCAATAGCTTCCTTTTTTCTTTAAATTGGGATAAACAAAAAAATATTTGGTGGCAGCTATACTGGCGTTCTCCCAAAATAAGAGATGAAGCTATGCTGATATTTTATTTTCCGGACAATATAAATCAAAGCTTATTTAAAAATCTTATCAATAAGACTAAATGGCATAGAATTTATTGGGTAGATTATCAAATATGGGCACCGGGAAACTTATTCTTTAATTACGAAGATTCACCCCAAAAACATTTTAGAGGCGACTTTTTACAGGACATAGGCATACCGGAGAAGATAAAGAATCAGGCTGTTGACTCCATTAAAGACCGAAATATCACCTACGTAAAAGATTTCAAAAATACTGTAATAATTTCTACCCCCAATGACCAGTCCTGTTTATGGATTTTGGATGGCAATCGGCTGGAATTTCCAGACAGCTCAGATGAATTATTGATAAATAACATCAAATATTCTGATGCTGATAAATTACTCCAAAAGGACAACAAAACTTCTCCACCGTCTGTTATTTTTGGACGTGAACCCTCCCATAATTGGTGTTATTTTTTTCAAAAGGCGTCTCTTGCAAGACAGTTACAGGACTGGAGTAAACTAACTCAGCTAACAAAAGAGGTAACAGAAAATAATCTTCAGCCAAAGGATCCGAACGAATGGCTACCTTTCATAGAAGGGTTAATCTTTAATAAACATTTCTTGGAAGCTGAAAAAATAATAAATGAAGTATTACAAAATAACAGCTCTAAAGTTTTTTATACAAATCTCTGCAGCTTACTAAACAGAACCAAAACAACACAAATAAATATCTCCTGTCAAGATTAAAATTGCTTGATGAATTTATGAAGCAAATTACTCAACTTGTCTAAATGATCTAAAGTTAATCCCTGATGAACTCCTATAATGAATCCGCGTTCCATAATATTATCTGTCACCTCGTAATCCTTTTGGGTATCGCGGTGGGTAATATTTTTAAATCCGGGCTGTTTTAAGATATTGCCTGTAAAGATTGGTCTTGTCTGCACATTTTCTTTTTCCAAGAAAGTCACCAATTCAAGTCTGGTAAACGGAGCGCCTTTTTTAATCGTTACAGGAAAAACCTGGCGCTGCGGTCTTGCCTGTTCGTCTTCTATCGGCACAATAAATAAATCAGGATACTGACCAAACAATTTACTTAATATCTTTGCATTTCTTTCTCTTATTTTTATAAACAATTTGAGCTTATCAAGCTGGGCATTGCCAAATGCAGCTCCTAGTTCCATGGGGAGAAAATTATATCCTATTTCTTCGAAAATATATTTTCCATCATAAGGAATATTGCCAATTTTGCTGGAGAAACGGTATTCAATTTTTTCCGATTCAGAGAAAATCGCTGAACTTCTCCCCCACCCCCTTAAAACCTTAGCCTTATCCCTCAATTCTTCCTTGTTTACCATCACCACACCTCCATTACCGCCTGCAGTAATGACATGTGAACCATATACACTTGTTGTCGAAATGTCGGAGTAAGCCCCTGAGGATTTTCCTTTATAAAGTGACGTAATTGCATCACAGGAATCATCTATATAATAAAGGTTGTGTTTCTTAGCTATTTTTTGTAATTTTTCCAGATTCGGAACATTCCCCATTAGGATAGGGACCATTAATGCTTTTGTTTTTTTACTAATTGCAGCTTCCACCTTATCTGCATCTATAACATACTTCCCGTCCAGCACATCAACAAAGACAGGAACCAGTCCCTTTTGAATAAGGGGGGCAACTGTTGTAGAAAAAGTCAAAATAGGGGTAATGACTTCAGTCCCAGGCGGAAGATTTAAAAGTTCTATAGCCAGAAGGTTTGCAGAAGATCCGGAATTTACCATAATGCCGTATTCTTTTTCAAAGATCTTTGCAAGCCTTCTCTCGAATTCCTCAATCTCCCGACCCATTATTGTTCTGTGTTCTCTTAATACTTTAAGCACTCTTTCTTCCTCCTCTTTGCCATGTAACGCTATGGCGGTAGTAAGTCTTAATGAGTCTTTTTTGTCGGAAGCGGAACTCTTCATATTGGGAAAAAGTATACAATGATACTCAATAATTGTAAACCCATCACTTATACCGGCTTTCTCGCCCTTCCTATTGCGTAGTAATTACTCTCCAAATCCCCTGATACTTTTAGGATACGGCGCCCGTCAATGATAACTTTATGATTATTTTTTTCTTGCTTCATCCAACGCCTAAGTGTTTTAAATTCGGGAGAGTTCGATGTTACAATACAGGCATCTGCGTATTGCAAAGCTTCCATCAATTTCGATGCAATAGTAACTCTTTTATTTTTATATCCTTCAAGTGCAACCGGTTTTACTAATGGATCGTATATAAAAACCTGAGCCTGTTTACTTAATAATGCATCTACTATCCGCAAACCCGGCGATTCACGTAAGTCATCGGTTCCACCCTTGAAGGCTACTCCCAATACAGCAACCTTGCGCTTTTCTAATCCTCCGAGAGCCTTTGAAACCATATCTATAATCCTAAGAGATTGCCCGACATTTACTGTTGCAACTGCCTGTAAAAGAGGGGTTTCCTGATCTACCGAGCGCGCGTAAGCAATAAGCGCAGACAAATCTTTTGGCAAACAACTTCCTCCAAATCCACAACCTGCCTTTAGATAAGAAAGAATACCTGCCGTTAATGAACCTTTACCCTCAGGAAAACTGAACCGCCGATCCCGATGTACCACTCCCAACACATCTTCAACATCAGTGTCAGGTGTTCGTTCGCATACTCTGGCTATTTCATTTGAAAAAGAAATAAGAGTCGCTAACAATGTATTGGAGGCATACTTGGCAAGTTCGGCTGTAGAAGGAGTAGTCCAGACAATAGAGGCCTTAAACGGCAAAAAGAGTTTTTTGAGCATCTTTTTTGCCATACCCGATTTTGTCCCTATTACTATCCGGTCCGGATTCAGAAAATCCTGTAACGCAGATCCTTCCCTGAGAAATTCCGGATTAAACGCTATTGCTGTTTTTTTAGCAAGCGCTGAAGAGTTACCTTGCAAAATAGGAGCCACAAGCTTATCTGTGGTACCGGGAATAACTGTACTGCGAACAACTACTGTCCGCAAACGTGGGCTCTGCTCCAATACGGATACAAGATTACGGGTAGCTGATTCAAGTATTTGTAAATTAATAACTCCATCCGGCTGCGGGGGCGTCTGAACACAAATTAAGATTACCTCGCAATCTGCTATATCATCCATTGAGCTGGAAATCCTTATATTACCCTGTTTTAAAACTGACTTTAGTCCCTTTTGAACTCCCGGCTCATGAAAAGGGACAATCCCTTTTGTAAGCTGCCCAACCCTGGACTTATCTATCTCCACAGAGGTAACCTTGTGACCTTTTAAGGCAAAACCCACTCCTGTGACCAGCCCCACATATCCACAACCAATTATTCCTACTTTCATTCTTTATCTCCTTTGTAAAAACAAATTGTGCGCCTTAGGCCTTCGGCAAGAGGAATTCTTGGAGTCCAGTCGATTGTTTTTTGGATTTTACCAAGATTTGGAACACGTCTCTGCGGATTATCTTTAAGATAAGCTTTGTCCGAATTTTCCACAAAATTAACTCCTTCTTTGTTGCCGACAACTTCATCAACTGTTTTAGCCAGCTTAAAGATAGTTACTTCTTCATCATTGCCAACATTAAACGCTTCTCCGTCTGCTTTATCGTTGGTTAATAACATAATCATTGCACTTATAGCATCGGTAACATAACAAAAACTGCGGGTCACCTTACCATTACTAAAAATTGTAATTGTTTTTTTCTCAAGTGCATTTTTAATAAAATCCGGTACTACCCGTCCATCGTCTAAACGCAACCCCGGTCCATATACATTAAAAGGTCTTATTATTTTAACCGGCACATCAAATTGCCGATAATATGTCATACACAATGTTTCTGCCAAACGCTTTGATTCATCATAACATGCCCTGGGACCCGTAGAAGATACATTCCCCCAATAGTCTTCAGACGTGGGAATAAATTGTTTGAGCGGATCGCCATAAATCTCGCTTGATGAAAGGTATAAAAAACCCGCTGATTTTTGTACCCGGGCTAGATCAAGCAGTCTTCGTGTTCCAATCACATTAGCATCTATTGTTTCCAGGGGGAATTTACGATACCAGACAGGAGAAGCAATGCTTGCACCATGTATAATGTAATCAATGTCATCTTTTATGTTTAACGGCTTAATGATATCTTTTGTCAGAAATTTGATATTTTTATGTCCCTTCCAGGGGAGCAGTCTTTCTGCTTTTCCTGTACGAAAATTATCGAGGCATATAACTTTACAGGGGCGCTTAAGCATTTCCAGGTTTGCATAAGCTAGTGTATGCACAAAATAACTGGGCAGAAAACCTGCAGCTCCAGCAATTAAAATAGTCTTTCCTTCCAGACGTTTTAACGCCCAAGCTGCATTTGTACAGATTTGCTGCACATCATCTAAAATAATCGGGGGTAATGAATTTTTCTGTTTACTCATCTTAAGATTTAAATTTTATTATAACGCTTGCGTTACAAGAAGCAAGTGTAATCTTGCAAACATTAATAATTACGATATACTGTCGTTATGAAAAGAATTTGCATTATTGGGGCTGGTAATATTGGCTCAAGACATTTGCAGGGTTTAAAAAAAATTACTTCCCCGCTTTCAATCACGGTCTTTGACCCTTCTGCAGAGTCTTTATCAACAGCCCGTCAGCGTTATGATCAAATTCCATCTTCTTTAAACCACGAAATAAATTTTTTGCAGACAATGGAAGATTTACCTAAAAATATAGATCTGGCAATAATTGCAACGTCTTCAAATGTCAGAAGAAAAGTGACGGAAGAATTATTGAAAAATTCCACTGTTAAATATTTAATACTGGAAAAAATCCTTTTTCAAAAAGCCCAAGACTACAAAGCTATAAAAAAACAAATAAAAAAGAAAAAAATTAAAGCATGGGTTAATTTCAGCATGAGAATTATGCCCTTCTATCAAAAGATTAAAGAACAATTAAGAAGTAAAAAAATCCATTTAATCGTTTCCGGAAGCCAATGGGGACTTGTTACCAATGCTGTTCATTTTATTGATTTTATAGCCTTTTTGACCGATTGCTATGATTTTACGATTGATACAAAAGGCCTTAATTCAAAACCAATAGAAAGTAAACGGCCGGGATTTTTAGAATTAATCGGAACCCTTAATATCCATTTTAAAAACGGCAGCTTTGGATCACTCACCTGTTATCCTTCGGGGGATAGTCCTTATATAATTGAAGTCTTATCCGAAACCTACCGATGCATTTCAAAGGAATCAGAAAAGAAAGCATGGATATCCCAATCGAAAAATGGCTGGAAATGGACTGAAACAGAAACCAATCTCCCCTTCCAAAGCGGATTAACAAATATCGTGGCTGAGAAAATATTTAAAAACGGAACATGCGGTCTTGCTTCTTACGATGAAGCCTCAAAGATTCACTTAACACTGCTTAATCAATTGCATAAATTTCTAAATAAATCAGCAGCTAAAAAATTCACACTCTATCCGTTTACATAAAATTATGAACAAGCAAACGATTTTGCTGGCAGGAGCCGGACCAATGGCCATTGAATATGCCAAAGTCCTAAAAAAGTTACGAAAAGAATTTGTCGTAGTCGGACGGGGCAAACAATCAGCAACGCAATTTGAAAAAACAACTGGCATAAAGCCTTCTATCGGTGGGCTGGAAGACTATTTGTCTAAAAACAATTTCCCAATTCAAGAAGCAATAATTGCAGTCAGCGAAGACCAGCTAGGTACTGTCGCAATCAAACTGATACAATATGGCGTAAAATCTATACTGATTGAGAAGCCGGGCGGCTCAAGTTTTGAAGACATCAAAACAGTCGCAACAAAAGCCGGGGTCTCCAAAACAAAAATTTTCGTTGCTTATAATAGACGCTTCTACTCCTCAGTTGCAGAAGCAAGGGAGATAATAAAAAAAGATGGAGGCGTATTATCTTTACACTTTGAATTTACGGAAATTGCCGACAGAATCACCCCTTTAAAAAAGGCTCCAGGCGTTAAAGAAAACTGGCTTATGCATAATTCCTCACACGTAATCGACTTGGCATTTTTTCTAGGAGGACAACCAAAAATATTCTCTGCTTATATAAAAGGCAGACTACCTTGGCATCCTAAAGCATCTGTTTTTGCCGGAGCCGGTATTACTGAAAATAACGCAATATTTTCATATCAGGCAAACTGGGAAGCCCCGGGCAGATGGGGTATTGAAATACTTACAAAAAATAAGCGACTGATATTGAAACCTCTTGAGAAGCTGCAGGTGCAAAAGAAAGGTAGTTTTGAGATTTCGGAAGTAAGCCTTGATAACCAGGTAGATATTGATTTTAAACCGGGGCTTTATAAACAGGTAAAAGCCTTTTTGGACAGCAAACAAAACTACACTGCAAAGATAACCCTCCTTTGCACTATTGCAGAACAAGCCGGCAATCTAAATTTTTACAAAAAAATTTTGGAGGGCTATCATGCCTAAGAAGAAAAAAATATCTGGAAACGTAACCATACTTATTCCAACTTATAATCGACACCGACAGCTTAAAAGGTTGCTTGACTATTATTCGAATTGTGCTTTCCCTATACTGGTTGCCGATTCCACAACTGCTTCATTCCCTTTTGTAAAAAATTATAGGAATGTTAAATATTTTCATTATCCAAATTATCCTTATGCAAAAAAACTCCCGTTAATTTATAAACATGTTAAAACAGAATACGTTTTATTTTGCGCTGATGATGATTTTGTAATTCCCGACGCTATTCAAAAATGTCTCAATTTCTTAGAAGACAATCCTGATTATTCTTCCGCTCACGGGCATTATGTTTTTTTTGAAAACCGAAATAAAGAAAATATTTCCGTATACCCTTTTTATCTTGCCAGCGTAGATTTGGACATAAACTCAAATAGACCCTCAGAAAGAGTGACTCAACTGCTATCAAGCTATATGCAACTTCTATACGCTGTGACAAAAACTTCTGATATAAAACAAGTTTTTAATTATTTGGCAGAATACCCCGAAATTAAAAATGATAATCTGGTAGAAATATTTCAGGCAATAATTTTATGTATAAACGGTAAATCTAAAACTTTACCAATTTTTTATTGCGCCCGCGAGAAAACACCAAACTCGGCCAGTACTTATACCGATGATTTGGATGTTATTTGCTGCAAGGCAAAATACACAAAACAATATAGAGTATGGTTAGATGTGATAGCAAAACACCTTGCAAAAAAAGAAAGAATCCCGCAAACAGAAGCAAAAGAAAAAATTCTGTTGGCTGTAAACTTATACCTTGCTAACTCGTTTATGTATATACCTTTTCTTAGAATATCTTTCCTGAGCATACAAAGAGCAGTAAATAAATACAGCTTAGGTTTTGCAAAAAAGGTTTATAATCTTATCCTACCTCCTTCCGGAAAAAACAACCTAAAAAAACACGCATTTTCAAGAAAAGACAGCATCAGAGAGTTTGATAAAATTCAGTCTTATATATACCAATCATATTAAAAAAAGTAAAATTATAGTTAAAAGGTATATCAGTTATAAGAAATTATGATAATATAACCATATGAAAACTATTATCCTCTGTGGCGGAACCGGCACAAGATTAAAAGAAGAAACAGAATATAAACCCAAACCAATGGTGTATATCGGTAATAAACCAATTATATGGCATATCATGAAAATTTATGCCCATTATGGGTACAACGAGTTCGTGCTGGCGCTTGGTTATAAGGCAGATTACATTAAAGAATTCTTTCTAAATCAGAAAGCTTTCACCTCGGATTTTACCCTTCAAACTTCAAATTATAAAGCTAAGTATTATCTGAATAGCAGACAGGATGCTGATAATTTTAAAATAACTTTTGTTGACACCGGAGTAAATACTTTAATCGGGGAGCGGATATTGATGTGTAAAAAATATATTCCAGAAGATGAATCATTTATGGTTACATACGGAGATGGAGTTTCGGATATAAATATTGGTAAATTAGTAGAACATCACAAAAAGAAAAAGACAACCGGTACAATTACCGGAGTTCATCCAAAATCAAAATACGGCTTAATACAATCTGACAATAATGGTTTAGTTAAAAAGTTTGTTGAAAAACCAATTCTGGATGATTGGATAAGCGGGGGCTTTATGATTTTTGAAAGAAAATTCTTTGATTATATTAGACCCGGCGAAATGGAACATGAGGGATTACAACGACTGACTCAGGAAAAACAGCTGTCTTTATTCTTACACGAGGGTTTTTGGTATGCAATTGATACCTATAAAGAATTAGAGGAATTAAATAAGATCTGGAACACAGATAATCCTCCTTGGAAAATATGGTAAATATGCTGGCAGGTAAAAATATTTTGGTTACAGGCGGAACAGGCTTCATCGGATCTCATCTAATCGAAGAACTTATTAAATATAACAATAAGATCATCACCACATACTTAAGCCTTGATAAAAAATCTTATTTTTCCATCAATAATATGGCTAGAAAAACAACCCCAATAAAAGTTGACATAAGCAATTTTAAAGAAGTAATGAAACTGATAACTAAATTTAGGATCAACTTTATATTTCACCTTGCTGCTCAACCTTTAGTTGAAGTAGCCTACAAAGAACCTTTACAAACTTTCCAATCCAATATAACAGGGACTATTAATATACTGGAGTGCTCAAGATTAAACCCGCAAATAAAAGGATTGATAGTTGCCTCATCTGATAAAGCCTACGGGCAGTTATGCAAAAAAAAGTATTCTGAAGAAGATGCCTTAGAAGGAAGTCATCCTTACGAAGTTTCAAAATCAGCGGCAGATCTTATCTGCCAAGCCTATTTCAAAACTTACCAAATTCCTGTTGTGATAAGCAGATTCGGCAATGTGTACGGTGAAGGTGATTTAAATTTTTCCAGAATCTTCCCGGGAATAATGACATCGATTGTCAAACACGAACCTTTGCAATTAAGAAGTAACGGCAAATATGTGAGAGATTATATTTATGTAAAAGACGTTGTAGAGGGTTATCTGCTGCTTGCCTCCAGTCTGCAAAAAATTAAAGGTCAGGCTTTTAACTTCGGGTCTAAAGAAACATTATCGGTTTTAGAGCTAATCAGTTTAATTGAAAAATTATTAAACAAAAAGATAAATTGCGTAATTTTGAATAAAGCCGAAAATGAAATAGCTTATCAGTCTTTAAACTATACTAAAGCAAGTAAATTATTGGGATGGAAACCAAAATGGAATATAGAATCATCAATTCACCGTATCTATAAATACTACAACCAAATTTACTAAATTATTATGAATATCCTAATTACAGGCGGATCAGGATTTGTAGGCAGTCATCTTTTAAAAAGACTAATACTCACAAATCACAAAATTTTCATTATTAAGCGCAATTCTTCGGATCTATGGAGAATAAAATCCATTGCGAAGAAAATTAATATTCTGGAAATGAAGTCTTTTAAGGATCTGTCTCATATTTTTGCTCATGAGAAATTTGATCTCATAATTCATCTTGCAATGAAATATGTTAAATCCGACGAAAGCTGGCAAGATGCCCAGGAAATAAATGAAGTAAATATTACGTATCCCTCAATTCTTCTTATGATGGCTGATCAATATAAAACTAAAGCTTTTATCAATACCGGTACCTGTTTTGAATATAACTTATCAAATAATCCTTTATCTGAAACTGATTTCATAAATCCCTATAATTATTACGCATCAACAAAAGTAGCATTTGAGGACATATTTAAATTTTATATTCTTCACGGAAAAATCCTCGGATTAACATTAAAACTTTCCTACCCTTATGGTGAAATGGATAATAAAAAGGTAATTCCTCTAATTATTAAGTCTATAATCACGAATACACCCCTGGAGTTAACTTATGGGGAGCAAAAATTGGGCTTTACCTATGTCGAAGACATCATAGATGCCTACCTTCAAGCTATCAATTTTATTGCAAAAGATAAATTGAAGTCATATGAAGTTTTTAATATAGGCGCAAATAATACATACCAACTAAAAGAAATCGTGGGACATCTGGAAAAAATTAGCGGTAAAAAAAGCTTGATTTCATTCTCAAAACCATATCCCCCCAATGAGATTATGCATATATCCTGCAATTTTGAAAAAGCTAAGAAGATATTGAATTGGTTTCCTAAAACAGATATCATTGAAGGGCTGACAAAAACATATCAATATTACCAGACAAAATGATACACGGAGTAATTATTAAACCATTAAAAAAGATTGCAGACGAAAGAGGCATCATCATGCATATGATGAAAGATACTGATCCGGAGTTTAAGAAGTTTGGTGAGATTTATTTTTCTGCTGTTTATCCCGGAGTTGTAAAAGGATGGCATAGTCATATAAAAATGACCCTAAATTACGCTGTAGTTAAAGGCATGATTAAACTGGTTCTTTATGACAATCGGGAAAATTCCCCCACTAAAGGTGAACTGATGGAAATTTTTATTGGAGATAATAACTACTCACTTGTTACAATTCCTCCTATGGTTTGGAATGGATTTAAGGGTATTGGTACACAAGAGGCAATTGTCGCAAACTGCACCGATATATCGCATGACCCCGATGAAATTCAAAGAATGGACCCTTTGCAAAACGATATTGTCTCCTATGACTGGGGCATAAAGTTTAGATAACAGTTTTCTAAACAATCTTTTATTTATATGGATCCCAAAAAGAACTTAAGAATATTTGCCAAAAATATTTTATACAAGATTAATAAAAATCCAGTCAGTAAAGCTTTATACGATTACGAGATACAGAAACGGTCCGGTATGCCCTTTACATCAATCCTTCAACTTTCCAGGCATATACAAATGTTTTCGCCTTTTACCTGTGAGCTGCAACCAGTAAATGACTGGTACGGTCATGCAACGATTTTAAAGAAATTCTTAGGATTGCCTAAAAATTACCAATTTAAATTCATTATTGAGCATGGAACATTTCTATCAGAGCAGGTTGCAGATATTGAACTGGAATCAAACCTCCCTTCTTTTGTTACATACAGTAAATACAGGGAAGGAATACTTAAAAAATACAGGCCGCACACCTATGCCATAGGACCTCTTATTCATTATGCCTCTCATTACTTAACACAAGACCAACTTAAAAGAGAAAAGAGGAGACTAGGCAAAACCATACTATTTTTTCCCTCTCATTCTTTAATCGGACTCACTAACGAATATGATATGGAATGGTCGTATAAAAAAATAAAGTCTATTGCCAAAGGTTTTGACACTATACGCGTGTGTATTTACTGGAGGGATGTTTTACTGGGAAGGCATAAGTTTTATCTGGATAAAGGAATTGAATGCGTTACTGCCGGGCACATTTTAGACCCAAATTTCCTTCCCAGAGTTAAAAGCATTATTCAAACTGCAGATTTAACAGTTTCAAACGATGCAAGCTCACCTCTTAGCTATTGCATCTACATGAATAAACCTCATATTATTTTCTATCAACGGCCCGAGATGCATGGAAAAATATATTTCAAAAAAGTAATGTCAGATTACTGGAAATCTGATCCTTATAATGAGATTGTAAAAGAATTTTCCAAAATCAAATTCAAAATAACAGATAAGCAATGCAGGCTTATTAATTATTACTGCGGCACAGAAAATGTAAAAAGCAAAGCCGAACTCAAAAAAATAGTTCAGGAAACAGAACAATTTTATAAGAAAACTAAAACTGGAAATATATAGTTTAAAATGACATAATATACAATAAAATAAACCTATGCAGCTAAGCTATCCAAAACATCATTTTATCAATGCAGGACACATCGACCGATGTCAAATCTGTAATTCGGATAAACTACATCTTGTCTTAGATCTTGGACATCAAGCGTTATGCGATACCCTCCTTTCGAAAGAAACGTTAAACGAACCAGAAAAAACATACCCCCTGAGAATGATCTGGTGTCAAAAGTGTACTTGCGTACAGTTAGATTATTGCGTTTCAGGAAGTGAAGTATATCATCCGGATTACCCTTACAGAAGCGGCATCACAAAAGAATTGGCTGATTATCAGAGAAATATAAGTCACTCATTAATTCAAAACTATAACCTAACCAGTAAGGATTTAGTCGTTGATGTCGGCTCAAATGACGGAACATTGCTCAGCAGCTTTAAACAGATGGGCGTAAAAACCCTTGGAGTTGAACCAACCAATATTGCCAAAATTGCTCAGGCAAGCGGTATCGAAACGATCCAAGCGTTTTTTGATATTAAAACTGCCAAAAAGATTAAAAAAGAACAGGGTGAGGCTTCGCTGGTTATAACAACAAACACATTTGCACACATGCAAACAATAGGTGAATTTGTCATGGGCGCTTACAATTTATTGAAAAAAGATGGAGTATTCGTTAATGAAACTCATTATTTACTTGATGTAATCGCCGGCGGCCAATTTGATACTATCTATCATGAGCATTTAAGAACCTACTCTTTAAAAGCATATATAAAACTTTTCGACCAATACGATTTCACAATTACCAATGTGGAAAGAGGAAGTCGCTACGGAGGAAATATCCGTGTAATTGCAACAAAAGGAAAAGGCAGAAAAGTCAACCCTGCTGTCAGAAAATTATTAAAGGTTGAAGAAGAATTTGGTCTTGGTAAACTTGAAACATATGAAAAATTTGCGAGTCGCGTTAAAGTAGCCCGGCTTAAATTTATAGATTTTTTAATTAATGCAAAGAAAACTGGTAAAACCGTTACAGGGAATTCCTGTCCCGCCAGATGCTCAACACTTCTAAATTATTATGGAATAGATAAAGAACTTTTGCCGTATATTGCGGAGCAACCTACTTCATTAAAATTAAATATGTTTTTACCCGGCAAACATATCCCAATAGTTAACAATCAGAGACTAATCGACGAACAGCCTAAATTTGTAGTGATACTAGCATGGCATTATGCAAAATTTATTATGGAACAGTTAAAAGCCCGTGGTTTGAAATCCGATTTCATTATTCCCCTGCCGGATTTTAAAATAGTCAAAAATTCACAAGTTTAAGTAAAGCAATACCATAAAGTTGAGTATAATACTAATATGATAAAGGTTGGAATAATCGGCTCAGGTTTTGGTCTTTATGGTTTACTGCCTGCCTTTAATTCTACCCCGGGTTGTAAAGTTGTATCTATTTACGGAGAAAAAACAGACAGATTGCTAAGTTACTGTGAAAAAATAGGCTTAAAAAAAATATACACTGACTGGAAAAAAATGCTGGACAATGAGCAATTAGACGCTATAGCTATAGCTGTTCCTCCTAATGTCCAGTATGAAATAGCCAAGGTTGCCCTAGGTATGAGAATACATATCCTGGCAGAAAAACCGCTTGCAGCAACTTACAGACAGGCAAGAGAACTACTGGATTTAGCCAGGGAGAAAAAAATAATTCATGCAATTGACTTCATTTTCCCTGAAATTGAACAGTGGAAAAAAGTTAAAGAAATGATAGATAAAAAAACTTTTGGAAAATTAAGACAGATCTTTCTAAATTGGGATTTCCAGAGTTATGATATTAAAAATAAAAAATCTTCATGGAAAACAGATACAAAAGAAGGAGGGGGAGCTCTATCATTCTACTTTTCCCACTCCTTACATTACCTGGAATATTTTGCAGGAAAAATATTAAATTTTGAAAGTCTTCTTTCTTACTCAAAAGAAAGTTTAAACGGCGCAGATACTGGAGTAGATTTATTATTAAAGTTTGAAAACAGCACAACAGGATATGCACACCTTTGCTGCAATGTTTCCGGCTTAAACAGACATCAATTAATCTTTATCTGCGAAAAGGGCACAATCGTACTGGAAAATGAAAACAGAATAACTGCAAACTTCACCATAAAAATTCATACAGAAAATAACACAAAACAATTACCTATACCACACAAACATGCAATTAAGACAGATGAAGATGAAAGAGTCGGTGTTCTGAAAAAATTAACTTCAAGGTTTATAAGTTCAATTATTAATAAAAACGAACTTACACCTTCATTTGAAGAAGGCCTCCGGGTACAAAAACTCATAGAAGAAATTCGAGCAGCTAATAATCGATATGACTAAAATCAACAACAGACTGGTCATTGTCATACCTACACACCGGCCCAATCTTACCGCCGAAGACAAAATATCCCTAAGTCATTTAAAAAAACATCTTCCCCAATACGATACTTTTTTTGTAATTCCGGAAAGCATAAGCTCAAAGGCTTTTACCTCTTGTGGTTATAAGGTTGTAAAGGTTAATAGGAATTTTTTTGGAACTTTAAGAAAAGCAAACGAGATGTATCTTAGTGTAGAATTCTACGAAATCTTTCGAAATTATGATTATATGCTAATCTATCAACTTGATGCACTGATATTTTCCAACCAATTGGAAAAATGGACTAAGTCAGGCTATGATTTTATCGCAGCGCCATGGTTTAACTCCGTAATTGGTTATTTATCCTATAAAAAAGGCTACCCTTCTTCCGGAGGTAACGGCGGTTTCTCTTTGAGAAATATTCAAAAGTTCCTTAAAATATTAAGAATTGTTAATAAAACCGCTACCAGAAAATCTAAAAATCCCTTTACAAGAAAATTGTGGTTCTTAATGGCTTTGCTGTCAGGCAAATCTCATAAAATGTGGTTAAACGCTCCGGCTGATAATTACCCCTTCAACGAGGATGGCTTCTGGTCTCTGGAAGCACCAAAGTATGATTCAACCTTTAAAGTGCCTCCATTCCAAATAGCGATACAATTTGCCTTCGAAAGATTTCCACACAAATGTTTTATAATCAATAAAGGCAAACTTCCTTTTGGTTGTCATGCATGGAAAAAATACGATGAAGAATTCTGGAAACCTTATATTTTAAAGTAATACAAAAAACACTTCAATTCTTTTTAATAATCAAGGCAATATTTGGAGTCATAGTTTTGAAAAATAGTCCCCCGTTTGCAATCATAGCCAACAAAAGCATAAGATGCAGAATTTTCTGAAAAATTATTCTAAATAGATTAATAAAATCATAAGGCGGTATCTCGTATCCTCTTATTTCCATTGAGTAATTTTCTATACCTGATAGGCTTACTAAATCTCTAAGCGATTGCTCGGTAAAACTTCCTGTATGCTGCAGGTCTCCATATCTTTCGGTCAGACCCAATGGATTATTCGCGTTCGGCACAACAACAACCAAATATCCATCTTTTCTTAAATGTTTATACAACAGACGCAAAACAACATCATATTTATCCTGTGGCAAATGTTCTAAAACCTGCATCAAAAAAATGAAGTCATAACTACCCAGCTTTTTATCTACAAGTGAAATATCTTTTGTTAAATAGCATCTATTTATTCTGTATTTTTTTGAGACATAATTAAGTATATTTTTATCATTATCGACAATATCAATACTGGAGACTCCTCTATCGTTTAAATAACTCTCAAATTCACCTAGACCCGGACCTACTTCCAAAACTTTTATTCCGTTAAATCCTAAATCTCTAAAACATTTTTTTAAGTTATAATCAACGTAATTCTTCTTTCTCTTCAAAGTTGTCGAGGTCGATAATTCCTCTAAATGCTTTACATAATTATTCATACTGATTATTATAACCGATTAAATTTAAATTATCTTATCCTCTCGGATAAACAGACATAGCCGTATTTTATTGTGCTCTCTATGCAAACTGTTTTATAACCTATCCTGGTAAAGGGGTCCACAGATGATGAAACTAACACAGTTTCATCATCTATCTGCGAGTAAGGGATTATGCGTGCTTTTATATTCTGCTTTTTCATCAAAGCCCACAGGGGATACTCAAAACCATCCGGTAAATCAAAAGCAATAGTAGTGTCTTTGTTATTTTTTTGAGCAATTAATGTTGTAATCGCAATGTAAGGCTCGTACCAATAATATCGGGCATTGAAATATTGCTGCTCGCGGGGTTTTATATAAAAAGCTTCAGGCACGCTTGCTGTTATTGGTTGAAAAGACTTAACTAAATCATAAAACAAATTATAGGAAATATAAGGCCTGGATACATTTAAAATTATAATCATAATAGCTAACACACCTGATAAAGCAACCCAGATATGCAAAATTCTTTTTTTATTTGCCTGACTTAAAATTATAATAGAGCTCATACCCCCGACCAGGAAAAAAGGTATCTCAAGTCTAGGATGAAAAGGCTGCCATTTAATTAATGCGGAAAATACAATAAATGAAATAATCGACGATAAATATAAAACTTTAACTTGTTTATCCCTGTTTAATTTTCCTTTTTCAAATATTATAAAAAAACCTCCCGCCAAAATAAGTATCAGATGAAGAGGATTAGCAACAATATCTTCCTGAGGATACAGGATAGAATTAACAACAAATTTAGTTCCGCAGCAGGTAATCCTTGAATCATTAACATCAAATCCCATTAAATTATGCAAATTTACTATTCCGTTTCGTATAAGAGATGGGAAGAGAGGAACAGGCAAATGAACGAATAAATTACGTGTTAGATTAGATAACATACTAAATGGGGAAATCACTTCATTGATGTATACTGCCTCTTCACCTTTTTCAGAGAATTTTACTCCGAGAGGATTTCCATATAGCAAAAAATTCTGGGAGATGAATCGAAATTGCAAAATTATGACTATAAGAAGTACAGGAGCTATTATGAAAGCAGATTTTTTAAATTTATTATAGTAAGAAAGAAACAACACGCTTATTGGTATTAGTACGTAGAAAGCAAACGTTGCTTTAGTTAAAAATCCCAAAGCTATAACAAAACCCAGCAATACGGAATGTTTAGCTAAGTAATGGTCCTTCAGAAATAAACTTAGATGCAAGCATATAAGAAGTAATGCTGTAACTACCATATCAACCTGGGTACTCGAAGCCTGCATAACCGTTATGGGCAAGGTAGCCGCAAATAACCTGATTAATTTTATAGATTTTTGAGATACACCAAGCTGAAAACCAATTAAGCCGATAACGTAAATTGAAACAACATACGCAATCCATTGCGAAAAAAATAACATCCTATCGTTTCCAAAAATAAGATACAAATGAAGTAAAATATATTCCCCAAATGGAGCCATGTAATCATGCGAATTCCGGATAACATCCTGAAAAAGGGTCTTCTCTTGTATCCAATACATCACCCGCGGAATATGATAAACCATACTGTCTGTCGTACTCGGAGCGCTTAAAAACCCCTGAATAAAGGTTAATAATAAAAGTATCAGTATAAACAAGAGGCTTTTGGAACCTAAGTTAATATTTCGTAATGAATACAAAACTCTTTTACGATGAAAAAATAAAAATACTGTCCAAAAAGTTATCTCCCCAGATAAAATATATCCTCTTTCTAAGAGCTTAAAATTAGATAAAATTTCAGTTGAGAAAAAAATAAAAATATACCAATACAGCAAACCCTTTACAGGGGTATCAAGAAATAATTTTTTCATCAGTCTAAATTATATAATAAGACTCTCTTAAATGAATATATAAAATCTATATCATCTTGACAATCAATCTAATCCTCTATATATTAAGCATTGTATTATATGTCAATTAAAGTAACTCATGTAAAGCCGGAATTTATAGACGAAAGAGGATATATCACCCGTTTACCTAATGTTTCTGATAAAACAAAATTCAGGGCAGTGCTATATATCACCAGCAAAACTGGTACAGAAAGAGGTAATCATTATCATAAAAAAGACTCCCATTATGTTTTTTGTGTAAGCGGCAGATTCAGATACTCAGAAAAAGATATGACTAAGAAAAATTCAACTGTGGAATCGGTAATTTTAAAACCAGGGGATTTAGTTTTATCCCGGCCAATGATTGCTCACTCCATGGAATTTTTGGAGGATACTGTTTTTCTAGCCATTACCACCGAACCACGACAACAAGAACAATACGAGGGTGATACTGTAAGAATTAAAATTACCTCAGATGAAAAACACTAACCCTTTAGTGTTTCAATTGAAGTCCTGCCGGATGTGTGAGGGTAAAAATTTAGAAAGAGTGGTTTCCTTATCGCCCACTCCTCCTGCCAAT
This sequence comes from Candidatus Daviesbacteria bacterium RIFCSPLOWO2_01_FULL_39_23, assembly GCA_001776935.1. Taxonomy (GTDB): domain Bacteria; phylum Patescibacteriota; class Microgenomatia; order Daviesbacterales; family UBA10151; genus UBA10151. The sequence goes on along the minus strand of MFDN01000001.1, from coordinate 141,992 downwards.
GCATTCATAGCAAAAAAAGATTTAAAAACAAAGGAAAAATTTTTTCCACTGCAGGTCAATTTTTGTTTAGATTGCGGTCAATTGCAACTAACCCATGTCGTATCTCCCTGGCTACTTTTTAGAAATTATGTTTACGTTTCATCAACGTCATCAGTTTTTATAGCGCACTTTGAAGAATATGCAAACGACCTAATCAAAAGATTTAAACTAAATAAAAATTCGCACGTAATCGACATTGGCAGTAATGACGGAATTTTGCTAAAACCTTTAAAAAAAAATGGTATCAAAGTACTGGGCGTAGACCCGGCAGTAAAAATAGCAAAAGAAGCAACTAAAAACGGCATTAAAACTCTACCGCGCTATTTAAATTTAAAACTTGCAAAAGAAATTATTAAAAGATTTGGTTATGCCGATGTTGTTACGGCAAATAATGTATTTGCCCATATTAATGATTTAGACGAAATAGTGAAATCAGTTAAAACGCTTATTAAAGAAACCGGAGTTTTTGTAATTGAGTTCCCTTACCTTGTTGATTTTATAGAAAAAAATTTATTCGACACAATCTACCACGAACATTTATCTTACTTATCACTTCGTCCTCTGATAGCACTTTTCAAAAGACACGAAATGGAAATTTTTGACGCTAAAAAAGTTAACACTCATGGCGGTTCTTTAAGAGTATATGTCAAAAAAAATCCTGCAAAATTTAAAGTTCAAAAAGCCGTTTTTGAATTTATAGCGCTTGAGAAAAAATTAAAACTGGATGATATTAAAACATACAACAAATTTGCAAGCAAAATCGAAAAAAATAAAAGAAAACTAATCAAGATTCTGACAGATTTGAGAAAGAAGAATAAAACTATTGCAGGATATGGCGCACCGGCAAAAGGAAATACTCTACTTAATTATTATAAAATTGGGCCCAATATTTTAGATTACATAGTGGACGACAGCGAATATAAACAGGGGCTATATACACCAGGCACACATATCCCTGTAGTTCCGTTCAGCAAAATTGCCGAAACTAGGCCGGATTATATTTTTATTTTAGCGTGGAATTTTGCAACTCCTCTCATCAATAAATTATCCGATTATAAAAAAGGCGGTGGTCATTTTATAATACCTGTCCCCGAAGCAACAATAGTATAAATGTCCAAAATAACTTCTCGAATCCTAAATACGATTGTCAACGATATCAAACAGGAGGCAACCGCTTTGGAAGGAAAAATAATTTTGATATCAGGAGGATCCGGGTTTATAGGCTCTTATGTTAATGCAGTTTTATATCTTCTGAACAAAAAAGTCTTTAAAAATAAATGCAAGGTAATTTCAATTGATAACTATATCACAGGTTCCAAGAAAAACTTCCTGTTAAATATTAAGGATAAAAATTTCCAATTTCTGGATGGAGACATCAGACTTCCAGTCATTACAAATGAAAAAGTTGATTATATAATTCACGCGGCAGGCTTAGCTTCCCCCTATTATTATAAAAAATATCCCTTAGAAACAATCGAAAGTGCAATCCTTGGAGCCAAAAATCTTTTAGAATTGGCGCGGGTTACCAAACCGGAGAGTTTTTTATTTTTTTCTTCAAGTGAAATTTACGGAGATCCTCATCCCGAATTTGTTCCCACTCCGGAAACATATGCCGGACACGTTTCAAGCGTTGGACCAAGAGCTTGCTACGATGAATCCAAAAGACTTGCAGAAACCTTATGCGTAACATACCATCAAATTTACAAAGTTCCTATAAAAATAGTCAGACCGTTTAATATCTATGGCCCTGGCATGAAGCATATCGATTACCGGGTGGTACCAACATTTATTTATAATGGCTTACGGGGCAAAGATTTACCAGTACACGATAAAGGTGTTCAAACAAGAACTTTTTGTTATATATCGGATGCAATTACAGCTATCTTTAAAGTATTGATCACCGGAAAAAAAGGCGAAGCCTACAATATCGGCAATGACAAACCGGAAATAGGAATGTTTGAGTTGGCACAAACCATAGCTGAAATATTAGGCAATGGTGTTAAACCCCGAAGAAAAAATTATCCGCCAAATTATCCAGCCGGGGAACCGCAAAGGCGATGCCCTGATTTAACAAAAATAAAAAATCAGTTGAATTATGCACCAAAAGTAGATCTTATAACAGGCCTCAAGCAAACTATTAACTGGTTTAGGCAAACCTATGGGCTATAAACTTCCGCGGCTTTTAAGCCGTGGTTTTCTTGATTCTAAGTTTACATCCGCTTCGCATCTCATGCCGCGGAAGACTGTAACCTTGCTTCGCCTTCATCCCCGCACTAAGAGTGCTTATGTTTGGCGAAGCGGTTATAGGGTGATTACTTTAGCGCTTATCGGCACAGGTAAGTGGGGTCGGAATTATCTTCACACTGCTAAGAATATTAAAGATATTGAAATCAAATATATCTGCTCTCAAACTCAAAAATCACTTGACTCCTTACCAAATTCATACATTAAAACTTTAACAATTAATGATCTGTTAAAAAATAAGGATATTGATGGATTCATTATTGCAACGCCCATTTCTACCCATTTTGATATAGCAAAAAAACTTTTGGCTTTAAACCATAATTTATTAATAGAAAAACCCTTAACTGCAAATTATGACCGAGCCCTTCAGTTGCAAAGAATCTGGAAAATAACAAAACCTAAAGTATTAACCGGTCATCTTTATCTATATAATCCTGCCTATCGTAGAGTTAAAACATTATTCAAAAAAATTAAAAGTGTTAAATCAATAAATTTTGAGGGTGTATGTAGTCCCATCCGTAAGGACGCCTCCGTTATCTGGGACTGGGGCCCTCATCCGGTATCCATAATTTTAGATTTAGTAAAATCCCAAATTATAAAAGTTAAAGCCGTCGGTTCAATTAATCAGTCTAGAAATAATTTATATGATACAGTAAAATTTAAAATGCTTTTTGCAAATAACCTTGAAGCTGTAATAAATATCAGCTGGTTCGGAACTCATAAAATTCGAAAGCTTACTATAGAAGGAACAGACGAAAAGATAGAATTTGACGATACAAATATTTCTAATCAGAAAATAACATATTATAAATTAAACCAACCACCTCAATATCCCAAGTACGAAAAAGGTGCTGCTCTAACAGCACAATTATTAGAATTTGTTATGGCCATCCGTGGGCTTCAAAAAATCACTTCCGATATGAATACAGGCGTTTTGATAGTAAAAGTTCTTTCAGCCATAGAAAAATCTGTTCTTGGTGGTGGCGCCTGGATAGGATTAGATACTGCTTCCTAAAAGGCGTACTTTTATTGCGGCTCCTGTTGCTTTAAAAAGATCTAACCATTTAATTTTTTTACCCTCAGAATATTTACGGGGGAAATACGAAATTGGAATCTCCGTAATCTTGTATCCCCATATACCTAATTTTGCAATTAACTCAGCATCAATTTCAAATCCATTTGACCTCAGCTTCATCTTTTCCCAAATCGTTCTGGGTATTAATTTGTAACAGGTATAGCTATCCGTTAAATGATATCCAAACAAAAAATTAAACATCAAATTTAAATACCAATTTCCCAGCTGAGCAAGTAAATACCCCTTTTTTTTATGATTCGATCTTGTACCAAAGACTATCCCGCTTTCCGTTTCTTCAGCCTTATTATATAAATGCTTGATTTCATCAGGTGAATATTCCAAATCAGCATCCTGCACCATCACATATTTACCTGTCGCCTTGCCTAATCCGGTTTTTATTGCTGCACCTTTCCCTAAGTTATTATCATGATGCAATATTGTAATAATGAGTCTTGAACTGCTTTTTTTACTAATCTTATTTAATATTCTACGGGTATCGTCTGTCGATCCGTCATTTACTATAACTAACTGCTTAACCACCGACTGAGTAGAACACTTATCTATAATGGTTGCTAAAGTTTTTTCCTCATTTAGAACCGGAATTATCAAAGAAATAAAATTTCCTTTATGCAAAAACCTTCTTTGTTTATGCTTCATTTATTTATATTGTTGAAAATACCAAAGGATTGTTTTTTTCAAACCCTCTTCAAAGCCTATTCTTGATTTAAATGAAAATTCTTTTTCTGCTCTTGATACATCTAACTTCCTTCTTGGTTGCCCGTCTGGTTTAGTCTTATCCCAGACAATACTACCCTCAAATCCCGTCATTTTTTTTATTAGCAGCGCCAAATCTTTAATAGAAATTTCCGAAGAAGATCCGATATTTACAGGTTCTGTCTTGTTATATTTTTCTGTTGCCAATACAATGGCTTCAGCTGCATCTTCCACATATAAAAACTCTCTTGTGGGATTCCCTGTTCCCCAAACAACCACAAATTCATCCTTTCTTTTTTTGGCATCAACGAATTTTTTTATTAGGGCAGGAATTACATGAGACGAAGAAGGATCAAAATTATCTCCTGGACCGTATAAATTAACAAGCATAAGATGAATCGCATTAAAACCGTATTGTTGTCTGTATGCTTGAGATTGTACAAGCAGCATTTTTTTAGCCAGACCATACGGAGCATTTGTCTCCTCCGGGTAGCCATTCCACAAATTATCCTCTTTAAAAGGAACGCTGGTTATTTTTGGATACTGACAGATGGTTCCCAGACTTACAAATTTACTGACTCCTGCAATCCTTGCTTCTTCCATCAAATGAACTCCCATAACTAAATTATCATAAAAAAGTTCGCCGGGTTTTTCCCTGTTATACCCAATACCGCCGACGTTTGCTGCCATATGTATAACTATATCCGCCCCTTGGACAACTTTTTTGCATATCTTAGAATCTCTTAAATCAAATTCCTTAGAACGGGGAGCAAAGATCTTTTTTGGCTGCTTACTTTCCAGCTTGCTTACTACATGCTTACCTACAAACCCTCGGCCTCCGGTTACTAAAATATTTTTACCCTTTAAAGAAAATTTCTTATCTGTCATCTTTGATCCTTACTGATTGATTTTTTCATTAAATCCTTTGGAGGAAAAATTTTGTAGAACTTTCAGAATATAATAGATAAAGATAATAAGTTTATAATGCAAATTATGCAGAAAAATAATTACGCTGTTTCTTGTATATTTCTTAGCTACTTCATATTCGTCTTGAAATTGATTAATAAACCCTGTCGCACTCTTAGCTGTCGGCACTATTCTGAAACTTGCAAGATACAAATCTAAAACACCTGCTTTAAATTTTTGTCCCAGTCTCAACCAATAATCATAATCCATCACATAATGTTCGTCTCTATCAAATTTCCCCACTTCCTTTGCCGCTTCTTTCCTCCAGAAACAAGCCATTTGCGAAATATAATTTAAAACCAAAAGATTAGTATAGGAATAATTTTTGAGCCAAAAATTCTTATACAAAGTTACCCACTTTCTAATCGTCTTATCTTCTGCATCGATAATATCAGCCTTTCCGTACAACCAGAAAACATTTGGATGCTGATAAAAATATTCTGCTACTTGTTTCAAAGCGCCTTTTTTATATACATCATCTGCATTCAAATAAGTACAGATTTCTCCGCTGACCTTTTTCATTCCGAAATTAATGGCATCAGACTGTCCTTTATCTTTTACCGAAATCCATTTTATAATTTTAGGGTATTTTTGTGCATAAAATTTAATTACATCAACGGTTCCGTCTGTTGAACCTCCATCTTTAATAAAAAGTTCTATGTTTTGATAATCTTGTTCCACGCAAGACCTAATCGATCTTTCGATATAGTCAACACAATTCAAACAAGGCATCACTATAGATATTCTGGGGAGATCATTTACCATACTGACTATTTTTTAGTTTGTTTTAAAGTTTCTTTCCTAATATAGTCTTCTAATTTCTTCTCAAGCCTTTTCGTCCTTACATAAGATATATAGATCATGGGAATGACAACTATAAATCCGCCTACTATCATTAAGTCAAACAGCCGGGAAATAGCAAAAGTTTGCGCAAAAGTCCGAAGTAAATCGGGAAAAACTACGATTATAATCGCGCTAAGCCAAATAATTAACCATGACAATACCTCTACTCCATTTAGCTCACCCCTACTATAGTGAAGATAGGCAAAATAAATCATTATTAATGCAAATACTATTGCTACAAGTTGCAAGCCAATTATCATATTTAAATTACCTTATTTTCCAAATGAATACATCAAAGAGAATTCCTAAAGCATCCAGAATGGTAACACCTTTGAATTTATCATAGTATACAGTCTCCACTGGTATTTCACAATGCTTTAGGCGGAGCTTTCCTACCTTAGCAACCATCTCAGTTTCTATTCCATAATTGGATGATTTTAAGTTTAACTTTCGGTACGCAGTCTTGGTAAACGCCCGGAAACCACAAATAAGGTCCGAGATATAAATCCCAAAAAGAAAAGAAATTAATGCCGAGGCTACTTTATTGCCTATAAACCTTACTAAGGGCATGTTCATGTTTATATCCCTTGAGCCAAAAACTATATCATATTTTCCACCATTTAATACTTCTATAAATTTTGGAAGATCCGCAACCCGATGCTGTCCATCCGAATCCATAATAATAATACCCTCTGCTCCACTTAGGATGGCAGATTCGCATCCAGTCTTTAAGGCAGCTCCTTTCCCTAAATTTACTTTATGCCTTAAAACAGTTAAGTCCCTCAAAGTCCTTACATATTTTGATGCAATATCGAATGTTTTATCTTTAGAGCCATCATCCACAACTACAATAGGGAACTTTTCCCTTCTTAAGGAATCCAGGACTAACCCTATATTTTTTGCCTCGTTATATGCAGGAATTACAATTGAAATTTTCATGCTACCCAGTACCCTCGCGTGAATAAACTTACCAAGATTATACCAATAGCCACAAAAAAAACCACCAATACTTTATAATAATTGCCTAAAGCTTGCACTATAAGCGGCAAAAGTAAAAAACCCATCAGGGAATATCTGGGCATTGAAGAAAATGTCCCTGTTAGTGTCGGTATAATCAGGCATCCTAAAGCAAATACAAGGTAGCTGGGCCTAATTTTCTTTATAAATAACAACAAACATGCAAAAACTAAAACTGTAAATGAAAATTCTAATAAAGCATTAAAAAATAATTGCGTGGTAGGGGGAACTGTCATAAAAATTTTTAAGTACCTATAAATCACTTGCGGCAAAAAAACAAGACTACCGGATGTTCTTTCAGCCCCAAAAAGAGGTTGGGAAGTTAGAAAATATAGTGGATTCTCAAAGTTTAAGCGTAAAAATAACATATAAAGCAATGTTCCAAAAGGAACCAAAAGGAGACCTATAACCGTTTTGGATATTTCTTCCATCTCCAAGCTTTTATTTTTAAATTTTAGCCACAATTCAATCAACAAAACCGGAATCAAAAGTAAACCGAAAATTCTTGTAGCGGAAGCTAAACCTCCAAATAGCCCTGCTAGTAAAAAATTATCTTTTCTTGCACAATAAAGTGACCCTAAAACCAAAAATAAAAAAAGAGACTCCGTATAAATGGAATTAAAATAATATGCTGTGGGAAACGACAAAAGTAAAACTAAAGATCCATAAGCCACTTTTGGACTAAAGTCCAGCTTTAATAATTTATAAAAAACAATGAGTGCTAAAAATAAAAAAATATTCGATAATATCAACCCATTATAAAAATAGCTTGGATCTACAAATATTCTACTATCAATTGTCGGATTTTTAGGTATAAGTAAATTTACCTCCGTTAAAAATCTAACCAGCAAAGGATAAAGGGGGAAAAAAGCTTGAGAGTATTGTGCATTATAACCATTTTGGGCAATTCTTAAATAATGCACCCCGTCAAAATTACCAAACCCCCACACAAAAGAAGGCAAACCCGTTACTCTAAGCACCTGATCAGCATAAGGAAATCTGTTTCCGAATTCTGGTAGAAAATAAATTGCTAAAAATGAAACAGCAAACAACCCTACTATCCAGGCTAAAAATAGAATAGATATTTTAGTAAACATTATTATTTAGTAATAGCCCTACGATATACTTCTATTGTTTGTCTGACTGTTTTCTCCCATGAAAATCTGCCAGCTTGCTTTAATCCAAGTTCAGATAATTTATGCCTTAATGATTTATCTCCTAACACATCAACAAGCAGTGACTTAAGTTGATTTAAATTACTAAGATCAAAATACAGAGCTGCCTGACCGCCGACTTCCGGCAGACTTCCTCCGTTTGAAGAAATTACCGGAGCGCCACAAGCAAATGCTTGCAAAACAGGCAAGCCAAATCCTTCATATAAGGAAGGTTGAATATATACAGTAGCTAGGTTAAAAAAGGCTACTAACTCATCCTCGTCGACATTGCCCGGCCTAATAATCTTGTCTTCTAAGCCATAGTCCCTAATCTTCCTATTAAGCATTTTCAAACTCTCCAGTTCCGGATGATTTATATTCTCAACGTTTTTCAAAAATACTCCACCAACCAAAACAAGTTTAATCTCTTGAAAATCAGATTCCGAAATTAATTGCCTAAAAACATCAACCAAAAAAGGCAAATTTTTAATTGCGTTGGCATCTCCCGCATACATAATAAATTTCTCTGGCAAATTATACTTTCTCCTTATAGGCATTAATACGGGATCTTGCAAAATTCTAAATTTTGGATCTGCTGCTAATGGTATTGCTATAATTTTTTCCTCTTTGAATTTTAAATATTTTAGGATATCTTTTTTTGAGCTTAAAGAATCCGTGATAATAAATTTGCAATTTTTCAAAGCCAATTTTTGCAGATACATGTTAGCTTTCCCCCTAATTCCTACCGGATATTGTTTAGAAAATACAAGCGGAATAGTGTCATGAACTGTAATTATGGTAGGAATAGGTTTCAAAATTGGAAGAGTATGAAAGAATAAATCAAACCAGGGATAATGAATAATTTGAGCGCCTTTTATTTCCGATAATTTAGTAAATTCTAAGACCTCTAAATCTTTTTCTCTTTTTAAATAAGTCAGGAGGTTGCGGGTATAGTATCCTATTCCTCTTAATCTATGGCCGGAATGTAGGGGAGTAACATTAAGTCCTATTTTCATCAGGAAACCTCTGCCGCCTCCAGAATTTATAATAAGAAACAGGAAACCGAAGTGATGAAAAGAATGCAAAAACAAATCCAGGATATCCGTCTACAAATCCCTTATGTCTTACAAAAACCTTAAGAAACCAATGCAGGGGCTTAATAAATATGTAATTTACAAATGAGAACAGACTGATCTTTACCCCTCTTTCTCCTAATTGAGCTGCAAGTAAATCCGTATACCTTCTAAATCTTACATAATATTCTGAAAAGTTTTTATCCCTTAAATGCAAAAGATCGTTTTTTAAGTATCCTACTTTACCCTCTACCACTGCCTGCTCATGCACATCTTTAGCCGGTAGTCTTCCTTTCCCGCGACGATAAAGCCTTAAAGTATAATCCGGATATTGCCCCCCTTTTTTCAAAAAACTCCCTAAAAAAAGATTGCTTCGGGGAATCCAATAACCATTAATCTCCAAGTCTGAATTTATCACTTTAATAATTTCCTTTGCTAAGTCAGCAGATACTATCTCATCAGCATCCAGTTGCAAAACCCAATCACTTCTACTTGCATCAATGGCCTTATTTTTATTTATATGAAAAATGGGAGGGTTATTCGTAATAATAACCCTTGCATTAAAGTCTTTGGCAATATTTACGGTATTATCTTCAGAATCCCCGTCCACAACCACTATTTCGTCTGCAATCCCTTTGATTGCTTCCAAACAATCAGCGAGATTTTTTTCTTCATTATGTGTTGCTAAAACTACAGAAAGCGTTTTCTTTTTCATAAATTACCTGCTAATTTCAAGTTGCGCTTACGATATAAAAAGCTTTTCCTCCGTCAGGATAATAAATTATCTTTTTAACATCAAAACTTGACCTGTGCTTAAGCCCATCATACTGGCTTGGACTGACTACATAAAGCCTTCCTTTATCAGGAGTGCTTTCAATCGGATCCCAACCTCCAAAATAGACATTAATCCTTCTTTCCTCCCCCTCTTTTCCCAAGTAATACCCGCCAAAATAGGAAACAGTATTATATTTTACACTCTCTTCACTATTATTGTACACCACACTGTTTAAATATTCAGGTAGAGGGTGTTTTAAATAATATAGAAAAAATATATACGGCTGAGAACGTATATCAGTCATAAAGATATAGTCATATTCCTCGTGTTCTTTAACAAATTCTACAATTTGCTTCATCCCGTATTGCCACTCATGAGGGTCTTTTTTGGGATAGGCATTAAAATAGTAGCCAAGAAAAAAATAAGCCTGTACGCTCACAAAAAGAAGAATTAAAATCACGACAAAAACCTTAAGTTTTTTACCCAGCAATCCGGCAATGCCTGCTGCGCCTGCCCCCGCCAAAAGATGCATGCTTCCCGCCATAAAAATTGCTCTTGTAGCGCTGGGAGCTCCGCCTACCAAGCTGGATGGTATTGGTGCCAGCAGCAACCAAAAAAGTAAGACCAGACTAACTCTTGATCTTAATTTTATTAGGTACAAAAGACCGGCAATAAAAAATAAGCCATCTGATTTATAGAATTCCCCACTTGTTTTAACAGAATTTCGCGGACTTTGATCGCCGTAAAGAAATAAATAGTTTAGAGAAAAATGAGTTATATACTGATTTAATGCAATTTCTGCCAGTCCAAGTGTGGAATTTTTTGTTTTTTGATATATTCGAGTCTTTTCAATAACATCCTGGCCGAATTGTGTTTGCTTTGCCCTGGCAAATCCTACCAGGCGCGGATCGATAAATAATAAAGTAATAAAAATAAGGAAAATAAATATGCCTGTGTAAAAATTTAATGAAAGTTTTCTAAGATCCTTAAAATACAAAACAACCAGCAAAAGCACCATCATAGGAACAACTACTTTTGACGAATGATAAGACAATAGGCTAAGTCCAAAGCTGAAAAAAGAAATATTAATAAGCCGGGCTTTCTTTTTTATTCCTAAATAAAACATCAAAAGACCCAGCAAAAAGAAAAAAAGAGCAAAATTAACTTCCCATAACCCCCTTGAAAATTGCAGGTGATAAGGAGATACAGCCAAAAAAAAGGCGGAAAATAACGCTGCCAAGCTATTTTTAAAAAAAATGCCAGCCAAATAATAAATTACCAGCACGGAAAATATCCCAACCAGCGCTCCCGACAGCCTGGCGGTAAAGTCTGATAATCCGAAGATTTTCACAACCACTGCAGTGATGTATACATGCACAGGGTGCTTGTCATCCCTAAAAGAGGTAAAGATTAAAGGAAGAAACTGGCCCCATTCGTCCCTTGCCCAGTTTGCAATTACATAAGCATTATAAGCCCCGGCAGTTTCATCCCAATTTAAAGAAGGGGGGATTTGATCCAATTTATAAAGGCGCAAGGAAGCTGCAAGAAATATAATTAAAATCAGAATAACTATTTTAATCTTATTTTGCGTATTCATAAACATAAAAAGCTGGGCTTGCGTCCAAATTCAATATTACATCTTTAGAAGGAGTTTTTGCCAGATACTCGGAAGGCGAAGCAAAGATTAAACTTATGCCTTTTACAGCCTCTGCATCTTTTACTTTTCCGAAAATAAATTTATCAAAGGTTTTAACTGTTGAAAATCCCCATTGATCCATGCTGTTGCGCACAGCTTCTGCCCTGAATTTCTTTGGATCATATTTTAAGTAAAAAAGAGCAAAAATATACGGCTGGGCATATGCGTCCGAAATAAAAATATTATCATATTTTTGAAATTCGTCTTTATATTTTGTGAAAATTTGCTTATAGCCGTACTGCCAATCCTGAGAATACCCGACTGGATAGCTTGTTAAATACAAATAGAAATATCTGCCAAAAAGCACAGTGATAAATAATGCAGCAAAAAAAATAAAGGCTTTTTTTTGTATATTGTTTCTGAAATGCGAAAAAAAGTGAGAAAGTCCAGTTGCAGAAACAATATGAAAGCTTCCTAAAGCAAACATCGCTCTTGAAGCATGCGGAGCCTCTTTGGCTATCGAAGCAGGTATAAAAGCCATAAAAAACCATACTAATAACACTAAATCTTCTTTTGTTCTTCTTCTGGATAAAATAAATAAACCGATAATAATAAACAAAACATCAAATATATATGCTTGTCCCATAACTTGAGAGGAATGTCTGGAATTTTCATCTCCGGATAAAAGTAAAAATTTAGGCGAAAAATGGGAATAGTACTGCCTGATAAAAAGTTCCCCTCTGGAGAATATCCTGTTATTTGTGAGTTTGTATGTGGCGGTTGAAATTATCCAATCATTAGGAAAATCCACCTGCTGAAACCTGACAGTACCTGATAATTTAGGATTTAATAAAGTTAAAAAAATAATTAACAGGAAGCCGCCTATTCCAAGAATAAACATCGCTTTGTATCTGATTAGACGTTTAAAATAAATTATTGTCAAAAATAGCAGATAAAAGGGGACAAAGACTTTTGCAGCATTATAAGAATAGGTGGTCAAGCCAAAAAGAAAATAAGAAATTGGAATCAATATTTTTCCTCTTTCTCTTTTCACAACTTTTAGAAAAGCTAAATTGCCCAAAAAGAAGAAAAATAATGCAAAGTTAGTTTCCCAATTGACCCTGGAAAATTGAATATGCCACGGAGAGATAGCCAAAAATAATGAGGACAATAGACCGATATAGACACTTCCCGTAAGGTTTCTTGCAAAGAAAAAAATCAAAAATATATTAACCACGCCAAACAAAGCAGAAGGCAGCCGCACCGCATATTCCGATAATCCCAAAATACTCACAAACACAGCGGTTGTATAAATATGAAAAGGGAACTTATACTCCCCGAAAGATCGGAATATTAACGGTAAGCGTTCTCCCCACTGATCTTTACCATCCTGCACAATTGACCAGGCATCATAACCAATAGAAGCCTCATCCCAGCTCAAAGATGGCGGAACCTCTGCAAGATTATAGACTCTTATAGCAAAAGCAAATATCAATATTAAAACTAATAAATACTTTGTTTGTTTTAATTTTGATATTAAAAAATGCATATTCTCAAACTTAATCATAACATGATTACAATATTGCAACTGAATTTTCTCCCTGTCATAATGAATTCAAATGTCTTCAGCTATAAAAGTTATTTTTGCTCAATTAAACTATAATAAACTCCTCCAAATACTGCCTTTCTTAGTTTCTATATTAATTTCTGTCATTATCATATGGCAGAGCACTTTTTATAGATGGTTTGGGTATGAAACTATCCCTCCTCCGATCACAGATGAATTTAATTATGTCTGGCAAGGACTTAGCTTGCGTTCTACCGGCCTACCTGTAGCCTGGACTACAATCTCACATGTTTACACAGGTCAAAAAAATAACCCCAGAGCCGGAAATTTAGTGGGATTTGCTATGAAATCGGAAAACACCCTTATTAATTTACAGGAGTTTAAACGAAACGCCAGACCGATTTTTGCAAAAGAACAAATGGATTATATGAAAGGTACTGAACTTATGTTTTTTGTAGCACCTTTTTTTGATCATCCCCCTTTAGGAGGATTAATTTACAGTTTAGGAGAAAATTCAAGTATTCAAACAGCAGATCAAGTCAAACCTGACGCTTTCAGAAAACCTGCGCTAGCAATAGCTATTATTACTGCGGCATTATTATTTATTTTTATTTATATCATTACCCAAAACCCTCAAGTAGCAACTTTGGCTGTTATAGTTTATTCTACTGTCCCAACTTATCTGCTTGCCACAAGAACAGCATTTTTAGAAAATATCGAGCCTCCCTTTATCTTAATACATTTAATACTCTTATTTTTAGGGATAAAAATATATCAAAAACAAACTAGGGTGCCTCTGGTAATACCAATTATTTTATTTTCTGGTTTATTTGGCGGATTGGCTTTTCTGGCTAAAGAACCTGCAATAGGATTTTTAATCGGATCTTTGATTCTATTGATAATAAATAAAATTCCCAAAAAAATAACTTTTGCTTTTCTTCTTTCTGCATCAATTCCAATGCTTTTATATTTTGCTTGGGGTTTATGGCTTCAAAAAGATATCTTTTTAGATATCCTCAATGCGAATGCTACCCGCGGTTACTTTGGCGCTCTAAAGCCAATCACTATGCTTGAAGCACTTAAGTTTAAAAATTTTCCTGTAGATGGATGGTGGGTTTGGGGTTTACTCTCTTTTGTTATTGTATCCCTCAATATTAAAAGCAGGAATCTTCTTTATTTACTTCTCCCTCTTTTTACACACTATCTGCTGATCATGCTCATAGGAAGTGAAAATTATCCTTGGTATCTAATTTCGTTAGTGCCCTTTTTAGCAGGCACTGCTGCAATAGCGATTTGGCAAATATACGAAACTCCAAAAATAGCCACTGCTTATGCATTCTTTTTTATTGCCTTCTCAAGCAGCTATTACTGGGGACGTATTGCATTAGGTCTTAAACCAAGCATCGTGCACTACAGATGGATCTTTCTGATATTTACCTCATTTTTACTGGCAAGATTTTTCTTTGGAAAATATAAATTTGTTAGATTTATCTGGTTTATTTTCCTAGCCTATCTTATCTATAAAAGTATTATCTATAATAACTTATTTTTACCATACCTTGTAGCACACTGGGGGAACTTGCCTGCTTTAAGCCTTTCCAGTTTTTAAGTTGAGTTAGTTTATGATAGTATTTTATGAAATTTAAATTTATACTTTCTACAACTTTATGTTTCCTCTTAGCTTTTATATTAAATTTGTTCTCCCATCACAGCTTATCAGTTGCTTTAACTAATTCATTCTTGCTTGTCTTATCAATATATTTTTTTCAAAGCTTTTTAAACAAAAGTTATTATTTAAGTTACCTCATAATTATTTCTTTTAGCCTTATTCCGCTTTTTAATTATTTACCTTATATTAATCTCATCTCATTGTTACCACTAATTTCTTTGAGTTTTTTTATCTTATATAAACGTTGGCCAAAAAAATGGATCTTAATATTCTTCGCTATTTCTTTATTCGTGGGGAATATTTACTCAGGAGAAATTATAAAATACCCTCTCAACTTACAAGATACACAACTAATCTTTAATTCGCCGGAAATCAATTACCATATTAAAAGACACACGGAAGATGCCCTATTCCTGCCATTCAAAATGCGTCAACTACTTTATTCAAAGCTTGTTTATATCTACGCTGCTTTTACAAATTTTTTTGATTTTTTGAATTTAAAAAATATTTCTGATGTTCTTTTAATTGCAAATATCTATCCGCTTTTTATGGGTTTTAGTTTGCTTTTTAAACAGGAAAAAGTATTTAGGAACTTTTGTTTAATGGCATTTTTCGTCACTCTCTTTACTGCGGGAATTGATAGATCGCCGGATAAATTTCAGTCCCTTTATTTGCTTTCGCCAATTTTCCTTTTCCTAATTATTTTAGGGCTACAAAAAATCAATAAAACCTTCTATCTTTCTCTTTGGGTTTTAACACTTTTCTTACTAGTCAACCCAAAGATATGAAAAAATTATTTTCTATGGATTTTAAATTAGACTTTAGAATCTTAATTATGCTTATTGTAAGCTTAACAATACTCACACGGTTTTTATATTTAAATTTAGTTCCTCCTCATTTATCAAATGATGAAATATCTATTGCATATGACGCATATTCTGTATCTAAAACTCTTAGAGACGGACACAATCGTTTTCTGCCCCTGTCTTTTCAGTCCCACAATACATACAAAGCTCCACTAACCGCCTACTTAACAATTCCGACTATATCAATCTTTGGTAATACTGACTTTGCAGCCAGAGCTCCTTCTGCTTTACTTGGCAGTTTAACAATATTAATTTTGGGCTTATTAGTTTTCGAGCTCACCAAAAATAAATCCTTAAGTCTGCTTAGCTCATTTGCTCTTTCTATCTCACCCATACATATACTGGCCTCCAGGATGGCTTACGAAGCCAATATAGCTCTATTCTTTTTCACTTCAGGAATCTATCTATTCTTTCTAAGTTTGAAGAAAAACAATGTTGTCATAATTTTACTGACCTTTATATCCTTTGCCCTATCTTTATACGGATATCACGCTGAGTGGGTTTTTACACCATTTATCATAGGAGTGCTTTTAATCCTAAACCGCAAGCAAATTACCAATAGAAAACTTTACTTTTTGGGAATCATATTATTCTTAATCCTTATCACTCCGCTTATCTTAGATTCAATCAATAATTTGCAAAATACTACAAGGGCCGGAACTGAAAATATTTTAAAAGAACCATACCTGGCAAAGAAATTAGAAGATCCTAGCTTTCTCTTTTGGCAAAAGTTAGCATTTATTTTACAGGCAATTTGGGAAAAATATTCTTTGTATTTTAACCTTTCCTACCTTTTCTTCACCGGCTATAATTTGCTTCCACAAGGAGATCCTTTCCAAATAGGAGTTTTTCTATTCCCTTTTCTTCCTTTTTTTATTTTTGGAATTATTAAGACAAGACTATTATTTAAAGAGCAAACTAAATTTATTTATACTCTCTTAATAACAACTCCTATTACTGCATCTTTAACCACTGGTCCTCAAAGCACCTCCAGAAATCTCATTACAGTTATCCCGATCTCTATCATATGCTCTATTGGAATTTTGATATTCTGGAGGTCTGTAAATATTATCTGGAAAATAATATTTATTATAGTTTTAACTGTTTCATTTATATTTTTTTTGGCTGTTTTTTATTATCATTTTCCGAAAGATCATGCAGAAGGATTTCAATATGGATACAAACAAATGGCGCTTTTTATCAAACCAAAATATAAAGAATTTAAGCAAATAATAATTGACCCAAGGTTCGGCCCGGGAAATATCTATTCGGGGCTCCCAAGTGTTTATATCCCATATAACACAAATCTTGACCCTCAGAGAATTTTGGAAAGCAAAAGCAATAGAGAAGGGACTTTCTTTGATAAATACCAAATAAGGGAGATTTCGTGGGAAAGAGAAAACATAGCAGAAGCTATCCTTTATATAGTACCAGCATCTAATATTCCTCCTGCGCAGTCGCAACTTAAAAAAATTCACACAATTACTTTGCCCAATTTAACACCTGCATTCTATTTATATATAATGGAGATTAATGAATAAGACAAACCCATCTCTGCACTCTTATTATCTTAAGCTAATTGTCTTTATATTAATTACTTTTGCAAACTTTTGGTGGATACTTATTTTAAAGGAAAATTTTTTGTATGGACTGCTGCTAATACTCATTACTTTTATCTTATTTTTTGCCTCTTTTAATGTATTTTCTGGATTAAAATTATCGGTCATAATGGGAGTACTGTTTGTTATATTATCTACTCTACTGATTAAAAATCATTTTGACTACACCTTAAAGACCCTAAGTCCTACTGATGAAAAAATACAAACACAAAGACATGGCGTATATGCGGACGGTTTAGGAATCTTATTTACCAATAAGCTGTCTCAAAATTTCTATAAGAATTGGAGTATGTCTCTCGGAAAATACCTAAGAAACATATCATATTCTGTTGATCCAAATCTATATTTTTTTTCAAGCCATCCAAGAGAGAAATCAGGTATTGATGAGTTTGAAAAATACTCCCCCTTTCTGCTACCCCTTTTTATAATAGGTGTACTAATACATGCATTATCCTTTGGAAAAATTAAGGCCTTAACTGCGTATTTGCTCGCTTCTATTATCATAACTGGGTTTATCTCTCCCTACTTTAAATTAGGCCCGATTCTTTTATTCCCCTATATTAGTATTGTTATAGCCTTAGGAGCTGCTTCAGTTATTAAAAAAAATTATGTCAAAAAAGCTCTTTAAAGAAATAGTGCCTATTTGTATCATTTTGCTACTGTCAGTCTTTCTTAGATTTGTATCTTTGGATAATATTCCTGCCGGACTTTACGTTGACGAAGCCTCGCTTGGTTATAATGCTTATTCACTTTTAAATACCGGCAAAGATGAATATGGTCAGCCTTTCCCTATTTTTTTAAGATCATTTGGAGACTTTAAGCCTGCTTTGTATGCCTATTTCACTACTATCCCAATAGCATTATTCGGACTGAATATATTTTCTATACGCTTCTTATCAGCTCTATCAGGAACGTTTTTAGTGTTAATCACCTATTTAATCCTTAAAAGGTCGAAAATTAGACACAACTCCTCTTTAGCCATTCTATCTGCTTTGGTACTAAGCCTATCACCTTGGGCCATCTTTCAAAGCAGAGTGGCGGTCGAGGCAAATTTTGCTTTGATTATATTTGCAACAAGCATGTTCTTTTTTATTTTATCTATTAAAAGAATTATTTTCTTTATTCCGGCCACTGCGACTTTAGCATTCTCCGCATATGCGTACCACGCAGAAAGGGTTTTATCCTTTGTTTTTCTAATATTAATTATCATTGTTTTTAAAAAAAACTTCATCAAGAATAAAAAAATTATTTTCATTGGAATAATAATTTTCTTCCTTATTTCCCTGCCACAACTTTTACTTTTAACAACCCCCGGGTCACTGCAAAGATTTAATACACAAGGGTTTACCCAAAAACAAACATTTGAAAAATATGGAGGAACCTTTAAGAAAATTCTCGTTTTTGGCAGAAGCCTATATATACTTAATAAGTTTTCCTCACAATATATATCTTCATACTCACCCAGAAGTTTATTTTTCGAGGCGGAAAACCAATCATTTAGATCAATGCCTGATATGAGTGTATTTTATTTTTGGATGATTATTCCGTTCTTTTTAGGAATTAAATATGTTTACTATAATCGCACTGATAGCGTTATTAAACTTATTTTCCTGTGCATAGCTTTTGGATCTTTGCCTGCTGCTTTAACAGGCGACCCTTTTTATACATTAAGAATGTTACCTACGCTTTGGGGTATTAGCATTTTGATTAGTTTTGGATTATTCAATTTATTACAAATCTTTCATCTTAAGCTCATTAAATATAGTTTAGGAATCTTTCTAGGTTTGATATCTTGCCTAATGTTGTATATGTCATATTTTATTATATTTAAAAGCGAACGATCTTCCTCATTTGGATATCCTTATTTAGAAGTTGCAAATCTTAGTGAAAAATTAAAGGACCAATCTTTTGTTTTAGATACGGAAATCTATGATGCCCCTTATATTCTAATGGCGACATATAAGAAAACCGAGCCCTACCAACTACAAAAACAGACAAACCCCCAAGTGTTGAGAAACTATTACACCAATGTAGACTTTAATAAATATAGAAAGATCGATAATATTGATATAAGAAATATCAGATGGGATATTGATCAATGTGCAAATGAAATAATAGTTACTGATGATGCAACTTTATCAAAAGATCAAGCCAAAGACCATGCATTTACCTTAAGCTATGAATTTAAAGACCTACTAGGGAAAACCATTCTTTACGGCTATAGCACTAATCCCCAACTAAAATGCGCCCCATAAACTCCTGCTCCCGCCAAAGGCAGAACGGAGCGGTTATAAGATCTTTTGTTATTTTACTTGAACGATATCAAATGCTCTTTCTCCGTCTAGAAAGTCAATCGAAAAGATTCTTGGCACTTCTTTAGGAAAATCTACAGCCCTTCCAATAAATAGTAATTTCTTGCTGGGATTTTCTGAAACTATGTCGACAAATCTAGTTCCTTCATCGCCTAAATCAGGAAAATAGAACTTATCAAATCTTAAAACCCTAACCCAATCATGAGTTTCAAATCTCATTAAATTCGGATCATTTTGATATTTTGCCGGATCATAATTTAAATTAAATAAAGTAAACATATGCGGCTCGCCGTAGTGCCTGGTAAAAATAATTTGATCATATTCAAAATAGTGGTTTTTGATATACTCAACAACCTGCTTATAGCCATACTGCCAGTCCCGCGAATACAATTTTGGGTATACCTGATAATAATTATTTATGTAACTTACAAATTGCAATACAAAAATTATCAATACAACCAAAATTACCGATCCTTTCCATAAAATAGATCTATTTCGCAGCCAGACAGAAACTATAAGCATCCCAAAAGCAGTAATTAATTGGAAAAAGGGTGCTGCAATTAAAGTACGGAGGGCATGAGGTATGCTGTCATTTGTAACCGAAACAGGTAAAAAAGCCAATAATACCCAGGACAAAAGCAATCCTTTGAATTTCTGTTTTAATTTAAATAATCCGATTAAACCGATCAACAAAAACACTGCCTGAAAATAATACAACTGTCCTATTCTTTGAGCGTGATGCTGCTTATGCGGAGCACCCGAGATAAACAAGAATTCTGGAGAGAAATGGGCAAGAAAATTCTTTGCAAAAGCAATACCTGTATATGTAATTTTATTATGCACTACCTTAGGTAATGGCTCAGGAAGATTGGTCTTTCCCCGATTCTCATTAATTCTTAAAACCAAACCCGGGTCATCAGTGATGCTAACAAGTTTGTATCTTGCACTCCTTTCTCCGCTTAAAAGATAAGGGGTAAGAGGAAGAAGTAAGATTACAAATATAACAATTGCAAGTATTACAAACTTTTTAAATCTAATCAGATCTTTCCTGTATATCAAAAACAAAGCAATCAAAAATACCGGGGCAAAGATTCTAGCAGAGTTATAAGTAAAAACAGAAATAGCAAAAGGTATCATAGAATACACAAACCAAATCTGCTTCTTAAAACCTTTGACAAAAAACCAAATACCCAATGTAACAAAAAGTGTTGCAAGGGATGATTCAAAAGACGCACGGGTTAACTGAATATGCCAAGGAGAAATCGCCAAAAGAAAAGCTGATATAAAACCGACGAAATTGTTACCAAATAAATTCCTCCCCAAGAAAAACATAATAAAAACTGTCACTGTTCCGTATATAACCGGTGTGATCCTTACGCCAAATTCGTTTAATCCAAACAAATAAATTCCCGGAATACTAATATAAACTTGCGCAGGCAATTTATATTCGCCGTAGGATTTAAAGTGAAGAGGAAGGAACTGATTCCATTCATCTTTACCGCTTTTTAGAATCGAGTAGGCATTATAGCCAATGGACACCTCATCCCAATTTAGGGAAGGCGGCACTAAGGTAAAATTATAAAATCTTAATACAAAAGCAATGAATAATATAACAATAAACCCTACTAAAATCTTTATGTTCATACATTTTCTAAGATTATTTTAAGACTATCCATCTCCAAATTAACGGAAAATGCAAGGTGGAAAGGAATGTCGAAGGAACAATCGGGCAAGATTTGCTTTCACATTCCAATTCAAAAGTATTATAAATATAGACCACATTAAAATATATTCCTATCCCGATTATTGTTACTGTTAATAGTTTGCTTAATTTTAACAACCATTGCTTTTCGAAAATGGAATTAAATATTGAAGGTAGTAAAAATAAGCCTAAAAATAACCTGTATCCTATTGGAGTAATATTTGACCTGAAGGCATTTACCAGCAAAGATCTGCTACCTAACAATAAACCAACTGCTAAAAATGAGGTAAAAAGGTTGGCCTTAGTGACTAATATTTGCAAACCCCATCCCCCCAAAATTGCTAAAAAAGGAAATGCAGGAAAGCGATACCAAGCCAACATATCACCTTCGCCTCCTGTTAACATCACAACCCCCACCCAATAGATGAAAAACAAACTGATCATTCTTTTAAGACCCTCTTTTGGTGAAAAAATAAAATACGCTGCAGAAAGAAGACAAAAAATATACCAACCATCAGTAAGTATTGATGTACCATATGAAGGAGAAACAAAAAACCATCCTAAACTCTTGAACCCGACAGGTCTAAAAGACTGAATTGATGTAATTTGCCAAAAAATATCCGCATCATAATAAATACCGTATAAGATAAATGCCCCTATAAAAGGAAGGCAAAATAAAAATAAATACAATACATATTTAAAAGATGTTTTTAATTTGCCTATTTCTGCAAATTTTTTTAAAACAAAATATATGGGCAAAAATAGCAAGAAAAATCCGGTAGGCTTTGAAAGACCCGCAATTCCAATTAATAAGGGGATTGGCAAAATATAGATAAAGCGGGGATGCTGATAAAACTTTAACAACAAATAAGCAATAACTACAAAAATTAAGGCGATAAGATTTTCCGGAAGAGCAACTCTTGAAGCAATAACCATTATGGGAACCGTTCCGTACACAAGCATGGCCAATATTCCTCCCCAAAAATTGCTAACCATTCTCGCGATTAAAAAAATAAATATTGAAACAAGGCTTGCAAAAATAATGCTGGGAATTCGAATATACGAAGAAGGGATAAAATCTGTTCTTGCTGCCCCGTTAATATGAGCAAAAAATCCCACTATCAGCGAAAAAAGCGGCGGTTCATCCAACCAAGGCTTATATAAAGTTACAGAAGTCTCCGGTTGCCCACCTTTATAATTTATTATCCCTTTAAAAACTTCCGCCCTTTTTGGATAGTCCAGAGTAGACCAGGAAACAGGCACACCGGTTTCAATTAAATAAATTCCTGACCAGGCATACAACATTTCATCCAGATGAAGAGCGCCCGGAGTTTTCTCATAATTATGTGCACGCAGTATAAATGTAAAAACAAAAATAAAAATAAATATAAGAATCTTAAACCACCTATTTTTAATTATTTTCATTTTAAAAGCTTCAATATTTTTTCCTCAAATGTTTTTTTTGAATACACTTTAGCTTTCTGACCAGCTTGTTTTGAAAATTCATCTCTTAATGTCTTATTTAAGATAATTTTAGTTGTTAACTCTTGAAATTCATCCAAGTTATTCCACAAAAAACCGCATTTACCATCCTCCACTATTTCCCTTTGTCCCCCTTTATTGATCACAATTGGCACGCAACCGCCTGCCATAGCCTCTACTGTAGAAATCCCAAAATGTTCCATTTTGGTAGGATCCGATTCTTCAAACCCCATTGCGTGCCAATAAACAGAAGACTCTCCATACAGTCTTATTAATTCATCATACCCTAAATTCGGATAAAATTTTACCGGCATATCTTCTGCTAAAGCTTTCAATTCATCAAGATAATTTTTATCTCCTTCGCCGGCAGAACCTACCAGGTGAAGACTCCAATTTTTTATCTTACCTTCTTTATACAGATTTCTAAATATCTTAATGAGTAACTCATGCTTTTTATCTTTTAAGTATCCGAAAAATCTACCCACAGATAATATATAATTTTTCTTGGGAAGAGCTTTTATTTTGTCCGTATCAACCGGCGGATAAACAACCACGGATGAGTGTGGCCAGTTTCCTTCCGAATTCCTTCTGGTAAACTCAGAATTATATATAATTGTATTCCAGCCCTTAAGCTTAATTTTTCCCCAGATGCTTGTAGAGGGTTGTCCTTTGAGGGGAGATTGAATATGCAAGATATTGGTTTTTGAAGTTGGTAAAAAAATACTTCCATCTGTTAAATAAAATAATACATCATATTTTTTAAGAAAAATCAGTCTTGCAATAAAAGAAGAGTTCTTTCCAACAGGAGCGCTTATAAATCTGACTTTTCCCAAATTTAAATTAAACCTTTTGGATAATTTACCCTTTAAATAATCTGCCCCCGTCTCAACTAGGTGTTGATCCAATAGCACCTCTACTTCGTTATCTTGGGAAAATATTTCCGAAATAGTCATCATATATTTTTCTCCACCTCCAAAAGTATCTAAATATGGGGAATAAAGTGCAATCTTCACGTTTTTTAATCCTTAAAGTATCAGTACTTAAAATTATCATCTATTAATTGCTGATCTAAATCATCATAAGTTTGGGTAAGAGACTTTGGTTGCTGCATTTCCCACAATCTGACATAAGTTATATATAAATGAAAAGTCTGCAAGAACGAATCTATTATCCCCACTGTACCGCCAAAGAAACCTCTCCTTTTGAATCCCTGATTAAGCAACTCTGTTATAAAAATCCTAACGAACCGCCATTTAGTCATTTTGGGATGATTAGCATCCAACCGCAATCGAGCTTCGATTGCAGACCAATCCAGTACTTTTTTCATAAATTGATCTACTCCTCTATGAGTTAGGTGCAAAAGGGAATTTTTGCTATACCCTAATTTCCCACTAAAATGAGGCATCTCATGAACTTTGCCAACCCACATCTGAAAATCAGTCCTTTTTAAAACCCTTATAACCCAATCCGGCCAAAAAGGCCCGTATTTTACTTCTTGCCCGAATACAATATTTTTACGGGATAGCGCATATGCGGAAAAATCTGAGAAGCTTATCATTGTTTCTATTTCGCTCCTTAAAGCCTCCGTAACCCTTTCGTCTGCATCTACAAAGAGCATCCATTCCCCTGAAGCTTTCTCTGTAGCAAAATTCCTTATTTCGGCAAAATCTTGTAGCCTTGTTTGGAAAATTTTATCTGTATATTTTTCTGCAATACGAATAGTATTATCTTCTGATCCGTTATCGCAAACTATAATCTCATCAGCAAATTTCACTGATTCCAAACAGGCTTTAATTCTACTTTCTTCGTTTTTAGTAATAACAATAACTGTTAACATATTTAAAGCTTATTTCCAATCTTTTGGAAAAATCTTTTGAAAGTATTTTTTGAAAGATTACCATATTTAAACCAATAGTCGATTTCTTCTCCTGATTGCCTGCCTATCTCTTTTAATTGCCTTAAATCTATTTCCTGTGACTTAAATCCGCTCAATTCCCAAAGGCGCAAAATCACCACAAATTCAGAAAATGCCTGAAGCAAACTTAAAGATAAACCATGTAAACCATCCTCAAAGCCCTTATTTGCAAAAAATCTTCCCAAAAATTCACCAAGTGGTTTTCTAATTAAATCTTTAGGATCAAACACACATCCGCTTTTTTTCAATTCATCTGCCTGAACACCTGTATACCTAAACATTCTTTCCAAATATTGCGATACCGACTCATAATGGTAATGAATAATTGCAAATTTTTCATCCGCCGGCAAATCTAATCCTTCATCGCTTGCTTTAGGTTGCCTGTGAATCTTATCTGTCCATTCTACTTCCCCTTTTTTAAAAAACCTTATATTGTAATCCGGCCACCACATAGATGCTTTCATCCATTTGCCAAAAATAATGTTTTTTCGGGGCAGCCTTAGGTAACTTATTTGTTTCATATTATTGGCAACTTGCATTAGCTTCTCAGCTAAGCTAGCCTGGACTTCCTCGTCAGGATCTATTATTAAAACCCAATCACCGGAAGCTTTGGATACAGCAAAATTTCTGGCTGGTTCAACATATTCTAGACGCTTATGGAATACCATCTTTACGCCCATCTTCCTGACAATCTCGGATGTTTGATCCTCTGAATGCATATCACATACTACTACTTCATCAGCCCACTTAACGCTCTCCAAGGCGCGTTTTATATCCTTTTCGTTATTTAAAGTATTAATTACTACTGATATCTTCAAACTCATGAATAATCCTATCTTATCACTTTGGGGATACTATTAAAAATGCCAAGCCTCCGTTTACAAGATACACCTTTTTCAATATTTCTCCCTCTCTTAGTTCGTTTTCCGGTAAACTCCAAGGGCTACCTATAAATAAAGTGTTTTCTTTAGATTTGTCTACCCTCCAATCAATTTTCCGAACGGTAAAATTATCAAAACCAAAAGAACCATCCGGCCGAGTTTTTTGCTCTTGTTGATAAATAGCAGGATCGTATTGCGAATAGAAGAGAATGTACATATGAGGAATGCTCACTATATAGGGAGCTTCTATTCCCCTGTAAGGATCAAAAATGATTTCTTTATATTGCTTTTTTTGAGAAAGCGCATACTCTACTGTCTGCTTTGTGCCTTCCATAAAATCTTCTCCTCTTTGTATGGGGAAATGCACAACAAAAACCAAAAACGCATGAATTAACAAAACTGCAATAAAAATTGAGTAAGTTAATATTGTGCCAATTCTTAAATATAAGTTTCTTATGGAGAAAACCAAATGAATGAAAAAATCTGCACCAAGTGCCGTAACTGTTAATAAAGCCGGCAGAACCAAAAGACTCCTAACCGTGCTCTGCTCATTATTTGTAAGGGAAGCTGGTAAGAGTCCAAATAAAGTCCAGGCAACAATGATCAATTTGGCTGGTATCTTATCTTTAATCAATTTGATAATTCCTAAAACAAACCACGGTAGTTCAAAAAGGAATAACACCCCCAGACCTATTGAACCTGGCAATGTCATATTCAATCCTGAAAAAAATAGGAAATCCGGTTGGAAATAATTCAGATATCTCTTTACCCAAAAAAATAAAAGGAGAAAATTCTCACCCTGCTTGTGCAGGTGATCAAGTATCACATATCTTGTAAAATCGATATCCAAAGAAAGAAAAACCATTTTAGCTCTGGTATTAGCCGGACCAATTATTACTAGAATAATCAATGGGATGATTAGTAGAAAAGTCATAATTATAAATATATACATGCTTGATTTTACCGACCTTAAAAGCTTAATTTTTGCAAAAATCACAAAAATTAAAAACAATGGAATGAATAACCTATGGGAATGATATGTGTATAACGATAACGTTAGTGCTAGGGATGCACCTACCGTCCACCATTTTTCCCCCCCGAATATCTTCAAAAAAAACCAAATTCCCAGCATTAAAAGAAAAGTTGCTATAAGGCTCTCTGATGCGTAGCGCGAATAATAAATATGCCAAGGAGAAACTGAAAGCAAAATACCGCCTATGAAGGCAATACGTGTATTATTGAGTAAAGTCCTAAGAAGAAGAAAAAAAACCGGAATGGATAAGGTACCTGCTAAAGCTGTTGTAAACCTTACTCCAAATTCATTCAGTCCAAATATAGCAATGGACGGTACAAGGGAATAAATTAAAACAGGGTTTTTATAATCTCCTATGGATTTAAAAACCAAAGGCATAAAAATTCCGTTTTCGTCTTTACCTGTTTTTAAAATTGAATAAGCACTATATCCATAAGATATCTCATCAATATTTAGACTGGGCGGATTGTCGGTATTCATATAGAATCTGAAGAATCCACCCAAAAGTGTGAACAGAACAATCAATAAAAGAATTTTATTTTTAAATATTTTTAATCTGTTCATTGTTTACCTATTTGATAATTTTGATCGAAGTATTTTACAAACCTATCTCTTTCTCTTGCTTGAATATCAAAAAAGGTAACAAACAACTGAAATACGATGATAACTATCGACAATAGAATTAAGAATTTTGTCTTCTCTTTTTGCTCAATCATTTTGACATATCCATAAGAAATAACAAAAATTACAACAGGTGCAAAAAGAACCAGGCGATTTAAATCAACCAAGGGTTTGGCCAATACCGAAGGAATAACAAGTACTGTTGATAACAATAATATCTTCCTTAAAATCGAAGGGTTCAAGAATTTGTAAAGACCGTATAAAAAGGGTATCAGAAAACCTAAATATATTGGGGGACTGAATGAGAAATTTAAAAGTTTTTCTGCAGGGGTAAAGTAGGTTGCAGGAACAAAAGACTTTGCATATTTTAAAAAGAGATATTCCGTTAAAAATATGTACTTATTCTCTGAGATTTTAGCCAGGCCGCCTAAGCCCTTACTTCTGGCAGCACCTTGGTATTTATTAACAGCATTCAAAAGGCCGGGGTCAGAAATTACATTAATTTCACTAAAAAAAATATTTCTTAAGCCCGGATAATTTCCAGAGATATAAATTAATAAAGGAAAGGTTAAAATTATAAGTAAGATAATTGTGTTTTTAAATTCTTTAAAAGAGATTACCTTAAGAATCACTATCCCTGTAAAAGAGACAGGTAGGATAACAAATAGGAAAAAAGAACTGTACAAAGTTATTGCCGTTACGACTGCTGTTAATATTGTTCCCCAAAACCTGCATCCAGATTTCAACAGAATTAACCCGTAGAATATTATGAGTAATAAAAATAATAAGTAAATATAGAAAGATCCTGCAGCTATCAAATAGCTGCTCCATGGTGATAAAGCATAAATTATCGAAGGGAGAAAATAGTAAGGGGAAGAAAAAAATCGCTTGCTAATAAGCCATAATAGAATTATATTGCCCGCCCCCATCATCAACAGCAACCCAGGCAACAATTCCACTCTTTTGTCTAATAATTCTAAAATGAAGAAGTTATGCGGCAGAAAACGAACAGGAAATATGACATTTTGTATATATGTTACAAGTAACCAAAAAACAGAAAGAAGAAAAATAATGAAACAATACTGTTTAATTTTTCTCATTTTTGGCAAATAAGTAAAAAGCAGGTTCTCCTGAGGGATATGAAATTGCATCAATCAAAAGTATATCCGACGGGACCCTACCCGGTTCTTTAATTAGATTTAAATTAATCTCTTTTGCAGTTGCCAGATAAAGAGTATTTTCAGGTAATTTTGAACCCATTTCATAAAGATTTATCCCTTGTCCTATGGGAGGGAATATATATTTGCCCAAATTTAAGGTTGAATTAGCATTCTTGTTTTTGGATAAATATGAACTATATTCATATTGAAAAATCTCAGGTGGATACATAGACCAACCTAAGAAAAATATTAGCGATGGCTCATCCGCAGAACTGATAATAACCCGCTCGTAATCGGCTCCTTTCCTTACTGCTGAAGTTACTGCCTCTTTATATCCGGCATGCCACCATCTTTCAGACTTCCAAGGGTAATGCACCCAATAATCATGCTGATAAAAAATAAAACTTAATAGTAAACTTATTAAAACAATAAGAATATAAAAGATTTTAAATTTTCTGTTAACTTTGAAATATATGTAATAGATTCCAAACGTAATAAAAATAACCAAGACAGGCAGCATTAAAATTAACCTTGTAGCGTGATCCCCTCCTCCTTGTGTCAAAGCAGAAGGTATCGGCGCTGCCAGAACCCAGAAGATTATAAAGACTTTGACCTTCTTATCTAATTGAGAAATTATTAAAAAAACTAATCCCACAATCATAAAGATAGATTGGATTTTAAAAAACTCAAAACCGGAAGATTGCCTGGGATTAAGAGCATCCCCTTTTATAAAAAAGAATTGGGTAGAAAAAGATTGAAAATAATTATCGGTAAAAATTTTTGAGTATGCAGTAAGTTTATTATGAAATAGCTTATCAGCAATAGAAGGCAAGAAACTACTACTACCCCTTACCTTTAAGTCATTTTGTCTGTCAAAGCCCATCTGAGGTACAACGGTTGGATCATTGAATATCGATATTCCCTGAAATCTCTCTGAACCTCCGCCAAAAAGGGTGCTAAGCGCAAATGGTAGAGAAATTATGGTAAATACTATTATGGCAGTCAACAATCGGCTTCGGGGTATCTTCATCAGTTCATTGCGCCAAATAATCAAAATTGCCAAAATCGTTAAAGGAAGAAATAATTTAGCCGTGTTATAAGCCCACGGAGTAAGTGCAAGAAAGATTGCGGATAACCATAGGGTATTTTTACCCCTCAAAGAGGTTAGCAAAAAATAAATTCCTATTGTGAATAGGAAAAGCATTTGCGGTCCGTCAAAACCGACCCGGGAAAAATGAATATGCCATGGGGAAATGCCAAGCAAAACTGCTCCCAATAATCCTAATTTTTCATTTTTCGTTATTTCTTTAACCAACAAATAAAAAGCCAAAATACCCAGTACTCCAAAAATAGCAACCGGAAGCCTTACGCCCCAAGCCGAAATTCCAAATAATGCAACAGTTGGTACTGCAGAATAAGGGAAAAAAGCTGTTCTGTGCTCTGCTAATGACTCAAAATGAATGGGTAAAAAATTACCCGAATAATCTTTACCTGTTTTTAAAATTGAATAAGCATGATAGCCTACATCAATCTCGTCCCCAAATAATGATACCGGAACCAAATCAAGACTCCAAACTCTCAAAAATGACGACACTAATAAAATAAGCGATAATATTAATCCTCTCTTATCCACCATTGATTGCACATTCTTAAATAATCTTTTCATCTTCATTCCAGTATATCATGCAAAATAACAGCGGGTAAGAATTTGTTTTTCCGATAATGTAAAATAAAAGATATGGCCTTTGCATACCCAACTCTTTTCTTATTATTTACTTTGATATTTTTTACCTTGCCCGGGATTTTACTTTTGCAAAGGAGTAAGATAATGCTTACATTTTTTGAAAAAATTACAATAGGCACTATCATTGGATTTGTATTATTTACTCTTATGGCTTATGGCCTGTTGATAATAAACGCTTCTTTTCTTCTTATACCAATATTCGGACTCATGAGTTTATTCTGCACAAAAAATATATTCCGATCGAAAATGAACTACTCTGCAGCAGACTGCGGGGTATCCCTTCGAGCAAGTTCTTCTCTGAAACATTCACCACCGCAACAAGTCTTCGATCCTGAAATCTCAGATCAAAAGGCGGCACGGTATTCCGGTTTTAGAATAAATTTAGATCTGCTTCCCAAAAAGCAGCTTATTTTTTTATTTTTTGTCTTTATACTGGGCATAACCGGTCAGATGGCAGTGATTGCGCCAAGCGGTACATATTTTAATAAAGATTTAGTTTTTTGGAGTTCAAATGGTCACGACGGAGCATGGCATATTGCCTTAATGGAGGAGATTAAAAAAGGCTACCCACTTCAAAATCCTGCTTTTGCAGGAGAAAAATTAGTTAATTATCATTTCTTTTCAGATATAGCTCCTGCCCAATTTAGTAAGTTCTTCCAATTTTCTAACTTAGACTTATATTTTAGATTTTTTCCTTTTATTTTTTCTGTGTTACTTGGATCAATAGCTTACTTGTTAGGAAAAAAATTGGGAGGATCTTACTCAAGCGGTGTCTGGTCTGTCTTTTTTGTATACTTTGCAGGGAGTTTTGGTTATATCGCAACATGGATAAAAAACCAAAGCATAGGAGGCGAAAGTATATTTTGGGCAACTCAAATTCAAAGCTCTATCGGCAATCCACCTCAAATTATTTCTAACATTTTAGTTATGTTATTTTTGTATTTATTTTATATTTATCTTTCAAAAAAAGATGTAGTTATATTCCTGCTATGCTTCATAGTCGCAGGCACATTAGCCGTATTTAAAGTATATGCAGCTCTGGTTATTTTGATCGGCTTGGGCATTGTAGGGTTAATACAAATAATTAGGGAAAAGAAATTTAATGTTTTTTCCTTGTTTGCTTTAAGCAGTTTACTTTCTGCTATTTTGTATATTCCCAACACCCAAAATTCCGCCTCATTTTTAATTTGGGAACCCTGGTGGTTTATTAGGACTATGATAGTTGCGCCCTCTCGATTAAATTGGCTGGATTTGGAACTTAAAAGGCAAACATATATCGCTGAGGGAAATTGGAAAAGAGTTTTACAAATAGAAACAACCGGATTCTTAATTTTCTTTTTGGGAAATTTGGGAACCAAATTTTTAGGCCTTATACACCTTGTTAAACTGCTGAAAAAGTCATCAAACAATTACTTATTTCAGTTAATTATATTTATTATCATAATTTCTTTAATCTTACCCTTATTATTTTTACAAAAAGGTGTGGCTGGAAATACAAGTCAATTCTTGCAGTACTTCCTGCTGCTTTTCGGAATTTTAGCTGCGCTTACTGTTTCACTGATTCAAAATAAAATAAAATTAAAAATCCTAAAGATACTTTTTATAGTTATTATCGTAGCGCTTTCCGTTCCTACGCAAATCGGCCTGCTTTACGATTTCTACCATAAACCTCCTCTTGCAAAAATTACTTCGGACGAAATAGAGGCATTAAATTTCCTAAAGCTTAAGACTGATAATAACACCGTCATTCTTACTCCACCACATGATAAATATCTAAACCTTAATATTGCTACACCTCCTATTTGGGCTTGGTTTGACACAGCTTACGTATCTGCATTTTCTGCAAGAAGAACTTATATTGCAGACACAGAGCAGGTTGATATCATGGGTTATGATTTAAATAAAAGATTAGAAATGGAAAGAAAAATTTTTATTGATATAGAAAATCCGCATAATTTAGATAAAACTTTAAAAGAAATAGGAATAAATTACATATATTTTCCAAAAATATTAAGACCAAAATTAGACCTTAATAAAACAGATTTCTTAAAGTTATTTGATAACAACAGTATAGAAATCTGGAAAGTAAATTAAATTACTTTGTAAATTATTACTTCTGAGTTTTCAAAAATAAGATCCAGGTAATTTTGTTTTAAATCCAGTTGCGCCTTTAATTGATCCTTCGGAATATACACAAAACTAATCCCTTCTTCCTTAAGCAATTTTCTATTGGCTAAAGTATCATTTTTTTCAAAAAAACTATTTACTTTTAAAACTCGTCCTTCATAATCAAATCCTGTCTGGATCACCATTTCTTCTAATGAAAGATACGTCCTTCGTCCTGTAAGACCGGAGATGTACCCGGTACTGTACCAGGCATATATAGGAAAAGGCTGGGAATTGTATCTATCCTTTAAGGATTTATCAAAAGATGGGTTCAGGATTATGTCATCTTCCTCCGAATGAGTCCTTAAGAATTGCAATGCCTCCATCTCTTCATTTGAAATCTTTGCCAAAGGTGTTTTCCCCGGTCCGTAAAATTCTACAAGATTGCCAATCACTGTCGGTACAGAAAGAATAATCACAAGTATTACAAAGAGGAACCTAAACAGCTTATTTTTTATTTGCTCACTTATTTTCTCCGTTGCAATAGCGCCGTAAAAACCAAAAAACAGCAAAAAATATTGCATAAACTGAACGGTATTGTACGCAATCCCCTTTTGCAGAAAAAATAGTGGGATTATAAAGCCAGTGAGCATCATCGCCAAAATGCCTGCTTCAAAAGGTTTATTATAAAGCCATTGTTTTTTTAATAATATTTTTTTAAATATTTCTATAAATCCAATTACTCTCATTCCTAGATTCCCAACCAAAAATATGGAAAAAGCCATTATTTCTATCTGTAAAACCCTAAGCCAGGAATGCCACGTTCCCTTTGATGCATAGTGCTGCCTCCTTAACTCCAAATCCATCCAATCCAATTTGGCTACCACCATTGTTCTAATAAACCACCAAGGTTCCCAAATTAAATATTCCCCCACTCCTTTAGTCATAAATTTTATAACGGCAAAATTTGATACCCCAAGAGTAATAAGTAAATAGAATAAATCCAGCTTTCGGTTCACAATAAGATCAACCAAAGCAGCGGCACCTAAACCTGCCAAAAGAACTACACCCGCAGACACCTTAAAACCAGCAATCATTAAGGCGCAAACAATTGTAATAAAAAACCAAATTTTTTTTCTTTCCTCAAAAAAAAGCAAGAGAGATAATAAAAAAGAAAGCAAAAGACTAATGGCAACTGCGTGCGGCGGATTCGCAATCACTGTATTTAGTTGGGCAGCCCAAAAAACGGTTTCGCCCCCAAATAATTGTCCGTTTCTTAGAAAGGTAATAACATATCCGAAACTGCCTGTAAAATAGGTAAAAATTAGCGCCCAGTAAGCGATCTTTCTATTTTGCCATTTCTGGACAAAAGCAAACACACTAATACCCATCAGGAAGGAAAATAACACCGGGAAAAACCTAAAATATAAATCCAATGATGAAAAAAAAGAAAAAATCCTAGCAAATTCTCCCATCAAAATATCGGAAAGAAAATGATAGTTTACCAATTTCTCTCCTGCAAAAGTAGGAATCTGGGGCGGAAATTCTTTTTTTATTTCCTCCATTATAGAAATATGCCAAAAACCATCAAACCCCTGAGAACTCCAAAATAGCAACCCTTCCTTATAATGATACCCGCTCGGGAAGCTAATGAATCCCTGCATTAAAATACCGGCCAAGATAATCAAAAGCAAAAGCTTATCTGTCCTAAAGCTTGTCCACACAGAAAAGGCAAATTTCCTAAATTTTATTATGGATAAAAACCCCAATATTAATAGGGTAGGCAATAATAAAAATCTTAAATGAATAAACCCCAAAATAATTCCTAAACCTACAAATAAAACAATTCCTAAACAAAAAGAGAGTGAAATAATTTCAACTTTATTTATTTTTCTATATACCTTTGACAAAAATAGCAAACCGGGCAGGAAAATAGTTAAAAATACTAAAAAAATAAATATAAAAAGATTTAGAAAAAGAATGGCTAACATTAGATTACACTGTAAATTATCACCTCATCATTTTCAAAAATATTTTTAACACTTAATGACGAACCTTCCATGCGAATCTTGAAAGCTTTTGGAATATAAATATATTTAATTTTATTATTCTCCAAGAACGTATTCCCATCAAGAAAATTGCTTTGAAAAAAATCTTTAGCAGCAATAAGCCTTCTTTTATAATCAGTTAAAAGAATCTGATTTTGCCCTTCATCTTCCAAAAAAACTGCTTTGCCTGATAAAGCTGCTACATAAGCAGTACTATCATAGGCAAACAGAGGCCAAGGTTCCGATATTTTTTGCTGTAATCTCCTATCATAAGGATAAGTCAACACAGTCCCGTATTCCTGCTTAAATAGAAAATTCAAGGCTTCTAATTCTTTGTTATCGATTCTGCCATGAGGTAAAAATCCTAAATAGTAGGTAGCAGTAGTAACTGAATTAATTGGTGTTAATACCAAGACCCCAAGTATTATTAAAAAAGATAATAATTTAGGCAACCTAAAAATTAAATAAGCTAAAATCGGACCAGTAGCAAGAGCCGTTACATAAAGACCGTAATAAGAAAATTGGATTACATTCCAGGGGTTTCCTGATTGGATAAAAAATATCGGTATCAAAAAAGATAAAATCGTAAATACTAAAATAAACAGAAGATTATTATCTTTAACTATATCTTTTATTTTTACTAGTGACCCCAGACTTAAAATCCTTACGCCTAAGTTCCCGGCAATAAATATTAATAGACTTATAGCTTCCACAGAGAGAAATTTAAACCAATTTTTCGTTTCTAAACCAGCTATTCTTGCAATTGACAGCTTAGTCCATCCTACCCGATCCGGTGAATCAATCATCGAATGAATCAACCAAAACGGAGAAAAAATCATAAGTTGCGCATTAGATTGAAAATTAAACAGAAACACAAAAAAAGAAAAAAATAACGAAAATGCGGAAATCAAAAGATATGAATATTCCTTCTTAAATATATTTATAAGAGATATAAAAAGTAGTGAAGATATTGCCAAAACAGCAGCATACGCTTTAAATCCCACTAAGCTTCCTAATAATAGTGTTGATACAAAAATTCCCATCCGGCTTCCCATTGTTTTTCTGTTTAACAAAAGGTTTAAAAAGGCAATAATAATAATTAGTGAGATTGCAAAAGGCGGATTTAAATTAAATGAAATTGATTGATTAGCCCAAAATGCAGATTCACCACCAAAAGTTTTTCCCCGCAAATATTCTGCAATCCATCCAAAGCTTCCTGCAAAGTAGATGAAAAATAAACTTAATATTGCGGCAACTTTTGTCTTTACAACTCCCATCCTGCCCAAGAAAAGCTTCATCACCAGGTGATAAGAACCTATGCCTAAAAACAAAGAAAAAAGTACAGGATAAAATCTAAAAACTAAATCTATAATGGGAATTTTAGTAAAATAAGCTGTCGCTGCAATCAACAAGTCATAGAAAAAGTGATAATTTTTTAGAATGGTACCGGCATAGATAGGATTTTCAACAGGTATTCCCCGAAGCAACTGATTAATTAAACTTATATGCCAGATTCCATCGTGTGTATTAGGTCCCCAAAGCCCCATTCCAAACGAGAATACTAAACCGTTTTTAAAACTGGGGATATTTTGAAAAAGCGACCCAGATATAACAATAAGCATTGTTATTATATTTAATTTATCCCAATTTTTCCCTAATTTAATTTTAGAAAAACTAGACCTTTGCATCCTAAAAAAGAGCAATAAAGCGGTAAAAATATAGACAAAGATCAAAAATCTCAAATTCAAAAGACTTGTTATATAAAAAATTATAGTCAATAAAACACCGCCAACCGTCAAGGCTAAAAATATCCTGCGCAAAGTAGAATCATTTTTCTCCAATAACTTATTAGTTACGACAAACCCCGGTACCACACAAATAAATATTAAAAATAATAAAAATCTAATTGTCTTAGATAAAACACCACTAATAGTCCAATTAAATTCTTTATCGGGAAATTCTTTTTTCTCTTTTGAAATTAAGGTATCCTGTTTTATAGCGTCAAGAATCGCCCCATCTATTGAAGAAACCTTCCCGTTTACACGCAAATCTCGGGGCAAAAATTCAATTTCTCTATCCTTCCCTGCCTCATTTACATAGCTTAGGACGAAACTATCATCTTTTTCAGAAACTTCAAATTCAGAAATTTTACCCTCATCTATTATCCATTTATGTCCAAAACTTACCTCATCTAAAACTCGTGTAGCAAAAGTTGCAAAATTAACTTCTTTGCAGCTTTTTTTGAAACAAATTTCTTCTTCTCCTTCTATATATTGCCTGATATCCCTAAACACACTTCCATCAGTATTATAAAACCATCCAGCTCGATAATATGGATTCATAAACCAAACAACTTTCTTAAAAGAGCCTAGGGGATCATCTGCCACAATTAACTGCTTTGGAGAAAGTTCCCGAAAAGCTGATTTATACCAAGAGGCAAAATCTTTCATGGAAACTACAGCTAACTGACCAGAATCACTCTTCTTCCTCAAAACCTCAATTTGGTTCTTATATTCTCCCAAATATTTATTCCATTCATAGGAGTTTTCAAGGCCTACTACCAAATGGTTAAACCGATTAAACTTTTGTTTTGTATAAATATCAATAAGTTTTGAAAAGTAATCTACACCTAGACTGTGATAGTCCATATAATCATTTGCCTGCACGCTATACGTGCTTTCTGTTACTCCATTGCCATAGCTGTTTACAGGGTCTCTCTGTGCCCACTGCACCATTACAACATCAAGTTTATTCTCTAAACTTTTCGCAGGGTGAAGAGCATTATTTTTGGCAGGATAGTATGGTGTTGAAAAATATTGTCCCCAAATTTGATAATTGTCTGTTGAGTATTGATCAGAAACAATCAACGCCGAGGATACTGCATACTTTTCCTGCATATAACTTAAAGAATAGCTGTCTATCCACCAAGCTCCAACTGAAGATGGATAATATCCAAAGGTATTTTCAAATTTCTCAAAAGCTGCATCTATCAGTTTTTTCCGCTCATTTAGCTCGTAACCTGTTAAAAAAGCACTTCCAGCTGCATGCCAGCTGTCGGATTTCCGGTATTCGATTTTAGCCTGCGTTGTCCAGGTTGGAGTAATTTCTAAAAACAACCCTTTCTCATCCTTCGGCCTTTCGTTTAAAATATTAATAATATTTTTATCATCAAGAGCATCAAACCGCAGTAGCCAGGTAGCTACTAAATTGAAATTATTCAAAATGGTAATTTGCCCTGCTACTGCCGTCTCTGGTTTTTGCTCTTTTATATCCCAAAAATCCTGACCTCTTATGGGATTTATTATTGAGATAAATGATTTATTTTGAGCGAAAGCAGAAGGAACAAAAAGAATAGGCACCAGTAATAGCAAAAAGAGCAAGAGTATTTTTTTCATTGTCTTTTTTTCATTTGATTGATAATTAAGGTTTTTAGATTTGGTTCAAGGGCAAAAATTGTGAAAAGATAAATGACAAAACCTAAGACAATCATTATAATTACTTGTTGAAATGATGCTGGCAACAACCCTCCTGTCAGGAATACCAAAACCCCCATTACGATTGAGGCAAGCAACGGCTTTCCAACGCTTCTTTTGTAGTTTATATCAACATGTTTAGAAACCAAACGCAATGCAACAAAAGAACTTAACCCCACAAGGGTAAATCCAATTGCGGCTCCATTTAAACCAAAAAAATAAGCAAAAAGAGGGACAAAAGCCCAGGTAAGAAAAGTCCACATAATCATTAGCTTAAAAGTTAAATATATCTTGCCTATTGCATTTAGAGTGTTAGTTAAAGGTGTAGTAATAGCTGCAAGAGCAGAAGTAAGCGCCAAAATAGAAAGCGCAAACAGGGCAGGACTCCATTTAATATATTTGGGAATAATCTGCACTAAAATCGGCGCCACTAATACAAGTATAACTAAAGCGGGAAAAACTAGAAGGCATACAAAAAATATCGATTTTGTCACTAAATCCGACAAAGCAGCCTTATCATCCTGCAGCCTGGAAAATGCAGGGAATGTAACTTTTATCACCTGATCCATAAAAAACCGTAATGGTGCATATGCCCACTTTTGCGCCCACCCCAAAAGCCCCACTCCTTGCGGACCGATTATTACCCCCAAAAACAGAGTCATACCATCATCTTTTATCATCGCAAGAAGAGTATTAACCTGATAGGGAACACCAAATTTCAATACCGATTTAAAAGCTTTAAGAGAAAATGCAAATCTGGGAAACCAGGGTTGCACAATATAAGTTATCACAAGTCCCAAAAGCCCGGATAACAATACCGCGACAGTGTAACTTGTTATACCAAATCCTCTCCAAGCCAAATAAACCGCCGTCAAATTAAAAACAATTGTCTCAATAATTTGAGGAATTACCCATTTATTAAACTCCAATTTTCTTTCCATCAAAACTGAGGGGATGGTTTTAAGCGAGGAGAAAAGCAAAGAAAAAGTAAGTGCCCAAAGCAAATAAACTGCTTTCTGATCTAAATTATAAATATTTTTAATTAAAGGCGTAGATATAAAAACCACAATAAGCAACAAAACAATTAACGCCTGTTGCACTGTAAAGACTGTTTTTAACTCTACAGCTTCTAATTTCTCTCTTTTTTGAATTAATGCTGCTGCAAAACCGATATCGCTAAAATAAGCCAAAAAGTTTTTTACAGCTGAGACCAAAAAAAACACACCAAATTCGGAAGGAGCAAGAAAAATAGTCAATAAGGCTGTAGAAAAAAAAGAGACAACCTGAATTAAAACATTTCTTCCTGTTAATATTGCTGCACCTTTGACTGCTCTTTTTTTTATAACATCTGCAGTAAACTCCTGGGTTGGATCTATTGGCTCAACTCTTTCATTCATATTTACTTAACTCATTCTTTCTCTGTAATAACGGAACCATTTTCGGACTCTGCTAAAAGAACTCAAAAACAGTACTGCACTAAACACAAAGCCTCCAAGAGTCAATAAATTCGCAAACGACCTAATAGGAGTATCATAAAGCCTTGCAGAAATCTCGTGATTCCCTTTTCCCAAAATAAATGTCATAAGACCCAAGCTATTATTTTTGTACTCCACCTTAGTTTCAACACCATCTACATATATTTTCCAATCTGGGAAATAATATTGGGAAAGACGAATAATAGTATGTGTGCGGGTATCTGTCTTAAAAGAAATCGAATTTGTCCCTTCGGTAAAATCAAAAACATCACTATCACCAGTTAGAATTTGATACCTTCTTTCTGCAAGTTCTGCCGGGGGTTCTTTGGCAAATATAGGAAGAAAATCAAAAATTGA
This sequence comes from Candidatus Daviesbacteria bacterium RIFCSPLOWO2_01_FULL_39_23, assembly GCA_001776935.1. Classification (GTDB taxonomy): domain Bacteria; phylum Patescibacteriota; class Microgenomatia; order Daviesbacterales; family UBA10151; genus UBA10151. The sequence continues at coordinate 102,426 of MFDN01000001.1, read as the reverse complement.
TCTTTTTATTTGTCTTTCCCAATTATCACCCATTAAAAGTTTTTCGTCATCAGTTTGAATAAACTTTTCCGGCCTGAAATAGGAAAAGTTCAAAACAACTACCATTAAAACTAAAGACCCGAAAAGTAAATTTTTACCTCTAAAATGCAGGAGAGAAAAACTTCCTAGCATAAACGGAATAAAAAAGGTTATTAAAACAAGAAAGCGCCATGGAAATTGTAAGTATTTTAACGGCTCAATTGCATCCCAAACAGCTTGCGATCTTGGATTAACCATAAATATGGCAAATAAGGTTAAAAAGGAAAAAGATATAATCACCACGCTTAACCACTTATTTTTCCTCCATAAAGTTTTTGCCGATATTATTGCAATAAGCCATCCCAAAAGATGCAACCACCCTATTTGATAAGACAATCCGTCCCTTTCTCCACCCGGAACTTCTCTTACGGATGCACCATATCCCCACGTTCTTTCCAAAAATAGTTTTTTAAATCCTTTAAAATGCTCTGTATACGAAAAATATCCTGAAGTTGTGGAATCTACATGAACTAAATTCTTCTCAATAATCATTGGCAAAATATAAAAAGCGGATAATGTTAAGCCTATTAAAAATGCAAAAGATGTATACCAAAGGAATTTTAGGTTTCTCTGTTTCCAGAATAACAAAATAATCCAAATCAGAAGTACTGGCAAGAAAATCATTACCGATAAATTATGAGAAATTAAGAAAAATCCGCTAAATACTCCAAGCAGCAAGAGGTGAGTTAAATTGGGTTTTTCTTCTAGCTTGAGGATTGCCCAAAAAACAGCCGGGAATAACATAAGCGCCCACATTTCACCCATTGCTCCCCTAACGTAGAAATCCAGAGCGTGATAAGGCGCAAAACTATAAAAAAGGGCAGAAATTAATCCGCCCATTTTGCCAAAGAGTTTAGATACTAAAAGATACATAAATATGAAAGCACCTAAAAAACTTACGGCAAACATTGTTTTAACTGCAAACAAGAGGCTGCCTGAAAAGAGATAAACCAGCTCGCCGAAGTAATAGGGCAAAGGAGCGTAATAATTAAATATAGGATACCCATACAAACCTCCTAAGTCCGGCACCCATCTACAGGGTATTTGACCGTCCTGGAAACACTTGTTCATCTCATAAAGCCTGATGAAATGCACATCATCGTGATGAGTAAACGAGGAAGCAGCAAAAAGCGGCCACAACAAGCTTGCCGTTAAAACTAAACCTAAGACAAATGGCCAGATTTTTTTGATCGAATCCATAAATTTTTGACCAACCATAATGATACTAAAAAACTCGAAAAAGAGATAGCGTTTAGCGTTTTCTTAAATAACGTTTCCTCGAAATTGACGTTTACGTTATGAGTACCCGCTGGAACAAAAAATGTTATTTGACCAAAAGGCAAGCCTGGCGATATTTCCGTAATTTTATCATCAATTTTAACAACCCACCCCGGGAAGTAATACTTATTATAATTTATTACTGTTCCCTTATCAGATGCTATTTTTAATACCGCATCCAAATCGTTAAGAACTATTATTTCATTAATGCTTGGATCTTCGCTGGTTGCCCTGGGATAAATTCTATTAGGTCTCATTTGAGTATCTTTTGGAAGTCTTAAATATTCCTCTTGAGTTTTTTTATACTCCTCGCTGACAGACGGATGTGGAATATAGCGGTTAAGATAGTATTCATCTACTCTCCCTAAAAAATCCTGTGGTCTAAAATAAAACATAGCAGGCAACATTACTATCAAAGATAGAATTATGAAAAGATATCTTTTCATCCTCAGCTTCTCAAAAATTACCAGCAACAAAGGAATAAAAAAGGTTGTTAAGATTAGAAATCTCCATGGAAACTGAAAATAAGGAAGAAGGGGGAATTTATTCCAAACAATAATAGAACGGTAATTCATCAGAAAAATTGCCACCGCAATAGCACTCAATGCCCAAACAATAAATACCTTTTTTTGATTTTCGATTTCTTTATATTTAAATATAAATAACAGAAATCCTCCTATTAAAATCAAAATATTAGCCCCGCCCAAAAAGAATGACATCCCATCACCCGGGCCTGGAACAGATGCTCCGTATCCCCAATAAGGTGTAATCAGCTGTAAAAAAGTAGGGAAATGATCAACAAAATTAAAAACAGTATCATACTTCACTAAATCACTCTCTATTAAAGCGGGCAACCAGAAGAAAATACTCGTCAAAAAACCCAAAAAAATCATTAAACCTACTTTTGCAAAATATTGTTTTTTTGACGAAGTTAAAAAAAATTGCAGGATAATCAATAGTCCCACAAAAGGAAAAAACATATATGCGGTGATGTTGTGCGACAACACAAGGGAAGCAAGAGCAAGTCCGCCAGTTCCTATCCATCCAAAACTCCCGGCTTGATAAATTTTCACTAAGGATAAAATAATGAGAGGTAAAAATATAAAACTGACAATTTCCCCTATCGCCCCTCTTATATAAAGATCCACTGCTCTATAAGGCGCATAGACATATACAAGCGCCCCAATTAAACTAAGGCTTTTCCCGCTAAACTGGCGCAGCAAGAGGTACATAAATGCTCCTGATAAGGGAACGCTTATAAAAAATACCGCTTTTATACTATCCACAAAAGATAACCCTAAAAGATGAAAAAATTCTCCAATATAAAAGGGTAATGGAAAAACAAAATTAAACAAGGGATACCCAAAACTAAAACTTAAATCCGGCACAAACCTTGGAGGAATCTGACCCATCATAAAAGCCTTATGAAACTCAAACAACCATGCAATATGAAGATCATCGGATGCTCCATAAAATCCCGGCACAAAGAGAGCCCATGTTGCAGGAATTATGGATAAAAGCACCAATGCTACCCAAATTATATTTTTTAAATTAAAGTTTTTTAAATTTATTCTTGCCATAGGTAGTAAGAAATATTAGCGATGCAAAAGACAGTAAAGATACTATATTAGATATAGCTCTTATCGGGGTATCTGCAAGCTTACCCGATACTTTATAACTTCCCGGTTCTAAATTAAATTGAATACGCCTTAGGAAATTTGCATTGTTGTGAGGAATTCTCCTTTTATTTATATAAACTTCCCAATTAGGAAAGTCAAAAACAGGCAGTTCGATTTTGGCAGATGTCTTCACAACCGCATCAAACTGCCAATAATTTGATTTATTAACAAAATTTTTAATACCTGCTTCACCTTCGACAACTAAAGGTCCGTCCGGAGCAGCTTCTCGGGGCTGATATGCCCCAACTGGAAGATAATCAGAAATCCCGGCTATTCTTTGCTCATTCCAAAGCTCTCCCGATAATTTTTTTGAATCGGTTAAGTCGAAACTAAATTTGTCAGGTTTAAAGAAAGCAAAATTTAGTAAAATTGAAACAATTGCAATTACAATAACTGCATATTTCCTCAATTGCTTATTTAAAGGCATAATAGCTATTCCTCCAATTAAACTTGCAGAAAATATTGATAAAGATAGGAATCTCCAGGGAAATTGTGTATACCTTAATAACCCGATTTTTTCCCAAATGAAAGCTGATTTGTTGTGAGTCATAAAAACAGAAAAAAGAAAGATTGTCAAAATTCCCAAATATAAAACCAATATTTTTTTGTCTTTCCGCAAGAAAAAAAACAAAGGCAAAGATAACAACACCAATCCCCAATGCGGCCACCCTATTTGAAAAGAGACGCCATCACCGGAACCTAAAACAGAAGCCCCATAGCCCCAGCTTCTATCCAAAAATAACTGCCTTACAGTTACAAAATGGACTCTAAAATCTAAATCAAATCTGGTTAAATTATCAGTCTGCACCAGATTTTTTTCTAAGAAAGCCGGAAGAAGAAAAAAAGCCGACATCCCAAAACCCAGTATGATGCTTAAAATCAATACAGCAAAACTTTTAGGATGTAAAAATATTTTTACATAAATTATAAATAGTAATAATAAAGGAATAAAAAACATTGTCATAATGTTATGAGTTATTAAAAATATTCCTGTTGAAATGGCCAGTCCTATAAAATTAACAGATGTTTTTTCTTTAGCAAGCCTTAGTCCAAAATAAAAAACTAGAGGTATTATGGCCAATGCAAAACTCTCTGAAATGGCGCCTCTCACATAAGCATCCAGAGACCTGTATGGAGCAAAAAGATATAAAATACCAGAGGTTAATCCAACCCATTTCCCCCCTATCTTCTCACCCAAAAGATACATAGTAATACCACCCATTAAAAGCACAATGAAAAACAAAGACTTTGCAGCTCCAATGAACCCGAAAGCAAAACTTAATATCGCACCAATATAATATGGGAATACCCCGTAATAATTAAATAAAGGGAAGCCGTTCCCAAACCCCATATCAGGTACCCATCTACAGGGAATCTGAAAATCCTCAATGCATTTTCTCATCTCAAAGATCCTCATAACCTGTAAATCATCATGGTGAGAAAAATATCCCGGAAGAAAAAGCGGCCATACAACTAAGGCTGACAACGCTAAAATTAATAAAATTGGCCAATACTTAAGAAGCATATTTCTCATTTTTAATCCTAAAAATTAATCCAGCTACAATTAAAATACTTACAAAGGTAATTATATTACTTATCCTCCTTATGGGAGTATCTAAAAGTTTTGCTTCGATCTTATGTCTTCCTTCTTCTATATTGAATGTAATAAGCCCGAGGCAATATTCTTGATTCCTGCAGTCATTATTTTTATGAATTACTTTTTCCCCATCAACAGCCACTCTCATACCGGGAAAGTCAAAAAGAGGTAACCTGAGAGTCGCTTGTTTCTTTACCTCTACCCCTCCTTCCTGATAATTACTTCCCTTTTTATAATTAAAAAACTCTGCTTCTCCTTCTAATATATCCGGCAAAGGAGGGGCTTTTTTGTTTGGCGGAAGCTTTGCATATATGGGTAGATAATCAAAAATACTAATTGTTAATTGCTTTTCCCAAAGACTGCCTGAAAATTTATCCGCATCAGAAATATCAAGCCAGCTTTTTGGCTGAAAAAAGGAAATATGCAATAAGACCAAACTTAGCATAACTCCTGTCCCCAAAATTAATCCAAAGTTCTTGTTCAATTTATATGATAAGTAAACAGCAAGGGCTCCCAAAAGCGATAAAACAAAAGCGCTGTCTGATAAAAATCTCCACGGAAACTGCAACCACACAAGAGAAGGTACCCTTTCCCAAACAAAAGAAGACTTCTGATGCATCAAAAATAAGATCGCAAGCTCTGCAAACGCCATAACCAAAACTATGCTTGATATTAATTTATTCTTTTTGAAGGTTATTAAAGCCAAAATAACTGCCAAAAGTCCCAATACCCAATGGACATACCCTACAGATAAAGCAAGGTCATCATTAGGTCCCAGATATGAAGAACCATATCCAAAATGATTGGAGAAAAATAATTGCCGCAGGCTTACAAAATGCTGACGAAAATCAAAGTATCCACCTGTTAAAGTTTCCAGATGGACAAATTTTCCCTCAAAAATCACCGGCAAAGTAAAAAAGGCGGCTAACCCTAGACCTAACAAAGAGCCAAAAATTACCATAAAAAACTCTTTCCATCTCTTTAAAACTACAGTCAGTGTAAAAACCCAAACAAAAAAAAGGGGCAAAAAGATAAAAGACATTATATTGTGAGTTATCAAAAGCAGTCCTATTGAAATGGATAACCATAAAATATACCTGGGCTTGCCTAATTTAAGCAATTGGAAACTCGACCAAAAGATTAAAGGAAAAAAAACAAAAGCCCAAAATTCATTTAATGATCCACGCACATAAACTTGTGCAGCTTTATAAGGAACAAAACTGTATAAAATTGCTCCCACAAAAGCAGGCCAGATGCCTACTAATGCTTTTAAAAAAATAAACATTGTTAAGGCTGAAAACACAAAACCTAAAATAAATAAGATTTTAACTGTATCAATTACCTCAACTCCTAAAAGGTTCAATAATCCACCAATATAAAAAACGCTGGGCGGGTAAAAATTAAATTGAGGGTAACCATATTGATAACCCATATCAGGTATCCACCTGCAGGGAATTTGAAAGTCCTTAAGACATTTAACCATTTGGTGCACTCGAAAAGCCTGCAGATCATCCTGCATAGGAAAAAAGCCCGGACGAATTAAAGAAGAAAAAAGAGGGATAATAAAAATAATAAGAATAATAGGAATAAAAAACCCCTTATTAAGAATTTTATACATATGGGATTAAGGTAATACCTGATATAAAACTATTGCATCCTGCAAAGACCCGTCTTGCGGTTTTGCTTTTGGATATTCCTTAATCAAAATTACATTATCAAAGCTTCCTTGTAGCCGCTTTTTATTACCTATAAAATAAGTTAAATTATCTTTTGCTGCCTCTCGAACCTGCGTAGACATAGTGGCGTGGGATCCCACAATTGAAACATTCGCCTTATCCAAATAAATATATAGACCATCCGGCAAGGTCCCAAAAAAACCCTCCGTTCCTACCACCACTTTTTGATCCTTGCTTTTCTCAATAATGAATTTGGCTATATCTGAAAATCCATATCCTGCTGTCCATTCTTCAAAATAACCAATTCTTTCTTCCTTTGGCAAAGGAGCTTTTTCAGGTGCAGTCAAAAGAAAATAATTAAAAATCAAAGGAAGCGGCAGAAGAACTACTAGCATTAATAACAGGGGAAGTCTTTTTATATATGCAAAAGGTGGCAATAATTTGGTTACACCGAACCCTGCTAAAATCAAAAGCAATGGAATTGAGGGTAGAAGATAACGGGCCGTAAAAGTTTTCAAAAAAAACATATTCAAAAAAAGCGGTATCGTTGCCCAGATTAAAACTACCCCCCCTAATAATAAGGGGCCTTTAAAAGACTGTTTCCATAAACCAAAAATAACATAGATTATTCCCCAAATCACTGATAGCAGAATTGGCCATGTGAAAAGCTTTGGGAACCAATCAGAAATATCACGAAAATGTGGAATTAAAGGATCCAGAGGCCTTCCAATAAGCTCCAAAGGGGAAAAGATATAATCTGCATTTCTTGAAGAAAGCATGTGAAAATTCGGCCCCAACCTCAAAATGTTATAAATAAAAAGTGCAATTATAATTGCCACTCCCCAGAAAACTATCAGCTTTACTAAAGCATTTTTGCCTCTGTTTTCCCTTTTAAAGGCAACCAGCGAAAAGGGAAGAAGAAAAAGGTTAATCATTCCGGGAGTTTTTGTTAGAACCGCAGCTCCAAGCAAATAACCTAAAATCATTGAGATATCCAATCTTAAATTTTTTGTAAGCCAGATAGCAAAATAAACGATCCAGATAGTAAAAGCAGAAAGAGTCGAGTCTACCAATGCCATTCTGTCAAAGAAAACAGTATATGGGGTAACCACATAAAGAAGACCTGCCCAAAAAGCAGTACGGGTGTTAAATATTTTCTTTGACAGGAAAAAAACTCCCAAAAGAGTAAAAAAACCGGAAAACACGGATAAAAGCCTGCCTGCCAAAAGCGGATCTTCAATAACTTTTAACAAAGGTATCATAGCCCACATAAATAGGGGTGTTTTGCCATCTGATAAAGGTAAAAAACGCAACGTAGGCTCTGATCGGATTACCTGGGCCCACCTAATATAAATAGCTTCGTCGGCAAAAATAGGTTGCAAAGTTAAGTTTGGCAACCTAAGGAGAAAATACCCTAAAGCTAAAACCAGAAAGATTAAAATTTCTATACGATGTTTGACGAAAAACTTCACATGTTTATTATAACTAACATACACCTATTTACAAATAATTACTAAAGTTTTCGCCCAATCGCAAATTATTTTTAGTACTTTCCTGCTAAATCATTCCATCTGATCCTGAACATATCATATATTGCTGCCATTGCATCCTTGACCACCTGCACTCTTTCAGTATCCACATATTTCCATTCCACTATAACCTCGCTGATTTTAAAGCCATATTTTTTAGCCAGATACAATAGCTCCACGTCAAATCCGGCATTGACTGCCCCGCCCCTAAAATGCACTACCCCCCATTCATTTCTGATTTTGGGGATGATTTTATCAACCGAAGTTTTACTAAAAGCTTTAAACCCTGTTTGAGTATCTTTAAAAGGCAACCCTAAAATAATGCCCCGAAGCACTGAAAACCCCCATGCTGCAAGCTTTCTGACAAAAGGAGCCCCTTTTCTCCCTTGCCGGGAGCCGATCACAATATCAAAACCCCTTTCAAATTGAGGAATTACTTTTTCAATCTGATTAATCGGGGTTGCCTGATCCATATCGGTAAAAAGGATTATCTCGCCATTAGCATCCTGCATCCCTGTCATTACAGCTTTTGCTTTTCCTCCATGAGAATTTTGGATTAATCTGAAATTTTTATTTTTTGCGACATATTTCTTAATAAATTCAACAGTTCGATCAGAGGACCCATCGTCTACAATAATTGCTTCAAAGTTAAATCCTTTATTTTCCAAATAATTCCCAACCTCATCCAGCACTCCCTTTTTAAGATTTCTTTCCTCATTATAAGCAGGAATTACAACAGATATTTTCTTCATGGTTTACCGGATGGATTTTGAACTAATTTATAAATTTTAACTCCGTCAAGATTTTGTACCCAATCAATCTTCGACATTCCGAAAGCAGCAATTTCATACTTCGAATTATGAGTTGGATCACAAATTTCATCCTCACAAACCACAAAAAGTTGCTCTGTTTTATCAAAGGGGACCTGCTTTGGTTTGTAACCGTAAAGATCCAAATAAAATTGGTAAGCTGAATCATAATTTCTCTGTGCAAGCAAGGCAAAATTAAAATCTTTGCCCTGCGATTTTTCAATAACAAATCTTGCAATTGCTTGCGTCCTTTTGAGTTGATTATTTGGAGAATTGATAAGCGGATTCCTTTGCAAATTCACTGCTGTTAAAACTACCAGCATTACTATCATCCCTGCGCTAACCAACCACTTGGCCTTACTGAATATATTAAACAAATACATCAAAACAGCTCCCAAAAGCAAAAATGGAACAGGATTCATAAACCCCAAATAATGATCATATATATCTTGCTTATACAAAGCCAGCCCCAAAATACCAATTAACAACCAACTATTCAAAATCCAAAACCCGGAGTTATTTAGACGCTTTTTGCATATCAAATAACCGGTACAAATTACTGATATCAAAATCAAAAACGAAACAAGCGGAGTCAAAATTAAATGTTCCGCAGTTATATATCTGGCAACTAAGTCATGGTTATATATGGGGAATGCATGAGATAAAGCACTAAAAAAATTTACATCCACTGTCCCGTTACTATAGAAAAACAATTCATTGATAGCTCTGTAATTTAAGAAATTATGCCTAAAATCAAAAATCACAAGAGGAGACACTAACAGCAAAAAAGCACTTATCCCTAATAATGTCCCTGTCCAAAAAAACTCTCCTTTATTTTTATAAATTTTACCCAATAATTCTCTAACCCAACCTAAAGCCAAAAACGGCAGTAATATCAAAGCCAGATAATGCATCTGGATAGCGGCGGCGGCTCCGATTCCGCTCAAGATTAACCATTTATAATTTCCGGAATTTTTGGCTTTAAATAGACCAAAAACAGCAAGTAAAGCAAAAAATGGCGCAGGGTTAGGGTTCCAGGAGGAACGCGAATAAGTAATCGTCACAGGCGAAATTGCATATAAATAGGCTGCTATAAGCCCTGCTCCCCTGTTAAACCAAACTTTACCAAGATAATAAATAAAAGCTACAGTTAATACACCAATGAATGCGTTCATTCCTGCAGCTGCCGCAGGATTAAGCCAGAAAATACTCATCGGAATGGTCATCATATAGTAATACAAAGGCCCCAAATACATATTACCTACTGAGGTGGGGGGGCCGATTAAAGGAAGATTCCTATCAATTAATATATTTTTAACAACAATGGCATCGCGCCCCTCATCTCCCAGAAACGTCATATACTCCGGAAGTCTATAAAATCTTAAAAAACTAGCAATAAACAGAATAAAAATCAGGGAAAAAAACAACATTTTTTGATCTTTTAGTTTCCACCAAAGCCTAATAAGATCTATATAAGATTTTATTATTACCTTCAAATTTGCGCCGGTTGGCTTACCGGATAATCGGGGAGAATGACGAACTCCTACCTGAGCTTCCCTGAAACCATATTTTTTAGCTTTAATTGCAAGCTCAGCATTAATCATAGCTCCTCTTTGAGATTCAAGACGGGGAATCTTTTCGAGAACTTCTTTTCTTACCATTTTAAAACCACAATCTACATCTTTCAGAGTCAGACCAAAAAAAGTAAGCAGCGTTAAGCGCCATCCTTTACCAAATAGTTTTCTAATAAATGGATCTTGTCTTTTTATTCTATAACCAATCACAATATCGTGATCTTTAATTTTCTCCAGAAACTTAGTAACTTCTGAAAAATCAAACTGTCCGTCTCCGTCCGTATAGACAATAATGTTATAACGGGCATTATAAAAGCCTGATTTCAGAGCTTCCCCATATCCTAAGTTTTGAGAATGGTGAATTACTCTTATGTTGGAATTTTCTCTGGATAGTTTATCCGCAATTTGTCCGGTTTGATCGGAAGATCCATCATCAATAATAATAATTTCGTACTTAACCCTAAGCTTTCGTAGAACCTCTTCTGCTCTGCCCACAATATTTTCAATATTTCCTTCCTCGTTAATACAAGGAAAAAATACCGACACACCGCTATTGTTCATAATAAGTTAGAGTGTAGCATATCAGGATTATTTTCTGCTATGATTTTATCATGACCAAGACAGTTAAAGACTGCTTTCTCCTTGCGCTTCTTGCCATACTTATAACAGGTGCTATTTGGATGCCGCACATCGTAAAGATGCCTCTTTGGGGGCTAAACTTTGATGAAGGCTTTTCAACGATTTATCGCAACTTTGACGGCCTGGAATATATCAGCATAGCCAAAACCTTTTATAATCCGACCCTTATAGCTTCTTTGCAGCAACCTTTGCCTGCAAATTATTTTGCCTCACACTTTCCTGGATATGCAATTCTGATCGCATTTTTTTCACCTTTTTTGGGATACTTAAAATCAATGCTTTTTGTTTCACTGCTCTCTACAATTTTTGCTACTTTAGCTTTTTATTTTTTGGTCAGAGATTTTAAACTAAGCAATCATCCGTTATTTTTAAGTTTTATTTTTTTAATTCTACCTGCCAGATGGTTAATCGTTCATAGTGTTGGCTCCTCCGAGCCTACTTTTATTTTCTTTATTGTTGCTGCTATTTATTGTCTGATGAAATTTACACAAAACAAAAAATTTGTTTTTATTCTAGCCACAGGAATCTTAGGCGCATTTGCACAAATCACCAGACCACCAGGAGCCTTGTTGTTTATAGCAATAATCATTTATCTTATCTGGCAGACCATTAATGAAAAAAAGTATCAAACTTTTAGCCCGTTGCGATTAATTGGTACTTATTGGCCTCTCGTCTTTATGCCGCTTGGACTTTTGGGAATATTTTATTTATACGGTCAAACATATGGAGATTTTTGGGCGTACTTTCATAGCGGAGATAATATCCATCTGACATTTCCTCCTTTTCAAGTTTTTAATAAACAGCAGTTTTGGGTAGGTGATATTTGGCTTGAAGATATTATTTATATATTTATCTTAGGATTCCTAGGCGGCATGATGCTCTTAAAGCAAAAATTATATCCGATGGCTTTTTTTGTACTTATCTATCTTGCTGCTTCCACTTTAGTTGCCCACCGAGACATTAGCCGCTACCTGCTCCCTATCTTCCCGTTTATATTAATCGCCTTTGAAAAGGTTTTAACGACTCGGGAATTTAAAATAATATTACCTATTATTCTTTTGGCAATATATTTATATTCTCAAAACTTTATCCTGGCCAATATAGCTCCTATTCCTAATCTGGAAATCTTTAATTAATCCTCCTGATTACGCCAGGTGATAAAATGGTTTACTGTAAAATTCCATAACATAACAGGTAGGATGGTGGCAAAAAAATAGAAGTTATTATAGGCAATAGATCGCCCCAATATACTTATAAATCCATCACCATAAGTCGTATGCAAAAACTTCACTATTAAAACACCTATAACAAGCCCGCCTAAGCTTACTAAATTAAATATCCCTAATTTCTGCCAAATATTAGTTTTTGTTTTACGGTAACGAAAAGTCCAATAATTATTCATTATGAAATTGTTAATAATTGCAATTTCGGTAGAAAAACCCTTTGAAGTAGCAGGCGTCATGCTCAAATAATTAATAAACATTTTATAAAAAAAGAAGTCTACCAACGTCCCAACCATTCCCACCAAACTGAACTTAACCAAAGTTTTTGCTTTCCGGGATATTCGGAAAAATGGAATATTTAACCCAAGCATATGCAGTCTTGCATCCAAAGAATAAGTAACAATGTCGTAAGTGTAATTAAATACTTTATTCTTAGAATATCCTTCCAATCGATTCTTAAATACCAGAGGCACTTCTTTGTATTTTGCTCCGGCAAGTACAGCTTCATGTAAAAAAGCAGGTTGAATTATAAAAGTTCGCTCTTTCCAAGGCAATCTGTCCAAATTAATTTTCGCAAAAAGCTCCGGAGTGAAAGCCCTTGCAGAATTTGTAACTTCTCTAATATCCCAGGGTCCCACAATTATCCGGTAGAAAATTGAAGCTCCGGAGGTAAAGAGTCTTCTCATAAATGACAATTGGTTTTTCCCTCCACTTACAAATCTGGAACCAATACTCAATGAATTTCCCTCTTCAATAGCTTTAACAAGCCTTATTAATACATCAGGCACGACTTGACCATCAGCATCAAGTTGAGCCAAAATATCAGGCTTTAAATGAGTTAAGGCATATTGATGACCTTTAATAAGCCCCACTCCCAAGCCGGGTTCTACCTTTATAAAATGTACGTTTCTATTTTTTTTAACCAACTCTTTGGCAATCTGCTCTGTTTCGTCGGAAGATCTGATATCATCGGCTATTACAATATTTATTTCCCAGCCGGGAAGATTTTTTTCCTGTTCAAAAACCTTCTCAACGATTCTTTTAATATTTGCTTTCTCATTATAGGTGGGTAAAACTACTGTCAACTTTTTCATTAATCAATGATATTTGATACTCAGGTTTTTTACAATATCAAAATAAAAACGCAGGGTTTTGGTGAAGCGGTATAAGTTATGAAAACTTTGCAAGATCTGAGTGAATCATTATTCTTACTAAATCCTTAAAGCGGGTCTTTGGTTCCCAGCCCAAAAGCTTTTTTGCTTTGGACGGGTCTCCACACAAAGGACCTGTTTGCACTGGTGGAATAAAAAGGGGGTCAACTTCAACATGATCTTTCCAGTTCAAGCCCACAACAGCAAAAGCTTCTTCAGCAAACTCTCTGACCGTGTGTATCTCTCCTGTTGCAGCTACAAAATCATCTGCCTTTTCTTGCTGCAGCATTAACCACATAAGCTCCACATAATCAGGAGCATAACCCCAATCTCTTTTGGCATCCAAATCTCCTAATTTTACTTTACCGTTTTTCACAATCGAGTCTCCGATTTCATTTAATGGAACTCCCTCTATTTTTCTGTTTTTAATACAGGCAACAGCAGAAGTTATTTTTCGTGTAACAAAGTTAAGTCCCCGTCTGGGGCTTTCATGATTAAAAAGAATTCCACAGGAAATAAATTGAGGTTGCTTTTTGTCATTTCGAGCAATAACAGCCATTCGATGTGCAAATTCTTTGGCAGCTGCATAAGGATTGGCCGGACAAAAAGGTGTATTCTCATCCTGGGGAACTTGTTTTGGTGCGCCAAACATTTCAGACGTTGAGGCCTGATAAACTTTAGCCTCCGGAACAACTTGCCTTGCTCTTTCAAAAACATTTAGGGCTCCAACTCCTGTTACCATTATCGCACCCATTTTGTCACTAAATGATCCTAAAGGAGACGACAAAGAAGCAAGGTTGTATATTTCATCCGGTTTAAAATCATATAAGGCCAAAGCAATAGATTCCGGCGAATGCAAATCTCCATAATAAATTTTTACTTCTTCTTTAATATCATTGGCATTCCCAAAATCCAAGGCCGCATTTCTTCGCACAAAACCTGCAACCTCATAACCTTTACTTAACAGTAATTCAGATAAGTACGAACCATCTTGCCCGGAAATTCCGGTAATAAAAGCTTTCTTTACTTTTGCCATATTGGTTACTATATCTAATTTTATTCTCTTTCGTCAACGGTCTTTTTGAATAACAAAATACTTTCCTCTATTCTATGCAAAATTTCCGGTCCCTTTTCTTGTGTAAATTTTGCACTATCCATCCAGGAATTTCTTAAAAGCTTTGCTTTTTTGCCTCTATTATATTCATCAAAAGAGATAGGTTTTATCAAAGAGGCGTTTAAATTAAAACTTTGTGCAATTAGTTGTGCAAACTTATAGGGAGATGTACTATTTTTGGAACAAACGTGATAAAGACCTCTTGTCTTCGTATCTGCTACAAGCGCAAGAGCATGCGCAATATCCGAAACTGAAGTAGGGGTAATATTTTGATCTTCGATTGCAGTAATTTCGCTACCGCTTTTTAATTTATCTAAGAAAAACCTGGCAACGTCTTTTTTAAGGTCATAAAAGGAACTAAACGGCATACATATTCTGATTATGACACCAAAGCATCCGCTCTCTAAAACAAATTGTTCACCGAATAATTTTGTTTGCCCGTACCAATTAATTGGATTTGGCTTATCTTCTTCTGAGTATGGACTTTCCGCTTTTGCTCCATCAAAAACATATTCTGTGGAGATATGAATTAAATGTTTGTCAAAACTTTTACAAACCTCAGCAATATTTTTAGCACCAATTGCATTGACGCGGAAACATATACCTTCCTTTGATTGCTTTTGATTTTCTGCTTCTTCTACATTCGTAATCGCTGCAAAATTTATCACGGTATCCGGATTAAATTGTTCAAAGGTTTTCGAAACCTGATCTTTATTTAAAATATCTATCTCAGAAATATCCGGGGCAAGAAATTGAAATTTATGGGAGAAAAGTTCGATAAATTTTGAACCGACTAAACCGGCTCCGCCAAAAACTAATATCTTTTTCATTTAAATCTCTCCGGAAACAAATCCCTTAATTTAGGATTTTTTTTGTCTCTTTCGGAAATTATGGGATTTTTGATGGGCCAAGCAATATTTAAATCCGGATCATCCCAGGCTACAGCTCTGGTATCCGTACCATCGTAATAGGAATCAACCAGATAAATATAGTCTACTGGTGCGTCAAAAGTCACACAATAAGAATTAGCTAAACCCTTGGAAACAAACAAAGCAATTTTATTTAAATCGTCAATAACAAATGTTTCTACCTTACCAAAAGTTGGAGAATCTGTTCTGATATCTGCAATTGCCGCAAATATTTGTCCATTTATAGGATAAACTATTTTATTCCAGCTCTCGGCATGAATTCCCCGGAGCACTGAAGGTTCTGAATACGCATGGTTCATTTGTATACCATTAAATTCCGCATTCAAAGCTTCTTCTACTTCATCTAGATGAAAAATTTCCCGGAAGAATCCACGCTCGTCTTGATGCTTTGGTCTTTCCAATATTAAAAGTCCCTGTATGGATGTAGTTTTAACCATAAGATTTTTGTGATTCACGGTCAATAATCGGTCTTCCTTCCTTTGTCGCTTTCCACCACCACTCGTTTTCTTTATACCAGTTAACAACTTTTGGCAGGTCAATTTCAAGACTGTGTTTTCTCTCCCATCCAAGAGCTTTAAGTTTTTTCCCATCTATTGCATAACGGAAATCATGCCCAAGTCTATGACTCACAAACTCAATCATTGATTCATCCATATCTAAAGCGGTCAAGAGCATCTGAGTTATTTCCATATTGGTTTTTTCTTCTCCCTCAATTAAATAAGTTTCTCCTATTTTCCCTTTTTGTAAGACCAAATCTATTGCGGAAGCGTGATCTTCTACATGTAACCATTCCCTGATATTCTCTCCCTTTCCCATTAATGGGACCTTTTTCCCTTCCAATAAATTGGTGATAAAACGGGGAATCAGCTTCTCCGGATCATGATAAGGACCATAATTATTGGCGCAATTTGTAATAGTTACCGGTAAACCGTAAGTCTCAAAATAAGCTCTGACCAAATGATCAGATCCGGCTTTAGATGCAGAATAGGGTGTACGCGGTTTATAAGGAGTATCCTCAGTAAAAGGGGCATCGCTGGGACCAAGCTCCCCATACACCTCATCGGTCGAAACATGATGGAATCTTTTCACTTTTAAATCTAAAGCTGCATTTAAAAGCTGCGCCGTACCTAAAACATTAGTCCTGACAAAAACTAAAGGATCGATTATGGATCTATCAACATGGGATTCTGCTGCAAAATTAACAACAATATCAACCCCTTCCATCACTCCTCTCACATCTTCGGAATTTGCGATATCTCCTTTTACGAAGCGGTAATTGGGATTATCTTCTATATCTTTTAAGCTTTCGGAATGACCGGCATATGTTAATGCATCAAGATTTACAATAGAATCATCCGGATGATGTCTTAAGAAGTAGCGGATGAAATTTGAACCTATGAAACCCGCCCCACCAGTAACCAAAATCTTCATTTATTTTGCTGACCCTTATCTTTTTTTGCCCAATAGTTATTGGCCTCCAGAAGGGTATCAAAAGTACCGGCGTCCCACCAATACCCTTCAAGTTCGCACCAGCTCAATTGTCCTTTTTCTACATACCTATTATTCACATCCGTAATCTCCAACTCTCCCCTGCCAGACGGCTTGATAGCGTCTATAAAATCAAAAACCTGGTTATCATATATATAAACACCTGTGACTGCCATATTCGAATCCGGGACTTGGGGTTTTTCGGTAATTTTTATTATCTTTGAGGAATCGTTTGGGTCAAGAGTAGCAATACCAAAACGCTCGGGATCCGGGACTTCTTTGAGAAAAATTAATGCACCTTCTTTAAAATCATTAACAGGTTTTGTAATATCAGCATCAGAAGTATTATCTCCTAAAATCACTGCCACGCTATCCTTTTCTACAAATTCGCGGGCTAAAGATAAGGCATCTGCAATCCCTCCTTCATTTTCCTGATAAGCGTATTCCAAATGCTTAATTCCAAGCTCGTGGCCGTTTTTCAAAATTGATAAGAAATGACCGCAATGCGGACCGCCGGTGACAACCATAATATCGGTAATTCCGGCTTTAACCAATGTCTCGATCGGATAGAAGATCATTGGTTTATTAAACACAGGCAAAAGATGTTTATTTGTAACTTTGGTTAAGGGGTATAAACGGGTCCCTAAACCTCCAGCTAATATTACGCCCTTCATTTTTATCCTTAAATTATAACTCCCAATAGCAATATTATTACCAATACTGCAGTTAAAAGATACTCCAACAAAATAGGTAAAGTCAAACTTTTATTTAATTTATGATGAAATAGTGCCCAAATTAGATAAATCAACACACCAATCACCATGATTTTTAGGATTGTTATTGTCATAAAATAGCTCCCGAACCCGCAGCAAACAGACCGCCGGCTGCCAAAGAAAGCAAAGCCATATGAGCTATATGATGCGAGGAAAATCTAAAAACCCCTCTCATCTTAAGCACCCACAGATCAATTGCAAGCAAAATTGCAATCACTGCTATGACTGAAAATCCCGCTATTTTGGAAATCCAAAAAGGATCAAACAACGGTTTGGCAGCAAGTTTTGTTTCTGATACAGCAGCAACAAGCGATGGTTTATCGAAATCCTGTCTGGGCACCACCATTGGCTTTCCTCCGACATCCACAACAGGCGCGGTATTTACGTACTGATTTGTGCCAAACATTTGCACTATTAATGTTGTTTTCTGGCCGTTCAATACACCCTCAGCAACAGCAATTCCGATATCTTTATATTTAGGGTTTAATAAATTATCCCTGTGCGAAGGCGACGCCATCCATGCTTTTACCACATCATCTGATGCATAAAAATTCTTTGCCAAATTTTCTCCTGCAAAAGTGAATTTATAGCCAGATCCTAAAATAAAATCCCACGGAGTTTTCCCTGAGGGGGCAAAGTGCGCCCAATAGTTTTCAGCAAACATATTTTGAGCTTTTAGAGCCGCAGCTTTATCCAAAGCTTCATTTTCCGAAACTGCGCCAAACCCCATTTTCTGTCTTTCAGCGTTGGTTAACTCTATAAGTTTTTTTTGATCGACACTGGAAGAGATTCCCAAAACCCCTGGTTTTGTATAGCTGACTATAGAAATGCTAACCTGCAATAGAATAAAAAACAGAATATATATAAGCAATCCTTCCCAGGATAAGAGGTGGGCTTTTTTGTGAGTATCCTTATGAGGTAAAAACCAATTGCGAAAAGCCATAATTTTAGTATACCAAATCAGTTTCTATCTTTTTCCCATTTACTGGAATTACTAATGCAAACCCCAAAGCATTGGCAACAGACACTCCTACTCTTAGTCCTGTAAAAGAACCCGGCCCGGTCTCAACCTCAATTCCTATTAAATCTTTCAAGGTTAACTTTTCCGTTTTTAAAATCTTATCAATCAGCGGCAGAAGCGCTTGTGAACCGTACTCATTTTCTTCAGACATTTCACTTATCACTTTTCCCTTATCTCTTAGTTCGATTCTAATAACTTTTTGATCCTTGGTATTAATATACAAAATCATGAAAAAATTTTACCACAGATCGTACTGTAGTCCGGCAAGAATATATGAGATATAATCCCACTATGGATGAAATAAAGGGAAAACTCAAAGAATTAAAAGATAGATTTGACAAAATCTCCCTCTCAATTGACAGGGATAATTTGCAAAGAAAAGTCAGGGAACTTGAAGCTCAAACTATGAAAGAAGGATTTTGGAATAATCCTCAGGAGTCGCAAGTCTTAAGTCGTCAGCTATCAGATAAACAAAAGACATTACAAACATTAGATGAATTGGAAAGCAGAATTCAGAACAGTTTAGAAATCTCTGAAGAGCCTTCCATGCAGGAAGATTTAAAGACAGAAATCAGGGAAATAGAAAAAGCTTTGGATAAATTGGAACTTAAACTTTTTTTATCAAACCCCCATGATGAATCTGAGGCAATTATTTCTATCCACTCGGGAACCGGCGGAGTTGAAGCGATGGATTGGGCTGCCATGCTGACCAGGATGTATCAACGATATTTAGAAAAAGCGGAATGGAAATATGAAATAACAGATGAAGATCCGGGCGAGGAAGCAGGCATAAAAACAGTTTCTATGATCGTACATGAAGCTTTTGCCTTTGGTTACTTAAAAGGCGAAGCAGGAACTCACAGATTAGTCAGGCAATCCCCCTTCAATGCAGACAAACTGCGTCAAACATCCTTTGCATTAGTTGAAGTTTTACCGGTGATTAATCCTTCTGAAGTTGAAATTAATGAATCGGATATTGAATTTGACGCCTTCCGATCAGGAGGCGCAGGAGGACAAAATGTCAACAAGGTCTCAACAGCGGTCAGATTAAAACATATCCCCACAGGAATAACGGTTACTGCTCAAACAGAACGATCACAGCTTCAAAACAGGGAAAATGCAATGAAATTACTGCTTGCAAAGCTTTGGGCCCTCACACAAGCTCAGGGTAAGAAAGAACAGGAAAAACTTAAAGGAGAAATCAGACAAGCTTCATGGGGAACCCAGATCAGATCTTATGTATTACATCCTTACCATATGGTCAAAGATTTACGGACTGAAGTGGAAACATCTGATACAGATGCCGTGCTGGATGGTGATTTAACGCCTTTTATTGAAGCTGAATTAAAATTGAGTACAAGCAGTTAACATTACACTAGACAAATTACCCTATTTATGGTTAAGATATAACTATGGATCTGCAAACAAAAGTGGAAGAAAAAATTACGAAGCCAATCTCAAAAATAGAAAACCCAATGCGTCTTCTTTTGGGTGTAGTCATCGCAGCTTTGGTATTAGGCACCCTGACAGGGTACACGCTTACAACCAAAGGTAGTTCAAAAGTATCTCCTCTTTCGCTGGGCACGGCAAAAAACCCTCAGCAGGATACCAAAACTTTTAAGGATTTTGCAGAAGGCACTGTCAAAGTAAAGCCCGCTCCATCTGATCCATCCGAATATACTGAAGGTACTCATATGCTTATCAGACAAGGAGGCGTTCCTGTTGCTTTAACTTCATCGGTTGTAGATTTATCTATTTATGAAGGCAAAAAGGTTAAAGTTTTCGGCGAAACACAAAAAGCCCTTAAAGAAGGTTGGTTAATGGATGTTGGTAAAGTGGAAGAAATAAAGTAGTTGTCAGTCTTCAACTTCTGACACATCTGGCTACTGATTGCTATGATCTTATTCGAAAATGTTTCAAAGAAGTTTGGCGCAACTATAGCGCTGGATGATATTACACTCGAAGTCAAACAAGGCGAGTTTGTATTTATTGTAGGACCATCCGGAGCCGGCAAATCCTCGCTGCTTAAAATCCTTACAAGAGAGATCCTGCCAAGCGACGGCAAGATTAAACTCGGCAATGTTGATATAACTAAAATAAAAACATCCGAGATTCCTCAATTCAGAAGAAAAATCGGTATGGTTTTTCAAGATTTTAAATTATTAGACGATAGAACTGTTTTTGAAAACGTAGCCTTAACTTTAGAAGTACAGGGAAAATCCGATGAAGAAATTTCAAAACTGGTCGAACATACCTTAAAATTAGTAGAAATATGGGACAAGAAAAACCTATTCCCAAGACAACTCTCAGGCGGAGAGGCCCAAAGAACCGCTATCGCCAGAGCCATCGTGGGAAAACCTGATATAGTGCTGGCAGACGAACCCACCGGAGATCTTGATCCTAAAACAGCCTGGGGAGTAATCCAGCTCCTAAACGAGATCAATTCCTGGGGCACTACAGTATTGATGTCCACTCACAATCAGGAAATTGTTAATTCCCTAAAAAGAAGAGTAATTAAGATTAAGGCAGGCAAAATAATCAGCGACACTAAAGAAGGAAAATATGAATAGGGCAATTGAATTTACAAGAAGAAATATCAGACGCACTCCTTTTCAGGCGCTTGCTGCTTCAATGGTGATGTTTTTAACGTTTTTAGCTTTGCAAATTTTTGTAATTATGGCAGCAGGCTCGCAGGAAGCTTTACGTTACTTTGAGAGCAAGCCGCAAGTAATTGCCTTTTTCAAAGAAGGCACCACCAATCAGGATGTATCTTTAATAGAAACTGCACTGCATCAGGAAACCAGAGTTACCAGCACCCAGTTCGTCTCCAAAGAAGCTGCGCTGGAAATTTACCGGGAAAGAAATAAAAACGATCCGGCACTGCTTGAGCTTGTAACTGCAAATATCTTACCGGCCTCTTTAGAGATTTCCACCCAAACCCCGCAGGACCTTCAGCCGATTGCTGAAATCTTAAAACGGGAGCCTGTGATATCTGAGGTGATAGTTCCGCAAGATGTTGTACAGACTCTGACATCTTTTACTAAAGTAATTCGGGTGACCGGAGGCACCATTGTTGGATTTTTGATGGTTTTTGCAACATTAGTCATACTTATGATTATCGGATTCAAAATACGTCTCAAAAGAAACGAGATAGAAATTATGCGGCTACTGGGCGCATCGCCGAATTTTATCAGAACACCTTTTATCTTAGAGGGAATATTTTATGGTGTGACCGGAGCGATTTTAACCTGGGCTATTACATATGCCGGCCTTTGGTACTTTCAACCATTCTTGCAAGGATACATTGGGGAGGTTAAATTTTTACCGGTTAACCCGCTATTTATGATGGCGCTCCTGGGAGGGAGCTTAATACTTGCATGTTTTGTGGGAGGAATAGGTTCATTTGCCGCGGTCAGACGTTATCTTAAAATTTAATGAACGCTGATGAAAAAATTACTATTATTGCTTCTTGTATTTAGTTTAACAGCTTTACTTTTTCTATACCCTCTTCATCAAACAATAAACCTTGTCTCTGCTGATGATTCAAGCGAACTAACAAAAAAACTACAGGAAAAACAGGCAGAAATTCAGAAACTGGAATCCCAGCTTGCAGATACAAGAAACCAGGAAAAAACTTTAAAATCACAACTTGATCTTATCGATGGTCAGACTAAAGTAACGGTACTAAAAATCGAGGAAACAAACTTAAAAATAGAAAAGCTCAAAAGGGAAATTAACGACCTGGCAACGAGAATAGAAAGAATTGGTACTAATCTGGATAAATTATCGGAAATACTGCTTCAAAGAATAATTCAAACTTACAAATACAGCAATGCTGTCTCAACTGTTGATTTGCTTTTTTCATCCCATGGAGTTGCCCAGCTTTTGGAAAGATTAAAGTATATTCAAGTAGCACAGGCCTACGATAAAAAGAAACTCTATGAACTGCAAGCCACAAAACTTGCCTACAATGACCAGAAACAGGATAAACAAACAAGACAAACTGAGGCTGAAAAGTTAAATAAAGATTTAAGTGTTTATAAAGCACAACTGGAGCAACAAAAAAAAGACAAGGACGAACTTATGAAAGTTACCAAAAATGATGAAATCCGTTATCAAAACCTGATTGCTCAACTGCGTGCGGAAGTCACTTCTATAACTCAGGCAATCTCTAATGTTGGTCCTGTTATCGGATCCGTTACAAAAGGCCAAACCATCGCTGCAATGGGCTCTACAGGATGTTCAACCGGACCGCATTTACATTTTGAGGTTTTTGAAAATGCTAAAGTAGAAGGCGGAAGAATTGTTGGAAATAGAACAAATCCTCATAATTTCTTAAACAGCGGAAAATTGGGACCTCCTTTGCGTGGATACCCGGGCGACACTATAATAACCACAGAATACGGTGATACATATTATATATTTAAAGCTTCAGGCACTGTCCATACCGGCTTAGACATAGCTCCGAGAACCTATGAAGGTGTCGGCAGGGCTGTTTTGTCATCAGATAATGGGATCGCCTACTCAACTCAGGCTCCCTGCAATTATAATATTGCAGGCGGTTCAAGTATGGGTAAAGGTGTAATAGTGGATCATCAAAACGGCATAGTGACTTTGTATTGGCATATCCTCTAGTGCTAATATTTAAATAGTGAGAATATACTTACTAATTCTTAGTATTTCACTATTCTTTTTTGGAGCAAACTTTGCTTTCGCCGCCGCACCGACAATCTCTAATGTCCCATCATCTATCAATACTGATAATGAATTTTCTATATCAACAGCTTTGAGCGGATTATCAAACAATACCGTTTATAGACTAAGGCTAGCTTTAGCTACAGCAGGAACTAATAATTATTTCGGATCAACTTTTAATGGCAGCTCTTATTATAACGGGACTCCTTCGCCAATTAACTACGCGAATTTTTTATCTATTACAACTGATGGTGCTGGCTCCTGGTCAGGTACTGTCCGGGGAAAAGTTGAGACTTCTGATCCAAACTTTTCCGGAATATCTGGAATATATGATCTAAAAGTCGGGAGATATACCGAGACAGGAACCTCTGCAACCTGGTCAAATATCCTACAGATTGCTGTTAATGCACCTTCACCTACCCCATCTGCATCTCCCACTCCATCTCCATCCCCATCTCTATCTCCAACACCCACCGCCACTCCCCAAGCAAGTTCATCATTTACTATTTCCAATGCTCCCTCTCAAATAAACTCCGACCAATCATTCTCTGTAAATATTAACCTTTCAATACCAAACAGCCAAAATACTGACTACTATCTGAAGGGAGCCTTTAAAAAATCCGACGGTACCAGATATTTGGGGTTGACAAAAAATGGTTCTGATTGGATCGAATATGGCGACGACTACAACGATCAATATAAGATTACAACTGATGCAAGCGGCACATGGTCAGGCAATTTGGAAGTAAAACCTGACAAGAATGATAATGATTTTAAAGGAACCGGCAATTATATTTTTAAAGTCGGCCGCTACACCCAGGGAGGATCCGGTCCGGCCTGGAGCAATGAAATAACTGTTAAAATTAACAACTTAGACAACCCATCCCGCGGCAATTCACCAACTCCGCAGGCCACTAAAGAAGTTAGCCCCTCGCCTTCGGTTTTCAAATCACCTTCTCCCCGACCTACCCCTTCATTAAAACCCACTCCTAAGATTGCATCCGTAGCCGGAGCAAAAGCATCCTCATCTGCATCTGATATAAAAGGCACAAAAGTTGAGGTTAAAAGTCAGAAACAAAGTAATCCGCTAATTGGGCTGGGAGTATTATTCATAATTGCCGGAGCAGGCTTAATAGGTTATATTTATTTTTATAAAAATGCAAAAGTACATATCTAACTCAGAAGAAGAAACAAAGCAGATAGCTAGGAAAATAACAAAAGAAACCAAAAGCCGTTTTTTTGCTTTGAGCGGCGAACTGGGAGCCGGTAAAACTGTCTTCGCCCAGGGGTTTGCAAAAGGATTAGGAATTAAAGAAAAGATAATTTCCCCGACTTTTGTTTTAATCCGGCAACACCAGATCCCCAAAACAAAAAAAGTTCTTTATCATATAGACCTTTATAGACTGGAAAATATAGAAAGTCTTAAACAATTAGGCATTGAAGAAATCTGTTCTTATTCCAATAATATTATTCTAATAGAATGGGCAGATAAGATTGAAAAGATATTGCCTGCAGATACACTAAAAATTTCCATCGCAAAAATAGAGAATACCAAAAGACTAATTATTATTGAATAATTTCTTTTCTAATTTCAACTTCTAAAGAACCCAGTTTCTGCTTTTCGATACTTTCCATTTTAATAAAGTTCCCCTCCCAACCGGAACGCGTATTATTCCTATTGGGTTCCTTTATCAAAAAAACTAAATCAGAATCCTGCCTATTCTGCAAAGACTCGGAAGTTGCGGAAAAACTTTCTTTATTTGAAATATAGGGGGTTCTGTTAGGAGCATACGCATAATCTGCCGGCAAGTAGCCATATTTTTTTAACCCATACCACCAAATTAAATATTGGTAAGGATAATCAATTATAGATGGAAGATAGTCATAAACTTTAAAGTTTCTATCCCCGGCTTTTTGGTATACATAATCTATGGCAGCAATCTCATTTCTATAAAGTGACGGGTCTTCATTGGTTTTTTTAAAATCGTTTATGAAAAAATTAACAATATTAGAAAGACCAAGAAAAATAATCATAATTGAAATAATTAAGGAAACTGTTTTATCTAATTTTCCTCCATCCATAAGTTTTTTTAACAGAAAAGCTATCAGCACTAACAATACAGCCATTTCTCCTCCTAAATGCCACGGATTAATACTCACAGGTAAAATTAAATACCCCAAAAATGGAACAAAAATAAAAATGATACTGATCAAAACCGCTATCTCTTTTGTCCCATTCTTAAAAAATCTATATATTATGGGAATGAAAAGCACTAATATAATTCCTGTTAATAATTTACTGTTAAAAAGAGTCGGCAGAAACGTATTATAGAAACTTTCTATAGTCCCCTGGAAGCGTACAGGGAAATTTATATTTGCGTTTGAATTTTCTGCTAAATGTCTCAAGATAGCTTTACTCATTATGAATTGATGTTTTAAATCAAAAATAATTTGCGGCATCAAAGCTAAAATAAAAAGAACAAACCCCATCCAGAATGCTTTTTGTTTAACTAAATTAATATTTTTTGTCCATACTAAGGAACCAATTATTATTGGCGTAAACACACCAAAATTCATCTCAAAATTAAAAAATAATCCCGCTAAAAACCAGGTGAAAATCCCATAAATTGCTCTCCCGTTTTCTAAATATTTAAATAATAAATATATAAATAAGGGCGAAAGCAGCATGACAGGGGTGGGATTAAAAGCATAAAAGCTAGTTAAAACTATATGATTTGAAGCAATCCAAATAAAGCCAATGGGAACAATTAACCACTTTCCCCAGCTGCTAACCAGTTTTAATAGGAAAAAACCGCCTATTGCCCAAAGAATTATCTGCATGAGAATGGCAGCATATGGATCTCCCCCGGAAAGTATAAAAGGGACGCTTAACAAATAATACCATGCAGGTCCGCTGAATAAACCATCAATTGCAGAAGTGGGTCCTATTAAGCGAATCTTTTTCAAGATTACCATCTCTCTTACATCAACCATATCTCTTGCGCTATCCATATGAAAAAGAAAATTCCCGTTTGCTGTCAGAGCAAGACGAAATAAAACACCAGTTATTAATATAATCACAATAAGAAGTGTTCTAGGCATAATATTTAATGTAATCATACTTCAAATATTTTACAATAAGATATACTAAATTTATGTTAAAATTAATTTCATGAAAGTTTTAGTCACAGGCGGCGCAGGATTTATCGGATCACATGTTAATAAGCTTCTCTTGGAACAGGGGCACTCTGTGACAGTAATTGACGACCTGTCAAAAGGCCACAAAGAATATATAGACCCAAAAATAAAATTTCATCAAGTCAGTCTGGAAGATCAGGAACAGCTGGAAAATATACTTCCGGGCCATGATGCAGTTATTCATATGGCCTCGTTTATAGAAGTTGGGGAATCGGTCAAAAAACCTGTGGAGTTTGCACAAAATAACATCATTGGAACGGTTAAGCTGTTGGAGGCAATACGGATTGCTGATGTGAAAAAAATCATTTTTTCATCAAGCGCGTGTGTCTATGGACTTCCCAAAAAATTACCTATCACCGAGGATGATCCTTTAGGAGAACAGGAAAATCCATACGGAATAACTAAAATATCTATGGAACAATTCTGTAAGCTTTACCATAATTTATTTGAATTTGATGTTGCGATCCTACGGTATTTTAACCCTTACGGTCCGGGAGAATTGCACCAGCCGGAAACCCATGCCATACCGAATTTTGTAAAATCAATTCTTTCTAAAAAACCTATTCCTCTTTTCTGGAAAGGGGAGCAAATAAGGGACTTTATTTATATAGATGATTTAGCCCAAGCCCATGTTCTTGCTTTAACTTTATCTGGTTTACATATACTCAATGTCGGCACCCAAACCGGGGTAAAAGTTATTGATGTTGTAAAAAAGATTTTTCAAATTATTGGCTACGAAGTTCCAATAGAAGACAAGGGCGAGAGAAAAGGTGATGTCCCTGCTCTTGTTGCATCATCTGAAAAAATTCAAAAAGTATTGGGCTGGAATGCAAAAGTAGATTTAGATGAAGGCTTAAAAAGAACTATCGACTTCTTTAAATCTCAATAGATCAATTAAATGATAATTAAGAAGTTTCATCATGTTGCAATTATTTGTTCCAACTACGAAATATCTAAAAAATTTTACACAGAGGTCCTGGGATTTAAAATCATAAAGGAAACTTATAGGGAAGAAAGAGGGTCCTACAAGCTGGATTTAAGAGTTGGAGAAACAGATCAAATAGAACTATTTTCATTTCCTAATCCTCCCAAAAGACCCTCCAGACCCGAAGCACAGGGATTAAGGCATTTGGCATTTGAAGTTGTTAACCTGGATGAATCAATCTCATATTTAAAAAACAAAAACATTACTACAGAAGAGATCAGGATTGACCCTGTTACCGGAAAAAGGGTTACCTTTTTTTCTGATCCTGACAATTTACCTTTGGAACTATACGAGATTTAGATCAAAGTAGTTTTGCTTTTATGCTTGTCCCCCTCCGCCTTTTTTCCAGGGGACCGAGGATAAAAAAGGGGAAAACAGGTCATCTTTTTCCGTCATTTCAAACCCATAATCAGCATTTTGCGGTTTATATTTTTCTTGTATAAATTCAATACAGGGAATATCTGTAATCACAGCAAAGGGCTGACATTCTGCCCCTTCTCCCATTTCTAAAATAGCGGCAGTAGCCAAAGAATCCGGCATATTGGATGTTTCCATAACAAACGGCCGGTTAAATATATCTTTTTTCCCCCGGTAGTCTTTTATAGGTTTAAAACCAAAATAAGAAACTGCCAACCCCACCACTCCTCTTCTTAAAGGTTCAACTTTTGAATCTGTAATGATTACTCCTAAATTTTTTATCTGGAATTTTTTGCGTAAAAATTCCCATATTTTTTTAGCAGATTTTTCCGGATCTTTTGGCCACAAAATATAATAACTATCACCATTACTTTCATCGATTCCGGCAGATGCTACCAGTAAATTATTTTTAATGGTATAAACTGCCCACTTATTAGGGACTAAATCACGAGGCAGAAATTTATCTGCCTCTTTGGCAATCAACTTATCTTTATCAACGCTCCCCACTTTTATACATCTTCCTTCTCCAATGGATACTACTTTTGAGGTAACTGCCACTACAGAATTCTCTTTAAGGCTTTTAACAGAATCCAGGAGTTCCCATAAATTATCTTTTGGCGGTAAAAATTTCCTTGTTTTTATAGCTTTAACTATCATAGATCCGGTAGTGTATCATCAAAAAATTGCACATTCAAATATATCTTGTTACTATCATATGGATGAAGAAAAGCTCATTGTTTATATTAGGTATCATAATTTTAATTAGTGTATTTTTTAGGACTTACCAAATTATAGAAAGATATGGCTACGGCCACGATGCGGAACTCTTTTCATGGATTGTCAAAGATATAGTTATTAATCAACATCCAAGACTTATTGGACAACTTACTTCTGCTCCGGGAATCTTTATTGGTCCTTTCTTTTATTATCTTTTGGTCCCTTTTTTTATCCTTTCTCAAATGGATCCCTGGGCTGCTTTAGTTCCTATAACTATAATAGGAATACTAACTACTTTAAGTTATTTTATAGTCTTTTCTAAATTATTCAGAGAAACAACCGGATTCATTGCTGCCTTTTTACAAGCTATTTTGCTTCCTTGGATCAGCTTCGACAGAAGAGTTGTTCCAAGCACACCAACTAATCTTTGGACCATTTGGTATTTTTATACGATTGTGCAAATAGCCCGGGGTAAGTTTTTTGTTTTACCTATTTTAGGAATTTTAATTGGCTTAATTTGGCATATCCATATTGCCCTTATACCAACCCTCCTTGCAATCCCTTTTGCATTTTTGATTTCCAGAAAAATTCCAAAGATAAAAGAACTATCTTTATTTGTAATTGCATTTTTTGTAACCAATATACCGCTTATGCTTTTTGAAATAAGGCATGGCTTTAGTCAAACCCGTGCCTTAATCGAAAATTTTACGACCGATCATGGAGGAGGATCAGGAGAGACAAAATTAATTTATGTTTTTGAAATGGTAATTAAAAATGTTAATAATTTATTTTTTTCTCCCTATACTTTACCAGATTTCTTAAAACCGTTATTTTTACTTATTATTTTAGCTTCAAGCATATTCCTGATAAAGAAAAAAATAATAACAAAAAAAGAAATCGTTCCTCTGTCTGTTTTACTTTTTGGAGTAATCGGATTTTTTACCCTCTCTTCATCTTTAATTTCCGAATATTATCTATACAGCATTGAGGTAGTTTTTGTAGGACTTATTGCCTTAACTTTTAGCCATTTAGTCAAAAGCTCTACCGGCAAAATTTTGGTATTTTTTATACTGGGAATTCTGTTTGCAAAAAACCTTTATAGTTTTGTAACTGTAGATATCTATAAAAAAGATTACCAGGAAAGAAAAGGAGTTGTAGAATTTATAGTAGCTGATGCCGCTAAAAGCGGATTCCCCTGTATCGGCATTTCTTATATAACAGATCCCGGAGAAAACACCGGTTTCCGCTATTTTTTCTATTTGAAAAACCAACACCTAGCACACCCTTCTTTAAAAGTCCCTGTTTACAATATAGTTCTCCCTGATGAATTAGCCTTAAATGAGGTGGAAAAAAAGTTTGGCCATATCGGCATTATTCCGCCGACATATATGCCTCCAAAAGATATGATTGATCAAAGCTGCAAAACTCCTGATACCAATCTTACTGATTCTCTGTTTGGTTATGTGGAATAAGCTCAAGGGTTATATAAGGACCTGATAGAATACGATGACGGACAGGCTTTCCACCAATAAGCGCCAGACCATCAGGACCAGTATCTTCAGAAATTATTCCAAAGAACCTGATTTGCCACTTCGTGGTGGTAAATAATTTCCGATGTTTTAATTTTCTTTCCAAGTTCTTTGGGGCTTCTATCAGCAGCTGCTTCTTTAAAAGATAAATATTTTTGTTTATTTTCTTCCCCTAATATTCTTGAGATAAAATCACTTGCCTTAAATAGCCTAATGGCATCATGTATTGTGCCAGGCAAAAATCTAACTCTCTCTCTTCTTCCTTTAGGATTATTTAGCTTTTTGCCTTCCAATCCTGTTTTTAATATTGTATATAAAACAAGATAAGGGTTGGAATCGGGCGCAACAGCTCTTATCTCAATCCGGGCACTTTTTTCATTACCCTCCGGAATCCTGATCATAGAGCCTCTATCAATTGGAGAAACTTTAATTTGATTTGGAGCTTCAAAATGCGGATCAAGTCTTCTATAAGCATTCACAGACGAACCAAACGTTAAAGAAATTTCAGGAGCATGGTTTAATATTTTCAAAATAAAATCCCAGGCAATTTCAGATAAATTATCCTGCCCGCCTTTTTGATAAAAGATATTTTTACCGCTTTTGCCCAAAGAAAGATTAGTGTGCATACCCGAACCATTAATACCTGCAATCGGTTTAGGCAGAAAAGTAGCTGTCATTCCCATATTGTTGGCAACTTGCCTACAGACTAATTTATAGAGCTGAATTTGATCGCAAGCCCTTAATACCTCTGTATAACCAAAATTCAATTCAAATTGAGAAGGGGCAACTTCAGGATGATCTTTTTCATTTCCAAAACCCATTGCCCTTTGCGCCTCTGCCGCTGCATCTATGAACCTTCGCAATCTGTCAAGCGGGAGAGAATGGTAATAACCCCCTGCGGAAATTAATTTGAATCCAATGTCTTCATCAAAGTTTTGTTCCGCTCCAACGCCTTCGACCAAAAATCCTTCTGTTTCGGTTGCAGTATAGGCTGTTATCGCTTTTTCTGCTTTAAGTCTCTTAAGAAATGATTTTAGTTGTCCGCGAAAATCTGATATATAAGGATTTCTATTTCTATCCAAAACATCCGCAAACATAATAACCTTGCCGGAACCAAATACATCGGACGGAAGCCACATTATACTTGACCAATC
Source organism: Candidatus Daviesbacteria bacterium RIFCSPLOWO2_01_FULL_39_23 (assembly GCA_001776935.1). Taxonomy (GTDB): domain Bacteria; phylum Patescibacteriota; class Microgenomatia; order Daviesbacterales; family UBA10151; genus UBA10151. The sequence continues at coordinate 71,173 of MFDN01000001.1, read as the reverse complement.
AACATCAAGTCTCAAATCAGATTCATGCTGGGCTGTAAACCCCCGGATGGAAGAACCGTCAAAAGTTAAATTTGAAGATGATTCTAAAAGATATTTTTTGTCATAATCAAGCATATGGAATCTGCCCTCTATATCCGTAAAACATAAAGTCACTGCCTTAAGTTTTTTTTCTTTCTGTAAATAAAGGCGGTATTCTTCTTCCAATTGTTTACTATCAACTGATTGCTGTTTTTCTTTGGCACGAAGGTTCATTTCTTCAAGTTGTGCGTAAGGAATTTCTAAAAATTGTTTTAAAGGAAAATTATTATCTTGCATATATTAATTTTTGATATATTAATACCAAAATTAAAATAAATTATGATAATTGTCAATATATCAACATTAGATAATTATATTTTTATATTAAATTCTTAATAACTAGTGGCAAAAGAGGCAAAATATCGCTTGCTAAAACACCTGCGTCACCTATTTTCTTTCTTAACATCTCCCCTGCTTCGCCGTGCAGATATACACCCACACCTGCTGCTGCGTACGGCGCGACCTGCTGAGCTATTATTCCAGCAATAGCTCCTGCTAATACATCTCCTGTGCCGGCAGTAGCCAAAACAGGATTTGCAAAAAGGCTCTTTAAAACCTCGCCGCAGGGAGAAGCAATCACGGTGCTTGCCCCTTTCAAAACTACCACCTGTCCCCATTTCCGGGCATAGTCTACAACCACCTGCTCCCTATTCTTTTGGATCTCATCCACAGATAAACCTGTTAACCTCGCCATCTCTCCCGGGTGAGGCGTTAATACGCAAGCACCATCCAGACGTTCCCACCAGCTATTTACTTTAGATAGAATATTTAATCCATCCCCATCTATAACCATTTTGCAAACAGACCCTTCAAAAAGATGTTTTAATAGCTTAACAGCTGTAGGTTTTTGACCTAAACCAGGACCCAATAGCAAAACATCATATTTATCTTTTCTCTCAATTACTTCATTTAAAGATAAAAAAGTCACCTCCGGCAACCTCCGTGAAACTATAACCTCCACCATAGGATCAGCGGCCAAGGCTACAAGTCCTGCGCCCACTCTGTAACAAGCGGCGCATGCTAAATAGGCAGCTCCCGGATACGCCCTGGAGCCTGCGACAGATAAAACCTTTCCGAAAGTTCCCTTATGAGAATTTGCAGGCCTTTTAGGTAAATTGCTGTTAACCCATTCTTTAGTTAAATTCATGCAAACAGATTATCTTAAAAGGAGTATTTTGTGCAACTTAATGTTTATTTTTTTAGTTGACTATGAGATCTTTTGTCTTCTATGGCATCAATTGCAATTAAAATTATTATTAATAAAAATAGGATAGCCATATTAAAAGGAAACGAAATTGAAAGATAAAGTTAGGGGGTAGGCCGAGGAGCTTTAGGATACTCGTATATTCTAGATAGATCTAGTGTTGTCCTCAAATCGCTTCTTGGTATATCCAGCTAAACCGGATCCTACCCCCTAAATTAAACGACTAACTTAACAAGAAGAAGAATACCCTAATAAAATAATAAAACAACTAAAACAAAGTAAGAGATTTGTGAGAAAAAAGTTATTGTGAATTTATTGTTATCCGCAGTCCAATTGCACGATAGTCTTTGCATTTTCAGATACGATTGGTATATAATCTGAGTGAAATTTGTAAGGAAAATATGACCAGCAAAATACTTGTAGTAGAAGACGACAAAGGCCTGCAGAAATACTTAAAAGAGCTTCTGCTGGACAATCAATATTCAGTCCAGGCTGTCTCAGACGGCATTCAGGCTCTTGATGCCATCGATAAAACACCGCCCGATCTTGTTGTTCTGGATCTGGGATTGCCAAACATGAGCGGTGAATCTGTGATTATAGAAGTAAGAAAACAAAATCCCGCCCTCCCGGTTATAATTTTAACAGCCAAAGACTCCATCTCCGATATCGTTCAGGTCCTTAATATGGGCGCAGATGATTATATAACTAAACCGTTTGTGGCTGATGAACTCCTTGCCAGAATTAAAACCAAATTACGTCAGGATAAATTATCGGATACAACTTTAAAAGTTGGTGATTTAGAACTTGATAAACAAGCCCTGGAAGTTAGAAGGGGCGGCAAGACAATCCAGCTTACTCCACAGGAATTTAAACTGCTTGAATATTTAATGCGCAACTCAGGAAGACTGCTTACACGCGAGATGATTTTAAATCGTGTATGGTTTTATTCACAGGATATTGAGACCAGAGTTGTTGATGTTTATATGGGCTATCTGAGAAAGAAGATCGATAACGGAAGTCAGAAAAAACTCCTCCATTCGGTTAGGGGTTTTGGGTATATGATTAAAGATTAAATCAGGTGCCCAAAGACCTTAAAAGGAGGGCTATGCTTACTCAATTAGATTATCAAAAAGCACCTATACCGTCTGACGAGAAAGAGCGCTTAAATTCGCTCAAAAGACTGCAAATCCTGGACACTCCCCCTGAAGAAAGATTTGACCGGATTACTGAAATGGCGCTCCACTTATTTAAAGTACCCATCTCCACAGTAACCTTAATAGACTCCCGCCGAGAATGGTTCAAATCATGTCAGGGTCTGCCTGAAAGAGAAGGTAGAAGGGCTATATCTTTTTGTGGTCATGCGCTTCTTTCTGAGGATATTTTTATTATTCCGGATGCCAGAAAAGACCCAAGATTTGCAAAAAATCCTATGGTCATCGGTAAACCCTATATTAGATTCTACGCAGCAATCCCTTTGAAATCAGCAGACGGCAAAAGAGTCGGGGTATTTTGCATCAAAGACTACAAACCCCGAAAACTAAACAAACAAAAAATTAACTTGCTAAAAAGCCTTGCCGCCTGGGCAGAACTGGAACTTAATACTCACGAAATACGCCTTGCAATAGAATCTAGGGAAAAAGCAGAAAAGAAAGTAGCTGAACTTAATGAGGTATTGCGATTATCCTACAAAACCCTAAGGCATGACCTTTTGAATATTTTGACAATAATTAAAGCAGATACTGAAATGTATCTTAGAGGCAGAGCCAAGCAGGATATATTTAAAGAAATATTTGCATCAATTGATCAGGGAGTCAATTCAATCAAACATCTGACTGGTTTAGAGTCTGTTCTTTACACAGGTACACCTTTGATGCGTTATCCAATGAAAAATCTTATAAATAATATCCTGCAATTTTTCCCCTCTATTAAATTCAAAGTAGAAGGGGATGGTGTAGTCTGGGCAGATCAGGCTATTATTTCTGTGCTGGAAAATATTATAAGGAATGCAAAAGACCATGGAAAAACTGACCGGATCGATATCAGCATTTCAAATGGAAATAATATAGTAAAAATCTGTATAACTGATTACGGTGTAGGTATCCCTAACAACATTAAGGACCAATTATTTCAGGAAGGCTTTAAGTATGGAGATAGCGGTCACACCGGCTTAGGATTGTATATTATTAAAAAAACAATCGAAAGATATGGCGGAGAAGTAGAAATTACAAATTCCAAACCAAGAGGAGCTACCTTTATAATAAAATTACCGGGCAATGGAAAAGCAGTTTAAACAACTTCAAACTACAGGAGCCGACAAAAGCCTGTAAATAAAATTCTCCTTTAGAAGCTTTGTTACTATTGAAATAAATTTACTCCCTGTTGTCCATCTTAGAAGATATCTAAAATCTGCAAATATAATGGTTCCATTCATAATAAACAAATTTTATAATTCTAAATTAAGAAAAAACTCAAAAAGCTGTAAGAAATAGGAAAGGATACCTAAAAAATATTGCTTTTATTAAATTGCAGGCTCAGCGGAAAAAAGTTGAATTAAGCAAATAAGGATTCACGGGTAATCGCAATTCTTCTTCGGATAAATAATATTTTTGAATCTCAACGTTTCCGATTCGTTTATTCTCCTTCGGTTTTTGGGTAATTTTAAGATCGGTAATTCTCCATCCCATACTAATAGGATCCTGATAGTCTTTTGGCGAATCATATATGATTAAATACGTCAATTTTTGTTTTGCAAAAGGGTGTGCTTTTCTTTGCGGATATTGACTCTGTAAAAAATCCAAGGCATACCATCCCTGAAAAACCCATCTTTCTGGCATAAAAATGAAATAACCAAAATCACTATCTGCATCTTCAAAGACCGTTCGAGCAATTAACTCATTAAATGCCCAACTGTTTTTACCTCTCACTGATACATTCATTTCAAAATCTTTAATATACTTTAATCCAATATACATATTCCATAAAAGTAACGGTATAAAAAATAAAATAAATATCTTCTTGGAGAAAAAGTTTATAAAACCTGCATATAGAATAATTATTACAGTAAGGAGTGGCCAGTAATAACTGCTCCAAAGGGGTTTTAAAGAAAGATGAATAACCCAATAGCCTAAATAAAAAAATAAAAACATCCAATAAATTTTTTTAAGAGGAGATTTAATCCTGGAAATTAAAATTACAAATAAAATAGAATAAGTCCAGCTGAGGCTTCTATTATCTTGCATCAACAAGAAAAATGTATCCGTAAAAATACCTCTGATTTTATCAATAAAAATCATGTATAAATTTAATTGATTCTTGCCCAATTGAGATTCAAAATATCCAATCAGAGATTGAATCTGCAAAAAATTATGTCGAATCTCAAAAATGATAAATGTGGAAAGCGGCAAAAAAATTAGTGGAAGAATCAAAAAATGTTTCAATAATTTTCTGCTGGATAAGAAATATACTAGAAATAATACCATCAATCCCAATATAGGAATCCCAAAAGCCATTTCGAACTGAATAATAAATCCTAAAATAAGTATGGCAAATGCCAGATATTTGACTTTTTTATTAAAAATATACTGGATAAAAAGATAGAAAAATATTGGAAACAACATTACAGCTCCATATGGAGGAAAAAACATCTTCAGACCATAATTAGGATTAATAATAGAATTTGCACTGTAAAGTAAGGTCGCCAGAAGAGCAGTAGATTTATTAAATAATTTTAATGAAATAAAATATATTATAGCAAGAGTTAAAATTGACAATCCCCACCAAAACCATCCAATCAGTACTGGATTACCGGAAGAGATAAAAAAAGCTGGTACATTCAGGTAATACCATAACGGTCCATGAAAAACTCCGCTTATTGATGTATGAGATCCAATCAAAGTAATGGGTTTTTGGGTAATAATTTCCTTTATTAATAAAAAATCACGGGATATATCTACATCAAAACGAATGTCATCATTAATTAACCATCTTAAACTTAAGAAAATATTCAAGATAATAAAACCTATGGCCCAATAATGCCATTTTTTTACAACTTCAATCATACTTCGAATATTATTTTTAATTTGTAAAGCCCCATATAGGTAGTAATTGCCTGCTTGAGTCAGAACAAAGCTCCGGATCAACTATTTTCGAGGGAGGTTCAATGATACCAAAAACCCCAAATTTGGCATTAATTTCATTTGCCGAAATCGTCCAAGGCGTCACTATACTATAAACAGGAATATCATTTCCCGGTGTGATAATTTTTAAGTTATTCAACCAAAACAAGTATCTGAATCCATTAGGTAATCCCTCGTATCCTTCAATAAAATTTATCGCCACACATGGATACCCTTTGTTTCCTGCATTATTTTTTATGTATTCTATAGCTCTTCTCTTTTGCAAGAATCCGCCCGGATCATCTGGTTGTGTGACAAACCAAAAAGTCGCTGCAAATAAGTACATTCCTAACAATAAAGGAGTAAACGACAATCCCCTTTTTAAATTAAAAGTGGAAATAAATACAGATATTACTAAAATTTGTACCACAATAAAATTAGCAAAATAATATTCCGGTATAGATCTTTTTGACAAGAATTGACCCAATAAATCAATACCAATCCATAAACCGATAATTACAGTCTGATTTCTTGTTATGATCTTTGTCTTATACAAATAAAAAATTAAGAGGAGCAAAAGAGGGACCAAAGACATAAAAAACTCCTTCGGTAGAGAAGCATTTTTATCCAGAAGCACTATGCCTGATAACGCTCTTCCGGAAACGTTAAAAACTTTTCTTAACCTATCCATGCCTTTCACGTCTCCTTTTTCTTCATAAGTAGCCCTGGTCAAACCCTTAATCTGTTGGAATCCATGCCTAATCTCAAAGGTGAAGAAAGGAAGTAATAAGGTAAAAATTAAAAGAAGAGAAATTACTATGCTTTTTGCAGTAATTTTAATTCTATACCCCTGCATTTTAGATAACCACCAAGCGATAGGTATAAGTATAAGCAGCGGGATAAAAGCTACATGAACATGCCAGATCAAACCAATTAGCAAACCCAATAACACCAAGGGGAAATTACCTTTGAGAATTGAGAGAAGGATGTACAAAAACCAGACACACCACAGACTGGTAGGTTGCGTTGGAACAATCCACCTGTCAAAAAGTATGATACCCGGAGAAACTGCATAAAAAAAGGCTCCAGTTAATCCGATTTTTTTCCCAAAAAACTGACTAAAAACCCAATAAATACTAACAATTGTTGATAAGGAAATTATTACTGCAGAAATATTAGCACCCAGAGGATTCATATTAAAAAGCGCAAGAGAAACCGCCATCAGATAATAAAAGATGGGACCTATAAATACCCCTGTTATGCTTGTTTCCTGTCCAATCAGGCGCAGATGATGGTCAATCACGATATCTTTTGCTATCCATGCAAATAAATCCTGATCATGCCCCCAAGAGTAAAATATTTCCAGTTTATAAAGTCTAAAAAATAATCCTAAAATAAGAATAAAAAAAAGTATAATAAATGGCGAACGTAAATATTTCTTAATCACAAAATATTAGTTTATCTTAAAAATGCCTTGTCTAACAAGTATGCATTAGGTTCTATTTTTATCTCTTCATTATTTAGGAAGTATTTCTCAACCTGAATAAAGTCAAAGCGAAAAATCTGATCAGGCAATCGGTCAATACCAACATCGCTAATTCTCCAGCTGGTACCATTTAAATCCGGTCTATCCTTCGGAGGATCTACTTCTACCAAATAAGTAAGCGGCTTTTTAACAAAAGAGAAGGAGTTAAGATTTGGGGAATATTTTTTGGCATAGCTCATGGCATATCTTTGTTGATAAGCATACCTGTCCGGCGAAAAGTTAAAATATCCAAAATCAACTTTTGCATCCGCATAGATTTTTTTAGCAACATATAAATTAAAAGCCCAGCTATGAGGACCTCTTCTATCGACATCGGTTTCAAAATCCATGATTGCCGAGATTCCCGCATACACATTAACCAGGTAAAGAAGGCAGAAAACCCCAAGAAAAATTCTCGCTTTTAAGACGCGATAAAATGAGCAGAAAACAATGACAGCAAGCGGCAAAAGCGGCCAAAAATAATTACCGGTTCCGCCTTGATAAAATAAAGAGACTACCCAAAAACCAAAAAAAATTATAGAAAATAAAATGTAAACTTTTCTCTTCGGATTATTATTGCTTTTAATACCAATAATTAACACAACAAGGAAAAAAATTGCCTGAAAAATAGTAAGAATATTTTTCCCCGGAGATAAAAAATCAAAAAAGTCAAAAAATAATACCCTTATACGGTCTTGAAAAATATTCAAAATATTACCCGAGCTACTATTTTGGCTAAGGAATCGAATCAATGCCTTATACTGCAGCCAGTCATGCTTTATATCAAATAATATAAAGGTTGAAATAGGAATTAACAAAATTAAATATGAAAGAAAATGGATGAGTTTCCTCTTGATAAATAACAAATATCCTAAAAAAACTGTAAGCGCAATAAGTATCGGTATTCCGAAAGCCATTTGAAATTGAATAATAAAACCTAATGTAAATAAACTAAAAATTAAGTATTTAGCTTTTAAACTATTAATATAGCGATGGAATAACCAAAAGAATAATGGCGTTAAGAATACCGCTCCATAGGGATTATAAAAATTCTTCAGGCCTATTGAGGGATTTATAATGGAATTAGCTGAAAGAAGAAGGGTCGATAGAAATGCCACCTCTGTATCAAACAGTTTTTTTGTAACCCAAAATACAAGCAGCAGGAAAAATACGGATAAGCAAAACCAAAACCAACCAACAATCAAAGGATCGCCTTTACCCAGAAAAAATGCAGGTAAGTTAATATAAAACCAAAGTGGACCATGGAAAATCCCCGGAATGGCTCCTGAACGCGGACCCAGTAGGGTAAAATGATTATTCTCAATAATATCCTCCATTACCAAAAAGTCACGGGAAACATCCACATCATAATGAATATCTCCATTAATTAACCAATAAGCGGAAAGTAAGGTATTAAAAATAATCAGTATAAGAAAAAATATTTTAAGCTTTTGTGAAAAAATATTCATAGTTTGATGATAACTCTATTATATAATGAAGTTGTGAGCATTAAAGAAATTATTATAGCTTTTATCTTTTTTACTTTTTTAACCTTAATATTTTTCTATAAAATATTTCTTGGATTAATTCCTTTACCTACAGATTTAATTGTGGGAGCTTACCACCCATGGATAAATTACAAATGGGGAAATTATATTGTGGGAGTACCTGTTCAAAACCCCAAACTCTCTGATGCCGTATCTTTGTATTACCCTTTTAAATCTCTGGTTGCAGAAATAGTAAAACAAAAACAATTGCCTTTATGGAATCCTTATATGTTTGGAGGTTATCCGTTATTCGCAAATGTCCAGGTAGGATCGCTTTTTCCTACAATGATTTTTTATCTTATATTCTCATCACCTATTGCATGGACTCTTCAAATAATGGCACAACCGCTGCTGGCGTCTTTTTTTATGTATTTACTCTTAAGACATTTTAGATTGGAAATACTTTCCAGTATTTTTGGCGGCATTGTTTATGGATTTGGTGGATTTACAATTCTATGGGTGCAATGGAATACCCAGGCTGTAACCAGCATGTTTTTACCAATCTTAATTTTACTGGAAGACAAATATTTAATTTCTAGAAAACTAAAATGGGGAATACTATTTAGCATCTTTTTATGCATACAAATTTTGGCAGGTTATTTGCCTATCATTTGTTTTACTTTGGTCGCGCTAGTTATTTGGTATATTTTCAAGACAAAAAGATTTATACCTGATCCCAAAGTTATATTTTTTATTGTTCTAGGCGCATCTTTAAGCGCAATCTTTTTATTTCCTGCCGCAGAATTGATTAGAATTTCTCAAAGAGTAGTTGAAACTCTGGGAACAGGAAGTCCCTTTATATCATTACAAAACTTAATTACCTTGATTGCCCCTGACTTTTTTGGCAATGATGCCACAGGTAATTTTTGGGGCAGCGGAGACCATATGGATTTTACCTTATATGGAGGGATAACAGCCCTAATTTTTGCCCTGATAGGGGTAAAGCATTACTGGAACAATTTTCCAGTTAAGTTTGCTTTTTTAATTTTCATTACCACTTTAGTTATTGTTGTTGAAAATCCTTTGAGTGTTTTCTTATACAAACTCGGTCTTTGGGGAGGATCTTCCATAACAATGAATCGGGCAAATTTCTTAATTAATTTTTCTCTTTCTGTTTTAGGAGCATATGGCATATCTTTAATCAGACAGTCTCCTTCAAAATTAAGCTTAAAGCCCGGTATATGGATATTTTCCATAGCTTCAGGGATAACAATAGGTTTATTGATAAGCAGGTATATTTTAATGAGTAATGCAAATGCAGATTTGGAAATTATTTCTCATATAAATATCAGCTTGAAAAATTTAATATTACCCATCATTTTAATAATAACTGTAACATTATTAATTTTGCTAACCAAAAAAACCAAGCTACCACAATCTACCGTTATCTTAGTGTTTATTATTGTGCTTATTTTCGAGTTATTCCGTTTCGGACTTAAATTTAATACCTTTTCAAGTCCAAATTTTATTTATCCCGAAACTCCTATTTCAAATTACTTGAAAAAATATCCATATGACAGATTCACCGCTGAAAAGGATGTTTTCCCTGCTAATATGTGGCTTCCTTACAAATTATCTTCTATAGCAGGCTATGACGGAGTATACCCGTTAAAAACAGCTAAGTTGCTTGCGTCTGCTAATTCAGGCAGATCTGACACCCCTCCTCAGCCCCGCTGGGGTATTCTGGAAAACTTTGATTCCAAAATAGTGGATGAATCAAATGTCCGCTTTATAGTGGCTGTAAAAAGAGACAATAACGGCAAAGTTTCTGAAATGGGAAAGGTCTCCAGCAAGCTTAAGCTTCCCAAATACAAAGAAGTATTTGGAGACAAAGGTGTGGTAATTCTGGAAAATACACAAACTCTTCCAAGAGCTTACTTAACCAGTAGGGTGATTAAAGCATCAGACAAAGAAGCTTTGGAATTGATGCTTGATAACAGTTTCCCTATCAGAACTACTTCCATCTCAGATTTTGAGTTCAACAGTAATTCTAATGAGGACCTAAAAGAAAATTTAACGTATGAACAAATTACTAATTCACATATTCTAATTAAAGCTTCTGCAAATATAGATTCTTATCTTGTAGTTTTAGATTCTTTTTATCCCGGCTGGAAAGCCTTCATAGATGGAAGAGAGTCGGTAATTCACCAAACAAACTATAATTTCAGAGGAGTTGTTTTGCCAAAAGGCGATCATATTGTTGAATTCAAATATGCCCCAAATTCTTTAAAGGCTGGAGCTATCATAAGCGGAATTTCGGTAATAATAATTATCCTTTTACTGATGCTCCCCAGATTCTTCAATCAGAATACAAATAAGCGGTGATATACTTATCTTTGTGAAAGTATTAGATATTTTAATTCTCCTTTTAATCATAGCACTGCTACCTTTATTTGTATTTAAATTAGGACAAACATCATTAGTAAGTTGGGATGAAGCCTGGTATGCAGAGGTTGCCAGAAATATCACAAGATCCGGCAGTCTAATAAATATGATTTGGAATGGCCAACCATACTTTGATCACCCTATTGCTGGATATTGGTTAATGGCAATAACTTATAAAATATTCGGGATAAATGAATTTTGGACCAGATTTCCCTCAGCATTATCAGGGGTTTTTAGTATTATCCTTCTATATTTGTTAGGCAAGAAACTATTTCACCCTTTGGTAGGCTTCGCCTCAGCAATAGCTTTATCTTCAGCAATTTGGTTTGTTTTTAGAGCACGGTCAGGCAATTTAGATATTATCTTAACAATGTTTTTCCTCCTGACTTTTCTTTTAGCAGTTATGGCATCCGAAAATAAAAAATATCTTCTGCCTCTATCAGTAAGTTTATCTTTACTTTTTTTAACAAAAACTATGGTCCCTTTAGCTATTCTTCCGGCTATTGTTTTAATCTTTTACAAAAACAGGGCGATAACAATGAAAGATATAATATTACCCTTTTTGCTTTCTTTGAGCATTACCGGAGGTTGGTTTTTAAGTCAGATAATTCAATATCCTCAATTTATTCAAAACTATTTGGGAGTAGGCTTAAGAGGAGCAAATTTTGATTCTTCTTATCTTGCCAATTTAAGCCTTGCCAAAGAATATCTTCATAGTGGCATCGGCAGATGGTTTTGGCCTGGAGTCTTGTCACTTGTGCTATCTATTTTCCTAAAACAAAAGAGGTTTTTTATCTTAATACTTTTTTTCCTCTCATTTTTGATACCGATTATTTTCTCTCCTAAAATACAAATTTGGCACCTTATTCCTATTTTTCCGATTTTAATTTTAATTTATTTTGGATTTTCATTTTCTTTTTTGGAGAAATATTTACCAAAATGGAAATATCACATTTACGGGATAATCCTCATTTTCAGCGTTTTTATTTATTTTAACCAGATTAAAATGATTTGGTATCAATTTATTAATATTCCGGCATTTATCTCTGATGAAGCAATTTTATCAAAAGAGGCTGCAAAATACCCTCAAAATTTTTATGTAGACGGAGAGTATATTCCGGCAGCATTATTTTATTCTAAAAAAGACATTGTTTTTAAAGCGCCAAAAAGACCTGAGGATTTTATTTCTTTATTAAAAAGCAAAGATAATTTTATTATGATTACAAATAAATGGAGGCTTGATAACAAACAAATACTTCCTCAGGATTATAAAATCCTTAAAGAAGACCGGGATAAGGTTCTAATTTTACATAAAATTAAATAAGATTTTAAAAAATTCTTATTTCTTTAAAAGCTTAGATTCTTCATAGATACATCCAAATTTCTTAATTAGGATAATGACATTTTTTATACTTTTTGCCAGAACCACAGTGACATGGATCATTTCTGCCTATTTTTCCATGAGCTTTATTCAATTCTCCGCTCTCCCCGTATGTTTCCTGCGCAATAACTTGCCCCCCTCTTTCAACAGTCACCTTGGTGCCTCCGTAACCGGGCGGAAAATCCGCGGGGATAGTTTGTTCTTTAATGGCCAAATCATCGGGCCTTTCAATTTTAACTTTTGCCCCCATTTCCTGCGCTTCAGTTTCCACCCCTATTTCAATCTCCGGATGCTTTTCCTCTATCGCTGTCTGCTGTGGCGCAGAGACGGGAACTTGCCCTTGTACTGCCACTTTATAAATCCTATGCACTATCTCATAATCTATTTCCACCATCAATTTCTCAAACAAATCAAACCCTTCTCTTTTATATTCAATTAACGGATCTCTTTGGGCGTACCCCCTAAGCCCTATCCCGGAACGCAAATCATCCATTGTATCCAAATGCTCAATCCATAAAGTATCTATGGTATTAAGGTATACAAAAACCTCCATTTGTCTGGCTACCTCTTTTCCCACCTGTTTTTCTCTTTCCGAGTAAAAAGTAACTGCAAGATCGGTAAGGAATTTTATAATTTCATCCGTACTTTGCAAGCTGGATATCTGCGTTTCTATTCCCTTCCTGCTGTTTTCATCTATTGGAACAATGCTTGCAAATTCCTCTGTGATTTTTTGAGCATTCAACCCTTCTTCCGTATGAATAGTGATGATGCTTCCTATTTCTCTTGCTATTTTTTCCAGGATTTCTTCTTTTAAGGATTCATCCTGACTCTGCGCTGTCTCTAAAACTCTTTTTCTAACCTCATAGATAATTTTCCTTTGCTGATTCATTACATCATCGTATTCAACGGTGTGTTTTCTAATATCAAAATTATGCCCCTCTACTTTCTTTTGAGCGCCTTCTATGGCTTTGGAAATTAACCCATGCTCAATCGGAACATCTTCAGGCATTTTCAAAAAATTCATGACTTTGGAAACTTGTTCCCCGCCAAAAATTCTCATTAAGTCATCTTCCAAAGATACAAAAAATCTTGTTTCGCCACGATCACCCTGTCTGCCGGATCGTCCTCTTAACTGATTATCTATTCTTCTTGACTCATGCCTTTCTGTTCCAATAACATATAATCCTCCTAACTTCGCAGCATCTTTACTCAAAACAATATCAACTCCGCGACCTGCCATATTCGTGGCCACGGTTACTGCTGCTTTTTCGCCGGCACGCGATATAATTTCTGCTTCTTTTTCATGATTTTTGGCATTTAATAATGCATGCGAGATGCCTTTCCTCTTTAAAAGCTCCGAGAGGAATTCATTTTTATCAATAGAGGTAGTGCCAACCAAAACAGGCTGGCCTTTAGTGTGCAGCTCCTCCACTAAATTTGCAACAGCAGTATATTTTGCAGCCTGGGTTTTATAGATCATATCCGGACGATCAGCTCTTATCATCGGATTATTGGTAGGTATGACTATCACCTCAAGCTTATAAATTTTATTGAATTCCTCCGCTTCTGTTGCCGCAGTGCCTGTCATTCCTGCAAGTTTTTGATACATCCTAAAGTAATTCTGAAAAGAAATTGTCGCCAGAGTCTGAGATTCCTGTTGGATTGCCACCCCCTCCTTCGCCTCAATTGCCTGATGCAATCCCTCCGAGTATCTTCTGCCCAACATTAGCCTTCCGGTAAATTCATCTACAATTATCACTTCCCCGTTTTTCACTACATAATCTTTATCTTTTTGAAATAATGTTTTAGCTTTTAATGATTCTTCCAGATGATGAAGAGTGGAAAAATCTTTTTCATATAAATTATCTACCCCAAGCATTTTTTCGATTTTTAATGTCCCATGCTCTGTTAAATGAGCTGTCCTTTGTTTTTCATCAATTACATAATCAGATGGAGACAAAGAATCAATAATCTTTGCAAATTCATAATATTTTTCAGTTGCCTCCTGTGCAGGGGCCGAAATAATAAGAGGAGTTCTTGCTTCGTCTATCAAAATAGAGTCAACTTCATCAACCACTGCAAAAAAATGACCTCGTTGAGATTGATCCTGAAGTCTAAATACCATATTGTCGCGCAGGTAATCAAAACCAAACTCATTATTTGTTCCATAGGTTATATCTGCCTCATAAGCTTCTTTTCGGGAAACCGGGCGCAGATACTGTAAGCGTTTATCATCATGAGTGGTATTCTTATGCTTAGGATCATAAATAAAAGCCGCATCATGAATAATTGTGGCGCAGCTGGCCCCCAATGCATGATAAACAGGACCCATCCATCCGCAATCACGCATAGCTAAATAATCATTAACAGTCACAAGATGCACGCCCTTACCGCTTATTGCATTTAAATATAAAGCCGGGGTGGCAGATAAGGTTTTTCCTTCACCTGTTTTCTGTTCGGCAATTCTTCCCTGGTGCAAAGTGATGGCGGCCATAATCTGCACATCAAAATGACGCTGCTTAATGGTTCTTTTAGCAGCTTCCCTGACCGCGGCAAATGCCTCCGGCAAAAGCTCATCCAAACTTTTTCCCTTTTCATGATCCAGTTTGAATTTTACAAAACTTTCTTTAAGTTGTTTATCGGAAAGCTTGCCAAATCTTTTTTCAAGATTATTGACCTCTGCAACAAGGGGTTTAAGTTTACTTACTTCTCGTTCATTTGAATCCAATAACTTTCCCAAAAAATCCAACATAGTCAGCGTATATTATACCTGAATACTACGCATATATTCCATCATTGACAATGAGTTACAGATTTTTATACACTAACAATATCTAAATTCTGCCCGAATGGACAACCAGAACAATCCAACTTCGCCTACTAATAACTCAGATCCTGTCTCGCCTTTTGGAGCAACTCCGCAACCGACCTCTGATTTGAATAACCTCCCAACCTCTGTTCCGGAGCTTCCCCAATCATCTCCTGACCCGGTACCAACTTGGCCCCAACAACCTTCTCAACCTGCTGCAGCTGCACCTGCTGATATGTGGCCTGCACCAACAATGCCAGCCAGTGAACAAAGTGCTGCAGCGGAGCCGTCTGTTTATGAAACAGCCCAAAATCAAACCCCCACCTGGAGCCCTCCTGCTCAACCGGAAGAAATTGCTCAACCCCAACCAGAACCAACCCCAACTTTCATGCCCGAACCCGTCTCTCAGTCTACTGAAATACAAACTTCTGCATCTCTCCCCGCAACAAATACATCCCAACAGGAATCAACAGGTATCCCTTCCGCACCCGAAACCCAACCTGCTGTTCAGCCCAGCTGGACAAATACGGAAACCGCTCCAACAGATCTTTCTCACTTAATAACCAACAATAACACTTCGCCTCAATCTGTTGATTCTAACCCGGAAACAGTGGTCGTTCCGCCTGCCCAAACACCCGAAGTTCCCAATGTCTCTACTGAAAATCATAAAAAATTGCCGCTTTGGCTTATTGGAGTGGGTATAGGATTATTGATTCTTGTCGCCGGAGCGTCTGCCTATTTTATATTGGGCATCGGCCAGGCTTCTAAGCCTACAACCAGTTTACCCGCAACTACAACTACTAATACATCAACGGCAACGCCGCCAGCTGCTACTCCCATAGCTGCAACATCTGCCCAGCCCAGCGAACAACCAGGCGCTTCCAGCTCATCTAACTTTGGTGAACTTGGAGGAAGTAACGCCAGCCCGCAAGCTTCTTCTGCAGCCCAGATACTTCTTCAGCGACAGGGAAGATAGAAATCTATTTTTCGTGGATATATCTTAACCACAACTTTTTAATAAATGGAGCTGACATAGTTGACAAAAGAAAGGCTATAGTCGGTACAATTGCTGTTTCCATTGGATCAGGCGTCCGGAGATAAAAGAAAAATACAGCCACCACTATATAAGTTAGAACAGCCACCATTATTTTTCTGGTCCATGAAATTTCCCAAGCCTTTTCTCTTTCTACCCTCCTGTTTCTCTCTTTGATCTTATTTAATTCTTCCTCAAGTTGTATAATATCCATACCTTACTTAGGTATAATTTCTGAAAACCCCGTGTATTTTTGTAAAGCTTCGGGGATTTTAACTGTTCCGTCTTCGGCTTGAAAATTTTCCAAAATAGCAATTAAAATTCTTGGAGAAGCAATGGCAGTATTATTTAAAGCATGGCAATATTTGATATTTCCATCTTTATCGCGGTATTTAATCTTCAGTCTTCTGGTTTGAAAATCTAAAACTATGGAGTTTGAATGAGTTTCGCCAAAACTACCTCTCCCGCTCATCCATGTTTCTATATCATATGTTAAAGCAGCTTTTTTGCCCATATCTTCGGAAGATAAAACCACCACTTGATAGGGAAGGCCTAATTTTCTTAAAAGCTCTTCGCTGTTTTCCTGAAGCTCTTCAAAAAACCCTAAAGACTGCTGCTCGTCTGACTCACACAAAATCACCTGTTCGACTTTATAAAACTCATGCACCCGGTAAAGCCCTTTTGTATCTTTTCCATAAGACCCGATTTCTGTCCTGAAACATGCAGACATGCCTACATACTTTTTTGGTAAATCACCAGTATCAAAAGTTTCATCAGAATGCATTGCCATCAAAGGAATCTCTGCAGTTCCCACCAGAAAATCCTCATCCGAAACTTTGTATGTATCTTCTTCGCCCCAGGGAAACTGGCCTCCTCCAACAAGAGCAAATCTTCTGTTTATTACAGGCGGCACAACAGGTTGAAAACCTTTTAAGATCAGGTGATCAAAAGCAAACTGCAAAACCGCCCAGTGAAGTCTTGCTCCTTCGTTTTTTAAATAATATCCCCGAAACCCTCCTGTCTTTACACCCCGTTCAAAATCAATAATATTTAAAAGTTTACCCAGCTCTATATGATCTTTTGGCTTAAAAGAAAATTCCGGCAATTCCCCAACTTTTTCTATGGTTTTATTTTTTGATACATCTCCTATCGGCACTTCATCGAGCAAAATATTCGGTACTTGCAGCATTAAAGAATTCCATTCTTTTTCTGTCTTGCCCAACTGCTTCTCCAAACTATCAAGCTCGCCTTTGATTTTTTTACCGGCTTCTATATCTTTTGCCTTAGCAGCTTCGTTCCTCTTTGCCCGCAGTGCATCAACTTTTTGGATTAAATCACGCCTGCTTTCATCAAGTCTTAAAAGCTGATCCAAATCCACACCAGCTTTTCTAGCCTGAATAGATTTTCTTACTTTTTCTAAATTATCTCTAATATAGTTTATATCTAACATATTTAATTAGGATAGTAGGAAGAAGGATAGTAGTAATTAGTCTTTTGGACTGATCACTATTTCCTGCTATCCTATATCTTCTGCCAATCCCTTCCGGGCTCGACTTCTCCTGATAATATTAAATCAACCGCTTTTTTATGCCACTCAAATTTGGTTATATGATACATCTGCTTAAAATATTTTAGCGCATTTTGAGCTCCGGGTACACCCTTTGCTTGAGCCAAAGCATCGAGATTATCTGCTGCCTTCACAATACGCGCTTCCAAAGATTCCCTTTTATTATATTCTTCTATAAGCCCTACTATTTCTTCCTCTGAGTCTAAGCCTTCCACCAAGGTCTTAACTCCTTCTTTTTCAATATCTTTGAAAACCCCTCCCGCCATTCCTTTAACAAAAGTCCCCACATCTCCGACAATAGTTTCACCGATATCATGAAAAAGTCCCATCTTTAAAACCTTTTCGCTGTCAACTTTCATCCCTTCTTTCTGAAGTTGTTTTGCCAAAAAATATGCCAAAAGCGCAGTCACAAAACTATGTGCTGCCACAGAATCTGCTTCATTCCTTTTAAAACCCAGAGCAATAAAACCCTGTCTGGGTAATTCTTTTGCCCACTGCAGCGTCAAGAAAACTTTTAAAATTTTTTTTAAATCCTTTAAATTCATTCTAATTAATCAGCGAAGTCACAAATCACAAAAACAAGCTGATTATATTATAAGTCGAGCTCATCTGATATACCCTGCATAGCCTTTAAAGCAATACTTACAAATTCTTCCAAAGGAATATTTAATTCTTTTTCGCATGCTAAAATTTGTCCCCTGTGCGCACCTGCTGCAAAGCCTTTTTGAGTAAATTTTTTCATTACCGAATCAACTGTAACAGAAGATAATTTCTTGTCTGGCCTTACCAAAGCAACAGCAGTAATAAGGCCCGAGAGCTCATCTGCAGCATAAACAGATTTTTCCATTAAATTATCCCGGGAAGTTTTTACTCCCTCGTGATGAGCTTTAATCCCATTAATTAACCTTTCAGATGCCCCGCCCAAAGCTCTTAACTTTTCCTCAGTAACCAGGGTATGCTTGCTTAAATCTTTAGCAACCAGTTCATAATCTGCATCATGCAAAAGCCCCACAATTGCCCACTCTTCTTCGTCGAATTCCTCCAGAGGCAACTCAGGATTTTTCAGCTTAAGATATTTACAAAGCTCCCGCATGATTGCCTCAACAGCCAATCCATGCTTTTGCAGATTTTTGCTTTGGAGCATTTGAGTCATTAACTTGTAAGCTTCTTCTCTGGTCATATTTTTTATCCTGCTTCCATTCCAAAAACCTCTACTTGGCCGCCGCAATATTTAATTATAATATCGCAAACTTCCTTCAAAACTTCTTCTACTTTTTGCGGAGTAATGTCATAAATCCCGTCAACATTGATATATAAATTTTTTGTCTCAAGCTGCACTGCAGTTCTTTTAGCATCCCTGTAATTAAAATCAATATTAAATCCGCCTTTTTGGTCGAAATAGGCTACTTCACCTTGTTTATATTTTGTCTGCTGCTCATCGCCTAACAGCAATATTTCCTCACCCTCTTCTGCTGATCGAAGAATGGTTGGGAATTTGATTCTATCCAAATCAAATGCTCCTGCAGAAACCCGATACTTCATTACCACCAAGTTATAAGCATCCACACAGGTATTGACAGCATATAAACCTTTATTTAAAGCAATTCTTCGCAAAAGCGCTTCCGGACTTGGTCTTCTTGAGTGCCAATCTATTCCAGTTTCTTTATATAATTTCCGGTAATTTAAAACTTCCGGATATTGTCCAATTTGTTCAGTAGTCAATCCTTGCAAACTTGCAAGCAATTCCTGTTTTTCCTTCTCTAATCTCTCATCTGCTTTTTTAATTTCTACACCCTTAATAATGGCAATACCCACCGATACAGAAGGAAATTTTCTCTTTAACTCTTTATCAATAGAAAAAATTTCCGGCTTATTTAAGTTGTTTAATTTCACATCATTTACAGCAACCGTTGCATTTTCAATCTGCAGAACCTCATCAAATCTCTGCCGGACAAATTTTTTATCTAAAGAAAGTATCAACCAGCCGGCTTTGGGACCATAAGCTTTACCAATTAAAACAGTATAAATAGCAGCAAAAGCTGATTTGGCATCAATTTTTAATTCTTTAGCCAAATCATACAAAACCAGCTGCAACTTTTCCGGATTATCATTTTCTTCAATTAAATTAATTGCTTTTTTCAAATACTGCTTTTGTTCATCCGTTAATTCCCTGGCCTTCTCCGGTAAAGTTTCGCTAAATTGCAGCTTAAATTCTTCCGGAGCATATTCTCTAATCCAAACTCTGGCATATTCTGTCCTTTCCTTAATGATTTCTATTTCTATCCCGGACAATTTTTTGCCTTTTATTTCTTCATATTTTTTTAATACATCTATATTTGGTATTTGTATGTAATTTACAATATCCCGAAATCTTGGCAAAAGAATTTTGTCCTTAGAAGGAAGACTTTTTATTTGAGACATTTCAAATATTCTCGCCAAATCCTCATTTGATCTCTCAAGATAAGCATTGAAACAGCGATCATATTCATCATAAAGATCCGGTATGGCCATGGTGCCTAGAGGATCAAATTCTACTGCTTGCTTGTAATCTGTCCTGGAAAAAAGGAAACGGGCAAGCTCCGAAGGCAGCAACTGGTTAAAATCACGGGCTTTCAAACCCAAACCCTTGGATGAAGCCATTTTTTTACCGCCAATCAGGAAAAATTCGTAAGGAAGATTGTATGGTTCTTCAATATTAAAAACTTCTTTTACCAGTTCCCTGGCAATATCTCTTGATCCGCCGGCTGAGGAATGGTCCTTACCCGCCCCTTCAATTGTTACCCCCATTACCATCCAGTGAGCCGGCCAGTCTACTTTCCAGGGCAATTTTCCGTTTCCCCCAAAAGGAGAAATCCTGCCGGTATAGCCACATCCCTTTGCCCATTTCACCATATCAGGTTCACAAGTATAAGCAACGGTTTCGCCGTCCCAATCATGAACCCTCGTGGTGCCTAACTTGCCGCACATTTGACAAATTACCTGAAGCGGCAGCCAGCCTGCCTCTTTTTTCTTACTGCCGCTAACCTTCTGATAAATATCCTGAATTTTTTCAGCATTATCCAAAGCCAACTTAATCGCCTGGTCAAATTTACCCTCGTGGTACATATCATAAGAGGACAAAAATTGCGGATTTGCTCCTAAACTTTTTAAGACTTTTTTGAAATCCTCGGCAAAAAAGTGGGCAAAACTTTTAAAGCCTTTTTCGGGAGAAGGAACATTTCTTAAAGGAAATCCTAAATATTTGGAAAAATCTTTTTCCAGTTCTTTTGGCAGTCCGTCTATGGGGTCAAAATCATTAAAAACATAAGTTGATTTGACATCCTGACCGCTATGCAGTAAAGCTTTGTAGATAAGGTCGTGCACAAGAGGTCCTCTTAAAGAACCAATATGAGCAAAGCCTGAGGGTGTAAACATATCATCCACCCAATACGGCATATACTTTTTTGAATTAATTATTTCTTTTGCTACCCTGTCTGCCCAATACATGGCTAAAGTATAGCTGAAGAAGAAGTTTTTTAAAAGTAGATCTATCAGGAAATTAATTTAACCTTATAATACTTTTTATCTTTTCCACAAATTTCCGAGCAGGAGAAAGAGCCTTTGATTTTAACTCTGGGATCGCCTCTCCTGCAAGTATTAGCTCCTGAAGTAATTCTCTATTAATCCATGCAGCATACCGGATTGCATCATTAGGTTTCCATCCCGATTCTTCCATTTGTCTATATACTCGCATACCTTCAGGATTGTCTAACGGAGGTTTACGGCTCTCGGCAGAATCCGGAGAATAAATATTTCGGCAAATTCCTGTGATTGTATCCGAATCGTCTTTATCAATTCGTTCTATTTCGTTAAATTCAGCCGGGTAAAACCCTGTTTTCATTGCCTGTATAGATCTTTTATCCATCCTTCGATGAACAGGTACAATTTCTTCCACATAAGGTATTTCTTCCAGCATACGAATTATTCGCCATGACCCTGTTCTTCCCAAAACAACAACAGGTTGATGTCTGACAATCTGCAACCTTGCCATAGTTCCGCCAATTTCTTCTTTTTGCCTTGATTGGGCAACTGACCTAAGTAGTGAAACCGATGCATTCATCCGCTCCTCCTCTATAATAACTTTCCTCAATTCCTGAGATGATACTCCAATAATTGAACCATTCTGTCCGGGCGTACTGGCAGTAGTAACTTCTCCCCGTAAGGACACATTGTGACGAACCTGCAAAGCAGTAGGAATTGGTCGATAGCGTAGAGGTTGCTCAAAAGGATGAACTATTTCATTTCTTAAAAAGCCTATATTACTCTTTGTTACTCTAAAAGTATTGTAATCAATCCCCTTAATAGTTACGGTTTCAAAGGGCTTTAAACCCTGTAATAAACTGACCGGTAAAACTGGCGCTCTTTTCGCTTCCATTGCAAACATAAATGCCGAAGATTATACTATATAATAATCAGGGAAATCAAACTAAGATCATTGAGAATATTTTTTCACAAAAGATCCTGCGTCAACTTTGGTTCCGTGCGCAAGCAAACTTTCAAGCATTGAAGATAAATCGTTTATTGAAACAAATACTTTGGTAAAATTCACAATAATAAGATCCTTAAATTCCTTCAAAGCCCCGCTTTCAAACATGAAATTCATAAATATTCTACTTCCTAAAGTATAGTTACTCATCAGTTTATTATCTTTATCCTCCTCCCTCATTAGATAAACACTTCTGCTGATAAAAGCCACGATCATTGATTCCAACATTTTTTCTGTAATTCTGTCCTTTAGAAGTAAGTAACCCGCTAAACGAAGCCCTAATACTGTAGCGGCAAGCTCAGATACCGTATAAAAATCATCCCCCAAATTTTTAGCGGCATTTTTATAGTATAAATAACTATGAGCAAGATCATGCAAGGCAGCACTTCTTAGATATCCTCTTCTTAAATCCTCCTTGCTAAACCCCTCTTTAAACCCTTTTGAAAATATCTTATTAAAAGTAGGTAAAATTTGATCTTTTAATCTTAAATCATTAGGTTGATTAAAAAGTGTTGCTTGGACACCGTATTTTTCAACTACATTAACATCAATCGGTAAAGTTAATCCCACAAATTTTGTTCTAGCCATAATTCCAGCAAATAACACCGCATCCAAAACTATTGCTTTGATACTGGCAGGATCAATTCTTTCCTTAGGCGTTAACGTCTTTCTTCTGGCGCTAAGTGTCACTGTTTTGTAGTTATTGAATCTGATTGTTCCTTCTTTTTCCATAACTCCCACCCAGGCATGATAAGCCGCCTTTGGAAAGAAAAATTGATTAGCCAGATGATGAAGCGGACCAATAGAAATATCCAAACTATTAGGTTTCATCTTTAACCAGGCTTCCCATGCTTTTTCATAATTACCATCCAATAAGACTTTTGCCTGTATCTTTAAAGCTTTTCCGAATTCTTTGTTATCGGAAATATTTGCAGCTTCATTTAATTTATCTGCAACAGGCTTAAGCGGTGCTGCATATTTAATATGATAGGGAATAGCTACCAGTTTTCCGTTTAATCTTTCTACGCTGGTGTAAGGAGATGAAAATGAGGGGTCTTTTTTGGCAGATCTCTCAATTTCTGCTTTATCAATTTTAACCTGAGCGAGTTTTTCCTGTTCAAGGTAAATAGGAACAATTAACCTACCTGCCTCAACTAAAAGCTTTAAGACAGCCTGTTCGTTTTTAGACAGTTTGGGCAGTTTTGGATTAAATTCGAGTAAGGGCTCATCCCTTGATACTTTTGCCATCATTTTATCTCCAAAACTTTGCATTTATATCTGACAATTGGAGTTGCTACTTCCACTTCTTCACCTTTTTTGGCACCCACCAAAGCCGAACCCAAAGGGGATTCATTGGATATTTTTTTCTTAGACGGATCTGCTTCAACTCTTCCAACAATAGTAAATTCATCAATCCCGTCATCCATTTCTATTTTGACAGTTGATCCGATCACTACAAAATCCTGAGTATGTTTATCTGCTATGACTTTTGCGCTTTTGAGAATACTTTCAAGCTGGGCAATCCGGCTTTCCATCATAGCCTGATCTTCCATGGCTGTATCATATTCGGAATTCTCTGCCAAATCTCCATATTCGCGGGCCTGATGAATTTTTTCGGCAATTTGAGCCCTTTTAGTTTTTTTTAGGTATTCCAATTCTTCTTTGGATTCAAGCAAACCTTTTGATGTCAGGTATACGTCTTTCGTATTCCTTGAACTGTCATTATTAGTCATTTTGATTTGGGAAGGTTATATGCGAAAATTCTAGTCTATATTGTGCATAAAGTCAAACTAAATGTTTAAAGAGATACGTAAGAGATTGGTAAGAACAAAGAGTTTTACGATTAAACCCATGGTATAATTTGGTTTGACTTGCCGCCATCGTCTAGTGGCCTAGGACATCGGATTCTCATTCCGAAAATCACGGGTTCAACTCCCGTTGGCGGTACTAGCTCCAAAATTTAATCCTTGCGACTAAATTTCTGGAGATATTACCTCGTTAGAGTGAATCCCAGCTCAAAAAGCGGTTCACTGATAACGAAGTTATCACTTACTTGTTAACCTCCCGTTGGCGGTACAAACAAAGCCTAGGGTTGAACAAAAATTTTACTTCTGATACGCTGGGAGTGTGGAACAAAAACCTGCCGACAAAAAAACTCTCCATATAAAAATTGCTTTTATTGTCATTTCTGCTGTATTACTCCCGTATCTTGTGGGGCTTTTTATCCCGCTCAACCCCATTCTTTCTATCCTGCTAGCTGCAATCAGTGCTGTTTTCTCAATAATAATTATTTTTTTAATCTTAAAACCACTTCAGGAAGTTATTAATAGCACGCATATTTTCTCTGATGGCAATTTAAACCACCGGATAGACATAAGAACAGGGGATGAGTTTGAGAGTGTTGGAAACTCCTTTAATCTGATGGCAGAAAAAATCTCAAAGACTATTCAAACTTATGAAAAGGAAAAAGATATTGCGGTTTCTCAAAAAAGTAAATTTGAAGAAATCCTTTCATCGGTCATTGACGGTATTATTGCCCTGGATTTTAATAAAAATGTCTTATTTTTAAATAAAGCTTCCAAAGAAATAACAGGATATACCGAAGCAGAATGTTACGGAAAATCTATAGCTCAATTGATTCATTTATTCTCAAACAATGATGAGATTTTTGCAAAAACCTATTGCCAGGAAGGCTTCAATCAAAGTGTTAACGTAGTGGGTAAAGGAGGAAAACAAACTAAAGTCAGCATAATGACTGCTCAAGTGGGAACTTCCATACAAACAAATTTAAGCTGTATTTTGATCTTGCATGATTTATCCAAAGAAGAAGAACTGGAACAAATGAAACTGGATTTTGTATCAATGGCCTCACACGAACTGAAAACCCCCCTTACCAGCATCATCGGATATCTTTCCGTAACACTTGATGAAATTAAAGATAAGCTCCCCGGAGAAAACTTGGAACTTTTAAGAAAAGCATTTATAGCTGCGCAACAACTCCAGACATTAATTACCAATCTATTAAATGTTAATAAAATCGAAAGGGATCAATTATCAGTTTCTCCTGAGCCGGTTGAATATTTCCCAATACTTTCAAAAGCAACTGAGGATTTAAGAGCTCAGGCCAATCAAAAAAATATTATCCTGACTCTAATCCCTCAAAACCAACCTCTGCCAAAAGTTCTTGCCGATCAAATACGTTTAGGAGAAGTCGTAGGTAATCTGATAGCCAATGCCATAAACTACACAAATCCCGGCGGCAAAGTGGAAATTTCAACCCAAGTTTCCCCTACAGAGATAACAACAACGGTTTCTGATACAGGTATCGGCATACCCCAGGAAGCAATCCCGCATCTTTTTAATAAATTTTTTAGAGTCTCCAATACAGGCCAAAAAGCCAACAAAGGCACAGGGCTTGGGCTTTATATTACAAAATCCATAATTGAAAAACTGCACGGCAAGATTTGGGTTGAATCAGAAGCGGGAAAAGGAAGTAAATTTTCCTTCACCCTGCCTATAGCAACCCAAAAAGGAAGCGTTCTGAACACAGATCAATTCACTTCTTATGCAATTCAATCTGGGTCTTTAAATTATTAAATATTGATGATATAAATAATTACGATGAATCCTGCGGCTAAAAAAATTTTACTGGTTGAGGATGAAGATTTTATCAGAGAATTGTATGTCAGACAACTTTCTAAAGCAGGTTTCGAAGTAAAAAGCGCAGCAGACGGACAAACAGGCTTGGAAACATTAAAAAACGAATCTTTTGATCTTTTGCTTTTGGATATCATGCTTCCTGGGATGAATGGTTTGCAACTTCTCCGTGAATTTAAGACTCAGAATCCTGCCTCAACAATGATTACTATTCTTTTAACCAATCTGGGTCAGGAAGCAGTTATAAAAGAAGGGTTTGAGTTAGGCGCACAAGCTTATTTAATTAAAGCTTCTTATACTCCTGATCAGGTGGTTAATGAAGTAAAAAATGCCCTTTTTGGCAGCAACCAAACTCCTACACCGCCCGCTACTCCAAACCAAACATAACGATTTTTACTCTTGAAAGTATAGAAGTCGCAAACTAACAATATTAATAAAATCGTAGTTATCGCAAGGATATGGCGGAATTTTATCTGAGGAAAGGAACCAATAACAACGCTACAATGTTTACCACTTTTATCATGGGATTAATTGCAGGTCCGGCTGTATCCTTATAAGGATCTCCCACCGTATCTCCTGTGACTGCTGCTTTGTGAGCCTCAGAACCTTTGCCGCCGAATTTACCTGTTTCAATATACTTTTTAGCATTGTCCCAAGCTGCTCCTCCTGTGGTCATTGAAACTGCTACAAAAATACCTGTCACAATAGATCCAACCAACATTCCGCCAAGCGCAACCGGCCCTAAAGTAAATCCCACAATCACAGGCGCTAAAACCGGGATCAAGGCAGGTACTAACATCTGTTTTTGAGCAGACGCTGTCACAATATCCACACACTTTGCATAATCAGGCTTAGCTTTACCCTCCATGATTCCCTTGATTGTTTTAAATTGCCTTCTTACCTCCTCAACAACTGCCGCGCCTGCTTTACCAACTGCCTCCATAGCAAATGAGGCAAAAAGATAAGGAAGGGATCCGCCTATGAAAAGACCTACTAAGACTTTGGGGTCAGATAAAGAGAAGACAAGTTCGCTTGCGCCAGCAGAAAATTCCTGGGCAAAAGCCGCAAACAGCACTAGGGCCGCCAAAGCCGCAGAACCGATTGCATAACCTTTAGTCACCGCCTTTGTAGTGTTGCCCACTGCATCCAAAGGATCAGTAACAGAGCGCACCTTGGAAGGCATATTCGCCATTTCAGCAATCCCGCCGGCGTTATCCGTAATCGGACCAAATGCATCTATGGCCACCACAATCCCTGCCAAAGAAAGCATTGTAACTCCTGCCAAAGCAACTCCATAAAGACCTGCCAGCAAAAAGCTTATTATTACTGCCGCAGAAATTAAAATAACCGGAGCAAAAGTTGAGCGCAGGGATAAAGCAAGCCCTGAAATAATGTTGGTAGCATGACCGGTTTTTGAAGCAAGTGCTAAATTTTGGACAGAGGCGTATTTTGTTCCTGTATAATATTCGGTAATCAAAACCATCCCTGCCGTGACAACTACTCCGATTAAACTGGCAAGGTATAAATTCATAACAGAAAATGTATCATTGCTTCCCATCAAAGCAGAAGTTACAGGATAAAATAAAGCTGCACATAAAACAGCGGTTGCTATCATTCCTTTATAAAGCGCATTCATAATATTCTTGCCTTTAAGTTGCACAAAGAAAGAACCTACAACAGATGCAAAGATTCCCATAGATAAAATCATAAGAGGGAATATTACTGCTCCATTATCCGCAGGAAAAAGAAGCTGTCCTAAAATCATAGCGGCAATGGCAGTAACAACATATGTTTCAAAAATATCAGCGGCCATTCCTGCATCATCACCAACATTATCCCCAACATTATCTGCAATAACTGCCGGGTTTCTAGGATCATCTTCGGGAATCCCCGCCTCAATTTTACCAACCAAATCCGCTCCCACATCCGCGCCTTTAGTAAATATTCCCCCACCAAGCCTTGCAAAAACAGAAATTAATGATCCTCCAAATCCCAAACTAATTAGGGACTTTAAATCTCCCCCTGTGTATTGATAAAAACCATAAACTGCAGCTAAAGCTAAACCAACTACTAAAAAGCCTGTAACTGCTCCTCCCTTGTAGGCCAAAATAAATGCTCCTTCTAGTCCTTTTCTTGCTTCTTGTGCCACGCGGACATTTGCCCGCACAGCAATACTCATGCCAATAAAGCCTGCTAAGGCAGACAAAGTTGCTCCAACCAAAAACCCGACAGCACTATTTATACCCAAGAGATAATAAATTAACGCTCCTAAAACAACCGCCACTATGGCCACTACTCTATATTGTCTTTGTAGATATGCAGAAGCTCCTATTTGAATGGCGGATGCAATTTCCCGCATCTTCTCATCACCGGAATCTTTTCTTAAAATTTCAAAAATCAGCCAGAAGCCGTATGCTAAGGCTGCAAACGCGGCAGCCCAAATTATTAAGTTTGCATTATTTACAAGAAAATCCATGAGAATATTTGAGGCAGTACTTATAGAATTTACAACAGGGTATAAAGATAAGTCAAGAGGCAAGCTCAAGCTATATAGGCTGGGCGGGGAACAGGAGCTCTTTTCCTCTGACTGGGCTGAGGAGGTCTTACCAGAGCTTCTTTTAACACCTGATCCATGTGTTTTGCAAAAACAAATTTTAAATCTTTCTGCACAAAGTCCGGAATATCTTCCAAATCTTTTTCATTATCCTGCGGCGCAATAATTGTTTTTACTCCTGCCCTGTGAGCTGCCAAAATTTTCTCTTTAAAACCGCCTATTTCCAAAACCCGTCCGCGCAAAGTAACCTCACCGGTCATTGCCACTTCTTTGTGCACCGGAATTTTGGTAAAAGCTGAAACTATAGCGGTAGTTAAAGAAATCCCAGCAGACGGGCCATCTTTTGGAATGGCTCCTTCCGGAACATGCACATGCACGTCAACTTTATGGAAAAACTTTTCAGGCAGACCCAAATTTGCATAATTTGAGCGCACATAGGACATTGCCGCCTGCCCTGATTCTTTCATTACATCCCCAAGCTGACCGGTCAGGATTAAGTTGCCTTTTCCGGGCATTAAAGTAACCTCAATAAACAACACTTCCCCTCCTGCTTCAGTCACAGAAAGACCTGTCACCATCCCAATCTCATCTTCTTTTTCTGCAAGTATCGGCAAAAATCTTATAGGACCCAAAAACTTATGCACATCTTCAGAAGTTATATCGAATTTTTTAACCTGCCCGTTTCCTTCGGCAATTTTACGGGCTACTTTTCTGATAACTGCCGACAGTTCTCTTTCCAAACCCCTAACCCCTGCCTCCCGGGTGTATTCCCGGATAATTGTATTAACTGCCTCATCTTTAAACTCAATTTGAGCGGAATTTAAACCATGGGTTTGGACTTGTTTGGGGATCAGGAATTTTTTGGCAATCTGGAATTTTTCATCCTCCGTATAACCCGGATACCGGATAACCTCAAGCCTATCCCGTAAAGCAGGCGGAATAGTATCCATAATATTGGCAGTTGTGATAAACATGACGTTTGACAGGTCATAGGGCACTTCCAGATAATGATCGGAAAATCCTTCGTTTTGTTCAGGATCCAATGCCTCAAGAAGCGCCGCGGAAGGATCGCCCCGGTAATCTGCTCCAATTTTGTCAATTTCGTCCAGCATAAAAACCG
Organism: Candidatus Daviesbacteria bacterium RIFCSPLOWO2_01_FULL_39_23; assembly: GCA_001776935.1. Lineage (GTDB taxonomy): Bacteria > Patescibacteriota > Microgenomatia > Daviesbacterales > UBA10151 > UBA10151. The sequence continues at coordinate 41,673 of MFDN01000001.1, read as the reverse complement.
GGTTTGTGGCGCCTGCCTGCTTTATTCCCTGAACAATTCTTCCCGGCATTGAACCGACATAAGTCCTTCTATGACCCCTTATTTCCGCCTCATCACGTATTCCGCCCAAAGAAACTTTGACGAATTTCCTCCCCAAGGCTCTTGCAATGGATTTTCCAATCGAAGTCTTGCCGGTTCCCGGAGGACCGACAAAACAAATGATAGATCCTCGCATTTTCCCGGCAAGTTTATATACAGCCAGGTATTCAATTATTCTTTCCTTAACTTTTTTTAGACCGTAGTGGTCTTCTTCCAAAATACTTTCTGCTTTTTTCAAATCCACTTTAACTTTTTTGCCAAGCTTCCAGGGAAGATCTGTTAGCCATTCAAGATAATTTCTTATATAACCTGCTTCCGGGTTAAAAGAAGACATTTTTGAAAGTCTCATTAATTCTTTTTTAGCCCTTTCCAAAACTTCCTTCGGCATCCCGGCCTTTTTAATCTTAAGTTCAAATTCCCTGATTTCCTGATGTTCTGTATCGGCACCACCAAGCTCTTCTTCTATGCTTTTCATTTGCTCCCGCAGAATCGCCTCTTTTGTCATTCGGGAAACCCTTTCTTGGGTTTGGGAAGAAATTTTTTGGGAAATTTCCAAAATCCTTATTTCCTTTGCCAAAAGCTCGGAAAGTCTTTGCAGTCTCTCAGCAGTGGAAACCATTTCTAAAATTTGCTGTTTATCAATAGTCTTAAAGTCTATGGCTTGAGTTACGGAATTCACCAATTGATTGGGATCATCGCTGTAGGTAAAGAGGGACCAGTTAGCAAAATTACTTTGGTCAAAAAAGGGATTCCCGCCAAGCTCCAGGAAACGTTTGACCTGTTCCCTGACTGAACGGACCAAGGCCTCTGTTTGCTCTGTTTTTTCATAAAGTTCCGGGATTTCCTCAATTTCTGCCTCAAGATAAGGATCTACCTTTGTAAAGCTTTTTAGATATACCCTGCTTAAGCCCTCTGCCTGCAAAGTATACTCGCCCTCCGGATTTTTAACCACCCTTCTTATCAAACACACCGTTCCGACTTTATAGAGGTCGGTGTCTTTCGGATCTTCAACTTTGGCATTTTTCTGAGTCACGAAAACTATCAGCTTATCTGAATTCCACGAAATATCCAAGGCGGTTTTGGATTTTGATCTTCCCGAAATGATAGGAACAGAATTACCGGGGAAAATAACCGTATCGCGAAGCGGGCCAACAGGCATAGTCGGTTTAAGTTTTACAGGTTCATTTACAGTAGGCTTAATAAAATCTCCCATATTTTATATTAGCAGAATAGCATCACGAGTGCTAAATGTCAAGATCCATTTCAGGGATCTTGTTTCTTTCAGAAATCAACCCCCTTTTTTGCTAAAATTCCTTTCTGGTACGGATGCTTCACTTCCCGCATCTCGGTCACCAAATCTGCCACCTTAATCAATTCCCCTGGTGCATGATGGCCAGTTAATACTAAGTCTAATCTTTGTGGTTTGTCACGAGTAAGTTGTAATATTTTTGTAAGAGTTAGCAGTCCTGCTTTAATACACCCAACAACCTCATCAGCCACCACCACATCCCATTTATCAGACATTACTTCTTTATATAATAGATTAAAGGTATCTTGTGCTGCTTTTTTATGCTCTTTTAAAGGCAATTTATCACCTAAAATTTTAACAAATCCTTTGCCGCCCTGGATAAACTTAACAAATGGTGCTAATTTTTTAACTCCCTCAACTTCTCCGGTAAACCACATCTTGCCGAATTGCACTATCAGACACTTCCGCTTGTAGCCAACTGCCCGGAGCACTAAACCCAAAGCAGCAGTAGTTTTCCCTTTCCCCTCGCCTGTATAAACGATAACTAAGCCCTTTTCTGGATTCACAATGAGGCCATTTTAGCACATACTATACCCACAGCTATGACATTTCTTACAGCCTTCTTCCATGACAAAAGAAGCAGAGCCGCATTCAGGACAAAGATCAGCATTGGTTTTGGGTTTTGGGTTGTGGGTTGTGGGTTGTAGATCAATATCACCTTTGCCGTTGATGGTTAAATCAAGAGGTATTGCTTCAACTTCCTGACTTTGAGTCTCCATTGCCAAATCCTCTGCCAAAACTTTAGCAATTGCATCTGCCAGACTCATCACCCTGTTTTTCCCAAACCCCACAGAGGAGGCTCCCCCGATTCCTTTAAGCTGGCCGACAATTTTTGCAGCCACAGCCTTCGGATCAGTTTCTTTTGTTCCTCTTGCCAAACGCAGAGACAAAGACACCAGTCTTCCCATAGCTTCTGCATCTGCCATGGTGTGCATCCCTGCCCGGCCGACAGTCACAAATACTTCAAAAGGCTGCCCCTGTATATCCCGGTTTACAGTAATAAAAGCCTCCCCCACAGGAGTGGAAACTTTATAAGTCCTGCCATGTAAAATCATCGGCCGCTCAGCTACCGGAGCTGTCTCTTCTTTGCCTTTACCCAAAGAAGAGGAAACATTTAAAACCTGCACTGATTTTGAGCCATCCCGGTAAATGGTAATTCCGTTGCAGCCTGTTTCATAAGCCATTTTATATGCAAGCCTGACATCATCACGGGTTGCGCTGTTTGGCAAGTTGATAGTTTTGGAAACACCATTATCTGTATAGCTTTGAAAAGCTGCCTGCATCTTTACATGCCAAACAGGATCAATCTCAGGAGCTGTCACAAAAACCTTTTGCCATTCCTGGGGCACACCGTCAACGCCGGCTACAGAACCATGCTCTAAAACTTTCGTCGCCAAATCGTCGCTGTAAAAACCTTCTCTTTTGGCAATATCCACAAATGTTTGATTAGCAATAGTCAAAATTCTGTACTGATCACCGGAAGCTTTAGCCTTGTGCATATAAGCTAGGGCAAAAACCGGTTCAATCCCTGAGGAACAATCACCGATTATGGAAATTGTGCCTGTGGGAGCAATGGTGGTAATAGTGGAATTCCTGATCGGCCTGCCGCCTTCATAAGCATACGAGGCCGGCCTATTGGCAAAAGAAGGAGAATTTTTATCAGCATAGATTGAATCTAAGAAATTGGGGAAAGGACCGCGTTCTATTGCCAACTCCTCAGATTCTTTGTGTCCTTCTTCATTTATAAACTTCATTATCTTTTCAGCCATTTTTAAAGCTTCATCGCTTCCGTAAGGAATTTTTAATTTAAAAAGCATATCGGCAAAACCCATCACTCCCAAGCCTATCCTGCGGTTTTTGTGCACTTCATCATAGATTTGTTTTAAAGTAAAAGGATTATTCTGCACCACATTATCCAAAAAGTGGACTGCCAAGCGTGTTACATCTTTTAATTTTTCCCAATTCACATCTGACCCCTCCTCAAGCACAAATTTACCCAAATTAATGGATCCTAAATTACATGCATCCCACGGCGCAAGAGGCTGCTCTCCGCAAGGATTGGTTGATTCAATAGTTTCCAAGGAGGGAACCGGATTGGCAGGGGAGTTGTTTATGCGGTCAATAAATATAAGGCCCGGATCTCCTGTTTTCCAGGCTCTTTCAATTATTTCATCAAAAACTTCTTTGGCATTAAGAGTGCCGACCGCTTCTCCGCTGTGAGGATGAATAAGTTCATAATCTTCACCTTTTTCCACCGCCTCCATAAATTTATCAGTTGCAGCCACCGAGATATTAAAATTAGCAATTTGCTTGTCTAAAAGCAGTTGTTTAGCATAATCCCGTGACGCGTCATCAGGTAAAAGCGGGGCAATGCCTGCAAAAATAGGTTTATTTAAATCATCAAGCTCTGCTTTGCAGCGGATAAATTCCAAAATATCAGGATGATCCACCCTTAAAATCCCCATGTTGGCGCCGCGTCTTGTGCCGCCCTGTTTTATGGATTCTGTAGCCGCATTAAATACCCTAAGAAAAGAAACAGGTCCGGATGCCACACCGCCTGTGGTATTAACAATTGAGCCTGTAGGACGAAGCCGGGAAAAAGCAAAGCCTGTGCCTCCGCCTGTTTGATGAATAAGCGCTGCGTATTTTATGGAATCAAATATCTCCGGCAAAGAATCCCCAACAGGCAGCACAAAACAGGCAGAATACTGCAAACCGTTATTTTTGCCCGCATTCATAATTGTCGGGGAATTAGGTAGAAATTCCTGCTTAACCATCATGGTGTAAAACTTACAGGATAAATCAAAAACATGCTTCGAACTCTGCGAAAAGTCAAAATCAGCAGAGGCAATATCATAGGCAATATGCCAAAAACGCTCTGCCACAGTTTCTATAACTTCTAAATTCCCGCCCTTAAGTAAATACCTTTCCTTTAGAATTTTGTTTGAGCTTTCGGAAAATGTAGGCTGAGGCAGACCTTCCGGCATTTGGGGCATTTTTTTATAGCGGAGATCAAAACGCGTCCCAAAGGTGCGTCCGTTTATATCCAATCCATTGGTTTTATGTTCACCATTAGTCTTTTTTTGAATCTTACCCCGGGCCACAGAAACTAGCTGCAAAGTGGATTTGGTTATTGTTTTATTTCTTGAATTTTTCATAAGTTTTTTGATTAAACTATACCCTAAACCCTATTTGCTATACCCTGATTAAAGCGCTTCCATTTCCTTTTTAAAATCTTTCGCATCGGAAAAGGTCCTGTACACACTGGCAAAACGCAAATAAGCCACTCCGTCCACTTTTTTGAGTTCTGCTAAAACCCACTTCCCCAAAGTCTGTGAAGGAATCTCCTGCAGCTTCTTTGCCCTAAGACGGCCTTCTATTCTATCAAGAAGCTTTGGAACCCTGTCAATACCCGGTCTTTTTTCCAAAGCTTTAGTCAAACCTGCTTCAAGCTTTTCCCGCAAAAAAGGCTCGCGTCTGCCATCTTTTTTAATAACCAAAAGCATGACGTCAGCAAGACTTTCATAAGTTGTAAAACGCTTAGCACACTTCAAACATTCCCTGCGCCTTCTAATTTCACCGCGGCCGAAAACCGACCTTTTATCTATAACCTTGCTTAAACTGCTTTGACAAAATGGGCATTTCACAAAACTCAGTATAACATAACATGTTGATATGATAAAGTGTCAATACACAAGATATTGTATAGATAGTCATCAGTCTTCAGCTCTCAGCTTTCAGATTTAAATTGCAATTATCTGACGACTGAAGACTGATAGCTGAAAGCTATTGGAGATTTTGGATAACCACCTTCTGCATTACATCACCAATAGAAAGTTTATCTACTGCGTCTTGTCCGGAAATAATTTGCCCCAAAATCGTATAGCTTGGAGGCAAAGGCGTATCTTTTTTCAAGATAAAAAATTGGCTGCCGTTGGTATTAGGGCCTGCATTTGCCATAGCCACTATACCCTTAACATAGGAACGCGTAACCGGCTCATCAGGAAATTGATACCCTGGCCCGCCTGTGCCGTTTCCCAAAGGATCCCCGCCCTGCACCACCCAATCTTCCACCCGGTGAAATTTTAATCCGTCGTAAAAACCATTTGCAGATAAAATCATAAAATTGGAGGCAGCCATAGAAGCTTCGGGATAAATTTTAAGCTGGATTATCCCTTTGGCAGTCTGAATAACGGCTTTTTTATTTTGCAAATCCTCCGGTTTTAAAACTCCCGGGAATTTAGAAAGTTTTTTATTGCGGGCTAATGGCAATTCAGAAGATTGGACTTGCTGGGTTTGGGTGCCCTGCGACACCGCTGTTGGTTCAGGAGATTTAGTTAACACAAAATCCAGCCCCGAAGGCGAAGGGGAAGGAGATGCTGATAAATCCCCGACATCATTTTTAAATTTTGAGACAGCAAGATAAACTCCTGCTCCAATAATGAAAAGTATAAGCAACATCCACAAAACTTTCTGGTTCGTTAACATCCCTCAAATGTATACCACCCCAAAGTCTATTTTGCAACACCTCGAAGGAGTCAGAGCCTACCTTCGAGGTGAGTCAGTTCGTTATCTTAAATCACCTTAAAGCCATATTGCGCTCCGATTTTTCACGATCAACAATTTGGATGCAAAGGTGAATAATATATTGCCACTGCGCCTAATAATAGGGCTTATTCTTGCGGTGTGGTTTTTTATGGCTTTAAGCACCCGGGTTATGGCAACCGAAGAAGATATACTTCTTTTTGATAATTTCGATGACGGAAATTTGAATGGATGGACAATAGAATCAGGTAATTGGCAGGTAAATAACGGTAACTTAGCCGGATCAAGTTCAGGAAAAGCGCTGGGCGGAAGAATTAACACAGGCAATTCTGAATGGGATAATTACCGCATAGAATTGGATATCAATGGTTTTTTGGGAATCGACCAGGGTGTAGGTTTTAGATATGGAGAAAATGGTTCTTATGAAATCAATTTAAGGTACGGGAAAGGCATACATAACACACCACAAATTATATTATGGAAGATTGACGGAAACGGGCAGACTTTATTAAAAGAGATCAAGCCTTTTTCTCTTGCAAATAACAAATGGTATCACCTCATAATCGAAGTCTCCAATGAAAATATTAAAGCCTGGATAGACAACACTCCTATCTTTGATTTCACTGACACAGGCACCAATATTAAAAAAGGGACTATAACATTATCATATTGGACAGGAATATTCGGGGGCGCATATATGAAGTTTGATAATATAAAGGTTTCCGCGCTGGCTCCTTCGCATCCGCCCAGACTGCCGGTAATTTTTATTCCCGGAATCGGAGGGTCTGAAATGAAAGCTTCGCAGGATATTTTTTGGTCTTCGGATGACGGACACGGTGGAACATATTCTCATGCATACGGCGGTGAAGAAAAGATTTGGGTAAATCAAGACGAAGCGGTAAAGTTAGGAAATGATGATTATTTTGATATTTTAAGGTTAAAAGCAGACGGGGTAACTTCAGAAGCAGCTCTTGTCTTAACAGGGGAATTAACTTCATTTGGATATTCAGATATTGATCCATTTTTTACAGAAATGGGGTATGACAAAGGAACAAATTTCTTTGTTTTTCCTTATGACTGGAGAAAAGATGTAAGAACTACTAAAGATGATTTAGATGCTTTAATTGAAAATGCCAGACAGAAATCCGGCCAGCCACAAGTAAACCTTGTTGTTCATTCCATGGGCGGTTTAGTTGCCAGATATTATATCTCTGATGCTCAAAAAGCTTCTAAAGTTAACAAACTAATTGAACTGGGAGTTCCCCATTTAGGAGCTACCAGTGCAACAAAAACGCTTATGTATGGTTCTGCTCTGCAAAAGAATGTTTTCGGTATTTTTCCAATAGGCGTACCTGCTAGTGAGGTAAAAGATGTCTCACGGAATAATCCTGCACTATTCCAACTTTTGCCATCAAATCAATATTATAATTTTTATACTAATTTAGATAAGAATCTTCCATACCCATTAAAAGATGATCAAGATATTGATAACAACAACTTAACTGGAACTCTTAATTTTGATCAAACCAAAAATCTTCTCTCAAATCTAAATTACAATATGTCTGTCTTTAATTTTGGCGAACAATTTCATAATAGTTTGGATTCTATATTAAACCAAACAAATGGCACAAAAGTTTATGGAATAGTCGGCACAGCGCAACCGACTTTGGGTCAAATCAATGAAACATGGTGGATTACATGGCCAATAAATTTATTCCCTAAAAGGGATGAGATCTTCATAAATGGTGATGGCACAGTACCATTATATAGTGCTTCACTAAAAAACGATAATTTAGACATCTCGGGTGCTACAAAAATTTATTACGTAGAACAGAATCATGGAAATTTAGTATCAACAAATGGAACCGCTATGCAAACCGTTAAAGCAATCTTAAACGATGATAACGATTTACCTGTAGAAGTTAAGGACCAAAAGTTTATTTTAGAAGGAGAACAAATTTCTTTGGATGACGGGGAATTAGACCTTTACGATGATCAAAACCGTCATTGCGGATTAAACGAAAAAGGAGAGATAGAAGAAAATATTCCTGATGTTATATGTACCACTTCCGGCAACACTAAACATGCTTTTGTCAAAAAGAAAGCCGCTAAGGTAAAAGTCAAAGCAACCCGCAAAAAGAAAGCTGTTTCTTCAAAAACCACCAATATCAAAAAGCGAACTTATAGGGAAGACAGGATTTCAAAAACTGCTATTTATAAAGATATTGCTATTGATGAAAAAGGAGGAATTGAGTTTGATCTTGATCCTTCGTCCGATATTTCCCCACCGCTAACTATTTACCCTGACTCCGCCCAACCGGAGAGCGAAATAATAATCCCTACCAGCGAGATTCAAGGAGGAAATGCTTTTGATCAATCTTCACCCACAACCTCCATTCAAATTTCCGGCACCAAGGATTCATCCGGCATCTATACAAATCCTGTAACTATAACTTTAACAGGCAATGATACAGAATCAGGTATTCTGAGGATCGAATACAGCTTAGATAACGGCCAAACAGTAAAAATTTATTCAGAGCCCTTTATTATTTCTGCTCCCGGCAAAACTACAATTCAAATAAAAGCCGTTGATAAATCTGGTAATGAGGAAATCCCTCAGACCATAATTATCGAAATAGCTGTACCAGCCAGCCCGACACCGACCCCCTCGCCAACACCTGCCTCTACAGGCACCAGTTCAGGCAATAATAATTCTTCCTCCGGCACCACTCAGGAAACAAACCAAAGCAATAATCCGACATCCGTCTTGACAGCAAGCACCTCGAAGGAGTCAGAGCCCACCTTCGAGGTGAATAAAAGAGTGCTGGGAATCAACTTTGAAAACCCTGCTCGTATTTCTGATCAAATTAATGTCACTAATATTTTAGGAGAACAGAAAAAATTAAGTACTAAGAAAAAAACAATAAATCCTGCAAGTCAAATTTTAGGAGGATTATTAATGGTTTCCGGAGGAATAATAACCCTTGCTTTCTTAGGACTAATTACCACAATTTTTCAGGGGAAAAAGCTATTTTTCAAAAGAAGACTTCCCTTTGTTAAACCATTTCCACAAAAAATGTAAAACCCAAAACCAAAATGCAATATTCACCAAATAAATTAGTAATATTTTAACTTTCTCGTAACCTGCCAAACAAAAAGCAAATGGATAACCAGTGACTGTACACGAACCACCTAATAGAGAGAAACCTGCAGGCCAATGGTTGGAGTTTAGTAGTTGTATAAAGTTGCTAACTATCCAAATCAACACACTTAACCCCAAAGTAACTAAAAATCTTTTCCGGCTGAATCCAAACATAGTTTTAGCTTACATCTTTACCATCAATTTTGCCATTGCAACTATTACGCTCAATCATTCATTAAAATCTTCCGGCAGATCCTCAGTAAGTTCTTTAGGAAGATCTAAGAAAAATTTCCATCTTCCCCTAATGTCATCCTCTTCGGCGCCTGAATCCACAAAGAAAAATTGCTTTTTTAAATTAGGATCTTCATTAATCTGGCTACCTATAAAAATTTGCTTGCTGCCTTCATCCGGTGTCGTGCCATTATATTTTATAGCCTCAATTGTTACAGGATTAGCCACCTTAACAGTTTTACAGGGGTGTCCTGCCCGACTGGATACTATTGCGTGATATATCTCAACCAGTCCTCCAATCCGTCCCACAAAAAGGGGTCCTAAATTAACTTTTGCTTCTATCTCATGAATTGGCATTGGGTAAGTAATATATCAATACTACATAAGTATATTTGAAAACAAGTATTAATTTAACTTTTTAAATGAATAATCCAAAAGCTCTCTTGCCTCATCCCTTCGGGACAAAGATCCAAGCAAAACCCCCACTACTTCCCGGCCTTCTTTTTGCACCAAAGTTATTAAAGTTAATCCTGCCTCCGGTGTATAACCGGTCTTAAAACCTACTACTCCGGGGTAAGTAGTCAGTAAATTTATCCCTGAATACATATCATAATCCTGATGATTTTCCGTTATGGGTAAATAAATATGTTCTGTTTTGGATATATCAACTACCTCCGGATAGCGACGGATCAGATGTCTTGTCAGAATTGCTAAATCATAGGCTGTAGAATATGAATTATTTTCATCTTCATCCAAACCGGTAGGATTTGCAAAATAGGTATTCTTCATTCCGAGTTGTTTTGCTTTTGCATTCATTAAATTTAAAAACTCAGTCCTGTCTCCGGTTGTTCCTTCTGCTAAAACTTCTGCTCCGTCATTTGCAGACACCAAAAAAATTCCGCTCAAAATTTCTTTCAAACTCAGCTTTTCTCCTGCAATCAGAAGCATTTTATCAGGCTCCATACCTGCAGCATGTTCCGAAACAATAAACTCATTTTCCATGCTTTTATGCTCCAAGGCTATTAAAGCAGTCATTACTTTAACCAATGAAGCAATGGGTAATTTTTCATGAATGTTTTTTGAATAAAGCACTGTTCCGTTTTTTGTGTCTACAAAAAAACCGGCTTTGGCAGTAACTTTTGGGGCATCCGCTTCTGCAGTGGCCTCACCCGGATACCATTGGTTTACGCCTAATACTTTTTCCGCTTTTACAGCCGGAGAGATCAACTCAGCAGATCGACTGCTTGAGGCGGCGCCGGCTATCATAAAAGAGGAGAAAATAATGAAAATACCAACCAGGATGGCATACTTTTTCATGAATTTTCATCTTACCTAAACTGCCTCTTGACGTCTATATAGGAACTATTTCAAAATGAAAGTAGTGCGAAAAGACGGCGCGCTTGACTTATGCTACACCGTCTTGTACCTCTTCTATTGTTAATAGCCGTAATTGCCTATATCGCTTTTAATTTTCAATCTATCCGCAGGACCATTGTTTATAAGCTGAATATCTCCGGCGACCTCACGCTTTCCTGCTGCACCGTTGACAACATCTTAAGCCAAAACGGCAAGTTTGATGAAGATGCAAATACAGCTATTTTTAACGGAGAGGTGATTGATTACCCAAAAACATCTTTGTCTTACGCTTACTCGCAGTCTTTAGCTCAAAATCCCGATGAAAATCAGGCAGTACTGGGCACCACTAATGAAGCAGGAGAGGAAAAATGGATTGATGTATCCTTAGACGAACAAAGATTAAGGGCTTATGAAGGCAACACGCTGGTGATAGAATTTCCTATTTCTTCCGGCCTTTGGGCTCCTACTCCAAAGGGATCTTTTAATATTTGGTATAAAACCAGAAATCAAACAATGAGCGGCGGATCAAAAGATTTGGGGACATATTATTATCTTCCCAATGTGCCACATAATATGTTTTTCCATCAGGGCTATGCCATACACGGAGCCTACTGGCATAATAATTTCGGTCACCCGATGAGCCACGGCTGTGTAAATTCCCCTCTTGCTTCTGTTGCCCAACTCTTTGACTGGGCCGGGCCGGTTGTTCCCCCGGATCAAAATGCTGTACGTGCCACCGCAGAAAACCCCGGCACAAGGGTCGTAGTCCGCTAAATTTCCCCTGCTTTGATCCCGGAATTTTTATTTAATTTTTCCTGCATTTGATTATAAGAAAGCAGCCCCTCCTGCGGGCCACATTGCTCTACAACTGCCGCTGAATTTGCAGCTCCCCATCTCATAGCTTCAGAAAAATCTTTTCCATAAAAAAGAGCTGCTAAAAACCCTGTAGCATATGCATCTCCTGCGCCGGTTGCTTCTTTTAATTCGGCCGGGAAAAGCCCGATTTTAAAAAAACTACTACCGTCAAATCCATATGATCCCTCTTTCCCGTCTGTAATCACGACATTTTTAGGCCCCAAATCCGCAAGGGAAGAAAGCAGTTTTTTTATATCAATCTTTCTTCCGCCATCAATCTCCAAAATTTTTTTTGCTTCTTCATAATTAACAATCAACACCCTTGTTAGAGACAAGAGCCTGGGGTGTTTTTTGACTCCAAACTTCAGCTGATGAGTCCCCGGTGAATACATCAGGCTGCCCCCGATCCTTTCTATATAATTTTCAAGCTGCGGAACCAAAGAAGTCTTGGGAAATGAAAATGAAACCGAAGAATAATAAACCCATTTAGTCTTATCCAAATCAGGCAAAGTATAATCCCAGGGATGATGGTAAACCAAAATTGTCCTTTCCCCGTTGTAATTTATAACAATTGACTGCTCTGTTGGAATGCCTTTATTTACCACCATATACCTGGTATCTACGCCAGCCGCCTTTAAATGATCTAAAATCATTTTTCCGTTGGCATCTTCCCCTATATTGGCATAGAGTGCTGTTTTTAACCCCAATTTTGCTGCAGCTACAGCATTATTGTTACTGTTTCCCGCCGGTTGGACTTTAACGCTGTCTATCGGGATCTTGCCACCATAAGCTAAACAGATTTCACATCTTTCTTTATTTATGGTACAGGAAATATGTGCTTTAGGCAGATGAACAGAGTTATCAATACGTGCATCACCAACGGATATTAAATCAAACATTTTAGGGTATACTGGCCTCATAACCGGATTTTTTGATGGTTTCCAAAACTTTAGAATCAGTAACTTTTTCCGGGTCAAATTCGATTTCAGTTTCTGCCTTAGCATAAGAAGTCTTGCTCATCTTTACACCATCCAAATCCTCCAAATCCATATCTATGGTTATGGCGCAGGACGAACAATGCATACCGGTTATTTTAAATTTCTTTTTGATCATTAAATCACCTCTATTACTCCTGAATACATTCCCATTGAGCAGCTAAAAAGAATCTTCCCTTTGTTTTGAGGGGTAAACTCTACAGGAACAGTTGTATTTAAAGCTAATCTTTTTCTAACGCCTAAAGCGGGAATAGCAAAAGCAGAAGTGCAACCATAACCCCCTGTAGCAGTTACATTAATTCTTGTCGGCACCCCGTTTTTAATCTTAATATAAGTAGGACTGTACCCATTAGGAAAAGCTTGAATCTCCACAACCTGCACTCCGTTTACTAAAGTAGTATTTACAGTATCTGCGCTGTCTGAACCTTCTTCGCCGCCAAAACTTATCTGAATAGGCGAAGCGTCTGCCAAAGACTGCAGGGTAATGGGAGATCCAAGGGAAATTAGCGACCCGTTTAAGGATGTCATTCCAAGGTAAATTATTAATATTGCTGCCAGCTTTAAAAATCTTGCCCGGAAAGCATCACCCAAAGTGGTAGTTATGTATCCCAACGCAAAAAATAGGGGAGAAGTACCCAAAACAAAAGCTCCCATAATTGCCGCGCCTTTAATTGCGCTGCCTGAGGAAATTGCCAAAGCTTCCATAGCCAGTGTTGTTCCGCAGGGAATGAAAATAGTCATTGCCCCAAGAAATGCGGGTGCAAATAAATCCTTGCTTTTAGACTGGTTTCTCACAAGTCTTGTTAAAAATCTGGGAGGCTGAATAATCACATATCTAAAAACAGGGTGGACATTCAGTAAATTCATGGCAACAGCCAGCATATATAAAGAAGCTGCAATCTGCATAAAAGCCTGCACTCTTTCCGAAATCTGCAGAGCCGCCCCAAACCCGCCTAAAACAAGTCCTAAAATAATATAAGCAAAGAATTTAGTGATTAAAAATGACAAAGTCGGCCAAACGCCCTGTTTTCTATTTTTCCCCTCTTCTATTTCTTCTTCTTCGCGGGCAGCAATAGTGGATGCCAAAAGCCCCCCCTGCACTGCCATGCAGGAAACGCCGCCTATTGTCAGTCCTGTAAAAAAGATAAGCCAAAGATCCATTTAGAGTTTAGTCCTTTTCAAAAGCAATGAATTGCTGACCACTGATATTGAACTTAAAGCCATTGCCGCTGAGGCAAAAATGGGATTTAGCAATATCTGGAAGACCGGATAAAGAGCTCCCATTGCCACAGGTATTAAGGTTATATTATACCCGAAAGCCCAGACAAGATTCATCTTTATTGTTCTCATTGTTTTTTTTGATAATTCAATTGCCTCGGCAACAGAAGCTAAATCTTTACTTACCAGGGTAATTCCCGCCGCCTCCATTGCCACGTCTGTTCCGGTTCCCATAGCAATACCTATATTGGCTGCTGCCAGGGCCGGCGCATCATTAATCCCGTCCCCCACCATAGCCACCACTTTACCCTCTGCCTGAATTTTTTTTACCTCAGCTTCTTTTTGATCAGGCAGCACTTCTGCCAAAACTCTTTTAATTCCTGCCTGTTTTGCGATGGCTTTAGCAGTCCTTTCATTATCACCTGTAATCATCACAGCCTCTATTCCCATCTTCGAAAGCGTGTCAATTGCTTTTTTGGAAGTTTGTTTTAAAGTATCCGCAACTGCTATCAATCCAGCAAGTTCACCTTCAACTGCCAGCATCATAACTGTCTTACCCTCTGATTCCAACTTTTCAATATTTGCCTCCATCTTCCGCCAGATAATTTTTTCCCGATCCATCAACTTCCTGTTCCCAAAGATCACCCTTTTTTTATTAATAATTCCCTCTACTCCGTGCCCCGGTACTGCCTTAAACCCTTCGACTGCGCTCAGGGCAAGTCCCTCCTGGTCTGCCTTCTGGACAATAGCCTCAGCCAAGGAGTGCTCTGACCCTTTTTCTATTGATGAGGCAATCTGCAGCACAGACCTCGCAGGTCCAGCGCCTTTGACCTGCGAGGTCGAAATTATGTCTGTTACCACTGGTTTACCGTTTGTTAAAGTTCCGGTTTTATCAAAAATCACCGTATTTATTTTATGGGCAATTTCCAGACTTTCTGCGTTTTTAATTAAAATCCCGTGTTCCGCCCCAATGCCCACTCCCACCATAATGGCTGTTGGAGTTGCAAGTCCCATGGCACAAGGACAGGCAATAATCAAAACCGCCACCAAATTCAGCATGGCAAATAAAAATGCAGGCTGAGGCCCAAAGATATACCATACTGTAAAGGTAAAAATTGCAAGCATTAAAACTACCGGCACAAAGTAAGAAGAAATTAAGTCAACCAGTCTTTGAATCGGCGCCTTGCTGGCTTGCGCTTCGGCAACCAGCTTGATGATTTGCGCAAGCATAGTATCGCTTCCCACTTTGGTTGCTTCATAAATAAAGCTTCCTGTTTTATTTATCGTCCCTCCGATAACTAAGTCTCCTTTTGTTTTTTCCACCGGAATACTTTCTCCGGAAATCATTGACTCATCTACCGAAGATTGCCCTTCTTTTACTTTTCCGTCAACCGGAATTTTCTCGCCTGGTCTTACCCGGATGATATTCCCAATCACAACCTGATCAATTGCTATATCTTCCTCTTTACCGTTTTTTAAAACCCTGGCAGTTTTAGCCTGCAATCCGATTAACTTTTTAATTGCCTCTGAGGTACCTGCTTTGGCTTTTGCTTCAAAATATCTGCCCAGCAAAATTAAACCGATAATTACTGCCGATACATCAAAATAAGGCATCGGCTCAATGCCTGCGCTTTCAATAATCTGCGGAAAAACTGTAGCGACTACCGAATACCCAAAAGCCGCAGTTGTTCCGATGGTGATTAAAGTATCCATATTGGCAGTGCGGTGGCGCAGAGCGGGAATTGTTGCTTTATAAAACATGAGTCCTGCCCAAAACTGCACAGGCAAAGCTAAAATAAGTTGCACCCAGAAGTTTTTTAAGATAAATGGAGCAAATTGGTCAATGTAAGGAAAACTTCCCCAAACAATTAAAAATGCCAAAAACAAACTGATAAAAGCTTTTCTTTTAAGGGCAGAAAGTTCTTTTTGCTTTTCTTCTTTTTCTTTTTCTTCCGATTCCCCTTCCTCCTCCAAAAAGGCTTTATAACCTACCCTGGAAACAGCAGACATAACTTGTTCATCATTTACCCTTTTGGGATCAAACGCTACTGTTGCTTTTTCTGTCACTAAACTAACTGAAGCATCGGATATTCCGGGAATCTTTTTAATAGAGCTTTCGATTACCCTTATGCATGAAGCGCAATGCATGCCTTTTATTTTGAATGTTTTCTTATTTTCTGCCATATTATTTAACTATTATTTTTCCATGATACATATTCATGCCGCAAGTGTATCCAAATTCCCCTGTTTTTTTCGGAGTTATTTCCACGCTGATTTTTTTATTTAAAGGCAGCTCTTTTCGGATTTTAAAATCAGGAAGCACGACCTCGGACAAACAATCTGTCGGGTCTGTCCGGAAAAAATTCATTCTGGTAGTTTTACCAACAGGAACGGAAATTACCTCCGGAGAATAGCCACCGGAAACTGTTATATCTATTTCCCCGCTTACTTCCACCTCTTTTTCTTTTTTCATCAAAAAAAACCAAAAAGTAAAAGCTATCCCGAAAAGACCAAAAAAAGCAACTAATATTTTATCTATACTCATCTGCTTCGGTATCCTCCTTTATATATTCCAGCTAAAACTTCTGTCAAAACCATCAATACCAGAAATAAAAAGCTCTATTGATTTAGCATCCATCTTAAGAGGAGGAAAAACAAGTTCGCCCTTTAAATGATGGCCACCTAATCCACCGCTCCAAGAAACTGGATTCAATGCATTGCCTTGATTATCGCTTAAGCTGGAAATCTTAACCATATGATAAATTAGCTCTACTGAATGAGTATCCAAAACCACTTCAAATTTTGCTTGTTTACCCGGCTCTAGAGAAATCGGTGTAACTTTCACAGCGACATCTCCTTTCTCATCGCTTTGACTGCTTAAAGTCATGGGAATTTTTGAAGGCGCAGGATCCTGTTTTGACCCGCTTACCATCCATACCCATGAGGCTGTTAAAAAAACCATTGTTAATATTAAAACTATTCCCAATTTATTCATTTTTTCATTCTCCTAATTTGTTGTAGCATCAAAAATATCCCAACTAGGTTTGACGCAACACCCAAACCCAAAAACCACGCCTGATATTTGCTAAGTGTCAAGCTTAATACTGACAAGCCCAAAAAAGGCAAAACATCGCTTATGTGATGGGCGCAACATGCCAGCATCGCCACAGTAGATGTACCTGCTCCGGCTGCAACTGTCCTTTTACCTGCTGCAGTTTCTTCACGGCAATTCCTAAGATAGCTAAACAGCCCAACCTGAATACCAAACCCCAAAACCAGCGCAGCAATCCAAAACTTAAAATTGATCAGCTGTCTCGCAGTGTAATCCCATGACCCTGATGCCAAACCCATCACTAAAAGATATAGAACGAGCAGTCCCGCGCCTGCCAAAATTCCGTAAACAACAGCCTTTCTCATTGCTCTCTAACCTTTCTTTGCAAATTTATTGTAAAGGGCAACTGTCCCGTAAGTTGTTACCCAGGTCAATCCCACCGCACTGACAAAACCAAGAATTAGCGATCCCAAACCGGGATTAAACGGCGCTCTGACTGCCCCGAGATTTATAGTATGAGTCCAGGACTGCGAGATAGAAAAAAGTAAATCAGGCATTACATATGCCAGCAAAGCGCAGCCCACAACCCATACTGCCATCACCAACGATGCGGCGTTAGCAAAAGCTTTCGCATTCAGCATTTTTATCACCCCTTTCCAAGAATCATTTTTTCTGAATCTGCTTCCAAAGCCAAACTCCTAAAAGAATCAGATCCAATAATACGACTAACGAAAAAAGTATGCCAAATCCTGAATTCATCATGCCGTAGCCATAACCTCCCCAACCCATCATAGTGATTATCACCCCCTCAGGATATATACTACACTTTTTTGGATATCCAATAAATAAATAGCCCCAGTGTACCCACAAACAAAATGTTTAATAAAATATTATTACCAAACGCATTGTTGGCACTGCTCAAGGCACTAGTGATAATCTTAGTAAACTCATCCATATTCTCTGCCGAAAGTTTACCGGTAATTGTTAAGCCCAAAATCAAAAGTCCGGTAAATAAAAATATTGCCGAGGCAATTAAATTACTAAGAATAACCGAATAGGTCTTCCCTAATAAATTCAGAGAAAAAATAGGTTTTCTTAAAACAGAAAATTTCGGCATTTTACCAGCCAGAAAAACAGCAATCAAAAGCAGGGGAATCACCATTCCTAAAACATACATACCGCCTACCAATAAAGCCCCGAAAAAAGTAGGGGACAGGAATGTTAAAGTCATAATTCCAATCAAAACCGGAGCACAGCAGGCGCTGGTAACACCTGACACCATCCCAAGCGTAAAAATTGATACCACATCTGTCCTCTTGCCGATGTTAGCCCCGGGTAAATTAGGCATAGGCATTTTTAAACCTAAAAAAGTAGTTAAAGCCACAATAAGCATTACAAAACCGCCGATAAAATAAATTAAATCATGGTACCGGAATAAAAATTTGGAAATAAAAGCCACCCCTAAAACTGCAGGCAGAAGCACCGTAAAAATCCCTGCACCAAAAACCAAAGTCATTAGAATTACTTTTTCCTTTTCCTTAAAAACACTGCCTAAATAAGCAGGCAGTAAAAAAGTAATACAGCAGGGAGCAAAAAGGGCCACCATCCCGGCCACAAACGCAGCTATAAGAGATGTTTGAAAAAGTACATTTTCCATAAAACCTTATATCTCATAACTTTACACTTTACACTTTACACTTTGAACTTTGAACTTTCTTCATACCCCGCAGCCCCCTCCCTGAATCTGCAAACCGGGTACGCTTTGAACAGATTGTTTAATACGCTGCGCTCCCTGAGCGGACGAGTACTCGCTGCCTAAAGCCAGTTTCGGGTCAACATTTTTCCATTTTGTGCCGTTTTTATCAAAGTACACTGCCATTTCCACATAATTTTGCGGAAACCAGAAAACATTAAAAGCTAACAGGTCTTTGTAAATTTGCTCCTCAGGAAGACCGTTATAGATTGCCCACTCTATATAACCCAAAGCAGCCATGCCGTGGTTACAATCAGGAAAGGCTGTGGAGTTGCCGCAACAGGGACGGAAAACATTCTCAGCAATCTTTTTCACCAAATCCTGCTGAAAAGAATTCAGGGGCAGTAATTCCCTGGATGAATAAATTTCCATTACAGGTTTTGCCCCTAAAGTCCACCCTCCTGTTGAGGCAAAATTTTCTGTCGGCGTGCCGCCGGTTTTCATCGGCCCTTCATCTAAAACTTTGCTTTTTTGTACCAAACCCAAAGCCCAAAAAGTGTTAACCATGAAGCGGGAATTTTTC
This sequence comes from Candidatus Daviesbacteria bacterium RIFCSPLOWO2_01_FULL_39_23, assembly GCA_001776935.1. Classification (GTDB taxonomy): domain Bacteria; phylum Patescibacteriota; class Microgenomatia; order Daviesbacterales; family UBA10151; genus UBA10151. The sequence continues at coordinate 22,616 of MFDN01000001.1, read as the reverse complement.
TCATCTATTCTGATATTATCTTCTGAGGCTTCATTAAGATATTTCATATGGTCCGCTCCATCTGAGGTAGAAGTAAAAATTTCTTCATATTTTTTCTTATCAATGGCTCCTGATTCTACCAATTGTTTTCCCAAATCTTTCCATTTTAAAGAAGTCGTATAACCATCCTGCGGCAGAACTTCCTGTTTTAGAATTGTCACTAAATCTTCCGGACTCTTTGTTGTTTTTGCAAGCTCGCTTAAATTCCTGCGAAGCTCTGCTCTCATTAAATAATACTGTGCAATACCCATAATCATGGTGGAATTTATAGTAATTAAAATCACCATCCATAAAGGAACCGCTTTTGCCAGTATTTTCTTAATTTTTTTCATTGATCTTTAATCACGACTCCTTTTAAAGAAAATTCCAGATTAGGGTTTTGAGAATCATTTGTCTGAATAGAAATCAGTCTTTCCACAGAACCGACTCCTGTTGGCCCATGAAAAGCCGGATCAAAAATAACCAAGAGCCGGGCCTCTTTACCCGGCGCCACTTCTCCGACCCACCCCGATGTTGCATGCATGCTAAAATAGGGACTGGTTTTTCCCTCTATTTCAACCTGCGCTTTTGTGCAAGTACAGGAAGTCTTAATTCCGGTAAGTTTCAAGATCTCAGAACCTGTATTTTTGATAATGAAAGTTTTTGTGGCATTGCCGCCGTTTATAGGTATGTTTCCCCAGTCAAAAGTTTTTTCCAAAACTTCTGCTTTGGCATTTTGAGAAGCTGTGATTTTACCCGGGCCGGAAGTCGTACTGCTTAAAACAAAAACCCCGCCCCCCAGCATTAAAAGGGTAAAAATTATAAAACCAATAATTATTTTTTTGTTATTCATCTGCTTTTTTGTAAAACATTCATAATTTCCTGAATGGACGAATCTGCTTCGCCTTTTTTTATATGATCCACCACACAAGTTTTTAGGTGGTTTTCCAAAAGCACAGAATCTGCTTCCTGCAAAGCACGCTGGATAGCCTGAGACTGATGAATCACGTCTATGCAATATTGACCGGATTCAACCATTTGGATAACTTTTTGCAAATGTCCTTTGGCAATCTTAAGTCTGTGTAAAATACGTTCCTGAGTATCTTTAGGTCTGTAAGTCATATTTGTCTAGTCCCCCCTAGGGGGATATCATATCTTAAATAGGGAACCGTTGTCAATAACAAAAGTTAGGATAAAAGTACGCCGCCGTCTACTACAATCTGTGACCCGGTCATATAAGAGGACATATCCGAGGCTAAAAATAAGGCTACTTTTCCGATATCATCCGGTTCCCCTATTCTGCCCATAGGGATTTTTGCCATAAACTCTTCTATTGCTTTACCTCCATCGCCAGCTGAATTTTCCTGGGATTGCATTTTAGCGACCCCCGGCGTGGCAATTCCTCCCGGGGCTATGGAATTAACCCAAATTTTAAAAGGCGCCAACTCTAAAGCCGCATTTTTAGTAAATCCCCAAACCCCGTGTTTTGAAGCATCATATGCAGAAAGCCCTACCATAGAAGGATGTAATGCATCAATTGAGGCAACATTTATAATTTTGCCTCCCTTGCCTTGCTTTTTCATTTGCTCGGAGGCATACTTTGTGCACAAAAATACCCCATCTAAATTCACATCAATCACTTTTTCAAAATCTTTTAAAGACATCTGCGAAATAGGGATAGCAGGATAAATCCCGGCATTGTTAACCAAAATATCAACCGACCCATAAGTTGAAACCGTTTCAGCAATTAAGTTTTTAACATCTTCCTCATTTGATACATCAACCATTACACTCTTTGCCTTCCAGCCTTTTGCTGAGAAATCTTCTGCTGCCTTTTGCGCTTCATCAGCCTGCACATCTGCAATCACTATATTTGCCCCGGCTTCTGCCAGTCTGCAGGCTATCCCAAAACCAATACCCGAAGCTCCGCCTGTTACAATAGCTGTTTTTCCGCTAATATCCAAAAGATTTTTTATAAGGGTAATATTCATCAAAAGACTGTTATTTCTATTATACCGCAATGTCATTCTGAGCGACTAGCGAAGAATCTCTGACTTTATGTCAGATTCTCCTCAAGCCAGTTGAGAGATCCTTCGCCCCGATTTAATCGGGTCTCAGGATGACATAAATGATTTATACTTCGATTAGATTTTTCTGTATAATAAATTAGTGAAGACTGCCTTTTTTGAAATCCGCGATAAGGATCAACAAGTATATTTTTCCCAAAATTTAGAAGGCCATGAAGTTGCCTTTTTTGAAAATCCTTTAAACGAAGATTCTATTCCCCAGAATACGGATTTTGAAGTTATTTCTATCTTTGTACAGTCTCTGCTTACCCCTAAAGTTTTGAATTCTTTTCCAAATTTAAAATACATAACTGTCCGGGCAACAGGTTTTGATAATGTTAATTGCGAGTTTGCAAAAACCAAGAATATTTCAATATCCAATGTTCCTGCGTATGGTTCCAATACTGTGGCAGAATTTACTTTTGGGTTAATCCTGTCTCTTTCACGTAAAATTCCTCAAGCAGCTTACAGATTAAAACTTAGCGGAGAGTTCTCAACTGATGGATTTAAGGGATTTGATCTAAACGGCAAAACTTTGGGAGTGGTGGGAACCGGAAAAATCGGCAGTAATGTTATAAAAATTGCCAAAGGTTTTAATATGCAAGTTTTAGCCATGGACCCCCATCCAAACGATGAACTTTCTAAAAATTTAGGATTTTCTTACGTTACCCTTGAGGAACTTTTAAAAAATTCCGATATTGTCACTTTGCATGTTCCGTTAGTGGAACAAACACATCATTTAATTAACAAAGGCAATATTTCCTTAATGAAAAAAGGGAGCTTGCTGATTAATACTTCCCGTGGCGGCGTTGTAGACACAGATGCGCTGTCAAAAGCATTAACTCAAGAGCATTTAGCCGGAGCAGCTTTGGATGTTTTAGAAGAAGAAAATGAACTAAAAGAAGAAGCACAACTTCTAACACAGGATAAAATTCCCCAAGAAGATTTTCAAAAAATCATAGAAGACCATATTTTAATGCATCTGCCAAACGTAATCATTACTCCTCATATGGCCTTTTACACCAAAGAAGCAGAGGAATCGATTATGCAAACAACCATCAGTAATATCGCAGCCTTTATCAAAGGTACAGCAGAAAATTTAGTTTGATTTTTTCAACTCTTCCTCAACAGCAGTATTCAAATCAGCAAAGCTTTTGAAATTCAGCTTTCGGCCGTTTAAGTAAAAAGTTGGGGTGGAATTTACTCCTAAAGACCTTCCTTCGCTTAAATCCGCATCAATTTTAGCAGCATATGTATTTTCTTCGATGGCTTTTTTAATTTTTTCCTCATCCAGCCCTAACTCTTTTGCCAAACTCAAAAAGAAAGCTGTCGAATCCTTAGACTCTTCCCATTCAAATTGCGTTTCAAAAAGCTTATCATGCATTTGCCAAAACTTACCTTGCTCTCCTGCAGCTTCAGCCACTAGAGCTGCTTTTTTTGCTGATTCATGTTGAGGCAAAGGAAAATGCCGGTAGATAAATTGAATATCAGGGTTTTCGCCTGACTCATATTTTTTTGTATAGTTTGAAGCAGCCGCACAAGCCGGGCATTCAAAATCAGAAAACTCCACAAGTTTTACTTTGGCGCTGTCTGAACCGATTTTTTGCCCCTTTGAATAATCGATTTGATAAACAGTAGCATCTTTAATGTCATTGGAGGTGCTTTGTTTGCTTAAAAAAAATACACCGCCCACCAAAAGAGCTACAGTTAACGCTAAAATTATACCTAATATTTTAGTTTCCGTTTTCATTTCTGCGTCTGAATATAACCGATAGTGCTATAAACATTGAAATTATAAAGGATGCAACACACCAAAAGCAAATAGCCCGAATCACATAAATTTCCAAATATGTCAGATACACACCAAAACCAATCCCTACCAAAGAACCAAGTAAATGTAATTTAAAAATTATTTTTTGAAACGATTTTTGAGAATAAAGTACCGACAAAACAGCCATCCCTAAATAAAATATTACTCCTAAAATCGGAATAGAAATACCCAAAAAAGAAGAATATGGGCTGGCCCGGACAATATCACAGCCTGCACCGGTTGGACAAACTACTGATGAAGCAAAGTTATACTCATACAGTAAAAATGAAGATACAAAAAGTCCAAACAGGCTAAAAATAAAAATTAGTCGGTTAGACAGATTTGATGAAATCATTCTACAAAGTTTCTGTTGTTGCCTTAATTTGCGATTTTTCTCCCTTTTTAAGTTCTGTCTCAAAATCTAATATTGCCTGCAACACAGCATCGCTGTTTTCTACAATTTTATAAACTTCCAGTTCTTCCGGTCTCATAAACATATTTTCCTTAAATGTTTTAATAATATTACCCCAATATTTGCCGTATAGAACTAAAGGCTTGTGATGTCCAAAGTAAAGTTTAGCAAGTCCCCAGGCCATGCCGAATTCGGAAATTGTGCCGGTTCCGCCGTTAAATACTACGTAAACCTGACCTTCCTTAAGTAAAGTCAAAGTCCTTTCCACGTAATTTCTGGTTTTGATTTCAATATCCATCTTGTTAAAAGGATCTCTGCCTTCAAAATGCATCCCCTTATCTGCTTCAAAAGTTATTCCCACGACCTTACCTCCGCCTGCCAGAGCTCCCTGAGTAGCTGCCCTCATTACTCCCGGACCGCCGCCATTAACTATGGTGTAGCCTGCTTCTGCCAGTTTTTTACAAACATTGTATGCTTCTTTAAACAGAGGATGATCATCATTAATATGGGAGGAGCCAAAAATTGCCACCTGATCTATGGATTTTGCCTTCAGTAAACCGTTACTGCTCATTTATTTTTGCTCCAATTTTTTAATCTTTTCTATTCTTCTTGTGTGCCGGGGATCGCCGGAAAATGGAGTGTCCAAAAATAATTTAACTGCTGCGCAAGCTTTTTCAACACTTAAAAACCTTGCTCCTAAAGATAAAATATTGGAATCATTATGTTCTCGTGTTAACTTGGGCATTTCTTCTGATCCGCCGGCCGGCGGACCGTAATATACAGCAGTCCGTACATTTGGGAATTTATTGGCCACAATTGCTTCGCCTTGTCCAGATCCTCCCAAAATAATAGCCTTGCTGTTTTCAGGATCTTTTGAAACCTTCTCTGCAGCCTTGGAGATAAAATCAGGATAATCATCCAGAGGGTCTAAAGTGAGCGCTCCACAATCTTCAACCTCGTACCCTTCACTCATCAAATACTTCTTTATTTCTTCCTTAAGAGGAAACCCTGCATGATCCGTAGCCAGATATACCATGTGCTTAATTGTAAATTGTAAATTGTAAATTGTAAATTACTAATATTGATCCATTTTGTACTACTTGACCCATATTTTTGTATTTGTTATAAAGTATATGCTTGCTGAAAAGTAAGTTTTTCAAGAAAACTCGCCTTGTGCGAGTTTTTTTGAGCCATTGACACAATCTATTGTTAAATAATAGTATATTGTCATTCTTTCGGGGATTTTGTGTAAGTCAAAATCGGTGGTAAGTCACGTTCATGTAAACTGAACGTGATAAACTCCACGACCCTGTACCATCTGGTACAGGGATGAACCGGCGTAACTCCGGTAGCGACCGTATAGTCGGGATAAAAGAAAGAAAACAAATGTCATTCCGCGCTTGACAGAGTGCGTGTCCTTTAGACAACGGAATCTATATTTATATTTATTATATGGATTTCTGATCAAGTCAGGGATGATAAATGAACAGTCCCCGAAAAGGGGATTTTTTAATGTTCACCGGAATAATTACAAATTTAGGAAAACTGAAGAAGAAAAACGGTTCTGTTTTCATCTTCGAAGCTGACCGGAAGTTTTGCAGAAAGCTTGGGAGTGGCGCCAGCGTTGCTGTAAATGGAACTTGTCTAACTATCTTTGAAAAACCAACCCTAACCTCTTTCTCTGTAGAACTCATGCCGGAAACTTTAAATAGAACAATGTTTAAACATATTAAGTTAAATGAACCGGTCAATCTGGAACTCCCGCTTTCTCCTGCAGCTTTCTTATCAGGCCATCTGGTGCAAGGCCATATTGACGGAGTTGCCCAACTCAAAAAGTTCACTAAAAAAGGCAACAGCCTTATCCTACAGTTTTCACTTCCTGAGAATATTGGCAAGTATGTTGCAGAAAAAGGCTCAATTGCCGTAAACGGCATCTCCTTAACTGTTGCGCTGGCAACAAAAAGCTATTTCACAGTTGGCATTATCCCCTACACCTGGACAAATACCATGCTTAAGACAATTAAAATTGGCAATTTTGTCAACATCGAAACTGATATTTTAGCAAAGTATTTGGAAAAATTAATGAAAAAATGATTAAAGACTTGTCTAAAAATCCAGCTAAATACAGTAAAGATAACGAAAGATTTAACATCGCTATTGTTAGAAGCGATTATCATCAAAGCTTCACTCAAAGTTTAGAAAAAGCCTGTAAAGAATATCTAATTTCCTGCGGAGTTAAAAAAAGCAATATAACTACTTTTGAGGTTCCGGGGTCATGGGAAATTCCTCTAATCGTCAAAAATATAGCCTTATCAAAAACGTTTAACGGGATAGCTGCTTTTGGTGTAATTATCAAAGGAGAAACATACCATTTTGAAGTCCTTGCCAATGAGTGCGCCAGAGCCCTTATGGGTATCTCCCTGGAATTAAATATTCCTATCGCTTTTGAGATACTCGCAACATACAGTCTCGAGCAGGCAGAAAAAAGAAGCATTGGTAAATACAATAAAGGCACAGAAGCCGCCAAAACCTTACTTGAAACAATTAAAATATTATCCGAAACAAAAAAGCTATGAAACGCTCTGAAAATACCATCGTAAAAGTTGCATCCGTAAAGCTGCCAACCTCTTTTGGCACTTTTAAAGTAATTATCTTCAAAGGGATAAAAGATAAATTAGAACATGTAGTCTTGCTTAAAGGCGAAAATTTCAAAAATCCGGTTCTTACCAGAATTCACTCCTCATGTTTAACAGGAGATGTCTTTTCTTCTTTAAAATGCGACTGCAGGGATCAACTGGCGGCGAGTTTAACAAAAATCGGCAAGTCCAAAAATGGATTGTTAATTTATCTTAATCAGGAAGGAAGAGGTATCGGGCTTATCAACAAAATCAAAGCTTATGCTCTGCAGGAAAAAGGTTATGACACGGTTGCTGCCAATGAGCAATTAGGATTTGCCGCAGACACTCGCAATTACAACATAGCTGCTCAAATTCTGAAAGATTTGAATATTGATCATATCTTACTTCTCACCAATAACCCTGATAAAGTTACTCAGCTTAAACAGTCCGGAATAACTGTAGTCAAAGCTATTCCTCTTGAGATTACCCCTAACAATAAAAATAGAAGTTATCTTAAAACTAAAAAGGATAGACTGGGTCATAAACTAAGTCTTGTTTAAAAATATGAATGAAGACTTTAAATTCCTCAAAGAAACACTCGAGCTTGCAAAAAAAGGGGAAGGATGGGTAAACCCTAACCCAATGGTCGGGGCCGTTATTGTAAAAAATGGCAAACTTATCGGGAGAGGTTATCATAAAAAAGCAGGCTTTCCTCATGCGGAAATTGAGGTTTTACAAAACTGCAAGGGAAAAACAAAAGGCACCACATTGTATGTAAATTTGGAACCATGCTCTCATTTTGGCAAAACTCCGCCTTGCACAGATGCAATTATTAAAGCAGGGATCAAAAAAGTTGTCTGCTGCACCCTGGATCCTAACCCGAAAGTAAACGGCAAAGGGAAAGCGATTTTGGAAAAAGCAGGCATAAGAGTATCGGTTGGCATATTAAAAGATAACGCCCGTAAATTAAATGAAGCATTTTTTACTTTTCATGAAAAAAAGCGTCCCTTTGTCACCATAAAATTTGCCGCTTCTTTAGACGGCAAAATTGCCACCCGCTCGGGTGATTCAAAATGGATCACCAACCAAAAAGCCAGATATTATGCACGATCCCTGCGTGGACAATATCAGGCAGTTTTAGTAGGAGTAAATACTATTCTTACAGATAACCCGAATTTAGGTACCAGAATAAAAAATAAAAAAGATCCAATCAGAATTATCCTTGACCCAAGACTCAAGATTCCTTTAAATGCAAATGTTTTACGGGATCAAAACATTCTGATTGTAACTACAGAAAGAATGGACAGAAATAAAAAAGAACTCCTTGAAGAAAAAGGCTTTAATTTTTTAGTTTTTAACAGCGGACAGATCCCAATACATAAACTATTATCCGACTTAAGAGAAAAGCAAATTACCAGCATTCTGGTGGAAGGCGGAGGAGAAACTCTGGGAAATTTTATCGATGCCAAAACAGCAGATAAAGCCTATGCCTTTTATGCTCCCGTCATAATTGGCGGCAGGAAAGCGGTAAGCATCGGAGGAGGAGGTGCCCAAACTATAGAAGAATCATTACATTTAAAAAATCTCACTTTTAGAAAGCTTGACGACGACTTTCTGATAATTGGTTACACCGGTTAATTATTTAACGTCTTGATAATACCGATTACTTCTTTTAAGCTGCTGATTAAATAATCAGGTTTTGCGGCTTTTAGCCGCACTGTAGCACAGTTTCCATGGGTAATTGCCACACTTGTCACACCTAACTGCTTACCGATCTCGATCTCCTCAACTGTATCCCCTATGATCATGGTTTCATTTGGCAAAAATTTACGGGAATCCATATAGCTTTTTAACTTTTCCTTTTTGCATCTGCCTTTTAAAGCAGCAGTCAGCTCTGAGTTGGCAATAATACCAGCAAAATACTTTTCCATCTTTAATCTTTTTACCTGTTTTTTGATTGATTCAATAATATGGTTGCTAAAAATAACGGATCGGATAGTGTTTTTAGAAAGATAATCCAAAAGAGTTTTTGCGAAAGCTCTTGATCTGATTTTAGAAATTCTTCGCTCATAATCTATGTGAAAAGTTTGAGCGATTTGTTTTGCTTTTTTATCAAACTCTTCTTCATTTGCCCCAATTGCCAAATAGAATTTTTTAACCGGAACATCATAATGTTTAAGAAACTGATTATAAGTTGGTTCCTTTAACTTAAGTAGTTTAAAATTTCCTTTGTTGCTTTTATAGATTGCTGCAGTATTAGAAAAAATTGTTCCGTTCCAATCAAAAGCCACCAGTTTAATCATATGCCAATTATATCAATAATTTTTTTTTAATGATAACGCCCGCCAATATAAATAAGGTTACTAGAAATGAAATCAGGCTAATAGCGTTAGCAAAAGTCCTGAGTTGAGTATTTTCGAATTTTAATTGCACCTGCGAAAAACCTTTTGGGATCTGAATATTAATAAAACCAAATTCTGTAACTTTACTGATAGATGCTTCCTGCCCGTTAATATAGGCGCTCCAACCGGGGAAATAAGGAATACTGACTGTAAACTCCGCGGAATTTTGCAAATTTATATCAAAAATTAAATTAGTTGAAGTTATTTTTTTCTCAATCACCTCTGCGCTGTTTTCAATATTCCAAAGTTTGAAATGATTTTTGGTATGAGTTTTAACTCCTTTTGGAAAATATGCCGGCTCTATGTAGGCAACTTTTTCAGTGTCAGGATTTACAATCCAAAGATTATACGGAAGATTAAAATACCCGCTGTCAATATATTTAACCGGCGCAAGGTATAAAAAAACCACTGCCAATCCGCTTACAATAACCACAAACAGGCTTATTAATTGATATTTAATATGTATTTTCTCTAAATAAACAGCAAAAAGCATCGCAAAAGCAAACGGGGTCAACATAAAAAAACGCCAGGGAAATTGTATAAATCTTAAAAAACTGATCCTTTCCCAAAAAAGTGCCGAGCTTTGGTGAACAAAAAATAAAGTATAAACTATTGTCCCAACCCAAAACAGCGTCTCAGTTTTCCTTATTTTCTTCTTAAGTAAAACTAAAAGCCCTCCTATGCTCATTGCTATAGTAGTAACCCAAACAAATCTTAGCTGAAAATTGTAATCCAAAAGATCCTGAATTATTTTTTCATCATTTAAAAAGCCTCTTCGTATGTCAATAAAATACCGGTGAAAATCAAAAGCACTGGTTGCTATTTTATCTATCTGAATTAATTTTTGCTCAAAAATTGCAGGGATAAGATAAAAAGCAGAAAATCCAAATGCAGGAAAAATACCTGCCAGTAAAAGCAATAATCTTTTGGGTAAATCCTTTTGATGAAATGAACTACTCCGCAGTAAACTGCGGAGTATCCCTTCGGGCAAGTTCTTCTGTGAACCATTCATCCCCGCAGCAAGCTGCGAGGTATTCTGGTTCAAGAATAAGATAAATAAACAATAACCTAAAAAAATTGGTAAAAAAATAATCACAGTTGGCAGGTGAGAAAAAAGCGCTATCCCCAAAAAAAGAGAAAGAAGCAAGCTGTAAATAATTTTCGCCTTATCGATTACTTTATCAGCTGCCCAAAATACCGCAGGCATTAAGGAAATTGCCATAAATTCGGGAAAAGCATTCCTGACAAATATATCCAAAATCAGATAAGGCGAGAGTGTATAAACTAAAGCTGCCAAAACTGCAGGCATCAGACCGTATTTTTTAGCAAACAAAAAGGTAAATATAGTGCCTGTTCCCCATAATAAAAATATTGCAAATTTTATTGATAATATAAACGAAGAAAGAACCTGATCAATCAAAAATACAAGATAATAAAACCCCACCTGATAATAGTTAAATAAAGGATGAGCAAAACCCGGCCTGATCCATTCTACCCAGCGAACCGGAAATTGACCTTCATTTAAAGACTTCTCAAAAAGTTTTGTGTATGTTAGATGTGCATAAAGATCATGCCCCAAAGGCATAGAAGAATTTTGCAGTAAAGGTAATCCAAGGATAAATACAATGATGGGTAGTAAAACCCATAGCTTCCGCATTAAATGATCTCCTTGTATCCCTAATATTGAAAGATAATATTAAGAAAAGAGTATGTATTGGGTAATATTTCCCTAAGAAGTATAATTGGCGAATGAATATATTAAGAATTGCAGTTATCTCCTATCATACCTGCCCACTGTCGGATGAAAAGAATGCCGATTTTGGAGGCATGAATACTTATGTTCTGGAATTGTCAAAAGCTCTGGCAGAAAAAGGTTATATCATTGATATTTTTGCCAAAGCCACAGATAAAAATAGCCCTGCTGTTATTGAAGTAAGCCTTAATTTAAAAGTTTACCATTTGCAAGCTGAAGACATTTCTGAATTTTCAAATAATTTATATGAAATTATAAAAAAGGAAAAAATCTCATACGATTTAATCAGCGCCCATTACTATCTTTCCGGCTTAGTCGGACTGAAGTTAAAAGAAAAAATTAATATTCCCTTGTTTGTTACCTTCCACACTTTGGCACTTATGAAAAATTTGGTAATCAGGAGCCAGGATGAAAAAGAAAACCTGGAAAGAATTAAGTCGGAAATTCTATTAACTAAAAAAGCAGATAAAATCATTGCCACAAGCGAAAGTGACCTTGCATATATTCACACTCTTTACAGTTGTCCGTTGGAAAGAACAACCTTACTCTCACCGGGGGTTAACCTTAAACTCTTTAAGCCCATTGATAAATTGACTGCAAAGAAATTTATCAAGGCAAACCCGAGTCACAAAATCATACTCTTTGTAGGAAGAATGGATCCCTTAAAAGGCATTGACGTGCTTTTATACACGATAAAAATACTTATACAAAAACATCCTAAATTAGCTTTTTGTCTTTGGGTTGTAGGAGGCAAAAAAATAGCAGATAAAAAAGAGCTCCAACACTTGGAAGAAATACGTAAAGCCCTAGGCATCACCTCCTACGTAAAATTTGTTAACAATAAAACCCAGGAAGAACTTCTCTATTATTATAACTCTGCAGAAATCGTCTTAATGCCTTCTCAATATGAATCATTTGGCATGGCAGCGCTTGAAGCGATGGCTTGCGCTGTTCCGGCAATAATAACAGATGTAACCGGCATAGCAGGATTGTTAAACAGAAAACATCAATCATTGCTTACTTCTGCAAGCAACCCCATCCGTCTTGCCCAAAAAATAAATAATCTTCTGACTAATACAAAGGAACATAAAAAAATGAGCCAGGAAGTTTTTAAAAAAGTGCAGGATTTAAGCTGGGAAAACACAGCTTTAAAGTTTATTCAAATCTTAAGAAGATAAACTCCGCTGGTTTTGATATATGCCCCGTTTGTCCGGATAGACTTAAGCACAAGCGGCAGACTTTCGTATTGAGCTTTTGCAATCATGATCGGATCGCCGTGAGAGACAACTGCAATACGTTTACCGCTGTGCAGTTTCGTAATTTTTTTAATAAACTTTTCCATTCTTTTGCTCACATCTATCATAGACTCTCCGCCTTCTGCATTTTTGGGGGATAAGTATAAATCAAACAACGTTGCCTCAAGTTCAGCAAGAGGTCTGTCTTTAAGGTGAGATTTTATTTCTAAAATATTTTTAGAAAAATATATTTTTTTTAAATTTAGTTTCTTTCTTATAATTTCTGCAGATTGGCGGGTACGAAGCAGCGGACTTGCATAAATAATTTCAATGCCTTCATTTAATAATGCCTCAGCTGTAGATTCAATCTCCGCTTTTCCATTTTCAGAAAGAGGGAAACGGGGCAATCTTTCATACAATATTTTTTTGGGATTATGCACCTCCCCATGTCTTACAAAATAAATATGAGTCTGCATGAAGTTTACTTGGATCCAATAAGTTGGACTATATTATTATCCAAATCCAAAAATGTAGCAAAATAATAATTAATGGTTGGGGCTTTAAAGGGAGGAGCGATAAATTCCACACCCTTATCTTTTAAATACTGATATGCTTTTTCCACAGAATCCACATCCAGATTAAACATATGTCTTGCCCGATCTTTATTTTTACCCTTAACCTCCGAGTGCTTTCCTATCCAAAGCTGAGTATCACCTATTTGAAAAAGCGCGCCTGTATCTTCCGGATGATTTAATTGACTTTTCATTATTAAACCCAGTTTTTCCTTATACCAATCAGCCAAAGATTTGTAATCTTCTGACCAAATTAAAACAGTTGAAATTCTATTAAACATTGCAAGATTATACCTTATTCCACTACTTCTTCACTTTCAAAGACAACATCATCGGAAGATACACCTGTTTGGGTAGAGGTTGTTTCAGGAGCAGCAAAGGAAAAATTAGCTAAAACCTTCTCATACACTTTCATCCAAAACTTTTCTTCAATCCGCGGAATTTCAATATCAAAAAATATTCCTTTATCCAAAACCCCTAAAAGTAACCTATCATTAAGTTTTACTTCCCGTCCTTTAAGAGTCCCCAAACTTACTTCTTTTGGCACCTGAATTGAGGCATCTTTATTTAATTTCAGCCATTCTTCTATTGTTGTAAACTTACTGTCGGAAATTTTTAAAGAAAGACTGCCATTTACATCTTTAGCCGTCAACTGTATATCTGCATAAGTGCTTTCATCTTCTATATCATTTTTTACGATAGAAAGGTTATCAGGATAAGAAAATGTAAAGCCTGAAGGATCCTGATATTCAAGAAGAGTTTCTGAGGGAGTAATTTCTTTTGCTTCTTTTTGCAAATTGTTAATTGGATTTAATAAAGCTGTTTTTCCTTTGAAGGGATTTATTATCCAGACTCCCGTTACTATAACTGCTGCTAATATCATCCCCAAGAGTACTTTTTTCTTCATTAATTTTTAGTATATCATTTTTTTGACGGCAATCAGTTTTTTGTGATAACCTAAGTTTAGACATGATAAAATATTTAGGGATTTTAGTCCTGCTTTTACTTATTCTATTCCCCTTTACAAAAACTGTAGATGCCAAATTATTGCCTCAGGCAAAAAACGCTGCATCAAAGCCTAAAATAACAGCAAAAAATACTCAAAGCGGCATTGGGGTTTCTCCAAAACTACGGGCTGACAAAAAAGCTTTAATCGTAAATTTTACCAATTTGCAAAACGCCAGCGCTGTTTCATATTTTCTCACCTATAAGCAAAGCTTGCGACCTGACGGTCTTAAATCTTCAATACAGGAAGAAGGAGCTATGGGAGGCCTGAATTTAAGCGGGAAATCAAACCAAACCGCTGAACTGCTTTTCGGAACTTGTTCCAAAAATGTATGCAGATATCATAGCGGAATAAAAGATGCCCTGCTGGAAATTTCATATAACTTAAAAAATGGCAAGAAATACCTCAAAAAATATAAAATAAAGGTCTAAATCAGTAGACTCATACATGCCCGCAAGTCAAGATGAATAGTATTAAAATTGATTCAACATGGAAAGACGCTTTAGAACCAGAATTCCTCAAGCCATACTGGAAAGCCTTGATTGCACGTATCCGGGATCAATATCACATTAAAAAAGTATACCCGCCAGCCCGGAATATATTCCGGGCTTTTGATCTTTGTCCGCTGGATTCAGTAAAAGTTGTCATCGTTGGACAAGATCCGTATCATGGAGCAAATCAGGCAAACGGATTATCATTTTCTGTTAATGACGGAATTACACTTCCCCCTTCCCTAAGAAATATATTTCAAGAAATACGAAATGACATGAAAATCGAACCTTTGTCTTCGGGAGATCTTTCGCGCTGGGCAACTCAAGGGGTTCTTATGCTAAATAGCGTACTAACAGTGCTGGCAAATCAACCTGCCTCTCATGCCGGCATAGGATGGGAGCAATTTACCGATGCTGTTATCCAAGCGCTTAACACCAGGCGCACTCATATAGTGTATCTACTATGGGGGAAATATGCTCAAAACAAAGGCGCTGTAATCGACAGACATCAAAATCTAGTACTAATATGTGGACATCCGTCTCCGTATTCTGCGTCGCTATTTTTCGGCAAGCATCACTTTAGCCAATGCAATCAATACCTTGCAGAGAAAGAAATAATACCAATTGATTGGCATTAACTATATGCCATAAGTAGAATAAGATTTCAGAGACTTTAGCCTGCGGTGTTTTTCCTTAAGTTTACATAAGTAGCAGAAAAGCTGCGGGACATGGATGATATACCCTTTTTATTTCAGAAAAAGACCGAACCATGATGTTGCCGGGCTAGGATTTGAACCTAGATAGATGGATCCAGAGTCCATCGTACTACCATTATACGACCCGGCAATTCATGGAAATTATACCAATTTTTAAAGTGAGAAACTAATGCGGGAACTTACGAAGGCTCCAACCGGAAACTATAGCTGATACGGAAAAAACTAAGGCAAGCCCTGCCGGAAAGGCAGTTTTTGGCAATGTCTGCACTCCGCCTTTATTACGCTCAACTATCCTATCAAAAGCAGATGTGGGTGAAGGCTTTGGGGATACTTGAGTATTTTCTCCTAATACAGAAGACGCGGGGCTGGCAGAAACCGCGGGAATTTGTTGACTCTCTTGTTGTCCTACTTTAGTAGCATTATTTGATAAAAATCTTCCTGAAAAAAGGAAATAGCCAATTGCTAGGGCAGCTAAAACTAAGCCGATAATTATAACTCTTAACCACCTGGGGTCTTCCATAAGTGCAATATTATCATAAACCCATAGCATTACGCAACCCGGTTGGATTTTAAAAAAACTAAAGCTTCATTAACCCTTTCAATAACCTCATCCTCCCCTAAAATCTTAACACTTTCAAAAAGAGGGGGAGTAACTATCTGACCGGATACGGCTACCCTGATTAACTGAAATACATCTCCTGCTTTTAACCCAGATTTTTCCGCAAAATTTCTAAAAGTCTTTTCAAAATTTTCTGATTTCCATGGTTTTTCCATTACTTTCAGATCTTCAAACACTTTATTTAAAACTTCATTTAGATTTTTAATCTTTAGTTTTTCAAATATACTCAAATCATATTCCGGTTTTTCAAAGAGAAAATCAGTTAAAGGGATAAAGTCGGATAATTTTTTAATTCTTTCTTTAATAAGCGGCACTAAGGGAGCAATTCTGTCTTTGGCCGGATGATCTACTAAAAACTCCTGCAGTCTTTTAGTTAATTCTTCATCAGGCATTTTTCTTATATATTCCCCATTCATCCACTCCAATTTCCTGATATCAAACCGTGCCCCCTGTGATTTAACCTCCATCTTAAACGGTTCAAGCTCGAAAGCTTTCTCGAACTCTTTCAGAGTAAAAATTTCCTGGCCATCCGGATGATTCCAAACAATGTTGGCTAAAAAATTTAATACTGCTTCCGGCAAATAACCTTCCTGTTTGTAAAAATCCACAGATGCATGACCTTTTCTTTTGGATAATTTACCGGCTCCTTCCGGATCCAAAAGCAAAGGGAGGTGTGCATATTTGGGGACAGAATCTTCCCAACCTAAAAATTTGTAAAGTAAAATGTGTTTTGGGGTGGAAGGCAGCCATTCAGTCCCACGGAAAACATGCGTTATTTTCATTAAATAATCATCCACCACAACCCCCATATGATATGTGGGGAAGCCATCGGATTTTATTAACACCTGATCATCTATCTGGCTTGAATCAAAAACCACATCTCCTGCCACCACATCTGAGACAATAATTTTTTGATTTTTTGGAACATTTAGCCTGATTACATAGGGAATACTGGAAGATAATTTTTTCTCAATTTCCTCTTTGGAAAGCGTTACGCAGTTTTTATCATACATTGGCGCCTTTTTTTCCTTTTGCTGTTTGGTCCGGAGCTCCTCCAGTCTTTCCTTACTACAAAAGCAATAGTAAGCGTTACCCTGCTCAATCAACTGTTTGGCATATTTTTGATATATATCTAACCTTTCCGATTGCCTGTAAGGACCATATTCGCCACCCCAAACAGGGCCCTCATCCGGCTCCAGTCCAAACCATTTTAAAGAGTCAAAGATAACCTGCTCTGCACCCTCTACAAACCTTGCCCTGTCCGTATCTTCAATCCTTAAAATAAATTTACCGTTATACTTTTTAGCAAATACAAAGTCAAACATCACCTGGTAAATAGTAGCGATATGCGGATATCCTGTTGGCGACGGCGCAATTCTTGTTCTGACTTCCATGCTGTAATTATATACCAATCGTATCTGAAAATACTAAATCCTGTATAATAAAAATACAGATATGACATTATCCCAAACTGCCATTTTTGTTCAACGCAGCATTATCATTTCAGCAGTTGCGCTTTTTTTAAGTATTGCAAGCTTTACCGGTTATAAAATCTGGTATGCCTATTATCTTGCTTCCCTGCCCCCTGTTGAGGAAAAACCGGATACAAAATTCGGACAACTCCCCCAACCGGACTTCCCCAAAAGCAGCGTATCCAGTTCTAATTTCTCCTACTCGTTAGACACAACCACCGGCGGTTTGCCCAAAGCAGGAAAAGATCCGGGTTTTGATAAGATCTTAAAAGTTTATTTCGTTCCGCAATCCTTCGCCACTTTCCTTTCGCCTGAAAGATCTCAAAAATTAGCAGAAAAGTTTAAGCTTATTTTTCCCCCGGATATCCTAAGTGAAACCAAATATAGTTTTAAAGACAACGGGAAAAGCTTACTGGTTGATTTGGATAATGGTAATTTTTCTTATACCAACGAATCAGTATCTGCAAACGCAGCCCTTGAAGATGAGACAAAGCTTGTTTCAGGTTTTAAAAGAACCCTTACGGATTTGGGGATTCTAAACGATGATCTTTCAAACGGAAAAGCAGAGGTCAATTTCTTGAAGACTTCCGGAACAAAATTCAGCATTACAAAACAGAAATCAGAGGCACAGGCGGCCCAAATTTCTATCTGGCCTTCTGCCATAGATAAAAAACTCATCTACACTGCCGCATTCACCAACTCATTAGTAAATGCCATTGTTTTTGGAAGTGCCGATAAATTAGAAAATTACGCATCCCTGGATTTTATCTATTACCCACCTGATACCACAACTTATGCAACTTATCCGATAAAAACTGCTGATATTGCATTCGAAGATTTAAGAAGCGGGAAAGGGGTAGTTATTATCGAATCTGATAAACCGCAGGTGTCTATAACCTCTGTTTCTTTAGGATACTATGTGCCGGAAAATTACAGCCCGTATCTTACACCAATTTATGTTTTTGAAGGACCTAATTTTGTTGCCTATGTTCCGGCCATTAGTTCGGAATTTTTAAACAATTAATTAAACCTTTGAGGCCATTGGAAATTTTGAAAAATCCAATCTATTAATTTTGTAGTCTCTAAAAATCTGTCATTGCTTCCTAATACTACTATTAATACTTTATGTTTATCTCTCTCAATTAAGGTAACCAAATTCTCTTTTGCGCCTTCTGTGGTTCCGGTTTTCACCCCCAATACACCATTTACCTGCGATAGTAATTTATTTAAATTGAGCAGCTGATGTGTATATTTTTTGTCCAAAGATACAATGTTTGTTTCTTTGGTTGCGAAGATCCTGGCCAGCTGATTGTTCTTTAAAGCTTCCTCCGTAATTTTACTCATATCAGAGGCTGAAGAAAAATGAGCACGACTGTCAAAGCCTGCCGGGTTATCAAAATGCGTATTTTTTAATCCTAAATCTAAAACCTTTTTATTCATGGCCGATACAAATCCTAAAATCCCTCCCGGGTAATTTTCTGCCAAAGTAAAAGCTGCATCATTTCCCGAATTTAACAGCATGCCGTACAAAAGCGAGCGGAAAGTTAAATCCTCACCTCGAGCCAGCCCCACTTTTGATCCGGGCATACCCGCACTGACATCAACAGTTAAAACTGCATTTTGCTTATAATATTCACCTGCCACCAGCGCCGTCATAATTTTCGTCAAAGAGGCAACAGGAAAAGGTAAACTAGCATCTTTTTGATGCAAAACTGTATCGGTCGTGAGATCTTTTACCAACACTGCCCTTGAAGCAAAAACAGGGGGAGCAATATTTTTAGAAATAGGAGGAATATTATATTTTTGCACTCCGGCTACTTGAGAATTATTTTGAGGAATTTCCAAACTGATAAAAAACTTGTCTGATGTTTCTAAAAATATAGGTGTTGTCAGAGCAACAATAATTCCGATTAGAATAAGTCCAGCAGAATATAGATAATACTTCATGAAAATCTCAAATCTAACTAATCACTAACTAACGAACTAACTATTCAATCTGATATCCACCCTCTCCATATCTCTTGGGAAAAGTGATGCTTCCCTGATATTGGCAAGATTTAAAACATGCATGGTAACCCTTTCCAAACCAAAGGAAAAACCACCTTCCGGCGGACAGCCGTATTTAAAAGTCTGCAGATACAGCTCAAAAGCCTCCGGGTTCATCCCCCTGCTTTTCATACTTTCCAAAAGCTGATTGTAATCATTTATCCTTTGGCTGCCGCTTAAAATCTCCACTCCTCTGAAAAGTAAATCATAGCTTAGGGAATATTCCGGATTTTTTGGATCAGGTTTGGTATAAAAAGGCTTGGCAGCAGTTGGAAAATGAGTCACTGTCACAAAATCACTTTTGTGACTACCTTTTGCCCATTTACATAAATCTATCTCATCCTGCGGAGTTAAATCTTTTTCCTTGCGGTTATCCCTACCAAATTCTTTTAATATCAGCTCTTGGGCTTCCCGAAGCGTCAATCTTGGGATCTGACCAAAAGCAATTTCTTCAATACCAAAATCAGCCAGGATTTCTTTACATTCATCAGTAGCATGTTTCAACATTTTTACTGCTACTTCTTCCAGATAGTCTAATAATTTTTCAAACTCCGTAAAGCCCATCTCTACATCCATCTGAGTCACCTCTGTTAAGTGTCTTGTAGTTACAGAGGGTTCAGCCCGGTAAGCTTTGGCAATAGTAAATACCCGCTCAAATATAGGCACCAGCATTTGTTTATAAAGTTGCGGACTTTGGGAAAGGTAGGCTTTATGTTCAAAATAATCTATCTTAAAAACTTCTGCTCCGCCTTCTGTTGCTCCGGCCACAATTGTCGGCACCACAATTTCCGTACATCCTAAATCCTTTGCTGCTTTTCTAAAACCATCAAGAAGTGCTGATTGCACTTTAAAAATGGCTTTAATTTTGGGATGGCGTAAGGCAAGCGTCCTAAAATCCAAAAGTGTGGGAAGCTGTAAATTTAAATCTTTACTGCCCATATCAAAAGGCAGCTCTTGAGCTTTCGATAAAACTTCAACTTTGCCATTAGCATCACAATACAATTCAATATTGCCGGTTGCTAAAGCTGGATTCACCATATTAGCTGGACGGACATTAATAGTGCCTGTAATTCGAACAACGTCTTGAGGATGCAATACATCTCCTTTATCTTTGTGCACTACAATCTGAATAATTCCACTTCTATCTGATACATCTAGGAAGATTATCTTCCCGTGATCTCTCCTTGTCTGTACAAATCCGTCTATGGTTACTTCCTTACCAATCTTTTCTTTTTCTTTGCAATCTAAGATTAATGTGCGTTCCATCAGAAATGATCATAACAGCAAAGGCTAAATATTGACAAGATAGAATCTTACTGGTAAACTTACCTCTTATGAACTTAAGAAGTAATTTATATTTTTGGTTTAACTTTACCTTCCGAAAGGAGGGAGGTTTATTGGGATAACCTAAGGTTTTAGGTTTTAACCAATAATAGCCTCCCACAAGGGAGGTTTTTTTTGTGCCTTGAAAGAAAGATATTAACATGAGACAAATAGAAATTTTAATAAATAATTATCCAGTTAGGATAATGCTTGCTCAAGGAAACGCAAAACCTAAAGTGGCCTGTTTAGGTCCTGAGGGAACATACACGGAGGCTGCAAGACATCAGTTACTTGGATCATATTTAAAAAGCATGGAAGCAAATTTTCTTCCATATAATGCAACAGTTGTACAAAAAGTTGAAGCTGGTGATTACGATATCGGAATTGTTCCGGTTGAAAATGCGATAGAAGGAGATGTAGTAGAAGTCTTAAGAGAACTCAAACATACAAAAGAAACAAACATACTCGGTGAAACTATTTTGGGTATTCAACATATGTTAATCGGACAACCGGAGGCACGATTAGAAGAAATTAAAGAGGTTCATTCTCATCCGCAAGCACTGGCACAATGCAGGGCCTATCTTTTAACTCATTGTCCTAAAGCTATACAAAAAAATGCATCAAGTACGGCTGCAGCAGTTGAACTTGTAAAAGAAAATAGCCGCGTCGCAGCAATAGCCAGCAGAAGGGCAGCAGAAATAAGTAATTTACCTATCCTGGCAGAAGATATTGGTGATATAAAAGGCAACTCTACCAGATTTATCCTGTTAGGCAGAGGCGAAACGCTTTCCACCGGACAAGATAGCACTGCTCTTATTTTTGTTCCTAGAGAAGACCGACCGGGAATTTTAGCTGACTGTCTGACTGTTCTCAAATTGTATGATATTAATTTAACAAAACTGGATTCTAGACCCACAGGCAAAATGCGGGAGTATGAAATGTGGTTGACATTAGATGGACATATACAAGATAGTAATGTCAGTCAAGCTTTAAATTTGTTAGATACCAGATATTGCGCTTCCTTAAGAGTGCTTGGTTCATACAGAAAAGCAATCATACCGCAAGGAGTCAAAGATCCAGGAGTTATAAATGGACAATAATCACAAAACTTCTTATTGGTTTTTTGCCTTCGTTTAAGCGGAGGTTGATTTTTCGTGCAGAAAAATCAATAAACCTCCGCAAATAGCGGAGGTTTTTTTATAAAAAAATGAAAATATTTATGAAAGGAGGTGAAAATTATGACTAATCATGAAAATAAAGAAACTGATACAGCAACCGATGTTGTCACTGCAGCAAATAGATTAACCGAGTCAAAAAAAGTTGGCCCGGGATCGTCTGAACATGAATTATTAATGCTGGGCCTTCTCGATCAACTTCATCAACCTGGAGGTCTTGAAGCCTTGCTAAAAGTAACTAAAGATAAGCAGGAAATGAGGGTCAGGATTTTAAATGATGAAACAACAGGTATACGGGAAGTTATTTTAGAAATACCTATTAATCCTGGTTCATACGAAACACCTTTAGGGATTATCACTCTTAATGAAGTAGATTTAAATCCAAAAACAAAACCTTTGCAACGAAAACTGGATTCCGATTGTGACATTTACGGTAGGAAAAGAATTTGTCTGGAAGGGATTCCTGGTTCCAGTGGCAGAGTTGAACTAGATCTAAGTCAATCTATTTTGGCAACAGGCAATCCACGAACTATTGAAATACATAGAAAAGGAATCGGCTGCCAACAATTAAGCCCTGGTACAAGGCTTTGGGTAGATGTGGGGTCTCGTCTTGAAGAACCAACAGGTTACGAAAGACCCACCAGCAGAGAAATACCTATTAATAGACCTTAATGGACAAGGACTATTATTTTAAATAGTGGTTGGGCAGGTTAATCCCTGGCTTGCCCAACCGCATCCTCTTAATGGTAGATTTTTTGTTGACATTTACTTGTACGATCGCACACATAAATGTCATACAAATTGTCATTGCGCACGGCGGTGAGTAGGCTGAGATACATCGGTAACACTTCTAAGTTAGAATAACTAACTTAAGGAGGTGAT